>CAWEMP010000011.1:0-1216253 GCA_963810205.1 uncultured Acidobacteriota bacterium
CGAGGATCGGCAGGATCGGTTGGACCTCGAACAGATTACCCGCTCCGCTCGAGTCGAACACGTCGGGCACCACCACGTCGCGAAATTGGATCAGGGTCGTCGGCGAGGTCGGATCGTTGGCGGCGTTGGCCAGGTCGCGCACGAAGACGGCGCCTCCCCCGGACTCCTGGACAGCCGGAGGCTCCGAAGGGGTCGGAACGGCGCGGCCACGGCACCGGCCGGCGGCGAGCAATACCGAGGCGCAGGGCGATTGAACTTGCGGCCCATGAGCTCTTCTCCTTAAAAATCGAGGCCGACTCGCGTTTGAAAGATGTTCACGTTGCCGTCCGGCGGCCCCCCGGACACGCGGCCGTGGCCGTACTCGAACATCCACTTCAGCTGCGGTCGCAGGTACCAGTTCATTCCCGTCATCAGCATGCCGAGCCGGCCTCCGGTGACATTGCCGTCGCTGAGTCCGTCGAGCAGTAGCGGACCGCCACCTCGAACGCGCCCCATCCCGACTTGCCGAAGTCGCAGTTCTTCGTGGGAACGACGCGCGTGAAGGCGCCCTTTCCCGGTCGTAGGGACGGCTCTCCCCCGTCAGAAACCAGCCTGCGAGAACGTAGAACCCCCCGAAGTTCAGGAGCTCGCCTCCGTTTGCCCGACGAAGGAATGGAGATATTCCGCCTGGAGGTTAAAGGGGCCGTTCACCCACGAGACCTCGGCGCCGATCGTCCCGGACCCGCTGGCGTCGATGTCGCCCGTGTCGATGACGTAGGGCGCGATGTAACTCTCCGGCCGCGATCGGTAGCGCACCGTGCTCGCGGCGGAGTACTGGACGCCCAGGCTCAACCCGACGTGAAGCAACTTCGTCGAGGAGGGGTCGTCGGAGTCCGCCCGACAGATCGGCAGACCCGTGACCCGGCCGATGAGGCTTCCGAGACGCTCCGACGCGTTGCCGTACTCGCTGGGGCCGGCGCCCGGGCCGAAGACGCCGAGGTGAAAGGTCGCCCTCTCGCCCATCGAAGGGCTTGCCGACCTGGACGCCCGCCTCGACGCCGGGCGCCATGGCCTGGAGAGGCGCGGCCGGCTCCATCATCGGAATGTCCCAGCTGCTGGTGATGACCTGGAGGCCCATCGGTGGCTGGAACTGGCCGAATCGCAGGGAGCCGACGTAGTCGATCTTCGAGAACTCGAGATACGCCTGCTCGAGGTTGAACTGATTCGGGACGTAGCCGAGCTCGAACTTGTAGCGGAACGGCACGAGCAGGATGGAATCGCCTTCCGCCAGGAGTCGCAGGCGCCGCAGCTGCACGCCGTCGTCGAAGCCCGTCAGGTTGCCCGTCGTCGTGAATGCGGCGCCGTCCACCTCCACTCGGCCGCCGAGGCGGCTGGTGAGCTTGAGCTGCTCGAGATGAATGTCCGCGAGAGGGTCGGACCCGGCGCGCGGCATGCCCAGTTCTTCCGCCAGGCTCTTCAGGTGCGTGCTCTGTCGCCACTCCAGGAACAGGCCGTCCCATCCCTGCCACGCGAAGACCCACTTGTGGGACTCTGCCTCGTGAGGCGGTGCCGGAGTCGCGCCCTCGGCCTTCGCGGGCGGTGCGCCGGGCACGAGCGCGATCTGCCCGGACTTTCCGGCTGTTCCGGAAGCTCCTCGCCGTGGGCGGCAAAGACCCGCGCCGCGAGGGCGAGAGCGCAGCCAGGCTGAGCTTTCCCGTTCGGCAAAGGGCAACCACTCAATCTTCCGGGAGCACGCGGTCGGATCGCCTCTCCGCGCGGGGTCGGCTCATTCCGACTCGAGGACCGCCTCGACCCGTCCCGCGCGCACCGCCTTCTTGAGCGCCGCGTGGTCGCGCTCGCTCTGGTCGGCGTAGGCGACGGCGAACGCCGCAATGGCTTTGTCGAAGGCGTCGCTCTTGCCGAGGTAGCCGCTGATCAGTGCAGGCTCGGCGGACCGGGCGTGAGCCCGCGCCAGCGTCCAGCGCGCAGATCTCGGCGTACTGGCGTCATCATGCCGGGCTTGAAGAGCTCGACCAGCGGCGCGATCTTCATGTCCTTGAGCCGGCGGACGTAGAAATGGCGGCCGAGCTTGCCCTTCGTCCAGCCGAGGAAGATGTCGCTCGCCGACTGCATGAGCCGGTAACCGTTGACGACGCGCTGCCCATGATTGGGGTAGATGCTCTTGCCGGCGTAACGCTCCAGAACCGAGCGGCGCGCCTCCTTGACCTGGAGAAAGAGAGGGTCGCGATCGCCGGCCATCAGCAGCATCACGGCGCAGAAGGTTCCGACGCTGCCGACCCCGACGACCTTGATCGCGATGTCCTTGAGCTCGAATCGGTCGAGAAGGACGCGCCGGTCTTCCTGCATGCTGTCCCGGTAGGCGCCGAAGGCCTCGCGCGCGCGTCGAGGAGGTCCTCCACGCCCTCGTTCCTGCGGGTGGTAGATCAGTGGAGGGTTGTCCTTGATGACGGGCTTCTTCCCGGCCAGCGCGGCGAGCTTCGGGAAATCGTGCTCCTGCACGCTGCGAGCACGGGCCTTCGCCAGCAGCTTCTCGTGCCGCTGGCGGGTTTCTTTGTCCCGGAGCGTGGGCAGCGTCTTCTCCACCTCGATGCTCGAGTACCAGACGTCCAGGACCGACATCTGGGCGAATTCCGCCATGCGCTCGCGGTAGGAGCGGACGCAGGCACAGCGCGGCATCTCGAGCCGCCCGCCTGCTGAAGCCGTTGTTCCGGCACGCCAGGACCACGCTCGCCGCGAGGCGCTTGACGTCCCACTCCCAGGGCGCGGGCAGGGTCTCGTCCATGTCGTTGACGTCGAAGATGACGCGGCGTTCGGGCGTCGCGAAATCGCCGAAGTTGAGGAGGTGGCAGTCGCCGCACGCCTGCACGCGAAGGCCGCTCGCCGGCGTGCCGGCCAGGTCGGCCGCCATGTTGAGCGCCGCCCCGCGGTAGAACGTGAACGGCGTGCGGACCATGCGCCCGTAGCGAATGGGGATCAGCTCCGGAATGCGCCCCTGGTTCGACTCTGCCAGCAGCCGGAGGGGATCCGGGCGATCGTGCGGCGCCTTCCACACGGCGTGCGAGCTCCGCGGGCACTTGTCCCGCAGCCTCTTGCCGGCCGCGTAGAGCTCGGCCTGTGACGAGCGGGACCGATCCGGCGCGCTTGAGCGATGCTGGCTTCATTCTGAGGTCCCAGTCATGGGCTTCCCGATCCGTCCGCGGCGTGAAATCGCGGGCCGCTCCTTGCGAAGCGGCCCGCGTGGTCAACGATGAGACCGATGGCTCAGTGCGCTCCGATGGTCTTCGGCATCTTTTGCGGATCGTAGGGCAACGGGTTCTCCGGGTTCTGCAGATTCGGGATCATGTCGTTCGAAGCCCCGCCCGGGAACCGCTTCTTGTTCGGAAACTGGACGATGGACTTGTTGAACTCCGAGAGCGGAATGTCCCCGAGCGAGATGGCCCAGCCATTGTCCATGCCCGCGTAGCGGCCCGGCGACGAGGTCGGATTGCGCACCGCCACCGCGCCGTTGAACGTCATGTCGTACTTCTCGTACGGGTCCATCGTGAGGTTGTAGGTCGAACCGATGGCGCCGAGGTCCAGCGTCGGCCCCAGCCACGTGTCCTTCGAGGTGTAAAGCATTTTCCACGCAATCTTCAGATCGGGATTCTCCGGGTCGCCGCCGACGTCGGCACGCATGCCCAGAAACTTCTCGCCGTCGGTGTAGATCCAGCCATTGCGCGCCGAATGCTTCGCCTTGCCGGTGACGTAGGCCGTGTTGTCGATGCCGTCGAAGTAGATCGGCTTGCCGTTGTTGTCCTTCCAGGCGCCGTGCGGCGGCGGGGTGAGGCCGGCCATCGTGGCCGTCGTGGGCCACACGTCCATGTGCGACATCATTTCGACGAGGACCTGTCCCGCCGGTATCCGGCCCGGCGCCCACATGATGCCCGGCACCCGGAACGCCCCTTCGAAGCCCGTGCCCTTCTCGCCGCGGAACGGGTTGGTGCCCGCGTCGGGCCAGGCATCCTGCCAGGCGCCGTTGTCCGCCGTGTGGATGACGATGGTGTCGGGCGCCACCGCGCGGATGGCATCCATGATCCGGCCGATGTTGTCGTCCATTTCCATCATCTTGTCGGAGTAGTTGCCGAGGTGCGACTTGCCCTGGAACGCCTTGTTCGGGCTGGTCGGCTGGTGCATGCCCATGAAGTTCACGCTCATGAAGAACGGCTTGCCGTCCTTGGCGTGCTGCTTGATGTACGCGACCGCCGAATCCGTCTGCCGGACGTCGAAATCGGCGAGGTTCTCCAGCGTGATCACGGCGCCGTTGTTGCCCTTGACCGCGGGCTTGCCCGCCGTGCCCTCCCATTCATACCGGTTCACCACCTTCTGATACATCTCCCAGTAGTCCTTGTTGTATTTCGGGAACCACGGGTGCGCGTTGGGTGCCGTGTCTTCATACCCATAGACACCCGGGTAGTAGGCCGCGAATTGCTTCATCTCGTCGAAGCCGTGCTCGATCGGGTAGAACTTCGGCACGTCGCCGAGATGCCACTTGCCCGAGAAGTAGGTCTGATAGCCGTTCTTCCTGAAGAACTCGGCGATCGTCGGCGTGTCCGCGTCCAGGCCGTTCGGGTCGCCGGGGACGACCACGACCGACAGGGCCGTGCGGACCGGGATGCGACCGGTCATGAACGAGGCGCGACCCGCCGTGCAGCTGGCCTGGCCGTACCAGCTCGTGAACATCGCGCCTTCCTTGGCCATTCGATCGATGTTCGGCGTGGGATGCCCCAGCGCCGCGCCGCCGTAGTAGACGCCGTAGTCGCCCCAGCCCACGTCGTCGCTCATGAGCATGACGACGTTGGGCTTCTTGCCCGACGTCTGGCCGAGAGCCGTCAGGCTCGCCGTCAGGCCGAGCACGACGGCCAGGAACATTCGAGACCTGGATTTCCACATTTCTCTAATCCTCCTTGACGCTCTTGTCATTTACGCTCGCTTTGAGTGCCACAGGTTTACAGCCTTGCCGCCATATCGGCCACTAGACCTTGGTTCAGGCGGGGCGCGCATGGCCGCGTGAAGCCTCATGACGCGGACCCCCGAGTGCGAAGCGCCGCCTCGACCGCCCCGAGGAGCTCGTCGCTGGGGAATGGCTTTCGGAGCAGCCGGACGCCTCCGGCCTCGGAGGCCGCCCGGTCGAGCGACGGGTCGTCGCTCGCCGTGATGAAGAGCGCGGGAAGGCCGGGATGCGACGAGCGCAGACGCAACTGCACGTCGAAGCCCGACAGCTGCGGCATGTGCACGTCCAGGATCACGCAGTCGGGCCGGAAGGCGTCGACTGAGGCGAGGAACTCCTCGCCGGACGAGTAGGCGGCAACCTGGTAGTCCGCCAGTCGCAGCAGACGGCTGAGCGTCTTGAGTACGGCCGCTTCGTCGTCGACGATGGCGACACGAAACCCGGCTGGCATTGACCGCACGCTACGGTGCGGAGGGCGGAACGGGAACTAGGACCTTGGTCTAGTCGTCGTCTTTCGACCCCGGCCTAGCTAAAGTCGAAACCATGGCAGCGTGAGGTAAACGCACGCGCTCATCGCGAGCGCGGGAATCACCCACAACCAACCCGGCCAGAGCCATCGTGTCCAGCGCCCGGGCAAGACCGCGGCAACGAGGCCGCACACGAGCGCTCCGAGCGCGGCGGTGGCGGTCCAGCCGTACCAGTACATCGCCGGGACAACGAACCCCAGCGAAGGATCGACGACATCTCGCGAATGTTGCGTGCCCGGAAGGATGATACCGAGCGAAGGCAAGACCGTGAACAGCGCGAGATCGAGTTTGAGGGCGGCAACGTAGAGGACCGCGAACGCGGTCCCATAGGCAGATGCGAACCGGTCGACCGCGTGCGAGGACGTCATGAGCCGAAGCCTCGGATGTTGTTCACGACGTGACCGATGAGAAAGCTCCACCAGACGATGAAGGCCAGGATCGAGGTCAGCGCGGCGCGCGTTCGCGTGGACTCGCCGGCACGCGGCTGGCGCCAGGAAATCCAGTAGGCCGGCAGCAGCGCCAACCCGATGGCGACGAAATGCTCCTTGATGTCGAAGAGACCCAGCGTCTGCCAGTACCCGGCGCGCTCCAACTCGGGCCTGGTGTCGACGCGAAAGTAGAGGTACACGATCCCGCCGAGCAGCGCGGAGAGCGCATACAGAACGACGATGGCGTTAGCGAATGAGGCGGACGGCACGGAGCGAAACCGCCCGAAGAACGACCCGGGCCGCCCGCACGCCGCCGCCCATGTCGCCAGGGTCTGGTGGGTGATCGCGCCGAGCAGCGCGACCGCCACCAGGCCATGAACGATCAGGAGCGCGGTCGCCATGCGGGCCCGCCCGCCTCTACACCCCGTCCGTCACTGGAACAGTTCGACGGTTGCGAACGGCTCGGCCGACCACGGCCGGAAGCGACTGAGGGTGAACCTGGTCTTGTCACCGGGTTTGACGTCCACGAGGACGTAGTTGTACTCCTCCTTGGGCGGCTGGCCCTTCCAGTAGAGATCGGGCGGATAGTCCGCGGGCAGCTTGATGCTCGTCCGGCCGGGCAGAATCGGGTCCTGCTCCGCGCCCCCGCCGCCGAGCATCAGGTACTTCACGCCATCCACCTCGAATATCTCGGTGGTGTGGATGTGCCCGTTGAACACGACGATCTCCATGTCCTTCGCGTAGGCCGCAATCACCTTATGCGGATTGTCCGGGCCGGGGATGGGGCCCAGGCCCGAGCGGGCGAATACCGGGTAGTGGAAGGCGATGAAAGCCTTCTTGATGCCCTTGGCTTTGGCTTCGTCCAGCCACTGCTGCAACTGCTTCATCTGCTGCGCGTAGTTCGGGCGATCCGCATCCCACCGTGAGGGCGAGCGGTAGTCGTACTTGCCGCTCCACAGAAAGATGAAGCGGACGCCCTTGAAGTCGAATTTGTAGATGGGATTGTCCGCCGTGACGCCGAACTTCTTCAGATACGGCACGGCGCTCAGCATGCCCTCGATCCCGGGATCGCCCCACACCTCGTGATTGCCCGCGCTCATGAACCACCGACCCTCCAGCCCGGCCGCACGCATCTCGCCGTCCGCGGGCGGTAGTTGCTTCAGCATGGTGTCGTTCACGCGCTTCCAGTACGGGCTGTCGTTCACCGTCCGGCCCTGATTTCCCCAAAAGACCACGTCGCCGGTGTTGATCACGAATCGGGCGCGCCCGGACCGGACGTCCTTCACGATTTCGCGCGCCACCCATTCGCCGCCCTGGAGCCGGAACATCGTCCGGTGCACTCCGGGCAGCAGCTTCACGTCCTCGACGGAGGCCTCGGTGACCCAACCCTGGTCCACCGTCAAGGTCGTGACTTCGCTCTTGCTCATGAACGGCATGGTGACGCCGATGAGCTCCTTGGTGTCCGGATCGAAGATCAACTTCACATCCTTCTTCACCATCTCTTCCGCGACCTTCTCCGGCATGACCAGGCCGAAGAGTTCGACGAACAGCTTGACGAGGTCGGGCTGGCCGGACCTGGGCGGCAGGTACATCATCGGTCGCGAGTCGCCCTGGACGGCAAACGAAAAAGCGGAGCCGGCAGCCGGTTTCGTTTGTTGGGCGCTCGCAGGCTGGGGCTGAAGGACGACGCATGCGAACAAGATGGAGATCGTGAGCGCATTGTTGACAAAACGTCTACACAGGTTCACGTCAGGTCTCCTTTTGCCTTTACAGCCGTGAAGAAAGGCTGCATGGGCCGCAGGCTATGGCGCGGATGCGCGGGCGGGTAGTACGACCTTGGTTTAGCCGATCACCAACCCGGCTAAGGCCGCCGAGACTTTGTCGGATTCTCCGAGCTCGACGGCGCATCGGATCTCGTCCCGATGCCGAGCCTCGCGGCGATGATCATCAGCTCGGCGACCGTTCGCGCCTGCATTCGCTCCATGAGGTGGGCGCGGTGGAACTTGACGGTCTGTTCGACGATCCCCAGGTCGCCCGCAATCTGCTTGTTGAGCCGGCCCGCTGCGATTCCCTCTAGAATCTCGCGCTCACGGGTCGTCAGGAGGGAGAGCCGCCGCCGGAGCTCCGCCATGTCCGCCGCCGCTTCCCGCGCCGCCGCATCCTGGGCGAAGGCGGAGCGGACGGCGGCGATCAGGTCGGCGGCCTTCACCGGCTTGGTCAGAAAGTCGGCGGCGCCGGCTTTGATCGCGCGGACGGACATCGGGATGTCGCCGTGCCCGGTCATGAACACGATCGGCAGGGCGTCGACGGCCTGGGCCAGCCGGCGCTGGAGCTCCAGCCCGTCGATGCCCGGCAGGCTCACGTCGAGGACGAGACACCCCGGCGCGGCCGGGTCCGGGCGAGCGAGAAGCGCTTCGGCGGACTCGAAGGTCTCGACGACCCAGCCCTCGGCCCGCAACACGCGGGAAAGGGCCCTCCGCACGCCCGCGTCGTCGTCGACCAGGAAGACGGTCCCGGTCGCGGCGGCGGCGCTCATGCTTCCTGGCGGCGGGGCAAGGTGACGCAGAACGTCGCCCCGGCTCCCGGACCATTGGACGCGGTCAGGGTGCCGTTGTGCGTGGCGACGATCGACTGACAGATCGCGAGCCCCATGCCTATCCCTGCCGGCTTCGTGCTCCAGAACGGCTCGAACACCTTCTTCAGGCTGTCCGTCGGTATGCCGGGACCGTTGTCGGCGACCAGGAGGCGGGCGCCGGGGTCGGCTGTCTCGGTGCGGACCGATACCGTCCCGTCTTGTTTGCCGTTTCCACCCACCGCCTCGGCGGCGTTCAGGACCAGGTTCAACAGAACCTGCTGCATCTGGACGCGATCGCCGTCCACGGTCGGAAGCGATGGGTCGAGCTCCGTGACGACCCGGACGTGGCGCGCCAGGAAGTCCGACCGGACGAGGTCGAGCGTCTCGTGAACGAGCCTGTTCAGATCGATCGGCTCCAGCTGCAGCTCGCTGCGCCTCCGGAAGAGCGTTCTGCAGGTGTCGGATCACCTCCACGGCGCGAAGATCCTCGCTCACGATGTCGTCGCAGATCGCCCGCAGCTCCGCGAGATCGATCGGCTCACGACTCAGGATTTTCTGCACCGCTTCGGCGTTGCCGAGAATGGCGGCGAGCGGCTGGTTCATCTGGTGCGCAATGGACGCGGAGAGCTGCCCCAGCATCGAGACGCGAGTCATGTGTCGAAGCGCTGTCCGGTCCTGATCCGCCTGCTGCTCGGCGAGCTTGCGGGAAGTGATGTCGAGCGTCACGCCGAGCAGCCGCTGGCCGTGCCCTCCGTCATCCGCGCGGCCCCGCGTGACGACCCAGCGCACCTCGCCATCGGGCCCAAGGCGGCGGTACTCGACGTCCAGATCCGCTCCGTCGGCGATGGCCCGACGCACGGCGTGCTCGACCGTTTCGCGATCCGCGGGATGCACTCCTTCCAGTGCCTGACGGACGCCGCTCGGCGGGGCGCTCGACGGTTCGGGCGTCCAGAGCCGATCGCCGGTCGCGTCCCAAACCCACATCGAGAGCTCCGCCGCTCGGGCGGCGAGCGTCATACGCTCTTTGCTCTCCTGCAGCGCGGCTGCCGTCTGTCGCCGCAATCGCCGTTGGACCAGCAGGGAGGCGATCAGCCCGGCCTGAACGAGAAAGGCGACGATGGCGACGATCGCGGCCGTGCGGTGTGCCTGCCAGAACGTCGGCTCCCGGAAATGCCAGACGGCTCCCGCGGGAACCTCGCGCTCTGCGATCCCCCATCGGCGCGCCTGACGCCAGTCGATGTGTAGCTCGGTGGCCGCGAGCTCCGGCAAACGGAGCGACGAGGGCGTCGCGCCCCCGAGAAGCTCCGGGACGACTTCAGCGGCTTGGCGTCCCAGCGCTCGGTACGTCGGCATGCGGCCACCGACGACACCCGTGCCGAGAAACGTATCGAATGGTGCATAGACCGGCGCCCCGGCCGCGCCGGCGATGAGTTCCGCGGCCTCGCGCGGGTTGAAGACCCGGCCCTCGCCGTCCTGGAAATAGCCGGGCGTGAAGACGATGGCGTCCTTTCCGAGCCCGCGCAGACGGTCGAGGACCACGCCCGTCGGAAGGCCGGCCAGAAATTCGACCGTGACACGCCCTGCAATTTGAGGAACTTCCTTTCTCAGCCGCGTTTCCCACTCACGATCCTGTCCCGACGCACCTGTGACGATGAGGAGGCGCCGAGCCTTCGGGTGCCAACCCAGAGCCTGCTCGATCGTGCCGGCGAAGTCGTACTCGATCGGTACCCCGATCACGTCGGCGGGAAGGGCCGGCAACTTTCGGAGATTCGACCGGGAGACGGCCATGTGGACGACGGGGATCCCAGGGAAGAGCTGGTCCCGGTGCTGCAGAAGGAAGTCGAGGGCGCCTTCGGCAGCGACGACGATCGCGGCCGGCGGCCGGGCCTTGTATTTCTCCCTCAGGTACGTGGCCATCGTTTCGCCGTATGCCTGCCCGCCGAAGTTCGGCACGTCGAGAAACTCGGCGAAGACCTCAACGCGACGATCCGCCGACTTCGCCAGCGTCTCGCGCAACCCCTGTTCCAGTTCGACGTTCGCCGGAAGCAGCCGGGCATTCGAGAAGACGACGAGAACGTTCCTGGTCTCCTGGGCCGCCGCGCCCGAGGCGTGCAATAGCCCCAACGCGCCGAGCAGCGCGCTGATGCGGGTCGTCGTTCTCACGCGCGTATTCTCTGCGAGAAACCGCGAGGCGGAGGGTCCTGGCAGGAACTGAATGAGTGGTGAGCCGTGTAGGACTCGAACCTACAACCTAGAGATTAAGAGTCTCTTGCTCTACCAATTGAGCTAACGGCCCACTCGGGACGCGGAGAATAGCCGATCGGGGCGAAGGCGGCAACCCGGGCCGTTTATCCTCCGCCGACGAGCTCCACGACCTCGAAAACGTCGCCCTCGGCGAGCGCGGTCGCCGGGTACTCGGCCTTCGGCACGATGTCGCGGTTGCGCTCGACGGCGACACGCGGGTTCGCGACGCCGAGGCGCTCGAGGAGGTCGGCGATGGAGGCACCGGCGGGAACCGACATCCTTCTCGCCGTTGACCGTGACGGACAGCTCGGCGTTCATTTCCGCTTGATCGGGAACTGGAGCTCCGCGCTCGCCTCCGACGGTGGTGACGCGGATGACGGCCGCGGCCACGCCGTTGGGGGTCGAGGGCACCATGAAGGACACCGGGCAGGTGCCGTCCGAGGCGGTCTTGCCCTGAAACACGGTCGACGCTCGGGCGGAGGTCGACAGGATGCGCACCTGGACGAGCGCTCCGGGCAGGGGACGCGCGGGCGATCCCGAGACTGCCTTGAGCTTCGTCTGGACGGAGCGGCCCGCGGTGAAATCCGGCGCCGGCGCGAAAGCGACCTCGATCTCGTCGGGCACGTCGTCGGATACGAGGTAGTCGAGGATCATCTGGTCGAGGCTGCGGTCCGCCGGCAGCGGCGAGTGCGTCCCGGGCGGCGCGGTCGCGTCGCCCTTGACGACCACCTTCTTGCTCGGGCGCTCGGCCTTGGGTTCCGGCGCCGGCTCCGAGCCGGGAGACATGCCCTCGGGAATCTGGATGCCGCCGTTGGGCGCGTCGAACCGGCCGCGCTGGATGGCCGCGATCATGGTGCGGTGCTGCTGCTCCATGAGGTCCTGCACGGCATGGTCGTCGCGCCCGGTCACCTTCATCACTTCGGCGTAGGAGGTGCGCTTGGTGGCCAGGATCTCGCCCCCGACGTAGACGAGGGACTCGACACACGGGTTCGACTCCCCCTTGTCCTCGGTCTGGATGTGGAACACGCGGTTCCGGTGCTTGACGTCGGTGTTGAATCCGGTGATCACGGCCGGTGCAAATTGTAGCGCGGCCGCTCTCCCCTCACAGGAGCTCGAACCGGGCCGTGAAATGGCGCAACAGCGGCGCCTGCCGGACGATTCTCACGCCGCGCAGGCGTCCGGGGTCCCGCCGCAACCCCGCCGTGACCTCGGTCACGTACTCCAGGTGCGTGTTCGTGTAGACGCGGCGCGGCACCGCCAGGCGCACCAGGTCGAGCGCCGGCAGGATCTCGCGGCCGGGATTCGCGGGGTCGGGCTTGCCGAACATGACGCCGCCGATCTCGACTCCCCGGATGCCGCCCTCGAGATAGAGCGCGATGGTCAGCGCCTCGGCCGGGTACTGCTCCGGGGGGATCTGCGGCGCAAAGGCGCGCGCGTCGACGTAGACCGCGTGGCCGCCGATGGGCTCGACGACCGGCACGCCCGCGGCCGCCAGCGCCTCGCCGAACGCGGTGACCTGGCCGACGCGGAAGGCGAGGTAGTCCTCGTGGAGGACCTCCTTCAGGCCGATGGCGATGGCCTCGAGGTCGCGTCCGGCGAGCCCGCCGTACGTCGGGAAGCCTTCGATGAGGACGAGCTTGTTCATCAGGCGCTCGACCCAGGTCTCGTTGCGAAGCGCCAGGAATCCGCCCATGTTGGCGAGCCCGTCCTTCTTGGCGCTCATGGTGCAGCCGTCGGCGAGCGAGAAGACCTCGCGTACGATCTCGCCGATCGGCCGGTCCTGCTGCCCTGCCTCCCGCTGCTTGATGAACCACGCGTTCTCGGCGAAGCGGCACGCGTCGATGATCAGGGGAACGCCGAAGCGCTTGCAGACGGCGCTCGTGCCGCGGACGTTTTCGAGCGAGACCGGCTGGCCGCCGCCCGAGTTGTTCGTGATAGTCAGCATGACGAGCGGGACCTTGCCCCGGTTGTCGGCGAGGCACTTCTCGAGCTTGCCGAGATCCATGTTCCCTTTGAAGGGGTGGCGGGCCGACGGTGCTCGGCCTTCCGGGATGACGAAATCGACGGCGAGCCCGCCGTTGGCCTCGACGTTGGCCCGGGTCGTGTCGAAGTGCGTGTTGTTCGGGACGATCTCGTCCGGCTTCAGGACCGTCGAGAAGAGCAGGTTCTCGGCGACGCGGCCCTGGTGCGTCGGAATCACGTGGGGAAAGCCGAAGATCTCCCGGATCGTTTCCTCGAAGTGGAAGTAGTTGCGGCCGCCGGCGTACGACTCGTCGCCGCGCATCAGGCCGCCCCACTGCGCGTCCGACATCGCCGACGTGCCGGAGTCGGTGAGCAGGTCGATGTAGATGTCCTCGGCCGCGATGCCGAAGACGTTGTAACCCGCGCGGCGCAGGCACTCCTCGCGAGCCGCCCTTTCGATCCGGCGAATGGGCTCGACGACCTTGACGCGCCAGGGCTCGGGCTGGAGACGAGAGGGCATGTCGGGGCGGGAGTCTACAGAAACTTGGACCTTGAAACCGGAAACCCCAGACCCCATTCTTAGGGCCAATGCCCTCCGCCTCGAAGGCGACGTTTCTGAAGCGAGCCGCGCTGATCGGCATCTTCACGTTCTCCGGCGCGAGCGGGCTCGTCTACGAGGTTCTCTGGACGCGGCGGCTGACGCACATCTTCGGCTCGACCACGCTCGCCGTGTCGACGGTCCTGGCGGCGTTCATGGGGGGACTCGCGGCCGGCAGCTACCTGCTCGGCGCCTGGGCCGATCGCAATCGCGGAAAGTCCCTTCGGGCCTACGGGCTGCTCGAGATCGCGATCGGCGTCCTGGGCCTCGCCGTCCCGTTCCTCCTGAAGGCTGTCGAGGCCGTCTACCTGGGACTGGCACCCGCGCTCGAGAACGCGCCGATGGGGTTCTTCGTCGTTCAGTTCCTCCTCGTCGGGCTCGTCCTGGTGCTGCCCTGCGTCCTCATGGGGGGCACGCTGCCCGTGCTCGCGCGCTGGCTCGTCGGCCGGGAGGACGAGATCGGCGCCAGAGTCGGCGCGCTCTACGCGGCGAACACGCTCGGGGCGGCGCTCGGGACCGGCACGGCCGCCTACGTCCTGCTGCCGCGGCTGGGTGTGCGCGAGGGGGAGCTCGTCGCCGTCGGGATCAACGTCCTCGCGGGGCTCGCGGCGCTCGCGATGGCGCGGGGGGCTCGGCCGGCCGCCGAGGCGCCCGAAGCGGCGCCGGCCGCGGCGCCCGATGCGGCGACTGCGGCGCCGCTGCCCGGCGCGAGGCTCGTTCTCGCGGCGACCGCCCTGTCGGGCTTCGCCTGCATGATCGACGAGGTGGCCTGGGCGCGTCTCTTCGCGCTCGTCTTCGGAAGCTCCGTCTACGCCTTCGGCCTGATGCTCCTCCTCTTCCTCGTCGGGATGTCGATCGGGAGCGCCCTCTTCGCGCGCATCCGGCGCGCACCCGCTTCGAGGACGCTCGGCATCGCCCTCGTCGCGGGGGCGTTCGCGGCGCTCGCCGGCATCGCGGCGGTGCCGGGGATGCCGCTCGTCTACATGAGAGCGTTTCCCGGCGGTGCGCGAGTCCTTCTCGCTCGTGCAGGTCTGGCAGATCCTCCAGACGGCTCCCCTGCTGCTGCCGCTGGCCATCTGCTTCGGGGTCGCGTTTCCCGCGGCGGTGGCCGCGATCTCGGACCTCGAGCGCATGGGCCGCGGCGTCGGGCGCGTCACCGCGTGGAACACGGCGGGGACGGTGGGCGGCGCATTCCTCGGCGGGTTCGTTCTCGTTCCGCAGCTCGGCCTCAGGGCCACGCTGACGATCGCCGCCGCCGCGACCGGTGTCGGCGGCGTCCTGGCGCTCTTTCGAGACGGCGCGCCGCGCGCCCGACGCATCGGAACCGCCGCCGCGGTCGTCGCCCTCGCCATCGCCCTTCTGCTGCCGGCCTGGCCCAGGGGCCTTCTTGCGCAGGGCGCCGGCTTCTACGCCGCGATCTACGGCACGGCGCAGGGGCTGCTCAACGCGGAGAAGAACTCGGAGCTTCTCTTCTACGAAGACGGTATCGCGACGACGCTCTCCGTCGACCGGCAGGGGCCGTACCGCTTCTACCGCTCGAACGGAAAGACCGACGCGTCGACCGAGCCCGGCGACATGGCCAACCAGCTCCTCCTCGGGCACCTCCCGATGCTGGCGCACCCCGATCCGAAGGACGTCTTCGTTCTGGGGCTCGGGACGGGCGTCTCGGCGGCGGCCGTCGCCCGGTACCCCGTGCGCTCGATCGAGATCGCCGACATCGAATCCGGGGCCCGCAACGCCACGCGGCTCTTCGCCGCCGAGAACCGCAACATCCTGGCCGATCCGCGCGTGCGCTTCGTGGTGGCCGACGGGCGCAACGCGCTGCTCGCCCGCAAAAAGCGCTACGACGTGATCATCTCCGATCCATCCGACGTCTGGGTCGCCGGCGTCGGCAACCTCTTCACCCGCGAGTTCTACGAGCTCGCGCGCTCACGGCTCAACCCGGGCGGTGTCATGGTGCAGTGGTTCCACGGCCACTCGCTCCCGCCCGAGCAGATGAAGCTGATCGTCGCCACGTTCCGCGCGAGTTTCCCGCACGCGTCGTTCTGGCGGCCCAACCGCGGCGACATCATCCTGATGGGCACCGTCGAGCCCACGTCCTGGGACCTGCCCAGGATCCGGGGACGCATCGCCGCGGTGCCGGGCGTCAACGACGACCTCGTCGCCATGGGGTTCTGGCACCCGCTTTCGATCTTCGCGCCCTTCGTTCTCGACGGGGAGGATCTGGCGCGCATGCTGTCGGACGTCCAGGGCCTGCACACCGACAATCGCCCGGTCATCGAGTACATGTCGCCGAGGGCGGGCTATGAGGACACGACCTCGATCAACGACGCGGGGGTCCAGGCCCTGCAAACGAAGACGTTGCCCGCAATCGCGGGTTTCGAGGAGCCGCGGGACCTCGACGCCCGCGCACGGTACCTGCTGGGCTTCGCGATGGCGTCGATCGGACGCACGGACCCGGCCATCCGGCTCATGGAGGAGAGCGTCCAGGGCCAGGTCACGGACGCCAAGTTCCTGGTGGGGCTCGGCAACCAGTACCGCGTGAAGGGCTGGAACGGCAAGGCCGCGGCCGCCTTCGCGCGCGCGCTGGTCGTGGATCCCGGCGACGTCGAGGCGGCGGCGCGCCTCGCCGAGACGCAGCGAGCGCTGGGGGACGACGTCGCGGCCGAGAAAACGCTTCGCACCGCGCTCGCGCGCACGCCGGCGGATGCCGGGCTCGCGCTGGCGGTTGGACGACTGCTCATCGAGACGGGGCGCGGTGCCGAGGCACCTCCCCTGCTCTCCCCGGCGCTTCTGAAGGAGCCGGGAAACGCCGCTCTGCAGCTGGCCGCCGGCGAGGCGCTCGCCGCGTCCGGGCGGGCGGAGGAAGCGTCGGCGACTCTGCGCCAGGCATCCGCCCTGGCCCCGCAGGACGCGGCCGCGCAGAAGGCCGCCGCCGACGCGCTCGCCGCGCTCGGCGACCTCGAAGGCGCCCGGGCCGCTTACGCTCTCGCGTCGCAGCTCGATCCTTCGAACGCCGGCGTTCTGGTGGGCCTGGCTCAAGTCGAGCTCAAGCGGGGTGACGGCGCCGCGGCGCGGGCGGCGCGCGATGCCGCGCTGGCGCTCGATCCCTACAACGCCGCCGCGCTGGCGATGCGGTAGGCCTAAAAGCGAAATTTGAGTAAACGCCGTGCTCCGCACGGCGTTGCCTACTGCCGGGGGTCTGCCTTCGGTGGCCGGCTCGGCTCGCGCTTGCGGAAGACCAGGAAGGTGTCTTTCGAACCGTCGGGCTGGAGCGTTCGGGTCTGGCGGATCCAGGTCTTGCCGCCGTCCTCGAGCCTCCAGATCATCCGCTGGGTCGCCGCGACCGGCTCCTCGTCGGTTCCGACGACGGCCTGCATCCAGAGCGACTTGCCGTCCTTGCCCCAGGCGGCCTCGAGCGTGCCCTTCTTCCCGGCGCCGAGAGCCTTCTCGTAGACCTGGCCGTCGACGACGATCTCCTCCGCCGTGATCCTCGGCCGGTTCTGCTCGATCGCTTCGATCCAGATCCGGTTGCCGTTCTGCCGCACCTGCAGCACGGCGCCCTGCATCTGCGTCGTGACGCCCTTGCTCGCGTTGGGATCGAGCTCCCAGATGCCGGTGAAGTCGAGAGGCGGCCCGGAACGCTTCGCCTTCGCCTTGGGCGGCTGGGTCGGCGAGGGCGCCGCCGTCTGCGCCGTGAGAAGCGCCGCCACGAAGACTCCCCAGACCGAGGCCAGCCACGCGCGGCGCGTCATCCCCGCGCCCTGGCCTTGACCGCGCCGAGTGCCCGACGCAGGAACTGGCCCGTGTACGAGCCCTTCACGGCCGCGACGTCCTCCGGGGTTCCCTCCGCGACGATGCGCCCGCCGCCGTCGCCGCCCTCGGGCCCGAGGTCGAGGACCCAGTCCGCGGTGCGGATGACCTCGAGGTTGTGCTCGATGACGATCACGGTGTTGCCCTTCTCCGTCAGCGAGCGGAGCACGCCGAGGAGCTTGTCGATGTCGTCGAAGTGGAGGCCAGTCGTCGGCTCGTCGAGCAGATAGAGCGTGCGTCCCGTGGACCTCCGCGCGAGCTCCCGGGCGAGCTTGACCCGCTGCGCCTCGCCTCCCGACAGCGTGGTCGAGGACTGTCCGAGCTGGATGTAGCCGAGGCCCACCTCGACCAGTGTACGGCAGATGTTCGCGATCGACGGGACGTTCTGGAAGAGCTCGAGGGCCTGCTCGGCCGTCAGCGCGAGGATGTCGGCGATGGACTTGCCCTTGTAGTGGACCTGCAGGGTCTCGCGGTTGTAGCGCCGCCCGCCGCAGACGTCGCACGTCACGTAGATGTCGGGCAGGAAGTGCATCTCGATCTTGATCTGGCCGTCGCCGGAGCAGGCCTCGCACCGCCCGCCCTTGACGTTGAAGGAGAAGCGGCCCGGCTGGTAGCCGCGGGCGCGCGCCTCGGGCGTGCGCGACATGAGCTCGCGGATCGGGTTGAAGACGTTGGTGTACGTGGCGGGATTCGAGCGGGGCGTGCGCCCGATCGGCGCCTGGTCGATCGCGACGACCTTGTCGATCTCGAACATGCCCTCGATCTTCGCGTGGGCGCCGGGCTTCTCCGCCGCGCCGTGGAGAGCGCGCGAGAGCGCCCGATAGAGGATGTCGTTGACGAGCGTCGACTTGCCCGAGCCCGAGACCCCGGTCACGGCGGTCATGACGCCGAGCGGGAATCGGGCGTCGATGCCCTGGAGGTTGTGCTCGCGCGCGCCGCGGACGACGATCGCCTTGCCGGAACCGGTCCGGCGCTTATCCGGGATCGGGATCGCGAGCTCGCCCGAGAGGTACTTGGCCGTGAGCGAGGCCGGGAACCGGTCGAGGTCGTCCGGCGGCCCCTCGGCCACGATGCGCCCGCCGTGCAGCCCCGCCCCGGGCCCCAGGTCCACGACCCAGTCGGCCGAGCGGATCGTCTCCTCGTCGTGCTCGACGACGATGACGGTGTTGCCGAGGTCCCGCATCGACTGGAGCGTGTCGATGAGCTTGCGGTTGTCGCGCTGGTGGAGGCCGATCGACGGCTCGTCGAGGACGTAGAGCACGCCCATGAGCTTCGACCCGATCTGCGTGGCGAGGCGGATGCGCTGGGACTCGCCGCCCGAAAGCGAGGCCGCGCCGCGCGAGAGATTGAGATATCCGATGCCGACGTTGTCGAGGAAGCGCAGCCGGTCGCGGATCTCCTTGAGGATCTTGCCGGCGATCTCGCGCTCGCGCGGCGTCAGCTTCAGGTCCTCGAAGAACGCGATCACGTCGGTGATCGTCTCCGAAGAGACCTCGTCGATCGGGCGGCCTCCCACCCGGACGGCCAGCGCCTCGGGCTTGAGCCGCCGTCCCCCGCAGGCCGGACAGGGCTCGGCGGACATGTAGGCCTCGAGCTCCGCGCGTTGCTCCGGGTTCTCGGTCTCCCGGTACCGGCGCTCGATCATCGGGACGAGGCCCTCGTACGAGGACCGCCAGTGGTACTCGCCCTTCTCGGCCACGTACGAGAACTTGATCTCGTCTTCGCCCGACCCGTAAAGGACGACCTTCTGCGCCGCCTTCGAGAGCTTGCCGAAGGGCTCGTCGAGGCGGAACTTGTAGTGCTTCGCGAGGGTCGCCATCTGTCGCGACCGCCAGTTCGTCGAGCCGGGCTTCAGGATCGCGATCGCGCCTCCCTCGATCGACTTGCCCGGATCCACGACCAGACGCTCCGGATCGACCTTGAGGTTCGTCCCGAGGCCCGAGCAGGCCGAGCAGGCGCCGTACGGAGAATTGAACGAGAACAGGCGCGGCGTGATCTCCGTCAGCGACGTGCCGCAATCGGGGCACGCGTAGTTGGCCGAGAGGACCTCCTCGGGCCCGTCCGCGACCGACAGCACGATGAGCCCGCCGGAGACGCGGGTCGCGGTCTCGATGGAGTCGGCCAGCCGCTTGCGGTACTCCTCGTCGTCGGCGGGCTTGGCGACCAGGCGGTCGACGACGATCTCGATCGTGTGCTTCTTCTGCTTGTCGAGCTCGGGCGGGTCGTCGAGATCGACGAACTTCCCGTCCACGCGCGCGCGCAGGAAGCCTTCCTTGACCATCTCCGCCATCTGCTTGCGGTACTCGCCCTTCTTGCCGGACACGTAGGGCGCGAGCACCACGAACCTGCTGCCGAGAGGCAGACGCAGGGCCCGGTCCACCATCTCCTGGACCGTCTGCGCCTGGATCGGCCGGCCGCACTTCGGGCAGTGCGGCTGTCCGACCGACGCGTAGAGCAGCCGCAGGTAGTCGTAGATCTCGGTGACCGTGCCGACGGTCGAGCGGGGGTTGCGGGACGTCGTGCGCTGTTCGATCGAGATCGCCGGCGACAGCCCCTCGATCGAATCGACGTCCGGCTTCTCCATCTGCTCGAGGAACTGGCGCGCGTAGGCCGAGAGCGACTCGACGTAGCGACGCTGGCCTTCGGCAAAGACCGTGTCGAACGCGAGCGACGACTTGCCCGAGCCCGAGACGCCGGTGATGACGACGAGCTTGTTGCGCGGGAGATCGCAGGAGATGTTCTGGAGATTGTGCTGCCGCGCGCCGCGGATCCGGATGGCGTCCATGGGGAGCGGTGATTCTAAACGCAGGCGCGAGCCGGCGTGACCGGCGGTTTTTTCGTTAGCATCGCGCGCCGCAACCTCTTAGAATCGAAGGCAGTCACCGGAACCTGATCGGCATGAGTTGACATTCGGGGTGGGGGGCCTTTGAGGCGGACGTCCGCCCGGCGATTGACCGGGCTACGCGCATTTCTCGCTCTCCTCTTCCTCCTTCCTCCCCTCCCCGGCGACGCGGCGGTCAACTGCGCCACCCCCGGCCGGGATGGCTCGGGCAGCCTGACCGGCATCGTCAACACGTACTGGCCCGCGACGGCCACGGCCGCGGCGGGGTCCACCTCGATCACGCTCGGAGCGAGCCGAGGCGCCGCGACGCCGATCGCCTCGGGCGACCTGGTCCTGGTCATCCAGATGCAGGATGCCGCGATCAACTCCTCCAACACGGACTCCTACGGCGACGGAGTGGCCGGCGGCAACGCGAGCGGCTCGACCGCACTCAACAATTCGGGGAAGTACGAATACGTGAGGGCCACGGGCGCCCTGCCGACGGGGGGCGGCACGCTGACGCTCCAGGCCACCGGCGCCGGCTCGGGCCTTCTCAACACCTATACGAACGCGAACGCCACGACGACCCAGGGCCAGAGACGCTTCCAGGTCGTCCGCGTCCCCCAGTACAGCTCGGCCACTCTGACGTCCGGCCTGACCGCGGCGGCGTGGAACGGGTCGACCGGCGGCATCCTGGCGGTGGACGTCTCGGGATCGCTCGACCTCGGAGGCGCCGTCGTCAGCGTGGACGGGCTCGGCTTCCGGGGAGGCGGCGCCCGGCAGCTCACCGGCGACACGGGCGGGGCGAACACCGACTACGTTCAGGACTCCGCGAAGAACTTCGACGGCGCCAAGGGCGAAGGTATCGCGGGAACACCCGGCTGGATCTACGACGCTGCGACCGCGTCGACCGTCGCCTCCGGCACCGACTACCCCAATCAGAGCGCCGCGATCACCGGGGGCACCGCCCGCGGCGCTCCGGGCAGCGCCGGCGGCGGCGGAACCGACGGGCAGCCCTCGGTCAACGACCAGAACTCCGGCGGCGGGGGCGGCGGCAACGGCGGCACGGGAGGCAAGGGCGGACGCTCCTGGAACAGCGGTCTGGACATCGGGGGGTTCGGCGGAGCGGCGTTCCCGGCTTCCGCGACCCAGGTCGTCGCCGGCGGCGGCGGCGGAGCCGGCACGCGAAACAACAGCAGCGGCGCGCTCTCGAGCGGCGGCGCCGGCGGCGGCATCGTGATGATCCGGGTCGGGAGCATCACGAACACGGGCACCATCCGGGCCAACGGCGCGACCGGTCCGGTGCCGGACAACGACGGCGGCGGCGGCGGCGGCGCGGGCGGAACCATCATGTTCACCACCTTCAGCGGCAACCTCACCGGCCTCAGCGCCGCGGCGCGCGGAGGCGCGGGCGCCAATGCCTGGCCGACGTCCGGTCCCGGGACGGGATGCGGAAACAACCCGCCCGGCGGCGCGTGTAACTACCATGGCCCGGGCGGAGGCGGAAGCGGCGGCGTTCTGCTCCTGTCGAGCCCCCCCACGAGCTCCGACGTGGCCGGAGGCGCCAACGGGACCACGACGACGAATGCGAACGCCTACGGCGCGACGGGCGGCAGCGCGGGAACGATCTCCACAAGCGTTCCTCCCACGGGCATTCCCGGCTCGAGCTCCGGGGCGGAGTGTCTGCCGACGCCGACCCCGACGTTCACGCCGACGTTTACGGCCTCCCCGACGCGGACTCCGACATTCACTCCGTCCTTCACGCCGTCCCTGACTCCGACCCGCACGTTCACGCCGACCCGGACGCCCACGTTCACCCCGTCCTTCACTCCCTCCCTGACTCCGACCCGCACATTCACGCCGACCCGAACGCCCACGTTCACCCCGTCCTTCACCCCGTCCCGGACCCCGACCCGCACGTTCACGCCGTCCCGAACGCCCACGTTCACGGCCTCGCAGACCTCGACATTCACGGCGACGCCGACGTTCACGGCTTCACGGACACCGACGTTCACCGCATCCGTCACGCCTACGTTCACGAGCTCCCCGACGCCCACGTTCACCTCGTCACCCACGCCGACCTTCACGGCATCGGCCACACCGACGTTCACGTTCACCGCGTCGCTCACACCGACATTCACGGCGTCGGTCACATCGACCTTCACGGCCTCCCCCACACCCACCTTCACCGCCTCGGCGACGCCGACCTTCACGGCGTCGGCCACACCGACGTTTACCGCCTCGGCGACACCGACTTTCACGGCGTCACCCACACCGACCTTCACTGCCTCGGCGACACCGACGTTCACCGCGTCGGCCACGCCGACGTTCACCGCCTCGGCGACGCCCACCTTCACCGCGTCGGCCACGCCGACGTTCACGGCCTCGGCGACGCCCACCTTCACCGCGTCGGCCACGCCGACGTTCACCGCCTCGGCGACGCCGACCTTCACGGCGTCGGCCACGCCGACATTCACGGCATCCGCGACGCCGACCTTCACCGCCTCGGCCACGCCCGACCTTCACGGCGTCGGCCACACCGACCTTCACGGCCTCGGCCACGCCGACCTTCACCGCCTCGGCCACGCCGACCTTCACTGCCTCCGCCACGCCGACGTTCACGGCGAGCAATACTCCAACCTTCACCCCCAGCAACACGCCAACGGCCACGCCCACCAACACGGCCACGGCAACCTTCACGGCGTCCCGGACGCCGACTCCGACGCCGAGCTCGACCTCGACGGCCACACAGACGTTCACTCCGTCCGTGACTCCGACGTTGACGCCGAGCGCGACGTCGACCGCAACGCGGACACCTTCGTCCACGCCGACACGCACGGGAACCCTGACCACGACCGCCACGCCGACGACCGGCACTCCCACCGCGACGAGGACGCCGACCCCCGGAACCCCCACCCCCACGCCGACGCCGGGAGGCCCCGCCTGCGACCTTTCGATCCGGAAGAGGGCCGCGCCGAACCCCGTGCAGCCGGGCCAGTCCCTCGTCTACGACATCCTGATCGCGAACGCAGGGCCGGCCGACGCGCTCGCGGTGACCGTGACCGACCCGCTGCCGCCGGGGACGGGCTTCGTTTCCTGCGTCGCGAGCCAGGGAACCTGCGGCGGCCCGCCGCCCGGCGCGGGCGGGACCGTGACCGCCGTCCTGGGGACCATCCCGGCCGGAGCGGGCGCGACGATGACCATCACCGTGACGGTGGCGCAGCCCTCCGGGACGATCCGCAACACCGCGACCGTCGACACGACGACGCCGGACACCAACCCCGACAACAACTCGAGCACGTCCGTCGTCGCGGCCGGGGCGAGCATCCCGACGCTCTCGCCCGGGATGCTCTTCGCCTTCGCCAT
Source organism: uncultured Acidobacteriota bacterium (assembly GCA_963810205.1). Taxonomy (GTDB): domain Bacteria; phylum Acidobacteriota; class Thermoanaerobaculia; order UBA5066; family Gp7-AA6; genus DAHUXD01. Next base: position 23,322 of record CAWEMP010000011.1, read on the forward strand.
CATGCTGGCCGCCCTCGGCCTCGTCGCGCTCCGCCGCTTCCCATCCTGAGACGCTAGAATCGCGGGCGAGGGTCCCTCCGCATGTTCTCGTCCGCCGACGCCAAGTTCGTCGTCCTCGCGTTCTCCTCGCTCTTCTCGGTCATCAACCCGATCGAGGCCGCGCCGATCTTCGTCGCGATGACGGCCGGCATGCCGGGCGAGCGCCGGCGCATGGCGTTTCGAGCCTCGTTCGCGGCGGCGCTGATCCTCGCGATCTTCGCGCTGACGGGCGGCGCGATCTTTTCGGCCTTCGGCATCACGCTCCCGGCGTTCCAGATCGCCGGCGGCATTCTCTTCACGATCATGGGACTGTCGACTCTGCAGGGCGACGACCGGCACGACCGCGCCGAGGTCGTCGTGACGCGCGACCCCTCGATCGTTCCGATCGGCATGCCGCTGATCGCCGGCCCGGGCGCCATCTCGACCGTGATGGTCCTCGTGGGCCAGGCGCGTGACGGGGGTCACAGGGCGGCCATGGCGATCGCCATCGCGGCCAACATCCTCCTCACCCTCGTCGTTCTCCTGTCGGCGCCGGCGATCGTGAGCCGCATCGGCGAGACCGGACAGCGCATCGTCTCCAAGATCATGGGTTTGATCACGGCCGTGATCGGCGTCCAGTTCGTGCTGAACGGCGTCGAGGCCGTCGCGCTCGCCATTCTCAAGGCCGCCCGGGCCTGAAAACGCCGCCCCGGGTACCTGTCCTAACTCTTGGGATTGCGCGGAAAAGGACAGGAGACGTAAAGCCCTGACACCTCTATAATTACCCGACCCCAAATGAGTGTGCCTGTTCGGGCTCTCGTGGTGGACGACTCTGCGTCCAACGCCGGGCTCCTCCTCGAGGAGCTGCGTCGCGGAGGCTTCGAGCCGGATCTCCACCGCGTCACGACCCGCGAGGAGCTGGAGACGGCGCTTTCCTCCGGCACGTGGGACGTCGTCCTCTCCGACATCGTGGTGAAGTCCATCGAAGCCTTCGAGGCGCTGTCCCTCCTGAAGGAGCGCGACATCGACGTCCCGTTCCTCATCGTCTCCGAGACGCTCGGGGAGGAGACCGCCATCCGCGCGATGAAGGCCGGTGCGCAGAACTGCATTCCGCGCGCGAGCCTCGCGCGCCTGTGCCCGATCCTGGAGCGCGAGATGCGCGAAGCGCAGGTCCGCCGGGAGCGACGCCAGGCGCAGAAGGCGCTGACCGAGAGCGAGCTCCGGTACCGCACACTGGCCGAGTCGGCGCCGGACGCCATCCTGACCGTCGATGCGGTCGGCACCCTGCTCTTCGCCAACCGCGCGGCCGAGACCCTCTTCGGCTATCCCGTTGCGGCGCTCATCGGCCAGCCGGTGACCTCGCTCCTTCCCGATTACCGGCCCCACCGTCCGAGGACCGCCGAGAACGGCCTGCCCGAACGATTCGGATCGGCGGGGCGCCACGCCGACGGGCGCACGCTGCCCCTCGAGCTGACCTACGGCGAGCTCGTGCGCGACGGCAAGCGGCTGACGACCGTCTTCGCGCGCGACCTCGCCGAGCGCACGCGGGCCGAAGAGGCGCTGCGGAACTCCGAGGAACGCTTCCGCCGCGCCGCGCTCATGTCGACCGACCTCGTCCACGAATGCGACCGGGCCGCCAACCGAATGGCGTGGTTCGGCGACGTGGACCGCATTCTCGGCTACGCCAGCGGCGAGTTCCCCCGCACCGTCGAAGCGTGGCAGAAGGCCATCCACCCCGAAGACCAGGCGCGCGTGCTCGCGTCGGTCGGCCGCCACTGGGAGACCGGCGAGCCGTTCTTCGAGGAGTACCGCGTGCTGCGCCGCGACGGCACCGTCCTCCACTGGAACCACTGCGGCACGCTGGTACCGGGCAGCGAGGGCCAGGCGACCGTCTGCATCGGCACGGTCACGGACGTCAGCGGGCGCCGCCAGATCGAGGAGGCTCTGCGCCTGTCCGAGAAGCGCTACCGCACGCTCTTCGAGAGGAATCTCGCCGGCGTCTACCGCTCCACGCTCGAGGGGCGCATCCTCGACTGCAACGAGTCCTTCGCGCGCATCTTCGGCTACGCGTCGCGGGAGGAGGTCCTGCAGCAGGCCGCCTGGGACTTCTACCTGAAGCCGGAGGACCGGCAGGCCGCCCTCGCCAAACTGCTCGAGCGCCAGAGCCTGACGAACTACGAGCTGTGCCTCAAGCGCAAGGACGGCAGCCACGTCTGGGTGCTCGAGAGCGAGAACCTGATCGAGGGACCCGACGGACGGCTCTCGGTCATCGAAGGCACCACGATCGACATCACCGAGCGAAAGCGGGCCGAGGAACAGGTGAAGCACCTCGCGTTCCACGACCCGCTCACGAACCTGCCGAACCGCCTGCTCTTCAACGACCGGCTCACGCTCGCGGTCGCGCAGGCCCACCGCCACAACCAGCGGCTGGCCGTCCTCTTTCTCGACCTCGACCGCTTCAAGGTCATCAACGACTCGCTCGGCCACTCGGTCGGCGACGAGCTGCTGCGCCAGGTGGCCGAGCGGATCCAGGAGTACGTCCGCGAAGGCGACACGGTGGCGCGCCTGGGCGGGGACGAGTTCACGCTCCTCGTCCCCGGCATCAGCGCCGAGGAGGACGCCGCCAAGATCGCCAAGAAGGTTTGCGACGCGATCCACGATCCCTTCTGGATCGACGGGCGCGAGCTCTTCGTGACGACGAGCCTCGGCGTGGCGGTTTACCCGTCCGACGGGCACGACGCCGAATCGCTCGTCCGCAACGCCGACTCCGCGATGTACCGGGCCAAGGAGCAGGGCCGCGACAACTACCAGCTCTACACCCCGGCGATGAACGCCAAGGCCGTCGAGCGCCTCTCGCTCGAGAGCCGGCTGCGGCAGGCCGTCGCCAACGACGAGCTCGAGCTCCACTTCCAGCCATTCATCGACCTGAACACCGCCGAGGTGCTCGGGGCCGAGGCCCTCCTGCGCTGGAAGCATCCGGAGCTCGGCATGATCGCCCCCGGGGAGTTCATTCCGATCGCCGAGCTCTCGGGCCTGATCGTCCCGATCGGCGAATGGGTCCTGCGCACCGCCTGCGCCGAGGCGCGCAAGTGGCACGAGAAGGGATTCCCGAGCCTCACGGTTTCCGTCAATCTCTCCTCCCGCCAGTTCCAGCAGTCCGACCTCGGCACCCAGGTCGCCAACGCGCTGGCCGAGACCGGGCTCGAGCCCGACAAGCTCGACCTCGAGATCACCGAATCCAACGCGATGCAGAACGCCGAGCACTCGATCAACACGCTCTGGGGCCTCAAGAAGCAGGGCGTGCGGATCTCGATGGACGACTTCGGCACCGGGTACTCTTCGCTCAACTACCTCAAGCGCTTCCCGATCGACCGCATCAAGCTCGACCAGTCCTTCGTGCGCGACCTGCCGGGAGACAAGGACGACGCCGCGATCGCCATGGCCGTCATCGCGATGGGCCGCAGCCTCGAGCTCGTCGTGATCGCCGAGGGTGTGGAAACGGAGGAGCAGCTCGCGTTCCTGAAGGACCGCGAGTGCGATCAGCTCCAGGGGTTCCTGTTCTCCCGGCCGCTTCCGGCGGAGGCCTTCCAGAGGTTCCTCAACAACTCGCGCGCCCCGGAGGGCGAGCAGGAGCGCTCGCGGTTCGCTCGGGCCCACTGAGAAACACCCGCTCTTCCCGGCGCTCGAAATCGGATAGGATCGGCGGCCTATGAGCACCGTCGCTTCCGCCCGGCCGGCCAGCGCGCCGGCCCGTTTCAAGTCGATCTTCACCTCGGCCAGCGCCACCGAGCGGGACGACAACTTCGAGTCCTACTGGGCCTACACCCAGCGCCACGACGGCGAGATCATCGAAGAGAGCAAGGACCTCGTCCGCAAGAAGGAGACCCTCGCCCGCTTTCACGCCAACCCGGTGCGCTCGAAGAACCCGCTCCCCGATCCCGAGCGCTTCTACCGCAACTACGTGAAGCTGCAGGAGGATCCGGCGACCTTCGACCGGAAGACCCTCCTGCTGACGTTCCTGTACAAATTCGCGCGCCACGAGTGGGCCGGGATCTCCTGCGCCTGGGATGCGACCCCCTCGATCCAGTTCGCGACGCGGACGACGCAACGCATCAGCCGCTACCACCTCTGCGAGGAGTTCAGCCACGTCCGGCTGTTCCACGAGATGTTCCGGACCTTCCACCTGGACCGGGTGGAGTGGGTTCCGCCGGGCGACGGCATGCGGCGCATGTATGCCGTCTTCTCGCGCTTCCCCGGGGTCCTCATGAACCCGCCGGCCTTCGTCAGCGAGCTCATGGGCCTGACGTTGTACCTCCACATCGACACCGTGATCGACGACATCATGGCCGACGAGCCCGAGGCGCGGGACCGCGTGCGGGCGCTCCTGCGGGAGATCATGACCGACGAGATGGCCCATGTCGGCCAGCGCCGCAACTTCATCGGCCGGGTCGGGATCCACGTCGCGCGGGCGATGGTCGGGCCGATGTTCCGCGCCTTCTACCGGGACCTTCCCGAGGCCAAGTACCTCTTCGACATCGGGCAGATGGTGAAGGAGGCGAGGGCCTTCCGCTACACGACGATGCCGGAGGACGTCATCGTGAAGAGCTGGGTGCCGTCCTACTGCCGGGCCTGAGTGGGGTCAGGCCTTGATTCTGTACTGAGCATTTGAGCCACGAATCCGCAGGGCCCGCAACGAGCTGGACAGTACAGAATCAAGGCCTGACCCCCAGCCGGCGCGTCATCCGCAGGCCGTCGAGGCCGGCGCCGTAGTAGTCGGGCAGCGTGCGCGTGGCGCGGAACCCCATCCGCTCGTAGAACCGAATGGCGGCCGTGTTCCGCCGGTCGACCTCGAGGCGCACGTCGCGGGCTCCGGCCGCCGCCATCCGGGCCTTCAGCTCCGACAGCAGGCGCCGGCCGAGCCCGTGCCGCCGATGCGGAGCCGCGATGTCGATCGTGACGACGTGGCCTCGGGACCCCGCGACGTGGCCGATGGCGAAGGCCGCCAGGCTCCCATCCTCCCCGTCCGCGGCCAGCGCGATCGCGCCTTCGCGGTTCAGAAAGTCGCGGATCTGCCCGCGGGTGTAGGCGATGCCGTCTTCGAAGCAGGTCTGGTCGAGAAGATAGGCCTCCTCGAGATCGGCAGGGCGCAGGTCGCGGATTTCGTCCGGTCCCGACCCGGCCGTCACGAGCGCCGCCTCATCTCGCGATCGGCCTCCCTCTTCAGGTCGCGGTCGCGGATCGCATCGCGCTTGTCGTGGAGCTTCTTGCCCTTGACGAGCGCGATCTCGGCCTTGGCGTGGGAGCCCTTGAAGTAGAGCGAGAGCGGCACGCAAGTCACGCCGCGCGTCGCCACCGCGTCTCGCCCAACGGTCGAGCTCCCGCCGGTGCAGGAGGATCTTCCGGTCGCGCTCCGGCAGATGGTTGGTCCAGGAACCCGCGCCGTACGGCGAGATGTGCGCCCCCACGAGATAGGCCTCGCCGTCCCGAAACTGCACATAGGAGTCCTTGAGCTGGGCCCGACCCCCCCGCAGGGACTTGACCTCCGTACCCGTCAGGACCAGCCCGACCTCGATGCGGTCGTCGATGAAGTACTCGTGGAACGCCTTTCGATTGGAAGCGATCGGCTTGATGGCCTGGGACCGGGGTTTCGGGTTCTGAGGCTTCATGCGGAGTCCGGCCGCGCAGTCTAACCCGGCCTTGCGGCGGAGCTTCCTGCTGCCTTAAGGTGACAGAGCTGTGCATCCTCTGACGCCACGCGACTTGCTTCGTTTTTCGCTTTCGTATGCTAAGCTTCTCAAGCATAAAGGGATACTGAAGTAGGATCGCAAGGGCTCGGAAACTGGCACTAATACTGCGAAAGATTCGAGTTCCGTAGATAGAGGCATGCGCCAGCAGACAACACTGAAGACGACGGTCTCCATCGACGGCGTCGGCCTCCATTCCGGCCATCCCGTGCGGGCCCATTTCCACCCGGCGCCCCCCGACTACGGCCTGGTTTTCCTGCGGCGGGAGCACCCGGAGCGGCCCATCCCGGCCCGGCTCGAGTCGGCCTCGAGCTTCGACCTGGCGACCACCCTGAAACAGGGAGACGTCTCGATCGGGACGGTCGAGCACGCGCTCTCGGCTGCCGCCGGCGTCGGCCTCGACAACTGTCTGATCGAAATCGAGGGCCCCGAGGTCCCGATCGTCGACGGTTCGGCGCTCCCCTTCGTGCGACTTTTTCACGCCGCCGGGTTCGAGCGGCAGAACGCCCTGGCCCGGCCGCTGACTCTTCCGCGCTCCGTCGAGGTCGTCCGCGAGGACCGCAGCGTCGAGTACTTTCCGGACGGTCCGGGCCTCACGATCACCTACGAAATCGACTTTCCCCACCCCATCGTCGGCCGTCAGGAGATGACCTTCACCCTGCGCCCCGAGGATTTTGCGTCGCGAATCGCGCCCGCCCGCACCTTTGGCTTCGCGAAGGAGGTCGAGGCGATGCGCGCCCGCGGCCTCGCCCGCGGCGGCTCGCTGCACAACGCCGTGGTCCTCGACGACACGGGGATCATCTCCGGACCGCTGCGCTACCGCGACGAGTTCGTCCGCCACAAGGTGATGGACCTGATCGGCGACCTCGCGCTGCTCGGCCGGCCCCTCGAAGGCCGGATCCACGCACGCAAGGCGGGCCACGCGCTCCACATCGAGTTCGCCCGCGCCTTGAACGCGGCGCTGATGAACCCGGAGGTGGAGACCGCGGAGGAGGAAGTGTCGCGGCGCGCGGTCAGCGGAGAGCCCTAAGCCGTTCGGAGTCTAGAGTTCAGAGTTGAGAGTCGAGTGTGCTCTCAACCCTCAACTCTCAACTCTCAACTCTCTTCGAGCAGCTTCGTCTCCAGCACCTGCTCGGCGCTGAAACCCTCCAGCCTCAGATAGTGCTCGGCCGCGGCATGGAGCGCCTCGGCCGGCGTGAGACCCACGATCTCGGAGCCGACGATCGCCACGCCGTGCCGCTCGGCCTCCGAGCGCACGCACTCGAAAACCCGGTGGAGCGGCGTCTTCTTGAAGTTCGTCATGTTGATCGAGACCTGCACGATCCCGCGGTCGGAAAGCTCCACCCCCATCGCCTTCACGTACCGGAAACCGCCGGAGAGGTGCCGGATCGCCTTCGCGATCCGGTCGGCGATGGCGAGCTCCTTCGTGGCGAGGTTGACGTTGTAAGCGATCAGGAACGCCCGCGCGCCCATGGCCACGGCCCCGGCGGAGGGATGCGGCTGATCCGGGCCGAAGTCCGGCCTCCAGCGGGGGTCCTTCATCTTCTCCGCAAAGGCTTCGAACTGACCCTTGCGCACCTCGGCGAGGTTGCGCCTCGGCTCGGAGGAGGCGGACTCTTCATAGAGATAGACGGGGACGCCGAAGCGCTCGGCGACCAGGGTGCCCGCCTCCCGCGAGAGCGCGACGCAGTCCTCCATCGAGGCCCCGGAGATCGGAATGAAGGGAACGACGTCGACCGCACCCATCCGGGGGTGCTCGCCCTGGTGCCGGCGCAGGTCGATCCTCGGGATCGCCGCCTCGAACAGCGCCAGGACGGCCGCGCGGAGCGCCGCGGCGTCACCGACGAAGGTCAGAACACTGCGGTTATGCGACGCATCGGAGGAGACGTCGAGCAGCCGGATGCCGGTGACGCCCCGCACCGCGGCCGCGATCGCGTCGATCGAGGCCCGGTCCCGGCCCTCGGAGATGTTCGGGACACACTCGATGATCGTTCGCATGCCTCAAGTTCCTGACAGGGCAGTTTATAATCACCGGCAACGTGAAAACGAAAAGCGGACCCATCCCGGCAGCCTCGCGGCGGCCTCTATGAGCAGCACGGCCAGCCCCGGCTCCTACCCCGGGAACCCGTCGCTTCCGAAGGAAGTCCGGGAGAAGATCCTTTCGACCTTCCGGCACACCCTGAACCTCTTCAAGGAAGGCAAGGCCGAGGACTGCGTGATCGGCTGCGACTTCATCCTGAAGATGGACCCGCGTTTCGCCCCTGCTCGCCAGCTCATGGACAAGGCCAAGAACCCGGCCGCCGCCGTCGACGTCGGAACGCTCGAGGCGATCGTCGCTCTGACGCCGACGCGCCAGGAGCGCATGGCTTCCATCGACGTGGACAAGGTCCTGGTCCGCGCGGCCGAGAGCCTCAACGCCCGCGACTTCGACGCCGCGATCGCCGCCGCCGAGCAGGTGCTCCAGGCGCTTCCCGGCAACCGGGACGCCTCGGCCATTCTCGAGAAGGCGCGCCAGCGCAAGAACGCGGGCCCGCAGCTCGAGGTGGCCCGCCAGCGCGCGATGATCGCGCTCGAGAGCCAGCGCCCCGCGGAGGCGCGGGCCGCGCTGGAGAAGATGCGCTCCATCGACCCCGATCATCCCTCGGTCGCCCTTCTCGAACGGCGGCTGGCGGGGAGCGCCGCGCCGGCGGAAGTCGGCGAGTCGACCAACCCGGGCCTCTCCCTCGAGACATCCGCGGGCGAGCCGGCCCTCGAAGCGCCGTCGCTCGGAGCCGCGTCGCTGGGGATGCCGGGCGAGGGTGGACTCGGCGACCTGAGCCTCGACTCTCTGTCGCTCGACGAGCCGCTGACGAGCCCCGCCGTGGTTCCTCCGCCGGATTACGGCGCCGGCAATCCCCGCACCGGCCCCCTCTCGCTCGAGGAGTTTCGCAGCGGCGATGGTTCCTCGGCGTTCACGCCGGGCGGGCCGCCGAACATGTGGAGCGATGCTCCCGCGGAACCCGAGCCCGCCAGCTCGCCCGACGGCTATCCGGCCGCCTTCAGCATGGGTGCTCCCGCGGAGCCCGAGCCGGAGGCGCCGTCGGCGCAGCAGGAGATCGACGCGCTGCTCTCGCGCGGCGACGACGCGGCGCGCGGAGGCAACCGCCAGCAGGCCATCGAGATCTGGTCCCGCATCTTTCTGATCGACATCAACAACTCCGAAGCCGTCGGCCGCATCGAGAAGGCGCGGCAGGAGATGGCCGAGGGCAACCGCCGCGTCGCCGAAGGCCTCAAGCTCGGGCGCGAAAAGTTCGAGGCCGGCGACTTCACGGCCGCCCGCGAAGCGTTTCTCCAGGTCCTCGCCGTCGACGAAGCGGACGCCACGGCGCGGACTTACATCGACCGGATCGAGCAGGAGCTCGCGCGCCCGTCGGCCGGCCTCGACCTCGGGCGCAAGACCCCTCCCGGCGACATCCTCGCCGAGGAGATGGCGGCCCAGGCGGCCGAGCCCGAGCTCGCCGAGGAGGCCGAGCCCGAGACGCCGGAGGTCGAGCCGGCGAAGCCGCGCCGCCCGGCCGACAAGCGCTTCGTCGTCGCGATCGGCGGCGCTCTCCTGCTCGCCGTCGCCGTCGGCGCCTACTTCCTGCTGAGGAAGCCCTCCGACCAGGCCGCGCCCGCGGCCTCTGCCGGCCAGGCCTCGCTCGAGCACGCCACCGAACTCTTTCGCGACGGCAAGGTCGCGGAGACCATCGCGGAGCTCAAGAAGATCGGACCGAGCCATCCCGACTACGCCCGCGCCCAGAAGCTGCTCGCCTCCCTCTCGCGCAAGTCCGAAGGCCAGGAGCCGGCGCCGGGCGCGGCCGCCACCGAGGGCGGCGCGGAGAGTCCCTCGGCGGGCGGGCCACCCGCCGAGGCGGTCGCGCAGCGGGCGGTCGCCGAGAAGGCGCTCGAAGAAAAGCGCTACATCGATGCGCTGAAGAGCTTCAACCTCGCCGCGGCGGCTTTCTCGACCGACCCGTCGTTCGCACAATCGATGGGGGTGGCGTCCGACAAAGTCAGCGAGCTGACGCCGGCCGTGAAGCTGTACAACGAGGGCGAGTACGAGACGGCCATCCCGATCCTCTGGCGGATCTTCCAGGCGGATCGCACGAACCAGGACGCGCGCTCGTACCTGCTTCGCAGCTACTACAACCAGGGCATCGGCCAGCTCCAGAACGGGCTCTACCCCAAGGCGGCCGAGAGCTTTTCGGAAGTCATCGCGATCGATCCGGGGGACACCGATTCCGCTCGGAACAAGAAGTTCGCGGAGCGGTACCTGAAGGGAGACCTCGACCTGATGGGTCGCATCTACGTTCGCCACGTGCAGCAGCGGCCCTAGCCGGGTCGAGCAACGATCGACCGTGCTGGAGAACGACTCCCTCGACGATTTCCCGCTCCACGACGGAGCGCCCGGCGCTGCCGGGGACCTCGCCGCGGACCCGGTTCTTCCCTTCGGAACCCGGACCTCCGGAGCGGGCGCCGCGCCGCTGTCCTCGCGCCTGCCGGCCGCCGCGGCCGATGCGGCGACGGTGCTGCTCCTGGCGGCGCTCGCGATTCTCGCGGCGCGCCTGGCGACCGGCGAGAGCCCGCGGCTGACCGGCCTCGTATGGGTCATCGGCTTCCTTCTGTACCTCTGGGCCTTCGCGACGATCGTCCCCATGATGGCGTTCGGTCGCACGGTAGGCATGGCCCTGGCCGACCTCTCGGCCCGCCCCGACCGGTCGCACGCGGGGTTGACCGCGCCCGCAGCGCTCCGGCGCTGGCTGGGCACCCTCGCCACGGCGGCGACCGGCGGCCTGCTGCTCCTCTGGAGCGCCCGGGACCCCCAGGCGCCCACCCCGGCCGACCGGCTCTCCGGGTGCGCGTTGACCGTTGACTGATCGCGGCTCCCCGCTGCGGGTCGCCGTCGCGCAGATCGACACGACCGTCGGAGACTTCGAGGGCAACGCCGCGCGGATCCTCGATTCCGGCCGCCGGGCCGAGCGCGAGGGGGCCGACCTCGTCCTCTTTCCCGGAGCTCGCCGTCTGCGGCTACCCGCCGCGCGACCTCGTCGAGCGCCCGGCGTTCGCCGCCGAGAGCGAGCGGACCGCCGAGCGCATCGCCCGCGCCTCGGGCGCCGCGACCTGGATTTTCGGGTCTCTGGAGAGAAATCGCGGCGCGAAGGGGCGCCGGGTCTTCAACAGCCGCCGTTGCGGCCAGGCGCGGGCGGCGCGTGGCCACGTATCACAAGCGCCTCCTGCCGACCTACGACGTCTTCGACGAGGGCCGCTACGTCGAGCCGGGCGACCGCCCTCTGACGCTCTCCGTCCGGGGCCGCCGCGTCGCCGTGACGATCTGCGAGGACATCTGGAACGACAAGACGTTCTGGAGCCGGCCGCTCTACCCCACGGACCCGGTCGCGGAGCTCAAGCGCGAGGGTCCCGACCTCCACGTCAACATCTCGGCCTCCCCCTACTCGCTCGGAAAGAACCAGCTCCGGCGGCGGATGATGGCGCAGATTGCCCGCCGCACGCGCGTGCCCCTCGTCCACTGCAACCTCGTCGGAGGCAACGACGGCCTCGTCTTCGACGGCGCCTCGACCGCCTTCGACGGGAGCGGCCGGCTGACGGCGGCCGGCCGGCGCTTCGCCGAAGACTTCTGGACGATCGACGTTCCGGGCGGCCGCGGTCCCTCCGCGCCCGCGGACGCCGCCATTCCCGGCGTGCGCAAGGCCCTCGTCCTGGCGCTTTCCGACTACGCGCGAAAGTGCGGCTTTCGCACGGCCGTGCTCGGCCTGTCGGGCGGAATCGACTCGGCCGTCACCGCGGTGCTCGCGGCCGAGGCGCTCGGGCCGGACCGGGTGCACGGCGTGGCGATGCCGGGCCCCTACTCCTCGGAGGGCAGCCTGCGCGACGCGAAGGACCTCGCGGAGCGCCTCGGGATCGCCTTCAGCATCGTCCCGATCGGACCGGTCTTCGAGGCCTACCGGTCGATCCTCGCGCCTTCGCTCGGCAAGGAGGCCCGCTCGACCACCGAGGAGAATCTCCAGGCGAGGATCCGCGGGGCGACCCTCATGGCGCTCTCCAACCGCTTCGGGCACCTCGTGCTCTCGACGGGGAACAAGTCGGAGATCGCCGTCGGCTACTGCACCCTCTACGGGGACATGGCCGGCGGCTACGCCCTGATCTCGGACGTGCCGAAGACGATGGTTTATGCGCTCGCCGACGAGCTCAACCGGGAGTCCGAGCGGATCCCGCGCGCGACGATCGAGAAGCCGCCCTCGGCGGAGCTGCGGCCGAACCAGAAGGACACCGATTCGCTGCCGCCCTACGAGGTCCTCGACCCGCTCATCGAGGCGCTCGTCGACCGGGCGCTGCCGCCCGCCCGGGCCGCGCGCGCCGCCGGAGTGCCGCTGGCGCTCGCCCGCGAGATCGCTCGCCGCATCGACGCCGCCGAATACAAGCGCTTCCAGATGGCGCCCGGCCCGAAGGTCACGGAGCGCGCCTTCGGCGAAGGCCGACGCTACCCCATCGCCCAGAAGTTCCGTGGCTGAGGCGGCCGAAAAGTACGCCTGGAAGGAGATTCCGGGCTCCTCCCATGCGCTCCTGCGCGAGCGCCTGCGCGCGATGCCCGCGGGCATGCGCCTGCTCGATCTCGGCGCCGCCGGAGGGCACCTCGGCCGCGCCGTGCGCGATCGCTGCGCGTACCTCGCCGGCGTCGAGCCGGACCTCTCGCTGCCGCCTTCCTGCCGCGTAGGGCTACGACGACTGGCGCGCGGCCGAGGCGCTCTCGGCCGGCGACTGGGAAATCCCGTTCGACGCGGTCGTCTGCGCCGACGTGCTCGAGCACCTGCCGCAGCCGGAGGAGCTGCTGGCGAGGATTCGCACGTGGCTGCGGCCCGGAGGCGTTCTCGTCGTCTCGCTGCCGAACGTGGCCAACGTCACGGTGCGCGCTTCCCTGCTCTTCGGCCACCTTCCCTATGCCGAACGGGGCATCCTCGACCGCACCCACCTGCGTTTCTACACGCGGAGCACGGCGAAGAGCCTGATCGAGGGCGCCGGATTTCGCGTGCGCTCGATCTCGGCGACGGCGATGCCCTACGAGCTCGCCGTGCCCGCTCTCGGGCGGCCGCCGCTCGCGGCCCCGGTGCGCGGTTTCGCCGCCGCGACGGCCCGTCTCTGGCCGACGCTCTTCGGCTACCAGTTCGTGTTCGAAGCGGAGCGGCCGTGACGGCGAGCCTCGTCATTCCGGCGTACAACGAATCCAGCCGCATCGAGGCCTGCGTGCGCGGAGTGGCGGCGTGGGTGCGGTCCCGGCCGGGCGGACAGGACTGGGAGGTCATTCTCGTCGACGACGGATCTTCGGACGACACCGGGGAGCGCGCCCGGAGGCTGGCGTCCGAGGAGGGGCTGGACCTGAGAGTGCTCTTTCACAGCGAGAACCGCGGGAAGGGCGCGGCCATCCGCACGGGCGTCCTCGCCTCCTCCGGACACCCCGTCCTCGTCTCGGACACCGATCTCTCGACCCCTCTCTCCGAGTGGGTGAAGCTCGCGGAGAAGCTCCCGACGCACCCGGTCGCCATCGGCTCGCGCGCACTCCAGCAGGACCTGGTGCGCCGGAAGCAGGCGGCCCACCGCGTGCTTCTCGGCAAGGCCGGCAACGGCGTGATCCAGCTCTTCGCCATTCCCGGAATCCGGGACTCGCAATGCGGGTTCAAGCTCTTCCGAGGCGACGCCGCGCGCGAGCTCTTCCGGCAGGCGAAGGTGGACCGCTTCGCCTGGGACGTCGAGATTCTCTACCTCGCGCGCAAGCGCGGGCTCGCGATCGCCGAAGTGCCGGTCCTCTGGTTCAACTCCCCCGAATCCAAGGTCCGGATCGTGCGCGACGCCGTCCAGACGCTCTGGGACGTGTTGCGGATCCGGTGGATGCACCGGAAGTCGTAGGGCGGCGGACGGCAGGTTCGGGTCCATGGGGCAGCCTCCTGTGATAAATCCCGCCCTCAGGAGGAGAGCATGTCGATCCGAACCGTCCGCATCGCCGCCTTCGCGCTGGCCGCCGCCGTCGCCTCGGCCGCGGCCCCGCTCGTCGCCCAGAGCGAGCAGCAGAAGCTCGTCGACGAGTGTCTCGTCACCTGGAACAACTTCCAGGCCGACCCGAACCTGACCTGGTTCCGCGAGCACGATCACGAGGCCGTGGGCTTTCTGATCGCGGCGCAGGTCGTAAAGGCCGGCTTCCTCTTCGGCGGCTCGGGCGGGCGCGCGGTCCTCGTCGCCCGGGGCGACAAGGGTTGGGCGGGCCCGGCCTTTTACAGCATGGGCACGGCGAGCGTCGGGTTCCAGGCCGGCGTGGACGTTTCGGAAGTGGTCACGCTCGTCATGAACAAGAAAGCGCTCGAGTCGCTCATGACCGGCTCCGTCAAGGCCGGAGCCGATGCGAGCGTGGCCGCGGGGCCCGTCGGCGTCGGAGCCGGCACCAAGCCCAATGCGGACTTTCTCGTCTTCTCCCGCGCCAAGGGCCTCTACGGCGGCGTGAACGTCAACGGCGCCGTGATCAAGCCGACCGAGGACTGGAACAAGGACTATTACGGCAAGCTCGTGTCGCCGATCGACATCATCGTCCGCGGCGACGTCAGGAACAAAGGCGGCGCGGAGCTCGTCTCGGCCGTCGAAAAGGCGATGGCCGCACCCGGGAAGAAGTAGCTCGACCTTCGGGGCGGCCGCACGGCCGCCCCGTCTAGGGCTTTGCGGCCGAGCCGGGACCGCCGGCGTTCAGGCGGGAGAAGGCCACCTCGTACGTCTGACCCTCCGCGAGCTGGTGGTACGTGCCCACGAGGGCGTCCGACCCCGGGTCGTAGGCGACGGTGTAGTAGCTCCCGGGGTAGTTCCGGTCGGTGAGCTCCACGAGCAGGCCCAGGTGCGCCCCGTCGCTCCTCCAGGCCGAGCGGGAGACGTGGATCGGCGCCGGATTGAAGTACCTCGCGTCCACCGAGCCGTCCGCCCCGACCCCGGCGACTTCGATCACGTAATCCGAGTCGGAGCGCAGCCAGCGGCCGACGAGCTTCCGGGGGTCGGGCGCCGGGGCGGCCGACGACGACGGCGTCGGCGCAGGCGAGTTGCCGGCCACGCTCGCAACTTCGGGGCCTCGACCCCGGCAAGCGGGGAGCAGGACCGCCGAAGCCGCCAGGGCGAGAATCGCCGCCTCCATCGCGATCCGTCCCATCGGCATTCTCACTCCATCACCGCCCGCCCTTCGTATCACAGCGCCCGTGACCCGTGCCTGGATCGCGTCCGGCCGGCGTAATGGGTAACATTCGGCCCATGCCGATCACCTACAGGATCGATCCGGGGCAGCGCCGGATCGTGACGAGCTGCCGCGGCAACACGACGCTGGCGGAGGTGCTCGCCCACTTCGACGAGCTCGAGCTCGATGCGAACTGTCCTCCCGGATCCGACGTCCTGCTCGACCTCACGACCATGACCACGGTCCCGAACGTGGGCCAGATCCGGAGCGCCGCCGAACGCACCGGCGACGCGGCCCGCAAGGTGCGTTTCGGCTCGATCGCCATCGTCGTGACGAGCGAGGCGATCTTCGGCATGGCCCGCGTGTTCGAGACCTTCACCGAACGGCACTTCGCGCGCACCGCCGTTTTCCGCGACCGCGAGGCCGCGGAAACCTGGCTGGGCAAACCGAGCGAAAACTGACCGTGGCCGATCGCGAGGACCCGGCCGGTCTGCCGGTCCACTTCTCGTGGCTCCAGGTGCGGATGGCGGCCGACCGGACGCTCCTCGCCTGGATCCGGACCGGGGCTTCCCTGATCGCCTTCGGTTTCGCGCTCGTTCAGTTCTTCGCCTTCCTCGAATCGTCTCCGGGCTTCAAGCCGGCGGCCTTCCCCGCCGGACTGCGGCTGCTCGGCGTTTCGCTCCTGGTCGCCGGCACGCTCGCTCTGGTCGTCGCGTGCGTCGAGTACGTCGTGTTTCTTCGCTACCTGCACCGGCTGGTTGGAAGGCTCGAACGACCTCCCCGCTCTCTGGCCGTCCTCACGCTGGCGATTCTGGTCGCCCTGGCGGGCGTCATCGCGGCGAGCGCCGTCCTCACCCGGCAGATTTTCTAGTGAGGGCACGACGCGGGGGAGAATGCGGCCGACATGACCCGAGGACTCCGGATTTCCGCGGCTGCGGCCGCCATGACGCTGCTGCCTCGGATCGCCTTGGCCCATACCGAAAGGGGCGCCGCCGCGGGCTTCGTCGCGGGTTTTCACCACCCCCTCTCGGGCTGGGACCACATCCTCGCCATGGTCGCGGTCGGGCTCTGGGGCGCGCAGCTCGGCGCGCCGGCGATCTGGATCCTGCCCGTGACCTTTCCGATGATGATGGCCTTCGGAGGCTTTCTGGGCCTCGTCGGCATTCCGCTTCCGGGCGTCGAGCTCGGGATCGCGCTGTCGGCCATCGTCCTCGGCCTCGCGGTGACCTTCGAATGGAAGCCGAGGATCGCCGCCGCCATGGCCATCGTCGCCGTCTTCGCGATCTTCCACGGCTACGCGCACGGAAGCGAGCTCGCCCCGGGGACCTCGGCCCTCGCTTACAGCCTGGGCTTCGTGGTCGCGACGGGCTGCCTCCACGGAGTCGGCATCGCCATCGGTCTGCTGCACGGGCGGCCCTGGGGGCGTCGCGTCGTCCGCTTCGCCGGGTCCGGTGTCGCTGCGGCGGGCGTGTTCTTCCTCTGGAGGGCGATCGGCACGTGATCCCCGTCCTCGCGCACCTCGTTTCGACCGGCGTCGGCCCCTTCTACGACGGGGCGGCGCACTTTTTCGTGTCGTTCGAGGAGATCCTCCCGGTGCTCGCGCTCTCGCTCTTCTGCGGCCTGCGCGGGCCGGCCGGCGGACGGCGCCTGATCAGCGTCCTCCCCGTCGCCTGGATCGCAGCGGGGGCGCTCGGGCTCGCCCTCCGCGGGGGCGCCGCCCCGGCGCTCGGAACGACGCTGTTGCTGCTCGTCGACCGGCGCCTTCCTCGCCTGGGACCGCGCGATCTCGCCGGCCGGCGTGGCCGCCCTGGCCGCCGCGGTCGGACTCTGGGCCGGCTTCTGGAACGGACGAGCGATGGCGGCCGCGGGAGCCGGCGCGCCGGGAATGCTCGGGGCCGCTGCCGCGGCTTTGCTCCTCGCGGTCCTCGCCGCCGCGCTCGCGGCCTCGTTTCGCACCGGATGGACCCGCATCGCGATCCGCGTCGCGGGAAGCTGGATCGCGGCGCTCGGGATACTCGCGCTCGGCTGGAACCTGAGGAAGTAGGCAAGGCCCGCCCGGTTACACTGTGAGTGTGGACGCGTGGAAGGCCCCGGGGACCCCGGCTGCGGCGCCGCGGCCTTGAACACCCGAAAAGCTTGAAGCCGAAGCACCGCGTCGGCCGGTGGGCCCTGCTCGCCCTGGCTCTTCTCGCGCCCGGGGCACCCCTCCTCGCCCAGAAGACCGACGTCATCGTCCTCGTCAACGGCGACCGGGTCACCGGCGAGATCAAGGACTACGCCTCGGGCCGCCTCACCGTCGACACCTCGCACTCGAGCTGGATCAAGGTCAAGTGGAGCCTCATCGCGTCGATCTCGTCGGACAAGCAGTTCGACGTCGAGACGATCGACGGCCTTCACCACTATGGCGCGCTCGCACCCTCGGATCCTCCGGGCAAGCTCATGATCGTCTCCGGACCGGAGACGGTCACGGTCGAATTCTTCGACGTGTTCGACCTGGCTCCCGTCCACCAGAGGTTCTGGAAGCGCTGGGAAGGCTCGCTCGACCTGGGCTTCAACTACACCCAGTCTTCCAACCTCATCCAGTTCAACTTCGACTTCGAAGGCACCTACCGCGTCCGCGAGGCCCAGCTCGTGACGGACCTGACGGCCTTTTTCAGCCGCCAGGACGACGTGACGGCCGCCTCGCGCGGGTCGTTCGGGCTTCGCTACGACCGCTTCGTCGGAAAGCGCTGGATCCTCGAGGCCGGCCTGGGACTCGACCGCAACATCCAGCTCGGCCTGGACCTGCGCGAGTTCCTGGGCCTGGGCGTCGGCCGCTACCTGATCCAGACCAACCAGGCTTCGCTGGTCGCCTACGCCGGCTTCACGGGCAACCACGAGATCCCCGTGTCAGGGCGACGACACCAACAGCGTCGAAGCCGTGGTCGGCGGCCGCTACTACTACTTCATGTACGACTTTCCCAAGCTCACGATCGGCGCCGATCTGGCGGTGTTCCCGAGCCTCACCGTCTCCGGCCGCGTGCGCCTGGAGGCCGCGGCCTCGGTCAAGCGGGAGATCATCAGCGACTTCTACATGTCGATCTCGATCTTCGACAGCTTCGACAGCCGCGACCCCACGACGCTCGAGCCCAGGAACGACTGGGGGCCGACGCTCTCGGTCGGCTGGCAGTTCTAGGGCGAGCCCGGGCGGGGATCCCCGAGCTTTCCGCGAAGCAACTCCTCCGAGCCCGCGCCCATGTGGCGGATCGTCGCGACGGCCTTGGCTATCGGGATGTCGGTCGCACGGACGCGGTCCTTGGGGAGGAAGTAGATCGAGCCGGACGTCGGGCTCGGCGCTCCCGGCACGAAGACGACGCACTGGCCGTCGGCGTGCGTCTCGACGAGAAGGGCGATCTGCCAGGCATCCTCGAGGCGCGCGAGCACGACCTGCACGGTCTTCTCGTCCTCGAGTCCCGTGGATCCCGTCAGCATCCCCTTGACGATCGCGTAGCCCGGCACCTTGCCGAGGATCGTCCACTCCAGCCATTCCCGGATCCGGCGCCCGGCCCTGGTCTGCGCCGCGAGGCCGAGGGCGAATGATCCGACGAGGATGACGACGACGGAGATGATCGTGGTCAGACCCACGCCCAGGATCGTGTGATCCGGGAACCGGGCCGCCAGCGGGCGGACGACCTTGCCAACGAGATCCAGGGCCCGCCGGAGCACGACGCCCATCAGGATTAACGGAACCAAGAAGAGAAGGCCGCCGACGACCGTGGCCTTGACGAACCGGGGAATGAGCCTCATGCACGCCTCTCGGCGAAGCGTATCGCGACTGCCCCGGCGGCGAGCGGCGCGAGGCCGGCCGCGGTCCGCGGCAGGGACGTCTGGATGAGCCACTCCGGCCCCCGGACGGCGAAGGCGGGCAACAGCACGTAGGCGGCCATCCCGCAGGCGCAGAGTCCGAGCATCCAGCTCGCCTCCGGCGCCTTTCTGCCCAGCGCGACGAGCGCGGCGAGCAGCAGCAACTGCGCCCAACCGGTGGCGCCGGGCAGCCGCGCGGCGGAGGCGAGAGCCGCGCCCGCCCGGGCGGCCGAGAACGCGCCGAGGTCGAAGTCGCGCAGCGGGAGGGAGCCGCGCCAGAGCATGTGCAGTCCCTGCACCACGAGGGCCGTCGGCAGGGCGGAGAAGGCGGCCTTCCAGCGTCGTTCTCCGCCGAAGAGGAGCGCGATCGCGCATCCGGCCGCGGCGAAGAAGAGGCCCTCGTTCTTGGTCGCCGTGATCAGCGCCGACGCGACAGCGAGCCGCCGGTAAGCACCGGGCTCGCCTTCCAGGGTGTCGCCCAGCGCGGCGCCGAAGAGCAGCAATCCCAGCGAGAGCGGCACCTCCGCCATGCCGGTCATGAACGCCGAGTACAGCGGCTCGAAGCACGCGAGGATTCCCGCGGCGAGCCACGCGACGGCGCGCGAGGCGCCGTGCCGCCGCAGCCAACCGAAGAGCGCCGCGAGCGTGGCGATCTGAAAGATCGGGAAGAGGAGGGCCATCGCGTGGTCGTCCCACGCGCCCGTGAGGAACGAGACGCCCGCGTACAGGAAGGGAAGGCCGAGGGGGTATTCCGGATGCGAAAACCCGAGCGCGGGATCCTCGAAGAGCCGCCGCGGCACGGCGCCGGCGGCGTGGATCGTCTTGCCCTTCAAGCCCCAGATCGCGACGAAGTCGTTCGACCACATCGGCTCGGTCAGCGCGCGGAGGAGGTAGAGGAGGACGCCGAGCGCGGCGAGGCCGACCAGGAAGGGGACGGCGCGCCCCGGGGAGCTCCAGTTCGCGGCGGGGAGGGCGGAAGGCTCCTTCACGCGCAGCAGCCTCCCGGCGGCGGCCGCGCCGGCCGCGAGCACCAGGAAGGCCGGCCAGCCCGGCACGATCCCCGCGAGGAGCGCCAGCGGGACCATGGCGGCCAGGAGCGCCGCGCCGATGGCCCAGCTCCACCCCACGCGCTCCGCGAAATACACGCGGCCGCGCGGGCAGACCGCCGGCGATGCCAGCCAGCCGGCGCCCCACGCGGCGCCGACGACGCCGGCGATGCGAGCGAGGGCGCCGAGGAATGCCGTCATCGCCCGGGCACGGCGAGGGCCCCGTCGTCCCACTCGTCGAGGATCCGCGCGCCCGGCGGACGGCCCGGGCCGTAGATCGCCGCGATCCACCCCTCGGGAGGGCGCTCGGCCGAGAGGCGCACGGGGCGAGGCGCGAAGACGTAGCTCGCGAGATAGAGGTACGGTTCCCCCGGCGGCGCCCCGTAGATCGCAACTCCCGCCGCCGACGGAGGCATGCGGCGCCGGGCATTCTCGAGAAACGCAAAGTACCGCCGGTCGAAAGCCGTTCCCGATCCGCCCAGCCGCCGCTCGGCGAGCTCCCGCGGCGCGAAGCGCACCACCGAGCGCACCCGCAACGGCAGCTCGCTCCAGGACTGCGAAGCCAGAATCAGCGCGGCGAGCAGCGCCGCGGCCGCGACGGCGGCGCTTCGCCGGCTCACGCCAGCGGGTAAGCGGCGCAGAGCTCGGAGACGGTGCGCCGCACCTCGGTCAGGACGGCCGCATCCTCCCCGGCTTCCAGCGTGCGCGCGATGGCCCCTCCGATCACGTCCATCTCGGCCGGGCCCATCCCGCGCGTCGTGACCGCCGGCGTCCCGATGCGGATCCCGGAGGCCACCATGGGCGACCGGGTGTCGAAGGGGATGGTGTTCTTGTTGACCGTCACGCCCACCTTTTCCAGGAGCTTTTCGGCGTCCTTGCCGGAGATGCCCTTCTGGCCGACGTCGACCATCATCAGGTGGTTGTCCGTCCCGCCCGAAACGAGACGGAACCCGCGCCCGGCGAGCGCCGCCGCGAGCGCCCGGGCGTTTTCGAGGACGCGCTTCTGATAGGCGACGAACTCCGGCGTCGCCGCCTCGGCGAACGCGACCGCCTTGGCCGCGATGACGTGCTCGAGCGGCCCGCCCTGCACGCCCGGAAAGACGCTGCGGTCGAGGTCCCTGGCATGGGCGGCCCGGCAGAGCACGAGCCCGCCGCGGGGGCCGCGCAGCGTCTTGTGCGTCGTCGTCGTCACGAAGGGCGCGTGCGGCACGGGCGACACGTGCAGGCCGGCGATCACGAGCCCCGCGATGTGCGCGATGTCGCACATCAGCACGGCGCCGATCTCGTCGGCCACGGCGCCGAACCGCGCGAAGTCGATCTCCCGGGCGTAGGCCGAGGCGCCGGCGATGATCATCTTCGGCCGGTGTTCGCGGGCCAGCCGTTCCAGGGCCTCGTAGTCGATCCGTTCGTCCTCCTTCCGCACGCCGTACGCGACGACCCGGTACTCGCGGCCGGAGAACGACAGGGGGTGGCCGTGCGTCAGGTGGCCGCCGTGGGACAGGTCCATGCCGAGGATCGTGTCGCCGGGCTTGAGGGCCGTCAGGTAGACCGACATGTTGGCCTGCGACCCCGAGTGCGGCTGGACGTTGGCGTGGTCCGCCGAGAACAGCGCCTTCGCGCGGTCGATCGCGAGCTGCTCGACGCGGTCGACGAACTCGCAGCCGCCGTAGTAGCGCTTGCCCGGATAGCCTTCGGCGTACTTGTTCGTCAGGACCGAGCCCTGCGCCTCGCGGACCGCCCGCGAGACCCAGTTCTCCGACGCGATCAGCTCGATGCCTTCGTTCTGGCGCCGGCGCTCTTCCTCGATCCAGCGGGCGATCTCGGGGTCGACGACCTCGAGGTCGCGGTCCATCAGGGCGGCGGCGGGGAAAGTCGCGGACGACATGCAGCTCCTCTTTCTTCCGGGTCTACTCGACCACGAGCTGACGATACTCGGTGTTGCAGTAGCTGTCGGTCATCCCGGCGATGTGATCCGCGATCGCGCGGTAGAAGGCGGGGCGAGCCCGGTAGCGCTCCTCGACCTCGCGCTCGACCTGGCCGAGCGGCACCTCCCGCAGGAAACGCACGCCGAGCTCGCGCTCCATGCCGCGGAGCACGTCGTCCGGCAGCAACCGCGGGTTGTCGCGATACGCCGCGAAGATCCCGGCGAGCACCCGACGCGCGTGCCCGTCGTGGCGCGATACCGGAAAGGAGTGGATGATGTGGCGGTACACGAACTCGCGCAGCTCCGCGTAGAGCCGCTTGCCCGGCTCCGTGAAGCCGACGAGGTCGCCCGGCAGGCGGTCGCGGCGCGCGTAGAACTCGTCGGAGG
This sequence comes from uncultured Acidobacteriota bacterium, assembly GCA_963810205.1. Lineage (GTDB taxonomy): Bacteria > Acidobacteriota > Thermoanaerobaculia > UBA5066 > Gp7-AA6 > DAHUXD01. The sequence goes on from CAWEMP010000011.1 coordinate 45,522, forward strand.
AGGCCACGCGGCTCGCCTCGAGCCAGCGCTCGATGCGCGCCCGCGAGCCCTCGACCAGGTCGGCCAGGAGCAGTCCGATCATCCCGCGGATGAGCGAGGCGCGGCGCGCCGCCGGATCGCTCCCGTATCCGCGCGCCGCGCGCACCTGGCGCGAGATCGCGAGCTCCTCGATCGCCTTCTCCTCGGTCAGCGGCAGCCCGTCCTCGAGGTCGTGCGTCTGCTGGGCGATCTCGTCGGACCAGTTGACGAGCTGGGCCTCGAGGCTGCCCCCCGATTCCAGGCGGAGGCCCTCGGGGAACTCGAGCGGGAACGGGAAGTCGCGCGGCCAGGCCGTGTGCTTGAGCACGCCCTCGCGCACGTCGTGCGTGAGGTTCAGGCCCGGCTCCTCGTAGCGCTTCTCGAGGAGGTCGACGACCCGCACGGACTGGAAGTTGTGCTTGAAGCCGCCGGCTTCCGGGTGGCTCTCGCGGAGCAGCCGATCGAGGACGTACTCCCCCGAATGCCCGAACGGCGTGTGCCCGAGGTCGTGGCCGATCGCGACGGCCTCGGTCAGGTCCTCGTTCAGGCCCAGCGCCCGCGCAGCGCTCCGCGCGATCTGGGCGACCTCGAGCGTATGCGTCAGGCGCGTGCGGAAGTGGTCGCCCTCGTACGGGATGAAGACCTGGGTCTTGTGCTTGAGCCTGCGGAAGGCGCGCGAGTGGATGATCCGGTCGCGGTCCCGGGCGTAGTTGGTGCGCGCATCGCCCGGACTCGAGGCCACGGGACCGCGCGGCCGCTCGGCGCGCGCGCTCTTCGAGGCGAAGATCGCGAGGCGCTCCTCTTCGAGCTTCTCGAAGTGCTCGCGGGTGTATGCGACGGCGGCGGTGGTCATCGTTTTTCGTCGAGGCGGCCGGCGAGAAGCGCGCGCGCCTCGCCGACCAGGTACAGGGAGCCCGCGACGATTATAGTTTCGGCGGCGGGCGGAGCGAGCAGCTCTTCGATCGCCGCGGCCAGGCTCTCCGCGGAGCGCGCGTCGGGACGCGCCGCGGCGAAGCGGCGGACGAGCTCGTCCGGCCGCGCGGCGCGAGGCGACTGGCAGGGGCACCAGGCGAACGCGCCGAACCGCCGGGCCGAGCCGCGCCGCCATCGTTTCGATGTCCTTGTCGCCCATGGCGCCGAAGACGAGGTCCGGGCGGATGCGCCCGTCCGCGAGGAAGCGCGCCAGGGCCCCGGCGCCGTCGGCGTTGTGGCAGCCGTCGAGCAGGATCGTGGCGCCGCGGACGCGGAAGGCCTCGAGCCTCCCCGGCCAGCGCGTCGAGGCGACGCCCCGCGCGACCGCCCCGGCGTCGATCCCGGGCCGCAGGAGCTCCGCCGCGCGCACGGCGATCGCGGCGTTCTCGACCTGGTGCCGGCCCGGCAGGGGCATCTCGAGCTCGTACTCTCGCAACGGCGTCTCCAGCCGGAACCGCGCGCCTTCGAGGCCCGCCCGGCGCACCTCGAGGCGCGTCTCCTCCCCCATCTCGTGGAGGACGGCCCCGACTCGCGCCGCCGCTTCGCGAAACACGCCGCGTACGGCCGGCTCGCGGCTCGAGGTCACGGCGTGGCGGCCCGGCCGAAACACCCCCGCCTTCTCACGCGCGATCGACTCGAGTGTCGGCCCCAGGTCCTCGACGTGGTCGAGCCCGATCGACGTCACGATCGAGACCGAAGCGGGAGCCACGTTGGTCGCGTCGAGCCGCCCTCCGAGGCCCACCTCGAGGACCGCCAGGTCGAGCCGGCGGCGCGCGAACGTCAGGAAAGCCGCCGCCGTCATCGTTTCGAAGTAGGTCAGTGCGAGGGCCGGGGGCCGATCCGCCGCGGCGAAGACCTCCGCGAGCATCGCGTCGAGCTCCTCGGCCCCGATGTCGTCGCGCCGAACCCGGATCCGCTCGGTCACCGCCTCGAGATGCGGCGAGGTGTAGAGCCCGGTCGCGAGCCCCGCCTCCTCGCCGATCGAGGCGAGCGTGGCGGCGGTCGAGCCCTTGCCGTTGGTCCCGGCGACGAGCACCGATTCCACGGCCCGCTCCGGCCGACCGAGCCGCTCGCAGACCTCGTCGATCGCGGCGAGCCCGAGCTTGATCCCGCGCAGGTCGAGCGACTCGAGGCGGGAGAGGGAGGGTCGTCGTGACATGGACGGACGAAACGTCGAGTCGTCCGGGCGGACCCCCAACGTCAGTTGTTACCGCCGTCCTTCGGACGGCGTTGCCTACGGTCTATGGTCTGCATTCGGTGGCCGGCTCGGGGCCGACCCCAGGAGGCGGAGGCAGCGGGCGAGCGTGGCCTTCATCTCGGAGCGATCGACGATGAAGTCGAGCATGCCGTGCTCGAGCAGGAACTCGGAGCGCTGGAAGCCCTCCGGCAGGGTCTGTCGGATGGTCTGCTCGATCACGCGCGGGCCGGCGAAGCCGATGAGGGCATTGGGCTCCGCGACGTTCAGGTCCCCGAGCATCGCGTAGGACGCCGTCACGCCGCCGGTCGTCGGGTCGGTCATCACCGAGATGTACGGGATCCTGCCCTCGGAGAGCCGGCCGAGCGCCGCCGAGATCTTCGCCATCTGCATGAGCGAGAGGATCCCCTCCTGCATGCGGGCGCCGCCGGAGGTCGAGACCAGGATCAGCGGCTTGCGCTCCGAGAGCGCGCGCTCGGCCGCCCGGGCGATCTTCTCGCCGACGACCGAGCCCATGGAGCCCGCCATGAAGAAGAACTCCATGGCGCCGATGATCACGGGCATCCCCTCGATCGATCCCGAACCGATCACGATCGCGTCCGAGGTGCCCACCTGCTCCTCCGCGGCGCGGAGGCGATCGCGGTATTTCTTGCTGTCGCGAAACCGGAGGGGATCCGACGACCGCAGGTTCGAGTCGAGCTCGACGTATTTCTCCTCGTCGAAGAGCATCCGCAGGCGCTCCGGTGCGGAAAGCCGGAAATGGAACCCGCACTTGGGGCAGATCTTGAAGTTGCGGGCGAGCTCCTTGTTGTAGAGGATCTGGCGACAGTTGTCGCACTTGACCCAGAGTCCCTCCGGCACCTTGCTGGTGCGCCCTTCGCGGGGCTCTTTGGGAGCCCGATCCTTCTTGAACCACATGGAAGGAGCGAATGCTAGCAGACCCGGCGGCGGCCCGGCGAGCTCAGGGCTCGATGGAACGCACTGGCAACACGGAACTTCGCAGCGCCAGCCCCCCTCCGCGCACTTCGAACCGGACGCCGAAGGCACGGCTCAGGTTCTCGGGGGTCAGGACGTCCTCGCGGCTTCCCTGCGCCACCGTGCGCCCCGCCTTCAACAGCAGGACACGCGAGGCCAGGTCCGCGGCCAGGCCGATCTCGTGCGTGACGAGAAGGACCGTGGTCCGACGCTCGCCGTGGACCCGCCAGAGGGTCTCGAGGTACTCGAGACGGTGGCGGGGGTCGAGGCCCGCCGTCGGCTCGTCGAGGAGCCAGACTTCGGCCTCCTGGGCGAGCGCGCGGGCGAGGAACACCCGGCGGCGCTCCCCTCCCGAAAGCGCGGCGGCGTCCCGGTCGGCCAGGGCCTCGACGTCGCAGGCGCGCATCGCTTCGAGCGCGCGGCGCCGGTCCTCGGGCGTCTCGGCGACGAAGCCGCGGCCGTGCGGCGCCCGGCCCTGCAGCACGAGATCGAGCGAGCGGATCGGAAACACGAGGTCGACGGTCTGCGGAACGTAGGCGATGCGCCTCGCCGTCTCGCGACGCGGGATGGCGTCGAGCGGCCGCCCGTCGAAGACGATCTCGCCTCCCGAGGCCGGAAGCACGCGGGCGAGGACCTTGAGCAGGCTCGACTTTCCGGAGCCGTTCTCTCCGAGGACCGCCACGACCTCGCCCGCGCCGATGTCGGCGTCGAGGCCGGAGAGCGCCGTGTTCGCTCCGTAGCGGGCCGCGAGGGACCGGGCTTCGATCAGGCTCACGGGTTCCTCAGAAGCAGCCACGCGAAGAGCGGCGCGCCGATCGCGGCCGTGAGGGCCCCGATCGGAAGCTCCGCGGGCGCGATCGCCGCCCGCGAGACCGCGTCCGCTGCCACGAGAAGGGCTGCGCCCGCCAGGCCCGAAAGCGGGAGGAGCGTGCGCTGGTCGTTGCCGGTCACGAGCCGCACGCCGTGCGGCACGAGCAACCCGACGAAGCCGATGACGCCGGCAAACGCCACGGCCGCCCCGGTCAGGAGCGACGCGGCCAGAAACACCACGCGCTTGGCGCGCTCGACGTCGACGCCGAGCGCTCCCGCGTTCTCTTCGCCGACGGCCAGCAGGTTCAGCCGCGGCGCCATCGCCGCGAGCACCGCGGCGCCGGCGGCGGCATAGGGCAGGAGCACCGCGACGCGCAGGGGCGTGGCATCCGCGAGGCTGCCCATCATCCAGAAGAGCATCGACCGGGCCGCCTCCCCCGAAGCCACGGAGAAGGCGGCCAGCAGGAGCGCCGAGAAGAAGGCGTTGGCCACCAGCCCCGCCAGCAGCAGCCGCTGCAGGTCGAGTCGACCGCCCCGCCGCGCCAGCGCGGCGACGCCGACCGAAGCCACCGCCGCCCCCACGAAGGCCGCCGCCGGCGAGAGGAGAGGCGAGGCGCCCGCGAGCGCCGCGCAGGCCGCCCCCGCCGCCGCGCCCCCGGAGGTCCCGAGCAGGAACGGGTCGGCCAGCGGGTTCTTCAAGAGCGCCTGGAGCGCCGCGCCCGCGAGGGCCAGGCACCCGCCCACGAGAGCCGCCAGCGCCACGCGCGGCCAGCGAAGCGCCGCCAGCAGGTGCGCCCGCTCTCCCGCCGGCCCCTGCCCGGACACGAGGTCGGCGAGCGACAGCGGCACGCCCCCGACGGAGAACGCGATCGCGCACAACAGAAGCAGGGCGACGAGGCCGAGCGCGAGGGCGGCCGCTCGGCCGGCCGGGGTGCGCGGGCCGTTCACGGGATCGCGTCGGCCAGCCGTTCGAGCATGTCGAACACGCGCGGGCCGGGCCGCGTCAACGCCGACTCGTCCAGGCGCACGACGCGGGCGCGCGTGATCGGGCCCCGCGACAGCGCCCCCGATGCGAGCGCCGCGTCGAAGGCCGCGCGCGTCTCGGAGGACTCGGGGAGCACGAGCAGGTCGACCCGAGCCGTCGCGAGAAACTCCTTCGAAAGCACGGGCCAGCCCTTGCGGTCCCGAACCAGGTTGTCGGCGCCGGCTTCGGAGAGCACGTCGTCGAGGAACGTCCCGCCGCCTGCGGCCTGGGGCGGGGCCGGCCACACGACGAGCAGCGCCCGCGGCCGCGGCCGTCCGGCGACCCGCTCGCGTACGGCGACCCGGCGGCCCGCGAGGGACTGGGCGAGCGAGGTCGCCTCGGCGGAGCGTCCGAGCTTGTCTCCCACGATGCGAATGGCCTCGAGAACGGCGTCGAGCGAGCCCGACGGAACGACAGCGACCGGCAGTCCGGCCGCCGCCAGGGCCTCCACGGCGCCGCGCGCGTTGCCCTCGGCGACCGCGAGAACGAGATCCGGAGCGAGCGCGGCCACTTTCTCGGGATCGACCTCGAGGCCGCCGACCCGCGGTATGGCCTTCGCGGCCTCGGGAAAATCGGAATGCTCGGACACGCCGACGAGCGATTCGCCCGCTCCGAGCGCGAAGACGATCTCCGTGAGATTGGGAGCGAGTGCGACGACTCTCCCGGGCCGGGTCGCGGCCGCGGGCGTCGAGCCGGGGCTCGCGGCGGTCCGCTCGGCGCGGCATCCGCCGACGACCGCCGAGATCGCGAAAGTTGCGAGGAGGACGCGGAGCGCGGAGAAGCGGCGGCGCCCCGGGGCGCCGCCCCCGACGGAGCCGACGATCCTCAGCCCTGGGCTTCGGCCTCTTCGAGCTCGTTGCGAACGCCCAGCCGCTGGCACGCCGCATCGTACATCTGCCGCGCGGCCTTCTGCGCGTTCTGGAGCTCCGCCAGCCGATCCTTGACCTTCGCGAGCTCTTCCTGGATTTCCCCCTCCAGCTCCTCGATCTCGCGCTTGGTCACCGTGAGCGTGTTTTCGTAGAACTTCTTCTGATCCCCTGAAAGGGCCATCCCGCTGACCTCCTCAATTCCTCGTTACGGCTTCACATCCACTAACACCGGCCGCCACATCTTGACGGCGACGCCGTTTTTGGTGGCCGGCCGGAATTTCGCGCTCTTGACCCCCGCCAGGACGGCGTCGTTGATCGCCGGCATTCCGCTGATGCCCTGCTGTACCCGCGACTCGGTGACGTTGCCGTTCTCGTCGACGAGGACGAGGACGACGACCTTGCCCGCGACCCGCTGCTGCTTCGCGATCGCAGGATAGACGACTCGCGGCGGCGCCAGCATCGCAGGCTCGACGACTCCCGCGCCCGGCCCCACGAGATCGCCGCGCCGCACCTCGGTCTCCTTCTCCCCGAGCGAAGGCGGCTCGGTCGGCAAGGCCGTCGGAGGCGGGGGAACCGTCGGCGCTTCCGTCGGCGGAGCCGGCGTGGGCTCGGGAGGCGCGACCGTCGGGACCGCCTGCGCCGGCGGCTCGGCAGCGGATGCGCCCCCGGCGGCGGCCACCTCGGTCGCCGCCTTGCCGGCCACCGCGGTTTTCTCGAGCTCCTTGCGCTTGGCGGCGAGCTGACGCTGCACTTCCGCCTCGACGGCCTTCGCGTCGATGGAGGCGGGCGCCGTCGGAACCGCCGGAGCGGCCGGGACGGCGGTCGGCACGGCCGGGGCCGCGGCCGCCGGAGTGGCGGCTCCCGCCGCCGGCGCGGGGGACGCGCCGGGCTTCATCAGCTTCCAGGCCGCGAAGCCCGCGAGCGCCACGGCGGCCACGCCGATCGCGGCGAACAGCGGCACGCGGCTCTTCTTCTCCGCCTCCTCGGCCCGCGCGTCGAGGGAGCCGAACACCTCGCGAGGCGCGACCGGCTCCCTGTCCCGGGGCGGCGCGGCCGGCGGAGGCGGGCTCGGAGGCTTCGCGGGCGGGGCCGAGGCGGGCTCCTCCGCGCGGGGGGCCGCCCCGGGGCGCCGCGCGATCGGGGCGCCCTTGGACTTGCGCTTCTTCTCCGGCTCCTTCTCCGATTCCATCTCGGCCTTCGCGACCGCCTCGCGCGCCTTCGCGTCCGCAACGGCGGTCTCCTCGGCCTGGAGCCGGTGCAGGTAGATCGCGACGTCGGCGCTGCCCGGCGCGGGGGTGTAGGAATAGAGCACCGAGTCGAGGTCGCGGAGCAGATCGGAGGCGTTGGCGTACCGCTCGTCCGGATCCTTGGCCAGCGCCTTCAGCACGACGGCGTCCAGATTGGTCGGCACCTCGGGATTCATCCGCGAAGGCGGAAGGACTTCGGCGCTCCGCACCTTCTCGAGCACGGTGATGTCGGTGTCCCCGCGGAAGAGGCGCTCTCCGGTCAGCAGCTCGTGCAGCACCACGCCGAGCGAAAACAGGTCGCTTCGTCGGTCGATGGGCCGGCCCCAGGCCTGCTCGGGCGACATGTACTGGATCTTGCCCTTCAGGGCGCCCGACTGCGTCTTGCCCGCCTTCGAGGCGGCCTTGGCGATTCCGAAGTCGCAGAGCTTGATGTCGCCTTCGTAGGAGATGAGGATGTTCTGCGGCGATACGTCGCGGTGAACGATGTTCAGCTCGTGGCCTTCGGCGTCGCGCCGGCGGTGGGCGTAGTCGAGCGCCGAAGCCACCTTGGAGGCGATGTAGATGGCGAGGGAGACCGGCAGCTGCACCGAGTGCGCGTGCGACGAGTCCTCGATCGAGCGCAGGTCGCGCCCGTCGACGTGCTCCATCGCGATGAAGTAACCGCCCGCCTGGATCTTCCCGAGGTCGTAGATGTGGATGATGTTCGGGTGGTTGAGCTGCGCGGCGAGCTTCGCCTCGTCGGCGAACATCGTCACGAACTCCTCGTCGTCGGCCAGGTGCGGAAGGATCTTCTTGATCGCGACGATCTTCTGGAAGCCCTCGACCCCCGTCCGCTTGGCCTTGAAGAGCTCGGCCATGCCGCCGCTGGCGATTTTCTCGATGATCTCGTACTGCCCGAAGCGGTCGGGTCCCGAGGCCGGCACGGCGGCCGCCGGCTCCTCGCGCCGGCGCGGCGCCGGTATCGCGGCCGGAGCGCTCGTGCCCGCCGGGGGCGGCGTGGCGCCGGCCGCCGTCCTGGTCTTCGGCAGCGAGACGCCCGAGAGGGTGTCCGAGATCATCCGATCGACGTCGGTGTTGGTCGAAAGCTTCGGGCGGGGCGGCGGAGCGGGCGCGGCCGGAGGCGGAGGCGCGGCCGGGGCCGGAGGCGGCGCAGCCGACGGGGCCTTCGGCGCCACTCCCGGTCGAGATCCGATGTTCAACCCCGAAAGCGTGTCGCGGAGGCGCTTCTCGACGTCGGAGTCGGTGGCGCTGGCCGCGCGGGCCGGCGGAGCGGCCGGGGCGGCGGGCGCGGGGGGAGGAGCCGGCGGCTGCGCGGCTGCCGGCGGCGGAGCCGCGGCGGCGGGTTTCTCCGGGCGATCCTCCGTCAGGTCGGACAGGACGTCGGAAAAAATGTCGTTGGACGTGAGCGGGGAGGCTGCGGCCGCCACCTGCGCCGTGTCGATGCGCATCGTCTTGGAGCTGACGTCGGAGGAGTCCAGCGCGTCCCGCACCGACTCCATGAGGTCATCGTCGGTGAAGGGGCGGACCAGGATGTCGAAGGCGCCGACCTTCTGGGCGTCGGCCTTGCGGTTGCTCCCCCGGTACCCGCTCATCATCAGGACGATGGGCGGAGCCGTGGCGCCCCCCTTCTTCCGGATCTCCCGAATGACCTCCGCGCTCGGCAGGCGAGGCAGCATGCCCGAAAGGAGGACGAGGTCGAACTTGCTCGCGGAGAAGGCCTGGAGACCGGCCTCCCCGTCGTGAGTCTCGGTCAGGGCGTGACCGAGCGGGGAGAGCAACGTACGAATCCGCTCGATGTACCGCGGCTCGTATTCGATCAAAAGAACTTTCTTGGGCATGAACTGAAACCCATTGTCGCCGGAAACGCTGGGAAATCAAGGGGAACGCGCCTTTGCGGGGCGCCTGCTCATATAATCCGCTGCCTGAATTCGTCTCGAGGAGCATACGCATGTCCGGACACAGCAAGTGGAGCACGATCAAGCACAAGAAGGGCGCCGCCGACGCCAAGCGCGGGCGCATCTTCACCAAGCTCATCCGTGAGCTGACGATGGCGGCCAAGCAGGGAGGCGGCGCCCCCGAATCGAATCCGCGCCTCCGCAAGGCGATCGACGACGCGAAGGCCGTCAACATGCCGGCCGACAACATCAAGCGGGCGATCCAGCGCGGCACGGGCGAGCTCCCCGGCGTCACCTACGAGGAGATCACCTTCGAGGGCTACGGGCCCGGCGGTACGGCCATCCTGATCGAGGCGTTGACCGACAACAAGAATCGCACCCTTCCCGAGATCCGAACGATCTTCTCCAAGCACGGCGGCAACCTCGGCGAGACCGGCTCGGTCCGGTTCCTCTTCCAGAAGATGGGCTACATCGCGATCGAGAAGGACAAGGCGAGCGAGGATGCCGTCATGGAGGCGGCGATCGAGGCCGGCGCCGACGACGTCGGGACGACGGACGAGTACCACGAGATCAAGACCTCGCCCGACGGATTCCCGGCGGTGAAGGCGCACCTGGAGTCGAAAGGGTTTCCGCTCGCCGTCGCCGAGGTCTCGATGATTCCATCGACCGAGGTCGCCCTCGACGCCCGCAAGGCCGACCAGATGGTCAAGTTGATGGAGGCTCTCGAGGACCACGACGACGTCCAGCACGTCTGGGCCAACTTCGACTTCGCGGAAGCTCCCGCGGCCTCGTGATCATCCTCGGCCTCGATCCCGGAACCGTCGCGACCGGTTTCGGGGTCGTCGGCTTCGAGAGCGGCCGCCTCCGACTCGAGAGCTGCGGCGTCTGGCGCCCCCCGGCCCGCATGGAGCTGCCGGCCAAGCTCGACTTCCTGCTCACCGCCGCCGTCGAGCTCTTCGGCCAGGTCCGGCCCGCGGCCGTCTCGGTCGAGACCGTGTTCGCGGCGAAGAACATCTCCTCGGCTCTCAAGCTCTCGCACGCCCGCGGCGTGCTGCTCGCCGCGGCCGCCCGCTCGGCCGTTCCGGTCTTCGAGTACGAGCCGCGCCTCGTCAAGAAGGCGCTCGTCGGTTACGGCCAGGCCGAGAAGGAGCAGGTCCGGGCCATGGTCCTTTCGTTGCTGGCCCGCCAGCGCTCCCGCGTGCCGCTCGACGCCGCGGACGCCCTGGCGCTGGCCATCTGCCACATCCACTCCGCCGCGGCCCGCTGAGGAGCCGCAGGAACGCCCGGGGCCGGGAACGGACCCCCGGACGCGACGAGCGCGAACGGGGGTGCTAGCATCTCGACCGTATGTCGTTCCAGGGTTCCATTCAGGAGCTCCCTGTCCCCGACATCATCCAGCTCGTCTCGGTCTCCGGGAAGACCGGGATGTTCATGCTCGTACGGGGAAGCGAACGGGGCTTCATCTACCTGCGCAACGGCCGGATCGTGCACGCCGAGCTCGGATCGCTCGGGGGCGAGGAGGCCGTCTACGCGCTGGCGATCTGGTCGACCGGCGACTTCCAGTTCACGCCCGGCAAGGAGACCGAGACCGTCACGATCGAGAAGACGAACACCTCCCTGCTCATGGAGGCCGCCCGGCGGCTCGACGAGTGGAAGGTCCTCGCCCGCAAGATCCCGGGCGTCGAGTACGTGGCGACCCTGAAGCCCCGCGAGATGGGCGAGCCGATCACCCTGTCGCCCCCCGAATGGAATCTCGTGATGTGCATCGACGGACGGCGGACCGTCGAGGAGCTCGCGCGCGCGACGCACTCGAATTCCTTCGACACGGCCAAGATCCTCTACGGTCTCGTCACCGCGGATCTCGTCGAGATGCGCTCCCGCGAGGCCGCCGCCCGCGCCGCGGCGGCCGCCTCATCCACGCCACTGGCGCCCGGCGGGAGCGTCGCTTCGATGCCCTCGACCCGCGGCGGCGGACCGGCCTCCCCGGGCCCGTCGGCGTCGGTCGCGTCGATCGCTTCCGTCACACCCGCGACGGGCGTGCTCGGCGACGAAAAGAAGATCCTCATGATCCTCTGCACCCGCGTCAAGCAGGAGGCCGAGACGGCCATCGGGGAATCGAACTTGCCGGGCCTCGACCGTCCCTACAAGCAGGCGATCGCCGAAATCGACCGCGGCCGAGGCGTCGAGGCCGTCCGCGACCTGATCCGCCACACCGAGAAAGCCATCTCCTCGATCCGCGGCCCGGCGATCATGAAGGCGTTCCAGGACAAGATGTCCCTGGTGATGCAGCCGAAAGTATAGACGTCGCGCTACGCGCGCCCCGAGGCTCCTGCGCGGCGGCGTGGGCGTTCACCGAGGCGGAGGCGACATCGGTTCGCGGCGCGAGGAATCTCCGCGAGCGCAGCGGAGGACGCCTCGCGCCGCGGGAGGCGCAGCGCAGCGAGGGATCAGGCCCGCGGTCGAGCCCGCATCCGGGCGAGCCGCGGGCCGGTGCGCCGAAAGGCGCAGATCCCGAGCGGAGTGGAGCCGACGGTACCTGACCGGATGGACGGTGACCTGTCCGAGCAGAAGATGTTTGGCAATACGGCCGATTTTGTCTTATTCTATTCGGCAGCTACGTTTCCCCCGACAGGCTTCGAAAGGAGACATTTTCATGATGGCGAAGCGGACCGTGCTCCTCGGGATGCTGATCTGCGCCGACCGGCGTCGCGGCCTTCGGGCAGCCCGCGGTCGTCGCCCCCAACGCCGACGGAGACATCGGGCTCTTCACGATGTCGACGGCCGACAACCCCCGCGCCGGCCAGTTCACGCTCGGCTTCTACGGCTGGTACCGCCGCGCATCGGCGGCCGAGTACTTCGCCAACCAGCCCGACACCACGCGCTACTTCGACCCAGTGGGGCGGCACGGCGTCGCTGGGCCTGGGCCTGACGAACTGGTGGTCGATCTTCGTCGCCGGCGGCGCCCAGGTCACCCGCAGCGGCGGCGGCTGGAATGCGGGCTACATCAACGGCTCGGCATCCTCGGCCCGTTCAAGGCGAGCGAAGGCACGAAGATCCGCGTCGGCACGAAGTTCAACTTCCACTCCGAGGTCGACCACGACTTCCGCATCGCCGGTTGGCTGGCCGCGCACATCCCCGATCGGAGACGACCGCCGTCCAGTCGGTCCCGGCGAGCAGATCGACGCCGTCAACTCGCCCCGCGCCGACTGGGAGTGGGGCGCTGCGGTTTCGAAGTCGTGGTTCACGGGCATGATTTCGTACACGATGTCCGGCGGCAGGAGCAGACGACGTACGTCCGCGTGCCCAACCTCCTGCGTTTCGGCGTCGGCGCGACGATCCCCGTGCACGCCGCATCATCCAGGTCATCGCCGAGACCTACTACAACGTGCTCGACGGCGGCGACTTACCCGAGAACCCGACTACGCCAAGCTCAACGGCGGCGCCCGCATCTGGTTCGGGCCAACTCGGCTGGGCCCTTTCGGCGGCCTTCAGCACCAACCTGACGATGCTCGTCAACCACGGCATCAACCCGAACCCCTTCGGCGGCATCCTCGGCGTCACCTATGCCGCCTGGCCGCCGGCTCCCCCGCCGCCGGTCGTCGTCCCGGCGCCCGAGCCCGTCGTCGAGCCGGCTCCCATTGCCGCGGCCGCCTGTCGTCACCGCCGCCCCGGCGCCTGCGCCGCCGCCGCGCCCGGCGCCCCGGTCGACCTCGGACGAGATCTTCTTCGACGGAAAGGGCGCCCGGCTGACGAACATCGCCAAGGCGGTTCTCGACGGCGTCGCGCTGCGCATGAAGAACGACCTCAACGCCACGGCGGTCGTCACGGGCTACACGGACAACACGGGCTAACGAGCAGGCGAACGTGGAGCTCGGCGCCAAGCGCGCCCAGGCCGCCAAGGACTACCTCGTGACCCGGCACGGTATCGACCCCGCCCGGATCTCGACCGCCTCCAAGGGCGGGGCCGACCCGGCGTACGATAATTCGACGGCGGAGGGCAAGGCGAAGAACCGCCGGGCCCAGATTGTGGTAACACTCGTCTCCGGAACGTGATCGAGAAGACCTCCGACAGCGCCTCAACCCAACCCCCTCCCCCCGAGGGGGTTTTTTGACGGCGCGGCCGGGGGTCGACGAGACCCCTCCCGCCCGCGTCGCCGGCCTCACCGCCGTCACGACGGCCGCCGTCGTGGGGCTGCTCTACTACGGGCAGGAGCTCCTCGTCCCGATCGCCTTCGCCCTGTTCCTGTCCTTCGCCCTGCGGCCGTTCGTCTCGCTCCTCGAGCGCGCCGGCGTGCCGCGCGTGGCCGCGATCCTGCTCATCCTCTTCGTGATCACGGGCGGCCTGGCTCTGCTCGTCATCAACGTCACGGCCCAGATCAACCAGTTCTTCGCCGAGCTGCCCCGCTACCAGACGCGCATCCGGGACCTGCTCGCCGGAGTCACGGACTTCGTCAACAAGCTGCGCGAGCGGATGGGCAGCATCCTTCCGGCCGACGCCCCGGGCGTGCGCGAGGTCAAGCTGACGGAATCGCAGCTCGAGACGACGCGCGCCTTCGTGGCGCGGCTGGGCGCGACCGTCGGGATCTTCCTCTACGCCGCGACGATCCCGTTCCTGACGTTCTTCATGCTCAAGGACCGCGAGAAGTTCGGCCGGGTGCTCGCCGGCATGCTCACGCGCAACGAGAGCATCGGCGAGGCGGACGTGACGGGCGCCATCTCGCGGACGATGACGGCCTATGCCCTCGGGCTCTCCTTCGTCATGCTCATCATGGCCGGGGCGACGACGCTCGGGCTGATGCTCCTGCGCATCGACTACTACTACGTCCTCGGGCCGATCGCGGGCGTGGCGATCCTGCTGCCCTACGTCGGCGTCATTCTCTCGACCGTGCCCGCCGTGGCGGTGGCGTACTTCCAGTACGACGGAGAGAAGGCGCTGCTCGTGTTCCTCGTCTACAGCCTGATGCAGTTCCTGGAGGGCAACGTCCTGACGCCGTTCATCGTGGGCGGCAAGGTCCGGCTCTTCCCCCTGACGGTCATGATCGCCTTCATCTTCTGGGGCACGATCTGGGGCATCCCGGGCGCCGTCCTCGCCGTGCCGCTGACCTCCGCCATCAAGGTCGTCTGCGAGCACGTCAAGGGCTGGGAAGGCATGGCCCGGCTCCTCGGGGAGCCGGACCTCCCCCACTACCAGAAGAAGAAGGCGCCGGGGAAGCCGGCGGAGGCCGCCGGCTAGCTCCCGGCCTCGAGGCCGGGCGTCGGTCGGCCGGTTCCTGGCGCCTCGCCGCTTAGTGCGGCGTCGGCTTCGGCGCGGCCTTGTCCTTGTCCGTGAGCTTCTACTTCCGTCGAAACCGCGTCACCGGCCTTCTGGTCGCCTCGGTGCCAACGGCCTTGCCCGCATCCTTCGCGCCCTTGACCGTCGCGTCGCCCGGCCTTGGTCGCATCGGTTGCGACGGCCTTGCCCGCGTCCTTCGCGCCCTTGACCGTCGCGTCGCCGGCCTTCGTGGCATCGGTGGCGACGGCCTTGCCCGCATCCTTCGCGCCCTTGACGGTCGCGTCCCCGGCCTTGGTCGCATCGGTGGCCACGACCTTGCCTGCGTCCTTCGCGCCCTTGGCCGTCGCGTCCCCGGCCTTGGTCGCATCGGTGGCCACGGCTTTCCCGGCCTTCGACGCATCCTTGTCGACGTCCTTGCCGACCTTGTTCGCTTCCGCGTCGACGTCCTTGCCCGCCTTATCGGCGTCCTTGGCGACGTCCTTGGCGTCCCGGCTCGCGTCCTCTTCGAGCTTCTTGAACTCGGACGGCTTCTTGGTCGGCTCGGGCGCCTGCGCCTGAGCGATCCCTGCAAACGCCGAAGCCGCCAACACTCCCACCGCGAGAATCCATCGCTTCATGTCTTGCCCTCCTTGGAGCACGGGAAGCCTATAACGCCGACAGCCTGCGTGACCCTGGGCCGTTGGGAAGCCCCCACGGCTCCCCCGCGGCCGAGGCTCAGCGCGGCGGCGAGGCCCCGGGAGGCCCGCCGCGGAGGGAATCGAGAAGCGCTCTGGCCTCGGCGCTCTCCGGGGCGAGCGCGACGAGTTTCTCGGCATATTCGACAGCCTGCCGCCGGTCGCCGGCCTTCGCCGAAAAGGACGCCAGGGCCTCGAGGATCTCCCGGTTGGCCGGAGTGGCGCCCGTGGGCCGCGGCGAGCACCGCGATGGCCTGCGACGTCTGTCCGACCGAGTCGAGCGCGACTCCGTAGACGTAGTCGTACCGGGCCCGGTCCGGGGGAAGCTCCGCGGCCTTTCGAAGCTCCACGATCGCCTCCGGCATCCGCTTGGCGCGGACGAGGGCGAGGCCCAGCGCATGATGGACGCCGGGATCGCGTGGCGCCGCCTCGAGGCCCTGGCGCAGCGTCTTCTCCGCGTCCTCCTCCCGCCCCTGCGCCCGATAGAGGTCGGCGAGGTTCGCCCAGGCCCCCCCGATCGCCGGCATGAGGGCAATCGCGGTCCGGTACTCCGCTTCGGCCCGTGCCGGATCGCCCTGCGTCAGGTAGAGGGCACCGAGGTTCAGGTGCGCTTCCGCCCGGTCGGCATCGACCTGCTGGGACTGCACGTATTCGGCGAGCGCGGCCTCGAAAGGTGCGCGCTCGGTCGCGGTCATGCCTCCTGCGGGAACGGACGTCAGCACCTGCGCGGCTTGAATACGAATCGTCCGGATCGAATCCGAGAAGAGCGGAGAGACCAGGCGCAGGCGCTCGCTCGGTTCGAGAGCGCCGGCCGCCTCCAGCGCGCCGTGGCGAACGAGCGGCTCCTGGTCGGCGAGCGCCCGAGCGAGTGCCGCGCGCGATCCCTTGTCGCGCGGGTCGAGGAGCGAGGCGGCCGTCCCCCGCCGGATCGCGGGCCGGGCCGCGTCGGTGACGAAGGCCGCCAGCGCCGCCTGGGCGCCTACGAGCTCCTGGCGCCCGGCCTGGGCGACCTGGCCATAGTGCGTCTCCTGGCGGACCTTGTCGCCCCACCACTTGAGCGCGGCGTCGGCCGCCCAGCGATTCGACTTATCCGGTGAATGTGCGTCGACCTGCTGGGACTTCACGTACTCGGCGAGCGCCGCCTCGAAGGCGGCGCGCTCGCTCGCGGTCATGCCTCCCGCGGGAACGACGTCAGCACCTGCGCGGCTTGAATGCGAATCGTTCGGATCGGATCCGAGAGGAGCGGCGAGACCAGGCGCAGGCGCTCGCTCGGCTCGAGAGCGCCGGCCGCCTCCAGCGCGCCGTGGCGAACGAGCGGCTCGGGGTCGGCGAGCGCCCGAGCGAGTGCCGCGCGCGATCCCTTGTCGCGCGGGTCGAGGAGCGAGGCGGCCGTCCCCCGCCGGATCGCGGGCCGGGCCGCGTCGGCGACGAAGGCCGCCAGCGCCGCCTGGGCGCCGTCGAGCTCCTGGCGCCCGGCGTGGGCGATCTGGCCATAGTGGGTTTCCTGCCGCACCTTGTCGCCCCACCACTTCAGCGCGGCGTCGGCCGCCCACGCGATTCGACCTGTCCCGGTGACATTGCGTGCAGGCGTTCGGCGTGCCGAGCGGAGAGCGAGAGGTCCGGCCGCGGAATGCGCATGCTGTGGTCGCGGCGCGCGTGGACGACCATGTAGTTGCGGGTCGGCATGTGGCAGGCCACGCAGCTCGCTCCGGTCGAGTTCGCCTTGTGAAAGTGGTGCTTCGGCGACTCGAACTTCTCGGTCAGGTGGCAGGCGCGCGCAGACCCGGTCCGCCGAGCCCTTGACCTTCAGGTCGTGCGCGTCGTGGCAGTCGGTGCAGGTGACGCCCGCCGCGTGCATCTTGCTCTGCAGGAAGGACCCGTACTCGTAGACCTCGTCCTGGATCTGGCCGTCCGCGTAGTAGAGCTCCTCGTCGAGCAGCGCCGGCCGATGCGTCTGCAGGATCGGCTCGCCGTAGACGTACTCCTCGGAGACGACCGAGCGCCGGGCGTGGCACCGCGCGCAGGTCTCGATCTCGACGCGGGAGGTGCGGGGAACGCTCCGCTTCGCGATGCCCGTCTTCATGTCCATCTCCCAGGAGGCCCGCACGGGGTCCTGGAGCGTCACGGCCATTCCCTTGTCGGCGGCGTCCTTGCGCGCCTTCCCGGCCTTGACCGCCTCGGCCCACGCGACGTGCGCGGAACCCGGGCCGTGGCAGGCCTCGCAGGAGACGTCGAGCTCCGACCAGGTCGTCGCGTAGCTCTTCGTGGCCGCGGAATAGCCCTTCTTCACGTTGGTCGAATGGCACTCGGCGCACATGAAGTTCCAGTTCTGGTACGGCCCCGTCCAGTGGAGGGGGTCGCCGGTACGAGACCTCCTCCTTCGGATAGAGGTGGAACCAGCGCTGGCCGCCCTCCTTCGCGGGGCGCGTGTCCCAGCAGACGTTGAGCGCCTGGTAGCGGCCGCCCGGGAAAGCGATCAGGTACTGCTGGAGCGGGTACACGCCGAAGGTGTAGGCGATCGGGTACTCGTGGAGCTTGCCGTCGGGGCCGTCGGTCTTCACGAAGAACTTCCCGTCCTTCTTGAAAAACGTGGACGTCACGCCGTAGTGCGTGAACGACGCGTTCTCGAAGTTGCCGAGGACGGTCTCCGCGGTCGCCTCCTGCATCGCGAGGTCGTGGTGGGAGCCCTTCCAGCGTCGGTCCTCCTCGGCGTGGCAGGGCGCGCAGGCCTCGCGCCCGACGAAGGTCGCGCCCCGCGCGAGCGGCGCCGGGGAAACCGGATCGTGGACGCCGGTGGCTCCTTGCCGCGCCGGCAGGCAACTCCTCCACCACCGAGGGCGGCGACGGAGAGCATGCCGAGAATCAGGTGGCGAGGGCGCAAGCCGAGCATGATCGCCAACGGCGCGAGGCCGTCAGCCGTCGCGGCGCTCCAGCTCGAGAATCCGGCGATCTGGCGGCGCAGCTCCGGGACTTCCTCGGTCGCCGTCGTCCAGACGATCGACCACTCCAGGGCGAAGTACGCGTGAACGACGATGTTGCGAAACCCGACGACGTCCGACCACGGGACCTCGGGGTGGCGCTCCCGGAGCCCTGCCGTCACCCTGCGCGGCCGCTTCCCCGATGACGGTCAGCTTGTGAAGAACGGCGCTTCGAAGAACTTCGTCGCCCGAGAACGAATCTCCGCTCGAGCCCGCGACGAATCGCTCGATGGCCTCGGCCGCCTCGCTGAATGTCCTCGAGGAACTGGAGGTCACGCCGCATAGAGCGGGCGCGACGAGCCGAGAACCTCCTGTCGAACGCCGGGCTTGAGGCCTCCGACGGGCACGAGATCGACGCGATGCCCGAGGATGGAGGCGAGCTCGCTTCGAAGACGCGATAGTGCCAGCAGCCCGACGCGTGCGGGAGGCTCGAACGCGACGAGCAGGTCGACGTCGCTCTCCGGCCGAGGGTTGCCGCGAGCGAAGGACCCGAACACGGCCAGCTCCCGAACGTGGAATCGCCGACAGACCCGCTCGAGGTCTTCCGACGCGAACGTCAATCCGGGGAACGGCTGAAAGACCATCGCATCGATTCTACCAGCCGCGGCCGGTCGTCACGTGCGGCTGGTCGGGGACTCGGGCTCCGGCACGAGCTTCCTCGCGAGGGCCCGGTACGCGAGCCGGGCCGCAACGTACCCGATGAGGAGCACGAGGATCAGCACGAGCCCGCGCCAGAAGGCGTGGTCGATGACTCGCTTCAGGTCCTCACCGGTCGACTGGCCGATCTTCGCGATCGCGGGAGCGGTCTCGTTCGCCGAGCGCAGAAGGGTATTGAGATCGCGGGCCATTCCGCCGACGTCCGACGGCCGCCTTGCCGAAGTCGAGCGGGTCGAACGGCTTGCCGGGCTTCGCGGGCGGCGCGTTCGGGTCGGGCGGCGGCGAGACGTAGTGCACGAACGCGTCGAGCGACTGGATGGTCCCCGTGAGCGACTTGCCCATCTCACCGCCGGCGTTCATCGTTTCTCGCAGCTGCCCCAGCAGGGTCTGGATCGTGGCTTCTTTCGCCTCGAGCTCCGCGAGGATGGCCTCGCGCTCCGCCGCCACGCCCGCGAAGAGCTGGTCGATCGCGGCCCTGCGCTGTTCGTCCACGAGCACCGGCAGGCCCTCCGCGGTCTTCGCGATCGACTCCGCCGAACGGGAGACGCGGTCCGCATCGGCCAGGACCTCCTGCGGCGCTGGCTGCTCGGAGACTTGCAGGGCCAGGAGCTCGGCCTGCCACCGCACGAGCGTCGGGGCGCGCTCCGCATACGCGACGATCCGCTCGGCGAGCTCGCGGCTCTGCTCGATGGCGACCGTCGTCGGATTCAGGCCGGCCAGGGGGTCGATGTAAAGCATGCTGAAGATGCTGGTGGGCCTGGCCTTGTTCGCCGCGGACACCTTCCCGAGGCCCTCGGCAAAATCCCGAAAGTGGACCCCCACAGCCTCGCGGTCATCCGGGTTCTGCTTGCGCCACTCGACGATGAGGCCCTTGAGCTCCTCGATCTGCTCGGGAGTCAGGAAGCCCCCGACCAGGGTCCACGCGTCCCGCTCGAGCCTGCGCTGAACGTCGACGAGGTGCTCCACGGCGTCGCCGAACTCCTCCCGGGTCCTGTCGTCTTCGACGATCATGCGCGAGACCGAGGCGAAGACCGCGAGGTCGAGCGCGTTCCAGACCGGATTCGGTCCCGTGGCGTCCGTGTAGGCCGCCGTGGCCTGGTCGAGCTTGAACTTGAGCGCGGCGACGGTCGCCTCGCGCGTCCCGATCCGCTTCGCCACGGCGTCCGCGGCGCGCGAAACGGTGCCGACGTAGGCGTCGGAGTAGCGCAGATTCTCGATCTGGAGCCCAGACATCGTGAGCGTGCTGTCCTTGCCGCCGATCCGCACCTCTCCGGCGGTCTGGGCCTTCTTGGTGAAGGGCAGGTGCGCGCAGCCGGCCGCCCCGAGAAGCACGGCCGAGAGAAACATCGCGCCGCTCGAAACCCGGCGCCGGGATTCGCTCCTCACCGGTTTCAGCGATCGCCTCCTCTCACCTTGCCGCACGCATGATAACGCCCGAGAGACGCCTCTTCCGCGCCTGTCAGCGGCGGTCACACCGAATCGGTCGGCGAACGAGAGCGGTCAAGAACTCAGAAGGGCGTCCAGGCGCGGACCATCTGTCGCGTCGACCTCCGGAATCGAGCGAACCCATCCGATCACTCGAAGAGCGTTCCCTTGACGAGCTTCGGGAGCACGGGCGTCAGCAGGACCTGGATGTTCCAGCGCTGGCCGACGGGCTCGGGCTGCGTCACCATGTACTGGCCCGAGAGCCCGATCTTGACCGGCAGGCGACCGAACTTGACGACCTTACCGACGTTGAGGCCGATCGGAACGGTCCAGCGGTTGTCGCTCGGCGCCTCCCAGTTGACCAGGATGTTGCCCGAGTAACCCACGTTCCAGCCGCCGTGAATGAAGAAGTTCACGATCGGCTGGATGTTCATCTGGTTCGTATCCGGACGGCTGGCGTCCCCGGCGTAAGACCACCACTGCTGGGGAAAGACCCCGATGATGTAAGCCTTGGTCATGTAGGCCACCACGAGAGCCGGCCCCACCTGGAACTTCCCCTGTCCCGTGTAGACGGAGCCCGCCGTGGGGAAGATGAACGTGGGCCCGAGGCCGAGCAGCCACTTGCCGCTGTTCGCCGGCGAAAAGAGCTCGAGCTGCGTCCAGTCACCGAAGTTCGTCGTCCGGGCGTCCGCCCCCGTGGAGGTCTCGTAGGGCGCGCTGTTGTACACCTGGATCACGGGCCGCGTGATCAGGTTGATGTCCCTGGTCAGGCTGAGGGGCATCACGGGCTGAAAGTTCAGGTTGTCGTTCCAGCGGTCGTTGGTCAGCTGATAGTTGTTGAACTGGAACTGCAGGGACCAGAGATTCGCAACCGGGTTGGCGAGCATCTTCGCGAGCTCGTATCGGCCTTCTCCCTCTCTTCCTCTGCGGCCGCCGCCGACTCGGGTGTGGCCTGGCCCCGGGCGGCGATCGACGATCCCAGGGCACAGGCCGCAAGAAGGAGTACCTTCCAACGTCCGGTCATTGCGAACTCTCCTTCGCTTGGCGTCTAGAAGGTCACGGTGAGATAGAGCCGCGGGCCGTAGAAGCTGTACTTGAAGTCGACGAACGAGTTCTCATTCTCTCTCTTCAGGCGAAACCTCTGGTAGTTGAACGCCGCACTGAGGCCGAAGTTCTTCGTTGCGAACCAGTCGAGGTGCGCCTCCGCATCCAAGACCGACCCGGTGTATGGAGAAACCGGCGCGAAGATGCCGTTGAAGATCAGGCCTGCCGAAAGCCCCTCCCCCACCTGCTGGTCGAACTTCAGGCCGAGCAGCGGCACCGGGAGCTTTTCCTCGGCCGTCCTGGTCACTGTTTGCCCGATGATCGGGCCGTTCGGGCCGACGACCCCCGCCGACGCCTGGAGTTCCGCCTCCAGGATCACGTAGGCGGCGCCGAGCGAGAGGCCAAACTGCGTGTGTGGGTTCTTGATGAAGTTGAAGCGAAAGTCGAGATACGGCATGTCCGATTTCGTGGAGGCCTCGACGGAGGCGCCCGCCGTATACGTCACGTCGCCGAAGGGGACGTCCACCAGGAAGGCGTTCGTGCGGCTTCGACGGAAGCCCGTGTAGCCGAAATCGAGAGAGACGGGGCCCAGGAAGTTCCAGTAGCCCCGGGCCGCGAAGCCGGGCTTCGACCCGGGAAGCAGACCCAGGCCGTCCAGGTCGACGCCCTCGCCGATCGGCCCTCCGGGAGTCAGGTTTTCCTGGAAGGTCACGGTCGTGTTGAACCAGGCGTACATGCCGCCAACATTGAGCCGGAACGTGTCGGGCACGTCGCCCGGGAACTGCGCCTGCGCGGACGCGGCCGCGAGCAGCAGGATCGAGGCCATCCCGAGTGGCCTCCACTTCCGGATCATCGTCGCAAATCCTCCGAAGACATTGGACCCGAGTCGCATGAGAGTGTCCTCCTCGTCGTTTCGAATCGGCACTGTATCGCGGCTTCGAGACGCATCTCCTCTTCCAGTCGCTCTTCAAGTCATGGCGACCCCGGGGCGAGACGAAAAGACACAGATCGGTCTAAACCAGCATCTTGAGGAGCATGTCGAACATTTTCGGGGCGGGAAGCACGGTCAGCGTCAGGGGCGTCAGGGGGACGAGCGCGGCCAGGCCGAGCGCCAGCGCATCCTTCGGATCGAAGGGGACCGGCCGCATCCGGTACAGGACGTCGCATGCGTTGGCGAGGTCCGCGAGCGAGGATATTTCGGGAACGCCGAGCGGAACTTCTTCCTTCCCGTGCTCGCCCTGCACCCACTTCCTGTGGAACAGCTGGTTGTGAAAAACAGCCAGGGCTCCGTATTCGTGCACGCTCCGGATTTTGGCCCGGCCCATCGCAGGCGAGAAGACGGTCAGCGGCAGGAGGAACGCCGCGAGCACCACGAGGACATATCCGGCGATCACGAACTCGAAGTTCGCGAGGGGCACGCCGGCATAGACGATCTCGTCTCCCAGAACGCCGAGGGCCGTGAAGGAGAACGCCGAGACGATGACCCAGAAAAAGCGCTGGCCGTCTCCCACGAAACCGAGGCCCGCCGAGCGGTCGGGGTGGGTCGCGATCAACTGGAGATCGAGTCTCGACATGCGCCAGAGGAAGACGTACCAGACGAGGAGCCGCCAGAGCCAGCGCCACAACAGGAACTGGAACAGCAGGACCCCGACAACCAGGTACCACCAGCCGGCGAGCGTGCGCGCGTGGCCCGCGGCCGACACGTGGGATCGCCACGTCGAAAAGCCGAAGGGAAACTCCTCGATGACGAGGAGGACGCTGCCGGCTGCCAGTGCCAGGAGCACCAGCTCGACGACCATCGAATCGCGCATCCGCACCGCCCGCATCAGCGCTGCGTCGTACTTCGGCCGATCCGAATCGGAGACGAGCCCCGAACGATGGAACTGGGCCGCGACCGCCGCGATCTGGGGCCCGATCAGCCCTTCCGCCAGGATGAGGAGCGGTGTGGCGATGAGAAACCTGGTGTACGCGGCGAAGTCGTGGAGGAAGGGGACCTTGACCGTGTCGCCGACGGCCAGGCCTTCTGCTGCCGAGAGCGCGAGCAGAGGAAGCCAGGTCACCAGGATGGAGAGTGCGGCCCGCCGGCCCGGATTCAGTGACTCCGGCCCCAGGAGGCCGAGTTTCTCCTGGAGGCGATTCCACGGCCCGCCCGTGGCCAGGGAGAACCCGGCCGCGGGGGATGCTCGATCCATAGGGTGACTCGAGACCATACGGGTTGCGCCGGAGGATACTTCACGTCGCTCGCCATCAGATCCTCGATCGTCGCACTGATCTATACCATCGGCGCCTTCCGACAGACCTCGCTAGAGCTGGAACTGTAGCCGGAGCTGATAGAAGTTCGTCTGGCCCACGAGGCCCCCGCGCTCGAGTCGGCCATGCCCGTAGTTGAACTCGAACCGGAACCGACGCGTCGCATGCCACGACAGCGCTCCGCTCCAGCGCTCGAACGCGCCGCCGTCGACCGCGCCACTCGTCAGGTCGATGCTCGAGTAGCGCGCGCCGAGCTCCCAGGCCCCGGGGCCCCCGCGCTTGAACGAAAACGGAGCCGCGGGCCGAACCATGCCGAACGTGCCGCTGGCGCGATCGTAGGGCCGCATCTCGCCGGTCAGGATCCACGACACCACGACGTAGTAACCGTGGAAGCTCGGATCGCCCGTCTCGGTCGACGAGACGTTCGTCGCCGCATATTCGGCGGTCAGCGTAACCGGACCCTGGACCGCAGCCAGCTCGCCGCCGACGCTCGTGCCATGGCGCGCCGTAAACAACCCCGTGTCCACGAAGTCGGGAGCCTCGTAGACCTCCGGGACCGTCTTGATCTTGAACTGACCACCGGGCGCCTCGCGGTAGACGACCGAAGCACCCAGGTGCAGAAGCCGGCGGCCGTCTTCCGAGGCCAGCGGTAGCCCGCTGACGCGGCCGGCGAAGATCTGCCCGCTCTGCGTGAATGAGAGGTCGTCGTCGAGCCAGTTGTTGAACCAACCCGCCGACCACGTCAGCCGCTCGCCGGCCGCAGTGCCGGAAAACCGGACGCCCACGATGTGCGATTCGAAGAAGCTGAACGCCGTCGTCATCGTCGACAGTTCCATGAAGCCGAGGTCTCGAGCATTCGCCAGCATCTCCAGGCCGACTCCCACCTTCTGCTTGCCGATCGTCGCCGTGGGGATCGTGCCGATGGGGATGGACAGGTTCACGTCGGTGGACGTCCAGCTCCGCGAAGACGTCGGGTCGAGGCCTCGGTAGTTGCCCGCGATCGTGTATCGCCATGGACGGCGGAACTTGATCTCCCCGGAGATCGAGAGGTTGTCGAGCCGGAAGAGCTGCTCGGCGGACAGATCGCCGACCTGCTGCTTGCTCGCGGGATCCTGCGAGTAGAAGGCACCGTCCTCCATGGCCGCAAGGCCCAGCCGGGCCGAGATCCAGGACGTGTCGAGCTCGTTCCAGGGCCGAGTCAACGCCGGAGACGGCTCCTCGAGGGGAGGCGGCGGCGAAGGCGTCTCCTGCCCAAGACCCACGGCGCCGATTCCGGCCCCGAGAGCGGCGACCAGGGCGATGCGAAGCGACCGGCCCCGCTCACCGGACGCTCTCACGAATGTTCCCGCCCCGAGATCGGCACTTGCCGCCCGTCTCCCCGTTGCGACACACTCTCGCCGCCAACATGAGCGCCCTGCGGATCGTTCTCCCCATGGCGTTTGTCATGGTTGCGGGCCCTCAGATCGTGACGGCCATCCTGCTCGCGACGGGCACGCGCCCCCGAGGCGATTCGCTGTCTTTCCTCGCCGGCGCCGGCGTCGCGACGTTCATCGGCGTTACGGCTTCGTACTTTCTGACCGGGCTCGCGAAACGCGGCGGGGAGCCCTTGGGCGGAGATCCCCGAGTGGCGCGCGCCATCGACGTCGCGATCATCGGCCTCCTGGTCTTTCTCGGCTGGAAAGTGTCGCGGGACCGGGGCCGCAGTCAGCCACCCCGATGGATGGCGAGGCTCGAGAGCGCGACCCCGCTCTTCGCGTTGCGGATCGGCTTTCTCCTCTTCCTGCTTCTGCCCGGGGATCTGATCAGCATGTTCACCGTGGGCGCGTACCTCGCCCATCACGGCGCCCCCTGGTGGCACGGCCTCGTGTTCGTGGCGCTCACCGTCTCCCTGGCCGGCGTGCCGCTGCTCCTTCTCCTGTCGCTCGGCAAACGGGCGCAGGCGCTCCTGCCCAGGGCCCGCGACTGGATGACGAAGAATTCGTGGATCGTCAGCGAAATCGTGATCGGGTTCTTCCTGCTGATGACGTTGAAGGACCTCCTGGGCGGTTGAACCGTCACTCGAACGCGAAGATCTTTTTCCAGTCGCTCTTCATGCTGATGACGGTCCACCCTCTTTTCTTCGCTTCGTCGTAGAGAGCCTGGGTGAAGGTGCCGACCTTGGTATCGGGGAGCCCGACCGCAGGGCCGTAGGCGTACTCGCGCTTCGCGTCGTCGTGGAGTACCAGCATCATGAGGCGCGAGCCGTCGCCCGCGCCGGTGTACTCCAGCATCTGCTGGTCGCCGGTCGAGTTGCCGAACGCGGCTCGCGGGCGCCGGCCGATCATCAGGTAGATGCCCTCGGCCTTTCCGGCGTTGTTGTCGTTCAGCAGGAGCTTTGGGTCTTTGGTCAGAAACGGACGGCCGTTCCTGTCGTAGCCGTACGTCGTCCCTAACGCGGTGCCGACCACCTGCTCGGGCGGGATGCCGTACACCCTCTCCGAGTAAGTCCGCACGAAGGCCTGCCCGCCGCCGGTCACGATGTAGGTCTTGTAGCCGTTGGCACGGAGATACTTCAGAACCTCCTGCATCGGCTGGTAGGTCAGCTCCGTGTAGGGCCGCTTCCAGCGTGGGTCCTTGGCCGCAGCCGACCACTTTGTCACTTCTGCGCTGAAATCGTCGACGGACATGCCCGTGAGCGTCGCGACCGCGATCTTCTCGATGTCCTCCATCGGGAGCTTCGCGATGGCCTCGCGATCGCCCGACATCACCGTCTTGAAGGGCTCGACGTTGGCGAGCTCCGGCTTCGCCTTGACGATCGCCGGCACGCGGTCCAGGCAATAAATAAGCTGCGAGTAGACCGGGTGCTCGACCCACAGCGTGCCGTCCTGGTCGAATGTCGCGATGCGTTCTTCGGCCGGCACGAACTTCGGGCTCCCCTGTGTCGTCGTGGACTTCACGAAATCGACGATGGCCTTCTTCGCGGCACCGTCATTCCAGGACGGCAGTGGGTCCTGGGCTCGAGCGATCGCTGCCGACGCGGCGGCGATGAGAACGGTCAAAATTGCGCGGAGAGTCCTTCGCATGACTTCCTCCCTCAGTCGAACAGTGTTCCCTTGATCAGTTTCGGCAGCACGGGCGTCAGTTGGATCTGGATGTTCCACTTCTGGCCCACCGGGTCCGGCTGCGTCGCCATGTACTGGCCGGCGAGCGATACCTTGACAGGCAGGCGACCGAACTTGACCACCTTGCCGAAGCCGAGACCGATGGGCACCGTCCAGCGGTTGTTCGACGGCGCCTCCCAGTCGGCGAGGATGTTCCCCGAGTAGCCCACGTTCCAGCCGCCTGCGAAGAAGAAGTTGATGATGGGCTGAAGATTCATCTGGTTCGTGTCCGGACGGCTCGCGTCGCCGGCATAGGACCACCACTGCTGCGGGAAGACGCCGAGGATGAACTTCGGGGTCATGTACGCGACGACGAGCGCCGGCCCCACCTGGAACTTTCCCTGCCCCGTGTAGACGGACCCGCCGGTCGGAAAGATGAACGTCGGCCCGGCGCCGAGCAGCCAGTGGCCCGTGCTCGACGGCGAGAGGAGCTCGAGCTGTGTCCAATCTCCGAAGTTGGTCGTCCGGGCATCCGCGCCCGTGGAGGTCTGGTAGGGGGCGCTGTTGTAGACCTGGATCACGGGGCGCGTGATGAGGTTGAGGCAACTCGTCAGGCTGACCGGCATCACCGGCTGGAAGTTCAGGTTGTAGTTCCACCGGTCGTTCGTCAGCTCGACGTTGTTGAACTGGAATTGCAGCGACCAGAGGTTGGCAACCGGGTTGGCGAGCGCCTGGGCGAGCTTGTCGGCGTCCGACTGCTCGGGGTGGCGCGTTTCCTCCTCGGTCGTCTGCGCTGCGGCGCGGGCGGTCGCGATCGTGATCATCGAGACGAGAAACACGGCAGTACGGATGGGTCCGAGTCGCCGGCGGTGTTTCACGAAGACTCCTTCACGTCAGTCCCTCTTTATCTGGCCTCCTCTTCCACCGCGCCCTTGCGGAAGAAGAGGTCGAAGAGTTTCCGTTCGCCGACCAGACGGCCGAGCTCCCAGAAGGCGAAAAACGGGATGAACGCGACGAATAGGACTAGCGTCCTCCCGAGAATCTCGTAGATACCCTGGTCCAGGAAGGCGTCGAGGCTCGCCGAGAGGGTTTTCCCGTGAACGAGCCCCTCGACCACGTGCTCGAGGACGGCAAAAGCCCCGACGAGGGCTCCGTACGCCAGGGACGAACGCAGCACAGAGATCGCCAGCGTTCTTCGGTTCGTGGCCTTGCCCAGCCCGATGGCCTTGCCGATCAGGATGACCTTGGCGATCACCAGGGCTTCGATCAGCGCGTAGCCGTAATGAAAGGCAGTGACTCCGAACTCGCGCGAAATCAACCGACGGTAGGTCAGGAACGCGACGAAGAAGGCCGCGAGATAGGCGGTGATGAGGAGCATCAGCCGGCCCTCCTCCTTCGCCTTCTCCTTGAGTTGCTTCTTGTCGAGAGCCACGCGTCACTCCTGGGACCGTTGGAAAAAAGCGGGCGGCCCTTTCGGACCGCCCGCGAGACTATCGATGCGCCGGTCTCTCCGGGTTACTGGCTCGGTGTCGGCGGCGTCTTCTTGAGTTGATCCATGACCTGACTCAGGTTGTAGCTCGCCGGATCCTGCATCGGCGGGTACTGCTGATAGGTCTCCAGCTCCTTGAGCCACAGTGACTGCCCGATCGGGAGAAGGTTCCAGTCGTAGATGTACGCCGTCGACGCCGCGGCGAGGGTGCCGCCCAGACCCATCAGAGTCTTGATCTGCTGCCCGACGGAGGTCTCGAATGGATCACGCTTGATGTTGACGACCTGGGCCCATGCATAAGGAAGCGGACCCGCGATGAAGCCGGCGGGATCGTCGCTGACCATCGTGAAGTAAATCTTCCAGTTCTTGTACCGCACGGCCGAAGGTTTCGAGCCTGAGTAGTAGAAGAAAGTATCGCGCGCCGACTTCTGCGTCTTGCCCTCCAGATAGTCGCGCTGGTCGACGCCGTCGAGCGTCGTCTTGACGATTCCGGGATAGGTGCCGGACTCGATCTTCTTCTTGAGTCCATCGCCCGTGGGGCCGCCGGCGATGTTGACGAAAGTCGGCACCCAGTCGAGGGACGAGAAAATGTCGTTCAGGATCGTCCCCGGCTTGATGTGTCCCGGCCAGCGCACCAGCATCGGAGCGCGCATGCCGCCTTCCCAAGTGGAGAGCTTCCCGCCCTTGAAAGGTGTGGTGCCGCCATCGGGGAAGGTGATGGTCTCGGCGCCGTTGTCGGTGGTGAAGCAGAGGATCGTGTTGTCGAGCTGGCCCATCGCCTCGAGCTTGGCGATCACGACGCCGATGTTGTCGTCCATCTGCTTCATGCCGGCTTCGTTGATGCCCCAGTCCTTGCCGCCCTGCTCGCCGAGCATCGCCATGTACTTGTCCGACAGGACCGTCGTGATGTGCATGCGCGCGGGGTTGTACCAGACGAAGAACGGCTTGTTGGTCTTCTTGGGGTCGTTACGGTCGAGGAAGTCGACGACCTTGGCCGAGATCTCCTCGTCCACGGTCTTGGAGCGCTCCAGCGTCAGCGGTCCCTGATCCTGGCAGGTCTGGTTCTTCGACGTGCCGTCGGACGACTTGCACCAGAGGACGGGACGCGGGGGTGTCAGGCAAGGAGTCGTCTTCGGATCCACGGCGCCGGGAACCGGCGAAAGGCCGGGGATCGCCGTGTTCTGGCATGGTGGAGCCACGGTCTGCAGCAGCGGGGTCTTGTTGATGTCCGGGAAGCTCACGCCCTGCATCGCGTCGAGGTGATACAGGTAGCCCCAGAACTCGTGGAAGCCGTGCGCGGTCGGCAGCGCGTCGGTGTGGTCGCCGAGATGGTTCTTGCCGAACTCGCCGGTGTTGTAGCCGAGGTCCCGCAGGAACCACGCGAGCGCCGGGGTGCCGGGCCGCAGGTAGGACGGGCTGCCCGGCAGCTGCGGCGGGATCATGCCGGTGCGCAATGGATGCATGCCGGTGAAGAAGGCGTTTCGGCCGGCGGTGCAGCTCTCCTCGGCGTAGTACGTCTGGAAGAGTGCGCCTTCGTGGCCGATGCGGTCGATGTTGGGCGTTTCGCCGACCATCAGGCCGCGGTGGTAGATGCCCGGCTGCATGATGCCGATGTCATCTCCCATGATGAACACGATGTTGGGCTTCTGCCCCGACGCCTGACCGAGCGCCGCCAGGCTCGTGGCCAGGCCGAGAACGGTGAGAAGCGTTCGCGCGTGGATCCTGGACATGACTCTCCTCCTTGTTAAGCCCTGACTACTTCTCGAGCTTGATCTTGAGACCTTCGGCCGCAACCTTCAGACTGGCGCCCTTGGTCGTGCTCGTGAGGACGATCTGCACCTTCCTGGGGTTGATGACGGCCGTGGCGCTCTTGCCCTCCTGCACCGCGATTCCCGCACTCGCGGCCCCGTAGACGCCGTCGAAGTCGTCGAGACTCTTCAGGTCGTACACGTTCCCGGTCGCCTCGGCTTTCGTCACACCGACCTCGCCGACCGAGAGGCCCTCGACCTTGAACTTGTACGTCTTGCCCTTGTAGCGAAAGCGTCCCGTGGCCCCAGCTCCAGCCGATCCCGACGGCGACGGAGCCCTCGGAGAGCTTCAGCGTGGCGTCCGGTTTCTTCTCCTCACCGAAGGATGCCGACGCCGATCCCAACCCGGCGATCGCCAGAACGGCCGTCAGCACGAACCCGAATCTCGAGAGTTGCTTCATGATCTCCACCCCTTTCGCATTCGACATTCGCCCCCCTTCGGTCCTGACGCTCGATTTGCGCAGAACAGGCTATTTCAATCTCACCCTGGTTGACCAGAGGGACTTGCGCCCGCCCTCAATCCGGAACTGTAGCCGAAGCCGCGATAGCCCGCGGTCGGCCCCGAGCCCGCTCTGAAGAGGAAGTGAAGAGCTTCCGGTCGCCGGCCATGAGCCCGGCCCCCCAGAAGGTGAAGAACGGGATGAACGCGACGAAGAGGACGAAGCGCGCGGTCAGGCGATCCGGGTGACTCGCCGCGTGTACTTCTTCCCGAGCGACAGCAGGCTTCCCGCGAGACCCGCCGCGGCGCCGGCGAGCGGCAGCAGCAGCGCCGTCGCCCAAGGCAGAAACCCGACCCAGAAGACCGAGAGCACCGGGTGGGGATCGCGGGCAAGCCAGTACGCGGCGAAACGGAACGTGGCGTAGAGAAGGCCGAGCGCCAGGGACCCGCCGAGGAGCCCCTCGGCCGTGGCGTAGAGCCAGAATGGGGCCCGCACCGCGCCCTCCGTGGCGCCCATCAGGCGCATGATGCCGACCTCGTCGCGGTGGAGGTCGAGCGCGAGGCGTACAGCCGAGGCGACCGAGAGAATGCCGGCGAGGACCAGGATGCCGCCGAGAAAGAGTCCGACGTTTCGCAGGAGTCCGATCGCGTCCCGGAATCGGCGCGAGAACTCCTCCTCGGACTCCGCCGACTCGACACCCGGC
This sequence comes from uncultured Acidobacteriota bacterium, assembly GCA_963810205.1. Classification (GTDB taxonomy): domain Bacteria; phylum Acidobacteriota; class Thermoanaerobaculia; order UBA5066; family Gp7-AA6; genus DAHUXD01. The sequence goes on from CAWEMP010000011.1 coordinate 76,347, forward strand.
CACAGCCGCGCGATACCGGCGATCTCGATCGCCGTGCCGCGCGCCGCGCCGGTCTTCAGCACGACCTCCACGGATGGCGGGAAAGGGGCGTCCTTGAGCTCCGCGAGCGCCGCCCCGATGTCCGGAAAAGCCCGGCGGAAGCGCTCGAGCGCCACCTCGCTCGGGATCACGCGGACCGCCTGGACTCGAAGATCGGGCGTCAGCCGCGCGGCGACCGCCTGCGCATCGGCATCCGGCTGCAGCGTGATGACCACGGCGGCCGGCTCCTCGGAATCCGCAATGGACAGGCGCGCGAGGTTCCTCGCCACGAGCGCCAGCAGACCCGGCACGTAGACGGCGATCGCGATCAGCACGATCGCCGCGATCGTCTGCCGGGGGCTCGACTTCGCGATCGACCAGGCCTCGCCGACGACGTAGCGGGGCTTAACCATGGGCCGCCGGCCGACTCACGACAGGGGCAGGAACGGCGCCTCCCGCACGATGGGGGCGGCCCCGCGCGGCCGATCGGGGTCGTGGAGTCGCCCGCGCTCGAGCGTGAGCGTGCGCTTGCCCATCCGGCGGATGAGCTCGAGGTCGTGCGTCGCCACGACCACCGTCGTCCCCCGGATGTTGAACTCGACGAAGAGGCGCATGATCTCCTCGGCGAGGACCGGATCGAGGTTGCCGGTCGGCTCGTCGGCGAGGAGCACCGTCGGCTCGTTGACGACCGCCCGGGCGATGGCGACGCGCTGCTGCTCTCCGCCCGAGAGCTCGTCCGGATATGCGTTCATCTGGTGATGGAGGCCGACGCGCTTCAGGACGTGGTAGGCCCGACGCTTCTGCTCGGCGCGCGCCAGCCCGAGCACGTTCTGCACGTAGGAGATGTTCTCGAACACCGTCTTGCGCGCGATGAGCTTGAAGTCCTGGAACACCACGCCCATCGTGCGGCGCAGATACGGAATCTGCGACTGCGGCAGCACTCCGATGTTGCGGCCGTTGACGATGATCTGGCCCGCCGTCGGCGGTTCCTCGAGAAACAGCAGGCGCAGCAGCGTCGACTTCCCGGCTCCGGAGGGGCCGGTGAGGAACACGAACTCGCCCGAGTCGACGCGGAAGGTGACGTCGAGCAGGGCATCGCGGAACGTCCCGTACTTCTTCGAGACGTTGAAGAGCTCGATCACGGCGTGCCCGTCGGCGCGACTTCGAGGGCGCGCGTCAGCGCCTCGCGCACGGCCGCCGGGTCCGCGCGCCCGCCGGTCCGCTTCATCACCTGCCCGACGAACCACCCGAACGTCTGGGTCTTTCCGGAACGGTACAGCGCGACCTGCGACGGGTTGGCGGCGACGATCTCGGAGACGGCCGCTTCCAGCGCCCCGGTGTCGCGCATGGCGCCGAGCCCCTTCTCGGCGACGATCGCTTCCGCGGCGGCCGGAGAGTCGAGCATCGCGGCAAAGACCTCCTTGGCGGAAGCCGCCGAGATCGCTCCCGAATCGGCGAGCTTCAGGAGGCCGGCGAGGCGCGCTGGAGAGATCGGGAAGGACGACGCCTCCTCGGCCGAGATCCGGCGCTCCTTCATGAAGCGGAGCACTTCCCCCGTGACCCAGTTGGCGGCGAGCTTCGGGAGCACCGGGAACTTGAGGGTCTGTTCGAAGTAGTCGGCGAGCTCGCGCGCGGAGACGAGGGTTTCCGCGTCCTGCGGCGCCAGACCGTAGTCCTTCACGAAACGCGCGCGGCGCGCCCGGGGAAGCTCCGGCATCCCCGCGACCGACTCGGCGAGCCACGCCTGGTCGACCACGAGGAGCCCCAGGTCCGGCTCGGGAAAGTACCGGTAGTCGTGGGCCTCTTCCTTGCCGCGCATCGACACCGTGCGCCCGGCCTTCTCGTCCCAGAGGCGCGTTTCCTGGACGATTTTTTCCCCGCGCGCGAGCGCCTCGGCCTGGCGCTCGATCTCGTGCTCGATCGCTTTCGCGACGAAACGGATCGAGTTGAGGTTCTTGATCTCGACGCGCGTCCCGAAGGGCGCCGTTGCCGAGCCGCGCACCGAGACGTTGGCGTCGCAGCGCAGGTTCCCCTTCTCCATGTCCCCGTCGCAGACTCCCGTGTACCGGACGAGCCGCCGAAGCTCCGTCAGGTAGGCCGCGGCCTCATCGGCCGTCCGCACGTCGGGCTCCGAGACGATCTCGCAGAGCGGCACGCCCGCGCGGTTCCAGTCGACGAGCGACACGTCCGTCGGCACGTCGTCGTAGGGCGTGTCGTGGAGAAGCTTGCCGGCGTCTTCCTCGATGTGGATGCGGACGAGCCGCACCGCCTTTTCGCCCTGCGGCGTGTCGATCGTGATCGCGCCGCCCGTCGAGAACGGCCGGTCGTACTGCGTGATCTGGTAGCCCTTGGGCAGGTCCGGGTAGAAGTAGTTCTTTCGGGCGAACTGCGACTCCGGGTGGATCGTCGCGCCGGCCGCCGCCGCCAGCCGCAGCGCCAGCGTCACGACCTGGCGGTTCAAGACCGGAAGCGTCCCCGGGAACCCCAGGCAGACCGGGCAGGTCGCGGAATTGGGCGGCGCGCCGACGGTGACCGGGCAGGCGCAGAAGATCTTCGAGCGGGTCTGGAGCTGGGCGTGGACCTCGAGCCCGATGACCGGAAAGACCTTGATTTTACTGGGCGTTTCGGTTGCCGACACCGACGAATATTAGCACGCGAAAGCGCCGTCCGAGGCGCGCGGCGACGTCATCCGGGATGCGGGCACTTTGGAATCCGGCCGGCAGTCGAGTCCGGGATCCCTCGCTGCGCTCGGGATGACGGGCGCGAGCAGGATGACGGTCAGAAGGGCGCCCCTACAATGCACCCATGGACTGGATCGAGGAGATCGCGCGACGGCGTGACCGGCGATTCGACCGTCGAACGCGCCGGAAGGTCTCGTCGTGGCGTTCTCGGGACGCGGTCACGCGCCCGAGGAGCGAGCCGACGCCGACCGCGTTCCTCGCGCGCCGCCTTTCGCGCGTCATCGGCCTCGACGGGACGCCGATTCACTGGGCGCACCAGGTTCACGGAAACGACGCGGCGACGGTGCGCGAATCGCCGGCCGCCGGCGAGGCGAACGTCGGACGCTGCGACGCTCTCGCCACGGCACTGACCGGCGCCGCGCTCGTCGTTCAGTCCGCCGACTGCGTCCCGATCCTCTTCGCGTCCCCCGTCGCCGTGGGCGCGGCCCACGCCGGCTGGCGAGGGTCGGCGAAAAACGTCGCGGCCGAGGCGGTCCGTGCCCTCGCGGCTCTGGGCGCACCGGCGGCGACGCTCCGCGCGTGGATCGGTCCCGCCATCGGGCCCTGCTGCTACGACGTCGGCGGCGACGTCGCCGCCCAGTTCGCCGGCGACTTCGTCCGGGCCGGCTGCAACGGAGGGTTCCGCCTGGACCTCAAGTCCGTCAACGCCGCCCAGCTCCAGGCCGCCGGCATCCTCCGCGAGTCGATCGCCGTCCACCCCGCCTGCACCAGGTGCGGCGGCGAGAAGTTCGCGAGCTATCGACGGGACGGCGCGAAGGCCGGGCGAATGATCGCCATGATCGCGCGAGCGGGTTGAATCGCTACAACAGCTTACGGAGCTCGTCGGAAGAGATCCCCAGGTCCTCGAGGATGCCCGCCAGCGTCTTCGGGTGAATGGCCCGGCCCGAGTGCATCGGGATGACGACACGAGCGCGGTCCCGCTGCCTCAGGTAGACCGCATGACTCCCCTTCTGCCGATCGAGGTCGAAGCCCAACTTGCGGGCGACTCGCGCGAGATCCTTCGCCTCAACGACAGGAGGCTTCGGGCTCACACTCCCACTTCGACGGGACGAAAGAGAAGATCCTCGGCAGGAATCGGATCGCCGTGCGCCTTGAGGCTCTCCAGGTACACGGAAATTGCTTCTTCGGCGTTGGAGAGAGCCTCGGCTTCGGTGTCGCCCTGACTGTGGCAACCCCGGAGCGCGGGAACGAAGGCGTGGAACCCTCCCCCTTCCTCGCGCTCGAGAATGACCGTGTAGCGGTGCTGGGTCATTGATCGCTCCTCGTCATTCTACCGCTGTCACGCGCTCAACCCACCCGGCAAGGGGCTCAGGCTTGCCCAAGCGGAGTCAGACCCGATGAGCTTCGACCTGGCTCGGCTCTTCGGCCTGAATCAGCAGCATCCCCCGGCTTACGCCGGGGTCAGGTCCGCGTAGCGCGCGACGAACTTCTTCTTGCCGGCGCGGTCGAAGTAGACGGTCAGCCGGGTTTCCTCGCCCGAGCCCTCTTCGCCGAGGATGACGCCGAAGCCGTAGCGGGGATGGCGCACGCGCCTTCCGCGGCGGAGCGGCCGGTCGTCGATCTCCTGGTTCTCGTCTTCCGCGAGGGCCTCCGAGACGAACGAGCGCCCGGAGAAGGCCGGCTGCGCCGGGCGGCCGAAGTAGCGCTCCTCGAGCGCGGACTTCGGGATCTCGTCGACGAAGCGCGAGGGCCGCCTGCGGCTCGACGCGGCCGTAGACGAGCCGCCGGTCGGCGAGCGTGACGGTCAGCGAGTCCTTCGCCCGGGTCATGCCGACGTAGAGCAGGCGCCGCTCCTCCTCGAGCTCGTCCTCGTCCTCGGCCGACTGGCCGTGCGGCAGGTAACCTTCCTCGAGGCCCACGACAAACACCTGGGCGAACTCGAGGCCCTTGGCCGCGTGGAGCGTGGAGAGCGTGACGGCTCCGCCGCTGTCGACGGCGTCTTCGTTCGTCGCGAGCGCGACGGTGTCGAGGTACTCGGCGACCGTCGCGTCCTCGGCGTTGCGCCGCTCGAACTCGCGGGCCGAGGACAGGAGCTCCCGGATGTTCTCGCGGCGCGCCACGTCCTCGCGGTCCTCGGAGCCCTCGTAGAGGGCGCCGTAGCCGGTGACGGCCAGCAGATGCTCGAGGAGCTCGGACGGGGTCGACGTCTCGACCTTCGCGTGCAGCTCCTCGACGATGTCGCGAAAGCGCGCGAGCGCCGTCCGCGCCCGGTCCGGCACGCCGGCGGGGTGGGCCGAGACCTCCCACCACGACTTGCCGGTCTCCCGGACCGCGGCGGCGAGCTTGTCGAGGGTGGCGGCGCCGATGCCACGCGCCGGCACGTTGACGACCCGGCGGAACGCGAGGTCGTCCTGCGGGCGCGCCGCGAGCCGGAGGTAGGCCAGGACGTCCTTGACCTCGGCGCGCTCGTAGAACTTCATGCCGCCGACGACGACGTACGGGATGCGCCGGCGGACGAGGTCCTCCTCGAAGGGACGGGACTGGGCGTTCGTGCGGTAGAGAATCGCGGTCTCCCCCGCCGGCCGGCCCGAGCCCGCGATCTCGCGCGACACGGCCTCGACCTCCGCACGGTCCTCCTCGAAGTGCCAGAGGCGCACGGCCGCGCCGTCTCCCCGGTCGGCCCGGAGCTTCTTCTCGCGCCGCCGGCGGTTGTGCGCGACGACCGCCGAGGCCGCCGCGAGGATCTTCGCGGTCGAGCGGTAGTTGGACTCGAGCGCGATGACGCGCGCTCCCGGGAAGTCCTCTTCGAACCGGAGGATGTGCTCGATCTCGGCTCCCCGCCAGCGGTAGATCGACTGGTCCTCGTCGCCCACGGCGCAGAGCGACTCGGCCTCGGCGCCGAGGAGCTTCACGAGCGCGTCCTGCGAGGAGTTGGTGTCCTGGTACTCGTCGATCAGGAGGTGCCGCACGCGCCGGCGCTCCTCGGCGGCGACCTGCGCGTTGCCGGAGAGCAGGCGCACGGACTTCCCGATGAGGTCGTCGAAGTCGAGGGCCCCGGTCGCGGCGAGCTTCTTCTCGTACAGCGCGTAGACCTGCCCGATCCGCTCCCCCGCGAAATCCGTCTGCTCCGCCCGGAAGCGCTCGACTCCCACGAGGGCGTTCTTCGCCTGCGAGATCCGCGAGCGGACGGCGTTGGCCGGCAGCACGTCGGTCGAGATGCCGAGCTCCTCCATGGCCTCCTTGACGAGGCTCATCTGATCGGAGGAGTCGGCGATCGAGAAGCGCGGCGGGAGATTCGCCTCCCGGGCCCGGCGCCGCAGCAGCCGGAGGCACCAGGAGTGGAACGTCCCCACGAAAGACGAGAGCGGCGCCCGGGACACGAGCGCCTGGGCCCGCTCGCGCATTTCCCCGGCCGCCTTGTTCGTGAAGGTCACGGCCGCGATGGCCCGAGGATCCGCGCCCGACTGGACGAGCCGTGCGAGCCGGTGCGTGATGACGCGGGTCTTGCCCGATCCCGCGCCCGCGAGGACGAGGAGCGGGCCGCGGTCGTGGAGGACGGCTTCGCGCTGTTCGGGATTGAGCCGGGCTAGGAGATCCGGGTCGGACACCGGCGGATCATACCGTCAGAGATCATTCGACCGTCACCGACTTCGCGAGGTTGCGCGGCTGATCCACGTCGCAGCCGCGGCGCACGGCGACGTGGTACGCGAAGAGCTGGAGCGGAACGACCGACACGATCGGCTGGAGCTCCGGGATCGTCTCGGGAACGAGGATCACGTGGTCGGCGATCGCCGCGACCTCGTCGTCGTGCCGCGTGCCGAGGACGATCGCGATGCCGTCGCGCGACTTGACCTCGCGCAGGTTCGACAGGGTCTTCTCGCGCCAGGCGTCGTGGGGGGCGAGCACGAAGACGGGCATGGTCTCGTCGACGAGCGCGATCGGGCCGTGCTTCATCTCGCCGGCCGGGTAGCCCTCGGCGTGGATGTAGGAGATCTCCTTCAGTTTCAGGGCCCCCTCGAGCGCCACCGGATAGTGCAGGCCGCGGCCGAGGAAGAGGAAGTCCCTCGCGTGCTGGTATCGACGCGCGAGCTCCTCGATCTGCGGCTCGATCGCGATGGCGTCACCCACGGCCTTCGGCAGGTGCGCGAGCGCCCGCCGCTCTTCGGCGGAGAGCACGGGCGCGAGGCCGCGCGACGCCCGGAGCTTCGCGGCGAGCAGGAAGAGGACGGCGAGCTGCGTCGTGAAGGCCTTGGTCGACGCGACGCCGATCTCGGGGCCGGCGTGCGTCGCGAAGACGGCGTCCGCCATCCGCGCGATCTGGCTGCCGGGCACGTTCACGATCGCCGCGATCGGGGAGCCCGAACGCCGCGCCTCCGAGAGGGCGGCCACCGTGTCGGCCGTCTCGCCGGACTGCGAGATCCCGATCGTCAGCGTCCGCGCGTCCACGACCGGCCGCCGGTAGCGGAACTCGCTGCCGTAGTCGACTTCGACGGGGATCCGCGCGAGGCCCTCGATCAGGAACTTGCCGACGAGGCCCGAGTGCCAGGAGGTGCCGCAGGCGAGGAGCAGCACGCGGTCGAATTCCGCGACCCGCTCGGGCGTCAGCAGGGGCGAATCGAGGTAGAGCTCCCCCGTCTCGAGGGAGACCTTGCCGCCGAGCGTCTCGGCGATCGCCGTCGGCTGCTCGTGGATCTCCTTGGCCATGTAGTGGCGATAGCCGCCCTTCTCGGCGGCGACCGCGTCCCAGAGGATCCGGTGGACCGGGCCGCTCGAGGCGGGCGCCCGCGACGTTGTGGACGGAGACGCCCTTCGCGTCGACACGCGCCACGTCCCCGTCCTCGAGGAAGATGACGTCGCGGGTCCAGGGCACGAGGGCGACCGGGTCCGACGCGACGTAGTTCTCGCCGTCGCCGAGTCCGAGGGCGATCGGCGGGCCCGAGCGCGCGGTCACGAGGACCCCCGGCTCGCGGCTCGAGGACACGACCACGGCGTAGGCCCCGGTCAGGTTTTTGACCGCCGCGCGGACCGCGGCGAGCAGGTCGCCCGTGAACGCGGCTTCGACCTCGTGGGCGAAGACCTCGGTATCCGTCTCGCTCTTGAACCGGTGCCCCGCCTTCGCGAGCACGGCCTTGCGCTCCGCGAAGTTCTCGAAGATGCCGTTGTGCACGACGACGATCTGGCCGGTGCAGTCGGTCTGGGGGTGCGCGTTGGTCTCGGTCGGCCGGCCATGGGTCGCCCAGCGCGTGTGGCCGATGCCCGTGGCGCCTTTGGCCGGCGCACCGGCGAGCTTCTCGACGAGGTTGCCGAGCTTGCCGGGCGACCGGTGGATCGTGAAACCGCCGTTGGAGAGGGTCGCGATGCCGGCGGAGTCGTAGCCGCGGTACTCGAGCCGCTTCAGTCCCTCGAGCAGGAGCGGCCCCGCTTCGCGGGGTCCGGTGTAACCGACGATTCCGCACATGGAGTTACCTCAGAAGATCAATGCGCGACGGCGCTCGAGGCCCGGAATCTCGACTTGTCATGGAAAATCCCATTGTACCAGCGCGACGGCTCGAACAGGCCTGCCCGGGCCCCGTTCGAGTCCCGGTCGGATCGGTCCCGTCTCGAAGGCCGCGCGGCCGAGGTTATGTCCGGCCGGACTTCCGCGCCTTGCGCTTGGCGCCCCAGTCCGCCTTGTTGGTCTGCGGCACGCGGGAGAGGGCCAGGGCTCCCGTCCGGGACGTCCTCGGTCACCGTGGTCCCGGCCGCCACGTAGGCCCCGGCGCCGACGGTCACGGGCGCCACGAGCTGGGAGTCGCTGCCGATGAAGGACCCGTCGCCGATCTTCGTCGGATGCTTCCGTTCCCCGTCGTAGTTGCACGTGATGACGCCGGCGCCGATGTTGGCGCCGGCGCCAATGTCAGCGTCGCCCAGATACGAGAGGTGGAGCGCCTTGGTTCCCTTGCCGACCCGCGTGTTCTTGGTCTCGACGAAGTTGCCGACGCGGGCGTCCTCTTCGATCACGGAGCCCGGCCGGATCCGCGAGAAGGGCCCCACCTTCGCGCGCGGCCCGATGGAGGCGCCCTCGCACTCGCAGTGCGGTCCGACGGAGGAGCCGGCCGCCATCCGCGTGTCGACGAGCCGCGAGAAGGAGAGGACCTCGGCGCCCTCGTCGAGCACGGTCTCCCCCTCGAGGGACACGAACGGGTGCAGCACGACGTCCGGAGAGAGCCGGACCGACGGGCCGATGCGCACCGTGGCGGGGTCGAGCACCGTCGCCCCCGCGTCGAGCGCGCGGTCGACGCCGCGGCGGCGCTCCATCTCTTCCGCCGCCGCGAGGTCCCGGCGCGTGTTGACGCCCCACGCTTCGCGCCAGTCCTCCGCCTCGATCGCCTCGACCCGGCCCTTGCCCGAGGCGAGGATCTCGACCGCATCGGTCAGGTAGTACTCCCGGCCGACCGGGTTCTTCCGGATCCGGGAGAGCGCCCGCGCCAGCGCTTCCGGCGCGAAACAGTAGACGCCGGCGTTGACCTCGCCGATCCGCTTCTGCCGCGCCGAGGCGTTCTTCGCCTCGACGATGCTCCGGACGCGTCCCCGGGCGTCGCGCAGGACGCGGCCGAAGTCGCCGGGCTCCGGCGGGCGGAAGGACAGAAAGACGAGATCGAAGCGGCCTTCGGCCTGCCGTGCGACGAGGCGCGCCAGCGTCTCCGCCGTCAGGAGCGGCGTGTCGCCGGCCAGAATCAGGACCGGGCCGCCCTCCCCGCCGAGCGCCTCGAATCCCCGGCGAGCCGCGTCCCCGGTGCCGAGCGGAGGATCCTGGAGGACGAAGTCGACGGCGCGGCCGGAGAGCGTGCGCTCGATCCGCTCCCGCTCCGCTCCGACGACGACGGTGACGCGCGCGGGCGAGAGGGCTGCCAGAGAGTCGAGGACGGCCTCGATGAGCGTCCGCCCGGCGACGCGGTGGAGGACCTTGGGAAGCGAGGACCGCATGCGCGACCCGACGCCCGCGGCCAGCACGAGCGCGCGAGGCCCCGCGGAGGGCGACGAGCGCCCCGGCGCCGCGCGACTTCCGGAGCGCCGTTTCATGGCCGCAGTATAGGCCGACGGTCCGGAGAGTTTCGGGCTACGACGCCAGCAGCTTCTGGAACTCCGGCGCTTCGCGCACCGGGTCGAAGTCCCGGTCGTGGCGGGCGAGCACGCGGTGCCGCTGGTCCTCCTCGATCGCCTTCTGGAGGTGCGCGAGCGCCGTGTCGAGCTCGCCCTGTTGCGCGTAGCAGCAGGCGAGCAGGAAGTCGACCCGGCCGCCGCCGTTCTTGCGGGCGGCGCGGTTCAGGTGCTCGATCGCCTCCGCGACGTTGCCGCGGTTCTTCTCGAGGACCGCCGCGTAGTAGAAGTCCTCGGGTTCCGTCAGGGCGGGGCGCGGATCGCGCCGCTGCCGCTCGCAGACGGTCAGGTACACGCGCGCGCGGTCGACGAGCTCGCGCTCCTCGGGGTACTTCTGGATGAGGTCGACGAAGTGCCGCTCGGCTTCGTCGAGCTTCTTCTTCTGGAGCGCCCCCACGCCGCGGTCGTAGTCCTTGCGCGCGTTCTCGGTGTGCTTCGAGAGCTCCTTGAACGTCTGGGGCTTCTTCGGGGCGGGAGCATCGGGCGCGCCGCCAGTCAATCCGAGCTTCTCCATTTTCTTCTCGAGCTCGTCGATCCGGACCGACAGGGCGTCGGCCAGCGCCTGCACGCTCATCTTCTCCGCGTTGTCTCTCAGGAACCGCAACTCCGCTTCCGCCCAGCGCTTGCTCATCTCGATCACACCTCCAGGCCGCTTTCGAAAAAACGGCGTATTGTAGGGAGGCCCCGCCGCGGTGTCAAATGCGCGGAATAGGCGGCGGCTCCCAAACCGTTGATTTCGAGCGGAAGGGACGGAGAATCGAATGCGGAAAACCGCCCATTTCGTTCTGCTGGCCGCGGTCCTGGCCCTCGCTGCCGCGTCGGTTCGGGCCGAGGCGGACAAGGCCCTGACGGCGACCGGAACGATCTCCCGCCTGCAGGCCTCCGCGCGCACGGTGGTCGTCGCCCTGACCGACGGCGGCGAGGCCACGTTCGTCTGGACTGCCGACACGAAGATCAGCGGCGTCCTGACTCCGGGAGCCCGGGTCACGGTGCGCTACGTAACGGGCAGCAACGGCGGCAACCTCGCGCTGCAGATTACGGTCGCTCGAACCTAGGTCGCGGCGCCGCGCGTTCGTCGGGCGCGGTTTGCTAGAATCTCGGCGCGCCGCGCTCGCTCGCGGTGAGGAGGAATCCGATGGGGATGTACATCATCGCGGAGCCGTGCATCGGGACCAAGGACACGGCGTGCGTGGACGTCTGTCCGGTCGACTGCATCCACCCGCGCAAGGACGAGGGCGGATTCGAAGCGGCCGAGATGCTCTACATCGACCCCGACGTCTGCATCCAGTGCGGCAACTGCGAGCCCGCCTGCCCGGTCACGGCGATCTTCACGGAAGAGACCATCCCCGACAAGTGGAAGCACTTTCAGCAGGTCAACGCGGACTGGTACAAGAAATGACGTAGGGGCGGCCCCTGTGGCCGCCCGGGCGGCGGCGAACGCTACTGCTTCCGCTTACCTGCCACTCAAGCACCTTCGCGAAAAACGCGTCCGTCCGCGCGTCTGCGTCCTTGGCGTCGGCCGGCCGATACACCTTTGGGTCCTTCGACGACGCGAAGCCGTGGCCGGCATCCGGGTAGATCTTGAAATCCACGCTCCTGCCGTCCTTCTTCGCGGCGGCCTCGAACTCCTGAACGTCCTTGACCGGGATCCCCTGATCCTGGCCGCCGAAGTTGCCGAGCAGGGGCACCTTGAGGCTCGCGATCGTGGCGGGGTCCGTCATGAGATGGCCGTAGTAGATGACCGCGCCGGCCAGCGTCGGCTCCCCGACCGCCAGGTTGAGCGAGAGGCCTCCGCCCATGCACCAGCCGACCGAGCCGATCTTCGCTCCGTCGACGTCCGGCCGCGAGCGCAGGTACGCCACCGCGGCCTTCATGTCGCGCAGCGCCCGGTCGTCCGGCAGGCCGCGCATCAACTGGTGCGCGACGTCCGGATCCGTGGCGACCTTGCCCCGATAGAGGTCGACCGCCAGCGCGACGTAGCCCTGCTTCGCGAACCCGTCGGCTTTTCCCTTCGCGAAGTCGTTCAGGCCCCACCACTCGTGAATCACGACGATCGCGGGCCTCTTCCCGCCGCCCTCGGGCGCGGCGAGATAGCCGGAGACCGTCTCCGGACCGCTCGCGTAGGAGACCGTCGTGCCCGCCGACGCGAACCCCGCGAGCGACAGCCAGCCGACGAGCGTGGCGAAGACCTTTCTGAGCATGATTCCTCCGTGAGCTAATCTTATTGCGGTGGAGCTGCTCTTCCCCATCGCCGAGCCCGACCCCGAGTCGCGGCTCCAGCTCCTCTACGATCGTCTGGCCTCCCGGTTCGGCCTCGACCCGGCCCGCGTGCGGCTCTCCCGCCGCAAGCTCACGGGCGGCGAGATCGTCTACGGCCCCCCCCATCGGATCGTCATCTCGGCGCACCTCTCGCCGGCCGAGCAGGAGGACACCCTCCGCCACGAGGCGGCCCATGCCTGGGTCTGGCGCGTCGACGGGCCGAGGGCCGGGCACGGGCCTCTCTTTCGCCGGCTCTCGCGCACGCTCGGCGCTCGCGACGGCGGCGCGCCCGAGACTCCGGCCCTGCGGGAGTTCCGCGAGCGACGGGCCCGCGTCGTCTATCGCTGCGAGGGCTGCCTGCGGATCTTTCGCCGCTTCCGGCCGTTTCGCGGCGCGCGCGAGTGCCTGGCCTGCCGCCGCGCGGGGCGGCCGGCGCGCCTCCGGCGCCTTCCCGTCCCATGACCTCGGAGCGCAAGGGCCTCCTGCTCGTCGCGGCCGCGGCGCTGCTCTGGTCGACCGGCGGCATCGGCATCAAGGCCCTGTCCGAGCCGCCGCTCGTCATCGCCTTCTACCGCTCGGCCACGGCCGCCGTGGCGCTCCTCGTCCTCTTCCGCCCCCGCGTCTGGCACTGGACGCCGGCCTTCCTGATCGGGCTCGTCAGCTACGCCGCCTGCCTCACGACCTTCGTGCTCGCGACGAAGTGGACCTCGGCCGCCAACGCGATCTTCATCCAGTACTCCGGGGTCGTCTGGGTGCTCCTCCTCTCGCCCCTCGTTCTGCGCGAGCCGCTCCGGCGCCGCGACGCGGTCGCGGTGACGCTGGCGTTCGCCGGGATGGCCCTCTTCTTCGTCGGCCGATTCGAGGCGCGGGGGCTTCGCGGCGAGATCACCGCCCTGATCTCGAGCCTCTTCTTCGCGACGCTCGTCCTCGCCCTGCGCCGCGAGCGCGGCAGCGCCGCGGAGGCCGTCGTCAGCTGGGGCAACGTCCTCGCCGCGCTCGGCCTCCTGCCCGTTCGTGTGGGCGGAGCTCGCCGTGCCGCCGCGCTCGGCCGCGATCCTGACGTTCCTCGGCGTCTTCCAGATCGGCGGGGCCTATGCCCTCTTCGTCCACGGGCTCAAGCACATCACCGCGACCGAGGCCTCGCTGATGGGGATGATCGAGCCGATCGCCAACCCGATCTGGGTCTTCCTCCTGGTGGGCGAGCGGCCGACAGCGCTGTCGCTCGCGGGCGGCGCCATCGTGCTGTCGGCGATCGCCTGGCGCACGGTGACCGGAGGCACTCCCGTCCCGGAGGCGCAGCCGCCGGACTGACCCGTCCGAGCGGCTCATCCCGGCAGGCCGAACTCCCGGCGGAGGCGCTCGCCGTCGGCGTCGAGCGCAGGCGGGAACTCGACCCGCCGGTCCGCGCCCGCCACGCGAATCGGCGAGGCGACGAACGACAGGCCCCCCGCTTCGACGACCGCTTCGAGAGCGCGCGCGGTCTCGCAGCGCAGCGCCTCGAGCGGCCCGCGGACCGGGCCCGCGGGGATGCCGGCGGCGCGGCAGCGCGAGACCCAGGACGCGCGCGTCTGTTTCCGGAAGATCGACGCCAGCTCGGCCTCGAGCTCCTGGCGATTCCGGACGCGGGCTTCGTTGGCGCGGTAACGGTCGTCGCCGGCCCACTCCGGACGGCCGACCAGGGCCGCGAGCCTTTCGAACTGCCGGTCGGTGCCGACGCCGAGCACGAAGGCGCCATCGGAGGCCTCGAACGTGCGGTACGGGACGATCTGCGGATGGGCGTTGCCGTGGCGGCCGGCCTCCTCCCCCGTCAGCAGCGCCGACTGCGCGACGTTGATGAGCGAGCCGAGGGTCGCCGAGAAGAGGTCCGTCTCGACGTGCGTTCCGCGGCCGGTGCGCTCGCGCGCCGTGAGCGCGGCGAGGATCCCGATGGCCGCGTAGCAGCCGGCGAGGAGGTCCGACACGGCCACGCCGACCTTCGTCGGGCCGGACTCGAAAGTCCCGGTGATGGCCATGAGGCCGGCGCCCGCCTGCGCGAGCAGGTCGAATCCCGGGGCCGACGCGTCGGGGCCGCGCGTGCCGAATCCCGTGATCGAGGCCGTCACGAGGCGCGGGTTCTCGCGGCGCAGCCGCTCGGCGGAGAGCCCGAATTTCTCGAGGCCGCCGGGCGGAAAGTTCTCGACCAGGACGTCCGCGCGCCGCGCGAGGATCCGGACCGACTCCGCGCCCGCCGGGCGACCCGAGGTCGAGGGCGATCGACTCCTTGTTGCGGTTGACGGAGAGAAAGTACGCCGAGTGCCCGGAGCCCGGATCGTACGGCGGCCCCCAGCCTCGCGTGACGTCGCCGTCCCCCGGGTGCTCGACCTTGACCACCCGCGCGCCGAGGTCCGCGAGCATCATGGTGCAGAACGGGCCCGCGAGGACCCGCGAGAGGTCCAGGACGAGGATGCCTTCGAGAGGCGCGCTCACGGCGCCCTAGCGCGCGGCGGCCGGCGCGGGGCGCCAGCCGAGCGGTCCGGGCAGGAAGTGGAAGAGGCCGATCGGCGAGACCTCGACGCCGTCGACGCGCCGGGATATGCCCCAGTACTGATCGGCTCCCCAGAGGAAGTCCGCCGGGGGATCGGCGGCGAGAAGCTGATGGATCCGCCGATACAGGGCGAGCCGCTTGTCCGCGTCGGTCTCGAGCCGCGCCTGCTCCATGACGCTGTCCGCTTCGGGGTTCGCGTAGAAGCCCGTGTTCTGGCCGCCCGGCGCGTGCTGGCTCGAGTGGTAGTACGGGAACGGGTCGAAGTTGGGCGGCAGGAACAGCCGCGCCGTCAGGTAGCCGTCGAACTCGCCCGCCTGGGCGCGCTGCGCGCATTGCGCTCCGTCGAGCGCCAGGATCGTGAGCTCGACTCCGACCTGCGAATAGGCGCTTCGGAGAATCTCGGCCAGGTTGTTGTCCATTCGCCGCGCGGCCTTCACGAGCAGCGTCAGCGAGGCCTTGCGCCCGCCCTTGCGGCGGACGCCTCCCGCGTCGACACTCCAGCCGGCTTCGTCCAGGAGGCGCGCGGCGAGCGCCGCGTCGAAGGCGGCGGGCGCGACGTCCGGCGCGTTGGCCGAGACGCCCGCCGGAAACGGCCCCGACACCAGCGCGGCCCCGTCGGGAGGATAGAGAAGCTTCGCCGCGTCGCTGCGGGACCACGCGTGCGAGAGCGCCCGGCGCACGCGGGGGTCCGCCAGGAAACGGGTTCTTGACGTTCCAGATCAGCAGGACCTGGACGGCCTGCGGGACCCGGAGGATCCGATTGCGCTTCAGGAAGCTCGGGATTCGCCTCGGCCGCGGCCCGCTGATCGCGGCTGACCCGGAACTCGTCGAGCTCGCCGCGGCTGCCGGCCTGGAACCTCGTGCTGTCGTCGGGAATGACCCGGAAGACGACCTCGGAGAATCCCCCGGGCTGCGCGTCGGGCCGCCGCGTCAGGCGCACGCTCCGGTTGGGTTCCCACGACGCGAACCGGTAGGGCCCGCTGCCGGCCGGCGCGCGATCGGTCTCCGTCCGGTTTTTCGCGCGGCCGTACACCGCCGCCGAGACGATCGGCATGTTGAAGGCCAGGATGCGCTCCGCGTACGGCTTCTGGAACCGGACACGCACGGTCGCAGGATCCGGCGTCTCGATCCCGACCAGGCCTTCGAAGCCCCCGCTCCAGCTCGCCGCGTTGACCTTCGGATCGCGGACCCGCTCGATCGTGAACCGCACGTCGTCCGACGAGACTCGCGACCCGTCGTCCCACGTGGCCGCCGGGTCGAGGTGGAATTCGTAGATGAGGCCGTCCGGGGAGACGCTCCAGGACTTCGCCAGCGCCGGCGCGGGGCGAAGCTCCCGGTCGATGCCGATGAGCGGCCGGAACATCATCGAGACGACGCGCAGCTCCTCGTCCTCGGTGATTGTGGTGGGATCGAGCGTCGCCGGGTCGCTCGTCAGATGCAGGGAGAGGGAGGCGGGCGGCGCCGCGGTCGGCTCGCGGCGGGCGCAGGAAACCACCGCCAGCGCGGTGAAGCCGAGGGCGAGGAGACTCCGCGAAAGACGCTTCATCGGGGGCGAAAGACAGAATAGCATCCCCCGCGTGGCGACCGTCGTCCTCGACATCGAAACCGCCGGTCAGTCCTGGGACTCGCTGGACGACGCGCAGAGAACCTACCTCGCGAAGAATGCGCGCTCGGACGAGGAACGCGAGAAGCTGCCCGACATGCTCTCCCTCTGGCCCCTGACCGGGAAGATCATCGTCGTCGCGATGCTCAATCCGGAGAGCGGCCGCGGCCGCATCTGGTACGAGAAGACCGACGGGCGGTCCGAGGAGACCTCGGCGGACCGGCTCTTCACGTTCGTCGGCGACGAGGAGCGAGTCTTCCTCGGCGAATTCTGGAAAGCGATGCGCCGTTTTCAGCGCTTCGTGACCTTCAACGGCCGCGGCTTCGACGGCCCCTTCCTCATGCTCCGCAGCGCCGCCCTCGGCATCC
This sequence comes from uncultured Acidobacteriota bacterium, assembly GCA_963810205.1. Lineage (GTDB taxonomy): Bacteria > Acidobacteriota > Thermoanaerobaculia > UBA5066 > Gp7-AA6 > DAHUXD01. The sequence goes on from CAWEMP010000011.1 coordinate 92,940, forward strand.
CGGTCACGCGCAACCTCGTCGGATACCGGTACGCGCTGAAACCGCACACCGACCTGCTCGAGGCCATCTCCTTCTTCGGCGCGTCGCGGAAGTGGAACCTCGACTTCGCCTGCAAGGCCTTCGGAGTGGAGAGCCCGAAAGAGCAGGGCATGGACGGTTTTTCCGTGGGTCCCGTACTACCGGGCGGGGAGGCTGCGCGAAATCGCCAACTACTGCCGGCGCGACGTGGAAGCGACGGCCGGCCTCTTCCGCAAGCTCGAAAAAACGCTGCTGCCGGCATTCGAAAGCCGCTAGGACCCGTGTGCTACGATCCCCGACAAAACGGAATGACACCCCGCGAAGGACTCCAGTAAGCGCACCATGGCCCGGAAACCCGCCAACGAAAGATCTTCCGAACGCGTGCGCATCGGCGCGCCGGCGACGCTCAAGTGGGGCGACCAGGAGCTGACGGGCTTCGTCGAGGTCGTCAACACGAACGGCATGTTCGTCGCGAGCCCGCGCGCTCCGGAGATCGGCGACTACGTCGAGCTGGTGTTTTCGCTGCCGGGCGACCGGCGCAGCTTCCGGGTCCGCGGCAACGTCGTCTTTCTCGACCAGGCTCCCCCGACGCCCGCCCGGCGTCCGGGATTCGGCGCCCGCTTCGAGAGGCCCCCGGTCACGCTCCTCGACGCCATCCGCAACCTCCACCGCGAGCACTGAGAGCGGCGGGCAGCGCGCGATCAGCCGCTCGTGCGCTGACGCTCGCGGCGCGAGAAGTCTCCCGACCGAAGGGAGGGAGGAGGCTCGCGCCGCGGGAGCGAAGCGCAGCGAGGGGGCCAGGCGCGCGGTCGAGCGCGCATCCGCGCGAGCCGCTCGCCGGTGCGCCCGAAGGGCGCAGACCCCCTCGCAAGCGAAGCGACGGCTAGTCCGGCTTGGCCTGGATCAGCGTCAGCGTGCTGTAGGAGAACTCGATCGTCGCCGTGACCTCGGTCAGATTTCCGGCGCCGGCGGAGGAGAACGTGGCCGGCTGCACGTTGGTCAGCTCCCAGCGGGCGAGGTTCACGAACTGGTTGTCTCGCGCGACGATCGAGGCGCTCTTCGAGACCGGGTTGTCGTTGGCGGTCGCGTCGTTCAGCCAGCCCATCAGGCGGTTCAGCCCCTTCTGGGTCACCGTGACGGCGAGGCGGCGCTGGTCCGGGGAGTACGCCGTGTTGAGCTGGCGCGAGTCGGTCTTGAGCTGCGGGTCGTGGTTGAACTCGATCCGGTAGCCGATGACGCCGGGGATCAAGACGCCGTCCACGAAGAACTGAAAGCTGTTCTCGCGAGGATCGCCGCCCGTCTGGGCGGAGAGGACGGCCGGGAAGGCCATCGCGAGAAGAATCATGAGGTTACGGAGTCGAAACATCGGGCCTCCAAAAAAGAAGTCGCCAGCCTAGCACGGGCCGGCTTGATTCCACGCCGCGGACCGACGTACTAATAACGGAGTTCGAGGCGGGTTCGTCTGCCGCCGGGCTCGCCTCATCTTGCGAGGTTCGTATGTCGCGAGGAGGAATCATGAAGCCCGGAACCAAGATCGCCGTCGTTTCGGTTCTCGTCGCCGGAATCGCGCTGCTCGGCGCCGGCGCCGCCCGGAGCCTCGAGCACGTACGACGTCACGGCCGATACCATCGAAGGCTGCTCCTGTCCGCTCTTCTGCACGTGCTACTTCGGCCCGTCGGCCGACGAGCACATGTGCGAGGCCAACAACGTCTACAAGTTCCGCAAGGGCTCGCACTACGGCGACGTCGACCTCTCCGACGCCATGGTCTGGGTCAACCTCGACCTCGGCGGAGAGTGGCACCACAAGCCCGGTCCCGGGATGCCGACCGAGTGGGCGGTGGTGACGTTCGACAAGAAGACGACGCCGGCGCAGCGCGAGGCGATCGGAAAGGTGCTCGGGGTCGTCTTCCCGGTCAAGTGGAAGAAGTTCTCGACGCGCGAAGACACGATCACGTGGCAGGACGACGCGAAGAGCTCCCACGCGACCATGGCGAGCGGCATGGCCGAGATCGCGCTCGACAAGACGTCGACGATGCGCCCCGACAAGAAGGAGCCGGTGGTGGTGAAGAACCTCCAGTACTGGTTCTCGACCTCGAACGAGGGCTTCGTCCTGGCGTACTCCAAGCACCACTTCAAGGGCGCGGACGGCAATCCCTCGTACGACTACGACAAGCGCAACGGCTTCACGATCGCCTGGACCGCGAAGGGCGAGATTCCGAAGGCCGACAAGGCGGCGGCTCCGACGAAGTAGCCGTCGCGGCGATCGGGCGTCGAGGTCGAGCGTCGAGGGGGCGGCGAATCTCCTCTTGACTCTCGACTCTCGACTCTCGACTGATTCCCCCATGACCCCCGACGACATCGCTCCCGAGTTCCGCTCGCAGCCCAAGGACTACGCCAAGCCGTCGCCGATCGACGGGCGTCCGGACGCTGCGCCTGACGCGGTTCACCGACGACCGCGGCTTCTTCCTCGAGATCTTCCGCGCGAAGGCGAACCATCCCGGCAGCCGCGAGCTCGCGGAGTTCTTCGCGGGCGTGAACGTCGCCCAGATGAACTACTCGATCGTCGACGCCGAGGGCCACATCAAGGGCCTCCACTACCACCTCAAGCAGGACGACATCTGGTTCGTGCCGCCGCCGTCGAAGGCCAAGTTCGTCCTCTTCGACGTCCGCGAGCGGTCGGCCGACGTTCGGAAAGACCCAGGTCATCGTCGCGGGCGGGGGCCAGGACCTCCTCGTGCGCATCCCCGCCGGCGTCGCGCACGGGTATCGGCCGCTGACCAACCCCTGCGCGCTCCTGTATTTCGTGACGGAGACCTTCGACCCGGCGGCGCCCGACGAGCTTCGGATCGCCTGGGACCACCCGGCGGTCAAGAACCTCTGGGACGTGCCGAACGGATAACCGTCGCTCGCGCTTCGCTCGGGGTCTCGCTGCGCGCATCGGCTCGCGGCTCGCGCGGGTGCGCGCTCGACCGCGAGCCTGAGCCCTCGCTGCGCGCTCGCTCCCGCGGCGCGAGGCTCCTCCCTCCCTTCGGTCGGGAGACTCTTCGCGCCGCGAGCTGAAGAACCTTCTTCACCCTCGCGCGATCGACCGTCAGCCGTCCGCCGCCAGCTTTTCCATCGCCTCCTCCGAGAGCGCGTAGCGGACCCAGTCCTGCTGGGGGCCGGCGCCGAGGCGGCGATAGAAGCGGATCGCATGCACGTTCCAGTCGAGGACGGCCCACTCGATGCGCATGACCTTGCGCCGCACGCCCTCGCGCGCCAGCGCGGCCATGAGCGCCTCCCCCACGCCGCTCGAGCGCGCGGTCTCGGCGACGACGAGGTCTTCGAGGAAGAGAAACGGCCGGGCGCGGAACGAGGAGCCCAGGCCCTCCCAGAAGATCGCCATCCCTTCGATCCGCCCGCCGCGCTCGGCGACGAGCGCCTCGATCTTCTTCTGTCGAAGATCATCGACTCCAGTCGGGCGGCTTCGGTCTCGTCGGCCACGGGCAGCTTCTCGAAAACGGCGAGCTCGCGGTCGAGCTCGACCATGCGCGGCCAGTCGTCCCGGCGCGCCGGCCGGACGGACACCGGGCCGGCCGCGCTCACTTCGCCGCCGCGACCTGGGCGAAGTCGACGTAGGAGAGCAGCTTCAGGGCCGCGTCGCGGTCGACGTTGGCGCCCTGGGCGAGCACGAGGCGCGAGGGCAGCACCACGACGGTCACGAGGGTCGTCGGGTTGCCGCTCGAGCGGTCGGTCACCGCGAAGGCCTTCTTCCCGGCGATCGTGGTTTCCTTCGCCTCGACGCTTCCGACCTTGGCGGACTCCGCGACGGCCTTGCGAATCTCCGGCTCGAGATTCTTCTCCTTGCCGTAGTCCTGGACGACCAGGCGGAACTGCCGCGTGACGGTCGGGCCCTCGATGCGCTGGTAGAAGCGCGAGACCTCGGTGAAGACGCCCATGTCGTTCTCGTCGGTGTCGGGCAGCGGGTCGCGCGGCGCCGCCTCGTAGCCCGGAATCTCCGCCGGAAGGCCGTTGCGGAGCGATCCCGGCCAGGCGGTCGGCGCCTTCTCCTGCGCCGCGAGCGGCGAAACCAGCGCGAGCCCGATGACGGCGGAAAGGAGCATGCGCATCGCGAAAAGGATAGCGCAATCGTTGCTAGACTCGGGAGAGTCGCCGTCGGCCCATGGACGAGCTCGAGCGCGCGCGGATTCGCGTTTACCGCAACGACCCCGCCGGGCGGGGCGAGCGGCTCGTCGCGTCCGATGCCGCCGCTCCGGGTCGACGAAGGCGCATGGGCCTTCCGCGTCGAAGGGAGCACGCCGGAGCCGAAGCCGTACCCGCCCGACACGCGCGAGTTCCTTCACTGGCAGCTCGCCTCCGCCCTCGAGCGCGGCAAGCGGCTGTGGCAGGGGCTGCGGCCCGGCGGGCGCTGGGTTCCGGGAACGGTCCTCCCGGCCGTGCCCGTCGCCGGCGCCGATCTCAATGCCTATTACGACCGCCGCGCACTGCGATTCTTCCGCGACGAGGATGCGCGGACGGGCGCGATCGTCCAGTCCGGCGACAGCGTCGACGTCGCCACGCACGAGCAGGGGCACGCCGTCCTCGACGCCTTGCGGCCGGACCTGTGGGATGCGCCGCACTTCGAGGTCGCCGCGTTTCACGAGGCCTTCGGCGACCTCGCCGCGATCTTCGTGGCGCTCGCGGAGCCGCCGCTGGCTTCGAGGGTCTTCGACGAGACGGGCGGCGACCCGGCACGATCGAACCTCGTCTCGCGCCTGGCGGAGGAGCTCGGAGCCGCCGTGCGCGGGCGCTACGGGGAGGATGCGGCCATGCCTCGGTCGCTGCGGGACGCGGTGAACGACTTTCGCTACGCCGACCCGAAGACGCTTCCGGACTCGGCGCCGGCGAGCGAGCTCTCGGCCGAGCCGCATTCGTTCTGCAACGTGATGACGGGAGCCTGCTGGGACATCCTCGTCGCGCTCTTTCGCGGAAACCCGGACGCGAATCGCGCGGAGGCGCTCGGGACGTCCGCGCGTTCGCTCGCGACGTATGCGGTCGCAGCGGCGGAGACGGCGCCCTCCGGCGCCGACTTCTTCGGGAGGGTGGCGCGGCGGATCGTCCGCGCCGCGCGCGCGGCCGGGGACGACGACGCGCCGGCCATGGCGGAGGCGCTCTTCTCCCGCGGACTCCTCTCCGAGCGCCGAGCGTGGGCGACGACCTCGACCCCGACGCCGACCGCGCCGTCTTCGCGCCCGACGACGGCGAGCCGATGCCCGCCGGCGCTCCGGGCCGCGATCGAGGCGCGCCTGCCTCCGGCCCCGCGGGGAGAGATCGTGACGCTCGCGTTCGCGCGGGGCGCCCGCGCCGCCCGCGATCCTTCGGGGCCGGCGCCGGCGCGACCTCGTCCTGCGCGGAACCGAGTACGGACCCGCCGACGGCGCCGCGGTCGAGCTCTCGGATTCCTTCGCCCTGGCGTTCGAGGGATCGGGCATGCTGCGCGCCTCGCGCTTTCATCCCGCATCGGACCGCGACGCCGAGGACGCACGCGCCTTCGTCCGATTCCTGGCGCGCCGGCGCGCGATCGCCGACGAGGCCGAAGGACGCGTCCGCGACCCGGCGCCTGGCCCGCGAGGGAAAGTCCCACGCCGTGGTCCGGGAGGAAGACGGGATCCGCCGCCTGCGCCGCGTGTGGATCGCAGAGGAGGAAGGATGAGAGAAGCTCGCGTCTCTCGCGTGTCTCGTTCTGGCGGCGGCGCGCTGCGCATCGACGCCTTCGGCCGGCGCGGGAGATTCCGAGCCCGTGACGCCGGCCGACTTCGTCGCGTCGATTGCCGACGTCGCCGCCGGACGCAACGCGGCCATGGCGGAGGCCGGGCTCGTGCTGACGAAGGTCGAGTTCCGGCTCGCGGTCGGCACGGAAACGAAGGGCGGCGGCAAGATCGAGATCCTGGTGCTCGACGCCGAAGCGGCCCGCCGGAGCGAGACGGCGTTCCTCCAGGAGCTCACGCTCGAGGTCCCCGAATCGGGGACCGCGCGGCGCGGCGGCCCGGCCGCTGGTGCCCGGCGTGCGCGAGTTCGTCGAGGCCGCGATGAACACCGCCCGCGACCTCGCGCGCGCGACCGCGGCCGCCGGATTGCCTCAGCGGCTCAAGTCCGTCGAGCTGACGGCGAAGATCACGCGCTCGCGGACCCTGGCCGGCGGAATCACCGCGACCATTCCGGCGTGGGTGAGGCCTTCGATCGGGGCGGAGGCGGGCCGGAGCCGCGAGGAGGAGAACACGGTGAAGATGTATCTTCGAGGCGCGGTGACCCGGCTCGATTCGGCTCGCCCGGCCAAAAAAAAGCGGCCCCTTTCGGGACCGCTCCTTTCCCCTCCTCGGAGAAATCGAAAACTACTTCTTCACTCCGAGGATGGCGTCCTTCGCCTTCTTCGATACGCGGAACTTCACCACGCGCTTGGCGGGAATCTTGATCTCCTCGCCCGTGGCCGGGTTGCGGCCCATGCGCGCCTTCCGATTCACGAGAACGAGCTTGCCGACGCCCGGGATCGTGAAGCTGTTCTTCGCTTCCTTGTAGGCGAGCGCCGTCAGGTCGTCGAGGAACTGCGTCGCAACCCTCTTCGTCGTGCCCGTGGACTTGGAAAGATGATCGGCGATGGAGGACTTCGAAAGCGCCTTGGAGTCTTTGGCCATATGCACTACCCCTTTTCTCTGTGGAATCGCCCCTTCGGGGCGTTTCAAACTGGGGCCGTATTCTAGTCCCCCCGGCGCGAGGGGAAGCAAGAAAAATTCGCGCCCGCCTGCGAAAAACGACCGCGCCCCGTGCGCCCGTGTCGCGATGCGTCGGGGTAAGATCGGGCGTCCGATGATTCGCGACCTCGCTCGGGACCCGGAAACCGTCGGCCGCGGACGATCGGAAACCCGACGCGCGCTCGCGGCCGCCGTCGGCCTGCTCGTTCTCCTCGGCGCGGGAGGATGCGAAAGTGCGCCCTCGTCGATGGCCGCGCGCATCCTCGACCGATACCGCAAGGTCTCCGGTGCCAAGCCTTTGCCGGCCGGAGGCATGATTCGGATCCGGCTCGCGCGGCCCGCGGGTCAGAACGGCGAGCCCGGGCGCGAGGAAGTGCTCTGGGAGCCGAGGCGCTACCGCGACACGGTGTCCTCGGCCGGACTGACGACCGTGCGCGGGATCGAGTCCGAGCGCGCCTATTTCATCGACGGCGACGGGGTGACCCGCGTCGCCTCCGAGCCGGTGCTTCGCGAGCTCATGACACGGTCCTACTTCTGGAGGCGCGCCTGGCTCTTCCGGGATCGCGAGAAGGCGCTCCTGCGCCTCGGACCGACGGAGGGCGATGCGGTTTCGGTCCAGCTCGACGTCCTCGGCGGAAACCCCCTGACCCTCGCATTCTCGGCGAAGGACGGGCGGTTGCTCTCCGTCCGGGCGCCCCGCTTCCACCTGGAATTCCGGGCTCCCGCGCGGTACCGGGATCTCTCCGACGGCCGCCGGCCGGTCGAGGCTGAGATCGCCTGGACCGGGCTCCCCACCGGTCGAATGCCGAGCCCGGAGGTCGGCGGCGGCCGCGCACTTTTCGCGCAGGCCTCGACTCAGCTCCCCTACGCTCGCGCCCGCGGCGCCCTCGTGGTGGATGCGCGCGTCTCCGGAACGCCGATCCGGCTCGCGATCGACGGTGCGGCCGACGGGCCCATCGTGCTTTCTCCCGCGCTCGCCGCGAGGCTGCCGCTGACCTTCGTCACGGATGTCTTCGGCCGGCCCCTGTCCCCCGGCGCGTCCCTCGACGTCGGCGCGGCCTCGTGGCCGTCGCTCTTCGCCCAGGTCTCCGACGCCGTCCCGGCCGGAGCCGACGCCGTGGCGGGGGCCTGCCTCTTCCGCGAGGCGGTCGTCGAGCTCGAGCCCGTGAATCGCCGGCTCGGGATCCACGATCCCTCGAAGTGGGTCGTGCCCGAGAACTTCGTCCGGATCGTCACGGACGACGACGACGACCGCCCCGTCGCGATTCTGCGCCGCGGCTCGCAGGAGCTCCGGCTGACGGCCGCGAGCGACACCGGCGACGCCGCCGTGGAGCTTGCCGCCGCCAGCGCCCGACGCGCCGGCCTCGAGGGAGCGCCCGAAGCGGACGGACTCAAGTGGGGCCCGCTGCGCCTGCCGGCCCTGTCCCTGAAGATCGCGCCGGTCGGGTTCGCATCCGACTGGGGCGAAGACGGCCGCCTCGGGTTCCCGATCTTCGAGCGCTGTCACGCCTTCATCGACATGCCCCAGCGCTGGACATACGTGAAGCCACTCGACTGAACGTCGCGAGAACTTGCGAGGGGTCCGTCGGCCTGCGGCCGCATCGGCTCGCGGCTCGCCCGGATGCGGGCTCGACCGCGAGCCTGACCCCCTCGCCGCGCTCTCGCGCCCGCGGCGCGGGCCTCGGCTCCGCTCGAGTTACTTCGGGAGACTGCCCGCGCCGGCGAGCGACAGTCGCAGTTGGGCACTCAGGTGCGACTTGTGCGTCGCAGCGGCCGCAGAGGACCTGGTCGAGGCCCTCGAGCCACCTTGCGGCGACGCGGACCTCGCTCGCGCAACCGGGGCACTCCATCCTGACGAACTCGTCGGCGGGGGAACCGGTCTTGTCCGGGGCTCCGCGGCGGGCCAGGCCACCGCGCCGGGCGGGGTCAAAAGGGACAACGTTGGTTTGTCTCACCGTCGTTCCTCCTGTCCGAAATGCCGTTCGGTTTCCGTCACGGCAGGGTCTTCCGGGGAGTTCGCCAGGGTCAGCCGCGGCCGGCCGGGAGTCCGCGACTTCCGCGCCGCGAGCAGGACCACGCCGAGAAGAAACAGCACGCCGCCCGTCGAGAGCAGGCTCGCGATCGCCGCCCGCACCGGCCGGGGGGCCTCGCGGAGGTCCCGGCCGCCGGCGCCCACGACCACGCCACCGAGAAACAGGCACAGGACGGAGACGAGGAGCAGACTCCTCGGGCGATCGTCGGAACGGCGGGCGCTCTGCGACCAGACGAGCTTCATGCGCGCGGGGAAAGCATCGGGACCGCGGCGGGCCGGAACGGCCGCCGCGAGGCTGCGTTGCGAGCGAGGTCGAGTGCCAATCGGCCCTCCGCAGCGTCCGGGGGACGAAGAATCGTTCTTCGTCCCGGATTTCAACGATTTGATTCTACCCGGCAGGCGCCGCAGCAGCAATCGAATTATGCTTGCGCGCCGTCGAAAGGAAGTGCATGCGCCGTCTCGCACCGCTGGCTCTGGGTCTCGCCTTGATCGCCGCGGCTCCCGCGACCGTCCCGACTCCGCCCGCTCCGCGCGGTTTTTTCGCGGACGGCGTGGCCGCACAGCAGAAAGTGGAGCGCGAGTTCCGGGCGATCCCGGACCCGGCCGTGGCGCGCGAGACGATGCGGCGGCTCGCGGCCGCGCCGCACCATCTCGGCTCGCCCGCGGGCGCGAAGAACGCCGAGTGGATCCTGGCGAAGTTCCGGGAATGGGGGCTGGAAGCCAGGATCGAGACCTTCGACGTTCTCTTCCCGACCCCGAAGGAGCGCGTCGTCGAGCTCGTCGAGCCCTTCCGCTTTCGCGCCGCGCTCGCCGAGACCATCCTCAAGGAGGACCCCACCTCCGGCCAGACCGCGCAGCAGCTTCCAACCTACAACGCCTACTCGATCGACGGAGACGTGACCGCGCCGCTCGTCTACGTGAACTACGGCGTCCCCGACGACTACGAGCGGCTCGAGCGCCTGGGCGTCGACGTGAAGGGCAAGATCGTCATCGCGCGCTACGGCGGCGGCTGGCGGGGCATCAAGCCCAAGGTCGCGGCCGAGAACGGAGCCGTCGGCTGCATCATCTACTCGGACCCGAAGGACGACGGCTATTTCGAGGGCGAGGTCTACCCGAGGGGCCCGTTCCGCCCCGAGCAGGGCGTGCAGCGCGGCAGCGTCGCGGACATGCCGGTCCACTCGGGCGACCCGCTGACCCCGGGCGTGGGCGCCACGAAGGACGCCCCGCGCATCGACCGCAAGGACGCCGCCACGATCACGAAGATCCCGGTGCTGCCGATCTCCTACGGCGATGCCAGGCCCCTGCTCGCCGCCCTCGAGGGCCCGGTCGCCCCGGAGAGCCTGGCGCGGGGCCCTGCCGATCACCTATCGCATCGGCCCGGGGCCCGCGAAAGTCCACCTCAAGCTCGCGTTCGACTGGAAGCTCGTGCCGGCCAACGACGTCATCGCGACGATCCCCGGCGCCGTCTGGCCGAACGAGTGGATCGTCCGCGGCAACCACCACGATGCCTGGGTCAACGGCGCCGAAGACCCGATCTCCGGGCTCACCGCCCTCCTCGAGGAGGCCCGCGCCTACGGGCAGCTCCTCGAAAAGGGATGGCGCCCGCGGCGCACGATCATTCTCTGTGCCTGGGACGGCGAGGAGCAGGGCCTTCTCGGCTCGACCGAATGGGCCGAGGCGCACGAGGCGGAGCTGCGCGCGAAGGCCGTGGCGTACATCAACACCGACGGGAACGGCCGCGGGTTCCTGAACGCCGGGGGATCTCACTCGCTCGAGGGCCTCGTCACCTCCGCGGCGGCGGAAATCGAGGACCCCGAAAAGAAGATCTCCGTCCTCCAGCGCGCCCGGCTCAAGCAGATCGAGGACGCCGACAAGCCCGAGGACCGGCGGAAGATCCGCGAGCGCGCGTACCTCGAGATCGAGGCGCTGGGCTCGGGCTCGGACTTCACGCCCTTCCTGCAGCACGTCGGGATCGCCTCGCTCAACCTCGGCTACGGCGGGGAGAGCTCGGGCGGGATCTACCACTCCATCTACGACGACTTCACGTGGTACTCGCGCTTCGCCGACGGCGAATTCGTTTACGCGCGAGCCCTCGCGCAGACGGGCGGGACGCTCACGCTGCGCCTGGCCAACGCGGACATTCTTCCGTTCGAGTTCACCGGGGCCGCCGAGTCGATCGCCCGCTACGTCAAGGAGGTCGCGGAGCTCGCCGAGACCAAGCGGAAGGACGCGGAGGAGTGGAACCGCCAGATCGAGGAGAACCTCCTCTGGGCGGTCGCCGACCCGAAGAAGCCTTTCGTCGCCCCGAAGCCGAGGACGGTGCCGCCGCACTTCGACTTCACCCCGCTCCAGAACGCCTCGGACGCCCTCACGGCCGCGGCCGGATCGTACGCGCGAGCGTTCGAGTCCGCCATGGCGCCCGATGCGGCGCCGCTGCCGCCCGAGAAGCTCGCCGCGTTGAACCGCGCCATCGCCGCCTTCGAGCGCAGCCTGACCTCGGACACGGGGCTTCCGGGCCGCGCCTGGTACCGCCACTTCGTGTACGCGCCCGGCGCCTACACCGGTTACGGCGTCAAGACGCTCCCGGCCGTGCGCGAGGCCCTCGAGGAACGCCGCTGGGACGACGTCAACGGCGCCGCCGAGAAAACCGGCGCCGTCATCGAGCAAGCCGCCGAACAAGTCCGAACCGCCGCGAAGCTCCTGGGGCCCTAGCCCCTTTTTCGCCTCACTCCCTCATCCTTTCGCGGCGCGAATAGTCTCCCGACCGAAGGGAGGGAGGAGGTTCGCGCCGCGGGAGCGGGAGCGTGGCGAGGGGTCAGGCTCGCGGTCGAGCGCGCAACCGCGCGAGCCGCGAGCCGGTGCGGCACAGGCCGCAGACCCCGAGGTAGCTCCCGCGACGTTATGGTGCTATTCCCCCGCCCCGCATCCGCTCGTAGAGCTCCTGGCTGTCCATCTTGCCCTGGGTGATCGCGCACGTCCCGTCGCAGCGCGCGGTGACGCGGCCCTCCTCGTCGAAGATCTCGCCGGCCGCGAAGACGAGGTTCATGCCGGCGCGGATCAGCCGCGCCTCCGCGACGATCCGGCCGCCGCGGGTGGGGCGAAAGAAGGACATCGCGAGGTGGACGGTGGCCGATCGGGTCTCCGGGCGGGTCAGCCACCCGACGGTTCCGATGACGAGGTCGAAGAGGCCCGCCAGCACGACCCCGTTGACGGCCGCCGTGCCGAGCCCGCCGCGGTGCACGTCCAGCACCGGGTCGATGACGGCGCGGACCCGATCGATGCGCTCGAAGTCGAGACGCGCACCGAAGTGCTTCATCGAGGCCGACGAATTCCAGATCTGCCCGAGCGCCTGGAGCGACTCGAGCGTCGGATAGGCAGGCGAGAAGGGCTGGCCTTCGGGCGACATCCGGGGAAGGACTCTACTTCAGCCCTTCGACGACGAACAGGTCGGAGAGCAGGCGGCTGTAGGTGTAGGCGTACGACTTGCCGTCGGGCGTCACGACGACGTTCGAGATGCGCTCGACGCCGGACGGGTCGAGCGGCATGAGCTCCTTCCAGAGCTCGTGCCGGCCGCTCGTCAGGTCGATCTGGTAGACGCGCGCCGGCAGGTCCCGCTTCCAGACGAAGATCGATTTCCCGTCCAGGCTGAACCGCAGCGGGAACTCGCCGTTGACGAGGCCCGCGATCGGCCGCGGGTCCCCGCCGTCCATCGGAAACAGCACGCCCTTGTGGTCCGGCCCGATCGCGGCGACGAGCTTGCCGTCGGGCGAGATTGCGAAGCCCGGGAAGGCCGTGTCGATGCCCTCGATGGTCACCGGCCTCGGGTTTCCCCCGTCGATCGGCTGCACGAAGAGGCGCACGCCGCGCCCGGGCGCGTTGCCGGCCAGGAGCACGCTCTTGTTGTCGGGAAGAAAGGCGCCCGACTGGGACGGGGTGACGCCCGGAACCTCCAGGCGCCGGGGCTGCCCGGCCCCCGTCGGGAGCAGCATCAGCGAGGGGTTCGGCGCCGGCAGGGCCGCCAGCGCCCATTGCCCGTCGGCGGACAGCGAGAGGGCGGCCCCCTCGCCGAGCTTGACCACGGGCGACCCGGACTTGCGCAGGTAGACGGTGTAGTTGGCGCCGCCGGCCTCCCCTTCCTCGTCGAAGAGCAGGGTTCGGCCATCGTGGGAGATGTCGCCGACGAAGGAATAGTCCAGCCAGGAGAGGTCCCGCTCGCGCGTATCGCCCGGCAGCAGGCCGAGCGTGCCGACCCGCGATCCCCCGCGCGCCAGGAGCACGCGGCCGTTCGAGGCGACGTCCTGGAGGCGGATGCCGCCGGGCACCCGAACGAGCACGCGCACCTGCCCGGACGGCGTCACGGCATAGAGCGAGAGGTTGGCGCCCGTGTCGGTGGCCGTGAACCAGACCTCGTCGCCCTTCGGCGACCAGGCCAGCCCGCCGACCTTGTTCCAGCGCGGCGAGATGGTCTTCTTCTTCGGGTCGGACAGCTCGAGCAGGGCCACCCATCCCGAGTCGTCCTGGGAAAACGGATGGTCCACCCACGCGATGCGCTTGCCGTCGCGCGAGAGCTTCACATCGCTGACGTATCCCGTCGTCTCGTAGAGCACCTTGCCGATCGGGAACTCGATGCGCGCCTTGCCTCCGACGTCCCGCACGACGAGCATGTCCGAGCCGTTCGGCGCCCAGTCGGCCTCCTGCACGCCCTCGGCGACGTCGCGCGGCGCGCCGCCGGTCAGCGCGGCCCGGGCGAGCGTTCCCGCGCACACGGAGGGGTGGGTCCCGCGGCAGTCGACGTCGATCGCCATCTCTCCCGACGGCGAGATCGACAGCAGGTTGGCGCTCGGCAGCTCGAGCGGCAGGGCCTCGGGGCTCGACGGATGCTTGAGGAAGAGCTTGCGGGGGTTGCCGTCCCAGGATGCGCTGTAGACGATCGTCTGGCCGTCGGGGGCGAAACGCGCGGCCTGGATCGTCCCGCTCCCGAACGTGATCTGCTGGAACGAGGGCGGCGAAGTCTTCCCGAAGCGCTTCTGCACCGCGAGGCCGGCACCGAACGCGGCCGCGAGCGCGACCGCGGCGCCGATCCCTGCGAGCCAGCGCCGCCGCGGCCGTGCCGGCGTGGACGAGATGGCCGTCGCGCCCGACACGCCGCTCGGGAGGGAAGCCTCCGAGAGGTGCTCGCGCACGGCGCGCACGTCCCGCGCGAGGTCCCGCGTGGAGGCGTAACGCTCCTCGGGGTCCTTCTGCAGGCATCGCTCGACGATCCAGCGGAACGGGGCCGGCACGCCGGCATTGAGCTGGGCGACCGGCTCCGTGTCCTCCCGGATGATGGCCGTCAGCGTTTCGGCGGTCGTGCCGCGCTGAAACGCGCGCTTCCCGGTCGCCATCTCGTAGAAGATCGAGCCCATCGAGAACTGGTCGGAGCGGTAGTCGAGCGGGCCGGCCGCTCGCCTGCTCGGGGGACATGTAGCCGATCGTCCCCATCACCGTGCCCGCCTGCGTGGCCTGCGCGGTGGGCGCGTTGGTCACCTGGTCCGACTGGTCCTTGAGGAGCTTGGCGAGGCCGAAGTCCAGGATCTTCAGCGCCCCGTCCTTCGTGACCATCACGTTCTCGGGCTTCAGATCCCGGTGCACGATGCCCGCGGCGTGCGCCTTGGCGAGGCCGTCGGCGAGCTGGTAGGCCAGATCGAGCAGCCGCCGCGTCGGCAGCGCGCCGGCGTGGAGCACCTCGCGCATCGTGCGCCCGTCCACCATCTCCATCGCGATGTAGACGGTGGATGCATCGGTCCCGATGTCGTGGATCGTCACGATGTTGGGGTGGTTGAGCGCCGATGCGGAGCGCGCCTCCTGCTCGAAACGCTTGCGCCGGTCGACGTCCGCGGCGAACTCGGGCGACAGGACCTTGACGGCGACCTCGCGCCCCAGACGCGAGTCGCGGGCCCGGTAGACCTCGCCCATGCCTCCGGCGCCCAGGGGCGCAAGGATCTCGAAGGGGCCCAGTCGGGTTCCCGCAGCGATCGTCATGAGCGTTCGCGGCGCGGATAGTCTCCCGACCGAAGGGAGGGAGGAGGTCCGCGCCGCGGGAGCCGGAGCGCGGCGAGGAGGTCAGGCTTGCGGTCGAGCGCGCATCCGCGCGAGCCGCAAGCCGGTGCGCCCGAAGGGCGCAGACCTCCGAGCAAGCGAAGGCGACGGTACACCTCGCCCATGCCTCCGGCGCCCAGGGGCGCAAGGATCTCGAAGGGGCCCAGTCGGGTTCCGGCGGCGATCGTCATGGATGCGGCGTCGCGGGATTCTACCTAGAATCACCGTAGAATCCCGGCCTTCGGAAAGGAAATCGCATGAGGACGGTCCTGCGCTGTTTCGCCTCGATCCTCGCCCTGGCTGCGAATCTGCGCGCGGCCGAGCCTCCCGCGATCACCGCCGTGAAGACGGGACGGCTGATCGACCCGAAGGCCGGCGCCGTCGTGCCCGGCGCCGTCGTCCTCATCGAGAACGGCCGGGTGAAGGCCGTGGGCCCGGCGCTCGCGATCCCGCCCGGCTCCACGGTCATCGATCTCACCGGTCTGACGGTCCTTCCGGGTCTGATCGACTGCCACACCCACCTCGTGGGCGACTACGTGAGCGACTCGGACCCGCTGACGGAGCTCAGGACGTCGTCGGCGCAGCGCGCTTACGAATCCGTGCCGAACGCGAAAGCCACGCTCGACGCCGGCTTCACGACGGTGCGCGACGTCGGCACGTACCGCGCCTTCGTCGACGTCGCGATGCGGGACGCGATCGCCAAGGGTTACTTCCCCGGTCCCCGCATGTACGTCGCCGGCGCGTACCTGACGATCACCGGGGGCGGCGGGGCGATGTCGGGAAGCCTCGCTCCGGACATCGGACTGCCCTGGGACCTGAGGTTCGGCATCGCCGACGGCGTCGACCAGGTTCGCCAGCGTGTCCGCGACATCGCGCAATACGGCGTCGACGTGATCAAGCTGCTGGCGACGGGCGCTTTCCTCGCGCACGGATCGGATCCGCACGCGATCGAGTATTCGTACGACGAGATCCGGGCAGCCGTCGAGGAGGCCCAGCACAAGGGCCTCAAGGTCGCGGCGCACGCGCACTCGACCGAGGGCATCAAGCTCGCGGTCAAGGCCGGAGTCGCCTCGATCGAGCACGGCACCTACATCGACGACGAGGGTCTGCGCCTCATGAAGGAGCGCGGGACCTACCTCGTGGCGGACATCTACGACGCCGAATACATCCGCCAGGGCAAGGCCGTCGGCATCCCGCAGGATTTCGCCGACAAGCAGCCCGAGGGCGACGAGATCCAGCGCCAGAACTTCAAGAAGGCCGTCCAGATGGGCGTGAAAATCGCGTTCGGCACCGACGCGAGCGTCTACCCCCACGGCTTCAACGCCCGCCAGTTTGCCTGGCAGGTCCGCTACGGCCAGACGCCGATGGAGGCGATCCGGTCGGCGACGGTCTCCGCCGCGGACCTGATCGGCCGCGGCAACCAGGCCGGCTCGCTCGAGCCGGGAAAGTGGGCGGACGTGATCGCCGTCCGGGGCGATCCGCTCCAGGACGTAGCCGTCCTCGAGAAGGTCGCCTTCGTCATGAAGGAAGGCAAGGTCCACAAGGACGTCCGGTAGCCGCGGCCGCGGCTCGCCTCCTCTCCCGGCCCCCACGCCCGTCGGCGGCGTCCCGCCGGCCAGCGGCGTCCGAGCGAATTGATGCGCCTGCATCATGGCCGGCCACGCCGAGCGGACCTTATGTTGAGTGGAATTCGGAGGGCTCGTGCTTCGAGACTCTGTGCTTCCGCGGCGTTCTCCCACGCTGCAACCACCGACCCAACGCGAGCCCTCCGTTCTTCCTGCCCCACGCCCCTTCGCCGACCCCGAAGGAGCGTCTTCGCAATCCCGGCCGCAGCGCCGGAAGGAGGCATCGCCCATGCCGCAATCCACGAATTGGTTTCTCGAGGAGCTCGACCGAAGAGGCGTCTCACGCCGGGACTTCATGTCGTTCTGCGGCGTGATGGCCGCCGCGCTCGCGCTGCCCCGGAGCGCGGCCGCCACGATCGCGTCCGCGATCCAGAAGACCCAAAAGCCCGTTCTCGTCTGGCTCGAGTTCCAGGATTGCTGCGGCAACACCGAGTCCTTCCTGAGAGCCGGGCGCCCGACGGTCGCCGAGATCGTCCTCGACACCCTCTCGGTCGACTACCACGAGACGATCATGGCCGCCGCCGGCGACCGCGCCGAGGCGAACCTCGCGAAGGCGGTCAAGGACAACAAGGGCAAGTACATCGCGGTCGTCGAGGGATCGATCCCGACCGGAATCGACGGCGCCTACTGCACGATCGGCGGCCGGGCCGCCCTGGACATCGCCCGCGAGGTCTGCGGGGACGCGCTCGCCACGATCGCCATGGGGACCTGCGCCACGTTCGGAGGGCTTCCGGCGGCCGCGCCGAACCCGACGGGCGCGCTCGGCGTCGCCGACGCGGTCCCGGGCGTCAAGAACCTCATCAACCTCTCGGCCTGCCCCGCCAACGTCGAGAACCTGACGGCGCTGATCGTCTACTACCTGACGTTCAAGGCCCTGCCCGCCGACCGACTCGTACCACCGCCCGCTCTTCGCCTACGGCAAGGCCATCCACGACAACTGCGAGCGGCGCGCCCACTACGACGCCGGGCAGTACGTCGAGGCCTGGGGCGACGAGGGGCATCGCACCGGCTACTGCCTCTACAAGATGGGCTGCAAGGGGCCCGTCACCTTCCAGAACTGCCCCAACGTCCGCTGGAACAGCGGCACGAACTGGCCGATCGGCTGCGGCCACCCGTGCATCGGCTGCGCCGAGCCCGACTTCTGGGACAAGATGACCCCCTTCTACCGCCACCTCGAGGGCATCCCCGGCTTCGGCGTCCAATCCAGCATCGACAAGGTGGGCGTCTGGTCCACGGTCGGCGTCGGCGCCGCCTTCGCGACCCACGGTCTCATCTCGCTCGCCAAGCGCTGGAAGGCGGGCTCGCCGCCGCGCAACCTCCCCGAGCCTCCGGAGAAACCGGCCGCGAACAAACCGCCCGCGGAGAAAGGAGAGCGGTCATGACGCACGTCGTCGTCGATCCCGTCACCCGCATCGAAGGCCACCTGCGGATCGAGGCCGAAGTCGACGGCGGGAAGGTCCAGGACGCCTGGTCCTCCGCGACGATGTTCCGCGGCGTGGAGCTGATCCTCAAGGGCCGCGACCCGCGCGACGCCTGGGCCTTCACGCAGCGCATCTGCGGCGTCTGCACGACGGTGCACGCGATCGCCTCGATCCGCGCCGTCGAGAACGCCATCGGCGCGACCCCGCCGCCGAACGCCCGTCTCCTGCGCAACCTGATCATCTCCTCGCAGTGCGTCCAGGACCACGTCATCCACTTCTACCACCTGCACGCCCTCGACTGGGTCGACATCGTGTCGGCGCTCTCGGCCGACCCGGCCAAGACCTCCGCCCTGGCGCAGTCGATCTCGGACTGGCCGCTCTCGAGCACGACCTACTTCGCCGGCATCCAGGGCCGCGTCAAGGCGTTCGTCGAGCGCGGACAGCTGGGCCCCTTCGCCAACGCCTACTGGGGCCACCCGGCGTACAAGCTGCCTCCCGAGGCGAACCTGATGGCGGTCGCCCACTACCTCGAGGCGCTCGACTGGCAGCGCGAATTCATCCGCATCCACGCGATCCTCGGCGGAAAGAACCCCCACCTCCAGAGCTTCCTCGTCGGCGGCATGGCGACCCCCATCGACCCGGACCGGCAGGCCTCGCTCAACGCCGGCTCGATCGCCGAGATGCAGGAGCTCATCAAGAAGGGCCGCGACTTCGTCACGCGCGTCTACATCCCGGACCTGCTGGCCGTCGCCTCGTTCTACAAGGACTGGGCCGGGTACGGCGCCGGCGTCGGCAACTACCTGGTCTACGGCGAGTACCCGGAGGACGACGGGCCGAACGCCCGCATGTTCCTGCCCCCCGGCGTCATCCGCAAGCGCGACCTCTCGAAGGTCGAGAAGTTCGACCCTGCGAAGATCACCGAACAGGTCAAGCACTCCTGGTACGAGTACGACGGCGGGGACGACAAGGGCCTCCACCCGTTCCAGGGCGAAACCAAACCGAAGTACACCGGCCCGAAGCCGCCCTACGAGCGGCTCGAGACCGACGCCAAGTACAGCTGGCTGAAGTCCCCGCGCTACGACGGCGAGCCCATGGAGGTCGGTCCCCTCTCCCGCATGCTCGTGGCCTACGCCTCGGGCCAGCCGCGCGTCAAGGAGCTCGTCGGCGCCGTCCTCGGAAAGCTCAACGTCGGACCCGAGGCCCTCTTCTCGACGCTCGGCCGCGTTGCCGCCCGGGGAATCGAAACCCAGGTCCTCGCCGAGAAGATGGACGACTGGGTCAACGCCCTGGCCGACAACATGGCGCGCCGGGAGCTCCGCATCGCCGACAACTCGAAGTGGGAGCCCGCCACCTGGCCGAAGGAGGCCTCGGGCGCCGGCTTCCACGAGGCGCCCCGCGGCGCGCTCGGCCACTGGGTCCACATCCGCGACGGCCAGATCGCCAACTACCAGTGCGTCGTGCCGAGCACGTGGAACGCCGGGCCGCGCGACGCCGCCGGCAACCGCGGCCCCTACGAGGAGGCCCTGCGCGGCACGCCGGTCCACGACCCCACGCAACCGATCGAGATTCTTCGGACGGTGCACTCGTTCGACCCCTGCATCGCCTGCGGGGTGCACGTCGTCGACGCCGAGCGGCGCGAGCTCGCGTACGTGAGGGCCCTATGAGCACCGCCCGACCGCTCGTCGATCCCGGCTCGATCCCGCCGCCCGCCGACACGGACCTCGTCCGCGTCTACGTCTGGGAGTGGCCCGTGCGCCTGGCGCACTGGCTCATCGTCATCTCGCTCTTCTTTCTCTCCTGGACCGGCCTCTACATCGGCCGCCCGTTCCTGATCTCCGCCGGCGAGGCCCGCTTCGAGTTCGTCATGGGCACGGCGAAGACCATCCACTTCTACGCGGCGATCGTCTTCACGATGGCCGTCCTGGTGCGGGTCATCTGGATGTTCACCGGCAACCGGTTCTCCCGCTGGAACAAGTTCCTGCCGGTCGGCAAGCGCCGGCGGCAGGCGATGCTCCCGACGCTCAAGTACTACCTCTTCGCTCTGCGCAAGCCCCCGGGCTTCGTCGGCCACAATCCCCTGGCCGGCCTCACCTACACCCTCGTGTTCTTCATCTACTTCACGATGATCGCCACGGGGATCGCTCTCCGCACGGTGGGCGCGGATTTGCACTCGCCCCTGCGGATCTTCTCCTTTCTCGTGCCGCTCTTCGGCGGCCCGCAGTCGGCGCGCTGGATCCACCACGTCGGCATGTGGCTCCTCTGGGGCTTCGCCGTGCACCACGTCTACAGCGCCATCCTGATGTCGCAGGTCGAAGGCAACGCCACCATCGAGTCGATCTTCTCGGGCTACAAGTTCGTCCACCGCGACGACGTCTACTACTCGGGCTACCGCTTCCTCGCCCGGAAGGACGAGCATGGGTAGTCCGACCCGCCTGCTCGTTCTCGGCCTCGGCAATCTCCTCTGCGGCGACGACGGTCTCGGCGCGGCCGCCGTCGCCCGGCTCGACCGCGACTGGGATGCGCCCGACGAGGCGCTCGTGCTCGACGGCGGCACGCTCGGCCTCTCGCTTCTGCCGTATCTCGAGGACACCGACGACGCCATCCTCGTCGACGCCATCCGCGACGACGCGCCCACCGGCGCGCTCGTGCGGCTGACGGGCGAGGACGTGGCGCCCGCGGTTCTCCACCGGCTCTCTCCCCACCAGGTCGGCGTGGCCGACCTGCTGGACGGCGCGCGTCTCCACGACCGCTACCCCCGCCGCCTCGTGCTGCTCGGGCTCGTGCCCCTGACGCTCGGCCTCGGAATCGACCGCTCGGCCGAGGTCGAGGCCCGGATCCCCGGCCTCGTCGAAGCGGTCGTCGAGGAGGCGCGCCGGATGGGCCACGTCTTCGTGCGCAGGACGGATGATGAAAAGGCCTCTCGGTTTCGCGGCGATGTGGCTCGTGTTTTCGGCCTGTAGGGGCGGCGACGGCGACCTGCCGGAACCCTACCGGAGCGTCGCCGTGCCCGAAGAGCGCCTGCGCTCGGCCGCGGCGCGCGAGCACGGCCGCG
Organism: uncultured Acidobacteriota bacterium; assembly: GCA_963810205.1. GTDB lineage: Bacteria > Acidobacteriota > Thermoanaerobaculia > UBA5066 > Gp7-AA6 > DAHUXD01. The sequence goes on from CAWEMP010000011.1 coordinate 113,894, forward strand.
CGCTCTATCTCCAGCACTGCGCCCTCTGCCACGGGGAGCGCGCCGACGGCCGGGGCGTGCGGCAGCAGGCCTTGAGCACTTCCCCGCGCGACTTCACCGATCGGGCCTGGCGCGAGCGCACCTCGCCGCGCCGGGTCTTCCACGTCATCCGCGAAGGCTCGCCCGGCACCCCGATGCCCGCCTGGAAGGCCCTCGATGAACAGGACGCCTGGGACCTGACCGCGTACCTGCTCGCCGTCGGGGAGCGGCCGTGAACGGGGAAGGGCGGCGCATCGAGGTGCGGGGGATCGTCCAGGGTGTCGGGTTCCGGCCCTGGGTCTACCGCCTCGCCCGCGAGGAGGGAATCGCCGGCCGGGTCTCCAACGGCGCGGAAGGAGTCACGATCGACGCCTTCGGCGTCGAGTCGGCACTCGATGCGTTTCTGCACCGCCTGCGCTCGAGCCCTCCGCCGGCCGCGCGCATCCGCGAGCTCGAGTGGACGCCGATCCCTTCGGAGCCGGCCGCCGACTTCGTCATCGCGGAGAGCCGCGACACGGGTTCGCGCCGCGTCTCGATCCCGGCCGACCTCGCCACCTGCGCCGACTGCCTGGCCGAGATCTTCGACCCCGCCAACCGCCGCTACCGCTATCCGTTCACCAACTGCACGAACTGCGGCCCGCGCTTCACGATCGCCCGCGACGTCCCCTACGACCGGCCCGCGACGACGATGGCGCCGTTTCGCATGTGCGCTGACTGCCAGCGCGAGTACGATTCGCCGCTCGACCGCCGGTTCCACGCCCAACCCAACGCCTGCCCCGCCTGCGGCCCGCATCTCTTCGCCGTGGACGCCAGCGGCCGAGCCCTCGACACCGCCGACCCGATCCGGTCCGCCGCGGAGATCTTGCGCGGCGGCGGGATCGTCGCCGCCAAGGGGATCGGCGGATTCCACCTGGCCTGCGACGCCACCTCGCCGTCCGCGGTCGCGCTCCTGCGCCGCCGCAAGCGGCGCGACGAGAAGCCCTTCGCCGTCATGGTCCGCGACCTCGCGGCGGCCGCGGAGATGGCCGATCTCACCGCGCCCGATCGGGAGCTCCTGGCCTCCCCGGAGCGGCCGATCGTGCTCGTCCCGCGGCGCGACGGCGCCCCACTCGCGCCCGAGATCGCTCCCGCCAATCCTCTCGTCGGCCTCCTGCTGCCCTACTCGCCGCTCCACCACCTGCTCCTCGCCGACGCGGGGACGGCCCCTCGTCATGACCTCCGGCAACCTTTCGGAGGAACCCATCGCGTACGGCAACGGTGAGGCGCTCGAGAGGCTCGCGGGCATCGCCGACCTCTTCCTCGTACACGACCGTGAGATCGAGTCCCGCGCGGACGACTCGGTCGCGCGCGTCATCGCCGGCCGCCCCGTCGTCTTCCGGCGGTCCCGGGGCTACGTGCCGCGGGGCGTCCCGGTGCGGCGCCCCTTCGAGCGCCCCGTGCTCGCGTGCGGCGGCCACCTGAAGAACACGTTCTGCATCGGCGTCGGCGACACCGCCTGGCTCGGCCCCCACATCGGCGACCTCGACGGCCTCGACAACATCCGCGCCTTCGAGGAGGCGATCGAGCGCGCCGAGCGCTTCCTCGGCGTCCGGCCCGAGATCGTCGCGCACGACCTGCATCCCCTCTACGCCTCGACGCGCTACGCCCTGGAACGGCCCGAGCCGGTCAAGGTCGCCGTCCAGCACCACCACGCCCACGTGGCCAGCGCCATGGCCGAGCACGGGCTGGAGGGCCCGGTGCTCGGCGTCGCCTTCGACGGCACGGGATACGGAACGGACGGGACGGCCTGGGGCGGCGAGCTGCTGCTCGCGCACGCCGACCGGTTCGAACGGGTCGGCACGCTCCGCCCGATCGCGCTGCCCGGCGCCGACCGGGCCATCCGCGAGGTCTGGCGCAGCGCGGCGGCGCTGCTCTGCGACGCCTTCGACGACGAACCTCCCTTCGACGCCTTCCCCGTCTTCGCGCAGGTCCCGGCCAGGCGCCTCGCGCTCGTGCGCCAGATGGCCGCGCGAGGCATCCAGGCGCCGCTTTCCCGCGGCGTCGGCCGTTACTTCGACGCTCTCGGATCTCTCTTCCTTTCGCGGCCCGTCTCCCGCTTCGAGGGCCAGGTCGCTCTGGAATGGAACCTCGTCGCCGACGCCTCCGAGCGCGGCGCCTATCCCTTCGAGCTCGGTGTCGACCAGGGAGTCCGGATCCTGGACCTGCGACTCCTCGTCCGAATCGCGACGGCCGACTTCCTCGGCGGGGCGTCCCCCTCCGAGATCTCCGGCCGGTTCCACAACGCGCTCGCCGGAGCGACGGCGGCTCTCGTTCGCGCCGCGGCCGGCGAGGTCGGCCGGATTCCGGTCGTGCTGACGGGAGGGTGTTTTCAGAACGCGCTCCTGACCGAGCGGGTGCTCGCCGCGCTCGGCCCGGAGTTTTCCGTCTACCGCCACGGCGAAGTGCCGCCGGGCGACGGCGGCCTCGCCCTCGGCCAGGCCCTGGTCGCCGCGGCAGTCGCACGCCGCACCGAAGGAGGTCCCTGATGTGCCTCGGAGTTCCGGGCCGCGTGCTCGCCGTCGACGGCCCGACGGCCACCGTCGACTTCTGGGGGATCCGCCGCCAGGTGCGCCTGGACGTCGTCGACCAGCCCGTCTCGCCGGGCGACTACATCCTCAACCACGTGGGCTTCGCGATCCGCCGCATCCCGGCCGAGGAGATCGGCGAGACGCTCGCTCTCTACGAAACGCTGCTCGCCGAGGCGCGCAAGGACGACCTCATGGCGGCCGACGTGCGGAGCGAGATGAGTGGCACGGCGCCGGAGGGCCGCGATGATCTCGCGTGACCTGCAGGCGGCCGCGCGCGAGGTGAAGTTCCGCGACCCGGAGCTCGCCCGGCGCCTCGCCTCGCAGATCGCCCGGCACACCGCCGAGATCGGGCGCTCCCCGGTCTCGGTCATGCACGTCTGCGGCAGCCACGAGCAGGCGATCGCGAAGTGGGGCCTTCGCGCGAACTTCCCGAAGGACCTGAACGTCATCATGGGGCCGGGCTGCCCCGTCTGCATCACCGACATGCCCGAAGTGGACGAGGGCGTGGCGCTCGCCCGGCAGGGCGTGGTCGTCGCGACCTACGGCGACATGGTCAAGGTGCCCGGCACGGTCCAGTCCCTGGCCGACGCCCAGGCGGAGGGAGCCGAGGTCCACGTGGTCTACAGCGGGGAGCAGGCCGTCGCGCTGGCCCGCCAAAGCTCGAAGGAGGTCGTCTTCTTCGCGACCGGATTCGAGACGACCGCCGTCGCCACGGCGGCCATCGTGAAGGGCCCGCTGCCTCCGAACTTCTCCGTGCTCTCCGCCCACAAGTACATCCCTCCGGTGATGGAGATCGTCGCCGAGATGCCCGACACGCGGGTCGAAGGTTTTCTCGCGGCCGGGCACGCCGCCGCCATCACCGGCTGGGGGATCTTCGAAGCCTTCGTCGACCGCCACCGGATCCCGGTCGTCGTCGCCGGCTTCGAGCCGCTCGACATCCTCGCCGGCCTCGCGCGCTTGGTCGAGCTCATCCGCGACCGGACGCCGCGGGTCGTGAACATGTTCCCGCGCTGCGTCACCCGGGCGGGGAACCTGCGCGCGCAGGAGGAGCTCTGGAGCGTCTTCCGCCCCGTCGGCGGCCGCTGGCGCGGCATCGCCCACGTCCCGAACGGCAACCTGCGGCTGCGCGACGAGTGGGCGCACGTCGACGCGCGCCGGCGCTTCGCGATCGATCTGACGGGACTCTGGGACTACGCCCCGCCGACCCTGGCCGCGAGCTGCATCTGCGGCGACATCATGTCGGGCATCGCGTCCCCGAAGGACTGCTCGCTCTTCGGCCGCGAGTGCGTCCCGGACACCCCCGTCGGCGCCTGCATGGTCTCGAGCGAAGGGACCTGCAAGATCTGGCACCAGTACGGCAGCATCCCCAACCTCGGAGAAGCCCTGTGAAGATCGCGACGATTCTCGAAGAGCGGGTCACTCTCAAGCAGGGGGCGGGGGGCCGCGCGATGCGCGCCCTGATCGAAGACGTCTTTCTCAAGGAAATGCCGGCGCCGCCCGTTCGCGGGATCGGGGCCGAGGCGATGGACGACGGCGCGGCGCTCTGGCTCGGAGACCGATACCTCGTCGTCACGACCGACTCCCACGTCGTCCATCCCGTTTTCTTTCCCGGCGGCGACATCGGCCGGCTCTCGGTCTCGGGCACCGTCAACGACCTCGCCATGATGGGCGCGACGGAGGTCCTGGCCCTGACCTGCGCCGCGGTCATCGAGGAGGGCTTTCCCCGCGCCGACCTCGAGCGCATCCAGGGCTCCATCCGCGACACCTGCCGCGAGGCCGGCGCCGCGATCGTCACGGGCGACACGAAGGTCATGGGCCGGGGCGAGCTCGACGGGATCGTCCTCAACACCACCGGCCTCGCCCTGACCGACCGCGTCATCCCCGACTCGGGCCTCGCGGTGGGCGACCGCATCCTCGTGACGGGCACCATGGGCGACCACGGCCTGGCGATCATGGCCGCCCGCCACGCCCTCGAGCTCGAAGGCGCGCTCGCGTCCGACGTCGCGCCCATCAACGGGCTGATCCGGGCGGCGCTGTCCGCCGCGGACGGCGCGATCGTCGCCATGAAAGACCCCACGCGCGGCGGCCTCTCCTCCGCCCTCCACGAGATGGCGGAAAAGAGCCGCGTCGGCATCCTGCTCCAGGAGCCCGCCGTCCCGGTGACGTCCGCGGTGCGCGCGGCGGGCGACCTGCTCGGAATCGATCCTCTCCACGTCGCCAACGAGGGCAAGGCCGTCCTCGGCGTGCGTCCGGAGATGGCCGAGCGCGTGCTCGAGGCGCTCCGCGCGCACCCGCTCGGCAAGGACGCTGCCATCGTCGGCACGTGCATCGCCGAGCGCCCCGGCTCGGTCATTCTCGACACCGGTTTCGGACGGCGCCTCCTCGCCGAGCCCGAGGGCGAGCCGCTGCCGCGCATATGTTGACGCCCCGCCCGCGCGTCGCCGTCCTCTGCTCCCGGCGCTGTCCGGGGCTCGAGAATCTCCTCGAAGGCCACCGCCGACGGGAGTGGGACCTCGCCGGCTGCCTCGTCTCCGACGGCGGCCTTCCGGAGCGGTCGGAGCTCGAGGCCGCCCGGGTCCCCGTGCGCGACTACTCGATCCGTTCCTTCTACGCCCGCCGGCCTCTCTCCGACCTCGATCTGCGGCGGGAGTACGACCGCGGAATCGTCGAGCGCCTCGATGCCTGGCGGCCGGACCTGGTGCTCCTCTCGAGCTATCTCTACCTGCTGACGGAGCCCATGCTCGAGGCCTTCCCCGGCCGGATCGTCAACGTCCACGGCAGCGATCTGGCGCGCACGGGACCCGGCGGGCGCCCGCTCTACACGGGCCTGCGCGCCGTGCGCGACGCGATCCGGGCGGGAGAGCCGCAGACGCGGGCGACCGCCCACATCGTGACCGAGCGGCTGGACGAGGGACCGATCCTGCAGCGCTCGCGGCCCTTTCCGGTGGCGCCGTTCGTGGCCGACCTGCGCCGTCGCGGGCTCGCCCGCGCGGTCAACGCCTACGCCTTCGCGCACCAGGAGTGGATGCTCGAGACGGCCTGGGGGCCGCTGCTGACGGGAGCCGTCGCCCTGATGACGGGCCGACTCGCGCCGCGCGAAGGCCTCGAGAGCGAGTCGACGGATTTCCTTTCGCCGATGGCCGCGGCGGGAGGCCTTCCATGACGCACATCCGGGTGGAGCGCGACGGCGCCGTCGGACTGCTCACGATCGATCGCCCCGAGCGGTTCAACTCGCTCGACGTCGAAACGGCCCGCGACTTCCGCAAGGCCGGAATCCTCCTGGCCCGCGACCCCGCCGTGCGCGCGGTGGTCCTGCGCGGGATCCCCGGCGCCTTCTGCAGTGGCGCGGACCTGAAGTACATCCGGTCGGGCGGGAAGCGGGAGGACCTCGGCTACCTCCAGGGCGCGCGGCCGGAGCAGACCGGCTACGGAGAGATCTTCAAGCAGATCCTGGAGTACATCCACAGCACGATCTCGGAGATCAAGCGCGCGCCCAAGCCCTTCGTCGCGGCGGTGGACGGGGTCGCCGCGGCCGGCGGCTTCGGGATCGCGATGGCGTGCGACCTCGTGTACGCCTCGGACCGCTCGAGCTTCGAGTGGGCGTACGGGAAGACCGGGCTGACGGGCGCGGAGAGCTCGACGTTCTTCCTGCCGCGCCTTCTGGGGCTTCGCCGGGCGATGGAGCTCGTGCTCTTGAACCCGCGCCTCGACGCCGCACGGGCCCTCGAGTACGGCCTGATCAACGGCGTTTACCCGGCCGAGACCTTCGAGGCCGAAGTCCGCGCGATCGCGCGGCGACTCGCCGAGGGGCCGACCGAGGCGCTCGGCATCGCCAAGAGCCTGGTCCAGCAGGCGGCCGGAGTGGACCGCCTGGATCACCACCTCGACCGCGAGCTCGAGCAGCTCGCGCGGATCGCCGACGGCGACGACTTCGCGGAGGGCCTCGAGGGCTTCTTCGCGCGCCGGCCGGCGCGATTCACCGGGAGCTGAGGCGGCATGCACGAGTACTCGATCGTCCAGGCGCTCGTCGAGCGGGTCGAGGCCGAGGCCGCTCAGCGGGGCGCCGCCTCCGTCCACCGCCTCCACGTCCGGATCGGCGAGGCGTCGGGCGTCGAGATCGATCTGCTCAAGACGGCCTACGGCGTCTTTCGCGAGCGCACGATCTGCGAGACGGCGGACCTCTCGATCGTCCCGGTCCCCGCGCGATGGGAGTGCCCACGCTGCCACGGAGACATCCCGCGGGGGTCGATTCTGCGCTGCGCGGAGTGCGCGGTCCCCGCGCGCCTCGCCGCCGGAGACGAGATCTTCCTGGACCGAATCGAGATGGAGGTGGCGAATGTGTGAGACCCGCGACCGCGGCGACCTCGAGTCCGTACCGGTCGAAGTGCGCGATCGGATCCTCTCCGGAAACGACCGGACCGCGCGGCACAACCGCGAGCATTTCGCCGAAAAAGGCCTGCTCGCGATCAACCTGATGGGCTCGCCCGGCGCCGGGAAAACCGCCGTTCTCGAAGCCACCGCCCGGGCCCTGCAGGGACGGCGTCGTCTCGGTGCGCTCGCCGGCGACCTCGAGACCGATCGCGACGCGCAGCGGCTGATGCGCGCCGGCATCCCCTCGGTCTCGATCACGACGGGCTCGGCCTGCCACCTCGACGCGGAGCTCGTCCACCGCGCGCTCCACGGCTTTCCCGTGTCCGACCTCGACGTGCTCTTCGTCGAGAACGTCGGCAACCTCGTCTGCCCGGCGGTCTACGACCTCGGCCAGGCCGCCAACGTCGTCGCGCTTTCGGTCACCGAGGGAGAGGACAAGCCGGTGAAGTACCCGGTGATGTTCCGAAAGGCCGACCTCGTCCTGGTGACGAAGACGGACCTGTTGCCGCACCTGCCGGACGTGAGCCTCGCGGCGATCGAGGACGCGCTGTCCCGCGTCATGCCCTCGCCGCGCCTGATTCCCTTCTCCGCCCGTACCGGGGCGGGCGTGGATGCCTGGCTCGACTGGCTGGAGCAACGGCGCTTGACCGCGGTCCTCGCGATCGAGTCGCGGGTGCGCGCATGAACGGCCTCTTCGCGGCCCTGGCCCTGGGCGCCTTCACCGTCGGAAGCCTGCACACTCTCGCGCCGGACCACTGGGTCCCCTTCGCGGCCCTGGCGCGCTCGCGCGGCTGGTCCGCGGGGCGGACGCTGCGCATCACGCTCGCCTGCGGCTTCGGCCACGTCACGGTGTCGGCCCTGCTCGGCGCCCTCGGCCTTCTGTTCGGCATCGAGATCATCGAGCGCTTCGGCCAGCGGATGGAGGCCGCCGCGGGGGTGCTCCTCGTGGGATTCGGCGTCGCGTATGCCGCCTGGGGACTGCGACGGGCGGCCGGGAAGAAGCTCCACGGCCATGCCCACGTCCACTACGACCACATCCACGACCCGGGCCACATGACGGCCTGGACGCTTTTCCTCCTCTTCTCGGCCGACCCGTGCGTGGCCGTGATCCCGCTTCTCTTCGCGGCGGCGCCTCTGGGGGCGGCCTCGGCGGTTGGTATCGTGCTCGTCTACGAGGTCTCGACCCTGGCGACCATGGTCGCCCTGGTGCTTCCCGCTCGGGCCGGCGCCGGCATGTTCCACGCTCCGTGGCTCGACCGCTATGGGGACGCCGTGGCCGGCGCCCTGATCGCGGCCATCGGCCTAGCGGTCGGCGCGCTGGGCATCTGACCCCCCCCCCGCGTCGATTGCCCCCGGTTGATGCGTTTGCACCATGCGCAGGGCAGGCGAGTCTCTCTAACCTCGAGAGGAACGCACGGAGGTACGTCATGACGCTTCTGAAGGTCTTCCTGGTAGTCCTGGCCCTCTCCCTGATCCCGTCCATCTTCGTCGTCGTCCGGGCGTTCTTGCGGAACCGGGGCACGCGGTTGGTCACCTGCCCGGAGACGAAGATGCCGGCCGCCGTGCGGACGGACAGGGTCCATGCCGCGTTGACGACCGCCGCCGGCGAGCCGGAGTTGCGCCTGGAAACCTGCACGCGGTGGCCGGAGCGGGAGCACTGCGGCCAGGAGTGTCTTTCCCAGATCGAGGCGGCTCCCGATGCGTGCCTGGTCCGCAACATCCTCGTCCGCTGGTACGAAGGGGCGGCGTGCGCCATCTGCGGCAACCCGATCAAGATTCACTGGGGCGACAACAAGCCCGCGCTTCTGACTCCCGACCGCAAGTCGCTCGAGTGGGACCAGATCCGGCCCGAGGCGCTGCCAGGGATCCTGGCCACGCACGAGCGGCTCTGCTGGAGCTGCCACGTCGCGAACACGTTTCACGACCAGTTCCCCGACCTCGTGACGGAACGCAAGGCGTCGCCCGGGCGCGGCCTCTAGCCCGGTCGCCGCGCGGGTCAGCGGGCGTTGGCCCCCGGCATGAGGGCCGGCCAGTCGACGAGCACGCCGATGGGCGCCGGCTCCTCGGAGGCCAGGTCGACGAGGAACCGCTGCCCCGAAGCGTCGACGTCGTAGTCGCGCACCTCGCCGCTGAGCGGAAACAGCAGGCTCGGGGCGCCCGGGTCCGGATTGGCGCCCGGGCGGATCGTCACCGCGGCGAGTCGCCCGCCTCCGGCCACGTAGAAGAGCTCGCGACCGTCCCGGCGCCAGCGCGGCAGGCTGCCCCCGCCCGACGAGATCCGGATCCTCTCGCCGCTGCCCTCCACCGGCCGGAGGTAGATCTCGCGCGGGCCCGACTCGTTGGAGACGTAGGCCAGCCAGCGCCCGTCGGGGGAAAAGCGGGCCCCGGCTTCGTAAGACGGGGTCTGCGCCACGGGCGTCGGCTCCTTCGGGCCCGACAGAGGCAGGAGCCAGAGGTCCCCGTTGGTCTGGCGGCTCCACTCGCCGAAGACGAGGCTTCGCCCGTCGGGCGACGCGTCTTCCGGGCTCTGGACTCCGGGCCGGCGCAGGAGCATGGAGTCCTGGCCGGGCGAGGACGCGGGGATCTCGAACAAGTCGGGAGGACCGAAACGGTCGCCACGGAAGAAGACCTTCGTCCCGTCGGCCGACCAGACTGGCGTCCCGTCGTCGCCCTCGTCGAGGGTTAGGCGGAGCGGGAGCTTGCGCGCGAAGTCGTAGAGCCAGATGTCGGCCGTCCCCGTCTTTTCGTCGCGAATGCCGGCCGCGACCGTCCGGCCGTCGGGCGAAAGCCGGAGACTCGCGACGATCCCCTCCAGGCCGATCGTCTCGAGCTCGCGGCCGGACCGGTCCAGCCATGCGACGCGGCTCGGGCTGCGCAACTTCTCGTAGGAGACGACCCCGGCCTGCGACGTCGAGAATCCCGCCATCGCCGGGCCGTTGAAGTAGTAGACCCGCTCGGCCAGCGTGATCGCCTCGCCCGAAAGCCGCAGCGTGCGGGCGTCGAACCGCTGCGCCAGCAGGGAACCCCGTCTCCCGTAGACCAGGTATCCCGGGGCGACGTATTCGACCCGGGACCAGATCGCGTCGGAGATCGGTGTGATCTCTCGGGAATCGAGGGAGCCCGCGCTCAGGTACCAGCGCCGGTCCCCCCTGGCCTCGAAGTCGCGCGACAGAAAGAGGAACCGGCGACCGTCGGGAAGGAAGTGCGGCCAGATGCCGACGTTCTCCTTCCGGTCCTTGTAGATGATCCGGCGCGGCTCGCCGCCGCCGGCGGCGACGCCGTAGATCCCCGGTCCCTGCGGCCCGATCTGCGCGAAGAGGATCGTGCCGGCCGAGCCCCAGCTCGCCAGAGTCTCGAGATAGGGGGCATCGCAGATCGTCCGAGGAGGCCCTCCGGCAAGATCCATCCGCTGGAGCTTTCCGTCCGCGAAGAACCCCAGCGATCGGGAATCGGGAGACCAGAAAGGCGAGACGCCTCCCTCGGTTCCCTCGAGGGCCCGGACCTCGAGCGAGTCGAGCGCGCGGAGGTAGATGCGCCGGCGGCCCGACGCCCCGCCCACGATCGCCAGGTTGCGCCCGTCCGGAGACAGCGCGGTCTGCCCTTCGATATCGCCGGACTGGAAACCCACTCCCGCCGGAAGCACCACCGAGAACCGGATCGCGCGCGTCGGCTCCGGGGAACGGCCGCGTCCCGCCGCCAGCGCCCAGGCGAGCGAGGCCGCCAGCGCCGCGGCGATCCCCCAGGGCAGCGCCCGTCGCAAGCCGCGTCGCGCCGGCGCCGCGGGCCGCGTGACGCCGGTGCCGCCGCTCGCTTCGCTCAGCCGGTCCTTGAGCGTTGCGAGGTCGCGCGCGAGGTCGCGGGTCGACGCATATCGGTCGTCGGGGGCCTTGGCGAGGCAGCGCTCCACCACCCACCGCAGCGGCGCCGGAGCCAGCGGCGTCAGGCTCGCGATCGCCTCGGGCTCGTCGCGGATGATGGCGGAGAGCGTCTCGGGCGCGCTCCCGCGCTGGAACGCGCGCTTGCCCGTCGCCATCTCGTAGAGGATCGAGCCGAGCGAGAACTGGTCCGACCGGAAGTCGAGGGGCTTTCCCAGCGCCTGCTCGGGCGACATGTAGCCCGCCGTTCCCATCACGACCCCCGGCTCCGTCGCGCCCGAGACCGTCGGCGAGGAAGTGACTTCGCTCTGGCCTTGCGGCTCCGTCAGCTTCGCGAGGCCGAAATCGAGGATCTTCACGAAGCCGTCCTTCGTCACCATCACGTTCTCGGGCTTGAGGTCCCGATGCACGATCCCGGCGGAGTGCGCCTTCGCGAGGCCGTCGGCCGTCTGCGCGGCGATCGAGAGCAGAGAGCGGATTGGCAGCGCCCCCTCGGCGAGCGCCTCGCGGAGCGTTCGGCCGTCGACCAGCTCCATCGCGATGTACTCGACGCCATCCGCGGAGCCGATGTCGTGGATCGTGACGAGGTTGGGATGGTTCAGGGCCGACGCCGCGCGCGCCTCCTTCTCGAACCGCTTCAAGCGCTCCGAGTGCGACGCCAGCGCCGCCGGCAGGACCTTGATCGCCAGCTCCCGGCCGCAGCCGCGTGTCCCGCGCCCGATACACCTCCCCCATGCCGCCTGCGCCCAGAGGCGAGACGATCTCGTAGGGACCGAGGCGTTGTCCGGCGCGCAGGGACATGTGGGAAACGAGAGGATTCTATCGCCCGGCTTCCGGCGAGGACGAACGCTCCGAAAGGACGGACGAACCCGGCCTCCGTCTCACTTCGCCGATCTTTCTCCGACCGGTCTCCGATGCTCCTGCGCTAGCCTTGGCGCGTGCACGCACGCTCGGCGCGATCGACGGCCCTGACGGCGTGCTCGGCCGCGCTCCTCGCGGCGGCCGCCGCCGCCCAGGAGCCGATCGACCGGCAGGGAGCCGTTCAGGAAGAGGTGGTCGTCGAGCGCGTCGTCATCGACGCGCACGTGATCGGGCCCGACGGGAACCCGATCCCCGACCTGAAGCCCGAGGACTTCCGCGTGAAGATCGACGGTCGCTCCGTCATCCTCGAGGACGTCGAGTGGCTGCCCGGCGACAAGCCCGAGAACGACGCCTCCGCGCTCGTGGGCATCGAGTCCGCCGAGGCCGAGCGCTTTCGGCAGGACGCGCCGCCGGGCCGCCTCATCGTCATGTTCTTCCAGCACGACGGCAGCCAGACGACGCGCCTGCACGGTTTGATGCGCAACGCCCAGCAGGCGCGCCGCTTCCTCGACACGCTCCTGCCGACGGACCGCATCGCGGTCGCGTCGCACGATTCGCAGCTGAAGCTCCGGCAGGACTTCACGTCCGACCGGGCGAAGATCGAGAACGCCATCACGAATTCGATCCGCACGTCGACGCCGCCCGAGCCGGACCCCGAGAGCAAGCCCTCGATCGGGCGGTACCTCGACCGCGCCGCGGCGAAGAAGGCCGGAACGACGGACCGCGCGATCGAGGTCCTCGCCCGGGCCCTCGAGCCGCTGCCCGGCGGCAAATCCATGGTTTTCTTCGGCTGGGGACTCGGGAGCACGCAGGGGGGCCTCAGCGGCCCGGTCGCCTCCGAGAGCAAGGACTACAGCGAGATGATCTATTCGCTCGGCCGGGCGCGCGTCAACCTCTTCACCCTCGACGTGGCCGACGCCGACTACCACTCGCTCGAGGACTACCTGAAACAGGTGTCGCAGGTGACGGGCGGCACCTACCAGAAGACGCACCTCTTCCCCTCCCTCGCGATGGAGCTCGTGCGCCGGACGATCTCGGGCCGCTACATCCTCGTCGTCGTGAAACCCCGGGGCACCCGGGGAGACCATCAGATCGACGTCGAGCTCGTCGGCCTCAAGGGCTACGTCTACGCGAGGCAGTACTACCAGGACTGATTTGGGGTCAGGCCTTGATTCTGTACTGCTCTGCTTCGGGTTCCTTGCGGCCTTTCTCGGATCCGCTCTCGCAACCTGAGTACACGATCAAGGCCTGACCCCGTTCAGCCTTCGGTGGCCGGCTTGGGGGTCAGACCCTAGCGTCTCTCGAGCTTCGCCTTTCCGCTCGTCTCCTTGGACAGCGCGTCGGACTCCAGGAAGGCCTTCGACGTCGCGTCGCCCTTGAGGTACGCGTCCCAGAACGCGAGGCTCGCGATCTTGACCTCCGTGAAGATGGCGATTTCCTGATCGGCCGAGACGGCGTCCTTCCCTTTGCCCCGCGGCAACGCCGCGCCGGGCTCGGCCGCCCGGCCGGTGAATGACAGGTGGCTCGCGCCCTCGAAGAGGACCGCGTACTTGTCGCCCGGAGGCGAGAGCAGGTACGGGTCGAGCCTCCACGAGGGTTCCTGCCCCCCCACGCCCTTGTCGCGCGAACCGGTCATCACCATCAACGGGCGGGTCACCTCCGCCCACGAGGTCGCCGTCAGCCCCTGCTGCCCCTTGCCTTGCGGCGACAGGAGCAGGAAGGCTTTCGGCGCCGGATCGGCGAAGCTCCTCGGCTTTGCGCCCTTGCCCACGGTCACCGTGGCCCCGGCGAGAAGCTGCGCCGTGAACGCGCCCAGGGAGTGGCCGGCGACACCGAGGTGCCGGCCGTCGAGCTTTCCCGTGAGCGGGGCCACCTTCGTGCCGATCTCCTCGAGCGAGAAGATCGTGTAGGTCAGATCGGTCACCCGGCCCTCCCACGCCTTCGGGTCGGCCAGGGCGTCGGCGGCGGTCTCGCGCAGCACGTCGAGGCTCCGGGCGTCGACTTTTCCCGAGGCCGAATCGGTGTGCGTCGGCGCGATCACGACGTAGCCGCGGGTCGCCCAGAATCGCGAGAGGGGACGGTAGCTCTCGCCCGTTCCGCCGGCGCCGTGGGAGAAGACGATCACCGGGAAAGGGCCGTTGCCGATCGGATAGGTCACGTGGATCGGGATGTCCCGATTGCGCGACGGATCGCGAACCGTGACGTCCGCTTCGGCGACGACGGCCAGCCCGCTGCGCGCGAGCTCCTTGGCCGGCGGCGCGGCCGGTGCCGGAGGCGCCGGAGCCGCAGCCGGCTTCGATGCGCAGGCCGCGGCCAGGCAGAGACTCAGGATGCCGAAAAAACGTTTCATGAAGCTCGCCTCGTCAAGGTCGCAAGATGAGATCAGCATATCCTCGGACGGTGTTGAAGCGCGGAGCCGAGCTCTCGATCCAGGCCGCGCCGACCCGAAAAGTCACCGATCGGCCGTATTCGGCCGGGATGAGCCGCTCGAGCCGGGCCTCCGCTCCGGCGACGCGGACCGGGTCCGGGCGCGATCCCCGGACGCTCCACGCTCGCAGCCACTCGCCGTAGACAACGAGCGGCCAGCCCGACGCCTCGACCTCCGCGCGATAGGCTTCGAACTTCTCGCCGAGCTGGACCGCGAAGGGCAGCGCGCGGCTCTCGATGCGGTTGCGGTCGAATCCCGGCGGCAGGATCGTCGAGGGCGAGCCGCCGATCGAGAAGACGTCGAACCGGGTGGGCCGTCCCCCCGTGTCGCCCCAGCGCGCGCCGGCCGAGAACGTCGCGACGGGCGTGATCCCCGACAGCCGCGCGGCGCCCGCGGCCTGGCTCCAGCCGCCTCGGTCCGTCTCTCCGACGGATCCCACCGCCTCGAGGTCCAGGGCGGCCCCCCACCGACCGCGCGTGTGCCGGTAGAGGCCCCGCAGCCGCGCCGTGCCCAGGGCGCGGCCGAAGTCGCGGCCCGTCGAGAGGGCGTCGTAGCTCGCGGCGCCTTCGCCCGCGTCGGCCTCGAGGCGGCCCCAGGTGAACGGCCGGCTCCACGAGGCCTGGAAGTACCCTCCCCAGCGTTCCACGTCGAGCGCCGGGCGCGGCGCGAGGCTCTGGCGCCCGGGCTTCTCGAGCGCCGAGAAGACCTGCAGCGAGACCGCGAACGGAAGTCCGCGCCAGGCGGCGGCGACGGTTCCGCCCCGGGGGCCGGGCGTGTTGCCGAACGAACCGGCCGCCAGCCAGTGGAGCCGGCCGAGGACGTCTCCGCCGTCGACGCCGAGCTGCACCGTGTCGCCGTCGGGCCCGATCGAGAAGTTCAGGAGCGGGCGAATGACCTGTGACGGCCAGACGGAGTAAGGCCGGTCCGGCGCGACCGGCTCGAGGGCGATCGGCGGCGCCGTCACGCGGCGCCGCGCGGGGAGGAGGCCCTCCGCCGTCCCGACCGGCGGCGTCGCGGAAACTTCCAGCCGGCGCACGTCGATCCCGCGCGCCGTCCAGTCGAGGAAATAGAGCGCGCGTCCGTCCGGCGATGGGGCCGGCGCGAAGGCCCCGCCGGTGACGCGCGTCCGAGTCTGCGCCGGAAGCTCACCGGAAGCCGGCACCGACACGATGTCCCAGGTTTCCGAACCGTCGGACGTGGCGAAGATCACGGTGCCGTCCGCGCTCCACGCGGGCGCCGCCGCGGCCGCGCCCCCGATGCCGATCTCCCGCACCGCTCCGCCTTCGACGGGGAGCACGACGAGCCTCCACCGGCCGTCGCGGTGCAGGAGCGCGGCGACGCGCGTTCCGTCCGGGGACACCCGCGGCTCGGCCCAGACCGGCCACGCGTCGCTCGAGCCCGTCTCGGCCGGGATCTCGCGGGTCTCCCCCGTCGCCAGATCCACGCGAACGAGAGTCGAGACGCCGAACCGGCTGCGGACGGCCACGGCCGAAGCGGCCATCCGCGGCGGGGTCCGCTTCGAACACGTCCTGGAGCCGCGTCACGCGGCGGACGGATCCGCGGGCGCAGTCCCAGACGTAGAGGTCGCGCCGCAGGACGCCGTCGGCGTCGGGCGCGCGCATGGAGAAGAGCACGCGGCGGCCATCCGGCATCCAGCGCGGGTCCGAGGGCGAGTAACCGTCGAGGCGCGGCAGCGTCCAGATCGGCGCCCGCTCCGTTCCGGGCGCGCCGAGGTCCCACACCGCGAGGAGACTCACGCGACGCGAGGGATCGCGACGCACGAGAAGCTTCGATCCGTCGGGCGAGACCTGAGGCGATTGCGTGGCGCCCTCGAGGGAGATCGCGAGATCTCCCTGGACGAGGCCCGCAGCCGTCAGGCGCTTTTCCTCCTCCAGCGCCCGCGCGGTGGACTCGGCGACGAAACGGTCGTAGAGGTCCTCCGGCGAGTCGCCGAAGACCTCCCGGAAGGACGCGGAAAAGCCGCCGGCGAACCGGGAGGCCATCCGCTTCCACAGCTCGGGCAGGCTCGACGGCCCTGCGCGCTCGCCGAGCCACTCGAGGTAGGCCGAGCCGACGAGGTAGGGCACGTCGTCGGCGAGCCAACCGTCGCCGCCGTCGAGGTCCGGGTACTTCGGGAGCTTGCCCGCGATCGCGAGGCTGCGCAGCACCATCGCGCGGAAGCTCGAGGCCGGCCGGCCCGAGCCCGTCAGCACGCCCTCGACGAGAGTGGCATAGCCCTCCGTCAGCCAGCGCGGGGAGCCGAGCGCCAGGGGCCCGAACGGCGCCGGCGAAAGCTTCGCGAGAAAGCCGAGCGGGCCGGTCGGGGGCCGGGCGAGGTGGACGACGTGGGCCACTTCGTGGCTCGCGAGCATCTCGGTCCAGTCTCGAAATTCGCCGAGATCGGTGGCCGAGCCGGGCGGCGAGGTCCAGAGAAGGATCTCCGGGCGGTCGAGGAACGGAGCGGCCACGCCGTTGGCCGCGGCGGAAGGATCCGACACGATCACCTCGATCCGCCGCTCCGGCGTGAAGCCGACCAGGGCGGTCACGCGGGCGTGTATGGGCTCGAGCTGCCCGGCCGTGTGGCGGGCCCAGGCCTCGAAGGGCGCCGGAAAGTGGACGCGGAAGTGCGCGGTCTCGAGGGTCCGCCAGTCGGCCGACGGCCCCTGCGCCGCCGCCGCGGACGCCAGAGCGAAGACAATCCCGACGAGCCCGCCGCGGCGCATCGCCGGAAGGCTATCAGCGAGCCCGTTGATAGACTGCCGCGCGAAATCCCGGCCCCGCCAATTTCGACAGGAGAGGACGATGCGCAACGCCTTTCGCCTCGCTCTCGCCGTGGCCATGCTCCGGGCCTCGGCCGGCGCGGGGGCCGCCCAGACCTGGATCCCGATCGGCCCGCGCACCGGCGAGGTCAGGGCGCTGGCGATCGACCCCGCCGCCCCCGCGATCCTGTACGCCGGCACCTTCGGCGGCGGGCTCTACCGCACGACCGACGCGGCCGCGACGTGGACGCTCTGCGATTCGGGCTTCCCGCGCGACGCGGTCGTCGAGGGAGTCGCCGTCGACCCGTCCTCCCCGAAGACCGTCTGGGCGGTGACGAACATGGAGGGCGTCTACCGCAGCGCCGACGGCGGCGCCACCTGGACACGCGTGCTTTCGATCGACCGGCAGGAGTGGGCGGCGATCGCCGTCGATTCGAAGGGCGTGGCGTACGCCGCGGCCGACACCACCGGCCCGAAGCCCGGGATCCATCGCTCCGGCGACGGCGGCAGGACCTGGACGCACTCGGAGGCCGGGTTCCCCCAGAACTTTCGGCTCCGCGCGCTCGCGATCGACCCGAAGACGCCGTCGACGCTCTATGCCGGGACGATCAGCGACGGCATCTTCAAGTCCGTCGACTCCGGCGCCACCTGGACCCCATCGAGCGACAAGATCGAGAAGGAGAACATCCATGCTCTGGCCGTCGACCCGGTCGGCCCGGAAACCGTCTGGGCCGGCATCAACGGCGCGATCTACCGCAGCGACGACTTCGGCGAAGACCTGGGCGAAGAAGAGCCCGGACAAGTGGCGCCCGTTCGACGGCGACGCGTTCGCGATCGATCCGGCCGACTCCAGGATCGTCTACGCCGCCGTCCCGAACCGCGTCATCAAGACCACGGACCTCGGCCGCAACTGGACCGAGATCGCGAAGGGCTTCAACTGGATCAACTTCTCAGCTCTGGCCCTCGACCCCGCCGGAGCGCTCTACGCCGGCACCAACCGGGAAGGGGTGCTCAAGACGACCGACGGCGGCAAGACCTGGTCGCCCGCGTCGGACGGCTTCACGGCCGCCGACGTGAAGGCCCTCACCGCGGACCCGTCCGCGCCCGGCACGCTCTACGTCGGGACCGTGCAGGGCAACGTCGCGAAGACGACCGACGGCGGAAAGAGCTGGACGCGCCTCCACGAAGGCATGACCACGACCGACGTGCGGGCGATCGCGATCGACCCGGCCTCGCCGGAAGTTCTCTACGCCGGAACCGACGAGGGCATCTTCCGGAGCGAGGACTCCGGGGCGACCTGGACGCAGGTCCACAAGGACATCGGCGTCACGCGGAGCATCCTCACCTTCGTCTTCGACCCGGCCGACCCGAAGCGGATCTACGCGCGCGATCCCGACACGATCTACACCAGCGAGAACGGCGGGAAGAGCTGGAAGGAAATGCCGGACCTCGAGCGCGGCTCGAGCCTCAACGGCTTCTTCGGCTTCGCCGCCTTGCCCGCGGCACCCGGCTCCCCGACCACGCTCTTCGTGAGCACGCACGCCGGCCTCTTCAAGTCGACGGACGGCGCGAAGACCTGGACCTCGAGCGGCGCCGGCATCCCGCACTCGCAGATCCAGGCGATCGCGGTCGATCCCGCGACGAAGACGATCTACGTCGGGACCGAGGACGAGGGCATCTTCAAGAGCGCCGACGGCGGCACGACGTGGACCGCCAGCCACCAGGGTCTCGGGCGCGCCAACGTCCAGGTCCTGCTGATCGACCCCGTCGAGGCGAAGACGCTCTACGCGGGGACCTGGAAGAAGGGCGTCTTCCGCTCCCAGGACGGCGGGGCGACCTGGAAGCCGATCGGAGGCGCGCCTCCCCATCCCGACGTGACGGCGCTCGCGCCCGACTACGCATCGCCGCGCCGCATCCTCGTCGGCACGGGCGGCCGGAGCGTGTGGAGCCTCGACACGACCGCGGCCGCGATGCCCCCGGCTCCCACGCCGGCGAAGAAGGCGCCCGGCGCCCCCGAAGAAGAAGCCGTAACCTTTCGGCCGCGCCGCCGTCTCCTCCTTCGACGTGGAGGAACCATGCGTCTGAAAGCGACTCTTCTGGCGGCCCTGCTGATTCTCCCGACAGCCTCCCGCGTGGAAGCGGGCGGCTCCCCCGAGTCCACTCCGAAGCCGAAGGAAAAGAAGAAGATCGTCGTCGTCGGCCCGGAGAGGAACATCGTCGTCGACGACGACGGCGTCTTCTTCTCGGGCGAGGACGATCCCGAGATGTTCGCGGACCTGCGCGACCTCGAGGACCTTCCGGAGCTCGCCTGGTTCGAGGGCGGCGGGTACATCGGCGTGCGTCCCATCGAGATGACGCCCGAGCTCCGCACGCACTTCGGGGCCCCGAAAGAGGCCGGCGTCTTCGTCGGCAAGGTCGAGAAGGACTCGCCCGCCGCGAAGGCCGGTCTCCAGGTCGCCGACATCGTGACGTCGGCCGACGGCGAGAAGATCGGATCGACGCGCGACCTGGTGCGGGCGGTGCGGCGCAAGAAGGAGGGCGAGACGGTCAAGATCGAGCTCCTGCGCGACCGCTCGCCGAAGACGCTGACCGTGACCGTCGCGGAGCGCGAGGGCGGCAAGACGCGCCTCGGCGACTTCGGGCCCGGAATGCGCAAGTTCCACTGGCGCGGCGTCCGGCCCGTGCCGCCGGTCCCGCCGGTGCCGCCGGTCGCCCCCGTCCCGCCGGGCTCCCCCGATCTGCAGGACCGGCTCGACGACCTCGAGAAGCGCCTCGACGCGCTCGAGGGCCGCACCCCCAAGAACTAGCCAGACCCTCGGACCTTCCTCACGGGCCGTCGGTGGATCCGGCGGCCCGACTTTTTTCGGCGGCGGGGATAGAGTGTCCAAAACGCCGCGACGCCGGACAACGTCGGACCAGGGAGGGCCAGCCCATGTCGGAGCTCCGCCGGGACCTCACGCTCTTCGACACCGTGAACCTCGTCGTCGGCACGATCATCGGGTCGGGCATCTTCCTCGTGCCCGCGGAGATCGCGCGGGCCGTCCACCGGCCCGGCTGGATGCTCGCGGTCTGGGTCATCGGCGGCGTGCTGACGATGCTCGGGGCGCTGTCTCTGGCGGAGCTCGGCGCGGCGATGCCCGACGCCGGCGGCATCTACTCGTTCATCATGCGGGCCTTCGGCCGGCTTCCGGGGTTTCTCTGCGGGTGGATGCTCTTCACCGTGGCCACGTCGGGCTCGATCGCGACTCTCGGAGCGGCCTTTCCGATCTACCTCGGGGCCTTCGTGCCGCTGAACCCGATGACGACCAAGGTGGCGGGCGTTCTCGCGATCGCCCTCCTGACCTGGATCAACATCGTCGGAGTGAAGAACGGCGCGCGCGTCGGCAACGTGCTCACCGCGCTGAAGGTCGGCGGCCTCGTCGTCATGGTGCTCGTCATCTTCCTGCTGCCCGGCCCCGCGGCCGACGCCGCCGCGACCGGCGCCGCCTCCCCTGCCGACGGGCCCGGTGCCGCTGGCGGCCGTCGGCGTCGCGCTCGTCGCCGTCCTCTGGGCGTACGAGGGCTGGCACGACGTCAGCTTCGCCGCCGGCGAGATCCACGAGCCGCAGAAGAACTTTCCGCGCGGAATCATCGGCGGCGTGTCGATCGTCGTCGGACTGTACCTGCTGGCGAACCTCGCGTACCTGAAGGTCCTGACGCCGGCCGAGATCGCGGCCTCCGACCGCGTCGCCCTGACCGCGATGACGCGGGTGACCGGCGAATGGGGCGGCAAGCTCCTGACCGCGGCGATCCTCTGCTCGATCCTCGGCGCGATGAACGCGCTCATCCTCGCCGGACCGCGGGCCTACTACCAGATGGCCAAGGACGGGCTCTTCATCGAGCGCGTCTCGCGCGTGCATCCGAAATGGCGCACGCCCGTCGAGGCCCTGCTCTTCCAGGGCCTGTGGTCCGCGTTCCTCGTCCTCGTCATCGGCGGCTTCTCCCAGCTCTTCACGTACGTGATCTTCGGCGGCTGGATCTTCTACGCCCTCGCCGTCCTGTCGGTGATCGCGCTGCGAAAGAAGGAGCCCGACCTGCCGCGGCCGTACCGGGTGCCGGGCTATCCCTTCGTCCCGATCCTCTTCGGCGCGACCGCTCTCGCGATCGTCGTGAACACGCTCGTCGAGACGCCGCGCGAGTCGCTCTTCGGGCTCGCCTTCATCGGGCTCGGCGTCCCCGTCTACTACGTGCAGAAGGCCTTCCGGAAGCGGCGCGCGTAAGACGCACGCGTCAAAATTCTTGACGCGCTCGGGCGGCGTCACTTCCCCCGCTGGCCCGCTTCTTGGATATAGTGCCCGCGGAGGTGTCTATGAAAACGAAGGTCTCCTGGATCCTCGCCGTGGTGTTCGTGGTTTCGTCCGCCGTCCTGCTCGCCGACCACGAAAGGGAAGCGACGGTCGTCAAAGTCGACCCGCAGACGATGGTGATCGTGGTCCAGAACAAGAAGGGCGAGCAGAGCACGCTCTACTGCAACGCGTCGACCAAGCTCAAGGACGGGATCACGTGGGCCAACATGAAGCCCGGCGACAAGATCGAGTACGAGTACAAGGTAAAGGACGGCAAGTCGTGGGTCACCGAGATCGAAAAGGAGCATTGAGCGAAGTCGCCGTCGCCTTCGCTCGCTCGGGGGCCCGGCGCGCGACCCGGTGATCAATCGCCCGTCGTCCCGACGTAGCCGGGGCGACGGGCGTTTCCCTTCGTTGGCGCGGAAATTGAATCTCCCCTCCGGCGGATGTGTCTCTATGAAGACAAAGCTCTGCCTCTGGGTGGCCGCTGCATTCCTGGTTTCCTCCGCGGCGCTATTCGCCGACGACCACAAGGAGGAAGGAAAGATCGTCCGCATCGATCCCGACAGCAAGATGATCGTGGTCCAGACCGAGAAGGGCGATCAGTCCAGGCTCTACTGGACCGAGACGACCAAGCTCGAGGTCTCACCTTCGCCGAGCTGCGGCCCGGCGACACGGTCGAGTACCACTTCGTGGACAAGGATGGCCAGAAGTACATGACCAAGGTCGAGCGGGAGCACAAGGGCGACCGACACTGAGGCCGTCGACGAATTTTCTCCCCCTCGTACGGGGGGGGGAGAGGGTAGGGGCGAGGGGGCTTCGTTCTGACCCGGGCTACCGCGCTCCGGCGGCCTCGAACGATTCGCGGATGATGGCGAGCGCCTCTTCGACGTCGGAACGCCCGACGTTCAGCGCCGGGGCCACGCGGAAGACGTTGCCCTCGAGGCCGCTCTTGCCGACGAGAAGGCCCCGCTTGCGGGTCTCTTCGAAGACGCGGTTGGTCAGCGCCTTCTCGGGAGTGCGGTCGCCCGCCGTCTCGTCCTCGACGAGCTCGATGGCCTGCATGAGGCCCATGCCCCGGACGTCGCCGACGTTCTTCGGGAAGCGGCGCTTCAACTCCTCGAAGCCGTCGCGGAGGATGCGTCCCATCCTCTCCGCGTTGCCGGGCAGGTCCTCCTCCTCGATGATCCGGATCGTCGCGTTCGCCGCCGCGCAGGCGACGGGGTTGCCGCCGAAGGTCGAGATCGTCAGAGCCTTCAACGACGCCGCGATCTCGGGGGTGGCCACGCAGGCCCCGAGCGGCAGGCCGTTGGCGATGCCCTTGGCCATCGTCATGATGTCCGGCTCGACGCCGTAGTGCTCGATCCCCCAGAACTTCCCGCCGGTCCGCCCGA
Source organism: uncultured Acidobacteriota bacterium (assembly GCA_963810205.1). Lineage (GTDB taxonomy): Bacteria > Acidobacteriota > Thermoanaerobaculia > UBA5066 > Gp7-AA6 > DAHUXD01. The sequence continues at coordinate 136,492 of CAWEMP010000011.1, forward strand.
AGCCGGTCTGGACCTCGTCGCAGATGAAGACCCCGCCGTACTTCCGGACGATCGCCACGGCGATCTCGAAGTATTCCGGCGGCGGCGTGATGAATCCGCCCACGCCCTGGATCGTCTCGGCGAGGAAACCCGCGATGCGGCCGGAGGTCGTCGTCTTGATGAGCTCCTCGATGTCCTTCGCGCAGGCGACACCGCAGGAGGGATACGTCAGCTTCAAAGGACAGCGGTAGCAGTAGGGCGACATGGCGTGCTTGATGCCGGGCACCTGCGAGGGCAGCGGCCGCCAGGTCGACACCGCCGTCAGGGACTGGGCGAGCATCGAGCGGCCCGGAGTAGCCGTGGCGCAGGGCCACGATCTCGGAGGACCCCGTGTGGAGCTGCGCGAGCATGACCGCCGTCTCGTCGGCCTCGGTGCCCGAAGTCGCGAGGAAGCTCTGCTGCATCCGCCCCGGCGCGAGCCGGGCGAGCGTCTCCGCGAGCTCGACCGCGGGAATGGTCGGATAGAGGGTCGAGACGTGCGACAGCCGGCTGATCTGGGCGACGACCGCCGCGTTCACCTTCTCGTTGGCATGGCCGACCGAGACCGTCAGGATGCCGCCGAAGAAATCGAGATAGTCGTTCCCATCGGCATCCCGGATGCGCAGACCCTTGCCCTCGGTCAGGACCAGCGGCTCCGCGTAGTACTGAATCGTCGCGGGCAGCATGTACTGCTTGTGCTTCTCGCGGATCTCGCGCGTCGTCGCGCTCGTCGGGGCCTGGGTCTTCGTCGTCGTGGTCATGCGTCGCTCCCCTGGTCGCGTCACTCGCCCTGGTCGCGCTTAAGCGCGGGATCCCTCGGGCCTGAGGCCCTCGGGACGGTTTTGACACGCCAACGCTTCGCGTCGCGAGTCAAAACCACCTCGATATGACGACCTTCTTGTCCGTGTAGAACTCGTACGCGTCGCGTCCGTGGGCCTTGAGGTCGCCGAAGAAGCTGTCCTTGGCGCCGCCGAACGGGAACTGCGCCATCGGCGCCGCGACACCGATGTTGACGCCGACCATCGACGCGGTCGCCAGCCGCGCGTACTCGCGCGCGGCCTTCCCGCTCGACGTGAAGATCGAGGTCGCGTTGGCGTTGGGGTGGGCCTGCATGACCCGAATCGCCTCCTCGAGGCTCGCGACCGGGACGATCGACGCCACCGGGCCGAAGATCTCCTCGCGGCCGATCGTCATCGCGGGCGACACGCCGTCGAAGAGCGTCGGGCCGAGAAAGTAGCCGTTGGGCCGGTCCGCGACGGGGTTCGCTCTCCCGTCGAGCACCAGGCGCGCGCCCTCGGCGACGCCCTTGTCGATGTACGCGAGCACGCGCCGGCGGTGTCCTTCGCTGATGACCGGCCCCATGCCCACGCCGTCGCCCGTGCCGTCCCCGACCTTCAGCGCCTTCGCCGCCGCGGCGAGGCGCTCCCGCGTCTCCGCGTGCACCGGGCCGACCGGCAGGAGCACGCTGCCGGCAAGGCATCTCTCCCCCGCGCAGCCGTAGAAGGACTCGGTGATGACGTCGATCGCCCGATCGAGGTCGGCGTCCGGCATGACGACGACGAAATTCTTGGCGCCGCCGAGGGCCTGGACGCGCTTGCCCGCGTGCGTCCCGCGGCGGTAGACCGCCTGGGCCACCGAGGTCGACCCGACGAAGGAGATCGCGCGGACGTCGGGGTGGTCGCAGATGGCTTCGACCACGGCGCGGCCGCCGTTGACCAGGTTGACGATGCCCGGCGGCAGGTCGCACTGCTCCAGGAGCGAAACGATCAGGCGCTGGGTCAGGGGAACCTGCTCGGACGGCTTCACGACGAACGTGTTGCCCGTCGCCACGGCGAACGGCAGGAACCAGAGCGGCACCATGGCCGGGAAGTTGAAGGGCGCGATCGCCGCGCAGACGCCGAGCGGCTGGCGGATGACCTGACAGTCGATCCCCGAGGCGATGTTCTCGAGGCCGTAGCCCATCATCAGCGAGGGCGTTCCGCACGCGACCTCGACGCACTCGATCCCGCGGCGCACGCTCCCCCGCGACTCGTCGAGCGTCTTGCCGTGCTCGCGCGTCACGGTCGCGGCGATCTCCTCGAAGCGCTCCTCGAGGAGCTCCCGGAAGCGGAACATGGCGCGCGCCCGGACGACCGGCGGCGTGTCGCGCCAGGCCGGGAAGGCGGCCTTCGCGGCGGCGACGGCGCGGTCCAGATCCTCGCCGGTCGAGAGCGGTGTCCGGGCGATGACGTCGCCGGTGGCAGGATTGTGGACGTCGAGGGTCTCGGGGCTCCGGGAGGCCACCCAGCGCCCGCCCACGAAATTGGTCAGAGTCTCCAGAGAACCCTCCCCCGCGTCCCGCGTCCCGGGATTCTACTCGTCGCAGTCGGGACAGCCGAGGAACGGAATGGGCTCCGACGGGGAGGGATGGGCATCGCCCGCGATCCCCGCCCAGGCGCCGCCATGGGCGTGCCACAGAAAGCACTCGAGCCGGTAGGCGTCGTTGGCGTCCTCGGCGACGATCCAGCCGAAGAGGACGTTGGCCTTCGCCTCGCGGGCGTGCTGGAGGAGCCTCTGGCGCAGGTCCACGTCGTCCCGCCCGACGCGCTCCGAGACCTGCCCGTCCGATCCGACGCTCTTGAGGAAGAACACCCCGGACCGGCCGGGAGGCACGTTGCGAGCGACGTTGGACTCGGTCAAACGGATCGCCGGCTGGATCCGCACGCTCGGGGGAAGCCCGGGGAAGAGAGAGAGCTGCGCCGGGTCGAAGGGGGGAGGTTGCTGGCGTGCGCGCCCGGCGAGCCTCATCGGTAGGCTCATTTTAGCAGGCGGACGGGCGATTCTCGACCTCGGATCGCGTGTCGCGCCCAGGCGCGCCTGTACAATCGCGCGCGACGAGGAGGATCGGATGAAGTTGAAGTCTCTTTCGCTGATCGCACTCGGAGCCCTCGCGTCGTGCGGCCTGTACGCGCAGGCCACGGTCGGGGCCACCCCGCCCGCGAAGGCCGTCGGGATCGGAATGCCCGGCACGAAGATCTCCGGCACGCTGCAGTGCGGCAAGTCGAAGAGCAACGTCGTCGAGGTCGGCGACGACGCGGGCCACGCGCTCGCCATCGGAAAGACCCCCTGCACGTGGACCAGGCCGATGACGATCGGCGGCTCGCCCACCAAAGAAGGAGCGTCGTCGGTCTTGAGCGACGTGCGCGGAGACGTCTCGGCCGACCACGGTTACCACGTCGGAACGATGGCGAGCGGCGACAAGTACTACGTGCGCTTCGACGGCAAGACGCAATCGGCCAAGGGCGTCGTCCAGAGCCAGATCGGGACCTGGGGGTTCGTCGGAGGCACCGGGAAGCTGACCGGCCTCCACGGCCGCGGCAGCTACAAGAGCACGGGACACGCCGACGGGTCGACGACCGTCGAAGTCGAAGGAGAGTACCGGTTGCCCGAGCCTGCGAAGTAGGGCCGGCCGCCGAAACGAGGAGGTTTCGCATGATTGTTCCGACGGCCTTCGTCCTCGCGGCCGTGCTCGGCCTGACCACACCGTCCGCGGCCGCCCCATCGCCCGAACCGACCGACTACGAGATGACGACCTACCAGGTCGCGTTCCTCCGCCGCGGGCCGGCCTGGACGCCGGCGTCGACGCCCGAGCTCCAGAAGCTCCAGGCCGACCACCTCGCCCACATCGGCAAGATGGCGGAGACCGGCAAGCTCATCCTCGCCGGGCCGTTCTCCGACGGCGGCGACCTGCGCGGCATGTTCATCTTCCGCGTCGACACCCTGGAAGAGGCAAAAGCCCTCGCCGAGCAGGACCCGACCGTGAAGGCCGGGCGCCTCGTCCTGGAGTGGCACCCGTGGTTCGCGGCGAAGAACATCGTCGTCACGCCCCGGGCGGCGGCGCCGCCGGCCGCAAAATCGCCCTCGAAGCCCTAAAACGCCGACGTGTCGGCGACGCTCGCGAGCGTGCCGGACGGGTTCTGGTACGTCTTGACGGCCCCCGTCTGCATGTCGGTCACGGTGATCGTGTACTGCACGCTCGAGAGGGCGCCGTAGAAGATCCAGAAGTGGCCGTTGACCGCCCGCGCGTCGAGGGCCTTGATCACGAGCTCGACGTTGGCCTCGCTGAAGAACCAGAAGTAGCCGGTATCCGACGTGAGCGACACCGCCTTCCCGGTCCCGGACCGGCCCTGCGAAGGGACGGCCCAGTTCACCCGCAGTTGAAAGCGGCCGCCGTTGAGACAGAGAGTCGTCGCGTCCGGCGCGCACACGGCGGCGGGCGCCGGCGCCGCGAGACTCGACACGAGGGGAGCGCCGGGCGCGAAGCCGGCGCGGGCCTGCGCCTCGAGGGCCCAGGCGACGTCCGCCGCGCTCGCGAGCGGAGCCCCGGGCTCCGCTGGCGCCGGCGCGGGGGCGAAGGCCTCCGTGTCCGCGACGCTCGCGAGCGCGCCGCTGGGGTTGGTGTAGGTCTTCACGGCCCCGGTCACCGTGTCGGTGATGCGGATCGTGTACTGGACGCTCGACAGGGCCCCATAGAAGACCCAGTACTTGCCGTTGACCGCCCGCGCGTCGAGCACCTTGATGACCAACTCGACGTTGGACGGCGAGAAGAACCAGAAGTAGCGCGTGTCCGGCGTCAGCGAGACCTCGGTCCCCGCGCCGCTCCGGCCCTGGGCCGGGACCGCCCAGTCGACCTGGATCTGAAAACGTGCGCCGCCCTGCCCCGCGCCGACCGTCCAGACGCGGCTGCTCTCGAGCGCCGTGCCGCCCATGGTCGCGTTGACGAGCGGCGACGTGTCCTTCGTGCGCACCTCGACGCGGTGGCTGCCCTGGCTCGCCGGGGTGTAGGTGAAGGAGCTCGCGGTAGCGCCGGGAACCGCGGCGCCGTCGACCAGCCAGCTCGTCGAAAGGTCGCCGCCCGCGGGCTTCAACAGCCCGACCGAAAAGGTCCTGTTGCCGGGGAACGGGATCGCCACGAAGCCCGGCGCGGGGCTCTCCGAGCCCGGCTCGATCGGGTCGATGCCGGAGGCCGGAACCCCGAAGCCTCCCTGGTAGAGGCGCAGCACGAAGGCCTGGGCGCAGATCGGACAGAAGGGCTGGCCGAGAGCGTTCATGAGGCAGTTCTGCTTGGGACGGTAGAACCCGGTCGTCTGGTACCGCGCGCCCTCGAAGAGGCCCACGCTGCCGGCGTACTGGGCGGTTTCCGGTGTGGGGAGGGGCGTCGCGCCGGAGATCCAGGACGTCCACTTCGTCAGGCCCCGGTCGAGCTGGTCGGTGACGTTGGGCTCGCAGGGGGGCGCGGTCTTGTCGCTGCAGGCCGGGTACGCGGGATACGCGAGGTCGTACTCGTCGGCGAGACCCGTGAAGGCATGGCCGAGCTCGTGCTGGGCGATGTTGACGGCCAGCGGGTTGGTGGATATGGCCGCGACGGAGCCGCCGGTTCCTCCGTAGGTCGAGTCGTTGACGAGCGCGACGACCTTGTCCCAGTCGGGCGCGGCCGCCGCCGCCGCGAGGACCTTGCTGGGGTTCAGGACGAGGGCGCGATGGGCGTTGTTCGAGCAGTAGGTCGAGTCGAAGGCCGTGGAGACGAACGTGCCCGCCTTCGGGTCCGACTGCGCCACGGTGTCGGCGCAGCACTGCTGATACAACGACGGCGCGCAGGCAGCGTCGTAGGGCGGATGGTCCGCGCCCGACTGCGCGGAGGCCGTGAAGAGTTTGGCCGTGTTGAAGAAGTTCTTGTACGCGTCGTAGGGCGAGAGGCTGAAGAACTGCGACACGAGATTGGCGGCGTCGGAGTCGAACTTCGCCTGTTCCCCCGCGGTGTAGCCGTCGCCCATGACCAGAAGGTCCGCGCGGTTGCCGGAGTTGGCGGCGGCGGCCGACCGCAATTCCATCACGGGCGCGAACCGCGCGAGCGGCAGCGTCGCGTCGGAGGCGAGGGCGTCGAGATCGAATTCCGCGTCTCGGAACGCGGCCTCCCGCGGGCGGCCGCCGTCGCGCGGAACCGACAGCGCCAGCCAGCTGCCGTCAGTCACCGGGACGCGCACGACGAAGGACCGGCGCTCGGAAACGAGCAGCCTTCCGTCGATCCTCCCGTCGCCGGCAAAGTCCTCCGCCACGACCCCCTCGGCGCGTGTCCACTTCGGGATCGCGACGACGTCCTCGAAGGCGACGGCCCCGGCCGCGTCGAACATCCGCACCCGCACGCGCTCGACTCCGCGGAAGGGCTCCGCGAGCCGCGCCTCGACTTCGCCCGGTGTCAGCGAGCGCGGCGCAACGGCGAGCCGCACGAGCCGGTGCATCTGCGGCCGGACGGTGCCGTCGCCGTCGATCTCGAAGACGATGTAGCGTGCGATCGCGGCTCCTTCGCCCTCCGCCGCGGCGGGGAGGGAGCACGCGAGAAGTCCGGCGAGGAGCGACGCGACCCGACGAGACCCGGGGGCGAGAGCTCGCATTGGGACCTCCCCGTTGATCGCGCGTCAATCTATTGCAGACCCCGGGGCGCGCGCAATGGGCCGTCGTCCGGCCCCGGTTCGCTCGGCTACAATGCCCGCGCGCCCGGCCTGCCGGAGCGCGGAGGTGCTCATGCGACCGGCCATCGTGCGCTTTTCCATGGCTTTCCTCGCGGCTTGCGCCGCGGCGGCGGCTTCGGCCCGGCCGGGGCCGGCCGCACCCGAGACCTGCCCCGCGATCGACCCCCCGGCCGCCGCGGCCTCCGCCGGCGTCCGGGCGTTCGTCGACCCGGCGACGGGAAAGCTGCGGCCGCCGACCGCCGAGGAACGGCGCCAGCTCGCCGCGGCCGCCGACCGGTCCGCGCGGACCTACGAGGTCGTCGTTCGCCCCGACGGAACGCGCATCGTCGAGCTCGACGATGCGTTCTTCATGAGCGTCGTCGCGACGAAGCGGCCCGACGGTGCCCTCCAGTTCCGCTGCCTCAGGCAGCGACCGGCGCCCGCCGGAGAGGCGAAGTGACCGTGGCGCACCCGAGTCTGCGGCCCTTCTCCACTCTCCTGGCGGCGCTCTTCCTCGCGGCGGCTCCGGCGAGGCCCGACGCCCAGATCACGATCGTCAACGCCGACGGCCCCACCGAGGGTTTCAACGACACGACTCCGGCGACTCCGGTCGGCGGCAACACCGGCACGACCGTCGGGCAGCAGCGCCTGATCGCCTTCCAGCGGGCGGCCGCGATCTGGGGCGCGCTGCTCGACTCCCCGGTCGAGATCCGCGTCCATGCGACCTTCGACCCCCTGACCTGCGACGCCACCTCCGGCACGCTCGGAGCCGCGCGGCCCGCTGCCATCGCTTCGGATTCGCCGAACGCCCCCGTGCGCGGGGCGTGGTACGCCCTCGCGCTGGCGAGTAAGTTCGCCGGTGTGGACGTCACCCCCGCGGGCGACGACATCACCGCGACGTTCAATTCGCGCCTCGGCGACGTCAATTGCCTCGAAGGCTCCGGCTGGTACTACGGCCTCGACGATGCCCACGGCGACAAGATCGACCTCCTCAGCGTGCTCCTGCACGAGTTCGGCCACGGACTCGGGTTTCTCACCTTCGTCGACACCTCGACCGGACAGGAGTTCCACAACCAGCCGGACATCTTCGAGTCCTTCATTTTCGACACCTCGACCAACAAGCACTGGACAGCGATGACCGACGCCGAACGCGTCGCCTCGGCGACCAACACCGGCGCTCTCGTGTGGGACGGGACCGCCGCCATCGCCCAGGCTCCGGCCTTCCTCGGGGCGCTCCCGGTGCTGACCGTTGAAGAGCCCTCCTCGATCGCCGGCGACGTCGCCATCGGCACGGCGTCCTTCGGCGCTCCCGTCGCCGAGAGCGCGGTCTCCGGCCCGCTCGTGCAGGCGACGGACGCCGCGGATGTGGCTGGGCCCGCCTCGACGGACGGATGTTCCGCCCTCACGAACGCGTCCGCCGTCGCCGGCAAGGTCGCTCTCGTCGACCGCGGCACCTGCACCTTCGTCGAGAAGGCCCTCAACGTGCAGGCCGCGGGCGCGATCGGAATGGTGGTCGTGGACAACGTGGCCTCGGCCTCGCCTTCGGGCATGAGCGGCACCGACCCGTCCATCACGATCCCCTGCGTCCGCATCACGCTGGCCGACGGGGAGACGCTCAAGGCCAACCTCGCCGGCGGCGTCGCGGTGGCGTTCCGCGCCAACCCTCGTCGGCTCGCCGGGGCCGGCGCCGGCAAACGGCCCCTCCTCTACGCGCCCAATCCCCTCGAGCCGGGCTCGTCGGTGTCCCACTGGGACACGAGCGCGACGCCCAATCTCCTGATGGAGCCCAACATCAACGACGACCTCGGCCACGACGTCGATCTGACGCTTCCGCTGCTGCGCGACCTGGGCTGGCGGTCGGATGAGTTTCCGGCGCCGCAGCCCAGGCAGGATCCCGCCGGCAGCGGCGTCGAGCACGCGACGACGACCGTGGAGCGGCCCTAGCCGCCGGGCAACCTGGCCCGCGAAATCACGATGCGCTGAGTCTCAGGCGGACGCGAGCTTCTCGATCGCCGCCCACTCCTTCTCGGAGACGGGCATGACCGAGAGCCTCGAGATCCGCACGAGCGGGAAGTCGCGAAAGGCGGGCGACGCCTTGATCTCGGCGAGCGTGACGGGGCGCGCCAGCTTCTTCACGGGAACCACGTCGACGGCGTGGAGCCGGCCGGTCTTGTCTCCAGGGTCCGGATAGGCGTCGCCCGCGGCCTTCGCGATCGCCACGACCGCCTTCTCGTCGCCCGTGTGGTAGTAGAAGATCCGGTCGCCCTTCTTCACGGACCGCAGGTGCTTCTGGGCGAGAGGGTTCTTCACGCCCGTCCAGCTCGTCTTCCCGTCGCGCACCAGATCGTCGTAGGAGTAGTGCGTCGGCTCTTCCTTGAAGAGGAAATTCATCTCACCTCCCGCTGCCCGCTCGCGGGAGACGGCCGCGGCCGGCTTCGGCCGATTCCGGTATCTCTCGTACAGCCGCTTCTGCTTGTCGGTCAGGTCGAGCGCCCGGCCGTCCAGATAGGCGGCTACGACGCGGGAGCGCAGGTCGAGGATGTCGCCGTCGGTGAGGATGAAGGTCGCGTCCTTGCCCGCCTCGAGCGAGCCCACGCGTCCGTCGACGCCGAGAACCCGCGCCGGCTCGAGAGTCAGCGCCGCCACCGCCTTCTCCCGCGGGAAGCCGAACGCGACCGCGGTCGCGGCGAGCTGCGGGTAGTTGCGGACGTTCGAGGCGCTCGTTCCGCCGTCGTTGAAGATCACGCGCACGCCGGCGCGGTCGAGGACGGCGGCGTTGGAGAACTGCACGTCGTAGGGCTCGTCCTCGCGCTGCGGCAGATCGAGCGGAGACTCGACGATGACCGGAACTCCGGCCGAAGCCAGCTCTCCCGCCATCCGCCACGCGTCGGCGCCGCCCCAGATGACCAGGCGGACCTTCTCCTCGGCGGCCCACTTCACGGCGTCGCGGATCTGGGCCAGCCGCTGGGCGCGCACCACGACCGGAATGGCCCCGTCGATCGCAGGCAGCAACGCCGCGAGCTTCGGGTCGAAGTCGTGCCTCGGCACGCCCGACCCCGCCTCGGCCGCCCGGGCCTTCCCGTAGGCGCGCGCGTCCCGGAAGGCCTTCTTCAGCTTTTCGAGGGCCTCGTCGCGTGCCTTTTCCTGCAGCCGGACCGATCGGCTCGCGTCCGGCGAGCGGTCGATCGCGAGGTCGGGCCAGACGACCGCGATCGCGGCGGGCGCCTTCAGCGTGGCGTCCTCGCGGGTCCAACCGTCGAGCTTCATGACGGCCGCCGTGCCCGAGATGATGCCGCCGCCGGGCGTGATGCCGGCCAGGAGCACGCCGCCCGAGCGCGCCACCGGCAGGAGCTCGGAGTCGAGGTTCATGGCGACGTCGGCCCGCGCCGCGGGATTGATGCCGCCGAGCTCCTCGACGTCGAGCGTGGGTCGGACCGCGGAGATTTCTTCGAGCCCCAGGACCGTCATGGGCGGGAACAGCGAGGGGTAGACGTGCCGTCCCGTCCCGTCGACTACCGGCGCGCCGGGCTGCGGAGCGGAGCCGGCCGAAACCGAAGCGATCTTGCCGTCGCGAACGACGACCGTGCCCATCGGGATGTCCGGGGCCGAGACCGGGTGGATCGTCGCGCCGACGATCGAGAAGACGGGCGGCGGCTCCGCGGCCGGCGCCGCGAGAATCGCGGTGGGCAGCGCGAGGACGGCGGCGAAGACTCGGGCCCTCATCGCGCGCCTCCCGGCTTTCCGGCCTCCGCGGGCTTTTCGTCGTCCCTGGCGGCCTCGGCGCGGGCCTTCGCCTTCGCGACCAGGGCGGCGCGTTCGGCCTCGCGCTCCGGGCGCGCGGCCAGGTCCGCGGCGCGGTCGAAATACTTCTTTCCGTCGATCCACGTCTCGAGCGCCACGGTCGACGTCGACAGCGGGTCCCCGCTCCAGACGACGAAGTCGCCGTCCTTCCCGGCTTCGAGCGAGCCGACCCGGTCGGCGATGCCGAGCTGCTTCGCCGGGTTCGACGTCACGAACGCGAGCGCGTCGGCCGGCGCCACGTGGCCGTACTTGACCGCCTTGGCCGCCTCCAGGTTGAGGCGCCGGGCGAGCTCGTCCGAGTCCGAGTTGAACGAAACGAGCACGCCCCGTTCGCGCATCAACGGAAAGGCATAGGGGATCGCGTCGAACACCTCGACCTTGTACGCCCACCAGTCCGAGAATCCGGAAGCCGCGGCGCCGTGCCTGGCGATCTCGTCGGCCACCTTGTAGCCCTCGAGGGCGTGCTGGAACGTGCCGACCTGGACGTTGAACTCCTCGGCCGAGCGCATCATCTGCAGGATTTCGTCCTTGCGGTACGAGTGGCAGTGGATCGTCCGCCTGCCCTCGAGGATCTCCGCGATCGCCTCGAGCTGGAGGTCCGGCTCCGGAGGAATCGGACGCGCACCCTTGACCGCCGACGCCTTGCGGTACTCGTCCTGCCTCCGCCGGTAGTCGCGCGCCGCCTGGAACCTCTCGCGAATCGACTCGGCGACCCCCATGCGGGTCGCCGGGTAACGCGGCGTCGGGTTCACCCAGTTGGACTGCTTCGGGTTCTCGCCCAGCGCGAACTTGATCCCCGCCGGAGCGCCGACGAACAGGAGGTCGTCGGGCCCTCCGCCAAACCGCCACTTCACGATCTGGTTCTGCCCTCCGATCGAGTTGGCCGAGCCGTGAAGGACGTTGGCGACGGTGGTCCCGCCGGCGAGCTCCCGATAGATCGCGGGGTCGAGGGGCGAAAGGATGTCGCGGACGCGCACTTCGGCCGTGACGTTGTGCGTGGCCTCGTTGCTGGAGTCGTCCATCGCGCTGTGCGAGTGAGCGTCGATGATGCCGGGGGTGACGTGCTTGCCGCGCCCGTCGACCTCCAGCGCGCCGGCCGGGGCCGCGAGGCCCTTCCCGACGGCGGCGATCCGGCCGTGGACGACGAGAACGTCGGCGCCCTCGAGGATCCCCGCGGGGCCCTGCGTCCACACGGTCGCGCCCGCGCACGAGGACGGCCGGCGGCGCGGCCACCGGCCCGGCCTCGCGAGCGGGAGCCGGACGCACGCCCGGCGCCGGTGTGGTCGCCGACGGCGCCGCCGCCGCCCTGGTCTTCTCGGAGATCTCGATCCGTTCCCCGTCGATCCAGATCTCGGACACCGTGCTCTTGTCTTCGAAGGGTGCTCCCGAGCGCACGACGAGGCTCGCGACCTTGCCGGCCTCGAGCGTGCCGAGCCGGTCTCCGAGACCGAGCTGCCGCGCCGGGACGGTCGTCACAGCCGCGAGCGCGTCGTCGGCGGACAACCCGCGACCGATCGCTTCGCGCACGCGCTTGTCGAAGTCGCCGACCGCGTCGAGCCCCGCGGTGGTGAAGGAGAACGAGACGCCGGCATCCTTGAGCCACCGCGGGTCGCCGGGGGCGCGGTCGAACGCGCGCAGGCGCGTCATCGACACGTCGAGCCACTCTTCCTCGCGATCGAGCTTGTCGGGTTGGGGAAAGGCCACGCGCAGGACGAGGTCGGGCCGGGCCGCCGCCACCTCCGGCAGGAGGCGATACTCGTCGCCCGCGGCGACGAAGCGCGCCTTCAGCTTCAGCTCGTTGGCGACGCGCACGGCGCGCAGCAGCGACAGCACGTCCGTCGTCTCGAACACGACCGTCTCTCGACCCTCCGCCGCCGGTACGAGGGCCGCCGTCGCGGCGACGAAGCGCGGCCGCACCTTGCCCGAGGGGCCGGCCGTGTACGCCGCCTCCGCGTCCCTCCACCACAGCGCGTCCAGGACGGCCTGCCGCGTGACGGCCACGGCGCCCATGTTCGACGCCGGGTAGTCGGCGCCGCCCGGCCCCTTCATCGCGACGACCTGTCCGCTGGAGGGGTCGAGCACGCGCCCCGAGATCGGTCCGTCCGCCAGGCTGACGACGGCTCCCTGACCCCGCAGGACGCCGGCCGTCGGGACCGCGGCGACGACTCCGAAACCCTGGCGCCGAAACTCCCGGGCCACGTCGTCCTTGATCGCAAGGCCGTCGAGCGCGCGTTCCTCGGCGCGAACCGCGGACACCGGGTGCGCGGCCGGGCCGGTGTCTCGCGGGGCCGGGGCCGGAACGGCCACATCGGCCGACTCGTCGTCCTTCGGCCGCTTCGGGGCCCTGCCCGCGAGCCGGTCCGTCGTGACGTACGGGTCGACGAACGCCGCGTGAACGACCTTCCCCGAGACGTCGACCACGCTCGCGTCGGCGGGGACCGCCGTCGTCGACGCCGCCCCCACCGCTTCGATGACGCCGCCCCGCACGACGACGACGCCGCGATCGATCGTCCGGCCCGGGGCGACGATGACGCGCCCGCCGCTCAGGGCGTAGGCGTTGCGGTCGGAGGACGCGGCGAGCGCGCAAGGGGGCGACACAAGCGAAACGAGGAGGAGGCCGGCGAGAGCCCGTCGCGAGGTGTTGTGCATGACGGGCCGGGATTCTATGCGAGCGCGCTCCGGGATTCGCGTATGCTTCGCGGCTGCGGCGCCCCCTTGGCGCCGCCATTCGAGGAGGAACAGAGCGATGATTCGACGCAATCTGATTCTTGGAACGATCGTGGCGCTCGCGGCGGCCACGGCCCTGACCGCCCAGGAACGCAAGCCCCTGTCCCCTGCCGGCACGGCCAGCGCTATGGTCAGCGGCAACGTGGAGCGCGCCCGACAAGGACGGCAACAGCCGGTACGAGGGCGGGAAGTGGCTCGAGGTGACCTACAGCCGGCCGATGCTCCGCGGCCGCACGGACATCTTCGGCAAGGGCGCCGACTACGGCAAGAAGGTCTCGGACAACGAGAAGGTCTGGCGCGTCGGAGCGAATGCCACCACGAAGTGGAAGACCGAAGTGCCCCTGATGATCGGCGGCAAGCGCGTCGAGCCCGGCTCCTACGCCGTCTTCGTCGAGCTGAAGGAGCCCGCGTGGACCTTCATCCTGTCGACCCAGCCGACGCAGGACAAGTACGACGAGAACGACAAGACGAAGATCTGGGGCGCCTACGGCTATGACCCGAAGTTCGACGTCGTGCGCGTGCCGATGACGATGGTCCAGCCCAAGGCCTCGATCGACCAGTTCACGATCGCCTTCGTCGACATGACGGACGACGGAGGCAAGCTCGCCCTGGCCTGGGAGAGGACCGCCGGAGTCGTCCCCTTCACCGTCGCCAAGTAGACCGATGCGGCTCGCCTTCCCCGTGCACCCTCTCCCCCCGCCGGGGGGAGAGGGCAGGGTGAGGTGGGCGATCGCCGCGTTCCCCTGCTCCTCGCTTCGGGTGCGGCCGCCCAGGACCGCGCCATCCCGTTCTGGCCGGACGCGGTGCCCGAGGCGATCCACGCCGAGATCGACGGCGTCGCGACGCTCGAGACCGTTCGCCAGCTCTCCCGGTTTCACCGCGTGCAGGGGTCGCCGGGCTTCACGGCCGCGGCCGAGCTCATGAAGGCGAAGGCGATCGCCGCCGGCCTCTCGGACGCGGCGATCGAGCGCTTCCCCGCCGACGGCAAGACGAAGTACGCCCACTTTCTCTCGCACGTCGGGTGGGACCCGGTCTCGGGACTTCTCGAAGAGGTCTCGCCCACCTCGCGCATCGTCGCCTCGTTTCCGGACCTTTCGGTCGCGCTCGCCGACTACAGTCAGGACGCCGATGTGACGGCCGAGCTCGTCGACGTGGGCGCCGGCACGAAGCCGTCCGACTACGACGGCAAGGACGTGCGCGGCCGGATCGTCCTCGCCGACGGGACCCTTCCGACCGTGCACCGCCTCGCCTGCGAGGAGCGGGGGGCGGCGGGTTTTCTTTCCGCGTACCCGAACCAGAAGACGCCGTGGTCCGGCGACGATCGCGACCTGATCCGCTGGGGCCATCTGTCTCCCTACCAGCTCCAGAACCGCTTCGCGTTCATGGTCTCGAAGCGGCAGGCCGAGGACTACCGAGCGCGCCTCGCGACGGGCGAGAAGGTCGTCTTGCGCGCGCGCGTGAAGGCGAAGATGGTCCCGGCGAGCTATGACGTCGTCGTGGCCACGCTCCCGGGAACGGACCCCGCCGCGGGCGAGATCGTGCTCACGGCCCACCTCTGCCACGAGTCGGCCGGCGCCAACGACAACGCCTCCGGCAGCGCGGCGATTCTCGAGGTCGGACGGGCGCTCGCCGCGGCCACGCGCCGCGGAACGCTGCCGCGACCCCGGCGCACGATCCGTTTCCTGTGGCTTCCCGAGATCACCGGCTCGCAGGCCTACCTCGTCCGCCATCCCGAGCTGGTCAAGGCGTTCGTGGCGGGCGTCCACATGGACATGGTCGGCGGCCTGCTCTGGACGACGAAGGGCACGTTCCACCTCTCGCGCACGGCCGAGACGCTGCCCCACGTCGTCAACCCGATCGCGGAAGCCTGGTTCGGCCAGGTCCTCGCGGCCTCCCGCAGCTACGCCGAGGGACGCGGCGACGGCGCCTACGGGGGATTCGTCTGGCCGCCCGGCTCACGGGAGAGCTTCGTCGGCGACGTCCGCGCGATCGAGATGGGCAGCGACCATGAGGTCTTCGAGGCTGCGGGCTTCCGCGTGCCGATGGTCTACTTCCACGACTACCCCGACGTCACGATTCACACGCAGAAGGACCTGCCCGAGAACCTCGACGCGACGAAGCTCGGCCGCGTCGCGTACATCGGCGCCGGGACGGTCTGGACGCTCGCCGCCCTGCCCGATTCCGAGTCGCCACGCCTGCTCGCCGCGACCCGAGCCGCCGTGGAGCAGCACGTCCTCGCCCGCGGTTCCGCTCCCGGGCCCGACCCCGCCCTCGCTACGCGCGAAGCCATCGGCCACGGCATCGCGACGCTCGAGTCGCTCGCACGGCTCTGCCCGTCGGTCGCTCCCGACGTCGCGAAGGACGTCGAGCACCTGCGCGCCGCGATGCCCCCCGCGCCGCCGGCCTCCGATCGACGGCGGCCGATCCGGAACCCCGCGATCCTCGGCCCTCTCAACGTCTACTACTACGACTACTTCGCGGACATCCCGGGCGCCGACCTGACGGCGAGCGCCCTCGCCGCGCGCCCCGACGGCGAGGTCCTCGCGTACGAGGCGCTCAACCTCGCCGACGGGACGAGGTCAGTCTCGGAGATCCGCGATGTCCTCTCGGGGCGCTACGCTCCGGTCCCGCGTCGCGGCGGTCGCCGAGTACTTCGAGCTGCTGGCGAAGGCGGGCGCCGTCTCCTTCCGGTGAAGATCGCGCAGATCGCGTCGATCCGGTTCCGGGTGCCTCCGCGGTCCCACGGCGGGACAGAGATCGCGATCGACCTGCTGACCCGGGGCCTCCACGCCCGCGGCCACGACGTCACGCTCTTCGCGTCGGGCGACTCGACGACGCCGGCCCGGCTCCACTCCGTCGTCGCCCGCGCCGCGTCCGAGGATCCCGCCTCGACGACGTACCTCGAGAGCGAGCACGAGACGCGCAACGCCGCCGAGGCCTACCGAGGCGCCGACCGGTTCGACCTGCTCCACTCCCACTGGCCGACTCCCGCGGCCTACTTCTCGGACCGCACCGCGCGGCCGAGCGTGATGACCTACGCGTACATCGAGAAGGCCCTGCACGATTACTACCGCGCGACACTATCCCGGCCTGCAAGGCGTCTGCATCAGCGAGGCGCAGAACCGAAGCCTCGGCGGCGGACTTCCGGTCATTCCGTACGGCGTCGATCTCGAGCGGATCCCGTTCGGCGCCGCGCCCGAGGACTTCCTTCTGACCGTCGGCCGGCTCGTCCCGCACAAGGGCGCGGACCGGGCGATCGCGATCGCGCGCACGGCGGGACTGCCGCTCGTCATCGTCGGCGCCGTGACGCCGTACCTTTCCGACAGCGAGCCCTTCTACCGGCGAGCGCGTCCGTCCCCACGTCGACGGCCGCGGCGTCATCCACCACCCGGAGCTTCCCAACGCCGAGGTCCTCGCCCTCATGTCGCGCGCGCGAGCCTTCCTCTTCCCGATCTCGTGGGACGAGCCCTTCGGCCTCGTCGTCGCCGAGGCGATGGCGGCCGGCGCTCCCGTCGTCGCCACGCCCGCGCGGGTCGCTCCCCGAGCTCGTCGAGCACGGCGTGACGGGCTTTCTCGGCCGGAGCGACGACGAGCTCGCGGGCTTCGTCCGCGAGGTCGGACGCATCGACCGCGCCGCCTGCCGCCGGCGCGCCGAGGAGCGGTACAGTGCGGAGCGCATGGTGTCGGACTACGAGGCCCTGTACCGGACGCTGGTGCCGCGATGAGCTTCGACTTCTCGCCCGAAAACCTCGACCGCGAGTTCCCCGTCCGCCGCAACCTCGTCTACCTCAACCACGCGGCCGCGGCGCCTCTGCCGCGCCGCGTCGCCGACGCGATCATCGCCCACGTCGAGAACGCCCGCGACCGCGGCGTGGCGGACTGGCGGCGCGCCTACGGCGACGTCGAGAAGGCCCGCGCGAAGGCGGCGCGCTTCATCGGCGCCGCGCCCGAGGAGATCGCATTCCTGCCGAACACCTCCTGGGCGGTCAACCTCGTCGCCCTCGGGTTCCCGTGGCGCGAGGGCGACAACGTCGTCACCGACGACATGGAGTTCCCCTCCAACGCCTACCCCTGGCGTGCCCTCGAGCGCCGGGGCGTGGACTGCCGCGTTGCCGTCAGCCACGGGGGCCGCGTCACGCTCGATTCGCTCGCGGCCCTCGTCGACAAGCGCACGCGCGTGATTGCGGTCTCCTGGGTCGCCTTCCACAACGGCTTCGTCTTCCCGCTCCGGGAGATCGGCGCCCTGTGCCGCGAGCGCGGCATCCTCTTCTTCGTCGACGGGATCCAGGGCCTCGGCCTGCTCCAGGCCGACGTCCGCGGCGCCGGGATCGACGTCCTCGCCGCCGACGGCCACAAGTGGCTCTACGGCCCGGAGGGCGGCGCCGTCTTCTACGTTTCCGATAAGGCGCGCGACCGGGTGCCCGCGATCGCGTCGGGCTGGTGGAACCTGAAGACCGAGGGCGACTACCTCGAGTACCGGGCAACGCCGTACGAGGGCGCCCGCCGCTACGAGCCGGGGACCCTGCCGATCGACCACGTCCGCGGCCTGGCGGCCGCGATCGACCTGCTCGACGAGATCGGCGGGGAGGCCGCGATTTCGCGCGTTCTCGGACTCGTGCGGGCGCTCGCGGACGGCCTCGCCCGCCGCGGCTGGAAGATCGTCACGCCCGAGCCCTTCGCCTCCGGAATCCTCGCCGCCCGCCCGCCAGACGGGCAGTTCGTCCGCTGGGCGAAGGCATCTCGAGCAGCGCGGCATCATCGTCGCCCCGCGGGAGCGGGCCGTACGCTTCTCGCCCCACGTCGGCAACGACGAGGGCGAGATCGTGCGCCTGTTCGAGGAGATCGACGCGATCGGGTCCGTAGGCTGAGAGCCGCTCAGGGTCGGGGCGCCACGGACCGCGTGCCTCCGCGCTCATCGGCGCGGACGACGGCGCCGCGCTCGGCCGGCGGTACGACGACGGCGCGGCGGTAGATGGCGCCGCCGCGCGTCCCGGCGAGAAGGGTCCCGTCGTCGAGGAGCGGCGAGCGCCAGGACCTGCGGATTCGCGAGACCGGGCCCGGCGGGCGCCCAGGTCGAGCCCCCGTCCGCGCTTTCGAAGACACCGACCGGACGTGCCGGCGAAGAGCGTGCCGTCCGCCCCGTCCCGGACGAGTGCATAGACGCCCGCGGCCGGAAAGCCCCCCTGGACGCGCGTCCAGCTCGTGCCGCCGTTCTCGCTCACGTAGAGGCCGGGGTCGGCGCCCGCGAATACGCGCTGCGAGGAGCCGGATGACAGAACCGCCCGCACGGGGCCGGAGACGCCGGAGCTTTTCTTCGTCCAGCTCGCTCCCCCGTCCGTCGAGACGTAGACGCCGTCCTGCGCGCCGGCAAAGACCTCCGTGGAGCCGGCCCCCGCCGCGAGAGACAGGGTTTGAACGTTGGAGATGCCGGCGGCCGGGGTCCAGTTCGAGCCGCCGTCCGTGCTCCGGTAAACGCCGGCGAGCGTCGCGGCGAGCAGCTCCGAAGCGCTCCGGGAAGGATCGCCCTGACCACGGAATTCGGGAGGCCGGCGTCCACGCGCTCCCAGTTCACGCCGTCATCGATCGTCCGGAAGATCGCGTCGGCGGTACCCTCGTAGATCGTCCCGGGCGCAAACGGGTTGAAGGCGATCACGGTCCCGAAGCCGACGATCGTGAACGGCTCCCAGGTGCGCCCGCCGTCGGTCGATTCCGACCCGAAGGCCGTCCCGAGCGCCAGCACGCGCTGCGGAGCGCCGGGGTCCACCGCGAGGCTCGCCACCGACATGACGTTGACGCCGGCGGCCGCGAAGAACCCGCCGGAATCGTCGCTCGCCCAGAGCGCGCCGGGGTCGAGCGGCGGGTTGCCGGTGCCGACGAGTATCCGTGCCGAGGCTCCGGGTGCGGCCGGCCACGCGGCGATCGCATTGGCAAAGAGCGCCGGAAGGTCGAGGTGCTGCCAGGCCGCGGATGCGAACGGCGCGGCCCAGGCGCCGTTGATGTTGGCCAGGTAAGCGACCCCATTCGAATCGACGATGAGGTCCTTGACGGCGAGCGTGCCTGCTCCCGTGCTGAACGCGCCCCACAGTGCTCCGTCGTCGATCGAGCGGAAGGCGCCCGCGTTGGTGCCGGCGTAGAGCGTCGTCGGCGAGCTCGGGTCGACACCAATCGCGGAGATGTGGAGATTGCCGATGTTGCCATTGATGTCGGCCCACGTGGAGCCGGAGTTCTCGCTCCGGTAGATGCCGTTGTCGACCGTCCCGAGATAGATGCGGGCCGCGTTGGTCGGGTCGACCGTGATCGTGATCGGGCGGAAAGTCGACGCCGGCGTCGTCAGCGTCTGCCAGGTCGCACCGGCATCGGCGCTCCGGCCGACCCAGCCCGAGAGGCTCGCGGCGTACGCCGCCGCGCCCGCGGGATCGAAGGCGACCGCGTCGATCGTGTCCGCCGGCACAGGCGCGCCGATCGGGACCCAGGTGGCGGCTCCGTCGACGCTGCGAAAAGCGCCGAGGTCGGTGCCGGCGAGCACGATCCGGGCGTTCGCCGGCGACACGGCGAGGCTCCGAACGTCGAAGTTGGTCAAGCCCGCGCTCGCGATGCGCCAGCTCACGCCGCCGTCTTCGCTCTTGAAGACGCCGCTTCCGTCGCCGGCGAGGTAGGCGATCCGCGCATCCGACGGCGCCGTCGCCACGCGTCGAACGGCACCACCCGCCGGACCGACGCTCGACCACGACGCATCCGCTCCCGGCACGACGGCGGCGAGCGCCCAGAGGACCAGGGCTCCGGCGCTGCGGCGCGCCGTCTCAGAACGCACTCGTGTCCGCCACGCTCGCGAGATTACCGCGATCGTTGTGGTACGTGCGCTGGTCTCCCGTCTGCGTGTCGGTCACGGTGATCGCATACTCCACGTTCGAGAGCGCCCCATAGAAAACCCAGAAGTGTCCGTTGACCGCGCGCCCGTCGAGGACTTTCACGACGAGCTCGACGTTGTCCGGATCGAAGAACCAGAAGTAGCCGGTGTCGCCGGTCAAGGGCACTGCGGCCGCCAGGACCGAAGGACCGAGCGGCGTGCGCGTGGAAATCACGTCGACCCGGAACCGCCCTTCGTTCAGGCACAGCGCGTAGGGACCCGGCTCGCAGGCGTCGGCGAGGGCCGGGCGCACCAGGCGAGCCGCGGTGGCGCCGAGGGCCGGAGCCGCCGAATCCCCCGGAAACGCGGACGTGTCCGCGACACTGGCCTGCACACCCTGAAAGTTGAAGTAGCTCTGCACGGAGCCGGTCGCCGTGTCGATGACCGTGATCACGTACTCGACGTTCGAGAGCGCCCCGTAGAAGACCCAGAAGTTGCCATCGACCGGGCGCCCGTCCAGAACCTTGACCGTGACCTCGACGTTGTCCGGCTGGAAGAACCAGAAGTAGCCGGTGTCGGAGGTCATCCCGACGGCCTGACCCACGCCGGATTCGTGCCTCGTCCTCCAGGACGAGCGTACGAGGAACCGCGCACCCTGCACGCAGAACACTTCGGCGCTCGTCGCGCAGGACTCCGCCGGCCCCCAGGTGATCCGGAGCAGGCCGAAGGCCGCGGCGTAGAGGGTGTCGGGCGCCGACGGGTCGAGGACGACCTCGTTGAGCTGCGAGTCGGCGAGTCCCGCGGGCGTCCAGTGGCCCCCTCCGTCATCGCTGCGAACCAGTCCCTCGAGGCGCGTCCCCGCGTAGACGGCGTTGCCGGGCCCTGCCGCCAGCGTCACGATTTCCGCGCCGGGAAGCCCGAGGTTGACCGGAGCCCAGCTCCGGCCGCCGTCGACTGTCTTGAAGACACCGGCGTCGGCCGTGCCCGCATAGAGCGTCTCCGGCGCGTCCGGGTCGATCGCCAGGGCCGTCAGCCGCGTCGAAGTCAGACCGGCGGACCGCGAGGTCCACGTCGTGCCGCCGTTCTCCGACACGTATACGGAGGCGCCGGCGGGGTCCAAGGAAACCGCGGCCCAGACGCGGCCGGGAATCGCGGTGTCGTCGGCGAACGCCTGCACCGACTTGCCGGCGAGCGGGGCGAGCTCGGTCCAGGTTGCGCCGGAGTCGAGGCTGCGGAAGGTCGCCAGCCCGGCGAGACCGGGCGTGACGCAGGCGAAAACGCCGCTTCCGCCGGAGCTCACGAACACCGAGGCCACCCCCTGCGCCACGAGGGCGGGGAACCAGTGGTCTCCGGCATCGCGGCTGCCAAAAAGGGCCCCGCCGCCGGTGGCCGCGAACAGGGTGGCCGGGTCGGCGGGATCGATCGAAAGGAGCGTGATGGGCCGGTAGAACGGATTGATCGGCGAGCCGATCCGGTCCTCCAGCACCTGCCGCCACGTGCCGCCCCGGTCGATCGACTTGTAGAGCGCGCGCCCGGTGCCGGCGTAGAGGGTCGCGGAATCCGACGGGTCGACGGCGACGGACTGCACGCTGTTGGAGGCCGTGAAAGACATGACGGGCGGGGGCCCGACACTGTCCCACCGATTGGTCGGCTGGGCGGAGAGCACTCCGGAGACCCCGAGAATCGAGAGGGTCATGGCTCCGAAAGTCCGTCGTCTCCGCATTTTCGACTCTCCTGCCGTCGGCATCCGCAGGAACGATGCCACAGAAGGTCCTCCGCCCAGCCGCTGAAGGGCGGGCGATTTCCCGCGAACGACGGCGTCCGTTCTGTCCCGAGAATGGGACGGGTTGTCCCCGAGGTTGTCCACGCCTGGGCGCAATTCGCGGGGAAAGAGCGGGAAATGGCCGGAGAATGATCGGCATCGTGTTTGCTCGTTTCGCCAGGAAGGTCGACCCGAAACGCGGGAGGTTGCCATGCGGCGATGTCTCCACGGGCTCTTCGCTCTCCTGCTGAGCGCCCCGGCCGTTTCGCAGGATCAGGACAAGGAACCGTTCGTCGAGCGCGTCGAGGTCCGCGTCCGATCGGTGCTCGTGTTCATCACGGACGCGAAGGGCAGGCCGCTCGCCACACCGCCGTCTCCGTCGGACCTGCGGGTGATCGAGGACGGAAAGCCCGCCGAGGTCCTCGCCGTCGAGCCGGCGCGGCAGCCCGAACACTTGCCCGCGCCCGAACCGGCGGCACCCGTCCAGGGGACGCCGGCCGCGACCGTCGCCCGGAGCCCGGCGTACATCCCCCAGTATCTCTACCTCGACACCACCACACTGCGGCAGCGGTCGATTCCACGGATCGTCAAGGCCCTCGACTCGAACCTCGAGTCTCTTGTCGCCAACGGCCCGGTGGAGGTCGTCGTCGCCGATCCGGTCCCCCGGGTCGTCCTGCCGTCGACGCACGATGCCCCGGCGATTCGATCAGCTCTCGCGAAGCTTCCGACTTCCGCCGTCGGGAAGCAGATCGTCTACGACGCCCGCAAGGATTCGGTGACCCAGATGGTCCAGGAGGTCAACGACCCGAGGCGACCCGGCATCAGCGCCTTTCGAGCCGACCCGCGGGTCGCGATCCGCCAGGAGCTGCTGCTCATCACGACCTCGCTCGAGTACCTCGACAGCTGGGCGGCGACGCTGCCTTACGACCGGGCCTCGGTCGTCTACCTCTGCAACGACGGCTTCGACGGCGATCTGACCGAGGTCTATCGGCAGATCCTGCTCAAGAGCCCCCGGCCCGAGGACGTGCAGGCCGCGATGCAGCTCCAGCTGGAGTTCGGCCGGGATGCCGAGACCCTGGCGTCGAAGGCGGCCGACGTTCTCGCCGGCCGAGGCGCGACCGCCGTCGTGCTCGCCCTCGGGGGCACCGACACCGATTTCGCCACGAGCGCCGCGAACCAGTCCAGCATGTCCGGCGCCGCCAGCCGCCAGCCCTACGTCGTGCCTCCCACTTTCTACTTCAACCGGCCGAACGAGCCCCTGCTCGCCGTCGCGGATCGCACGGGCGGGCAGGTCGTCACCGCCGAGACGCGGCTGCCCCACGCCCTCGACGACGTCGGCGGCGCCTATCTGGTGTCGTTCCGCAGCCACTCGCCGGCGGACGGCAAGGCGCACCCGCTCGAGATCACGAGCGCCTCGCGCGCATTTCGGGTTCGGGCGCCGCGCGCCGTTCTCGCCGCCACGCCGCAGGCCGCAGCCGCCGGCCAGGCCGTCCGCTCGCTGTCCTCGCCTTCGGGCGTCGGCTCGCTTCCCGTCACGGCTGCGATCGCGGATGCCGAGAAGACGGAGAAGGGCCGGATGCGGGGGCGGCTCGATGTGTCGGCCGATCTCGAATCCATCTCGGAGGCGCTCGACACGCTCGGTCCGGGACACGTCCGCGTCACCGTCGCCGTCGAGAACACGAAGGGCGCCCCCTTCACGCAGAGCGAAGACGCGGACCTCGACCATTCGGGCCAGGGAACGATGTGGTCCTACGAGGCGAACATCACCTGGCCGCCCGACGCCACACGCGTCGCGGTGACGGTCGAAGAACTGAAGACGGGCGCCCGGGGAAGCGCGGTGGTCGAGCTGCCGAAGGACTAGCCGGACGCGATGGAGATCCTCTCCTACCCGATCGGCCTTCTCGTCGGACTCTTCCCGATCGCCGTCGCGCTCGGCCCGTCGCAGGCGCCGGCGCATCTGCTCCTCGACAGCCGGCCCGTCTGCGAGATGACCGCGCGCTCGCCGGGTTGCATGGTCGACCTCGGCCGCGACCCGCGCGTGCACCTGCTCGAGCTCGTTCGCACCGACGCGGCGGGCCGCGTGACGGAGCGTGTGCGACGGTGGATCAACCGGCCGGGTATCGAGCCCGAGGTCCTCGCCGCGGCTTCCTGCGACGAGAAGACGGGGCGCTGCGACTTCGACCTCACCTGGGCCCATCCCGATCGGCTCGAACCGACCCGCGTCGACCTCTCGCTCGACGGCCGGAGCGTCTGGCACGGCAAGGACCGGAAGGCCAGCGTTCCGCTCGCCGCGGGAGCGAAACCGCAGGTCGTCGTGGCCGACGCCGTTTTCCCGGACGGAAGCCGTGCGACGCACACCCGAACGCTCTACGCGTTCAATCCCGAAGAGGCTCAGGTCGCGCTGCAGGCCGTGCCGATCGTGTCGGCCGATCGCTCCGCGACCGACGACGAGATCGCCTCGCGCCTGCGGGCCGCCGGCGTCCCGGCCCGCATCGTGGAGCAGACCGAGGGTGCCCTGACGCTGGTTCTCGAGCCCGAGGTGTTCGACAAGGTTCCCGGCATCCGTTCCGCGCCCTCCTCGGAGCTCGGCCGGCACATCGTTCAGATTCGATCGCCGACGGGAGGCCTCTCTCGCGAGATGCCCGTCCACGTCATCGTGCCCGACGAGAGGCTGTCGTCCTTCGGGACGACGACGACCGGAATCGGCCGAAGGCTGCCCGTATCCCCGGTTCCACGCTGGTCGCGCGTCGCCGATGCGGTCGCGGCGGCAGGCTACGGGCTCGGGGGCTCGCCCCAGCGACGCGCCGTCGTGCTCGTCCTGGGCGGCTTCGAACGACCGAACGTGAGCAACTTCTCGGCCGCGCAGGCACAGGCGTACCTGTCCCAGGTGATGGTCCCGCTCGAAATCTGGCGCATCGGGGCCGAGGACATCGCGCCCGAGTGGCCCGCCGGCCGTGTCATCCGAGACGTCTGGACGACCTTTATTCGGCGTTCCACGAAGTCACCGCCTTGATCGAGGGACAGCGCATCGCGTGGCTCGAAGGGTCCGAACGACACGCGGCCGACGGGCACCTCCCTCGCGCCGGGAATCGCGCTGGCTGGCCGTTCCGCATCCAACGACGGCGAGCCGCTCGCCCGCGCACGAAGCCCGTCGAGCGTCTTCGCTCGACGGGCCCGGACGGCGGCACCGTGCACGCCGTCGCCTCCTCCGGCGACGGCTCGGTCGTCTACGCGGGCACGGACGCGGGAGTCTTTCGGTCGCGTGACGGCGGCGCACGGTGGCAGGACGCCTCTCCGGCCTTCCGGGCTCCCCGTTCGCTGCCTGGCCGTCGACCGGAACAGCCCGACGCCGTCTTCGCCGGGACGGATGCGGGTCTGTTTCGGACCGAGGATCGGCGGCATGACTGGCGGCGGCCGCCGACGCCTCTCCGGTGTCCTCGCTCGCCTTCGATGCGGAGGCCCACCGTCGCCCTCTACGTCGGCACTTCCCGGCGGGGGGTCTTCGGAGCGACGACGGCGGCCTCTCGCTCGCCGAGACGGCGCTCGGCCACGGCGACGTGCGCGCGCTCGCCGTCGATCCCCGTGATCGGTCCGTGTGGGCCGCGACGGAAGAGGGCGTCTTCCGCACGGCGGATCGGGGCTCGACCTGGGCGCCGGCAGGCTTCTTCGGCCGGGTTCTCGCCCTCGCGTTCGACGCGCGCGGCGCCGCGCTCTACGCGGCGACGGCCGGTGACGGGCTCTTCGTCACCACGAGCTCCGGCGTCACCTGGAAACGGACGGCCCTCGTGAACGCATATCTGACCTCGGTGCTCGCGTCGGGGCCCGGTGGCGGACTTCTGGCCGGCTCGCCGAACGGCGTCTTCGCGTCCTCGGGAGCGCGCTGGACCCTGGCGAGAGTCGGCGCCGTCGAGTCGCTCGCGGCGGTCCGCGCGGACGTATGGATCGCCGGCACCGCTTCCGGAATCCTGCGCGCCGATTCCGGACGCCGCTGGACCGAGTCGAACGCCGGCCTCACGGCGCGATCCGTATACGCCCTCGCGAAGACTCCCGGCTCGACGGCGTCCCTTCTCGCCGCGACCTCGAGCGGTCTCTTCGGCCGCGGCGACGCCGGCGGCACGTGGGGCCTCGTGCCCGGAATGCCGTCGGGCTCGGCCTGGTACTCGATCGCGGTGGGCGGAGCGCCCGCGCCCGAGCTTCTCGCCGGATCGGCCGGTGAGATCGGACGCAGCATCGGGCTCGGCGAGGGCTGGTCCCTGGTCCCGACCCAGGCGGTCTTCAGCCTCGCGGCAAGCCCGGAAAGTCCCGGCCTGACGTACGCGGCCACCCGCGGCGGCATCCTCCGCTCCGAGGACGGCGGCGCGTCCTGGAAGGACTCGTCGAGCGGCCTCGGGAAGACGTTCGCGCTCCAGCTCGCCATCGACGGTGGCAACCGGTCGACCGTGTACGCGGCCACGGCCGGCGCGGGCGTCTTTCGCAGCAACGACGGTGGAGTGACCTGGAAGGCCGGCGGCCGCGAGCTCTCGCGCGCGATCGTGCGGTCGATCGCGCCCGGCGTCGCTGCGAGCGGCGTCGTCTACGCCGGCACCGACGGGGGCGTCTTCGGGAGCGTGACGAGCGGGCGGACCTGGACCGCGCTCGTTGACGGGCTGCCCCGGGCGCCGGTCTATGCGCTCACGGGCGACCTGGCCGCTCCGCTGACACTCTATGCCGGCACGGCGGCCGGCCTCTTCGTCACGGTCGACGCCGGGGCGACCTGGAAAAGACTCGAAGGAGGTGCGATCGCGGCGCCGGTCACGGCGCTGTTGCTCGACTCCCCGGGCCGGCGGCTCCACGTCGCGACGCTGGGCGCCGGAGTGTTCGACGTGCCGCTGGGCCCGTAAGCCCGGCGCTACCCCTCCGGCGGGACCGCGTCGATCTCGAGCCCGGATTCGTCGGCGAGAGCGGTGCGGTTGCGTCCGCCCTTCTGCGCCCGTACGAGCGCGGACCCGGCCGCGAGCAGCAGCGCGGAGCCGTCGCCGCCGGCCTCGCCGCCCTCGGCCGCGACGCCGAGCGACAGCGTCACGGCCACCGGACCGGCCGACGTGAGGACCGGACGGTTGGAAAAATTCTCGCGGATCCGCTCGGCGACGGTCAGGGCGCCGAGGCCGTCGGAGCCGGGCAGGACGATGAGGAACTCCTCGCCGCCGTAGCGGCCGACCGCGTCGTAGGGTCGGACCGAGGAGTTCATGCGGCGCGCGGCTTCGCGCAGGACCTCGTCGCCGACCGGATGCCCCAGGCTCTCGTTGACCTTCCGGAACTCGTCGAGGTCCGCGAGCACGACTCCGACCGAGCCGCTCTTGCGGCGCGCCCGCTCCCGCTCCTTGTGCAGCATGTCGAGGATCGCGGCATGGTTCCAGGAGCCCGTGATGGCGTCGCGGGTCGACTGCACGCGGAGGGCATCCTGCGTGGCCTTCAGCGCCTGCTCCGTCTCGACGATGCGAGCGCCCGTCCGGATGCGGGCGCGCGTTTCGATCGGCTCGAGCGGAGCGAAGAGGAAGTCGTCGGCGCCGGCGTTCAGTCCCTCGAGGAGGTCCTCCTGGCCGCGCGCGTCGGCGATCAGGAGCACGTACGCGGAGGGAAGGTCGGGATGGAGCCGGAGCCGCCGGCAGACGTCGATGCCGAGCATGCCCTCCATGCGCCAGGCGAGAATGGCCAGGATCGGCGTGCGCTCGGCCTCGAGCTTCGCCCAGGCGTCGACGCCGTTGCGCGAGGGGGTGACTTCGTACCCCCACTTGTTCAGCCACGATTCGACCTGGCGCAGCCGGTCCGGATCGCTGTCGGCGAGGAGGGCCCTCATCGTCGTGTTGCCCCGAATCGTAGCAGGTTCGGCGCCTGGCTCAGAGCCGGTCGAATCCGACGAGCTCGATCTTCTGCGCGCGGACGAGCGCCCGGATGTTCGGGTCGCACAGGACCTCGATCTCCCACTCGCGTTCGTCCACGTAGGTCGAGCCCTGGCGCAGGTCCTGGTCGGCGCGGCCCGGGTGGCACATGAGCTCGGTCGTTCCCTCGGGAAGGCCGGAGAGGATTCTCTCGAGCTCCTCGAACGTGGCTCCCTGCGCATAGAACGAGTCGACGAATCGGTCCGGCGTCCGGACCCCGGCGGCCCGGAGGCTTCGCCGCGCCTCGTCGCTGGCGGCGCGGACCGGAATCGAGCGCTTCTTCGCCACCGCCGCGAAGACGGGCGCGACGGAGGGATGAAGGGCGACGTGGTGATGTGAGTCGAGGTGGGAGGGCGGCTTTCTCGCCAGGATCTCGAAAACTCCGATCTGCGCCTCGAGCTCCTGGAGGATTTCTTCTGTCGGAAGCCGGTGCGGAAGCTCCTCGCGGGTCCGCGGGAACAGGCCTCCCGGCGCCAGGTTCGGGACGTCCCGGGCGGCCGCGGCCGTCCGGCCGCCGCCCGTCAGCGCGAAGTGGAGGCCGATCGAGAGACCCCGGGCGCGCTCGGCGCAGTCGCGGATGCCGCGGGCGGCGGCCGTCTCCAGCACCATGACCGTCGCCGAGGTCACGATCCCGCGGGCGTGGGCCTCCAGCACGCCCGCGTTGACACCCGCGGAGCGTCCGAAGTCGTCGGCGTTGACGATGAGGCGTTTCACGCGTCTCGGCCGACATTCTGCAACAGATTCGTCGGAGATAATCGCGTCGCATGGCGACGCGGGGCATTCGAGGCGCGACGACCGTCGACGCGAACACGGCGGCCGACATCCGGGAGCGGACGCTCGAGCTCCTCGGAGTCCTGGTCGAGTCGAACGACCTGGACCCCGGGGACGTCGCGAGCGCCACCTTCACGGTCACCGGCGACCTCGACGCGGAGTTCCCGGCCCTCGCGGTCCGGTCGCTGCCGGGCTGGACCGACGTGCCGCTGCTGTGCGCGCGGGAGATCCCCGTGCCGGGCGCGCTCGAGCGCTGTGTGCGCGTTCTGCTGCACTGGAACACCGATCGCCCGCAGAGCGACGTGCGGCACGCGTTCCTGCGCGGCGCACGGTCGCTGCGGCCCGCCTGGGCCGTCCGCGTGGACGGAGACGAACCGTGACCCGGGTCGCCGTCGCGGGGCTCGGATTGATCGGCGGCTCGCTCGCTCTCGCCCTGAAGGCGCGCGGCTACGACGCCGACCCGTCGGCCCGGGAGGCGGCCAGGCGGCGGGGAATCGACGTCGCCGACTCGCTCGCCGGGGCCGTCGCCGGCGCCGACGTCGCGGTCGCCGCCGTCTCCACCGAGGCGACCATGCCGCTCCTCGTCGAGATTTCTCGCGCCGCGCCTTCCGCGGTTCTGACCGACACGGCCTCGCTCAAGCGGCCGATCGTCGAAGCCGCGCTCGGGTTGCGCGCGGCCGTGCGCTTCGTGGCCGGCCATCCGATGGCCGGTTCGCAGAACAGCGGCGTCGCGGCCGCCTCCGCGGATCTCTTCCGAGGGCGGCCCTGGGTCCTGTGCCGGACCGCCCGGTCCGACGACGCTTCCGTCGAGGCGATTTCGGACCTCGTCCGTGCCGCCGGCGCGCGGCCCGCGCTCCTCGACGCGGCGCGCCACGACGCCCTGATGACCTGGGCGAGTCACTTGCCGCTCGCCGTCGCATCGGCGCTCGCGAAGGCGGCGGGCGAGCGCGGCGGGGCGGAGCTCGCGAGCGTCGCGGGACCCGGGCTCCTCGACACGACGCGCGTCGCCGGCCAGCCGGCGCCGCTGGCGCTCGAGCTCGCGCTCGCCGATCCCGCCGCGCTCGCCGACGCCGTCGACGCCGTGCGCGGGGAGCTCGCGAGGCTCGCCTCCGCGTTGCGCTCGGCCGACGCCGACGCGGTCCGCGGCTTTCTCGAGGAAGCCGCCGCGTTTCGGAACGCTCTCGGTCAGCGGCGCGAGTAGCGCCGGAGTCAACCGGACCGGCATAGAATCGCGCGGTCCCCGCGGCCCGGCCCTCCGGCCGCGCCCCCGGGGCAGGAGGAACCATGCATCCGACGAAGAACGATCTCCCGCAGAAGGTCCGCTCCAAGGTCGGATCCGTCCTGGCCGACCGGCTGGCCGACGCGACCGACCTCATGCTCCAGACCAAGCAGGCCCACTGGAACGTCAAGGGGCCGAGCTTCATCGCGCTTCACGAGCTCTTCGACAAGATCAACGACGCCGCCGAGGAGTGGGTCGACCTGATCGCCGAGCGCATCGTCCAGCTGGGCGGCCAGGCGGAGGGCACGCTCCAGGCGGCGGCCGCGCGGACCTCGATGACGCCGTACCCGATCTCGATCGTCAGCGGCAAGGACCACGTCGAGGCGCTCTCCTCCGCCCTCGCTTCCTTCGGCAAGAAGGTCCGCGGCGCGATCGACAAGACCGACAAGCTCGGCGACAAGGACACGGCGGACCTCTTCACCGAGGTCTCGCGGGACGTCGACAAGTACCTCTGGTTCGTCGAGGCCCACAACCAGCGCGCCGAGTAGCCGCGCGTGGGAACCGGCTCGAAGTGGCGGCGCCTCGCGACGGAGGCGATCCACCCGGAGTCCCGCAACCTCGACCGGCTCGGGATCGCGCGCGTCGTCGCCCTGATGCAGTCGGACGATCGGCGCGTGGTGGCCGCCCTGAAAGGCGCGCGCCGGGAAATCGTCCGCGCCTCGCGGGCGCTCTGCGAGAGTTACCTCTCGGGCGGCAACTGCCTGCTGTTCGGCGCCGGAACCAGCGGCCGGCTCGCCGTCCTCGAGGCAGCGGAGCTGCCGCCGACCTTCGGCACGGATCCAAGCCGGGTTCGGGCCTTCATGGCCGGCGGCCGGGCCGCGGTCTTCCGGTCGAAGGAGGGCGCGGAGGACGCGCGGGCGCACGGCGCGCGTGAGGCTTCGCGCGCGCGGCCGGGCGACCTCGTGATCGGCGTTTCGGCGAGCTCGGTGACCCCATTCGTGCGGGGTGCGCTCGCCCGCGCGCGGCAGCGCGGCGCGCGCACCGTCCTGATCACCGCCCACGCCTCCCCGGACACGCGCGCCCTCGCCGACATCGTCGTCGTGCTCCGCGTCGGGCCGGAGGTCGTGGCCGGCTCGACGAGGTTGAAGGCCGGCACGGCGACCAAGCTCGCCTTGAACCAGATCACGACGTCCGCCTTCGCGGCCTCGGGCCGCGTCTTCGGGCCCTGGATGGTGGATCTCTCGCGCGGCTCGGCGAAGCTGCGCGACCGCGCGGTCCGAACGGTCGCGGCGGCCTCGGGAGCCGCTGCCCCGAGGGCGCGTCGCCTGCTCGCGCGGGCGCGGGGGAACGTCCGGGCCGCGATCTTCATGGCGCGAACGGGCGCCGACGCGAGCGCCGCCCTCGCCGCGCTCGCCCGCGCCGGCGGCAACCTCAGGCTGGCGCT
Organism: uncultured Acidobacteriota bacterium; assembly: GCA_963810205.1. GTDB lineage: Bacteria > Acidobacteriota > Thermoanaerobaculia > UBA5066 > Gp7-AA6 > DAHUXD01. Next base: position 167,487 of record CAWEMP010000011.1, read on the forward strand.
GGAAGGTCGCGAAAGCGCCTCGACGGCGAGCCTGACGGCTCCCACGGCCGGCTCGTCGCGCAGCGCCACGATCCGCGCTCCGGGCGCCGCCAGCCGGTCGGCGACCGCCTTCTCGAGCGTCGGCACCGCGCGAAACGTTCCTCCGGAGAGAACGACGTCGTAAGGCCCGCCCGGCAGCGCCAGCCGCTCGCGCACGCTCGCCGCCGCGAGCACGAGCTCGTTGGAAGCCGCCGCCAGAATCGAGCGAGCGGCCTCGTCGCCCGCGAGAGCCGCCTCTTCGACCCTCACGGCGAAGTCCGCGACCCGGTGCCGCGGGAACTCGCCATCGTAGACCGCGCGCAGGATCTGCTCGGGCCGGGCGATCTCGAAGTGCGCGATGAGCGACTCCTGGAGACGCGTGGCCGGGCCCCGACCGTCGGACGCCCGCAGCGCCTCGCGCACGGCGCGTACCCCGATCCAGAACCCGGACCCCTCGTCGCCCAGGTGCCAGCCCCAGCCTCCGGCGCGGGCGACTTCGCCGCGGGCGTTCTGACCCCACGCAATCGACCCCGTTCCGCAGACGAGCGCGAGGCCGACCCGCGCCGGCGACCCGGCGACGAACGCGATCCGCGCGTCGTTGGTGACGACGACGCGATCCCGGAATCCCAGACGGCGCAGGATCGCGCGCAGCACGGCGTCGTCCTCCGGCCGGTCGGCTCCCGCGATGCCGAGCGCCACGGCCTCGGGTCGCGGCCGGCCCGGCTCTTCGAGCTCCTCGAGCACGCCCGTGGAGGACCTTCTCGACCGAGAGCTCGCCGTGCGTGCGGAGGTTGGCGCCCCCGCCCTGCGCGCGGCCGAGCATGCGGCCCGACTCGTCGGCGAGCAGTGCGACCGTCTTGCTGCCGCCGGCGTCGATGCCGAGGACGCGCCGCACTCAGGCCTCCGCGGTTCCCGCGCACGCCGTACCGGGCCGCGACGAAGCGCCGCCGCCCCGGCCCCGATCACGAGACCCACGACGCCGAGCCCGGCGAGGCGGATCCAGTCCGATGTCGCGGCGGGAGAGAGCGTACGCGCGAGCGCCGCGCCGAACTCGACCCCGGCCCGGGGTGCAGCCGCGCCGCCTTGAGGGCCGACAGCAGCGCGGAGATCGCGAGCGCCGCGGCGAATCCTCCGGCCGCCGCCGCCAGGCTCGCCGCCGCGAACCGCGCCCGGGAGACGGGCCGGTGCTCGATCCGCTCGAGCGCCTCGAGCTGCGGCTCCCGGCCGCCGAGCGGCGCGAACCGCTGCAGGAGCAGCAGGCCCGGAATCGACGCGACCGTGCACACGAAGAAGAAGGGCGTCCAGCCGAGGGCGTCGGCGAAATAGCCCGCGATCGGTCCGGTGACCGTGCGGCCGAGCGCGAAGATGCGAGGAGAAGAGCGCGTACTGCGTCGCCGAGAACTTGCGCTGCGTCATGCGGAGCAGGAGCACGCCGAAGGCCCCGGTCGCCATGCCCTGGCAGAGGTTCTCGAGCGCCGATCGCGCCGTACATGGTCAGCCGGTGCGACATCGGCTGCACCACCGCCCCGACGATCCCGCCCGCGCAGGGCGAGCCGGGCGTCAGGTGGTCGACGAGGGCCTGCCCCAGGAACGCGACGTCCTGCATCGCTCCGAAGATCCAGAGGCAGCGCGTCAGGCCGAAGCGCTCGGTCGCGGCGCCGCCGAACAGCGTCCCCGTGATCAGGCACGTCAGGCCGATCGTGGCCGTCGCGAGACCGACGTCCTCGGGCACGTAGCACTTCTGGATGAGGAACGGCCGCACGAGCGCGGTCGCGAGGTTCTCGCCGAACTTGTAGAAGAACAGGAACCCGAGAATCGGCAGGATCCCCTCGCGCCGGAAGAGATCGAGCAGCGGCCCGAAGACCGCCTCCCGGAGCGTGCGGGGCGGCGGCGGCGGCACCGTCGGCTCGGGCGACCAGAGACGACGGCCGCCAGCGGCACGAAGAGCAACGCGACGCCGGCGAAGCACCGGAGGCCAGCCGAGACGCTGCCCGAGCGTGATGGTGATTGCGCCCGAGACGAGCACGGCGGTCCGGGCGAGCGCGGTTCGGGCGCCGACGGCGAGCCCCTGCTCCGAGCGCTCCAGCACTTCGACCGCGTACGCGTCGATGACGATGTCCTGCGAGGCCGAGCCGAAGGCGATCAGCAGGGCCAGCAGCGCGATGACCGTGACGTCGGCGGTGGTGCAGAAGCCTGCCAGGGCGAGGACCGAGCCCATGAGCAGGAGCTGGCAGACGAGAATCCAGGACCGCCGCGCGACCGAAAGACCCGAAGCGCGGTCCGAACCGGTCCATCAGCGGCGACCAGAGGAACTTGAACGTCCAGGGCGCCTGGGCCAGCGAGAACAGCCCGACCGTCTTGATGTCGACTCCGCGATACGTCAGGAACGCCGGCAGCGCGATCCACACGAGGCCGAGCGGCAGGCCCGAGGAGAACGACTGGAGCGTGACCGCGCCGATGCGCCGCGACGAGAGCGCCGCGCGCAGGCTCGCCCACATTCCCACGCGGCCGCTCGATGACATCGCCGATCAGTCTACGATCCTTGACAGTGGAAACGTGCCGATGATCTCGTACGCGCCATGCTGACGCTGCTGACGGCGCCCGTGCTCGCGGGACTTCTCGCGATTCCGCCGGCCTCGGCCTCGCCCGTCGTCGCGCCGCTCCCGCAGCTCTACCCCGAGCTCGAGGCGTTCTACGTCGATCTCCACCGCACTCCGGAGCTCTCGCTGCCAGGAGGTGGCACCGCGGCAAAGCTCGCCGAGAAGCTCCGCGCGCTCGGCTACGAGGTCACGAACGGGTCGGCGGATACGGCGTCGTGGCCGCGGTGATGAGCAACGGAAGGGGCCCGACGCTCCTGATCCGCGCCGACATGGACGCGCTGCCGGTCGAGGAGAAGACCGGGCCTGCCCTACGCCAGCACGGTCATGGCGAAGGACTACGCCGGCGTGCACGGTCCCGTGATGCACGCCTGCGGACACGACGTCCACATGACCTCGCTCGTCGGCGCGGCGACTCTGCTCGCCCGCGGCGAAGAAGCGCTGGCGCGGCACGCTCGTTCTCATCGGACAGCCCGCCGAGGAAGGCGGCGGCGGCGCCTCGGCGATGCTGAAGCGACGGGCTGCTTCGACCGCGTCCCGAAGCCCGACTACGCCATCGCCCTCCACGACAGCGTCCGTGGCTGCCGGCCGGCACGATCGGCGTCACGCCCGGCTTCGCGTTCGCCAACGTCGACCCGTCGACATCACGATCTACGGCGCGGCGGCCACGGCTCCGGCCCCGCAGTCGACCGGTCGACCCGATCGTGATCGCCGCGCGTATCGTGACGGCGCTCCAGACGATCGTCGCGCGCGAGATCGAGCCCCAGCGACGCCGCGGTCGTCACCGTCGGCTCGATCCACGGAGGCACCAAGCCAACATCATTCCCGACGAGGTCCGAGCTCCAGCTGACGGTGCGCTCCTATGACGCCCGGGGTCCGGCAGCGCTGCTCGACGTCGATCGACCGCATCGCGAAGGCCGAGGCGGCAGCCGCCGCGGCGCCGAAGGATCCGCCGTCGTCGTCCAGCGGGAGGGCCACGTCGACGTACAACGATCCCGCGTTCACCCGCCGCGGGCCGTGGCATCGCTCGAGCGGACGTTCGGCAAGCCGAGCGCGTGGTCGAGACGCCGCCGGTCATGATCGGACGAGGACTTCGGCGAGTTCGGCGGGCGGCCAGGGCGCCTTCGCTGATCTTCTGGATCGGCGGGACCCCGCCGCGGCGTACGCCGCCGCCGGCGGCGACCTGACGGGGCTCCCTTCGCTGCATTCGCCGTTCTGGGCGCCGGACCGGGAGCCGACACTGAAGACCGGCGTCGCGGCGCTGACGGTCGCGGCGATGGAGGTGCTCGCCAAACCGTGAGCGTCCTGGCTTAGGATTGCGCCGTGGCGAGCGCCCGACCCCTAAGCGAGCACGGCCGGGCCGCACCCGGCCCGAGACGCACCGCTATACCGAGGCCGCGAGCCTGTACGGCATCCCGCACTGGGGCAAGGGCTTCTTCCACGTCTCCGAGGCCGGGGAGCTCGTCGTCCGGCCGACGCGGGAGAGCTCGCGGGCGGTCGCGCTCAAGCAGATCGTCGACGAGGTGGCGCTGCGCGGCATCTCGACCCCGATGGTGATCCGGTTCCCGCAGATCCTCTCGGCCTCCGTCGCCAACTTGAACGACGCCTTCGCCCGCGCCATCGACGAGTACGGCTACGGGAACGTCTTCCGCGGCGTTTTCCCGATCAAGGTCAACCAGAAGCGCGTCGTCGTCGACCACATCGTCGAAGCCGGCCGCCGCTACGGATACGGCCTCGAGGCGGGCTCGAAGCCGGAGCTGCTCGCCGCGATCTCGGCGGACCTGCCGCCCGAGAGCCTCATCACCTGCAACGGCTACAAGGACGAGACGTTCGTCCGCATGGCCCTGAACGCCGTGCGGATGAAGAAGAAGGTCGTGCTCATCCTCGAAAAGGTCTCGGAGCTCGACCGGATCCTCGAGGTCGCGCGGGACCGCGGCGTGCGGCCCCTCCTCGGCATGCGGGCGAAGCTCTACGCGCGGGGCTCGGGCAAGTGGGCGAAGTCGGGCGGCGAGGCCGCCAAGTTCGGCCTCACGACCCCGGAGATGCTCGAGGCGGTCAAGATCCTCAAGTCGAGAAAGATGCTCGACTGCCTCGTCATGCTGCACTTCCACATCGGGTCGCAGATCACCGACATTCGCAAGATCAAGGAGGCGATCCGCGAGGCCGGGCGCGTGTACGCGAAGCTGCGCGGCCAGGGCGTGCCGATCCAGTACCTGAATCTCGGCGGCGGGCTGGGCGTCGATTACGACGGCTCGAAGACCGCGTTCGACTCGTCGATGAACTACTCCGTGCAGGAGTACGCCAACGACGTCGTCTACACGATCCAGCAGATCTGCGAGGAGGAGAAGGTGCCCGCGCCGACGCTCGTGACCGAGTCCGGACGCGCGGTCACGGCCTACCACTCGGTCTTCGTCACCAACGTGCTCGACGTGGCCGACCGGATCGAACAGGGCCGCCGCGTCCACGTCACCTCCGCCGACCCGAACGTCCTCCAGGAGCTCGCCTCGATCTACGAGACGGTCAACGCGAAGACGCTCCGCGAGAGCTACCACGACGCCCTCCAGTACAAGGAGGAGCTCTTCACGCTCTTCAACCTCGGGCACCTGTCCCTCGAGGACCGCTCCAAGGGCGAGATCCTCTTCTGGAACATCTGCGAGAAGATCCACCGCGACCTGAAGTCGCTCAAGGAGATCCCCGAGGAGTTCGAGGACATGGAGACGATGCTCGCGGACAAGTACGTCCTCAACTTCTCGGTCTTCCAGTCGCTGCCCGACGTGTGGGCGATCGACCAGCTCTTCCCCATCCTCCCGATCCACCGTCTCAACGAGAGGCCCGGCGAGCTCGGCACGCTCGCCGACATCACCTGCGACTCGGACGGCAAGATCGAGAAGTTCATCGACCTGCGCGACATCAAGGAGACGCTTCCGCTCCACGCCCTGAGGAGCGGCGAGCCCTACTACCTCGGCGTGTGCCTCATGGGCGCCTACCAGGACGTCCTCGGGGACCTCCACAACCTCTTCGGCGAGGCGCACGAGGTCCTCGTGACGATCGACGAACAGGGCCGCGCCCACATCGACGACGTCCTGCCCGGGGAATCCTGCGAGCGCGTCCTCGAGTACATGAACTACGACCGGACCGAGATCCTCGACTCCATCGGCAAGCAGCTCAACCGCGTGGCCGGCCGCTCGCTGAAGAAGGACGAGGTGCGGGCGATCTACCGGGAGTTCGAAGAGGTCTTCCCCAAGTACACCTACCTGGAGCGGTGAGCGACAGGCCCTGGAGACGCCGGATCCTGCGGTGGGCCGCCGCGGGCTCTGCTCGCGGCCCGGCCGGGCGCGGCGCAGACGGCTTCCGTTCCGGACCCCGGCCGGGAGCTCGAAATCGGCGTCTTCGAGGCGCCGCCGTGGGCGATGAAGGACGCGAGCGGACAGTGGCAGGGGCTCACCGTCGATCTCTGGAAGGACCTCGCGGCCGACCTGCACTACCGCTACCGCTTCGTCGAGAGCACGCCCGACGCCATCCTCGACGCGATCAGCCTCGGGACCCTCGATACCGCGGCGGGGCCCTTTGCCGCCACGGTCGAGAGGGAACGCGAGGTGGACTTCACCCACGGCTACGTCGTCTCGGGGATCGGCATCGCCGTGCTCCGCGCGCGCGAAGAGGACCGCTGGCTCGGCGTCCTGGAAGCGCTTTCGACACGGACGGCCCTGCGGCTCTACGCCGCCATCGTCGTGCTGGTCTTCCTGGCGGGCGCGGGGATGTGGCTCCTCGAACGCCGCCGCAACGCCATGTTCTCGGGCCGGGCGCTCCACGGGGTCGGGTCCGGATTCTGGTGGGCCGGCGTGACGACCGTCGGCGTCGGCTACGGCGACAAGGTCCCGATCACGTTCTGGGGACGACTCGTCGGCCTCTTCTGGATGTTCGTCAGCTTGATCCTGATCACGGCCTTCACGGCGTTCGTGACCACCAAGCTCGCGCTCTTCGACGTCGCCCGCATCCAGGGCCCCGCCGCGCTGCGCAACGTGATCGTCGGGACGGTCGAGGGCTCGGCCTCCGTCGACCTGCTGCGGCGCGAGGAGATGGCCCACCGCGTCTATTCCGGCGTTCCCGCCGCGATCGACGCGCTGGTCCGCGGGGAGGTCGGCGCCATCGTCTACGGATCGGTCGTCCTGCGCTACTACGCCGAGCGCGACGCCGGGCGGCGTCTCGAAGTGCTTCCCGGCCACCTCGAGGCCTTCAGCTTCGCCTTCCCGCTGAAGGACGGAAGCCCCCTGCGCGACCCGCTCAACGCGGCGCTGCGGCGCGTCCTGAGCGAGGCGCACTGGAGCGACCTGAAGGACCGCTACCTCGGCGCGACCCGGCCCCAGGGAGTCGTCCGATGACGCGCCGCAACGTCTCGAGCGGCGCGCCGTGGGAACCGGTCGTCGGCTACTCGCGCGCGGTCCGCGTCGGTAACGTCGTCCACGTCTCCGGAACGACAGCGACCGGAAAGGACGGCCGGATCGTCGGCGCCGGCGACGCCTACGCCCAGGCCGTCCAGGCGCTCTCCAACATCGCCGCCGCCCTCGAGAAGGCCGGCGCGCGCCTGTCGGACGTCGTGCGCACGAGGATGTACGTCACGGACATCGGGGACTGGGAAAAGGTCGGCCGGGCCCACGGCGAGGTCTTCGGCGAGATCCGGCCCGCCGCGACGATGGTCGAGGTCTCGCGGCTCATCGACCCGGCCATGCTCGTCGAGATCGAGGCCGAAGCGATCGTCGAGGGCTGATCCCGAACCGCACTCGAGCCATCCGGCCGCGCGGCGGGGTCAGGCCGAGGATTCGACCGGTGTGACCGCCGCCTGGTCTTCCTCGCCGGTGCGGATGCGATAGACCTTCTCGACGGGCAGCACGAAGATCTTTCCGTCGCCGACCGAGCCCGTGCGCGCCGCGTCGGCGATGGCCCGCACGGTGGGCTCGACGAAATGGTCCGAGACGCCGATCTCCAGGCGCACCTTTTCCGCGAGCTCCATCTTGACGGTCGTCCCCCGATAGGTCTCGACCCTCTCGGTCTCGCCGCCGTGCCCCTCGACGCGGTGGAGCGTCAGCCCGCGCACCTGCGCCCGGAAGAGCGCCTCGAGCACGTCGGGCAGCTTCTCCGGCCGCACGATGGCGACGACGAGCTTCAGCCGGAGCCTCCCCCGGCGGGCGCCGCGGCAGGCACGGCGAGCGTGGGAGCCGCCGTCTCCGGCAGCACCAGGATCGCGCCCTCACCGCGAGCGTAGGCCTCCTCGCCGTGCTGCGTCACGTCGAGACCCAGGCCTTCGTCGCGCGCCGAGGCCCGCAGCGGAACGAAGGCGCCGATGAGCTTGAGCAGGCCGAGCGTCGCCACCCCGCTGAAGGCCGCGACGGCGACGACGGAAAGAGCCTGCACGCCGAGCTGCCGCGGGTTACCGAAGAGGAGCCCGTCGGCCGACGTGTTCCAGGCCTTCTGCGCGAGAACGCCGGTCAGCAGCGCGCCGACGGTCCCGCCGAGGCCGTGGGCGGCGACGACGTCGAGCGAGTCGTCCAGCCGCGTGCGCGCCCGCCACAACAGCGCGAAGTAGCTCGGAAAGGCGCAGACGCCGCCGAGCAGGATGGCCGACAGCGGCGAGACGTAGCCCGCGGCCGGCGTGACGGCGACGAGGCCGACGACGATCGCCGTCGCGGCGCCGACCGCCGTCGCGCGCCCCGTGCGCGCCCGATCGAGGAGCGTCCAGACGACGAGGGTGGCCGCCGGCGCGAAGAGGGTGTTGACGAAGGCGAGCGCCGCGGCGCCGTTGGCGGCCAGGGCGCTGCCGGCGTTGAAGCCGAACCAACCGAACCACAGGAGCCCCGCGCCGAGCAGCGTGAACGGCACGTTGTGCGGAAGGATCGCCTGGCGCGCGTAGTCCTTGCGGGGCCCGAGCACGAGCGCTGCCGTCAGCGCCGCCACCGCGGCGTTGACGTGGACGACCGTCCCGCCGGCAAAGTCGAGCGCGCCGAGCCGGGCGAGGAAGCCGCCGCCCCAGACCCAGTGCGCGACCGGCGCATAGACGAGGAGGCCCCAGAGCGTGAGGAACGCCAGGTAGGGACCAAACCGCATCCGCTCGACGATCGCCCCGGAGATCAGGGCCGCCGTGACGATCGCGAAGGTCCCCTGGAAAGCCATGAAGAGGACGTGGGGAACGGTTCCCTGCGGCTCCAGCCCCACGCCCGACAGGAGCGCGCGCGAGAGTCCGCCGGACACGGCCGAGCCGGGCCCGAACGCGATCGAGTAGCCCAGCAGCGCCCACGAAACCCCGACGAAGCCGAGGGAGACGACGCTCATCATCATCGTGTTGAGCGCGTTCTTGGAGCGCACGAGGCCCCCGTAGAAGAAGCCGAGAGCCGGGGTCATGAGGAGGACGAGGGCCGTGGAAACCAGGAGCCAGGCGGTATCGGCCTTGTCCACGGAACCGCAGGTTACCAAACCGGCACGCCGCTGACCAGAGAAATCTGCAAAGCGTGCAGGATCTCGGCGTCAGTCGGTCCGAATTCAGCAGGTTTCGGCAGGAATGACAGCGAAAAACTGCCAACTTTGCACGAATCGTACGACGGTCATCCCAGGGGACTCCTCGGGTCATCCCGAGCGCGGCTCACTGCGCCAGCAGGAACTCCTTCATGAAGAGGACCGAGGCATAGAACTGGTAGTCGCGGTTCGACTTCTTCGCGAAGCCGTGCCCCTCGTCCCTGGCCATCATGTACCAGACGGGCGTGCCGACGGCGCGGATCTTCTCGACCATCTGCACGGACTCGGACATCGGCACGCGCGGATCGTTGGCCCCCTGGATCACGAAGAGAGGCTTGCGGATCTTCTCGGCGTTGTTCAGCGGCGCGGTCCTCTCCAGGAACTCCCGCGTCTTCGGGTCGCGCTCGTCGCCGTACTCCACGCGGCGCAGGTCGCGGCGGTAGCCGGAGGTGTTCTGCAGGAACGTCACGAAGTTCGACGGCCCCACGACGTCGATCGCGCACCGGATCCTGTCGCTGTAGAGGTACGCCACGGCCAGCGTCATGTGGCCGCCGTAGCTGCCGCCGCCGACCAGCACCCGGTCGGCATCCAGCTCGGGCCGCGTCCGGATCCAGTCGAAGAGCGCGCCGATGTCCTTGTACGAGCCCTCCCGCAGCATGCCGTTGTCCATCTTGAGAAACGTCTTGCCGTAGCCCGAGGATCCCCGGATGTTGGGCAGGATGACCGCCACGCCGAGCTCGTTGACGATGTAGTTCCAGATGCCGATGAAGTCCGGCCGCGACTGCCCTTCCGGCCCGCCGTGGATCTCGATCGTCACCGGCCGCTTGCCGGGGAACTTCTTCGCGTCCGGCCGGTACAGGAAGCCCGTGATCTCGCGGCCGTCGAAGCTCTTCCAGGCCACCAGCTCGGGCTCGGCGAAGGTCTCCGGGTTGAGCCCTCCGAGCTCGCTGAACGTCCAGCGATCGAGCTTGCCGGTCTTCACGTCCCAGGAGTACGCGTCCGAGTTGGAGCGCGCGGTCTCCATCGTGAATCCGATCGCTCCGCCGTCCCGATGCCAGCGAAGGCCGCCGATGGTGCCGAGCGGCAGTTTCGGCCCCGGCAGCTCCTTGCGGGTCGCCGTGTCGAGCAGCCGCAGGACGGAGACGCCCTTCTCGTTGGTCACGTAGGCCAGCATCCGGCCGTCGAGCGAGAGGTCGAAGTCCTCGACGTCCGACGGTGTCCCCGGTCAGGAAGTCGATCTTCTTCGTCGCCAGGTCCATGTAGGCCAGGCGCTGGAACTCGGAGCCCGCGTCGACGGTGACGTAGAGGCCCTTGCCGTCCCGCGCGAACGCGGCGTTGCCGTAGGCCACCTTCTCCTTGCCGCCCTTGGGCGTCAGGAGCGTCTTCGCGCCGGTCGCGACGTCCGCGAGCCACAGGTAGGTCTCGTTGATCGAGATGCCCTCGACCACGAGGAGCTTCGAGTCGTCCGGCGACCAGTCGGCGACCTCCCAGCCTCCCCCGGTCAGCTCGAGGACGCGGCGGTCCGTCTTCGGGTCACCCACGGCGACGACGTAGATGTCGACGTCGTCGCCCGTGCGCCGCGTCGAGCCGTACGCGATGCGGTCGCCGCCGTTCGACCAGCGGGCGCCCGTGTTGCGCGACTTGCCGTCGGTCAGGAGCGTCACGCTCCCGTCGGCGAAGTCGTAACGGTAGTACTGGAAAAACTCGTTGCCCCCGGTGTCCTTGGAAAAGATGAACGACTCGCCCGTCTTCGGATCGAACCGGGCGCCGCCGACACGGTCCGGATAGAACGTCATCTGCGTGCGCGCGCCGCCCGGGAACTTGACCAGGTGGGCCTGGGCCACGTTGCCGAACCGCGTCGAGATCAACATCTCGCGGCGCGTCGGGTGCCAGCTCGAGAATCCGGCCGACCGAAACTCGGTGTAGCGGCCGACCTCGTCGGCGAGCGTGGCCGGAATCGGGGGAACGCCTTCGACGACGAGACTCTCCGGCTTCGGGACGAGCCGGGGCGGAGGGGGCCGCCGCGGTTTGACCCAGGGCGAACGGCGAAAAGAGCAGCGCGATCCATGCGAGGCGGACGCGAAGCAACACGAGGTCCCCCTTTCGGAAAGTGAACCTGTCCTCCAGACCCTACGCTCGGCGTCCCGAAAAGTTCCGGGACGAGCCCGTCATCAGCGTATCGCTGCCGCGTCGGCTATCGCCTTCTTCCGGGCCGCCTCGAACTCGTCACCCGGGTTCCACTGCGGCATCGACGGCGCATCGGCGACGGCGACGCCGAGGTAGAAGTCGAGTTGGGCGTCCTCGACGGCTCCCGAGAGGTCCCAGGTCTCGCGGTACTCGTCCGAGGGCTGGTGGTAGTCGGTACGGTTGAACAGGTCGATCTGCGCGCGGCCCCAACCCGCGGGCTTGCCGACGATGTCGGAGCCGGAGCTCATGTAGGCGGCCGGCACCCCGATTCGGGCGAAGCTGTACTGGTCGGAGCGGTAGAAGCTGCCGTGCTCCGGGAACTCGTCCCCTTCGACCGTGCGCCCCTGCAGGGCCGCGAGCGCCACGATGTCGCGGTCGAGGCTGGACTTTCCCAGGCCGACGACCGACAGGTCCCGCGCGCGGCCCCAGAATGCCATGCCGTCGACGTTGATGCTCGCCGCGATCCGGCCCGCCGGGACCGGGGGATGCCGCGCCAGGTACTCCGAGCCGAGGAGACCCTGCTCCTCGGCGGCGACGAAGGCGAAGTAGACCGAGCGCGCGGGAGGTTGCGGAAGCGCGACGAAGGCGCCGGCGATCGCCAGGACGGCCGCGAGGCCCGACGCGTTGTCGTGGGCGCCGTTGTAGATCGCATCCTCGCCGGGTTTCGCGTCGGCCTTCATGCCGAGATGGTCGTGGTGGGCCGTGTACACGACGGCCTCCTTCGCGAGGCGCGCGTCGCTTCCGGGCAGCATGCCGATCACGTTGCCCGATTCCGTGCGCGTGATGACGTTCGTCATCGCGAAGGACAGCGACGCGCCGAGCGGCACCGGGCGGAACTTGCGCGACTCGGCCGCTTCGCGCAGCCGGTCGAGGTTCCGGCCGGCGAGGGTCACCAGCCGCCGGCAGGCGTCCTCGGTGGCCCAGGCCTGCAACTGCAGTCGAGGACTGCCGTCGTCGGGCAGCTCGAATCGCTCTCCCGACCACGACGCCTGCACGACCTGCCACGGGTAGGAGGCCGATGCCTCCGTGTGGATGAGGATGATGCCGGAGGCCCCCTTCCTGGCCGCCTGCTCGTACTTGTAGTCCCACCGCCCGTATCGCAGGCGCGTCCGTCCGCCGAAGAGCCTCGGGTCGTTCGACGGATCGTTGTTCATGACGAGGACGACCTTCCCGCGCACGTCGACGTCCTTGAAGTCGTCCCAGCCGTACTCGGGCGCCACGATGCCGTAGCCGACGAACACGACCTCGGCGTTCTCGACGGCCGCCGACGGCGTCTGCGTGCCGGCCCCGGCGACGTAGTCCTCGCGGCCGCGGAGCACGAGGGTCCGGCCGCGGGCCGCGAACGTCATCGTGTCGGGAACCTCCGACCGGATGCCGACGAGCGGCACCTTCTGCTGCCAGCCTCCGCCGGGGGCGCCCGGCCGCAGACCGAGGGTCTCAAGCTGCGCGGCGAGATACTTGCGCGCCAGGCGATCGCCCCGGCTTCCCGGGCCGCGGCCCTCGAGCAGGTCCGAGGACAGAAACTTGATGTGTGCCCGAAGGGCGTTCGCCGTGATTCTCGCGGCCGCCTGCCGTTCGGCGGGCGAGACGACGGCCGGAGGCGCGGAGGCCGCGGGAAGCGCGAGGAGCGAAGCGAGGACCGCGGCGAGCATGGGTCTCCGGTCCTCTACTTCGCCGGCGCGTCGCTCTTCTTCTCTTCCGGCTTCTTCTCTTCCGGCTTCGCCGGCTCGTCCTTCGGCATCGGCTTTCTCGGGATCATGCCGTCGCGCATCGAGGCGTTGTAGGCGAACGCGGCCATCACGACCGAGGCCTGCATGAGGTCGTTCTTCTGCAGGCGCTCGTAGAGGTCCATGTTGGAATGGTGCGTCCGGGTCTCGTACTCGAGGGCGTCCTGGACGAACTGGAAGCCCGGCAGCCCGATGTCGTCGAAAGACTCGTGGTCGGTCCCGCCCGTCCGGTTCATCGTCACGAGCGTGGCGCCGAGATCGTGGAACGGCTCGAGCCAGGCCTCGAAGATGGGAACCACGGCGGCGTTGTCCTCGCAGTAGATGCCCCGGATCTTGCCGCTGCCGTTGTCGAGATTGAAGTACGCGGAGAGCCTGGCGTGCTCGGGCTTGACGGTCAGCGGCCCGGTCTTCTTGCGGAGGTAGAAGGGCTTGTCCCGTTCCTCGGCCGAAGGCTCGGGCCGCGAGGCGAAGTGCTGCGACACATAGGCTCTCGATCCGTAGACGCCCTGCTCCTCGCCGCTCCAGAGGCCGATGCGGATCGTGCGCCGCGGCTTCGCGCCGACGGCCTTGAGGATCCGCATCGCCTCCATCGCCACGACCGAGCCGGCGCCGTTGTCGGTCGCGCCCGTCGCGCCGTGCCAGGAGTCCAGGTGCGCGCCGATCATGACGACCTCGTCCTTCTTGTCGGTGCCCGGGATCTCGGCGATCGTGTTCCACTGCATGAGGTCTTCCTCGATGAAGCGCGCCTTCACGTCCATCTCGACCTCGACGCCGACGCCGCGGTTGAGGAGTCGCGCGACCCGGCCGAAGTGCTCCGGATCCATGGAGACCGAGGGCAGGCCCTGCGGATCGCCCTTCTTCCAGGTCCCGGCGCCCTGCACCGTAAACGTCCCCATGTCGCCCCGGCCCGCGGTGACAATGGCCAGCGCCTTCTCTTCTTCGAGGAACTTGTTGACGGCCTTGCGTAGCTCCCGCCGTCTCGCGTACTCGGCGCGGTTGTAGCGGGGCGGCCCGCCGGGCATCTCGTACTGGAACTCCGCCGCCAGCTCCTTCTCGTCGTAGCGCTCCGAGTCGGGCTTCTCACGCAGGCCGATCTCGCGCAACTCGCCGTAGAAGACGATCGTCCCGCCGAACTTGCCCTTCAGCTTCTCGAGCTCGTCGGCCGACTTGAGATCGAGCCGCGCCGCCTTGCCCCGGATCGGTCCCGCCGTCCCCGGCGTCCAGGCCTCGGGGATTGCCACCAGCTCCGCCGGGCCGGGAGCGGTCATCCGCACGGTGCAGCCCTCCCACGTCCAGCCCCGACCGAACGGTCCCCAGCTCTCCAGGTGCGCGTTGGCGAGCCCCCAGGAGGCCAATTGCTGCTTCGTCCACTCGTTGGCTTCCTTCATCGCCGGCGAGCCGGTCAGCCGCGGACCGATCCGATCCATGAGCTCGGAGGCCGTCTCCATCACCTTCGAGTCCGTGAAGCCCTCCAACCGGATCTTCGTGACCATGTCCAGGTCCACCGACTCCGTGGCGGGAGCGGCGGTTGCGGCAAAGGCGGCGAGGCAGAGCGCGGCGATGAAGCGTTTCAGAGGACACCTCCTGAGCAAAACCGCGGCACGGTACCACCGGGTTAGCGCCGGGTCAATCGTGGTCGCCCCGCCCCGGCGGCCGCCCGCGCGGCCCCGCGGCCAGGCCCGTCGAAAAGCCAGCGAAAACGCCACACGGGCAGACCCTGGAGAAACGGTGCGAAATCGGTGCGACTTTCGAGACTCCAGCACACATCGTCGCTACTCAGGAGGCCATCATGACGGCGCGCCCCACCGTTCAGCGGCGCTCGGGCTTCCGAGCGCGGTCGCCGCCGTGGGCGGCACGGTGTCACCGGGTCACCACCGCCGAAGGCCATTTGAAGAGGCGCGGCGATGCCGACAGGAACGGTCACGAAACATTAGAATCCGGGGCAACAGCACCTGACGGTCACGGGACTCGACGAGGGAGGATGCCATGCGCGACCGCTCGCCACTTCTTTCGCTACTGTTCGTGGTTCTGGTCACCGGGGGAATGGCTGCGTTGGCAGAGCCACCCGCCTGGATTTTCAGCGGCCCCGCCGACGTCGGCGCGATCCTCGACCTGAAGGCTGCGGACGGGGTCCAGTACGCCGGAACACCGGGCGGGATCTACCGCTCCAGCGCCGACGGGCAGGGGTGGGAGCTCGCCGGCCTGCAGGATGAGTACGTCTCGGCGATCGCCGCCCAGGCCGGCTCGCCGATCTTCGCTCTCGTCGGGCAGGGCGGTCTGTACGTCAGCCGCGACTCAGGCGATTCCTGGGAACGCCTTGCCGCCTCCGATGCCGGGCTGTCGGCCGTGGCGATCGATCCGGAGGAACCCACCACGGTCTACCTGGCCGGCTACTCCTCCGGCTACCCCGCGGCCGTCTGGAAGTCGACCGATTCCGGCGTGAGCTGGAAGCGCCTGCCCGCTGAGGGACTCTCGGGGCTCAGTTTCGTCTCGGCATTGGGCTTCGATCCCCACGACGGCGCACTCGTCATCCTGGGCTACAGATTCAGCGGAGCGAGCACGATTCTCCGGAGCACGGACGGCGGCACGTCCCTTTCCGCGGTGTCGATCACCGGGCACGAGCTCGCACAACCGACCGTCATTGCCGCCGGCGCCGGAGGCTCCGGCCGGTTTTACGCAGCCATTCCCGGCTTCATCTGCCGTACCGGCGACGGCGCCGCCACCTGGACGTGCTCTCCGATCGATACCCAGCTTGGCGTTATTCGCATCGTCGAGGTTCCGGCGTCGTCCGCGAGCGCGACGCCCGTCGTCGTCGCGACGTCGACTCGCGGCTTGCAGATCAGCGGCGACGGTGGAGCCACGTGGACGCCCGCCGAAGAACCGCTCAGCACCCCGTACTTGTATGCGGCGACGTTCGACGCCACGTCCGGGGCCGTTCTCGTCGGCACCGACACTGGCATCTACCGCAGCGCCGACCGGGGAGCCTCCTGGAGCTGGCACGGTCACGGCCTCCGATCGTCGTGGATCACGGCCCTCGCCGCCCACCCGAGCGACCCGACGAAACTGCTCGCGAGCAGCAGCGGCTTCTACACCGAACAGGGCCCCGGCCTCTTCCGGTCGAGCGACGGAGGCCAGAGCTGGTCCTCGCTCGCGAGCCTGAATCCGCCATCCCCTCTCAACTCGCTCATTTTCGATCCGAGCACTCCGTCCATCCTCTACGGAGGCGGTTACGGAGAGCTCTATCGGTCGGTGGACGCCGGCGAGACCTGGGCACATCTCTCATCGATCTCGAACGTACGCTTTCTGGCGAGCGATCCGAGATCGTCCGGGACGATCTGGTCCGGCGGCTACTCGCGCCTCGCGCGCAGCGACGACCGAGGCGACACCTGGCAGACGGTCGCGCTGTCCCAGGAGGTCTACAGCCTCGTGTTCGACAGCCATGACCCGTCCACGCTCTACGCCGGTTCGTACTACGACATTTCCTACGGCTACTACGCCTATCCGGAGGGGGGCTCGATCTTCGTCAGCCACGACCTCGGCGCGACGTGGACGCGCAACGCGGGCGACCTCGGCGCAGCGCCCTTCGCTCTTGCGGTCGATCCCTTCGCGACCGGCGTGGTGTACGCCGGAACCGCGGGCGCGGGCATCTGGCGCAGCGGCGACGGCGGCCGGACGTGGGTGAGATCGCCGGCCGGACCTCCGACGGCAGTGACCGACCTCGTCGCAGACCCCGTTCGACCGGGTCACCTCTATGCGGCCGCCGACTCGGCCATCTACCGGAGCCGCGACGGCGGCGCGAGCTGGGAGCCGTTTGCCGACGGTCTGGTCGGCCGTCCGGTGCTCGACCTCGCGATCCCGGCCGGCGGCCGGCGCCTCCTCGCCGCTACGGACGGCTCGGGGATCTTCGAGATCGATCTCGCCTCGGCCGTGCCCTCTTTCCCCTGCGTCGCCGAGCCCGGCCGGCTCTGCCTCGTGGGCGGCCGCTTCGCCCTCGAGCTCGTGGCGCAGAGCCACGGCCTGTGGAACTCGGCAGCGGCTCATACCCTCACCGACCGGGCGGGTTACTTCGGCTTTGGGGCGGTCACGGGTGACGCGACGTTCCCGGAAATCGTCGTCAAGATGCTGCCCGAGGGCGCGCTGGGGCCCGGCGGACCGGCGCTCTTCCACGCCAGCCTCACGACCCTCCCCTACGTGCTGACTCTCACCGACACGCTCACCGGCCAGCAGCACGTATATTCGGGCAACGAAGGTGAGGCGCTCTGCGGAGGCTCGGACCGTCCGTTCCCGGACGCGCTGGCGGCGGTCGTCCGGCCGGAGTCGACGGCCGCGCCCGCCGAGGCGGCGCTCTCGCTTCTCGATCACAGGTTCTCAGTCACGCTCCAGGCCCGGGATGAGCGCACGGGGCGCGAGTCGAGCGGCCTCGCCGTCGCCTCCGGAGACCGGTGGGGCTACTTCAGCATGCCGGATATCACGGGCGATCCGGCGCTGCCCGAGGTCATCGTGAAGATGGTCGACTTCCGGGCAATCAGCGGAAAGTTCTGGTTTTTCTACACCGGGCTGACCGGCTTCGACTACACGCTGACCCTGACGGATTCGGTCACGGGCGAGGTCCGAGTGTACTGGAGCCCCGGAAATTTCTGCGGAGCCGCCGACACCGCGCTCGAGCCCATCGTGCCGTGAATCGCCGCCCTCGAACGACCGTCTGCGGCCGCGCAGACGGCAATCCCATGAAAAACGTGTGAAACGGTGACAACTTTGCCGGCCATGGGCCGATATCGTGATCCTGCAGGAGGCTCTCATGGCGGACCGTCATGCCGTCGAGCCGGATCGACGTCAGGCGCCGGAAACCGCGGGAGGCGGGAGAAGTCACCCGTCAGACCGGAGGCGATCTCTCGGCAACGCTGACCGGAGACGCGATCGACGGCGACTACACCGAGGTCTACGGCTCGGGCGCCGACGCCGTGACCTTCCGATTCCACTTCCGGGTCAGCCCGCTCACGGAGGGCCATTGACGTGCGCGCGCTCCCCCCGTGATCCAGCGTGTGAGCGATGCCGGCCATGCCTGCCGAACGACGACCTCCGGCGTGATACGTTGTCGCCTTCCAAACCACGGGAGCCCCGAGCGTGAACCACAGCGACGCAGACTTCCGGCTCGTGGCGGCGCTGGCCCTCGTCGCGCTCGCGACGGTCCATCCCGTGGGCGCTCAGGATCCGGGGCCCGGCTTCGTCCTCCAGGGCGAGGGCGGGCTCGTGACCGCGCTCGTGCTCGACCCGACGGCGCCTTCCACGCTCTATGCGACGACGGCGCGCGGCCTCTACCAGTCGCATGACGGCGGCGCCACGTGGAGGTCCCGCGGCCGGGGCCTCGACACGCACTCCGTACTCTCTCTCGCGATCGACCCGTCCGCGCACGAGACGCTCTTCGCGGCGACGGATACGGGCGGCGTCTTCCGCAGCACCGACTCGGGCGAGACCTGGCGCCGCTCGAGCGAGGGCCTGTCGGCGCGCTACATCGGGGCGATCGCGGTGGACCCCCACCGCCGGGCAGCGATCTACGTGGGGACCGAGGCCGGCCGGGTTTTTCGCAGCACCGACTCCGGCGAGACCTGGACCGAGCTCGCGGCGACGACCGCGCAGGTCGCGGTGACGGCGATCGCCTTCGATCCGTCGACCGACGGGACGATCTACCTCGGAACCAACAGCGAGGGGCTCTTCAAGACGACCGATGGAGGGTCGACCTGGCTGCGCCCGCTCAAGTCGATGAGCAAGGGGACGATCTGGAATCTCACCGTGGATCCCGCGTCTCCGACGACTCTGTACGCCGGCACGCACGACGGCCTCTACCGCAGCGACGACTCCGGGACGAGCTGGCGCCCGCTCCACAAGCGCCTCAAGAGCTACAACGTGCTGGCCCTGGCGATCGACGTCGCCGACTCGAAGACCCTCTATGCCGCGACCGCGATCGGCATCTACAAGTCCTCCGACGGCGGGGAATCGTGGGTGATGCTCAACCAGGACCTCTACGTGACCGCGCTCGCGCTCGATCCGCGCGCACCCTCCGTCCTCTACGCCGGCACGCAGCTCGGCGTGCTCAAGAGCGGCGACGCCGGCAGAAAATGGGAGGCGCTGCGCCTCGCCCCGGACCCCGCCGCCTCGCCGCCCCCGCCGGGCGCCGGCTCCTCGGTCGCCGCTCTGCCACCGCTTCCCGTCGTGAGGCGGCGGGCACCTCCGACGGCAGCGCTCCGGCAGCCGCACCGCCGCCGATTCCCGTCGCGCCGGGGAACGCACGGCCCGCTTCCGGGCTCCCGCCCCTTCCGGTCGTGCAGCGGCCCACGCCGGGCCTGCCGCCACTTCCCGTCGTCCGAAGGGTCCGCCCCACCCCGCCGGCCCAGCGCGTGACCGTCGGCGACGAGTAGCGCGAGCCCGTGGCGCGAGCCTTCTCAGCTCGATACTTCCGACTGCGTCGTCCCGAGGCCGCGGAAGCAACGGAACACGAGCGACGCCGCGCCGATCTTGATCCTGTCTCCGTTGGAGAGTTTGGTCGGCTGCTCGATGCGTTTGTCGCCCACGTAGGTTCCGTTCCGGCTCCGAAGATCCTCGATCGTCGCGGAGTCCTCCGCGACGAGGATCCGCGCGTGCCGGCGCGAGACGCTGTTGAGGTCGATGAAGACGGAGGTCTCGGGATCCCTCCCGAGAACGTTCTCGCCTTCCGACAGCGCGATTTCCCGCTCCCCCCAGACGATCCGGCAGTGAAACCCGGATCGGGACGGCCGCCCCGCCGGGGCCGGAGACCGGCGACGCCTCTCCCGAGAAGGCGTAGCCGAAGCCGTGCACCGTCCGGATGTAACGGGGCTCTTTCGCCGAGTCCCCGAGAGAATCGCGCAGGACCTCCACCAGGCGCGCCAGGCTCCGCTCCGACACGAACGTGTTCGGCCAGAGCTGGTCCTGGAGCTCGTCCTTCGAAAGCGCCTTCGGGCGGGCCGCGAGCAGGAGCTCCAGCAGCCGGTACGCCTTCGGCTCGACGTGCACGGGCTTGCCGTCGCGCGAGACTTCTCGCGTGTCGAGGTCGAGCGTGCAATCGCCGAAGCGAAATCGCATGGCCAGAGCCGAACGAAACCGGAACGAACCCGGAACCCGATCTGGAGACTCGCTACTGTCGGAATTCTAATCCTAGCCATGGCCGCCCGACGGGTTCGGAGTGGGCAGTGGAAAAGGAGGAACGAAGATGCGTCACTTCGTCGCGTTTAGAACGGACACGCGCCGGCGCACTGTCGTTGCCGCGATGGCTACTGCCGCGATCGCCTTCCTGACGGGCTGTCAAATACGCCATCGATGCCAGGTCGACGGTAGCGCGCTGGCCGCGGACCCGACCGGCAACGGCATCTTCGAGCCCGGCGAGACGGTCAGTGTCGAGCCCACCTGGCTCTATCACAGCGTGCTCGGCGGGGCGGTCGGCTGCCTCCCGTCGAACCCCTGCTCGCCGACAGCCGCGCTCGCCCTGAGCCGCCTCCGACGTTCAACGGCCCGGCCGGCGCCGATTACGCCATCGTCCAGGGAGCCGCGAACTACGGAGACATCCCGCTCGGCAGCAGCCGCTCCTGCGCCGCCACCGGCACCTGCTATCAACTGTCCGTCAGCGCTCCGGCCGAACGACCGGCCGCGCACTGGGACGCGACACTGACCGAGAGCTCGCCGGGCTCGAACCCGCTTGGACTGGCTTCGTCCCCTGAGCGGCTTCCCGATGGCGCCCGAAGCGTGCGCGACCACGTACCACACCCCGAGGACATGGACTCTCCACATCGGCGCCAGCTTCTCCGACGTTTCCGCCTCGAGCCCCTTCTACCCGTACATCGAGAACCTCGTCCATCACGGCGTGACGGCCGGATGCGGCAACAGCGATTACTGCCCGGAGAGCCCCACCAACCGCGCTCAGATCTCGGTCTTCCTTTTGAAGGCCAAGTACGGGTCGAGCTATGTTCCGCCTACGTGCGAGGGACTGTTCGTCGACGTCCCCTGTCCCGGCCCGTTCACCGACTGGGTCGAGCAGATCTACAACGAGGGAGTCGTCGGCGATTGCGGCGCCGGCGTTTACTGCCCGAGCGACATCGTGACGCGGCAGAACATGGCGGCCTGGCTGCTCAAGGCGAACCTGGGCAGCACCTATGTCCCTCCGCCGGCGACAGGAATCTTCGGCGACGTCCCCCCCGACGACCCCCAGGCGCCGTGGATCGAAGACCTGTACAACCGGCAGATCACCGCCGGCTGCAACGCGCACCCGCTGCTCTACTGCCCCGGAAACCTCAATACTCGCGCGCAGATAGCGGTCTTCCTCGACAAGGCATTCGGGCTTAGACTTTACTGACGGACCCATGCCGGCCGCGTTCCAACCCATCCTCGACACGGACGCCTTCGCGGACTGCCCCTCGGTGCCCCTGCTCGTGACGCTCTCTCGTTTCCTTTTCTCCCGGCGGCCCCGACGGCCCGACCATACGGCTGCAGGCGGGAACGACTTACCGAATCACCTTCCATTCCGTCGACGTCGAGCACGGCATCTCCGCCCGCCTGGGCATCGAAGGCACGGCCATCCAGCCCGGCGCCGACTACGTCGTTACCGTCAAGCCGACGAGTTCCCAGCGCGGCCTCTACAACTTCGCCTGCACGCGCGTCTGCGGCGCAGGCCACGGAGGCATGCACGGGGCGATCGAGGTGGAGAAGGGCGGATCCTGGCCCGAAATCCGGCAGCGCCCGTAGCCCGCGCGCCACCCGAACCAATCCGGAACAAACCGCGAACCGGAACTGGAGACTCGACGCGCGCGACTCTTCTATCTATCGCTTCATGACGACTCCCTGGCCTCGGCGCGGCGGGGACTTTTCGAAAAGGAGAACCACATGAAGCGGACATCCAGGATCATCCCGATTTTCTGCACGCTGATCGCGGTCGGACTCGCGCCGGCCTTGCTGGCAGACGAGCAGTGCACGCTCCGCAGCGTGGCTGGAGACTTCGGATACACGGTCACCGGGACGCGGCTGCCCCTCGGGCCTGCCGCCAGTGTCGGCTCGGTTCACTTCGATCGCTTTGGAAACCTCACCGGGTCACAGACCCTGAGCCTCAACGGCACGATCGTCCAGGGCGAGATCCTCACCGGCACCTTCGCCGTCAATCCCGATTGCACGGGATCCTCGACCATCGTAGTGACCAATACGCCGTTTCCGCGCACGTCGCACCTGGACGTCTTGTGGGTCAACAGCTCGACCGAGTTCCGCGCGATATTCACGGACGCCGGGACGATCCTCACCGTGGAGGGGAAGCGGATACACCACGGCAACGACTGAGCGATGGAACCAAACCGCCGCGCCGAGGCGGGACGCCCCGAGCTCGTCTACTTCAGCCCTTCGACCAGAACGAGCTCCGTCGAGTAACGGATGTGCGTTCAAACGCAGGTCTTCCCGGCGGCCGAGAAGAACATCGAAATGAGGTCAACCATGGTCCGAATGCGAAAGCTCAAGAAAACGCCGATCTCGATTGCGACACTCACCCTTGTCGCACTCGCCCTGTTGGCGACCGGTGCCAGACAACCCCCGGGCGATTGGCGTCGCACCGTCCTTCCGGCACCAGCCGACACCACCTGCTCCACGGACTCGACGCTCTGCCTTTCCCAGGGCCGGTTCCTGGTCCAGGCGAACTGGGCGAAACCCGACGGTGAATCCGGCATCGCCCACGCCGTTGCCATCACGCCCGATTCCGGCTACTTCTGGTTCCTGGAGCCCGGGAACATAGAGCTCGCTGTCAAGACGTTGAACGGCTGTTCGGTCAACCAGCACTACTGGTTCTTCTCCGGAGGCCTGACCAACCTGGCTGTGACGATCACCGTCACCGATACGACGACCAACCAGGTGAGGACATACACCAGTCCGCAGGGAACCGCCTTCCGGCCCGTCGCCGACATAAACGCATTTGCGAGCTGTGCGGCCGGTTGCGGAAGACCGCGGTCATCCCGAGGAACCGACCAACGCCCGTGCCGCGCCCGTTCCCTCGCAGACGCCTCCCCTCCCCCAGGGCTGCGCCTCCACGGACACCGTTCTTTGCATCGACGGCCGCTTCACCGTCGAGGCGAGCTGGCAGACGGTGTCAGGAAGAAACGGCGAGGCTCACGCCGTCAACCTCACTTCCGAATCCGGCTACTTCTGGTTCTTCGACCCTTCAAACGTCGAGGTGATCGTCAAGACCCTGAACGCCTGCGGCTTCGAACGGGGCAACTGGTTCTTCGCCGCCGGGCTGACGACGGTCGGTGTCAATCTTCGGGTCACCGATGCGTTTACGGGCGAGGTCCGGACCTACACGAGTTCGGCCAGCTCCGTGTTCCCTCCGGTCCAGGATACGAGGGCGTTCGAGTTTTGCCCGACCCCCACGGCCACGGAAACCCCAACGCCGACGGCGACACTCACGCCCACGTCGACATCGACTCCGACCCCAACGCAGACCAGAACACCGCGACCGACCTGGACCCCGGAGCTCACGCTGACACCCACTCCCGGAGCTGGAGGTGGAGGTGGAGGTGGATTGTGCCCTCCTTGTTGTCGCTTCTTTCCGAGGCAGCATGGGTGCGATTTTTGTTCTTGCCCGCCAAAGCCGCCGATACACACGCGAACATCGACGCCGGTACCCACGCCAGAGCCGACACCGGTCCAACGGAGCAGCTCTAGCCTCCTGAAGCGGTCTAGAGCGCGCGGTGCCAGAGATCTCGCCGCCGAGCCATCGGCCACGCGATCGGTGCGGTCGCGGAACACCCCGTCAGCGCAGACCGTCGACGACGAAGAGGTTGGAAAGCTGGCGGAAGCAGGTGTACGCATACGTCTTGCCGTCGGCGGTCAGGCGCGTATCGATCCCCATGACGCCGGCCGGATCGGCCAGATTGATTTCCTTCCAGAGCTCGCGGCGTCCGGTCACGAGATCGAGCCGGTCGATCCGCTGTGGAACGTGGCCTGACTTGAGAAATACGGCCCGTCCCGTGCTGTCCCACCGGCCGAAGTCGTCTTCCGGCGTGGCACCCGGCAGGTCGCGCGGCTCTCCTCCTTCGACGGGGTAGAGCACTATCTTCCCGCCGGGGCCTCGGATGGCGGCGAGCTTCCCATCCGGCGAGATCGGCTTGCCGCCTTCCCCAATCTCGAACCCTTCCGGGGTCATCGGGCGCGGAGCCCCGCCCGCCGCATTCTGGACGTAGAGGCGCGCCTGACGGCCCGGGGCATTCGCGTCGAGGAGGATGGACTTGCCATCGGGGAACCAATTCAGGTTTCGGAAGATCAAGCCGCTCCCTGGAAGAACCCGCGACTCACCGGCTCCGGTCGGAAGGATCAGAAGGCGATCCCTGGTCGGGGCGACCGTAGACCGCCCATTTGCCGTCGGGAGACAGGGCCGAAGGATTCCCCTCCCCGAGGCGGACCGGGGGCGAGCCATCCGTCCGCCGCAGGAACACTTCTCCCGTCGCCCCGTTCACTTGCCCCTCGTTGAGGAAGAGAATCGCTTTTCCGTCCTCGGAGAGGTCCATGATCGACGAGAAGTCGAGCCACGTCAGATCGACCTCTCCCTTCGAGCCGGCGGATCCGGCTTTCATTGACGACGTGACTTCCGCTTCCGCGATGAGCGCGCGTCCGGTCGGAGAGATGTCCTGAAGTTCCTGATGCATGGCCGCGCGAGAGACAACACGTTCGCGGCCCGAAGTCGAGACGGCGTGCAGATCCAGGCTGCCGGAACTGCCGACCGCGTGCTGGCGCGCCGAGAACCAGATCTCGCCGGTCGTCGGATTCCACGCCAGCCCCAAGCATTGATCCCATCCGTGACTCAGCGTTCTCTTCTTGCCCGCCAGGTCGACGAGGATGATCGCGCAATTGTAGAAGCCCCCTTCAATGAGGGCGATGGACGCACCGTCAGGCGAGAAGCGGGGAGAGGACAGCTCCTCGTTGAGGTTCTCGTAGAGCAGCTTGCCCATCGGCAGCTCGAGGCGGTGGCCTCTGACGACCGCGAGATCCTTGCCGCCCGGCGACCACTCGGCAGCGCTGACTCCCTCGAGGAGCATTCGCGCGGCACCACCCGCGAGCGAAGCCTCCGCCAGCGCGCCGCCCACAGAAAGCGCCATGTTCCCTGACCCGGAGATCGAAAAGATGCTGGCGTCCGTGAACGGCAGCAGGGTCGTCTCGGTCGAATCGGTTCGCGTGGAGAAGAGCTGGAGCGGTTTGCCGTCCCAAAAGGCTCCGTAAACGACGGTTTGTCCATCGGGCGCGAAGCGCGCGCTGTGTATGGAGCCGTGTCGGAATGTCAGCCGGCGATATCGCGGCGGCTCCTCGCGCGGCCGACGAGTTCCAACGACACCGATCGCCACTCCCGCGAGGAGGAGCGCAGCGCCGGCCAGCCACCGCCACGACCGGCGCCGCGCGGGCGACCCGGCAAGCAGATGCGCCGCCGAGCTTCCTTGCGAGACGCGGTCGCGCAGGTTCGCCAGATCGCGTGCGAGGTCCCTGGTCGAGGCGTAGCGATCCGCCGGCTCCTTCGCCAGGCAGCGCTCGACGACCCAGGCGAGCGGCGCCGGCGCCTGCGGGGTTGTCTGCGTCAGGGGCGGCGGCTCGTCGTGCAGGATCGCCGAAAGCGTGTCCGGAGCGTTTGCCTTCTCGAACGCGCGCTTGCCCGTCGCCATCTCGTACAGGATCGCGCCGAGAGCGAACTGGTCCGACCGGAAGTCCACGGGATGTCCGCACGCCTGCTCCGGCGACATGTACGAGACCGTCCCGAGCACGACACCGGGAGACGTTCCGGTCTCTGTCGGCAGCCGCGACCCTTCACCATCGCTGGGGCCCGAGTGCGTGAGCTTCGCCAACCCGAAGTCGAGGACCTTGACCAGGCCGTCTCGGGTCACCAT
The DNA here is from genome assembly GCA_963810205.1 of uncultured Acidobacteriota bacterium. Taxonomy (GTDB): domain Bacteria; phylum Acidobacteriota; class Thermoanaerobaculia; order UBA5066; family Gp7-AA6; genus DAHUXD01. The sequence goes on from CAWEMP010000011.1 coordinate 193,434, forward strand.
CACGTTCTCGGGCTTCAAGTCCCGATGAACGATCCCGGCCTCATGCGCGCGAGAAAGACCGTCGGCGATCTGCGTCGCGAGTCCGAGCAGCTTCTTCACCGGCACGGGACCGCCAAGCAGGATCTCGCGCAGGGTCTTTCCGTCCACGAGCTCCATCGCGATCCACGAGGTCGAATCGGAGGTCCCCGTATCGAAGATCGTGACGATGTTCGGGTGATTCAACGCCGAGGCGGACCGCGCTTCCTTCTCGAAGCGCCTCAGGCGGGCAGTATTCGAAGCCACTTCGTCGGGCAGGACCTTGAGCGCGACATCCCGGTCGAGCCGCGTGTCGCGAGCCCGCCACACCTCCCCCATGCCGCCCGCGCCCAGCGGCGAGAGCACCTCGTATGGGCCAAGGTGGGCACCCGGAACGACTGTCATGCTCGAGAACAGGTTTGTCGGTCGAGATCTTAATCAATCCCGGACCGGGCGGGGTCGAGGTGGATGCCCTTCTTGACCCCGGAGGCCGATTCTCGACAGAATTGCCCAACTTCGCCTTACCGGCCGAACCGAAACTGTGCATCTTGCTGCCGTTGGGCGGGGCGAGTCGTCATGCGGCGCTGGCAGATCCGCGCGATTGCCGTAGCCCTCGGCGGGCTGCTCGGTGGGGGTGCGGTCGCAGCCCAGACGACCGGTAGCATCGAGGGTATCGCTCCGCGATCCGGCAGGAGACCGGCTCGTTTCCGCCGACGTTCTTCGTCTCGGGCCCGAGCCTCCAGGGCGCGCGCGCCGTCAAGACTGACGGTGACGGACGGTTTCGTCTTCCGGCCCTGCCGCCCGGCACCTACACGGTGACCGCGGCGCTCGCCGGATTCCGCCCGGAGACGAAGACCGTCACGGTCTCGGTCGGCGGCCGGGCCACCGCCGATTTCGCGCTGCAGCCGGCGATCGCGAGGCGGTGTCTGTCGTCGGCGTCGCCTGCGCGGATCGACATCGACCTCGACGACCGGTGGAACGCAACTACACGTGCGCGCGTCATCGAGGGTCTCCCGGTCGATCGCAACTACGCCGACATCGTCCGCTCGAACCCCGGCGTCGCGACCGACCAGGGCCGAGACGCAGGGACGCGCCCTGGGGCTGACGATCTACGGCGCGACGTCGGCCGAGAACCAGTGGGTCGTCGACGGCGTCAACACGACCAACATCTCCCAGGGCCTTCAGGGCAAGGCCATCAACAACGAGTTCGTCCAGGAGGTCGAGGTCAAGACCGGCGGCTACTCGGCCGAGTATGGGGGCGCCCTGGGCGGGGTGTCAACGTCGTCACCAAGTCCGGCGGCAACACGTTCCACGGCGGCGGGCTTCTTCTATTACGACTCGAGCAGGCACGGCGGCGGACCAGACCTTCACGTCGCAGGACTTCGTCGCCGCGGCGATGCGGTGGGCCGACTATCAGCGGCTCGACTACGGAGCGGACCTCGGAGGCTACCTCCTGAAGGACCGTCTCTGGTTCTTCGGCGCGTACGACCGCGTGACGCTCGACGGCGACGTCTCGCGCGTGGAGCCGTCCCCGCTCGTCTCGACCGACGACCGCTTTCCGCTCGACTCCGCGGACAACCTCTACGCCGGCAAGCTGACGTGGAACACTCGCGACATCGACCTCGCTGGTCGCCTCCGTCTTCGCGGATCCTTCGACGAGCTCCGGTGCCTCCGGAACGGACCCGCGCCAGGACCAGCGGCTCGGGCGTTTCGAAGACACGGCCATCGTCAACCCCGATCCGTCGACCTGGTACTCATCCCGTCAACTCGGCGGCACCGACTTCGGACTACGCGCTCACCCGGCTGCTGGGCTCCGACGGGCCTCGCCACGCTCCAGGGCTCTCGCCACCAGGACGGCAACAGCCTGACGGCCGACGACGCGAGTTCGCACGCGTCGATCTCCGATGCACGGGCGAAACGCCGGGAACGCCCGACCTTCCCTGTCAGCCGCCCGACGTTCCCAACGTCCGTGACCGGCGGCTACGGCGTCATCGACGGGCCTCTCGACCACAACGTGTCTTTCCGCAATCAGCTTCGCGGCCGACCTCACCCTTTACGCCGGAAGGCACGAGCTCCAGGCCGGCGGCAGCTATGAGTACGGCGGCAGCGACGCGACGCTATTCGGTGACCGGAGGGCAGGAGGTCTCGCTTCGAAACGAGTTCGGACAGACCTACTACGACCACTTCTTCGCCGTCCGGAGCGTGCACGACCTGACTCCCGTCGCGGGCGTGAAGTTTCGAGCCAAGGCCCGCAGCTTCGGCGCTTACGTCCAGGACTCCTGGAGGCCGTCGCCGGGCCTGACCCTGAACCTCGGCCTTCGCTGGGACAGCGAGGACCTGCTCACCTATCAGGGAGCTCACCGTATCTGCTCTGCACAACGAGTGGCAGCCGCGCCTCGGCGTCGTGTGGGATCCCTGGAACGACGGAAGGACGAAGATCTACGCCTTCGCGGGCCGCTTCTACTACGCGCTCCCGACGATCGGGACGAGCCGTTGCTTTCCACAACTTCGCCGTCGTTCACACGCTACAACTTCGATCCGACCTCGATCGCGCAGGACCCGGGTGTCATGGGCCACGAGGTTCCCTTCTGCGAGTTCGGATGCGGCGCTACCGGAGACGGGACGGATCGGTTCGACTACGTCGACCACGGGGCTGCAAGGGAATCGTACCAGGACGAGTTCACGTTCGGCGTCGAGCGGGCGCTCGACCCGACGCTGACCGTGGCGTTGAAGGGAACCTACCGGACGTCTCGGCAACGCGATCGAGGACCGCTGCGACTTCGACGCCGGCGTGCCCGACGTCAACGCGACGGACTGCGCGATCATCAATCCCGGGCTCCGGCGAGAAGTTCGCGCAGCGGGGACGCTCCCGTCTGCAACGGGCTCGATGATCCCTACTATGCATGCGCGCCGACCGGCCCCGCGAGCCCTGCGGCGCGCCGCCTCTACCGCGGGATCGAGCTCGTGGCCCGGAAATCCGTCGGCGAGCACGCTCTGGCTTGCAGGCGAGCTACGTCTACTCGTCGCTTCGCGGCAACTACGACGGCGCCGTCAACGAGGCGTTCCAGAACACGACACCCGGCCTCAATCAGGACTTCGACTGGCCGCCGTACTGGCACGACGCCTACGGGCGTCTCTTCCTCGATCGGCCTCACCGCTTTCGATTCGACGGCTACTGGATCACGCCGCTCGGACTCGACGGTCGGCCTTCAGGCCTTCGCCGCGTCCGGCCCGCCGTTCGATCAGATCGGCTACGTCGGCACGTCGATGACCTACCTCGTCCCGCGCGGCTCCGCCGGGCGCCTTCCGACGCAGTGGGACGCGAATCTGAGCCTGTCGTATCCGATCGACCTTCGGCCCTGCGACCGTCACGTTCTGGCCTACGTCTTCAACGTCTTCAACAACCAGATCCCGACGTCGCAGACTCCGTTCTGGACGCTGGGCGAGGCCGACGGCTACCCGACACGATCTACGACCCGAATCAGGAGCCGCACAACCCGGACTACGGCAAGTACACCAGCCGCCAGGCGCCGCGCGTCTTCCGCGCGGCGGTGCGCGTCAGCTTCTAGCGCGCTTATTCCGCCGTGAACAGCGTCAGCGCGAATCCCGCGTCGGGCTCGATCCACTGCTGGTGGAGGCGGAAGCCGGCGAACGCGCCCATCCGGACGACCTCGTCGGCTTCGTACTTGTAGGAGCTCTCGGTCCAGATGTGCTCCCCGCGCGCGAAGGCGACCTCGCAGCCCGCGCGCGGGATGCGCACCGTCTGGTCGGCGAGCGAGACCAGGTGCATCTCGACCCGGCGCTCGACCGGGTTCCAGACGGCGCGGTGCGCGAAGGCCGTCAGGTCGAAGTTCGCCAGCAGCTCCGTGTTCATCCGCGCGAGGAGGTTCTTGTTGAACGCGGCCGTGACGCCCAGCGGATCGTCGTAGGCGAGCAGGAGATCGCTCTCGGGCTTGACGAGGTCGGCGCCGAGCAGCAGCGCGTCGCCCGGCCGCAGCGCCCTCGCGGATGTCGGAGAGGAACTCGTCGGCGGCGGGGCGGTCGAAGTTGCCGATGTTGGATCCGAGAAAGAGCGCAAGCATCGTTCCCGCGGGAGGCCGCTGCGACGCGGCGTGGCGCAGGCCCTCCTCGTAGGTCGCGCGGTGGCCGACGACCGAGACGTGCTCGAGCGCGCCGAGGGTGCGCTCGGAGAGCTCGAGGGCGTCGGGCGAGATGTCGATCAGGTGGACGAGCACGCGCTTGCGGCGATGCCGCAGGCGGTCGGCGAGCACGGCGAGCTTCTCGCCGCTGCCGCAGCCGAGCTCGACGAAGGTGATCGGGTCTTCGAGCGGTTCGACCATCGCCGAGGCGAACCGCGCGAGCAGCCGGCCCTCGGCGCGCGTGATCCGGTACCAGGGCAGGCGGCAGATCGCCTCGAAGAGGGCGGAGCCGAGGCCGTTGTAGAGGTACCTCGACTGGATCTGCTTCGGCTCGAGCGCGAGGTCGCGACGCACGTCCTCGGCGAAGTCGCGGACGGCCTCGGCCGGCGGCGCCTGGGCGCTGACGGGGATCACGGGCCCACCGTCCGGAATTTCGCGTAGACGTAGGGGTACGTCGCGCGGAACCAGTTGCGGAAGCTGCGGCGGACGAGCTCCTTCGGCGTCGCGGGCGAGGCGCCCTTCAGCACGTAGTGCTTTCCGTCGAAGAAGTCGGCGGAGTACTGCGGATACGACGGCATCGGCGAGAACCCCGGAAACGGCGCGAAGACCGTGGACGTCCACTCCCACCCGTTGCCGACCAGATCGCGCACGCCCCAGGCGCTCGCCCCGCGCGGGAACGAGCCCACGGGCACCGGGTCCGCTCCCGCGAAGTCGAAGTGGCCCCGGCTCGCGTCGGGCGCCGCGTCGCCCCAGGGCTGTGCGCGCTCGGCGCCATCCGGCGTGCCGTAGGCCGCGCGGTGAAACTCCGCCTCGGTCGGCAGGCGCCGGCCCTTCCACCGCGCGTACGCCGAAGCCTCGGCGTGCGAGACGTACGCGGGCCAGGCCATGGGCAGCGGCACCAGGTCCCACATCCCGCGCCACATCCAGACGCCGCGGTGAAGCTCCCAGAAGAGCGGGTGCCGCACCTCGTGCGCGGCGCGCCAGCTCCAGCCCTCCTCGCTCCAGAGCGCCTCGTCTTCGTAGCCGTCCGACTCGACGAACTCCAGGAAGTCGCGGTTGGTGACGCTGTCGACGTCGACGTCGAAGGCGCCGACCTCGACGACCTGCCGCGGAAACTCGTTGTCCCAGCCGAACGGAATCTCGCCGGAATCGGCTCCGAGCGTGGCCCGGCCGGCCGGGATGCGGACGCTCCGCCGGACGGGCGGCTCCCCGCCGATCCGGGGGGCCGGCAGAGCGACCGGGCGGATCTTCTGGCCGTAGGGCAGGCGGTGCAGGATGTAGAGGAGCGTCTCCTGGTGCAACTGCTCGTGCTCGAGCAGCGTGAACGCGGCCAGGCCGCCGGCGAGCACGGGATTCGACTCGTCTGCGATGTCGGCCTCGGCCAGAGCCTCGAGGACGGCCCGGTCCGCCGAGGCCGCGAAGCTGCGGATCTCGATGCGCGAGGGCCAGGCGCCTTCGCCTTCGGGTACCGCCTTCTCGTCCTCGGGGTCGATGCCGCGCTCGAAGAGCATCTCGAAGGCCTCGTCGACCCCGGGCCGGCCGAGGCCGAGCTTGACCAGGGTATTGACGGCGAACGCCGGAAGGTGCCCCTCGTAGAAGCAGATCGGGTTGCGGAGCCGAATCGGCCGTGACTCGTAGGCCTCGGGCTTGACCGAGTCGAAGATCGCCTCGGAACGCTCGCGGTTCTTCAGATACCGGGAGGCCAGGGCCTCGCGGTCCAGATCCAGGGCCATCGGCATCACGTCAACATATACCTGCAAATAAGGTGCTAGATTCCGTCCTGGCCGGCCGCGCTCGGCGCAGCCCGGCCAAACACACGAAGAAAAGGAGTCCCATCGCCATGGATCCGGAGGTCAATGTGGTCAACGAGAACGAAGGCAAGAACACGGTCGTCCCCCTTTCGCCGAGGAGCCGCCGCAAGCCCGCGGCGCGCAAGAGCCCGTCCCGCAAGGCCCGGCCGTCGGCCGCGCGCCGCAAGTCGGCGTCGAGCCGCCGCAGCGCCCGTCCCGCCACGATCGAGGGCGTGATGCGGTCGATCACGGGAGGCGTCGCCGTCGCCCGAGCCGCGATCGCGGAGGCGTCGGGTCAGGGCGCGACCGCGGTTCGCCGCGCGGTCGGCAGCGCTTCGAGAGTTTCACGAAAGACGGTCACGAGGCTCGCCAGGGAGTGGAAGGCCATGGACCCGAAGAAGAAGGCCCGCGTTCTGGCGGCGCTTCTGGGCGCGGCGGCCGCCGCCTCGGCACCCCTCGTGCGCAAGACCCTCAAGAAGTAGTGCGTCGGCGCCGGCCCGCTTTCGGGCTCGCCGCGGGGCTCGCGGCGCTCCTCGTCTGCGCCGTGCCGCGCGCCGAGCAGGGCGCCGCATCCTTCTACGCGCTCTCACCGCCGACGGCCGGCGGCGTGGAGGCCGTGGACCGGGCGCTCGCGAGGCTGGCGGCGCACCGGCGCCTCCTCGTCGTGGGCGCGCACCCTGACGACGAGGACACGGAGATCCTCGCGTTCGTGGCGAAGGGCCTCGGCGGCGAAGCCGCGTACCTGTCGCTCACCCGCGGCGAGGGCGGCCAGAATCTCGTCGGCCCGGACCTAGGCGTGGGGCTGGGCCTCGTGCGCTCGCAGGAGCTTTCCGCGGCGCGGCGCCTCGACGGGGCGCGGCAGTACTTCACGCGCGCCTACGACTTCGGCTTCACACGCTCGCTCGACGAGGCCCTGGCAAAGTGGCCGCGGGAGGCCCTCTTCGGCGACGCCGTGCGCGTGATGCGGCGGTTCCGCCCGCAGGTGGTCGTCAGCATCTTCAATGGCACGGCCCGCGACGGGCACGGCCAGCACCAGGCGGCGGGCGTCACCGCGCGCTCGGCCTTTCGTCTCGCCGGCGATCCGGCGGCCTTCCCCGAGCTCGCGGCCGAAGGCCTGACGCCGTGGAAACCCGTGACCCTCCTGCAGGAGACCGGCTACTGGGACGACAAGGAGGCGACGACGGTCGTCCTGCAGACCGGCCGGGTGGATCCGCTGACCGGGCGTTCCGTCTACCAGATCGCGATGGCGAGCCGCAGCCTCCACCGCTCGCAGGACATGGGCCAGCTCCAGGAGCCCGGCCCGAACCAGACGTCGGTGGGCTGGGTCGACGGCGGCGCGGGGCGTGGCGGCGCCGACCTCTTTTCCGGCGTCGATACGCGTCTTCGGGCGATGGCGGCCGAAGTTCCCGATGCGGCGCGCCGAGCCGAGATCGAGAAGCTTCTGGACGCCGTCGAGGCGGGCGTGGCCGATGCGCGCCGCCGCCTCTCTACGCCGGAGCTGGCGTCGGTCGTCCCGGCCGTCGCGAAGGCGGTCGCGAACCTCCGCGCCGCCCGCTCGCTCGCTCGCGACGGCGACGGCGGGACCGCGATGCTCCTCGACGAGAAGCTGGCGCTGGCGCAGCTCGCGCTCGCCGCGGCGGCGGAAGTGACGCTCGACGCGATCTCGGACCGCGAAACGGCGGCGCCGGGCGAGGCGGTCGAGGTCACGGCCTCCGTCTGGAACGCCGGCCGCGACGGCGTCTCCGTCGAAAGCGTCGTGCTCGAGTCGCCGGACGGCTGGACGACGGCACCGCCGGCCGCCGAGGCGAGGAGCGTGGCGCCAGGCAAGCTCGAGGAATGGAAGGCGCGGGCGACCGTGCCCGCTGGCGCCCGCGCGACGGTCCCTTACTTCCTCGAACGGCCGCTCCGCGGAGATCTCTACGACTGGAGCACGGCGGCTGCCGCCGTGCGCGGCGATCCGTTCCAGCCGGCCCCCGTCCGGGCCGTCGCGCGTCTCACGATCGCGGGCGAGCGCGTCGTTCTCGAGCGCGAGGTCTCTTTTCGGCTGCGCGACCAGGCCATCGGCGAAGTCCGCCGCCCGGTGCGCGCCGCCCCGGCGCTCGAAGTCTCGGTCGAGCCGGACCTGCTCGTGTGGCCCCTCGATCAGAACGCGAAGCGCCTCGAGGTCACGCTGCTCTCGCACGCCGCCGGGCCGGTCGCGGGCCGGCTCGAGATCGCGCCGCCCGGCCGGGTGGCCCGTGCCCGCGCCGCGGCGGTTCGCTCTCGCCAGGGCCGGCGAGCGCCAGTTCTTCGACGTCGACCTCCAGGCGCCGCTCGCGCTCGTCGCCGGACGGCACGCCGTCGGATTTGCCGCGCGCCTGGACGACGGAACCACGGCGAATCTCGGCATCCGCCTGATCGACTACGGATACATCCCGCGCACACCCATGCCGGAGCGGTCCGAGGCGGGGATCTCGGCCGCCGACATCCGCTTCCCGAAGTTGACGCGTCTCGGCTACGTCCGCGGCGCCGCGGACCGCGTGCCCGAGGCTCTCACCGGGGTCGGCCTGCCGGTCGAGATCCTGACCGCGCGCGACCTCGCCTCCGGCGACCTGTCCCGCTACGACGCGATCCTGGTCGGCAGCCGCGCCTACGAGACCGACCCGGCGCTACCCCCCGCCAACGGCCGCCTCCTCGACTACGCCCGCAACGGAGGTCTCGTCGTCGTCCAGTACCAGCAATACGCCTTCATCCAGGGCGCCTTCGCGCCCTTCGCGCTCGAGATCGCCCGGCCGCACGACCGGGTGACGGACGAGACGGCGCAGGTCACGGTCCTCGACCCGGCCAGCCCGATCTTCACGACACCCAATCGCATCGGCCCGGAGGACTGGAACGGCTGGGTCCAGGAGCGCGGCCTCTACTTCGCGCGCACGTGGGCGCCGGAGTACACGCCGCTGCTCGCGATGGCCGATCCCGGCGGGCCCGAGCAGAAGGGCGGCCTTCTCGTCGCGAAGCTCGGCAAGGGCCGCTACGTCTACACGGGGCTCGCTTTCTTCCGGCAGCTCCCGGCCGGCGTGCCCGGCGCGTATCGCCTGCTGGCGAACCTGCTCGCGTGGAAGCCCTGACAAGGAGACCCATGATGCTTCGCCGAATCCTCACCGCCGCTGTCCTCGCGCTCGCCGCCACTGCCGCCTTCGCCCAGTTCGAGGGCGAGGCCACCTACAAGGTCACGACCCGCCGCGGCCAGGGCGCTCCTGTGGACGGAACGGCGCACCTGTTCTCGTCGAAGTCCGGCTTCCGGATGGAGTGGGAGATGGCGACCGGCAGCTCGACCCCGGGCGCGCCGGCGCAGGTCAAGATGGTCATGCTCGCGAAGCTCCCCAACCTCGAGAAGATCTACATGGTCAACGACGAGAACCGCACGTATTCCGCATGGGACACCAAGGCGGCGCGCGAGGACTCGAAGACCGCTCCCAGGGAGACCTACACCGTCGAAAAGCTCGGGGCCGACCGCATCGCGGGCTACGCCTGCCAGAACGCCCGAGTCACGTCGTCGAAGGGCCGATCCTTCGACGTCTGCATGGCGAAAGACTTCGGCGCCTCGAGCGACTGGATGACGGCGATCAACCGCAACGATCCGCAGGCCACCTCGTGGCTGAAGGCGGTGCGCGACAGCGGCATCGAGGGCTCTCCCATCCGCTGGGCGGTGCGGCCGAAGGGCTCGGCGGAGCCGGTGATGGTCATGGAGCTCGTTCGCGCCGACAAGAAATCGCTGCCGTCCTCGCTCTTCGAGGTCCCCGCCGGCTACAGGCAGACCGACTTCGCCCTCGGCGGCCTCACGCCGGAGCAGGAAAAGGCGATGGGCGACGCCCGCGCGAGGATGAAGGACGCCATGAAGAACATGACGCCCGAGCAGCGCCGGCAGTACGAAGAGACGTTGAAGCGCAACGCCCCGACGCCGGCGCCGTAGCGCTTCACCAGACGGTCTTCAGTCCGGCGACGCCGCGCAGCCGCGCGTCCTTGCTGACGACGGCCGCACCGCCCTCGCGCGCGGTCGACACGATGATTCGGTCGGCGGGGTCTCCGGGAAACTCCGCGGGCAGCGCGGATGAGGCGACCGCGATCTCCGGGGACAGCGGCAGCAGCGCGACGCGCGGCAGCGCCAGCGCCTGCCGCGCCCAGGCCAGGACGTCCCGGTCGAGCTCGAGCCGCTTCTTCGCGACGAGCATCGCGAGCTCCCAGACGCTGATGGCCGAGACACCGACGACGCCGGCCGCGTCGATCGCCGCGCGCGCCCGCGCCGAGAGGCGGGCGGGGGACGCAGCCCACCAGATCCAGGCGTGCGTGTCGAGAACGATCAACGCTCGGCGCTCCAGGCCTCGCCGGTGGGCGAGACGAGGTCGCCCTCGCGGACGATGCTGCCTTCGAGGTCGGGCGGCGGCTCGACGGGCACGACCCGCGCGACCGGCTTGCCGTGCTTCGTGACGATGAGCTCGGCGCCGCGCTCGGCCACCTCGTCGAGCAGCGCCAGGCAGCGAGCCTTGAACTGTCCCGCCGGGATCGACCTCGCACTTATGACCATGGTCATATGATTATAGTCATCGATGAACGCTGTTAGCATCCGCCGCGTGACTGGCGCGCCGAGCGGCTCCCGCCCTCTCCTTCTTACTATTGTCACGACAGGCCTTTGCCTCGCCGCCTGCCGGGGCGACGGCCGGACGCCCCTGACCATCTACTCGCCTCACGGCCGCGACCTCCTCGGCCTGATGGAAAAGGAGTTCGAGCGCGAGCACCCGGCGATCGACGTCCGCTGGCTCGACATGGGCTCGCAGGAGGTCTACGACCGCCTGCGCTCCGAGAAGGCGAACCCGCAGGCCGACATCTGGTACGGCGGGCCCGACACGATCTTCGCCCGCGGCGTCCGCGACGGCCTGCTCGCTCCCTACCGTCCGGGCTGGGCCGACGCGATCGCGCCCGCCAGCCGCCATGCGGGCGATCTCTACTTCGGCCTGTACCGCACGCCGGCGATGCCCGTCTACAACTCGAAGGCGATTCCGGCCGCCGAGGCTCCGCGCGAGTGGGACGACCTGCTCGATCCGAAGTGGAAGGACAAGATCCTGATCCGCGATCCGCTCGCCTCGGGCACGATGCGCGCGGTCTGGGGGTACATCCTCGCCAAGTCCGTGCGCGAGACGGGATCGCCCGCGGCGGGTTTCGCGTGGCTGGCGAGGCTCGACGCGCAGACGAAGGAATACGTCTTCAACCCCATCCTGCTCTACGAGAAGATCGTGCGGCAGGAAGGCCTCATCACGATCTGGGACCTGCCCGACACGCTGCTCGAGCGCGAACGCGGCTCGCCGCTCCAGTACGTCTTTCCGAAGAGCGGCACGCCCGTGATCGACGACTCCGTGGGCCTGGTCGCCGGCAGCCGGCACGCCGAGTCCGCGAAGGCCTTCATCGAGTTTCTCGGCGGCAAGCCCATGCAGCGCCTGGCGGCGGAGAAGACGTACCGCCTCCCGGCCCGGACGGACCTGGGCGAGGAGCTCCCCGCGTGGGCCCGCGAGGTCGAGCGCGACATGGTCGTCGCCGAGATCGACTGGCCGCTCCTGGAGAAAGACGGCGCCGAGTGGATGGCGACCTGGGACCGCACGATCCGCGGCAAGGGAGCCGCCGCCCGATAGCCTCGCTTTCCTCGTTCGGGTTTGAGATAGCGTTCGCCGCAATGTCCGAGTTCCTGCGGCTCGACTCGCTCGAGAAGCGCTTCGGGAGCCTCGCCGTCACCCGCGGCGTCTCGCTCACGGCGAGCCGCGGCGAGATCGTGGCGCTCCTCGGTCCCTCGGGCAGCGGCAAGACGACCGTGCTGCGGCTGGCGGCGGGTTTCGAGACGCCGGATGCGGGACGCGTGATGGTCGAAGGCGAGGACGTCACCCCCCTGCCGCCCGAGCGACGCCGCTTCGGCATGGTCTTCCAGCACTACGCGCTCTTCCCGCACATGACCGTCGGCGAGAACGTCGCCTTCGGTCTGGCCTCCCGGCGCGACGGGCGAAACGATGCGGCCGCGCGGGTGTCGGAAGTGCTGGCGCTGACCGGCCTCGCGGGCTTCGAGAGCCGAAGCGTGACGGAGATCTCCGGCGGCCAGCAGCAGCGGGTCGCGCTCGCCCGCGCGCTCGCGCCGTCGCCGCGCGTGCTGCTTCTCGACGAACCGCTCTCGAACCTCGACCCGACCCTGCGCGAGAAGACGCGCCGGGAGTTGAAGCGCGCGATCCGGCAGATCGGGATCACGACGCTCTTCGTCACCCACGAGCAGGAGGAGGCCTTCGAGCTCGGCGACCGGGTCGCGGTCCTGAACGCGGGCGGCCTCGAGCAGGTCGGCACGCCCGAGGAGCTCTTCGAGCAGCCGGCGACCCGCTTCGTCGCGACGTTCATCGGGCGTTCGAGCGTGATCCCGGTGCGCTGGGAAATGGGGGCGCGGATTCCGAAGGGACCGGTCTGGGGGGCCATCGCCGGCGCGCCGCTGCCCGAAGGCTCCGACGCCGACCTCGTGGTGCGGCCGGAGGCGCTCGAGTTCTCGGCGCGGCCCCGCGCCGACGCGCTCGAGGGCGAGGTGGCCGAGCGGCGCTACGCGGGGCGCTCGGCGTACTTCCGCGTCGTCACGCAGGCCGCCGGCGAAGTCGAGGTCCTCGCGCCGCCGCATTCCGCGCGCGAGGGCGACCGGGTTCTCGTCGTGCCGGCTCCGGGCGGGCCCGTCCCGCGGGTGTTCCCGAGGCCGGCGTGACGCGGCGTCGCGGCGGAGCCTTCGCCGCCGCCGCCCTCCTGCTTCTTCTCTTCTGGCTCGTCGGCTACCCGCTCGTCCTGACGCTGCTCGAGGCTCTGGGGGCGCCTCGCTTCACTCTCGCGCACGTCTCGGCATTCGCGCGCCGCCCGGCCGAATGGCAGGCCCTCTGGGCGAGCCTCTGGATCTCGCTCCTGACGGTCGTCTTCTCGGCGGCGATCGGCGTCCCCCTCGCCTTCCTCTTCGAGCGCGCCGAGTTTCCTGGCCGACGCGCGCTCGGCGTGCTCGTCGCGCTGCCGGTGGCGCTTCCGCCGCTCGTCGGCGTGATCGCATTTCTCTTTCTCTACGGGGAAAGCGGGTTCGCGTCGCGGGCCGTGCAGGCGGCGTTTTCGCTCGAGCGGCCGCCCTGGCGCCTCGCCGGGCCCGGCGCCATCCTGCTCGTCCACGCGTATTCGATGTACGTCTACTTCTACCTCTTCACGCGCGCCGGCCTCTCCCGCCTCGACGCCGCTTACCTCGAGGCCGCGGCCAGCCTCGGGGCCGGCCGCGCGCGCACGGCCGCCCGCGTGACTCTCCCGCTGCTGTCGCCCGCGCTGACCGGAGCGGCGCTGTTGACGTTCATGACGTCGCTCGCGTCCTTCAGCGCGCCGTATGTGTTCGGCGGGAGCTTTCGCGTGATGACGACGCAGATCGTGGCCTCGAAGCTGAACGGCGACCTCGGCCTCGCGATGGTGGAGACCGTCGCGCTGGCGGTGATCGGGTTCGCAGGCCTCTACCTGCTCCGCCGAACCGAGGGCCGGTCGGTCGTGGGCACGGTCCGCGGCGTCGCCCCGCGGCGCCGCGACCTCGCCGGCGGGCGCTTCGCCGTGGCGGCGGCCGGCTGGGGGCTCGCCGTACTGCTCCTGTTGCCCCACGCGTCGCTCATCCTTCTCTCCTTCGTGCCGCGCAACACCTGGACGACCGAGGCGCTGCCGCCGGTGCTCGATCTCGGCAACTACCGGAGCCTCTTCTCGCAGCCGGAGCGCCTCCAGCCGATCGCCAACTCGCTCTGGATGGCCGCGGCCGCGACGGCCCTCGCGCTCGTCCTGGGCTTCGCCGCCGCCTACGTCGCCGTTCGCCGGCGCGGACGGGCGGGCGCGGCGCTGGAGTGGCTGGTCGCCGCGCCGTGGGCCCTGCCCGGCACCGTCTTCGCCGTCGCGCTCGCCGCGGCCTTCAGCGTGCATCAGCCGTGGGTGGCGCGCTTCGTGTTCGTCGGCACGGCGGCGATCCTCCCGCTCGGCTACCTCGTGCGCAGCCTTCCGCTGACCGGGCGGGCGGCCTTTGCGGGACTCCGACAGCTCGACCCGGCGGTCGAGGAGGCGGCCGCGTCGCTCGGCGCTTCCGCGGGGCGACGCCTCATGCGCGTCGTGCTTCCGCACCTGAAGCCGGCGCTTCTCGCGGGCGCGAGCCTCGCGTTTCTCTCGGCGCTCGGCGACTTCGTCGTCTCGATCGTCCTCTACACCTATTCGACGCGGCCGATATCGATCGAGATCCTGTCGGCCCTGCGCCTCCAGGAGATCGGCGTCGCCGCGGCCTACGGCGTGCTGCTGACGGCGCTCTCGGCCGCGGCGTTTCTCGCCTGGGGGCGGCGGGCGTAGATCGCGCGCCCTAAGGGATCGGACGCGTGACGACGCGCGTGCCGTGATTCGGGGGCTCCGCGCGCGGGATCGCGACGTACGTGAAGGCGTCGGCCTGGACCGCCGGGGCGGCGCCGGGATTGGACACCGTCACGGCGACGAGCCCGCTCGCGCCCGGAGGCGTGAGCACGCGGAGCTCCGTGGGTGAGAGGACGGAAACGGCCGCCGCGGGCGTGGCGCCGAAGAGAACCGCCGTCGCGCCGGTGAAGTTCGCCCCGGTGATCGTGACGGTCTCGCCGCCCCGCTCGTAGCCTGCCGCCGGCGTGATCGTGCCGATGACCGGCGTCTGCGGCGCCGGCCCGTCGATGCGATAGACGAACCCGCCCTCGGTGCCCACGTAGAGCTCGCCCCTCGCGTCCTCGCCGAAGGTCGTGGGGTTGTCGGCCGAGATCGAGAGAAGCTCCGATGAGAAGGCGCCGCCTCCCTCGGGCCGGGCGCCGAAGAAGTCGCCCGAGCAGTAGTCGGCGTAGAGATACGTGCCGTAGAGATCCGGAACGTCGAGGCCCCGATAGACGTACCCCCCGGTGACCGAGCAGCGGCCGGAGTCGTGCCCGTACTCGAGAATCGGCGGCGTGAAGCTCGGCGAGAAGCACGCGGGCACGTTCGCCGGGCAGCTTCCGTCGTTGCCCGTGCAGCGCGTGCCCTCCATGATCTTCCAGCCGTAGTTCTCGCCGCCGGTCGAGGCCGCGGCCTGGAAGTCGATCTCCTCGCGCGTACCCTGGCCCACGTCGCCGATGTAGAGGTCGCCCGTCCGGCGGTCGAACGAGAAGCGCCACGGATTGCGCAGGCCGATCGCCCAGGCCTCGTCCGGTCCGCCCGTCGCGACGAACGGGTTCCCGGGGGGGATCCCGTAGTACGGCGGCGCGCCGGCGTTCTGATCGACGTCGATGCGGAGCAGCTTTCCGAGAAGCTCCTGCCGCCCCGCCTGCGGGTCGCGGCGCTGCGCGTGGCAGGCGGGGTCGTTGGCGGACCCTCCGTCGCCCATCCCGACGTAGAGCTGGCCGTCGGGCCCGAACTGGAGCTGGCCGCCGTTGTGGTTCGGGAACGGCTGGTCGATCGCTCAGGAGGATCTTGCCGCTCGACGGGTCCGCGACGTTCGGATCGCCGGCCGAGACCGTATAGCGCGCGATCACCGTGTCGCCGGAGCGGTCCGTGTAGTCGACGAAGAAGAGGCCGTTCGCGGCGTAGTCCGGGTGAAAGGCGGTCGACAGCAGGCCCTGCTCGCCGCAGCACACGATGAGAGACGAGACGTCCAGAAACGGCGTCGGCAGCACCTCGGTTCCGTCCCACACGAGGATCCGGCCGCGCTGGAGCGTGATGAAGAGCCGGCCGTCCCCGGCGTTCGCAATGCCGGTGACACCGGACAGCGGGCCCGCGATCGGGGTCAGGTGCAGGGCCGGCGCCGGAGCGGCGGCCTGTCCGGCAGGCTCGACGCGCGCGACGGAGGCCGGGGACGCGACCGCGATCCCGAGCAGGACGGCCGCGGCAATTCTCGCTCGCACCCGCCGATGATATGCGCGGCCCGGGATTCCGCACGGAACCCGGACGCTAGAGCTCCATCACGCTGTCGAGGCCGCGTTTCAACCCGGCGAAGCCCCCGACACGCCGGATCGCCAGAAGGGTTCCGGCGATGTAAGGCTCCGCCCCCGACCCGGAGTCGTGGCGGATCGAGAGTCGTTCGTCGGGGAGGCCGAAGAGCACCTCGATCGAGGACACGAATCCGGGAAGGCGCACGGAGTGCACCGGCGTGCCGGAGAGCGAAGCACCGCGCGCTTCGGGAGCGCCGAGCGTCTTCTCGATCGGCACCGCGATCTCCGGCCGCCGCACGCGCCCGAGCCGCCCGGCGAGCTCGCGCGCGGTGCCCGACGGCGCATCGGGCTTGGACGCCCGCGCGTATTCCACGACTTCCCATTGCGGGATGAGCCGCGCCGCCATTTCCGCGAAGCGCTGGAGGAGCACGGCCGTGAGCGCGAAGTTGCCGGCCGCGAGCACGCCGACGCCTCGTTCGCGCGCCGCGCGGTCGATCTCGACGTACTCCGCATCGGACAGGCCGGAGCTGCCGACGACGACGTGCGCCCCGCGGGCGATCGCCTCGGCCACGTTCTTCTTCACCGCCGCGGCGCTCGTGTAGTCGACGAAGACGTCCGCGCCGGCCTCGAGAGCCTCGGCGACCGTGCCGTGCACGGCCAGGGACGGGAGCCTCGGATCTCCGAGCGCCTCGGCGAGACTGCGTCCCGCCTGCGTGCGCGACACGGCTCCCGCGAGCTCCAGGTCCGGCGCCGCCGCGATCGCGGGCGCGAGCCCGCGGCCGACCCATCCCGTCGCCCCGGCCAGGCAGACGCGCGTGCGGCCGCTCAACGCGCCGCCGGGGGCGCCAGCGGGAGCTTCAGGATGACGGCGTCCCGCATCGCGTCCGGCGTGATCGGCTTCTTCTCGTCCTGGAACTTGCCGCCCTGGCTGTTGGCGGTGAAGTAGAGCGCGCCGTCCGCCGCGACGCCGAGCGTCGGCTCGTCGAAGTCGGGATGATTCATGACGAGGATCTTAGCGCCGATGATCGTGACGCCGTCGCCGCCGAGATCGAGGCGCGTCACCCGATGGGGCTCGACGCCGTTCTGGATGCCGTAGAGGCTCCCGCTCGAGTAGACGAGGCCGTCGGCGCCGTTCAGGGCGGCGTCGGGCGGGACCGCGAGGGGCGTGACGCGCTTCGAAGCCACGTCGACCCGGAAGAGGCGACTGTAGTCGGAGACGTAGAGGCTCTTCCCGTCGGGCGTCGAGGCGAGCCCCTGGGTGCCGCGGAACGCGTCGGATTCGACGAAGAGCTCCAGCGCGCTCGCCCCGGGGGCGAGCGTCCAGATGCGCGGGTTGCGCCCGTCGTTGACGTAGACGCGGCCGTCGGCCGCGACCGTCAGATCGTCGAAGGCGGCCGGCGGGTCGGTGACCGGGGGCCGGAGCTCGCGGCGCAGCTTTCCCGTGTCGAGGTCGAACTCGAAGAGCGCGCTCGCCGGCGGGTCGCCCTTGCGGAAGCCCTCCATGTGCGGCATCGCCTCGCTCGCGATCCAGAGCGACCGGCTCTTCGGGTCCGCCGCGATTCCGGCGGCCGAGCGGAGTCCACCTTGCGCGGGCTTCACGAAATCGGTGACCCGGCCGTTCGCGTCGACGCGCACGACCTTGCGCCTGCGGATCGACGAGACGAAGAACGATTTCGTCTTCGGGTCGTAGGCCACGCCCTCGGGCACGAGGCCCTTCTCGGGGATCGTGAAGGCCACGACCGCACCGGAGGTGATCTCCTGCGTGCGAAGCGCGGCCATCTCGGCGCGGGCTTTACGGTATCCCTCGGTCTGGCGGATCGAATCGAAGTCGGTGTCTGCGTCGAGGTCCGCGTAGGACCGGTGCGCGACGATCTGCTGTAGGGTCCGGACGGCCGCGTCGGTCTGGCCGTTGAGCGCCTGGCCGCACGCCAGGTTGTAGAGCACGAAGACGTCGCCCGGCCGCAGCACCGCGATCTGCTCCGTGAGGCGCAGGAACCCGGCCTTGTCTCCCGCGTCGTACGCCGCCCGGGCCTCCCGCGCGAGGGTCGCCGGCGTCTTCGGCGGATCGGCGGCCGGCACCGCCGCGGCGCCCGCCGGCCAGCCGCCGTCGAGGAACGTGTTGACCGCGGCGAAGAAGGCCGCCGGGTCTTCGACGAAGGGATGATGCCCGATGCCGGGCATCACGAGCAGGCGCGCGTCGGGATTGCCCTGCGCCCATTCGCGCGAGCCGCCCGCGGGGATGAAGTCCTTCTCGCCCTGGATCACCAAACGCGGGACCTTCGAGGCACGCGCCTGCGCCACGTAGTCCCAGGGCGCCATCGAGGAAAAGAGCGCGTCCCACCACGGGCCCTGCGCCGCCGGCAGCTCCGTCGCGAGTGCGCATTCGTCGAACGTCATCCGGGAAGCGGCGGCGGGGTTGGCGTAGAACGCGGCGCGGCGCGCCTTCTTGAGCGCGCGGCAGTACGCCGCCGCGTCCGGGAACCCGCCGGCCTTCTGCTTCTCTTCGGCGGCCTGGAGCGCGGCCGCATCGACGCGCCCGTTCATCGCGGTCATGCCCTCCGCCAGGTACGGCTCGCTCCTCGGCGTGCCCGGCGTGATCTGCACCAGGCGCGTGACGCGGCCGGGGTTCTGGATCGTGTAGACGGCCGTCATCATTCCGTAGTGCGACCAGCCCATCAGCGCCATCGTGTCGAGGCCGAAGTGCCGCCGCACGGCCTCCAGGTCCGAAACTTCGTTGGCGAAGGACACCTTCGAGGCGTCGACGAGGCTCGAGCGGCCGCGGCCGCGCGTGTCGTAGAGGATGAGCGTCCGGTCCGCGCGCGCGAGCGGCGTCAGCGGGTCGAGGAGCCAGGAGCCCATCGGCGCGACGATGGCCTGCTTCCCCTCCCCGACCCGGAAGTAGTGCAGGCGCACGCCCGGCTCGACTTCGACGAACCCTTCCGTCGCGGCTGCAGACGCTGGAACCGCGGCCGAAAGGGCGGCCACGAGAACGAAGACGAGCGGCATGTCTGTGACTCCTCAGCGCCCTCTACGGAACGCGGAGCCAAGGGTTTCCCGAGGATCGGGCGCGCGGCCGGGGGACGCTTACGGAACGACCGCGTACGCTCGGACCGGGAAGCTGCCGAGGCCGCGAAACGGAGCCGGGACGCAGTGGAGCCGGAAGCCCGACTCCGGCAGGGCTCCCAGGTTGCAGAGGTGCTCCACGATCGGAATCCCGGCCGAGAGAAGCAGCGTGTGGGCGGGGCGCACGCCGTCGCCCGTGTCGTCGATGTTGAGGGAGTCGATCCCGACGAGCCCCGGCGCCGCGCCCGCCAGGTATTCGGCGGCCGCCCGCGTCAGGTGGGGATGGCCTTCGGCGTAACGGGGCGTGCGCCAGTGCGCGTCCCAGCCGGTCTTGACGAGCACGGCGCGGCCTCCGAGGTCCCGACCCGCGAAGAGATCCTGGTCGAGCGCGCGGCCCCGGCCGGAGGCGTCGATCACCAGGCCCGGCAGATCCGCGAGCCGCTCGAGCGGCAGCGAGGAGACGTCCTTGCCGTGGGCGAAGCGGTGGAACGGGGAGTCGAGGTAGGTGCCCGTGTTGGCCACCATGCGGACCCGCGCGATGTGGAAGGTGGTCCCGCCGGCATAGTGCCCGCGCGAGGCCTCGCGCCCCAGAAAGTCCGACACCACCGGCCCCGGAAGCCCGGGGTACGTGATCATGCCGTGCTCGATCGTGTGGGACAGGTCGACGAGGCGCCCCATGGGGCGGAGAGGCTATCAAAAGCCCCGGCGGTTTCGGTCCTTCCAGAGGCGCTTCAGGAGCTGGATCTGACCCGTGTGGTAGACGTCATGCGAAGCCACGCCGTAGAGAAGGTGCGCCGTCGTGTGCCGGCTGCCGCGCGGTTTCTTCGAGAGCGCCGCGGGCGCCAGACGGCGCGCCGCCTCCAAGAGCTTGCGATGCTGGAGGTCGAGAAGCGCCACGTCGGACCGCCAGGCCATGTCGGTGGGCGCCGCCGAGCCCGGGCGCGCGAACCAGTTGCTCCCCTTTGCGGGAAAGGCGCCGCGCTTTTCGCCCGTCAGCATTCGGGCCACCGCGTACTTCCAGTACGCCGCATGCACGGCGAGCTCCCAGATGCCGTGCCGTCCCGGTGCGGGCCGCCACGCGGCCTGCGCCGCCGTGACTCCGCGGAGAGACCCGCGCAGGTTCGGCCCCTGCCAGGCCTTCCGCTCGTAGGCTTCTTCGAGGAGGGCGAGGAGGAGCGCGAGCTCCGGCCGAGTCTTCTTCATCGGCGCCTCTATTGTTCTTCGGCGGCGAACCGGACGCGCGACAGTCCCTCCGGCGCGGCCACGGCGACCGCGCCGGGCGACGCGACCTCGTAGTGCGTCACGTGCGGCTCCTTGCCGAGCAGGAACTGATCGTCCTCCGGATAGTAGAAGGCCTTCTCGACATCCGGACCCGCAAAGCGCCGGATGGCGTCGAAGTCCTCCCAGAACGAGACGACGAGAAACTCGGCGGTTCCGTTCTCGATCCGCCGGAGAATCATCGCTCCCGCGTTGCCCGGCGTCGAACGATAGTCGGGCAGCCCCGTCCGCTCGACCAGGCGCGTGTACGTCTCCGCATCGACCGCCCGCGTGTGACCCCGCCAGATCCTCGCGATCATGATGCCCTCCCGGCTCGTCTCGGCTCGGCCGCCGCTTCCGGCGCCGCCTCGAGAGCCACTTCGTTCTGCACCTTGCGCCCTCCGTACCGGATGATCACCGCCACCGACCCGACGATCGCGAGAGCCGCGATCACCGTCCTCGCCGTCACGCCCTCGCCGGCGAGCGCCCAGCCCAGGAAGACCGCGACCACGGGGTTGACGTAGGCGTACGTCGAGACCCGCGCCGGGGTCGTCGCGCCCAGCAGGAAGATGTAGGCCGTGAACCCGAGAAGCGAGCCCGCCACGATCAGGTAGAGAAGAGCGAGGAGGGACCGACTCGATACGGCGGCGAGCGAGAAGCCCGGCCACTCGCCGAGCAAGGCCGACGCGCCGAAGAGGATGACGCCGCCGGCGATCATCTCCATCGCGGTGGCCATGAGCGTCGAGGCCGGGAGCTTCGCCGTTCGCGCGTAGAGCGAGCCCGTCGCCCAGAGGAAAGACGCCGTCAGCAGGGCGCCCGCGCCGAGCAGGTCGACGTGCGCGCCGCCGGCGAACTTGCCCGGCGCGACGAGGAAGGCGAGGCCCGCCAGGCCCGCAGCCAGCCCGAGAAGCACGACGCCGTGCGGCCGCCGCCGGTGCTGGATCCCGTCGAGGACGGTCATCCAGATGGGGACGCAGGCGACGATCAACGCCGCCAGCCCCGACGGCACGCGCTGCTCGGCCCAGCTCACCAGGCCGTTTCCGCCGAGGAGCATCAGCCCGCCGATCGCCGCCGCCGGTCCCCAGTGCCGGCGCTCCGGAAGCGGCGTGCCCCGCAGGCGCAGCCAGCCGAAGAGCAGGATGCCGGCCGTGAAGTGCCGGACCCCCGCCATCAGGAACGGCGGGATCGTCTCCACGCCGAAGCGGATGCCGAGATAGGTCGAGCCCCAGAGGAGGTAGACCGCGGCGAACGCCAGCACGAGCTGCGCTCGCGTGGCCGGGCGGCGAAAGGCGCCCGAGTCAGGCATGGAGCGTCTCCGGCGCCTGGGCGCACCCGAAGTCCTCGTCGCCGGCGGCCGGGACCGCCTCCTCCTCTCCGCCGTGCCGGATGATCAGCGCGACGGCGCCGATGATGATCGTTGCCGCGACGAAGACGCGAGGCGTCAGCGGCTCGCCGGCGAGCGCCCAGCCGAGAAAGACCGCCACGATGGGATTGACGTAGGCATAGGTCGCCACGCGCGAGGCCGTCGCGACGCGCAGGAGCCAGAGGTATGCGCTGAAGCCGACGATCGACCCGAAGATAAAGAGGTAGACGGTCGCGAGGACGGACTTCGTCGACACCGCCGCGGGGTCGAACCGGGCGAGCTCGCCAGCCGCGGCGCCGACGGCTGCGACCAGCGCGCCGCCGCAGAGGAGCGTCGCCGCCGTCGCCATGATCGGCGAGGCCGGAAGCCGCGAGCCGCGAGAGAAGAGGGAGCCTCCGGCCCACGCGAAGGTGCCGGCCACGAGGACCAGGCACGCGCCGAGATGGAAGCGCTCGCCGCCGAAGATCGCCCCCGGGCCGACGAGGGCGAGGAGGCCCGCCGAGCCGAGGGCCAGGCCGGCGAGCACATACCCCTGCGGTCTGCGGCGGCGGCGCATGGCCTCTATCAACACGAAGGAGAGGGGCTCGGTTGCAACGACCAGCGCCGCGACTCCCGAGGGTATGTACTTCTCGGCCCAGACGACGCCGCCGGTTCCGCCTACGAAGAGGAGGGGCCCCGTGATCGCGGCGCCTCCCCACTCCGACCGCGTCGGCGCAGCCACCCCGCGGGCGCGCGCCCACGCGTAGAGCAGGACCCCGGCGAGGAAGAAGCGCACGCCCTGCGTGAAGAAGGGCGGCAGCGTCTCGATCGAGAAGCGAATTCCCAGATACGTCGAGCCCCAGAGGACGTAGACCGCGGCAAACGCCGCGACGACCGAAAGAGTCGACGGCCGGGCCGCTCCGCGGGAGCGGCGAGGCTCAGACACGGACGGGCTCCTCCGCCGAAGCCGTGGATTCCCGCGCTCCAATCGGAAGCTCCGCGGTCTCCTTGACGGTCTCCAGGACGATCGTCGTCCGTGTGGACGTGATGGTCTCGATCCGGCTGAGACGCTCGCGCAGCAGGCGCCCGAGCGCGTCCGTGTCGACCGCGCGGACCTTCACGAGAAAACAGTCCTCACCCGCAACGTCGTGCACTTCGAGGACCTCGGGGATCGCCGCAATGCGGCGCGCCGTCGTCTCCCAGCCCCCCTTCTCGTCGGCGCGGACGAAGATGTAGGCGAGCAGCGACAGGTCCACGGCCCGGGGATTGACGCGCGCGGCGTATCCCTCGATCACGCCCTTGTCTTCGAGTTTGCGGATCCGTTCGAAAACGGCGGAGGGCGCGAGTCCCACCTGGCGGGCGATCTCCGCGTTGGAGGTCCTGGCGTTCGACTGGAGAATATTCAGAATAGTCGCATCGATTCCGTCGATCATTCGAAAATCCTATCCGATATAGGCGGATTCGTCTACCAACCGTGAATTTGAGCCATTCATAGCGTCGATGGATATAGCCATAGTGGATATAATCCCTCCATGTACGCGCTCCTGGCCGCCGCCTGGCTCGCCGCGCTCGAGGCGTCCGCGGGGGCAGCGCCGGAGCAGTGGACGACCGGGACCGCGGAGTCGGCCGGACTTTCCGCCTCGCGGCTGGCGGAGATGGAGCGGGCGATCGCCGCAGGAGAGTTCCAGAAAATCACGAGCGTGGCGATCGCCCGCGACGGCCGGCTCGTCTACGAACGGTACTTCGCGGGCACGGACGGACAGACGCGGCACAACACGCGCTCGACGACGAAGACGGTCACCGGCATGCTCGTCGGCCTCGCGATCGACCGGGGGCTGCTCGCCGGAGTCGAGGCGCCGGTTCTGCCCTTCTTTCCGGACCGTGAGCCGGTCGCGAACCCGGATCCCCGCAAGGCGAGGATCACGGTCGAGGACTTCCTCACGATGAGCTCGCTTCTCGAGTGCGACGACGACAACCAGTTCTCCCGTGGCAACGAGGAGCGGATGTACCTGATCGAGGACTGGGTCCGGTTCACGCTCGATCTTCCGATCCGCGGCTTCCCCGCCTGGGTGACGAAGCCGCAGGATTCGCCTCACGGCCGGAGCTTCAGCTACTGCACGGCGGGCGTCTCGACCCTCGGGCCCCTGCTCGAGCGCGCGACGAAACGGCCCCTGACCGATTTCGCGAACGAAGCGCTCTTCGCTCCCCTCGGCATCGAGAAACCCGACTGGCAGTTTTCGCCGATGGGAACGGCGCAGACGGGAGGCGGGCTGGGCCTGCGCACGCGCGACCTGGCCGCGCTGGGCCAGCTCTATCTCGACCGGGGCGTCTGGAACGGAAAGCGCGTCGTCCCAGCGGCCTGGGTCGAGCGCTCCGTGACTCCGCACGCGTCGATCGACGACGCCACCGAGTACGGCTACCTCTGGTGGCTGCGCAAGCTGTCCCGCGACGGAAACTCCGTCGCGACGTGGCTGATGCAGGGGTCGGGCGGCAACAAGGTGGTGGTGGTTCCCTCGCTCCGACTCGTCGCCGTGATCACGACGACGAACTTCGGCGTCCGCGGTGCCCACGGCCTCTCGGACAGGCTCCTGACCGAGTACGTGCTGGCGGCGGCGGGCGCCGCCCCGGAACCCGCCCGCTAAGCGGCGAAGTACCGCGCCTGCGGGTGGTGGAGGACGACCGCCGAGACCGAGGCCTCGGGGTCCATCATGAAGCCCTCCGTCAGCTCGACGCCGATCCGGCGTCCGTCCAGCAGCTGAAACAGCGTCGCCTGGTCCGCGAGCTCCGGGCACGCCGGGTAGCCGAAGCTGTATCGCTTGCCGCGGTAGCGGGCCTGGAAGCGGTCGACCATCGAGATCTCCGGCGGGTCCGGAAAGCCCCACGCCGCGCGGAGCTTCGCGTGCAGCCACTCGGCGGCCGCCTCCGCGGTCTCGACCGCGAGCGCCTGCAGGGCGTGGCACAGCAGGTACTCGCCGGCGTTCTTCAGCTCTTCCGCCCGGGCACGGACGCCTTCGCCCGCCGTCGTGATGAAGAACGCCATCGAGTCGGACCCGCCGGCCTCGCGGGGCCGGACGAAGTCCGCCAGGCACAACCTTTCGCCCGCGACCTGGCGCGGAAACGTGAAGCAGGCCTCGCCGCCGCCCGGGACCGCGACGTGAAGCGTGTTGCCGTCGGAGGAGGCGCCGAAGTAGCGATACATCGCGCGGGCGCGGATCCATCCGGCGGCCTGGACTTTCGCGATGACCGCCTCGAGCTCGGCGAGCTTCGGGTCGCCCGCCTCCTTCAGCTTCCGATAGCTCCCGCGCAGGCCGAGGTGCTTGGCGTAGAGCATGTGCGGGTTGAGCCACTTCCAGATCTCCGCGAGATCGAGCTCCGGCAGAACGTGCTCGGCCCCGTCGGGCGCCGGCAGCGCGATCGGCGATCGTCACCTCGGAGCTCCGGACGGCCGGCGCCGCGAGCGGGATCTCCTCGTCCGGCCGCGCGGTCGCCGCGATGGCGGCGCGGCGCTTGTCCGCTTCCGCCGCCAGCGCCGCGCGCGCGTCGGCCCCCGACAGGATCCGGTCCGCGAGAGCGAGGCCGCGCATCGCGTCCTCGGCGTAGACGGCGAGGCCGCCGTAGGCCGGCGCGATGCGGTGGTCGGTGAACTTCTGCGAAAGCGCCGCCCCTCCGACGAGCATCGGCGCCGAGACGCCCGCCTTCGTCAGGTCCTGCGCCGTCGTCACCATCTGCTGCGCGCTCTTGACCAGGAGCCCGGAGAGGCCGATCAGGTCCGGCCGGTGAGCCTCGAAGGCCTCGACGAGCTTCTCGGGCGGCACCTTGATGCCGAGGTTCACGACCTCGTACCCGTTGTTCGACAGGATGATCTCGACGAGGTTCTTGCCGATGTCATGCACGTCGCCCTTGACGGTCGCGAGAATGACCTTCCCCTTGCGCGAGCCCGACACCTTTTCCATGAACTTCTCGAGGTGCGTCACCGCGGCCTTCATCGCCTCGGCCGACTGGAGCACCTCCGCGACGATCAGCTCGTTGGCGTTGAAGAGCCGCCCGACCTCGCGCATCCCGTCCATGAGCGGCCCGTTGATGATCTCGAGCGGCGCCAGGCCGCCCTGCCGGACGGCCTCGAGGTCCTCGACGAGGCCTTCCTTCGAGCCGTCGAGGATGTACCGCGGCAGCCTCTCGAGCGGCGTGCCGGCGCGCTCCTTCGGGACCTTGGGCGCCGCGCCCTTGGCCTTGAAGTAGTCGGCGAAGGCGGCCACCGGGTCCGCACCGCGGTTGAAGATCAGGTCCTCGGAGAGCCGCCGCTCTTCCTCCGGGATCGAGGGATAGCGGACGATCTTCTCGGTGTTGACGATCGCGAGATCGAGGCCCGCCTTCGTGGCGTGGTACAGGAAGACGGAATTCAACACCTCGCGCCCCGCCTCGGGCAGCCCGAACGAGACGTTCGAGATTCCCAGGATCGTCTTCGACTCCGGAAATTCCGCCTTGATGAGACGGATGCCCTCGATCGTCTCCTCGGCGCTCCCGACGTATTTCTCGTCGCCGGTGCCGCACGGGAAGACGAGCGGGTCGAAGAGGATGTCCTCGGGCGGGAACTCGTACTTCTCGGTCAGCAGCGTGTAGCTCCGGCGCGCCACCTCGAGCTTCCTCTGCCGCGTCACGGCCATCCCGTGCTCGGGGTCCTCGTCGATCGTCCCCACGACGAGCGCCGCGCCGTAGCGCTGGGCGAGCGGCAGCACCGTGCGGAAGCGCTCCTCTCCGTCCTCGAGGTTGATCGAGTTGAGGATCGCCTTGCCCTGGCTCCATTTCAGCCCCAGCTCGAGCACGCCGGCGTCGGTCGAATCGAGCATGAGGGGCGCCTTGACCATCCGGATCGCGCGCGACAGGAACGCGTTGGCGTCGGCGACCTCGTCGCGGTCCGGGTCCTGCAGGCAGACGTCGATGACCTGGGCGCCGTTCCGGACCTGCGCGCGGGCGATCTCGGCCGCGGCGTCGAAGTCGCCGGAGGCGACCAGCCGCTTGAACTTGCGGCTGCCGAGCACGTTCGTCCGCTCGCCGACCAGGACCGGACGGTTGTCGACGTCCACCTCGATCAGGTCGATGCCGGAGACGAGCGTCTTGGAGTGAATCGCGGGCCGGCGCGGCTTCCGGCCCTCGGCCGCCGCCGCGAGCGCCCGGATGTGGGCGGGCGTCGTGCCGCAGCAGCCCCCGACGATGTTCACCCAGCCCTCGTCCATGAACCGCGAGAGCTCCCGCGAGATCGACTCCGGCGTCTCGGAATACTTCCCGTCGACGTCCGGCAGGCCGGCGTTCGGGTAGCAGGACGTCAGGGTCTTCGCGATGCCCGACAGGGTCCGGATGTGATCGGTCATGAACTCGGGGCCGGTGGCGCAGTTGATGCCGACGGAAAGAAGGGGCGCGTGCATCACGGACGCGTAGAGCGACTCGACGCCCTGCCCGGCGAGCATCGTGCCCATCGGCTCGATCGTGACCGAGGCCATCACGGGCGTGCGCCAGCCGACCTCGGCGAAGGCCTGCTCGACGCCGATGAGGCCGGCCTTCAGGTTTCGGGTGTCCTGCGTCGTTTCGAGCAGCAGCACGTCCGCGCCGCCCGAAAGCAGCCCGATCGCCTGCGTCCGGTAGTGAACGATCATCTCGTCGAACGTCACGCCGCCCGTCACGGTCATCGCCTTGGTCGTCGGGCCCATCGAGCCCGCGACGAACCGCAGCCGCCCCGGCGTCGACGCCGCGGCCGCCGCCTCCCGCGCGATCTCGGCGGCGCGGCGGTTGATCTCGACGGCTTTCTCGGCGAGACCGTACTCCGCGAGCACGAGCGGCGTGCCGCCGAAGGTGTCCGTCTCGACCATGTCGGCGCCGGCCGCGAAGTAGTCCGCGTGCATCCGCCGAACGAGGTCCGGCCGCGTCAGGACCAGGTTCTCGTTGCAGCCCTCGAGCTCCGCCCCGCCGAAGTCCTCGGCCGAGAGGTCCTGCGCCTGCATCCAGGTGCCGGTCGCCCCGTCGAGGACGAGGATCCGCCCGGCCAGAAGCTCCTGGAGGGCTTCGGCGCGTTCGCGCTGGGCGGGGCCGTCGGGTCGGGGCACGTCAGCCATGAAGGGCGAATTATGCGGCATTCCGGAACGAGACTTCCCCTCGACCGCCGGAGCAGCTCGAAGACGCTCGCCCTATACTCGCCCGCGATTGCACGGCTCGACCGATTCCTCGCGCCCGACGATCGTCGTCATCGGGGGCGGCTTCAGCGGCACTGCCGTGGCGGCGCACCTGCTGCGGCGCGGGAAGCCCGCGAAGGTCGTCCTCGTCAACCGGTACGGCCCCATCGGGCGGGGCGTGGCCTACCGGACGCGGATCGAAGCGCACGTCCTGAACGTCCCGGCCGGCGGCATGAGCGCGCTGCCGGAGGAGCCCGACGACTTCCTGCGCTTCGCGCGCGGGCGCGACCCGTCGATCGGGCGCGGCACGTTCGTCTCGCGCCGTGTCTACGGGGAGTACCTCGAGCACGTCCTGCGCTCCGCGGAGTCGAACGCGGGAGGGGACACCGTTCTCGAGCGCATCGTCGGCGAGGTGCGCAACGTCGAGATCGAAAGCGGGAAGAAGGGGGCGTCGGTCGCCTTCGCCGACGGAAGCCGCCGGCCCGCGGACTTCGTGGTCCTGGCTCTCGGAAACTACTCGCCGGCCGACCCGCCGGCCGAGGGCGGCGCCTTCTACGAGTCGCCGCGCTACGTGCGCGACCCCTGGATCCGCGGCTCGCTCGACACGATCCGCGAGGGCGAATCCGTTCTGATGCTCGGGACGGGGTTGACGATGATGGACATCGCTCTCGACATCGCGTCCCGTGGAGTCGGCCGGCCGCTCAAGGCCGTCTCGCGCCACGGCCTGCTCCCGCAGCCCCACGTCGAGCCCGCGACGGCGCCGCCACTCCCGGCGCTTCCCCCGGACCTCGACCAGCCGCCGCACACGGCCGCACGCATGCTCTCGGCCGTGCGGCGCCATGCGGCCGCACGGGGCGGTGACTGGCGCGACGTCGTGGGGGCGCTGCGACCTCTGACGCCGGCGCTCTGGAGGCGGCTGGACCGCACGGAGCGCGCGCGGTTCCTCCGCCACGTCCGTCCGTTCTGGGACGTGCACCGGCACCGCGCCGCTCCGGCGACGGCCGCCGCCGTATCTGCCTTGATCGCCGACAGCGAGCTGCAGGTCCGCGCGGCTCGCGTCGTCCGCTACGAGCCGAGCCGCCGACGGCGTGCGAGTCGTCGTGCGCCCGCGCGGCCGCACGGAGACCGAGGCGATCTTCGTCGAACGCGTCGTCAACTGCACGGGGCCCTCGAGCGACGTGCGCCGGGTCGGCGACGCGCTGCTCGACGCGCTTCTCGCCGCCGGCCGGCTGGTTCCGGACGCGCACCGCCTCGGCGTGGAGGTCGCCGAGGACGGCGCCCTCCTCGACGCCTCCGGCACACCCTCACCCGTCCTCTTCCTCGTGGGGCCGCTGCTGAAGGCCCGGGACTGGGAGGCGACCGCGGTGCCGGAGCTGCGCGTGCACGCCGCGCGCCTCGCGGAGCGCCTGCTGCCCTAGCGCGAGCCCGGATCGGCGCGGACTCGCCGGCCTCCTGCGAGCCCGCGGCCACGGCCTTCTCCAGGAGCGCCGCGGCGTCGGACGGCCGGCCGACGGCCGCGGCGGCGCGCGACAGCTCCAGGAGCGTCACGTCGTCGGAACAGGCCCACATGAACGAGAAGTCGTGTCCCTCGCGCCGCTGGAAGAGCTCGAGCGCCTTCCGCGAGCGGCCTCTCGCCGTCCAGCCGCGCCAGGCCCGCCAGCGCCTGCACGAGCAGGTGCCCGCCGCCGAGAGCCCGGGGTCGGCCGCGCAGGTGCGCCACGGCCTGGGTGAAGGCGGCATGCGCCGCCTCCGTGTCCCCCTGCTCGAGCGCGGTCCGGCCGAGCGCGCAGAGACACACGCCCCGGAAGGTGTCGCGATACATGTTGTCCGAACGCTCGACCGCCTCGAGCCCTCGAAGGCAGGCCGCCCGGGCCGCGTCGAGCTCGCCGCTGCGCCGCAGGCACTCGCCCAGATATCCCGCGACGCCGGAGGTCGGACCGCTCGTCGTCTCGCCCTCGACCGCGACGGCCTTCTCGAGGCACCAGCGCGCCTCGGGGGCGTGACCGAGGTCGAGGTGCGTCCAGCCGAGAGCGAGCCACCCGAACGCGTGTCTCGGATCGAGCTCCACGGCGCGCTGAAACAGGCGCAGCGCCTTCGTCTCTTCGGCCCAGCCGGCCCGCACAGAATCCGCCGAAGTAGAAGGCGTAGACGTTCGTGGGCTCGAGCTCCATCGCGCGGCTTTCCTGCGCGAACGCTTCCTCGTCGCGGCCCAGCCGCGAGAGGGAGTAGCCGAGCCAGATGCGCGGCTCGGCCAGGTCCGGATCGGCGGCGATGGCGCGTCGGGCGTAGCTCTCGGACCGCTCGAGCTCCCGCGGGTCGGTCTGGAACGGGAAAGCGCATCGCGTGCACGGCCGCGAGGCCCGCGAGCGCCGGCGCGTACGACGGGTCGGCGCCGACGGCCTCTTCGAAGAGCGAGCGCGCCTGTTCGAGCGTGCCCTTCTCGAGCCGGTGAAAGAAGCGCCGGCCCCGGGCGTGGCGCTCGAAGACGTCGATGCGCGGCGCGACGCGAGCGGCGGGCGCGGCGCCTCCCGGCCGCAGGCGCTCCGCCGCGGCCGCGGACACCCGGTCCTGCATGGCGAACATCTCGTCGAGATCGCCGTCGATCTTCTCGGAGGCGACCGTCTCGCCCGTCATGCCGTCGGCGAGCTGCGACGTCACGCGCAGGCGCCGCCCCGCGCGCTGGTACGCGCCCGAGAGCACCCACCGGCAGCCGAGCACGCGCCCGACCGCGGAGTCCGCCCCGTCCGCCCGCCGCGAGGGCGCTGCCGCACCTTCTCGCGCGGGACGAGCGTGAGGCCGGGCAGGCGCGCGAGGTCGGCGGCGAGGCTCTCGGCGAAGCCGCTCCCGATCCAGTCGTCGTCCGGATTGCGCGAGAGATTCCGGAAGTCGACGATCGCGAGCGTGTCCGGAAGCGAGGCGACGAGCTCGCCGGAACCGAGCGCCCGCAGCTCCGCGAGAAACGCCGCGGCGGTCGGGTAACGCTGTCTCGGGATCGCGGGCCAGCGCGCGTCCGAGCACGACGCGCGTCTCGGGCGGAACGCCGGGGGCGGCCGGCGGCGGGGCGTCGGCCGCGAGGATCGCCGCGATCCGATCCGCGGAGGTTTCCCCCGGAAAAGCCGGCTGCCCCTCGATCGCCTCGTACAGCACGGCGCCGAGCGAGAACAGATCCGAGCGCTCGTCGAGCGGCTGCCCCCGGAGCTGCTCGGGCGACATGTAGCCGAGCGTCCCGATGACGCTGCCCGGGGCGGTCAGCGCGGCTTCGGTGGCGTCCTCGCTCGCGGGCATGCCGCCCCGAACGACGGCGATGCCGAAGTCGAGCAGCTTGCCGAGGTTGTCTCCCGTCACCATGACGTTCTCGGGCTTGATGTCCCGGTGAATCACCCCGGCCGCGTGCGCGTGCACGAGCGCCTCGAGCAGCGAGGCCGTCAGCGAGAGCGCCTGAGGAAACGGCAGCGGCCCGAGCCGCAAACGGTCGCGCAGCGTCTCGCCCGCGACGAACTCCATCGCCAGAAACGCGATGCCGTCCGACTCGCCCGCCTCGAAGAAGGTCGCGATCGCCGGATGCTGGAGCCGGGCGCTCGCCTCGGCCTCGCGAACGAGCCGGGCGCGCGCCTCGGCGGAGAGGCTGGAGGCCAGCACCTTGATCGCGGCCATCCGACCGAGCGCAAGGTCGCGGGCGAGGAAGACCTCGCCCATGCCTCCCGCCCCCAGGCGCTTCTCGACGCGATAGTGAGAGAGGGTGCGACCGATCAAGGTCCCCTCCGCGCGGGCGATTATCCCTCGTGCTGGCGACATACAATCCCCGCACTTGACGCTCGCAGCCGGTTCCCGCCTCGGCCCCTACGAGATCGTCGCGCCGATCGGCGCGGGCGGCATGGGTGAGGTCTACCGGGCGAAGGACGCCGAAGCTCGGGCGCGAGATCGCGGTGAAGGTCCTGCCCTCCGCCACGGCGTCGGATCCCGATCGCCGCCAGCGCTTCGAGATGGAGGCGCGCTCGGCCTCGGCGCTGAACCACCCCAACATCCTCACGATCTACGACATCGGCGAGGCCGACGGGACCGTCTACATCGCCATGGAGCTCGTCGAGGGCAAGACCCTGCGCGAGCTCGTCGCCTCGGGCGAGCCGGTGCCGACGAAGAAGCTCCTCGACGTCGCCGTCCAGACGGCCGAGGGCCTCGCCAAGGCGCACTCCGCGGGGATCGTGCACCGGGACCTGAAGCCCGAGAACATCATGATCTCCAAGGACGGCTTCGCGAAGATCCTCGACTTCGGCCTCGCGAAGCTGACCGAGGCGCCGACGCACGACCAGTCCGTTGCGCCGACGGCGATCGCAGCGCCGACACAGCCCGGGACCGTCATGGGCACCGCGGGCTACATGTCGCCGGAGCAGGCGGCCGGCCAGGCGGTGGACTTCCACTCCGACCAGTTCACCCTCGGCGCGATCCTCTACGAGATGGCGACGGGCAGGCGCGCGTTCCAGCGGAAGACGGGCGCGGAGACGCTCGTCGCGATCATCCGCGAGGAGCCCGAGCCGCTCTCGCAGCTTGCCCCGAAGGCGCCGGCGCCCGTGCGCTGGATCGTCGAGCGCCTGCTCGCCAAGGACCCCGAGGAGCGCTACGCCTCGACCAAGGACCTCGCGCGGGATCTGAAGAGCGTCCGCGACCACTTGACGGAGACGTCGTTCTCCGGCGGCCTCGAAGCGGCCGAACCGGCGAAGGCCCCGCGGCGCCGCTGGCTCGTTCCGGCGCTCCTTGCGCTCGTGCTCGGAGCCGGTCTCGGGTTCCTGCTGCGCGCGAACCTCAAGACGGCGCCGCCGCCTCGAATCCAGTTTCAGAGGCTGACCTTCCAGCGCGGGCGCATCCAGTCCGCGCGCTTCGCGCCCGACGGCCAGACGATCGTGTACAGCGCGGCCTGGGACGGCGGCCCGCTCGAGCTCTACTCGACACGGCCGGACAGCGCCGAGTTCCGATCGCTCGGGCTTCCCGGCGCCGTCGTCCTCTCGATCTCTTCCGGCGGGCGAGATCGCCGTCTCTCTCGGCTACCGCTTCCTCGTCGGCTACGAGGCGACCGGGACGCTCGCCCGCGTGCCGCTCGCGGGCGGCGCTCCCCGCGAGGTTCTCGAGAGCGTCCAGGACGCGGACTGGTCCCCGGACGGCAAGACCCTCGCCGTGTGCCGGAACGTCGGGAACCGGAGTCGGCTGGAGTACCCGATCGGCAAGGTCCTCTACGAGTCCGCGGGGTGGGTCGGCGGCGTGCGCGTGTCCCCGGACGGGCGCTTCCTGACGTTCGTCGACCACCCGCAGCGCGGAAACAACGACGGCCACCTCAAGATCGTGGATGCGAACGGCGCGATGCGCGCGCAGGGACCGTTCGTCCGCGGCGCGACCGGCCTCGCCTGGACACCGAACAGCGACGAGGTCTGGTTCGGCGGAATCGAGGCGTTGTCGATCCACGGCAAGGTTCGTCAGGTCTGGGGCTCTTCGAACGCGAGTATCCAGGACATCGCTCGCGACGGGCGCGTTCTGGTCGACGAGACGACGGGGCGGCGGGAGATCGTGGGCTTCCCGGGGCCGGGCGCGGCGCCGCGCAACCTGACCGCCCTCAACTGGTCCTTCCCGACCGACATCTCCGCCTCGGGCGACACGGTGCTCTTCTACGAGCAGCAGATCGAGCCGTCCGCCATCTACACGCGCAAGCTCGACGGCTCCCCCGCAGTGCGGCTGGGCGAGGGCGAAGGCTACGGGCTCTCAGCCGGACGGTCGGTGGGCCCTCACCGTGAAGCTGCCCGACCGGCGGCCCGTCATGCTCCTGCCGACCGGCGCGGGGGAAGCGAAGACCGTCGACATCGGCAACCTCACCTGCCAGTGGGCGAACTGGCTTCCGGACGGAAAAGGATTCGTCTTCTCGGCAAACGAGCCCGGGCACGGCCCCCGGCTCTTCGTTCAGGATCTCTCCGGGGGCAAGCCGCGGCCGATCAGTCCCGAGGGCGTCACGATCGGCCAGCAGGCCGTCTCCCCCGACGGCCAGTCCATCGTGGCCCGCGGGCCCGACGGCCGGCTCGCGATCTACCCGCTCCAACCCGGAGAGCCGCGCCCCGTGCCGGGCCTCTCGCCCGCCGACCTGTTGATCCGTTGGACGTCCGACGGGCGTTCGCTCTTCGTGACGCGCAACGGGGCTCCCCCGGGGGTCATCGATGTCCTGGACGTCGCGACGGGGCGGAGGACGCCCTGGAAGCGGTTCGATCCTCCCGATCCGACCGGCGTCGAGCAGGTGGGTCCCGCCGTGATCACGCCGGACGAAAAGGCCTACGTCTACTCCTACCGCCGGGTCCTGGGCGACCTGTACCTGGCGACCGGGATGCGCTGACGACCGTCGCTTCGCTTGCTCGGGGGTCTGCGCCCTTCGGGCGCACCGGCTTGCGGCTCGCGCGGATGCGCGCTCGACCGCAAGCCTGACCCCCTCGCGGCGCTTCGCTCCCGCGGCGCGGACCTCCTCCTTCCCTTTGGTCGGGAGACTATCCGCGCCGCGAACGACAGGAAGAGTGCCGCGAAAAAGTCTTTGCCTCCCGGATGAGACTCGAGTTCGCGGCGCGCGAAGTCTCCCGAAGTAACCGAGGGAGGAGGCGCGCGCCGCGGGAGCGAACGCGGAGCGAGGGTTCAGGCGAGCGGTCGAGCCGGCATCCCGGCGAGCCGCTCGCCGGTGCGGCCGAAGGCCGCAGATCCCGAGCGGAGCGTTCACGACGATCTAGCCGAGCCGCGCGACCCCGTCCATCGCCGCCAGGATGTAGACCGGCTTCGGGTTCAGCGCGTGCTCGCGGAAGCAGGCGTCCGTGAACTTGATCGCGTGCTCGTCGCCCGTCGCGATCGCCCGGTCCGCCAGATCGTCGCGCGACGGAAGTGCACTTTCAGAAAGGCGCGGCGTCGACTTGAAGCCGTTCGACGAGGCGAACGACGCGCAGGCCTGCCACGTGTAGCGGAGCAGGCGCGCGCGCTCGTCGGGAGGAACGTACGGCAGGAGGGTTCGCACGGCGGCCGGACCGGTGACGCCGTGGATGAACGTGATGACGCTGCCCGGCGGAACGCTCGCGAGGTACACGGCCGCGAACGTTTCGGTCAGGTCGGAGAGAAAGGCGTTCGGATCTCCCGACGGATCCACCGCGTCGGCCACCGACGCAAACGGCGGGAATCCGTCGAGCGGCGCGAGGCGCTCGACGATGTTGCCGTTCGAGACGCGCCGATCGGAGGGAAGGACCGGGACTCCAGCGATCGCCTGGGACGCGCGGCGCCCGGCGACTGGCCGAGCCGGCGGCGCCGCCTCGGGCAGAGCGTTGTAGGTCGCGGCCCAGTAGCCGAGCCCCTCGGCGAGCTCGCGCACGCGGGCCGGTGTTTCCAGGGCCTCGAGGCTGCGGACCGCGTGCGCGGTGCGGATCGCGCCGTGGAAGGCGGCGGCGACGACGCCCGGGGACAGGCGCACGGTCCACTCGGCGAGCACCGTCTTCCAGGGACGTCCTTCGAGCTCGCGGCGAAAGAAGACGATCCAGTCGCCGACGCGGCCCTGGAGGCCGAGCGCCTCGCGCCACGCCTTCGGATCGACGGGCCGCGGGCCGGCCGGGTGCTCGCTGAGCCGCTTGCGGTACATCTCGACCCAGGGCACCACCGCGTCGGGGCGATCGAGCGCGACGAGCGCCTCCGCCGCCATCGGGCCGTGGTTGGCGAGCCCGCCGTGGTACTCGGGTCCCGTCGGCGCGAGCAGAGTCAGCGCCGCTTCGATCGCCTCGGAGGATTTCATGGCGTTGTCCTTCGACGTGGCCGGCCGCGCGAGGATTCCCGGGGCCACACACGTGGCAGAGGCGGCCGTGGCCGCGTGGCGGAGGAAGCGGCGGCGCGAGTGAGCCATGCGTTCCCTCCGGAATGTTACCGCTTTGGTAGACTCGCCGCCGTTCTCCGATGGACGCCAAGCGCCGCGAACTCCACCCCCTCGTCTCCCTCGACTACCGCGTCCGCGTCCCGGCGATGCTCATCGTCGGCCTCGTCCTCCTGTCCTATTTCTGGGACTACCCCAGGAGCTTCGCGCTCTGGACGGCCATCGGGTTCACCGGCCTCGTCTGGCCGCAGCTGCTGTACCTGGCGGCGCGTGTCTCGCCGGACAGCCGGGCCGCGGAGCGACGCAACCTCCTCTTCGACTCCTTCCTCCTGGGCTGCTGGGCCGCCGGGATGAGCTTCTGCCCGCTGCCGAGCATGATGATGGTGACGGCGATCGTCGCCGGCCTGCCTCTCGATCGGCGGCGTGCGTTTCGCGATCTGGGCGGCCGGCGCGGTCTGCGCGGGCATGGTCTTCGTGGGCTCGTTCATGGGGTTCCACGTCGATACGCCACACCTCCATCGCGACGACGATCCTCTCCGTGCTCGGGACCTTCTCCTTCACCTCGATCTTCGGCTACTACTCGCACGTCCAGACGCGCCGCTGGCTGGCCGCTCGCAAGGAGCTCGCCTCGCAGAACGAACGGATCCAGGAGCAGTACGCGCTCATCGAGAGCGCGCTCCAGTCGGCCCTCGAGGCCAACGAGGCGGCCAAACAGGCGAGCCAGGCCAAGAGCGCTTTCCTCGCCAACATGAGCCACGAGCTGCGCACGCCCTTGAACGCGATCCTCGGCTACAGCGAGATGCTCGCCGAGGATGCCGAGGCGTCGGGCCACGCGGACATCGTGCCGGACCTGAAGAAGATCCGCACGGCGGGCCGGCACCTGCTCGGCCTCATCAACGACGTGCTCGACCTCTCGAAGATCGAGGCCGGGAAGATGCGCCTGTATCTGGAGACCTTCGAGGTCGCGAGCGTGGTCGAGGAGGCGGCCGGGACGGCGCGCCCGCTGATCGAAAAGAAGGGCAACCGTCTCGAGGTTCGCTGCCCGGCCGGCCTCGGGAGCATCCGCGAGGACGTCACCAAGGTCCGCCAGGTGCTCCTCAACCTGCTCTCGAACGCGGGCAAGTTCACGGAGAACGGGCGTCGTCACGCTGGAGGTGCGGCGCGAGGTCGGCGCGGCCGGCAACTGGGTCTTCTTCCGCGTCTCCGACACCGGCATCGGGATGACCCAGAGCGGAAACCGCGCGTCTCTTCGAGGCCTTCGTCCAGGCCGACGCCGGGACCATGAAAAAGTACGGCGGCACGGGCCTCGGCCTCGCGATCACGCGAAAACTCTGCCGGCTGATGGGCGGAGACATCGAGGTCGAGAGCGCCGCCGGCCGCGGCACGACTTTCACCGTTCGGCTGCCCGGCGAGATCGAGAACTTCGACGGCGATGCGACCTCCGTGCGCCTCTCGACGCTGTCGGGCGTCCGGCTCCCGGCGGCGGCCGGGCAGGCGCCGCAGCGGGAGCGCCCGCTGGTCCTCGTCATCGACGGCGACACCGCCGTTTGCGAGCTGCTGGAGCGGCTGTGCGCTCGCGAGGGCTTCGATGTCGCGATCACGGCGAGCGGCGCCGAGGGCCTGCGCCTGGCCGCCGAGAAGAAGCCGGAGCTCATCACGCTCGACGTGGTCCTGCCCGACATGGACGGATGGAAGGTCCTCGAGGCGCTGCGCGCCGACGCCGGCTCTCGCCGGCACGCCCGTCGCCGTCGTCACCGTCGTCGACGACCGCAACCGCGGCCTCTCGCTCGGGGCGACGGACTATTTCGTCAAGCCCATCGACCTCGAGCGGATGGCCGCCGTGCTCGCGAGCCGCCGTTCGGGCGCGGCCGCTTAGGAGGGACCCCTTGGCCCGGATTCTCATCGTCGAAGACAACGAACTCTCCCGCGACATGCTCTCGCGGCGGCTGGAGAAGCGCGGCTACGAGATCGCCATTGCCGGGGACGGCGAGGAGGGTGTGGCCAAGGCGAAGGCGGAAGGGCCGGACCTCATCCTCATGGACCTCGCCCTGCCGGTGCTCGACGGCTGGGAAGCCACGAAGCGGATCAAGGCCGAGCGCACCACGGCCGGAATCCCGGTGATCGGGCTCTCGGCTCACGCCATGGCCGAGGACGAAGCGCAGGCGCGCGGCGAGCCGGCTGCGACGACTTCGACACCAAGCCGGTCGAGCTGCCGCGGCTGCTCGGCGAAGATCGAGGCCCTGCTCCGCCGCCCGCCGCAGCCGTAACGACTCGATGCGCACCGAGACGTCCGTCGAAGCGCGCGTCGAAAACCTCGCGGACGGTGCGCCGCTTCGTCGAGGAGGCCTGCCGGCGGGCGGGTGTCGGCGCCTCGGCCTGTTTCGATCTCAAGCTCGCCGTGGACGAGGCCTGCACGAACATCATCGAGCACGGCTATGCCGGGCGGGCCGCCGGGTCGATCGCCCTCGCCTGCGAGTCCGACGGCGACGGCGTGCGCGTCACGATCGTCGACTTCGGGCGCCCGTTCGACCCGTCGGAACTGCCTCCGCCCGACGTCACGTCGGGCTGGGAAACGCGGCCGCTCGGCGGCCTCGGTTGGCACCTCATCCGCCGCTCGGTGGACGAGATAGATTACGGACCGGACCCCGCAGGCGGGAATCGCCTGACCCTGCTCAAGAGGAGCCATCGCCGATGAACATCCGGGTCGAGCGCCGCGCTCACGTGACCGTGATCGCGATCGCCGGGAGCGTCGACGGAGCGACCGCCCCGGCCCTCGTCGCATCGTTTCGCGAGGAAGTCTCGGGCGGCTTCATCCGGATCGTCGGGGATTTCTCGGGAGTCGAATACACCTCGAGCGCCGGCCTGAGGGCGCTGCTCGAAACGGTCAAGGAGACCCGCCAGCGCGGAGGCGACCTGAGGCTCGCCGCCGTCCAGCCCGACGTGCTGGCGGGTGCTGGATCTTGCCGGATTCACGGGCATCCTGAAGCTCTACGGCAGCATCGACGAGGCCGTGGCGAGCTTTCCGGCGCTGAACGCGTGAGCGCGGCCGGCCCGGCCGCGGGGCCCCGGAACCGCATTGCGGTCGTCATCGGCTCGGGCTCGGTCAAGTGCGCCGCGGCCCTGGGGATGTTCAAGGTCCTCCAGCGCGAGGCGATTCCGATCGACATGGTCGTGGGGTGCAGCGGCGGGGCGCTCTACGCGGCCTTCGTCGCGATGGGACACGAATTGGCCAGCGCGGAGGCCAAGACGCGGCAGCTCTGGACCCGGGAGATCACGCAGAAGCGGAACACGCGCGCGCTGCTCTCCGCGATGCTCCCGAAGATCTTCGGTTTCGACGAGCGGTTCGGCCTCGTCGACGACCGCCTCGTGCTCGAGCGTCTGCGGAGGGGCTTCGGCGACGCCCGATTCGAAGATGCGAAGATCCCGCTGCACCTGACCGCGACCGACTTCTTCACCGGCGAGCAAGTCGTCTTCTCCAGTGGCGGCGTCGTCGACGCCATCCGCGCCTCGATCGCGATTCCCTACATCTTCCAGCCCTGGAAGATCGGCGACCGGACGTACGTCGACGGGTTCCTCTCCGACCCGATGCCGATCGGCGTGGCGATCAAGGAAGGCGCCGACGTCATCATCACGATGGGATTCGAGAGCCCGTACCAGACCCGCATCACGAGCGTGATGCGCTTCGCCTTCCAGCTCTCGTCGATCACGTCGAACAATCTGCTGAAGGCCAACTACGCCTTCCACAACCTCGCGCACCACCACGAGATCCTGCCGATCATTCCGCAGTTCCAGCACAAGATCCACCTCTTCGACACGGACAGGATCCCGTACGTCATCGAGGAGGGCGAGCGGGCCACCGAGAAGCAGATCCCGTACCTCCGGCAGCTCCTCGCGCCGAAGAGCGCGTGACGACCCCGCGCCCCGGCCGTCTCCTCGTCGTCGACGACACGGAGGTCAACCGCGACCTGCTCGCCCGGCGCCTGAAGGCTCTCGGCCATGAGGTCGCGATGGCGGTCCACGGGCGCGAGGCCCTCGAGGTCCTCGCCGCGCGCGAGATCGACCTGGTGCTGCTCGACATCATGATGCCGGTGATGGACGGCTTCGAAGTCCTCGAGCGCATGCGTTCGGATCCGGTGCTGAGGACCATCCCCGTCATCATGATCTCGGCGGTCGACGAGATCGACAGCGTCGCCCGCGCGATCGAGCTGGGGGCCGCCGACTATCTGCCCAAGCCCTTCAATGCCGTGGTGCTGCGCGCGCGCGTGACCGCGACACTCGAGAAGAAACGGCTGGAGGACGCCGCGCGCCTCCACACGCGCGAACTGGAGCGCGAGCTCGAGATCGGGCGCCAGATCCAGAAGGACTTTCTGCCCGACGCTCTGCCGGTCCTCCCGGGCTGGGAGATCGCCGCGGCGTTCCATCCGGCACGCCAGGTCGCGGGCGACTTTTACGACGCCTTCGCGCTCGAGGACGGGCGCGTCGCCCTCGTCGTCGGCGACGTTTGCGACAAGGGCGTGGGGGCCGCGCTCTTCATGGCCCTGTTCCGCAGCCTCCTGCGGTCGCACGCCGAGCTCCACGGCGCCGGGACTCCGGCGGCGCCCGCGGCGCGCAGCATCGTGGCCCTGACCAACGACTACATCGCCCGCACGCACGGGCGCTCGAACATGTTCGCGACGATCTTCTTCGCGATTCTCGACCCCACGGCCGGCGCGCTGGCCTGGGTCAACGGCGGTCACGAGCCGCCGGCCCTCCGCCGGAAGAACGGGGCGATCGAGCGCCTCTCCCCCACCGGCCCCGCCGTGGGCGCCATGCCCGGGATGGAGTTCTCGGCGCGGACCGTCGAGATCGAGCCCGGCGATCTCCTCCTCGCCTTCACCGACGGGGCGTCCGAAGCGCGGTCGCCGACCGGCGCATTCTACGGGGAGGACAGCGTGATCGGCCTTCTCGCCGCGGCCCCGGCCGACGCCGGGGCTTTGCTCGCGCGCGTGGTCGACGCCGTGCGCCTCCACGAGTCCGGCGCCGAGCCGGGCGACGACCTGACGCTCCTCGCGCTTCGGCGCTTGCCGCGATAGCGCGACGGGGTTTGGCACCGGGAAGCGTATCGGCGAAGATCGCGCCATGCTCCGCAGGCTCCCCCTCGCGCTGCTCGCCGTTCTCGTCGCGCATTCCCTCCGGGCCGACCGGCCGCGCTTGGAGCCGAAGGCACTGTACGCGCAGGCGTGCGCCGCCTGCCACGGCGGGGACGGCAAGGGCTCGCCGACGTATGAGGGCGAGGTCCCCGTGCCCGACTTTTCCGACTGCATGGCGAACACCGCCGAGCCGGCCGAGCAGTGGGAGACGATCGTGGCGCGGGGCGGCCCTTCCCGCGGGCTCTCGGCCACGATGCCGGCGTATGGCGAAGCCCTCGACCCGGAGGAGATCCGGGGCCTGGTCGCGTACTTGCGCGCGTTCTGCGAGAACTTCGAGAAGTACCCGCCGGGAGACCTGAACTTCCGCCGGCCGCTCGACACCGGGAAGGCCTACCCCGAGCAGGAGGTCGTCGTGAAGCCCGAGTACGCCCGCTTCGATGGCGATGGCGCGACGGGAATGGAGGCCTCCTTCGAGAACCGGATCGGCCCGGGCTTCCAGTACGAGGTGACGGTCCCGTTCCTTTTGCAGAGCCCCGGCTCGACCGGGCTCGGCGACCTTGAGATCGAGCTCAAGCAGGTCGTGGGCTTCAGCCTCGCGAAGACGCAGATCCTGTCGGCGGGCCTCGGCGTGGCGTTACCGACCGGCGACTACGACGAGGGTCTCGGGAGCGGCGCGACGGTCTTCGAGCCTTTCGTGGCCTTCGGAAAGGCGTGGGGGCGCACGGTCCTCCAGACGCGCTTTGCGGGAGAAATCTCCGCCAACGCGGCGCGACGCGACTCGGAGCTCGCCTTCCAGCTCGCGCTCTCGCAGGCTCTCGGCCCCCCGCGTGTCGCGTGGGTGTCGGCGGTCGAGTTCCTCGGGTCACGCAACCTCGTCACGGGCGAGAACGAATGGGCCTCCGTTCTCGAAGTCTCGAAGCCCCTTTCCGCGCTCGGGCACGTCATCGGCGCGCTCGGGGTGCGTCTGCCGATCACCGAGAGCGAGGAGAAGTACCGGATCGAGGCGTATCTGCTCTGGGACTTCGGCGACGGCCCATTCTGGAAGGGCTGGTAGCCGCCCGCCTCACTCGACGGGCCGTCGGAGCAACGCGAGGAAAAAGATCGCGGCCGCGATCGTGATGATGACGGGCCCCGTGTCCCGGTGAAGTGCCGG
The DNA here is from genome assembly GCA_963810205.1 of uncultured Acidobacteriota bacterium. Classification (GTDB taxonomy): domain Bacteria; phylum Acidobacteriota; class Thermoanaerobaculia; order UBA5066; family Gp7-AA6; genus DAHUXD01. The sequence continues at coordinate 235,306 of CAWEMP010000011.1, forward strand.
CGCCACGAGCATCCCGAGCGCCGTCGCCCCCATGGCGATCCCGACCGAGATCGCACGCATTGCCCCGAGGCTGCGCGCCAGGTGTTTGGCGGTCGCGGCCGGGATGATGATGAGCGAGCCCATCAGGAGAACTCCCAGGTAGCGCAGGCCCAGGGCCACGGTCAGCGCGAAGGCGAGAAGAAAGAGCAGGTTCAGGCGCGGCACGTTCACGCCGGCCGTCCGCGCCAGGTCCGGAGAAACGAGCGCGATGACGAGCCGGCTTCGGGCTCGCACCGCGAAGGCGATGACGGCCGCGGCGGCCGCGAGCCCGGCGAGCATCTCGACGCGGTCGAGCCGGCGCTGCGATCCGAAGAGCGATTCGATCAGGTCTTCGCCGGACGCGAGCATGCTGCCGACCGCGAGCGCCGCCGAGAAGACGACGCCGATGATGGCCTCGGGCGGGACGCGCGTCCTCTGCTCGAGCACCCAGACCAGGACGGTCCCCGCGAGAAGCGCGGCGAGCCCTCCGACGAGCGGGTTCCAGCGCAGCAGCAGCGCAACGCCGATCCCGGGCAGCGCGACATGCGAGATGGCATCCGCCGCGAGCGTCATCCGCCGCATCACGGCCATCGAGCCGATCAGGCCGGCGGCCGCGGCCATCGCCAGCGGGAGCGCAAGGTCAGCGAGCGCCGGCATCGCCGTGGATGTGGAAGCGCGCCTGCGACCCGTAGGCTTCCTGGAGGCGCTCGGGAGTCAGGATCGCCACGGGAGGCCCCAGCCACGCGCGGCGGCGCGAGAGGCAAAGCACCTGCTCCGCGTAGCGGTAGACGAGGGAGAGCTCGTGAGAGATCAGGAGGAGCGTGAGGTGCTCCTTCTCGCGGAGCCTGCCGAACAGAGCGTAGATCTCCTCCTGCCCCGGCTCGTCCACGCCCGCGGTCGGCTCATCGAAGAGAAGGACGGTGGGCCTCCCCATCAGCGCGAAGGCAAGCAGCAGCCTCTGGAACTGCCCTCCCGAGAGCGTTCCCACCGGCCGCGCGGCCGCTTCCGAGGGCAACTCGACGAGCGCGAGCGCGCGCTGCGCTTCTTCCGGTCCGACGCCGGCGACCTCGGCCCGCGCGCGCAGGAAGTCGAGGCCCGTCAGCGGCAGGTCGCGCTCGATGTCGAGCTTCTGGGGAACGTAGCCGATGCGGGTGCCCGGGGCCCAGGCGACTTTGCCCTCGAACGGGATCGCGCCGATGAGCGCCCGGAACAGGATCGTCTTTCCCGAGCCGTTGGGACCGATGATCGCCAGTGTCGTCCCCGCTCCGAGCGTGAAGCTCAGGTCCTCGAGGACCCGGTTCTTCCCGAAGGCGACGGTCAGATGCGCGACCTCGAGCACGGGAGGCATGGGCCAGCCGACTCTATGCCAGCCGGGAGCGGCGTCAGGGAAAGCGGCCGGCGTCCACACCGGACGCCGGCCTGAAGGAGCGGCGCTAGAAGGCGACGCGCAGCCCGAGGCTGACGTCGCGGCCCGGCAGCGGGGCAAAGTCCTTGATGAACGAGACGTTGTTGCGAGCCTCCACGTCCGTCAGGTTGGTGCCCCGCAGGAGGACATCCGTGATGACGGGCCCGAAGAAGAATCGATACCCGATGGCCGCGTTCAGCATCGTGTAACCCGGCGTGACCGTCTCGAGCGGCGCGACCTGGTCTTGCGTGTCCGTGCGCCGCACCTCGACGACGCCGTTCCAGGTCGCGCTGCTGTAGCGCAACCCGGCGCCGTACCGCAGGGGCGGGATCCGGGGCAGCGGCTCGCCCGTCGCCGTCAGCTCCGCGTTGACGTAGTCGGCCATGAGCTCGAGGGCGAGGTGGTGGGGATCGGAATGGACGAGGGCGATGTCGACGTGCCCCTCGCCGCCGATGAACCGGGCGTCGAGCTGCGTATACCGGATGACCTGGAGGTCGTCCTCGACCTCGTCGGTGAGCCGCTCGTAGATGAAACCGTCGAAAGAGTTGTAGAAGAAGGCGAGGCTCCCGGAGACGATGCCTTCCGCCCCGCGGAGGATGACGTCGACGCCCGTGGCGACTTCGTTCTTCAGGTTCGGATCGCCGATCTCGAACGCGTTGGTGCCGATGTGGGGCCCGTCCGCAAAGAGCTCCTGCGCGTTGGGAAGCTTGGTCGTGCGCGCCCCCGACGCGGCAAACGACCAGGCCGGGGCGAACGTCCAGATGAAACCGAGCGATCCGGAGTAGCCGTTGAAGGCGCGGCTCTGGACGTCCGGAGACTCGGGCGAGTCGACGTTCGAATGCTCCCAGCGAAAGCCTGCCTGCGCGCGCACGGCCGACCCGATCGGAGCCTCTTCGAAGAGGAATGCGCCCTGCGCGTCGGTCGAAGTGGGCGGGATGAAGCGCTCGTCGCCCACCGCCTCGAGGTCGCGGTGCACGAGCTGGACGCCGAAGGCGCCGGTGAACGGCCCCAGGGGCTGGTGCGGCAGCTCGAGCCGCCCCTCCCACCCCTTGTCGGTGAAGGTCGTGCCCTTCTCGCCGCCCTCGATCTCGTCGTGCTGGTAGTCGTTCGTGCCGAAGCGCAGCTTCGCTCCGCGCAGGAAAGCGAAGGGAGTCGTCCACTGCCCCGCCACGTCCACGCGGCGCTGCGCCATGTCGAGCGTGACCTCTTCTTCGACGGGACTGCCGTAGTTGGTGTTCCACCCCGAATACGAGACACCCAGGTACCCGTGGTCTCCGACGTAGCTGACCGCGCCCGCCGCGCCCTCCGTCTTGACGAAGCTGTTGGGAACGAAGCCCGAAGGGGTCGCCGGGCTGGACGGGGATCCGGGCGAAGCCGGGGATGTCGTAGTTGTCCGACGTCAGCTTGGAGGCGTCGCCGTGGATCACGAAATTGCCCGCGCGCGCGTCGAGGGAAAAGGCGCCCTGCGCCTGGTCGGCGACCGACCCGACGCCCAGATCCACCGCGCCCGACAAGACCCCGTCGGGCAGGTATGAAGCGATGCGCGTGTCCGACGCGTTGACGACGCCGCCGATGGCGCTCGAGCCGTAGAGCAGCGTCGCGGGCCCCCGCACGATCTCGATCTTGTCGGTCGTGAGCGTGTTGATGGTGACGGCATGGTCGGGGCTCGTGGCGGAAACGTCGCCGACACCGACGCCGTCCTGCAGCAGGCGGATGCGGTCGCCGCCCATGCCCCGGATGATCGGCCGCGAGGCTCCGCGGCCGAAGAACGTCGAGTCGACCCCCGGCTCGTTCGCCAGGGTCTCGCCGATCGTGGGCTGAAGCCTTTCCTGCACCTCGGACTTGTTGAGGACCTCGATGGGCTGCCCGCTCTCGCCGAGCGTCCTCACCTCGTGGTTCGCCGCGACCGTGACCTCCTCGTGCAGCGTGATGTCGAGAGTCAGCGTGACGGGGGCCGTCGTCGCACCGGCGGCGACACGCTCATAAGCCTTTCCGAAGCGCGGGCTTTTGGCTTCGAGCATGTACGTGCCGGGCGGCACGCCATCGAATCGAAACGTGCCGTCGGCCGCCGTGGTCATGCGGCGTTTGAGCTCCATGATCGTGACCTGGGCGCCGGCCACGGGATCGCCCGTGGCGGCAACGACCTTGCCTTCGACCCGGACCGGCTCCGCCTGAGGGGCCGCGTCGGCGCCGAAGCCGGTGTCCGCGAAAAGGGGAATGGACAGCGCGGCCACGAGCGTCGCGGCCATCGCGAGGATGTTGTGAGGCTTCATCGTTTGTCTCCTGGTTCCGGCTGTGCCGGGTCCTTTCGCCGGACGCGGCATGCACGCGGCAGCGCCCGGTTGCGGGAACGGCCGACCTGCGGCCGGACGCCCGCGACTCAGTCACGAGACGAAAGGGTCAGGAGACGGTGGGCGGACCGCGGGTGGGATCGCAGAGGCGGGAGACGCGCGCCGTGCCCTGAGGGACGGCGTGAGAGACGAACAGGCCCGCGTTGGACGGCGCAGGGTCGTGCGCCCGCTCCGCCACGGCCGCGAAGCGGTGGAGGTGGCAGGCCAGGCACTCGTCGCCCTGCACGCGAATGACCGAGTGCCAGTGGGAGGATGTCGAGAGCGGACTGTGGCTGGACAGGACCCGCTGCCCCGGCGCCGGCCCGAGGCCCGCGGCTGCGAGCCTCGCGAGGTCCGCGTGGTTGTGCAGCCCACCCGCGGCGGCCAGGACCGCCGCGAGAAGGAGAATCACTCCTTTGAAGCGCCGGAAGCGCCTCTCCGCCGCCATGTCGGAGAGAGTTTACTCGATGTTCTTGATCGCCCGCTCCGCCGCCCACCGCACGCGCGGCATCTTCGCGAGCTCCTTCAGGAGCGGCAGCGCCTTGGTCGCGGCTGGCTTGCCGATCTCGCCGAGCGCGGCGGCGCAGGCGCGGAGCACGTGGATCTGCTCGTCCTTGACGGAGCAGGCGGCCATGAGCTCCGGCACGGCGGGCGCCGCGCCCTTGCCGATCGCCGCGATCGCGTTGCCGGACATCATGCGCACGTTGGGGTCCGGGTCCTTCAGGGCCGCGGTCAGCGCCGGAAGAGCCGGGAGCGCCTTCGGCCCCTCGTTGCGAAGGGCCATCGCCGCGAGGCCCCGCGTGACCGGGTTCGGGTCCGACAGTGCCTTCGCGAGATCCGCGACGCTGCCCGAGGGTACCCGCGGCTCCTGGAGCTTCGCCGCCGCCGCCCAGGCGGCCGGGCCGGTCTTCGCGAGCACGATGTCGTCGATGCCGACGACGAATCCGCTCGAGTCCTCGCGCTTGCCGAGGCACTGGAAGGTCAGCGTGTGGCGGCCCTTGGTCAGGCGGGGCCAGCCGACCTGGTAGTCCGCGCCGACGTAGGTCTCGAGGGCGTAGCCGTCGAACTGCACCTGCGGCCGCACGTCCGCTCCGGGCTCGTGCTCGAGCACGGGCGCCACCGGCGGTTTCCCGTCGAGCAGCACCGTGTAGACGCCGTAGTCCGAGCCCTTGGCCATCTGGGCGTAGACCTCGTAGTCGCCGTCTTCCGGCACGTCGAAGGGAATGGTGACGCTCGAGCCGACGCCCTGGCCCTCGAAGACCACGACGTCCTTCGACCAGAAGAGATCCGGGAAGACCGAGACCTTGCCCTTCTCCGACTTGATCTCCGGCATCGACCGCTCGACCTCGATCTGCAGCGCGTTGCCCTGCGGCAGCCGCGCGGCGCCGTAGGGCACGGGCGGCTGGTCGAGGGCGATCCCCTGCTGGTACCAGAACGCGACGCTCGACATCAGGTCGACGCGCTCGCCGAAGCCCGACTTCACGGCGCCGTCGGCGTTGAACGTCCAGCCCTTGTGCTCGATCTCGGCCTTGAGCGACTTGTCGAACGGGATCGGATCGACGAGGTGCCAGCGATACGCCGTCATGCGCGAACCGAGGCCCGTTCCCTCCGCCACCGTCACGCCGTAGTAGGGAGCGTCGTTGACGTGCAGGCCCCAGGCGTCGTTGAAGTAGTCCTCGCTGCCGGTGCCCTCGATCGACGGCTTCGCCGCGCCGTCGACCCAGAAGAAATCGTCGCCCTCGCCGAACCAGCCGGCCTCGGCCTGCACGACGGACATGACCGTGCCGACGTAATGGCCCTTGCCCTTCGCCTCGAGGAAGACGTAGTTCGAGCCGTCGGCCGGCGCCGGCAGCGACTGGCGGTAGCGGGCGTGGAAGTACATCGTGTTCTCGGGGAGCGAAGGCAGCTTCTCCCAGTCCACGTGGTAGTAGAGGTTCGCCACGCGGCGGCGCCCCTCGTTCGTCACGGTGACCCGGCAGGATTTCTTGAAGGGCATCGGCCAGTAGCTGTTGCGCGCCCGGCCGTCCGAGCTGTTGACGACCATGAGCGACTTGACCTTCGCCTCGAAGCCGTGGCCCACCGCGAAGAAGTCGCCGAGCGGCGCGTCGACGCTCGGCACCGGGCTGCCGTCGTAGTACACGCGCAGGCGCAGGAGCTTCGGCCAGCCGTACTCGTTGTCGGCGATCGTCACCCAGATGTGCGTCACGACGCCCGGCCCCTGGAGGTCCGCGAGCACCGTCGTCTCGCCCGGGATCGGCCGCTTGCTGTCGTCGTTGGAGTTCCAGTCCTCGTTGTTCGACGAGGAGCGGAAGGCGGCGAAGTTCTTCGGCTCCGTGAGCCGGAACGGGTCGGGAAGTCCGGGGTTGATGCTCTGCGAGAGCGCCGGCAGGGCGCCGAGCACCAATGCCGCGGCGAGGGTTCCGAGCGTCCGAGCGTTCTTCATGGCCTCACTCCTTACGTTCCTCAGGGCTGCACCGGCGGAAGCGCGTTCCAGTTCAGGATCCCGTTCCAGAGAAAGCGATAGTCCGAGTGGTTGAGGTCCCGGTGCATCGGGTTGAAGTTGAACGCGAGCACTCGACCCTGGCCCGCGGGCAGGTCGAGGATCGCGGGCTGCCCCTCGAGATCGTCGCCCTTCTTCACGCCGCCCGAAACGACGAAGGCGGGGTCCGTGTCCTTCTTCTCGCCGGCCGGCGCCGGCGTGTCGGGGTCCCGCTCGCGCTTGGGGAGCTTGGTCCCCCACTGGAGAACCACGAAGCGCTGGAACGCCGGGCGGACCGAGTAGATCGGAAGCTCCGTTCGGAAGGCCGACGTCAGCGTTGGGTAGCCGTAGGCGATCGGATGGTCCGGGCGCAAGAACTTGACCGTCAGCTCGACGCCGGGCGTTTCGACGGAAGTACCGCTGCGGTTGACGTTGCGGACGAGGCCGCCCTCGAGCGCGAGCGCCGATCCGTTGCCGAGCGTGATCAGCAGGCCTCCGTGCTCCAGGTAATCCTGGAGGTTCGCCATCCCTTTCCAGGCGATGCCGCCGGTGATGTCTTCGGAGGCGTCGGGGACGCCGTGGCTCGGGAACTCCGGGGTCTTGGTGTATGGCATCGGCCCCCACTTGGTGTCGATGCCCAGGATCTGGCTCTTGAGGTTGGCGTAGGTGTTCCCGTACAGGATGACGTCGTACTTGTCGCGGAGCCGCCCCGCGCGGATCTCCTCGTCGCGGATGTAGTCGTACGGGATCTTCTCCTGGTCGAGAGCGAGGCGCAGCCAGCCGACCGACTCCGTGTCGGCCCATAGGTGCCAGACGGCGACGCGGGGGATCGGCGCGTCGTGCATCGCGACCTTCGGCACCGCGGCCGCGCTGTCGAAGTCGACGCCGAGGTCCTTCGCCACCGCGTCGAGGGCCGCCGCGAGGCCGTCCTGGGCCGCGACGATCCAGGAGCCGGCGGGATAAGCCGTGGTCCCGACGGTGAAGCTCGTCTCGGCGATCGAGACCTTGAAACTCGAGAGGCGGAAGCGCGCCGCGAGCAGCGCCTCCTGTCCCGAATCCTTCAGCAGATACACCGGCCCGGCGCCCGCGACCCGCCCGCCGACTGACGGAGCGGCGGCGAGCTTCTCCACCCGGGCCGCCTTGATCTTCTCGTCTTCGATCGGCGTCGCCGTCAGCCCGTAATGGACGTTCAGCGCCCACGAAACGTCGTCGTAGGGCTCGTACGGCGTTTCGGTCGGGAACTTCTGCGCCACCAGCAGATCGACCGCGTAGTTGCGGTACGGCTGATCGAGGAGAACGACGAAGTCGCCCTTCGCGAAGGATCCCTCCTTGACCACCACCGCTTCGGACAGCCGCGCGACCTCGATCCGGTGCCCGCGCAGGACCTCGATCATCTGCGCAACGCGCCGCGGATCGCCCTGGTTCTGGGGAATCACGAACGCATACGGTTTGCCCTTCACGCCCTTCTGCCAGGAGTTGTAGCCCTTGCGGTAGAAGTTGCGCAGCATGTCCTTGGCGTTCTTCGACGACCAGTCGAGGATCGCCAGGCAGCCGGTCTCCATGTAGTTCGTGTTGTTGCGGAGAGACCACTGGAACTTCTTGTCCGGCGGCCACGGCCGATACCACTCGCGGTTGGTGACGGGCGTGTCGACGTAACGGTTCTCCGACGGGCGCAGCGTCCGCTCGACCGTCTCCGCCGTGCCGTTGCCGAAGGTTTCGTAGCCGCGGCCGAGCGCGTTGTGGTTGGAGGCGACCGAGTCGAGGTAGTGCAGTCCCCACGATTCGCCGAAGCCCCACGTCCAAACGCCGGGCATGCCGAGGGACGTCATGCTCTGGACCTCGTGGAACGAGGTCTCGAGCCACTCCGAGATCGCGATGGGATCCAGGTTCACGTTGTAGGGACCGGTGCCGTTCCAGGTGTGCAGGAGCGGAATCGACTCGTGGAGATCGTGCACGACGGTCGGGTGGTAGTCGTAGAACATCCGATGCACGGCCTGCGTGAGCTGGAGCGCCTTCTGGTGCGTGTCCCGGTTGTTGTCGTGGAAGACGTAGTAGCCCCAGTAGGGCGGCGAGTCTTCGGGCAGGTTGTCCCAGTCGGTCTTACCCTTCAGGTACCGATAGAACCAGTCGACCGTCTTGTCCCGGCCGTCCGGCTCCGAGACCGGGTTGATGAGAACGACGAGGTTCTTCCGGATGTCGCGGATCATGGGCTGCTCGGAGACGGCGAGCCGGTAGGCCAGCTCCATGACCATCTCGGGGCTCCCGGTCTCGGTCGAGTGCAGGCCGGCGTTGAAGTAGTAGATCGGGCGCGCCGTCGCGATGATCTTCTCGGCCGCCTCGGGGCTCGTCGTCCTCGGATCCGCGAGGGCCGCCGTCGCCGCCTTGAGGCGATCGAGGTTCCGGATGCCCTCCTCGTCGGCGATCGCCACGAGAAGGATGTCGCGGCCCTCCTCGGACTTGCCGATGACCTCGACGCGAACGCGCGGCGTCGCCTTCGCGAGCTCGCGGAAGTAGCCGTAGATCTGGGTCGTGCGGGACAGCTCGCCTTCGGCGCCGGCGACGTGCCCGAGGAACTTCGTGGGCGAGGGCACGGTCGCGGAGGCGGGAACGTAGGCGACCCAGGAGCTCAGGAAGCGCGGCTCGGTGGTGAACTTCGCGATCGCCTCGATCGAGCCGGGCTCGGCGGCGTCCGGCGCCGGGTCGGCCGCGTTCGCCAGGGCGCCGGGGAGAAGGGCGAGGACGACGCACACGAGCCGCCGCAGGAATCCGACCATCGAGTCCCTCCTACCCACCGGACGCGGCTCGGGCCGCGGAATAGAAAACGGAAGCCGCGGGTAATCTAGCAAGAACTCGGTGAGGATCGAAGGAGTCCGATGACGAAAAAACTCGCAGTCATCGCGGGCCTGGCTCTCGCGGCCCTCGGGGAGCGCGCGGTTTTCGCCCAGCCGACCTCGCCCGCGCCCCCGCCGGCGCCCGCGGACCCGGTCCTCGTCGGCGCCGGCGACATCGCCTCCTGCAAGGAGGACGGCGACGAGCAGACCGCCGCTCTGCTCGACACGATCGCCGGCACCGTGTTCACGCTGGGCGACAACGTCTATCCGAGCGGAACACCGAAGCAGTTCAGGGCGTGCTACGACCCCACGTGGGGACGACACAAGGCGCGCACCCGCCCGGTGCCCGGCAACCACGACTACCGCACGCCGGGCGCGGCTGGCTACTTCCACTACTTCGGCGAAGCCGCGGGCGATCCCACGAGCGGCAACTACAGCTACGACCTCGGGACGTGGCACATCATCGTGTTGAACAGCAACTGCAGCGACATCGGCGGCTGCGGGCCGGGCTCGCGACAGGAGAAGTGGCTCCGGGCAGACCTCGCCGCCCATCCGGCGCCGTGCGCGGCGGCCATGTGGCACCACCCGCGCTACTCCTCGGCCGAACACGGCGACGACACCGACATGCGGCACCTCTGGCGGATCCTCTACGAGGCCGGCGTCGAGGTGGCGCTCTCCGGCCACGACCACACCTACGAGCGCTTCGCCCCGCAGGACGCCGACGGAAGGACCGACCTCGACCGCGGCATCCGGCAGTTCGTCGTCGGCACGGGTGGCAAGGAGCGTTACGAGTTCGAGAAGATCGACACCGGCAGCGAGGTCCGCAACAACAAGACCTTCGGAGTGCTCAAGCTGACCCTGCACCCCGACTCCTACGACTGGGAGTTCGTGCCGGTCGCCGGCAGCACGTTCACCGACAAGGGCTCGTGGAAGTGCCACTGAACGGGTTCATCGGGAATTCCTGTATTCTGGCCTCCCTCGCGGAGGAGAGCCCATGCGCGAAGCTCCGGTCGACCCGCACGTCCAGTTCATCCGCCCGGTCAAGCCGAGCGCCAGGGGGTGCGAAGACTGCCTCAAGATCGGCGGCCGCTGGGTCCACCTGCGGCTGTGCCTGACCTGCGGCCACGTGGGCTGCTGCGATTCCTCGCCGAACAAGCACGCGAGCGCGCACTTTCGCGCGTCGACGCACCCGATCGTCCAGTCGTTCGAGCCCGGCGAGGACTGGCGCTGGTGCTACGTCGACGAGGCCTTCCTCTGAAGCCGTAGAATCGCCCGTCCGTGGAGAAGCGGCGCCGGGGGGTTCTCGACCTGCGGATCGTCGCCGTTCCGCTCTCGTATCTCTTCTGGGCCGCCTGCGTCCTGATCGTGATCCTCTGGACGCCGCTCGTGGCCGTCATTCTCCTCTTCACGCATCGCTCCGATCCCCGGCACGACCGGGTCGGCCGTTTCCAGCGCCACTCGGCCGCGCTCGCCGCGCGGATCAACCCGTTCTGGGACTTCCGCGCGGTCGACGACGTCCACCCGGACCCGTCGAGGCCGCACCTCTTCGTCGCCAACCACAAGTCGCTCGCCGACGTCTTCCTGCTCTGCCTGCTGCCGTGGGAAATGAAATTTCTCTCGAAGGACTCGATCTTCAAGATTCCGCTCCTCGGCTGGCAGATGCGGATCTCGCGGGACATCCCGATCGAGCGCGGCAACAAGGACAGTGCGAAGCAGGCGATCGAGGCCATGCGCGAGCGGCTGACGCGCGGAAGCTCGGTCATCGTCTTTCCCGAAGGCACGCGCAGCCCGGACGGCTCGGTCGCGCCGTTCCGCGAGGGAGCCTTCCGGCTCGCGATCGAGCTCGGCGTCGACGTCGTGCCGCTCGCCGTGGCCGGGACCGAGAACACGCTCCCGAAGCACTCGCTCGTCTTCCGGCCGGCGACCGCCACCGTCACGGTCCTCCCGCCCGTTCCGGTCGCGGGCCTGAGCGCGGCCGACGCGCCGCGGCTCGCCGAGCGCGTCCGGGGAGCGATCGCAGCGGCGATCGCCGCTCCGGTCGGAGCGCCGGCGTGAGCCCCTCCGCCGTTCTCGACGAGGCTCTCGTCGCCGAGGCCCGGCGCGCGATCGCCGGCCGCGTCCGCCGCACGCCGGTCGAGGAGTCGCCCGGGCTTTCGGAGATCGCCGGCGTCCCGGTCTCGCTCAAGCTCGAGTGTCTGCAGCTGACCGGCTCCTTCAAGATCCGCGGCGCGTTCTTCGTGATGTCGCGCCTGTCGCCGGCCGAGCGCGCGAAGGGCGTCGTGACCTGTTCCGCGGGCAACCACGGCAAGGCCGTCGCCTGGGTCGCCCGCGAGCTCGGGATTCCCGCCGAGATCCACGTCCCGCGCAGCGTCGACGAGGCGAAGTACCGCGCCATCGTCGACCTCGGAGCGCGGGCGATGCGGTCGGACTTCGACGGCTTCGACGAGACCGAGCAGCTCGCGAAGGCCGAAGCGGCGCGGTCGGGGCGGCCCTACCTGACGGCGTTCGACGACCCGCTCATCCTCGCCGCCAACGGCGGCACGCTCGCGGCCGAGACCCTCGAGGACGCCCCGCAGGCCCGTACGTTCCTCCTGCCGGTGGGAGGCGCCGGCCTGGCGGGAGGATTCGCGTTCCAGGCCAGGTCCGCCCGGCCGGATGCCCGCATCATCGGTTGTCAGCACGCGCTGTCGCCGGCGCTCGCGCTCTCGCTCGAGAGGGGCGAGGCGGTCCTGAAGCTTCCGCCCGTCTCGACGGCGGCCGGCGGCCTCGAGGGCGGCATCGGCAAGACCGGCTTCGACGTCCTCAAGACGCGCATCGACGGAGTCGCGCTCCTCACCGAGGAGGAGATCTACGAGGCGGTGCGCTTCATGCTCGACCGGCACCAGTACCTCGTGGAGCCGTCCTCCGCCGTCACCGTCGCCGCGATCCTGACCGGCCGGGCCGGCCTTCTCGACTCCCCCGCGGTCGCCGTCATCTCGGGAAGAAACGTCGCGCTCGCGACGATCCGGAGGATCCTCGCCGCATGAGGATCGTGGGGCACGAGGAGATCCGCCGCTCGGTCGATTTCGCGCAGGCGATCGCCGCCATGCGCGAGGCCGTGATCGCACAGTCGCGCGGCGACCTCGACACGCCGATGCCGATGCACCTGGACCTCTCGGCGGGCGGCGGCGGCGAGGTCCACATCAAGTCGAGCTACCGCAAGGGCGGGCGCCACTTCGCCCTCAAGGTCGCCGGCTCCTACGCGAAGCGACCGTACGGCTCGATCGTCCTCGTCTCCGTCGAGACCGGCGAGACGGTCGCGTTCTTCGACGACGGCGGACACCTGACGGACCTGCGCACGGCCGCCGTCTCGGCGATGGTCGCGAAGGAGCTCGGCCGGCGCGATTCCGTGCTCGGCATTCTCGGGGCGGGCGTGCAGGCCAGGCTCCAGGCCGAGCTCCACGCGGCCGTTCTGCCGCTGAAGGAGGTCCACGTCTGGGGGCGCGACCCGAGGCGCGCCGAGGCATGCGCCCGCGACATCGGCGTCCGGCTGCCGGGCGCCCGCGTCGTCGCCTCGCCTTCGCCCGCGGAGGTCGCCGCAGCCGCGAACATCGTCGTCACCGCCACCGCCTCGCGCGCGCCGCTGCTCTCGGCCGCCGACGTTCGCCCCGGCATGCACATCTCCGCCGTCGGCTCGGACTCGCCCGGCAAGCAGGAGCTCGATCCGGAGATCCTCCGCCGGGCCTCGCTGCTCCTCGTCGACTCGCTCGCCCAGTGCGCGAAGCTCGGCGAGCTCCAGCACGCCCTCTCGGAGAAGCCCGCGCGCGATCGAGATCGGCGCCTTCTGCGACGCGCCCTCCGACCTACGACCGAGCCGGCGTGACCGTCGCGGACTTCACCGGCCTCGGCGCCGAGGACCTCTTCATCGCCGAAGCGTGCACGGCGCGGCTCGCCCCGAGATAGCCGGCCCTCGTTGCGACAATTAGATAGTCAGGGAGCGGGTCGAGACCCTATACGTGTAGAATACGTATATGCATAAGAAATTGACGATCACGGTGGAAGAGGACGTCTATCGCGGCCTCCACCGCGTCGTGGGCCGGAGGCGGATCAGTCAGTTCATCGAGGAGCTCGTTCGGCCGCACGTCACCGGGTCACAGCTTCGCGAGGGTTATCGGCAGATGGCCGAGGACGAAACCCGCGAGCGCTCGGCCCTGGAATGGGCGGAAGCGACCCTCAGTGAGCCCGGCGATGAAACGCGGTGAAGTCTGGTGGGTCGCATTCGGCCCCGCGACTGGCGGCGAGGTGCAAAAGAGCCGCCCTGCGGTGATCGTCAGCAACGACTCGGCAAACGCGTTTCTGAACCGGGTCCAGGTCGTACCCCTCACCTCCAACGTCGAGCGCTTGTACCCGAGCGAGGCCTACGTCAGGGTCGGCGGGCGCCGGAGCAAGGCCATGGCCGACCAGATTGCGACCGTCGCGAAGACCCGATTGACCCGGAAGGTGGGCCGCCTCGACCCCGAGGGGCTGTTCGCGGTCGAGCAAGCTCTGCGAGTGCAACTCGAGCTGCCCGCGCAGATCTAAAACCGGAACGACAGCCCGAAGCCGAAGAGCAGCGGGTCCGCCTCGACCTCGATCGGGATCCCGAAGGGAGTCGCCGTCGAGAGCTGGACCGTGGCATCGAGATTGAGCGGCATGTACCGCACGTCGACGAGCAGCCCGAGCGGTCCGAAGAGGTTCAGGCGGGCTCCGGCATCGGCGACGAAGGCGAAGCGGTCCTCGAACACCACGGCGCCGATCGTCGTTTCCTCGTAGACGAACGGAAAGAGGTCCGCGTTCGACGTCAGGACCCATGCCCCGCCGGCGCCGACGTAGGGATCGATCGTGCCCGGGCCGAACGGATGCCACTGCAGGATCAGCGAGAGCGGCGTCGTCCTCACCGTGCCGACGAACGGGAAGTCCTCGGCCTCCGAAAGCCCCGTCAGCCGCAGCCCCGGCTCCACCGACGCCGCCGAGATCAACGTCGAGAAGTGCGACGTCCAGCGCAGGTTCACCCCGCCGCCGTAATACGCCGCCGACCGGTAGTCGAGGTTCGGATCGAGGATCCCGCTCACGCTCGTCGCGGATTGAGAGATCCCGTAAAAGGCCTCGACGTCGACGTGGACGGGCTCGGCGAAAACCGGCGCCGCGCGCCTCGCGCACCCCGACGAGAACCAGTGCGAACGCAAGCCGGCCGCGCATGATGGGCTCCTTTTCGATCAGCTTAACTCGCCCGCCCGAGGAACGACACCGGGGCCAGGCCGCGACCCGGACTAATATTCCGTCTCGATGACGCGGGCCGTCCGGGAACAACTCGCCGGGAAGGGCGTGGGGAGCCGGACCGGGTTCCGCTGGCGCGGCGGCGAGATCTCCCGCATCGAAGGGCTGTCGGACGCCGTCTTCGCCTTCGCCGTGACGCTCCTCGTCGTCTCCCTCGAGGTGCCGCGCACATTTCACGAGCTCGCGACGACGATGAAGGGCTTCGTCGTTTTCGCCGTCTGCTTCGCGCTCCTCATCGAGGTCTGGCGAGAGCACTACCTCTTCTTCCGCCGCTACGGCCTTCAGGACAACGGCACAGTCTGGCTGAACGCCGCGCTGCTCTTCGTCGTGCTCTTCTACGTCTATCCGCTCAAGTTCCTCTTCAACGTCGTCTTCGCCGGAATCACAGGCGCGCCAAGCGAGATTCCCGGCGCGGATGGGCGGATGGAGGCGGTGATCGAGACGGCTCAGGTCCCCACGCTCTTCCTGATCTATGGCGGCGGCATCATCGCGCTCTATCTGCTGCTGGCCCTGATGTACCTCCACGCCTACCGGCGGCGCGCGGCCCTGGAGCTCACCCCGCTCGAGGTCTTCGACACGCGCTCGAGCATCGGCCGGCACTTCCTCGCCGCGTCGATCGGCGTTCTCTCGTGTCTCATCGCGGTCGCCGTGCCGACCAACCTCGTCGGCCTCGCGGGATACGTGTACTTTCTCCTCGGCCCGGCGATGGCGATCCAGGGAGTGTTCGCGGGACGCCGCCGGCGCCGGCTCGAGGCCGGGGCGGCGTGAGCCGCTTCCTCTGGATCTGCCTGGGCGGAGCGGCGGGCACCGGGGCGCGCTACCTGCTGTCGGGCTGGGCGCTCGGCGCCTTCGGCGCGACCTTCCCCTACGGCACCCTGGCCGTCAACGTCATCGGGTCTTTCTTCGTCGGCCTGCTCATGCAGGTCGGCCTCGCGACGCCTCTCCTTTCGCCGACGCTCCGGCTGGCGCTGACGACCGGCGTCATGGGCGGCTTCACGACGTACTCGACCTTCAACTGGGAGACGATCCGCTACGTCCAGGACGGCTCCTGGGAGCTCGCCGCGGCCAACGTCTCGATGACGCTCGCGGCGTGCCTGGCCGCGGGGTTCGCGGGCATCGCGGCGGGGCGCTGGCTCTTCGGAGGATAGGGAGGCCGGACATGCGAGTCCTCGACGGCGAACAAGTCCTCGTGCGGATCTTCATCGGCGAGTCCGACCGCTGGCATCACCAGCCGCTCTGGATGGCGCTGCTCCAGCGGCTGCGCAAGGACGGCTACGCCGGCGCGACCGTACTTCGCGGCATCGGCGGCTTCGGCGCGCGCAGCGTCCTCCACACGACGCTGCTCGAGCGGCTCTCGCAGGACCTTCCTCTCGTGATCGAGATCGTCGACACGAACGAGCACACCGAGCGGCTTCTCCCGGTGCTCGACGAGATGGTGCCCGAGGGCCTCGTCACGATCGAGAAGGTCCGGGTGTTGAAGTACTCGCCCGGCCGGCGCCCGCTCGACGGCGGGGCCTAACGGGCGGGCGCCGCCGCGCGCCGCAACGGCACGGCGAGCGTCACGGTCTCGCCCTCCCGCCGGACCGTGAACACGGCCTCGTCCCCCCAGCGCTTGGCGGCCATCGCCTTCGCCAGTCGCCTCGCGGTCGGCGACCGCGACCCCGTCGAGCGCGAGCAGCACGTCGCCGAACTTCAAGCCGCCCCGGGCGGCGGGAGAGTCCTCTTCGACGTGGAAGATCTCGAGGAGCTTGTCCTGGGACCGCGTGTTGGTCGAGACGCCGAGGTCCGGGTAGATCGGATCCGTCGCGGCCGGCGTCCCCCAGACGAAATCCGCGTACGACGCCTGCACGGCCCCGACGGCGCCGGTCTTCTCGTCCTTCACGGACACGGGGATCACCGAGGCGACCTTCCCGGCGAAGGATCGCCGGACCTGGCGTTCGATGCCGAGACCGTACTGGACGTGCCCGGCGCCGACGAGGACGACGACGATGGACCCCGGATCGTCGTCGGGGACGAGCGGCTGGATCGCGTGAAACCCCATCGTCGCGTCCCAGGTGCACTGCGCGTCGAGCATCGACTGCCAGGCCGCCTCGTCCATGCCGCCGTGGAAGCTTCCCTCCTCGAACGAGGCCTGGAAGAGCCTCAGGTGCTCCGCGTTCTTCGAATCGATGTCGGTCGGGACGTGCGCCGCCTCGTCGGCCGTGAGGCCCCGGAAGCCCTTCCGGCGGACGGCGGAAACGACCTCGCGCGGCGCGTTGATCGCGAGCAGGGGAACGCGGTTGTCGCGCGCGAAGACGAAGATCTCCCGGTAGTAGAGCCAGTTGTAGCCCCAGTTCCGATACCAGTGCGACGCCTCGAGAAACGCCTCCTCCGCGAGCTCCCCCGCCGTCCAGCGGTCCAGCCACCTCTGTTCGGTGTACGGGTACATCTCGAGGCCGATCGTGACCCGGCGGCCCGACCGCACGAGCTCTTCGATCACCCGTCTCTCGACGCGATGCGAATCCACGTCCGTGTGGCCCTCGCCGACCAGAAGAAGCCGCACGTCCTCGAGCCGCTTCGGCAGCTCCGCCGGCGTCAGGAGGGTCCCCGTGGCCGCGTCGGTGATCGCATCGAGCACCAGCGGCGCTTCGCAGTCGCGGCGGGCGCGGTCTCCGATCGGAAGCCGGAGAATGTCTTCGGCGGAGGAAGCCGGAGCGGCGAAGAGCGGGAGGAGCGCGAGCGCCGCGGCGGCGCGACCTACGCCCACGGCGCGATCGAAACGACCTCGACCGGCCCGTCGGCGAGGTTCACCCGGTCGCCCGGGCGCGAGCCGAGCAGGCGCTGGGCGAACTCCGACTGGTACGAATAGATCGACTCCTCGGGCTTCGAGTCCCAGGGACCCAGGATCACGACTTCGCGTTCCCCGCCGTCGCCCCGGATGCGAATGCGCGTACCGACCCGCACCTCCGTCGCGTCGACGCGCGCCGGGTCGAGGGTGCGCGTGCGCGACAGCTCGTCGGCGAGCGTGGCAATCCGCGCCGACAGGTACTCGTGCTTCTGCCGGGCGGCGTGGTACTCGAAGTTCTCCCGCAGGTCGCCGTGCTCCTTGGCGGTCTTCATGGCCTGCGCGTTGGCCGGGAGCTCGACCTGCTTCAGGTGCTGGAGCTCCTGCCGCCGCGCCTCGATCGACGCGGCCGTGGCGTAGAGATATTCCCTCGCCGGCGCCCGAAGCTCCGGGAACTTCATCAGGAGAGCCTCGCGGACCGTGGCGCGGCGATGCTCTTCGAGGCCCGCGACGCGATCGAGGGCGTGGAGGAGCTCCCGCGCCTCTTCCTCGGAGGCCGCCAGACGGACCAGCGCCACGCCCAGGCCGCCCGGCTCGAAGAACTCCTTCAGCCGCGAGCGCAGCCCCGAGAATTCGTCCATCCGCAGGGCGTCCGTCATGGCCACGAAGAGCGCCGTCGACTCGGCCCGTCCTTCCGCGTGCATCCGATCGAGCAGCCACACGAACGCGCGAGGCGCCGAACGCGGGGAGCGGAGAATCTTGCGGGAGATGTCGGCCGACCGCTCGCCGAGCGCGGAGAAGAGAGTCGTCAGGATGCGCGCGTCCTCCTCGCGGCCGATCTGCTCGACGTAGATCTCGGGCCAGTCGGCACGGGACTCGCGGATGGCTTCGAGGGCCCTCTCGCGGGCCTGATGGTCGCGGATGTCGGGCAGAGCCTTGCGCGCGTCGGCGGCGAGCAACGCCTCCGCCGGGAAGGCCTCGGGGGCGTCCGGCAGGAGGCGGGCGGCCGCCTGCGACAGCTCCCAGGCGAGGGCCGGCTCTCCGGCCCCGACCCGCTCCGCCTGCTTCGCGAGCGCTTCGCCCATGTGGCGCGCGAGTTCTTTCGATCGCTTCCCGTGCTTGCGGGCCAGGTCGATGCGGCCGGCCGGCGCGGCCTTCTCGAAAGCCACCCGGACGCTGTCGTCGGCGGCGTCCGCGCTCTCGCTCCAGGAGACCTTCGCCGACTTGGCGCTTCCGGCGACGAGCACCTGCTTGTGCTTGCGCGCCGCCGCCCAGAACGCGGTCCAGCGCTCCTCCGGCACGATCCCCGACAGGTGGTCCTTGACCTCCTGCATGGTCAGCGTTCCGCCGAAGCTCGCGAGCAGCTGCCGCAGCGTGTCCGGCGGGTCCGATTCGGCGAGCGCGGCGAGCGACTGCGGGTCCTCGACCTTGCGCCGCAGGAAGTGGCCCCCGGGCAGCGGAACGAGCGTCTTCTCCGCCGATACGAGCGAGAGCGGGATCTTCGTGCCACGGATGTCGAGGCGCATCACGTCGAGCGCCGGCTTCATCTCGGTGAGCCGTCCGGCGCCGCGGCCCGGCAGGAAGTAGATCTCGTCGGGGTGGAAGCGGAGCCAGCGGGCGATCCTCCCCGCCGCCTCGGAGGGATCCGTCGCGCCCTCGACCGGGAACTTCGCCGCGACCGCGGCGAACGCCGGGTGGGCGCCGTACCGGGACTTGAGCGCGGCGGCGAGGTCCTTGCGGATCTGCGGGTCCGTCGGGGACATGCGCGCGATCTCGAGCAGGACGCGGACGCGGGCATCGTCCGCGGCGTCGTCGTGGTAGTCGGCCAGAAACCGCAGCAGCCGGACGGCCGCCGCTCCGCCGCCCTTCTTCTTGACCGCCGCCGCCACGCCGAAGAAGAGCGGGAGGTCGTCCGCGTCCTCTTCCATTTTCTTCGTCCAGACGCTCTCGAGCGCGTCGAACTTTTTCGCTTCGATGAGCTCCTGGAACTCCGGCGGGGGCTGCATGGCGGACATGGGCCGTTGATAGTAGCCTACGAAGGCGAATGGCGCAGACATGCCTCGTCACCGGAGCCAATCGCGGCATCGGGCTGGAACTCGCGCGCCAGCTCGCGGCGCGCGGCGACACGGTCATCGCCACGGCGCGCGACACGGAAGGCGCGGCGGAGCTGCGGGGGCTCCCGGTCCGGGTCGAGGAACTCGATCTCGCCAGCGCGAAGAGCGTCGCGGCCCTCGCGCGGAGGCTCAAGGGCGCGCCGGTCGACCGGCTCGTTCACAACGCCGCCGTCGGCGAAGCGGGACCGGCGGCCCTGGAGGTCCCCCCCGAGGTCCTCGAGGACTACTTCCGGGTCAACGCCATCGGCCCCTTCCATCTGACCCAGGCGCTCATGCCCAACCTGCGCGCGGGCGAGGGCCGGCTCGTGGTCGCGATCTCGAGCGGCCTGGGGTCGATCGGGCAGAACTCCAGCGGCGGATGGGTCGCGTACCGGGCTTCGAAAACGGCGCTCCACCAGCTCGTCCGGACGCTGGCCGCCGAGCTCACAGCCGACGGCCTGACCTTCGCGGTCCTGTCTCCCGGCTGGGTCCGGACCGACATGGGCGGCCAGGACGCCCCGCTCTCGCCGGAGCAGAGCGTCAAGTCGATGCTGAAGGTCATGGACCGCCTCGGCCCCAAGGACACCGGCCGGTTCTTCAACGAGCGCGGCCGCGAGATCCCCTGGTGACTACGACACGTCGACGGCCGCCGTGCGCAGGATCTCCGGGCGGGGCGTGATGCCGAGGCCCGGGGCGGTCGAGGCGGCCATGCGGCCGTTCTTGCGCTGCGGGGCGCCGGTCGCGGTCGAAACGGTGACGTAGCTGTTGAAGTCGGTCGAGGTGAAGAGCAGCTCCGTCGGCGTCGAATGCGCCAGGTGCGCGATCGCGGCCGTGGCGACGTCCCCGCCCCAGGAGTCCTCGATGGTCATCGCGATCCCCATCGACACCAGCAGGTCCCGGGCCTGCCGCGCGCGCGTCAGGCCGCCGAGCTTCCCGATCTTGATGTTGACGACGTCCATCGCCAGATCGCCGGCCGCACGCAGCAGGACGCCGAGGCCGTCGATCGTCTCGTCGAGGACGAAGGGATGGTCGGTGCGCCGGCGGATCGACAGGCACTCCTCGTAGGTCGCGCAGGGCTGCTCGATGTAGACGTCGACGTCCCGGACCGCCCGCACGACCCGCGCCGCCTGGTGCGGGAGCCAGCCCGTGTTGGCGTCGGCGATGAGCACCTCCCCCGGCGCGAGCACCGCGCGCACCGCGCGGATCCGCTCGACGTCGACGTCCGGGTCGCCGCCGACCTTGAGCTGGAACCGCCGGTACCCCTCGGCGCGGTATCCCGCGACCTTCGCGGCCATCTGCTCCGGCGATTCCTGCGAGATCGCGCGATAGAGGACGAAGTCCTCGCCGTATCTCCCTCCCAGAAGGGACGCGACCGGCAGGCCGGCCGCCTGCCCGAGAATGTCCCAGCAGGCGATGTCGATGCCGGACTTCACGTACGGGTGGCCTTTCAGGACCGCGTCCATTCGCCGGTTCAGCCTCTCGAGCTCCCTCGGGTCCTCGCCGATCAGGCTCGGCCCGAGAACGGCGAGGCCGGCCCGCACGCCCTCGGCATAGGCCGGCAGGTACGCCGGACCCAGCGGGCAGACCTCGCCGTGCCCGACGAGCCCGGAGTCGGTCTCGACCCGGACGAGGGTCGAGTCGAAGACTCCGACCGACTTGCCGCCGGACCACTTGTAGCTGCCCTCGTGGAGCGGCAGCTCGACCCGGTAGGCGGCGATCCGGCGAATTTTCATGGGTGTGAACTCTAGCAGCCTGGTGAACAATGGCGTGACGTTACGTGCGGAAAAACAGGAGCATGCGATGAGACAGGCCTTTCCGGTCACGAGGATGGTCATGCGCCCCGGTAGCAAGGACGTCCGGCCGCCGTTCGCGCAGCGAACGCCTGCGGCCCGTGGGCGCCGCGATGACCGCAAAATCCGCTCTCTTTGCCGCGCTCGGCATCGTGGCCCTCGTCTATCTCGTCGCCTGGATCCGCTCCGTCCGGAAAGCGGGCGGCGACCCTCGGCCGGGAACGATGCAGCTTTCCATCGGCTTCCTCACCAACTTCTTCGACACGCTCGGCATCGGATCGTTCGCTCCGACGACGTCGATGTTCAAGCTGAACGGCCTCGTGCCCGACGAGAGAATCCCGGGAACCCTGAACGTCGGCCACGCTCTGCCCACGATCGTGCAGGCCTTCATCTTCATCGCCATCGTCGAGGTCGACATGCTGACGCTGATCGGCATGATCGCTGCCTCGATCGCCGGCGCGTGGCTCGGCGCGGGCGCCGTGGCTTCCTGGCCGCGGCGGCGCGTGCAGATCGGGATGGGGCTGGCGCTGCTGGCCGCCGCGTCCTTCTTCGCGATGACGAACCTTCACCTGTTCCCGCCGGGCGGCGACACGCGCGGGCTGACCTGGCCGCTTCTCGCGTTCGGCCTCGCCGGCAACTTCATCCTCGGCGCGCTGATGACGCTCGGGATCGGGCTCTACGCGCCCTGCATGATCCTGGTGGCTCTCCTCGGCATGAACCCGCGGGTGGCGTTCCCGATCATGATGGGCTCCTGCGCCTTCCTCATGCCGATCGGGAGCCTGCGCTTCATCGCGAAGGGAAGCTACAGCCTCAAGGCGGCCGTGGGCCTGGCGATCGGCGGGATCCCGGCGGTCTTCATCGCCGCCTTCTTCGTCAAGTCGCTTCCGCTCGAGTTGCTGCGCTGGCTCGTGTTCCTCGTCGTCGTCTACGCGGCGATCGCGATGCTGCGGTCGGCGCGGGCCGAGGACCGCTCCGCCCCGCCGTCCCGGGTGCCCGCGACGCCGTAAGACGCAGTCGAGCACGGGATCCCTCGCGCTTCGCGCTCGGGATGACGCGCGGGGACCCTGCGATCCCGCGCGTCACTTTCGAACCGGCTTGCCCTCCGTGTCGACCAGCACGACCTCACCGAGCGTCAGCTCCTTCAGGCCCGGCCCGATCTTCGCGTAGTCGCCGACGAGCACGATCGTCGCCTTCTCCGGCCGCGCGTACTTCGCCGCGGCGGCGTTCGTCTCGGCGAGAGTCGCCTGGACGGTGTCGTCGTACTCGCGCTGGAGCTCGGACATCGGCAGGCCGCTCGCCCAGAGGTCCGCGACCTGCTCGTTGATTCGCCCGAGCGTCTCGAACTGCTGGGCGTAGCCCCGGGTCTTGCGCGACTTCGTGTCGGCGAATTCCGACTCCGACAGCGGCTTGCCCGTCATGCCCTTCAGCTCCTTGTCGAACTCGACGACCGACTCCTTCGTCTTGTTCGTCTGGACGCCGCCGGCCGAGTACCAGATCCCGGCGTCGTCGTAGAGCGCGAGCGTCGAGAAGACCCCGTAGGAGTAGCCCTTGTCTTCGCGCAGGTTCAGGTTCAGCCGCGTGCCGAACCCGCCGCCGCCAAAGACGGTGTCGGCGAGGGTCAGCGTGTAGTAGTCGGGGGTCTGCCGTTTCGGGGCCGGGACGAACTGGGTCACGTAGGTCTGCGCGGCGTCCTGGCGGTCGACGACGTAGACCTTGCCGACCGGAGCGGGCGAGGGCGGCGGGATCGTCACCGAGGGCGCGGCGCCGCCGGACCAGGCGCCGAAGTACTTCGTCGCCAGTGCGGTGGCCTCGGCGAGCGTCACGTCGCCCGAGACGACGAGGGCCGACGAGCCCGGCTTCCAGAAGTCGGCGTGGAATTTCACGAGGTCGTCCCGCGTCAGCTTCTCGATGCTGGACGGCAGCCCCTGGACCGGCCGGCCGTACGGGTGCTCGGGGCCGAAGGCGAGCACGGCGCGGACCCGCGCCCCGACGGCGTTGGCGTTCTTCTCCTGCTGAGCGAGGGCGTCGAGATGCCGCTTCTTCTCGCGGTCGAACTCGGAGGCCGGGTAGCTGGCGTTGCGAATGACGTCCGAGACGATCGCCATGGCCGGGTCGAGGTTGCGCTTGAGCGTCTCGAAGGAGACGCGGGCGCTCTCGCGGCCGGCGGCGCCCGTCAGCGCGACGCCGAGATCGCCCAGGGAATCCTCGATCTCGAGGGCCTTGCGCGTGGGCGTGCCCATGTCGAGCTGCGTGACCGTCAGGTGCGCGAGGCCCGCCTTGCCCGCCGGATCGGCCTCGGCGCCCGGCGCGCGTGACGAACGTGACGTCGACCTTCGGCAGCTCCGGGCGCTCGACGACGAAGAGGTCCATCCCGTTGGGCAGCTTCGCCGTCTGGACCTTCGGGGCCACGAACGGCTTGTCGACGCCGGTCGCCGGCTCCTTCGAGCGGTCCACGGCGACTTCGCTGGCGCGGCCCGACTTCTCGACGCGGAACCGGACGAGGAGGCGGTTCTTCGTGTCGAGGTACCGGGCGACGACCTGCTTCACGGAGGCGGGAGTCGCGTCGCGGTAGCGCGCCATGTCCCACTCGAGCTTGCCCGGGTCGCCGAGCAGCGTGTTGTACTGGTTCAGGCGGTCGGACTTTCCGCCGAAGCCGCCGATGCCCTCGAGCGCCGTGACGAACGCAAACTCCTGCTTCGTTTTCGCGCGCGCGAGCTCCGCCGGCGTCGGCCCCGTCTTCGCCAGCTTCGCGATCTCCTCGGAGACGACCTTCTCGATCTCGTCGAGCGAAACTCCCGGCCGCGCCGTCGCGATCACCGCGAACCAGCTCGCGATCTCCGAGGAGTTCTGGAACGCCTGGACCGCGGTGCAGAGCGGCCGGTCGTAGACGAGCGCCTTGTTGAGGCGCGACGAGAGCCCGTCGGCCAGGATGAGCGACGTGAGATCCAGGTCCGCGTCTCCGGGAGAGAATCCCGGCGGCGTCGGCCAGACCATGTAGACACGGTCCTGCGGAACCCGGTCGGCGGCCTCGACGATTTTCTCGCCGGTCAGCGTCGGCATGTTGAGGGTCGGGCGGTCGAGCGCCGGACCGGGGGGAATCGATCCGAAGTATTTCTCGACCAGCCGCTTCGCCTCGGCGGGATCGAAATCGCCGGCGATGACCAGGGAGAGGTTGTTCGGCGTGTAGTACGTCTTGAAGAAGTCCGTGACGTCCTCGAGCGAAGCGGCCGTCAGGTCTTCGTGGCTGCCGATGGTGGGCCAGGAGTACGGGTGCCCCGCCGGGTAGAGGTTCTCGAGAACGATCTTGTACCAGCGGCCGTAGGGCGTGTTCTCGAGGCCCTGGCGCCGCTCGTTCTTGACGACGTCGCGCTGGTTGTCGAGCTTCTCCTTCGTCATCGCCTCGGTCAGCGTGGCGAGCCGGTCGGACTCCACCCACAGCAGCGCCTCGAGGTTCGAGGAGGGGACGGTGGCGAAGTAGTTGGTCCGGTCCTGGTTCGTCGTGCCGTTGACGCCGCCCTCCTGGAGGTTGGCGCCGAGGGTCTCGACGTAGGTGAAGTAGTCCTCTTTCGCGTTGCCCGAGCCCTGGAACATCATGTGCTCGAAGAGGTGCGCGAAGCCCGTGCGCCCGGGGCGCTCGTTCTTGGAGCCCACGTGGAACCACTGGTTCACGTGGACGATCGGGAGCTTCCGGTCGACGTGCAGGATGACCTGCAAACCGTTGGGCAGCGTGTACTTCTCGTAGACGATCTTCGGCGCGGCTGAGGCCGCGGTCGGCGCCGGCGCGGCGCTCTGGGCGAGGACCACGGAGGCCAGACCGAGCAGGGACGAGAGAGCGAGAGCCGCGCGCTTCTTCCGTTTCACGATTTCTCCTCCGCGTCGAGACGCAGTTCCACCTTCGGGGGTCGTTCGTGGATACGGGAGGAGCGGCCGGCGGGTTTCACCCGCGCCGGCCGCCCGCTCGGGGAACCGGGCGGGTTACCGGGAGGCCCGGTGCTTCTCGGACAGGGACTCGAGGAACCCCGCCGGGAGGGTCCCGCGGATCGAGACGCCCTCGTCGTCGCTGTCGACCTGGAATCGGCGAATCACCGGCACGAGCTCGGGAGCCTTGTCCGAGACGGCCAGCCGCCACATCGCGAGCACGCCCTTCAGCCCGTCCTCGAGGAGCTCGCGGTTCTCGGCGTCGGCCGAGAGCCCGGTGGCGGCGAAGTCGACGTTCTCTCCCTTGACGGTCGCCTGCAGCGCGATCAGCGAAACCGACTTCATCGCACCCACCAGCGCGCGCGCCGGCTCGCCGTTGCCCTCGGGCGCATCCGGCCGCGCCGACGGGAGCCGCGCCATGTCGACGAGCGCCCAGGCCGAAGCATTGCGGTCGATGCGCGACAGGTGGCGCCCGAGGCCCTGGCCCGAAGTCAGCCCGCCCTCGCCTCCACTCTCGCGCCGCGCGAGCGCCGCGACGACCGAGGCTTCGTTCCCGCAGACGAGCAGCATGCGGTTGACGAGCGCCACGGCGCCGGGCTCGCCGCTCTGGTCGGAGAGGCGGTAGAAATCGCCCGCCGGCGAGGACTGGAGCTTCGCGCCGCGGGACGTCAGCGCCGAGGCGATGCGCGTCAGGTCGAAACGGCCCTCGAAGAGCACGAGGCCGGACTCGGGCCCGCCGCCCTGGCCGCCCGGGGACATCGCCACGATCACCGTGTCGATGTCTTCGCGGGGCGTCAGCCCCGTTTCCTGGAGGAACCGGGCCGCGTCGTCGTCCCCCGACACGTGGTCGATGTCGGCGAAGACCTTGGCGCCGAGCGGAGTCTGCCGCAGCTCGTTCCAGTGCATGACGCCGACGGTGGCGGCGCTGGCCGGGACGAGCGCGAGCGGGTCCTCGGTCCTCCGCACGCCGAAGGCGCCCGCGGCGGGGAGCAGGAGGAGGGCGGCGGCAGCGGCCGCACGGAGATTCGAGAGAGGGCGTGTCATGGTCAGAAGTCCTTTCTGGAAAAGAGCCAGGACGCGAGACCGAGCGCTGCGACTCCGAAGAGGGCCGTCGACCCGTAGACGGCGAAGTGGTTGAAGTCGGAGAGGCGTTCCGGAGCCTCCGAGCCGGCGACCAGCGCCACCGCCGCCTGGCCGAGCTGGGCGGTCTTCGGCAGGACCCAGTAGAGCCCGTCGACGACGCGCGCCGCGAACTCCGTCGAGACGGCCGCCGAGATCCGCTCGTGGGCCGAGAGGATCGCGGCGAAGAAGAAGACGGCATAGGTCGCCATCAGCGCCACCCCCGTCGACGACGTGATGACACCGATCAGAAACGCGAGGGCCATGAGGGTGGCGATCGTGAAGAGGATGACCGCGCCGGACAGCAGGAACCGCGGATGGAAGACGTGCGTCTTCCAGACGACGATCAGCCACATCGAGCCGATCAGGTAGAGGACGTTGGCGGCCGCGAGCAGCAGCCCGCCCGCATAGCGCGAGAGCAGAAGGCGCACGCGGCCGATCGGCCGGGACAGGTACAGGTCGATCGTCCCCTTCTCCTGGAGCCGCGGCACCAGGTGCGCCGTCGCGAAGAGCGCGAGGAACGTCCCGACCAGGTAGAGAAAGCCGGAGAAGCCCGATTCGAACCCGAGCACGACCCGGTCGATGTCCACCTTCCGGTCGCCGAGGTCGACGGACTGGCCGAACAACTTCGCCCCGGCGAGGGCGCCGTTGACGATGTCGAGGTTCACCGCGGCCGCGAAGATCAGGATGAAGAGGGACGACAGCGTGAAGTAGGCGATGAGCGTCCAGCGCGCGGCCGCCTCGCGGAACACCTCCTGGACGCTCGCGGAGAACGCCCTCATGACGGCCGCTCCGGTTTCGGCGCAGCGGGCGCCTCGCCTTCGCGGACCAGGTCGACGAACACGTCCTCGAGGCTGGAACGCAGCGGAGACAGCTCCTGGAGCTTGCCGCCGGAGGCGCGCAGCCGGTCCACCAGCGCGTTGACGTGGTCGAGATCGCGCGCCGTCAGGTCGAAGTGGCCGTTGACGCGCTCGACGAAGGCGCCCGTTTCGCGAAAGGCCGCGACGAGCGCCTCGTCGACGCCGGTCGCGACGAGCTTGTAGCGCGAGCCCGAGGCCGTCAATTCCTCGATCCGGCCGGCGGCCGCGACTTTGCCCGCGCGCAACACCGCGACGCGATCGCAGGTCAGCTCGATCTCCGACAGGAGGTGGGAGTTCAGCAGGATCGTCTTGCCCCGCTTCGCTTCTTCCAGCAGCAGATCCCGGATTTCGCGGCGGCCGACCGGGTCCACACCGTCGGTCGGCTCGTCGAGGAGCAGGACCTGCGGATCGTGGATCAGCGCCGACGCGAGGCCCAGCCGCTGCGTCATGCCCTTCGAGAATTTCTTGACTCGAACGTCCGCCCACGGCGACAGGCGAACCCGCTCGAGGAGCTCGGGCGCGCGCCGGCGGATGACGGCGAAATCGAGGCCCGACATCCGGCCGAAGATCGAGAGCGTCTGGCGGGCGGTCAGGTAGCCCGGAAACCGGTGCCCCTCGGGCAGGTACCCCACGCGCCGGCGGCTCTCGGGGTCGGACGCGGGGAGGCCCATCAGGCTCGCCCGGCCCGTCGTCGGGTGGGTCAGGCCGAGGAGAATCTTGACTGTCGTGGTCTTCCCGGCGCCGTTTGGCCCAAGCAGGCCAAAGACTTGGCCCGCTTCGACACGCAGGTCGATGCCGTCCAAAGCCGTGATCCGCCGCGACCCGAACCGCGACGCGTAGACCTTCGAGAGGCCGAGAGCCTCGATGGGAGCCTGCGCCATTCGATAAGGAAGAACGAAAAACCGGGCGGGAAAGTTCGGGCTAAAGGAAGAGGAAGGCGGCGGTACCGTCCGCCCGGATCTCGAGCCGGGCGCCCCGGGCGAGCTCCACGATCTTCGGCTCGGAGGGCTTTCGGGTCAGCGACATCTCGAGCGCCACGATCCCGAGCGCGCCTCCGGCGGCGGGTTCGACGTCGATGCGCACGGCGGGGCCGGCCCAGGAGACGCCGGAGTCTTTCGTCTCGCTGCGGAAACCGAGGGCCGCGAGCTCGCGTCCGAACGCCTGCGCTTTTTCGACAGGAAGAGCGAGACGGATGGCGGTGACGTCTCGGAAGAGAGGGTCCTTCACCGGCGCCGTCAACGCGGCCTTGGCCTGATAGCGCTCGAGCACGGCCTTGCGCGAGATGCCCGAGAGGCCGGAGCGCAGCTCCGGATGCCACTCCTTCAGGAACTTCGGCGAGTACTCCATGACCCAGGAGACCAGGATCGGGTCGGTGGGCTCGAAGCCCGTCATCCGAAACCAGGGCACCATCCTGCCGGCGGTTTCGCGCGGCCGCTCGAGCGAGCGGACCTTGCCCGCCCCCAGGGCCTCGAGTGCCTGGCCGACGGCCGCGCTCCCTCCCGCCTCTTCGATTCCGAACGCCACGCCGCTCTGGCCGACCGGCCGCTGGCGCGCCGGGTCGGCGGCGAGGAACTCGAAATAGGTGGTCTCGCCGTAGAAGTAGAGACCGGTCCACGAGTCGTCGCCCGACTTCGTCGTCCGGCGCTCGAACTGCGCGAACTCCGCGCGCAGGTACTCGTCGTGGTCGAGCGCGGTGAACGTGTCCCGGTCGAGGACGCGGTAGACGTGGTTGAGGTAGACCGGCGGCATGGGCGCGCCGGAGGTTCGGGTCATTGCGGGCGCGGTGACGCCGAGAGAGAGCGTCGCGAGGAAAGCGAGCCCGCGCCCGCGCATCGGTTCAGTCCGCCTTCGACCACGGGGGAACGACGCCGTTCGAGCGGGCATAGGCGATCGCCTGGCCGAGGTGCTCGTGCATGTGGTACAGGATGCGCGCGAGCACCTGTCGTTCCGTCATCTCCTGGTCGCCGAACGTCTTGACCTTCTTGTCGAGGTCCGCCGGCGGGACGAAGGTCCCGGCCGCGCGGGCATTGGCCACGGACTTCTTCAGCAGGGCGACGATCGCCGCCTTGTCCGTGACGGTCTTCTCGCTCTCGCGCGTGACCCCGTCCATCCGCTTCATGCCGAGGAAGCTCGGGAGGACCGAGTCCGCGGCGACGACGTGCATGCAGATCTCGCCGAACGAGCGCACCCCGGGCGACGGGCGCCAGCCGTACTTGTCGGCCGGCATGGCCTCCGCGAGGTCGACGAGCTTCTGGCCGACGGAATCGACCTCCGCCACGTACTCCCCGAGGTACCCGGAAGCTGCGGCGGGAGGCGCCGCCGGCCGGGCGACGATCTGGGTGCTGGTCGTGGTGGGCGCCTGGGCCAGAGCGACCGAGGACGCGAGCGAGAAGAGGACGGCGTGGGACAGTGACTTTTTCATGTCGGTCTCCTAACCTCGTCGGCGGGAGAGTATACGAGAGGCGGGACGTTTCCGTGGACGCGGGCCGCGCTGATGGGGGCGGCCGTTCTCGGAGTGCTCGCCGTCGCCATGAGCTGGGAAAACTCGCTCCTCTACTTTCCGTCGCGCGAGCTCGCGTCCTCTCCGCAGGCGCACGGCCTGCGGGCGGACGAGCTGACGCTCGCGACGGACGACGGCGAACGCCTGTCGGGTTGGTGGATTCACGGCGAGGGCAAGCGCGCCGTTCTCTTCTTCCATGGAAACGCCGGCAACGCCGCCGACCGGCTCGAGCGCGCGCGGATCCTGAACGATCGCTTCGGTCTCGACGTCTTCCTCGTCGACTATCGGGGCTACGGCCGCTCGACCGGGTCGCCGTCCGAGGAGGGCCTGTCCCGCGACGCGCGGGCCATCTATCAGGCGGCGCGAGCTCGCGGCTTCGCGCCGGACCGGATCGTTCTCTTCGGCGAGTCTCTCGGCTCGGCGGTCGCGATCGAGCTCGCCGCCGAGGCTCCGGTCGGCGCGGTCGTTCTCGAGACTCCATTTCTCTCCCTGCGGGACATGGCACGCGAGCATTACCCGTGGGTCCCGGCGCTTCTGATCCGCAGCCGGTTCGACAACGCCGCCCGGGTGCCGTCGATTGCGGCGCCGAAGCTCTTCCTGGTGGCCGAGCGCGACGAAATCGTCCCGCCCGAGCAGGGACGCCGACTCTACGAGCTCGCGTCGGCGCCGAAGGCGCTCTTCGTCATCCCCGGCGCGCACCACAACGACACCTACGCGGCGGGCGGCGAAGCGTACTGGAAGACCCTGGGCGACTTCCTCGCGGCGAGGCCGTAGGACGAGTCAGCGGCCGCTGGATGGCGGGGCGAGTCGGCCGTACTTCTTCAGGATCCGCTGCAGCTCGTCGTGCGGGAGCGCGCGGACGGTCCGGCTATTGGCGCCGGTCATCGTCCCGGCGGCGACCATCGCGTTGACTACGGCCTCCTCGACGGCCTGGATGGCGGCGGCGAAGAGCGGATCCATGCGGTCGTTGGGGAGCGCGGTGAGGGCGACGGTGCCCGAAGGCGTCGCGGCTCCCGGGTTGGCCGTCGAAAAGGCAATGAAGATGTCGCCTGAGCCGTTGGAGGCGATCGCGCCGTCGCGGGCGAGGCCGAGGCTCACCCGGCGCGCCATGCGTTTGAGCTGGTGCGGCAGGAGCGGCGCGTCGGTCGCGAGAACGACGATGATCGAGCCTCCATCCTCGTCCCGGGCGCCGGAGCCGGCGATCTCGCGCCCCACCGGCACGCCTGCGATGAGCAGGTTCTGCTTGCGCCCGTAGTTGCACTGGACGAGCACGCCGACGGTGTAGCCGCCGGCGGAGGCGGGCAGGACGCGCGAGGCCGTGCCGATTCCGCCCTTGAACCCGTTGCAGATCATCCCGGTCCCGCCGCCGACGCTCCCCTCCGCCACCGGGCCGCTCTGCATCGCGTCGAGCGCCTCGAAGACGTTCGCTTCCTTGACGTGGAAGCCGTTGATGTCGTTGAGCTCGCCGTCCCAGGTCTCCGCGACGACGGGATTCGACCAGAAGTAGCCCGTCGCGTCGGGCCCGCCCTGCTTGACCCGCCACGCGATCGTGCCCTGGTGCACGGCGCCGACCGAGTGGGTGTTCGTGATCATCACCGGGCCCTCGAGGAAGCCGGACTCCTCGACCCAGGTCGTGCCGGTCATCTCGCCGGCACCGTTCAATGCGAACCAGCCGGCGAAAACGGGATCGTTCAGCGTGGCGCGCCCGCGCGGCACGACGGCCGTGACGCCCGTGCGCACCGGGCCCTGGCCGACCTCGAGCGCGCCCTCGCCTCGAATGATCGTGCTCTGGCCGACGGCCACGCCCTTCACGTCGGTGATCGCGTTCAGAGCCCCGGGCGTCCCGTCGAACGGCACGCCGAGGTCGCGGGCCCGCGGCGGCGCCGCCGGGACCAGGACCAGGAGCGCCGCCGCAAGGAGAAGCGTGGTCATGATCGACGCGCGGAGGATATAGAAACGCCGGCCTGACCCCAAACGTCAGTCTTTCAGGTCAGGCCCCAAACTTCGGTCTTTCAGGTCAGACCCCAAACGTCAGGATGTCAGGGCTGACCCCCGGGAGCCGGGCTGGGCGTGCCGACGTCGACGACCCACTTCCACGCGCCGTCCTTCTGCTTCTTCCAGACCGAGCAGTACTTGCCGTAGCGGACGACGGGCTTGCCGTCCTTGTCCTTGCCGTGCATCTCGTAGGTGCCGAGCGTGTACCCGAGATCGGCGGAGGCGGCGGCCTCGGCCTTGTACGGCTTCCAGGCGAGCGTCGTGCCGGCGGGAAAATCGGCGAACTGCGCCTTCACCCCCGCCAGGCCCGTGACCGGATTCTGTCCGGGCGGCAGCATCGTCGCGTCCGCATCCGCATAGCGGAGGAAGGCCTCGCCGACGCCGATCTTCTGGGCCGCATCCGAGAACTCCGCGTCCACCTTCATGAGCTGAGCCTTCACCGCTTCGGCGTCGGCCGGGCCGGCGGCCGCAGCGACCGCCGCCCGGGCGAAGACGGCGGCAGCCAGAGAGAACCATCCGAATCCTCATCGTCACACCTCTCGGCCCGCGATTATCCGCAAACGGCCCCGGAAGGGCTTCGGGTTTTCCTTGCTGTGGTAGAGAGGAGACGTGACGACAGTCGGGATCTTCGGCTTCGGCCGCATCGGGCGGAACCTCTTCCGCCTGCTCTACGCGCGCGAGGACCTGCGCATCGGCGCGGTCGCCGACCTGGCCGAGCCCGAAGGCGTCGCCTACCTGCTGAAGTTCGACACGCTCCTCGGCCGCTTCCCCGACGAGGTCTCCGCGAAGGACGGCTTTCTCTACGTGGCCGGCCGGCGGATCCCGCTCATCACCGGCAAGGGCCAGCCCCCGGTCCCGGCCTGGGGAGATCTCGGCGTCGACACGGTCCTCGAGGCGACGTCGCGGGGACGCCGCCGCGCCGAGGTCGACGCGCACCTCGGCCGCCGGGGCGAAACGGGTGATCCTCCTCGCGCCGCCGCTCGAGCCCCCGGACGTCACGATCGTGCGCGGCCTGAACGACGACGCTCTCTCGGCCTCGCACCGCATGATCTCGAACGCCTCGTCGACCGTGCATTGCGTGACGCCGGTCGTCAAGCTCCTCCACGACGCCTTCGGCACGCGGCGCGCGATCTTCACCACGATCCACTCCTACACGAGCGCGCACCGCCTCGCGGACGTGCCCGACCTGGACAAGCGCCGCGGCCGGGCCGCCGCGGAGAACATCATTCCGCAGGAGTCACGCTCGCCCGCGATGATCCTCGACCTGCTGCCGGAGCTCGCCGGGCAAGCTCGTCGGGCTACGCGATGAACGTCCCCGTCTCCAACGGCTCGGTCGTGGACCTCGTCTGCTGGCACGAGCGCCCGGTGACGGCGGAGGCGATCAACGAGGTCCTCCGCACCGCCGCCGGCTCGGGGCGCTGGAGGAACGTCCTGTGCTACGAGGACGAGCCCATCGTCTCCTCCGACATCGCGCGCTCGAGCTACTCCTCGACGTTCGACTCGCTGGCCACGATGACGCTGAAGGACCGCGTCTCGAAGACGCTGTCCTGGTTCGACTCGGGCTCCGGCTACGCCCACCGCGCGATCGAGCTCGTCGAGCGCTGCGCCGCGCTGGAGAAGGCGTCGTGACGATCCGCGTCGGCATCAACGGCTTCGGCCGCATCGGGCGCAGCGTCTTCCGCATCCTGGCGGAGCGGCCGGACGTCGAGGTCGCGGTGATCAACGACCTCTTCGACAACGACCACCTCGCCTACCTCCTGAAGTACGACACCGTCATGGGCGTCTTCGACAAGGACGTGTCCACGCGACGCCGAGAGCATGACGGTCGCCGGCCGCCGCATCGCGATGACGGCCGAGAAGGACCCGGCGCAGCATCCCCTGGGGCGCGCGGGGCGTCGACGTCGTGATCGAGTCCACGGGCAAGCTGCTGACCCGCGCCGAGCTCGAGAAGCACCTCGCCGCCGGCGCGAAGAAGGTGGTCCTGACGGTGCCGGCCAAGGACGAGATCGACGCGATGATCGTCATGGGCGTCAACGACGCCGACCTCGAGCCGCGGCACCGCATCGTCTCGAACGCCTCCTGCACGACCAACTGCCTCGCCCCGATCGCGAAGGTCCTCGACGAGGCCTTCGGGATCGAGGAGGGGTTCATGACGACGGTGCACGCCTACACCAACGACCAGCGGCTCGCCGACGTCGCCCACAAGGACCTGCGGCGCAGCCGCGCCGCGGCCGAGAACATCATCCCGACGACCACGGGCGCGGCCCGCGCCGTCGGAAAGGTCCTGCCGAACCTGAAGGGCAAGCTCGACGGCATGGCGATCCGCGTGCCCGTGCCGGACGGCTCGGTCGTCGACCTGACCTGCCGGGTGCGACGCGAGGTCTCCGCCGCGGACGTCAACGACGCCGTCCGCGCCGCGGCGCAGGGCCCGCTGGCGCGCATCGTCGAGTACAGCGAGGTGCCGCTCGTCTCCTCCGACATCATCGGCAACCCCCACTCGTCGATCTTCGACGCGCTCTCGACGCAGGCCGCCGGCGACGGGTACCTGAAGGTCGTGGCCTGGTACGACAACGAGTGGGGCTACTCGAACCGGGTCGTCGACCTCGTCGAACGGCTCGCCGCGCTCGGGACGTAGCCCCGTGCTCCTCGCGGCTCTCTTCGCCGCCCTCGCCGCGGCCGGACCGGCCGGCGAGCTCCCGCGCGGGCAGGTCGTCGAGAAGATCGTCGCGGCGAAGGCACCGTCGCAGAGCTACGCGCTCTATCTCCCCTCGGCGTACACGCCCGAGAAGCTCTGGCCGGTCCTCTACATGCTCGACCCGCGCGGCCGCGCGCTCTTCCCGATCGAGCTCTTCCGGCCCGCCGCCGAAGAGTTCGGCTGGATCCTGGTGTCGTCCTACAACTCGGCGAGCGACACGAAGGACGATCTCAACTCGCCGGCCATGACGGCGATCTGGAACGACGCGGTCGGCCGGTTCGCGATCGACGGGCGGCGCGTCTACGCCGCCGGGTTCTCCGGAACCGGCCGCGCGGCCGTCGGCATGGCCTACGCCCTGCCGGGACGCATCGCCGGCGTGATCGGCGCCGGCGCGGGGTTCGAGGACGCCCAGGCGCCCATCAAGACGCTTCCGTTCGCCTACTTCGGAACGGTCGGCGACCGCGACATGAACTACTACGAGATGCGCTCGCTCGACGAGAAGCTCGAGAGCGCGAAGGCGCCCCACCGGATCGCGTACTTCGAGGGCCCGCACGCCTGGATGCCGCCCGAGCTCGCCCGCGAGTCGGTCGCCTGGATGGAGCTGCAGGCGATGAAGGCCGGCACGCGGCCGAAGGACCCCGGCGAAGATCGCCGCCCTGCAGTCGGAGGCTCGCGACCCGCGCGGCGGCGCTCGAGGCGCAGGGCCGGCTGGCGGAAGCGTGGGCGGCCTGTTCGCATGCCGCCGAGGACTTCCGCGGCCTCGCCGACGTCGCCGCCGTCGAGGAAGACGAGAAGAAGGCGGACGCCCTCGCCCGGCTTCCGGAGGTCAAGACGGCCCTCAAGGACGCGCGCCGCCGCGACGCGCGCGACGAGGCCACGCTCCGCACGGTCAACACGACGCTGCGCAACGCGCTCGCCCAGCCCGATCCCCCGCTGCCGACGCTCCTCGCGGCGGAGCTCGGAATCCCGGCCCTGCGCAAGAAGGCCGCCACCGACACGCCCGAGGAGCGCCTGTCCGCCGAGCGCATCCTCGCCAACCTGCGCGCGGCGACGTCCTTCTACCTGCCGCAAGAGATGCTCGATCGGCGCGACCCGACGCGCGCGCGGGCGCTCCTGTCGGTCGCCGCGGAGATCGACCCCGACAATCCTCTCGTCTACTACAACCTCGCGTGCTACGCCGCGCGGGCGGGCGACGCCTCGCGCGCGATCGCGGACCTCGAGCGCGCCGTCGAGAAGGGGTTCAGCGCGCTTCGAGCTGATCGACGAGGACTCGGATTTCGCTCCGATCCGCGGCAACCCCGCCTTCCAGAAGTGGCTCGCCGCCGCCCGCGCTCACGCGGCTCGCCCGGGTCCTAGCCCTCCGCCAGGCCGCGCGCACGAGACCGGCGCACGGGCGAGCGCGGCGGATCCGGCGGATCACGAGCGCCGCGATCCTCCACACCCGGCCGGCGCGCATATGATCCCGCCAGCACACGGGAGGTCCATGAGCTCACCTTCGCCGGAACGGCCGCGCACCGTCACGATCGTCGGCTGGGCCTGGCTCGTCGTCGCTTCGCTGCGGTTCCTCAACGGCCTGCTCGGGCTCGTCGTCTGGAAAGTCGGCGGGCTCGACCGGGGACTCCCCTTCCTGCCGCTTCCGGCGGGCCATCAGATCCAGGCCCCCGGTTTCGACGTGATGATGCGCCACACCACGGAGATCCTCGTCCTCCAGGCTCTCGTCGGCGGCGTGCTCGCGTACGCGGCCTTCGAGTTGCTGCGCCGGAAGGCCTGGGCGAGAACGACCATCGAGGCGGCCGCGTGGCTGGGCATCGCGCTCGCCGCCGGCCTGGGCGTCTACGTCTACTCGGCGACGGTGGCCATGGCGTCGGAGACGCCGGAGGCCGCGGCGACGATCCGCATCGCCGGCGCGGGAGCCGGCGTTCTGATCGCGCTCCTCGGGGCGGCCTTCTTCGGCGCGACGATCGCCATTTTGCGCCGGCCGGACGCGCGCCGCCACTTCGAGCCCGCGACCGCCGTCGAGCCGTCATGAGCCCGGCGCGCGCCGACTTCGCCGCCGCGGAATCGGGCAGCGTCCTTCGCGCGGCGGTCGAGCGGCTCGCGGAGGGCTTCGAAGGCCTTCCGCCCTCGGAGGCGGGCATCCCCGGCGGGGTGGAGATCGCGAGCGTTCTCGAGGAGGTCGCGAGCGGCTCCAGAACAACTACCCGTACTTCCACCCGCTCTACGCGGGCCAGATGCTCAAGCCGCCGCACCCGGTGGCGCGGCTCGCGTACGCGCTGGCGATGTGGCTGAACCCGAACAACCACGCGCTCGACGGCGGGCGCGCCAGCTCCGCGCATGGAGAAGGAAGCGGTCGCCGCGATCGCGGCGATGTTCGGCTGGGCGACGCACCTCGGCCACTCTGACGGCGGCGGCACGATGGCGAACCTCGAGGCCCTGTGGGTCGCGCGGCCGGCTTCGCCCGGGCGCGACCGTCGCTCGCGTCGCGCAGGCGCACTACACCCACGGCCGCATCGGCGCGCGTGCTCGGCCTGCCCTTCGAGCCGATCCCGCTGCGACCGGCGCGGGCGCATGGATATCGCGCGCCCTCGAGCGCCGGCTCGAGCGCGGCGGCGTCGGCACGGTCGTCGCCACGATCGGCACGACGGCGACCGGGCTCGGTCGATCCCGCTGCCGGAGATCCTGGCGCTGCGCGAGCGCCACGGCTTCCGCCTCCACGCCGACGCGGCCTACGGCGGCTACTTCGCGCTCGCCGACAACCTCGCGGCCGAGGCGCGCGCGGCCTTCGACCGGCTCGGCGAGGCCGATTCGATCGTCATCGACCCGCACAAGCACGGCCTCCAGCCGTACGGCTGCGGCTGCGTGCTCTTCCGCGACCCGCGGTCGGCCGCTTCTACAAGCACGACTCGCCCTACACCTACTTCACCTCGCGGCGAGCTCCACCTCGGCGAGATCAGCCTGGAGTGCTCGCGCGCCGGGCGCGCTGCGGCCGTCGCGCTCTGGGCGACGCAGCGCTGCTTCCGCTCGAGCCGGGCGGCGAGTTCGCCGGCGGGCCTCTCGACTGCCGGCGCGGCCGCGCTCGAGCTGCATCGGGCGCTCGCGGCCGATGCGCGCTTCCTTCCGGCGTTTGCGCCCGAGCTCGACATCGTCGTCTGGATTCCGCGAGCGGCGACCGCGTCGGCCGCGTCCCGGCGCTCGCGCCGCGATCTTCGACGAGGCTGCGCGGCGCAACCTCCACCTGGCGCTCGCCGAGCTGCCGGCGGAGTTCTTCGACCTCGCGGCGCGCGGGGATCGCCCGGCGACCGCCGACACGGTGACCGTGCCTGCGGTCGGTGCTCATGAAGCCCGAGCATCGCGCAGTGGACGGCCGCATCCTCGCGATCCTCGGCGCAAGCCGCGGACGCCGCGGCGTGAGTCGTTGCCAGGGCGTCAGCTCCTAACGCTCAACACTGAACGTCACTCAACCTCCCGTATCGCTCCCGCATCGCCGCCAGCCGCCGTGAATGACCGGAACGCGCTCGGCCGCGCCGGGCGTCATCGCGATCGCCTTCTCGATGTTCGCGAGAACCCGCGGGTTCTGCTGGTCGCGCCGCCAGTCGGCGACGAACGGCGCGAGCTTCGCCCAGACGAAGATCGCCTCGCCGCCCGACTCGAAGAAGAGCTCGGGATGAAGGACGCCCTGCACGACGAAGGAGCACGCCATGTCCCAGTAGCCGGTGACCATCCGGAAGTGGGTGTTCTCGGGGCCGTTGGTGCTGGTCACCACGCGCACGTCGTCGTAGGACTGCGGAAAGAAGTCCGTCCGGAACCACTCCCGCGCCGCGCGGAGCTTCTCTTCGCGGCGCAGCTCGTAGAGCCGCAGCACGAGCGCCGCGTCGTCGTAGGTCGGCGGAATGAGCGGGGCATCGTCCATCGTGGGGCCGGAGGAGAGCCTATCGCAGGAGGGCCCGCCGCTCAGTGCACCCGCGGCTTGCCCTCGCGAAACTCCGCGGCGTAGTCCCGGGCGAACTGGTGGAACGTGAAGGCCTGTCGCCCGGTCACGCGCGGGACGGCGTCGGAGATGCCTGCGCCGTATCCCTCGCGGATCGAGGCGAAGAGCACCAGCATGTCGTCGGCGAGCCAGCGGGGAACGCCCTCGGCGAGCATCTGCTTGCGGGCGTAGTCGGGCGGCACGTGGACGTAGGCGACCTTGCGGCTCGATGGCCTGCGCGATCGCGTCGGCCATGGCGTCGAAGGAGAGCGCCTCGGGGCCCGTCAGGTCGTAGATGTGCCGGTCGTGGCCGGGCTGCGTCAGGGCGCAGACCGCGACGGAGGCGACGTCTCGGGCGTCGACGATCGACACCTCGCCGGCGCCGCACGGGACCGAGAAGCTGCCGCTCGAGGCGATCGAAGGCGCGAAGCGCAGCGTCTGCTGCATGGAGAGGTTCGGGCGCAGCATCGTGAAGCCGAGGCCCGACGCCTCGATCTGTTTCTCGGTCGTCCAGTGCCAGCGGCCGATCTGCGTCGCCGCGTCCGGACCGCCCGCGACCGAAACTTTCACCACGTGCCCCGTTCCCGCCCGCTTGCAGGCCTGCACCAGGTTGCCCTGGAGCGTGACCTGTTCGGGATCCGCGGGTGAGGCGAGGAAGACGCGGTCGACGCCCGAAAGCGCCGCGTCGAGCGACTCGGGCCTCGCGAGGTCGCCGACGACGATCTGGACGCCCGGGAGCCGGATGTGCGAGGCGCGCACCGGATCGCGCACCAGGGCCCGCGCGCGGGCACGTCCGCGGCCGAGAGCTGCCGGACGACCTCCTGTCCGACCTTACCCGTGGCGCCGACGACGAGGATCACGGTGGGCCTCCCGGGGTCAGGTATTCACGTTTTTCGGAACTCCGGACCGGACCGGCTGAAGCCGGGAATGGGCTGAAATCCGAAAAATGAAGCCTGACCCCGTATCATGGCACGAGCAGCACCTTCCCCGTCGTCCGCCGCCCCTCCAGCGCCCGGTGCGCGTCCGCCGCGCGCTCCAGGGGGAACTCGTGCTCGATCCGCAGCTTGAGCTTGCCGTCCCGCACCCAGCCGAGGACCTCGCCGCGCGCTCGAGGAGCTCCGCCCGCGCGGCGACGTAGTCGGAAGAGGCACGGCCGGGTCGAGATAGAGCGAGCCTCGCTGGGAGAGGACCTGCGGGTCGAAGGGCCCGATCGGCCCGCTCGACTGGCCGAAGAGCACCATCATGCCGCGCGGCGCGAGGCAGCGCAGCCTCCGCTCGAAGGTCGTGCGTCCGACCGAGTCGTAGACGACCTGCGACGCCGGCGCCGCCGTCAGGCGCCTCACCTCGGCCTCGAAGTCCTGCTCGGTGTAGCGGATCACCTCGTCCGCGCCCGCCTCGCGCGCGAGCGCGGCCTTCTCCGGCGTGGACACCGTGCCGATCACGCGCGCGCCGCGGCGCTGGGCGATCTGGCAGAGCAGCAGCCCGACGCCGCCCGCCGCCGCGTGGACGAGGCAGGTGTCGCCGGGCTTCAGCGGGTACGTCGAGGACGCGAGGTAGTGCGCGGTCATGCCCTGCAGCATCACGGCGGCGCCCTGCCTCGCGCTCATTCGGTCCGGGAGCGCCACGAGTCGCTCGACCGGCACCGCAGCGCGCTCGGCGTACGCGCCCGCTCGCCGGCCCACGCCACGCGGTCGCCGGGCGCGCACGTGGTCGGCGTCGGGGCCGACGGCGACGACGGTGCCCGCGGCCTCGGAGCCGGGCGTGGCGGGCAGCGGCACGGCGTACAGGCCGGTGCGCTGGTAGACGCTGGTCGAACGAAGCCGCCCTGGCCTTCGCTTCCCGGCTTGGTCCGGCAATGGCGAACCGGTCGAATCGGGCGTCCGAATGGCAGCCGAGGCAGTGGGTGACGTTCTCCACCAGGTACCGGCCTCGCGCCAGGCGCTCGGGCGTGGCCTCCACCTTCTCGGTCGACGGCGGCCGCATCGCCGCTTGGAGAGCGAGGAAGGCGAAGTTCCGCACCGAGAGCCACGACGACGGCGGCCCACCCCAGAATCTTCCCATCATCCGCATGTCTTCCTATCCCTCCTGCCGCCGTCTGCTCAGTGAGCTTCTTCTTTTCTCTCTCTCTCTCTCTCTCTCTCTCTCTCTCTTCGCGTCGGCGACTTCGTCGAGCGACTGCGTGCCTACGATGCCGAGAATCAGATACCAGCCGACCACCGAGAGCACGATCCACTTGACCCAGGGCGGGGTATCGCGGTGTCCCAGAGGCCGTGGAGCACGACCGCGATCGCCCACCGCCGGATCACGATCGGCGCGAAGAGCATGCCGACCTCGAACGGCTTGTCTTTCTTGACCCGCCAGATGGCCGAGCCCACCATCGCCGTCCAGATCACGTGGCCGCCCGGCGCCAGCACGCCGCGGAACGTGATCATCGAGAACGTCTCGTCGAGCGTCTTCGCGACGTTATCGGCGAAGCCCGCCGACTCGAACCCCGCGAATCCGGCGCCGATCGCGGCCCCGAAGAGCAGGCCGTTCAACTGCCAGCGGTACCGGACCTTGCCGACGACGATGAGGAGCACCAGCGCCTTGCCCGTCTCCTCGACCACGGCCGTCAGCATCGCCGGCAGGATCTGGCCGGCGCCGGAGCCCGGCAGCACCTCCGCCAGCACCGAGGTGAGGATCAGCGAGAGCGCGCCGCCGAGCAGCAGGAGCTTGCCGATCTGGTAGACGGACACGTTCTTCGGCGTGTTGAGCTCGATGAAGAGGATGACGACAGCGAGCGGCACCACGAACGAGCCGGATGACGATCAGGCCCGGGATGAAGTTGGGGTTGTGAAACTCCGACCAGCCGACCCGCAGGAGGATGTAGGTCGCGATCGCGCCGAAGAGCACGCGCCAGAACACCCGCGGGATCGGCCAGCCGTCGGCGATCGCCGCCAGCGTCGGTGTCGTCGAGGCCGTGCCGACGGCGAAGGTCTCCTCCATGTCCTCGGCGTTCGTGGGCCGGGAGAGGCCTCCCACGAGGATCTGGCGCACCGGCATGCGCGAGATCGTCGGCAGCTCCGCCAGGTCCGAGAGCTTCTTGCCGAGCCGGTGCAGAACCTCGCCGCCCGAAAGCTTCGCGCCGGAGGCCGCGGCCTTCGGCAGCGGAGGCGACGTTTCGTCCTTCGCTGCCGCCGGCCAGGGGGCGTCCGCCAGCTCGGCGAGCTCCCCGGCGGGGGCCCAGTCCGTCTGCGACTTCGTCCATACGAGCGTGGTGCGGCGCAGCTTCCCCTCGGCGATCATGCCCAGGAGGGCATCCTTCTCGACGGGCCCGCGCCGCTCTTCCCCGACCGCGTAGAACCAACGATCGGCCATACGCCGCCACCTCCGGCGGCGTAATCAGACCATAATCGGGTCGATGACGGCAGAGCAGACGCGGGAGGCGCTCGAACGATTCTACGCGGCGCTCGCCCGGCGCGACGCGGGCACGATGGCCGCGATGTACGCGCCGGACGCCGCCTTCAGCGATCCGGTCTTCCGCCTGCGCGGAGTGGCGATCGGGAGAATGTGGGAGACGCTCCTCGGCCGCGCCCGCGAATTTTCGGCGACCTGGGAGATCCGGCAGGCGGAGCCCGACCGCGGCGAGGTCTCCTGGACCGCCCGGTATCTCTTCGCCGGCCGGCGGCCCGTCGTCAACGTCATCGCCTCGGACGTGCGCTTCCGGAACGGACAGATCGTCGAGCAGACCGACCGGTTCGACTTCCACCGCTGGGCCGCGCAGGCGCTCGGCACGCCCGGACGTTTCCTCGGCGGATTCGAGTGGTTCCGCCGCTCGGTCGCCCGCAAGGCGCGGCGAGGGCTGGGGCTGCTCTGAGGCGTCGTCCCGAGCGCTCCGCGCGGTCATCCCGAGCGAAGCGAGGGATCCCGAACTTCACCAGCAGGAATGGCAACCGAGTCCGGGATCCCTCGGCTCGCGCCTCGGGATGACCGGCGATGGCGCTTCGCGCTTCGCCGGTCAGTTGATCGGTTCGTCGTCGGAGGCCTCGGCCGCGGGCGTCGGGGAGGCATGGTGGTGGACCATGCGCCACTCGCCGTTCACGCGGCCGAAGAGATTGGTCGCCTGCATCCGGGCGGCGTCGTCTTCGCCGTCGGCGCCGAACGGCACGATCACCTCGACGCAGGTCACCCACGCCAGGTCTCCGGCCACCGCGATCCGAACGTCCTCGCACCCCACGGACCACGGCCGGGAGTTGGAGAAGATGTTTTCCCAGGAGCGCGAGATTTCCTCCCAGCCATCCAGGCGGTGCCAGCCGGGGTGGACGCAGCTCGCCGAGGGCTCCTGCAGCCACACCTGCGCCATGTGGGCGAGATCACGTGCCTCGAGGGCCCGGTAGAAGGCGAGGTTGGCGGCGGCGACCGCTGTTGCCTCGGGCGTCACCCTCGTACCATATACCGAGCATGGCCCGCGACACGGACATCGGAGGACCGGGCGGCGACCGGTTTCCCGCGACGCGGCACTCGGCCGTTCTCGCGGCGCAGAGCGCCGACCTCATCGAGCGCGAGCGCGGCCTGGCGATTCTCGTCGAGACGTACTGGCGGCCGACGTACAAGTATCTGCGCATCCGATTTCGCGAATCCAACGAGGACGCCAAGGACCTGACGCAGGGCTTCTTCACGCGCGCCCTCGAAAAAGATTTCTTCGCCGGCTACGATCCGGAGAAGGGCTCCTTCCGCACGTACCTCCGCACCTGCCTCGACCGCTTCGTGGCCAACGAAAAGAAGGCGGCCGGTCGGGCCAAGCGCTCGCCGGGAACGCCGCTCATCCCGCTCGACTTCGACGGCGCCGAGGGGGAGCTCGCGCATCAGGAGCCGCCGGACCCCGCGACGATGGAGCAGTACTTCCACGCCGAGTGGGTGCGGGGCCTCTTCGCGCTGTCGGTCGAGAAGCTCCGCGAGGAGTGCATGCTTCG
The DNA here is from genome assembly GCA_963810205.1 of uncultured Acidobacteriota bacterium. GTDB lineage: Bacteria > Acidobacteriota > Thermoanaerobaculia > UBA5066 > Gp7-AA6 > DAHUXD01. The sequence goes on from CAWEMP010000011.1 coordinate 278,317, forward strand.
CGGCAAGGACCTCCCGTACCGGCTCTTCGAGCGCTACGAGCTCGACCGCGATCCGGACGAGAAGCTCACCTACGAGCGGCTCGCCGAGGAATTCCAGATCCCCGCGACGCAGGTCACCAACTTCCTCGCCCTCGCGCGCCGCGAGTTCCGGCGGATCGTGCTCGAGAAGCTGCGCGAGATCACGGCCACCGACCGCGAGTTCCGGGAAGAGGCGCGCAGTCTCCTCGGAGTTTCCGGATGAGGTGGCTCTCCGACCGCACCGTCGAGCACCTGAAGCGCGTCGCCGAGTGGCCGGACCTCGCCGAGACGAAATACCGGCTCCTCGAAGAGCTCGGCCGCGGCGGGATGGGGACCGTCTTCCTCGCCGAGGACCGCGTGCTCGGTCGCCGGGTCGCCCTGAAGGTCGTCGGCACGGCCGCCTCGGATCCGGGAGCTGCGGCCCGGATGCTGCGCGAGGCGCGGGTCATCGCGAGGCTCGAGCACCCGGGGATCGTCCCCGTTCACGACGCCGGGACGCTTCCCGACGGCCGCATGTTCTATGCGATGAAGCGCGTCGACGGCCGGCGCCTGGACGAGATCGCGGCCGGCGCCCCGCTGCCCGAAAGGCTCCGCATCTTCCAGAAGGTCTGCGAGGCGGTCGCGCTTCGCGCACGCTCACGGCGTGCTGCACCGGGACCTCAAGCCCGAGAACGTCATGGTCGGACGGTTCGGCGAGGTGCTCGTCATGGACTGGGGCGTCGCCAAGGTCCTCGAAGACGCGTCCGAGGCTCCGGCACTCGCGCCGCGTGCGGCACCACCCGAATCGACCGCCGAGGGCACCGTCGTCGGCACCCCCGCCTACATGGCTCCGGAACAGGCGGCCGGACGCGGCGAAGCGGTGGGCCCCGCGGCCGACATCTATGCGCTCGGCGGCCTCCTCTACACTCTCCTGACGGGCCGGCCGCCGTTCGACGGCGAGACCGCCCGCCGCCGGGCCCGCGGCGACGTCAGTCTCGACCCCGTGCCGGCTGGCGGCTCCGTCCCGAAGGCCCTCGAGGCGATCGCCGCCCGCGCCATGGCGATCGAGCCGGGAGCCCGCTACGCCTCCGCCGAAGAGCTGGCCGCCGAAGTCGCGCGCTACCTCGACGGCGCCCGCGTGCTCGCCCACCGCGAGGGCCCGGGCGAAAAGGCCGCCCGCGTCTTTGCCCGCTATCGCACGCCGATTCTGCTGATCGCCGCCTATCTGCTGGTGCGCTCGCTCTTTGCGCTCTACCTCCGAAGCCGTTAAAGAGATTCTCGCTCGCGTTGAATAGATGGGAGGAGGGACGATGACCAAGCCGCTCTTCGGGCTCATTCTCGGAGGAATTCTCGGGATTTTCGACGGGCTCACGGCCTACTTCACGCCCGCGGTTCGCGACCAGCTCCTGGGCATCGTCCTCGGCTCGACGTTCAAGGGCCTGATCGCCGGTGTCTCGATCGGGTACTTCTCCAAGAAGGTCGACAACCTGGGGCTCGGGATCGTCTTCGGGCTGGGAATCGGCCTGCTGCTGGCCTGGATCGTCGCGGCGTTCCCGGACGAGAACGGCAAGCACTACTACTTCGAGATCATGCTGCCCGGGGCGATCGTCGGCGCCATCGTCGGCTACGCGACGCAGAAGTACCGAGCGGCTCCGACCGCTTGGCCCGACTGAACCTAGTCAGCGACTACCAGGGAGGACCAGTGCCCCGACCCATCCACTTCGAGATCCCCGCCGACGATCCGGATCGCGCCATCGCCTTCTACCGAGACGTCTTCGGCTGGAAGTTCCAGAAATGGGAAGGCCCGATGCCGTACTGGCTCATCACGACCGGCAAGACGGCGAGCCCGGCATCGACGGCGGCCTGATGCCCCGGCAGCCGCCCGGCGCCTCGACCGTCAACACGATCGGCGTCGCGTCGCTCGATGCTTCGTTGAAGGCGATCGAGTCGAAGGGCGGAAAGACCGTCGTGCCGAAGATGCCCGTTCCCGGGATCGGCTGGCTCGCGTATTGCGTCGACACGGAGGGCAACACGTTCGGCGTTCTGGAAGCGGACGAGAAGGCGTAGGCAGCGGGTCAGGACCAGACCTGGACTCCGCTCCGGCGCGCCGAGGACACTTCCAGCTCCGGGCCAGGGCCGTGCGTCAGTACGGAATCAAGGCCTGACCCCGACGAGCGTCGCGATCTTCTCGAGGTCGACGTTGCCGCCCGAGACGAGTGCCGCGACGACGCGCGCACCGACAGGCAGCGAGATCCTGCCGCGCGACGAGAGCGCGACCGTGGCGGCCGCACCCGAGCCCTCGACGTAGAGCTTCGCGCGCGTCAGCAGCAGGCGCATCCCTTCGAGGATCTCGCTCTCGGAAACCGCGACGATCTCGTCGACGGCCTCGCGCGCGATCGCGAGCGGCAGCGCCCCGACGAACGGCGGCGTCATCCCGTCGGCGAGCGTGGCCGGGCGCGTCACCGTCACGGGCTTTCCCGCGGCGAGCGCCGGCGCGAGCCCGGGGCCCGGCTTCGAGCTCCACCGCGACGACGCGAGTTCGCGGGCCGCATCTGCTTGACCGCCGACGCCACGCCGCCGAGCAGCCCGCCGCCGCCGACCGGCACGACGACGGCGTCGAGCGTCCGGCAGGTCCTCCACGATCTCGAGGCCCGTCGTTCCCGGCTCCCGCGAGAACGACCGGCATCGTCGAAGGGATGGATGAACGTGAGTCCGCGGGCCTCCTGCACCTCGTGGAGACGGTCGAAGAGCGTCGCGCGGTCCGCGTGGAAGACGATCTCGGCGCCGTAGCCGCGCACCGCCGCGATCTTGGACGCGGGGCGCCCGTCCGGCATCACCACGACCGCGGCAGCAGCCGGCGATCTCGCCGCCCAGGCCACCGCCGCCGCGTGGTTGCCGGCCGAGACGGTCACGAGGCCGCGCGCGCGATCTCTCGCCGTCGACAGCGACAGCACCTTGTTCGAGCGCCCCGCGCGCCTTGAACGAGCCGGTCTTCTGCAGGCTCTCGCACTTCAGGTGCAGCCGCACGCCCGCGCGCTCGCCGATCTGCGCCGACGACAGGATCGGCGTCCGGTGCACGCTCGACCGGATTCTCGCCGCCGCGGCGCGGATCTCGGAGAGGGGAATCACGCGGGGGATCTTAGACCGCCCGAGCGAGAAGGAGGGTCCCATGATCGCCACTCCGGCCGCCGCCGCGGTCGCCATCGCCCTGGCCCTGCCCGCGGCATCCGGACCGGAAGCCGGCCGCTTCATCGTCGTCGAAGCGACCGTCGAGGCTTCCCCCGCGGAGGTCTTCCGCCTCTGGACGACGGAGGAGGGAGCGAAGCGCTTCTTCGCCCCCGACGCTCGTATCGATGCGCACGAGGGAGGGCGTTACGAGATCATCTTCGATCCGGCCTCCGATCCCGAGGGCGCTCGCGCGGGTACCCGCGGCGCGAAGATCCTGCGCTTCGAGCCCGACCGGCGACTCGACTTCCAGTGGAGCGTCGGTGTGCCGGACGTCACCTGGGACCTCAAGGCGACGGATTTCGAGACCCACGTCGAGGTTTCGCTCGAGCCCGTCGCCGGCGATGCCGGGAAGACGCGTGTGCGCCTCGTGCACGCGGGCTTCCGGCGCGGCGGGAGCTGGGAGGCCGCGTATGACTTTTTCGCCAGGTCCTGGCAGCTCGTGCTCGAGCGTCTCGCCGCCTACTGCAGGGACGGCCGCCGGCCCCGGTGACGGGCCCCGGGGCGCTCTCTACCGGATCTCGTTCCGGTAGACCGTCCCGCCCTTCATCACGAAGCCCACCTTCTCGAGGACGCGGATGTCCGCGAGCGGATCGCCCGAAACCGCGATCAGGTCGGCGTACTTGCCCGGCTCGATCGAGCCGACCCGGTCCTGCCAGCCGAGCAGGTCCGCCGCGTTCACGGTGGCCGCCTGGATCGCCTGCATCGGAGTCATTCCGTACTGGACCATGTAGGCGAACTGCCTCCCGTTGTCGCCGTGCGGGTAGACGCCGCCGTCCGTGCCGAAGGCCATCTTCACGCCGCCCTGGACGGCCTTGCGGAAGTTCTCGCGCTGAAGCCGGCCGATCGTCTTCTCCTTCTCGATCGATTCCGGCAGCATCCCGACCTTCAACCCCTCCTTGAGGATGTAGTCGTCGTTGTAGATGTCCATGACGAGATACGTCCCGTGCTCCTTCGCCAGGCGGATGCCCTCGTCGTCGATCAGGCTCGCGTGTTCGATCGAGTCGATGCCGGCGAGAATCGCTTCCTGGATCGACTGCGTCCCGTGCGCGTGCGCCGCGACCTTGCGGCCCAGCCGGTGCGCCTCGTCGGCGATCGCCTTCATCTCCTCCGGCGTGTACTGCGGCGTGCCGGGCAGGTCGCCCTTGGAGAGCACTCCCCCGCTCGCGCAGATCTTGATCACGTCCGCTCCGTACTTGACGACCTCGCGGACCTTGGCCCGCGCCTCCCAGGGCCCGTCGGCGACCCCCGTCTCCGTGAAGTGGTACTCGAAGGGCAGCAGGTTGTTGTCGCAGTGGCCGCCCGTGATCCCCAGCGCCGGCCCGGAGACCACGAGGCGCGGCCCCGGAATCTCGCCCGAGACGATCGCGTCGCGCAGCGCGACGTCCGCGAAACCGCCCGCCCCGACGTTGCGCACCGTCGTGAACCCCGCCTGCAGCGTCCGGTTCGCGTTGACCACGCCGTCGATCGCTTCGCGCGGCACGGAGATGCCCAGGGACTGGTAGCCGTGGTTGGCCGGGCTGCCGGTCAGGTGGTCGTGCATCTCGATCAGGCCCGGGAGGATCGTCGCGGACCCGAGATCGATAACGCGGGCGCCTGCCGGAATCGCGGCCGCCGGACCGGCCGCGACGATCCGGTCGTTCTCGATCACGACGACGGCGGGCGACACGGGCGGGCCGCCCCGGCCGTCGATCAGCCGGGCGGCCTTGACGACGACGCGCGCGGGGGACGGCGTCGGGGTCGGTTCGACGGCCGCAAGTCCGGCCGCGCTCAGACCGAGAGCGCACGAAAGGTAGAGCCGCTTCATTGTCGCCTCCGAACGAGCGGCGTCAGGGCGCCGCGGACAGCTCCTTCAGCCTCGCCTCGGAATGGGCTTTCGCGGAGGCGTTCTGCGCCGCGCCTTCGGCGCCCGGGCGCGAGGCGACTTCGACGCACTTGCGGTACATCGCGATGGCGCCGGCTTTGTCGCCGCTCGCTTCGAGGGCCTCGCCGAAACTGTCGTAGGTGTTCGCCGAGCCCGGGTAGAGCTCCGTATTGAGCCGGAAGATCGCGATCGCCTTCGCGGTGTCCTTCTTCTGGAGGAACTCGTACCCGCGCTGGTTCAGCCGCTCCTCCGCGATGGCCGGGTCGGCAGGATTTGCGGCCTGCAGCTTCTTGTACGCCGCCACGGCCTCGTCCACGCGGCCCGCCAGCAGGTCCTCGGCCGGCACACGGGTGTTCGGGTTGACCCGGGGGGCGATGCGGGTGACCGAGTCCTCGCCGATCATGAGCTGCGCTCCGCCGTCTTCGCGCCGGCCGAACGTGTACCGGGTCTCCTTGTCGCGCCGGACGAACGCCACCCGGGAAACGGGAATGAGCTCGAAGGTCTCGGAGAGAGGCACCTCGACCTGGAATCCGGCGCCGGCGGGCGTCACGATGAAAATCGTGTCGGCGTCCAGACGGTAGCGGCCGGCGTACATGGCGAGCTCGTCGGGCGAGAGCTTCGCCGCGGCCAGCGGCTCGATCTGGTACCCCTCCCAGAAGTACACCGCGGCGATCGCGCGAAGGATTTCCGGCATCAGCCGGGAGCCGGCGTCGGAGTTGGTCATCACCACGGCTCCGTAGCCGCGGTTCGCGCTGGCCACGAGCTGCGCCTGGAATCCCTCGTCGGCGCCGCCGTGCATGAAGTACTGGGTCCGGCCCTTCTCCTCGACGCCGAGGCCGAGCGCGTAGCCTTCCTTGCGCGGCGTGATCATGTTCTGCGCCATGGTTTTGTCGAGCGGGCCCTTCCCGCCGGCGAGCATCTTCTGCAGGCCGATGGCGAAACGCGCCAGGTCCGAGGCCGTCGTCCAGAGCCCCGCCGCCGCCATCTCCGGGTAGACGTGGCGCTTGCCCGGGACCGGCTTCCCGTCGGCGAGGTAGCCCGCCGCGGCCTCCGGCACGCGCGCCGCCGGGAGCGGCTGGTCGTACGTGCTCTCCTTCATCCCGAGGGGTCCGAGCACGAGCTTCTGCATCAGCGCGGGGAACGGCTGTCCGGTCACGTCGGTCATCGCGAGCTGCGCGATCGTGTAGCCGCCGCCGGAATAGCGGTACTGCGTTCCGGGATCCAGGTCCACGCGCACCGGCGCCGTGTTCGCGGGCGGCGCGCCGTCGAGGACCTGGGGCACCGTGGGCACCGGCTCTCCGGCCGCGTACCCCGGAAACCCGTGCACGGTCAGTCCGGCCGTGTGCGAGAGCAGCCCCTCGAGCGTGACCGGCGCTTTCGCCGTGCGAGCGTTGCCGGGCACTTTCCATCCCTTCAGGAACCTGTTGATGTCGCCGTCGAGCGCCAGCTTCCCGTCCTCGACGAGAGCGAGCGCCCCCATGGCGGCGACGGGCTTGCTGATGGAACCCGCCTGGAAGAGCGTCGAGGCCGTCACCGACTGCTTCGCCTCGACGTCGGCCAGGCCGTAGCCCTTGGCCCACTCGATCTTCGAGTCGCGGATGACGGCGATGCTCACGCCCTCGACGTGGTAGAGGCGCATCCGATCGGCCAGAGTCCACGTCTTGTCGCCCTCGATGAGAACCGGCGGCCGAAGTCCGTTCTCGACCTGGGCGATGCGGTCGTCCGGGGGCGTCCATGCGATCGCGGAGCCGGCGAGAAGTCCTCCCGCGAACAGGGTGGCGACGTAGCGGCGCTGGAGCAAGAAGCCCTCCTTCGATCGGCGGAACGCGTGATCGGCGCGGATACTACCGAAACCGGCCGACCCCCGCCACGAGCGCGCGCCGGCCCTAGGCCGGCGGGCCGTCGAAGGTCGCCAGGACGGGCGCGTGGTCGCTCGTCCCGACCTCCGGCCGAACCACCCCGTCCCGCGCCGTTTTGGCCAGCTTTTCGCTCGCCAGGATGTAGTCGATCCGCCAGCCGATGTTGCGCTGGCGCATGTTGCGCCAGGGCGCCCACCAGGTGAAAAGGGAGTCGTTGTCGGGGTCGAGCGCGCGGCCCACGTCGGTCAGGCCCTGCCCCAGGAGCCGGCGCATCAGCGCCCGTTCGTCCTCGCGCTGGCCGACGACGCCGGGCTTCAGCTCCTTGGGGTGGACGTCCCGGTCGGTCAGCGCGACGTTCAGGTCGCCGCAGAGGATGAGCTCGCGCCCGCTGTCGCGCACGACGCCGGCCCAGGTTCCGAGCGCCTCGAGGAAGCGGAGCTTGGCCGCATAGTCCTTGCCGCCGTTGGGCACGTACACGGAGGCGACGAGCCGGCCGCCGACCTCCGCGGTGACGATGCGCGTCTCGAGGTCGAACTCCGGATGCGCGAAGACCGGGCGCTCGGAGCAGAGTTCCTTCGACAGGTGCAGGGCCACTCCCGAATAGCCGCCCGCGCCGTGCCAGAAGCACCAGTAGCCGGCCGACTCGAAGAGCAGCTCCGGAACCTGCTCGGGTTTCGCCTTGATCTCCTGGAGACAGACCACGTCGGGCCGGTCCCGCGCGAGCCACTCGCGCACCTGCGCTTCACGGGCGCGAATCCCGTTGACGTTCCACGTCGCGACCCTCATCGCGGCGGGGGCGTCTCCGCGAGCCGTTCGGTGAGCTCCGCCCGCGCCGTCTCGAGCGCGCTGCGGCGGTCCGGGTTCTCGGTCTTTCCGAGCAGGTCCTCGATCCGCGCCAGCGAGAGCTCGAGCGAGCGGCGGCGCGAGACTCGTTCCGCCGCCTCGCGCGACGGTCGCGCCGCGGCCCTCTCGGCCGCTTCACGCGCGTGCTCCTTCTCGGCCTCCATGTCCTCTTCGCTTTTTCCCCAACCCCGGGCCATGCCACAAACGCTACACCCAACCGGATGTAAGCTGGAACGACCCCATGACCGATCCGCCGCCGCGGGCGTTCGGCGCCGACCGGATCGACGACCGGGACGGCGAGGAGGTCGTACTGCTCTGCCCGGTGTCCAAGACCTGGCAGGGCCGCACGCAGCGGACGACCGTCCGGGCCGCACATCCCGGAACCGCGGTGGCCTGGGAGGAACGCATCTACGAAGTCCGGGTCGCGGAGCCCCTGCCGGGCGGCGGGGCTCGCTATCGCCTGGCGCCCTGGGAGGAGGGCCAGACGATCCGCCGGTTCGAGCGATACGACGAAGACAGCGAACGCGGCCGGGCCGCGGCGCGCGTCGACGCGGAGACCGGAGCCCGCAAGCGCCGGCTCTCGATCCTGCTCGCGCCGCTCGCGGGCCTCCTGCCCGGCGCCGTGCAGAAGGCGATGGAGAGCGAGTTCGGCGCGCCCGCGATCGGCATGACCGTGTCCTCCGCCCTGCCGCTCCTCGTCATCGGCTTCCTGGGCATGTTCGGCCACATCCTCGGCATGGCCGGCGGGACGCTCGCATGGCCGGGGTGGGTCGCGCCCCCGCTGCCGATCGCCCTCTACCTGTTCGGGGAATCGGCGCTGCGCCTGGCCAGCGCGATCGCCGGCGGCGAGCCGATGGGCTCTTTTCCGGTCGTCGTAGCTCACGCGGCCTGGAAGGAGGCTCGGGGCGAGGGAGCGGACCACTCCAAAGCCGCTTCCGCGCCTTCGGAGGAGGACTTCGAGCAGTCGCTCCGCGACCGCTACGCGGTGCTCGAGCCCTTGCTCTCGCTTCTTCCGACAGCCTCGCAGCGTGTGCTCGAGGTGCGCTACGGATTCGACGCGGTGCGCTGGGGCCGCATCACCGCGGGCGTGCTGCTCGCGGTCGGCGCGCTCAACGCCCTCGCTTCGCTCGCGGTGATCGCCGCCGGCCGCGGCGATCTGTTCGACGGACTGGGGCTCGTCGTCGGCGGACTCCTCGCGGCGGAGCAGCTCCACCGCCTTCGCCTCCTCTCCCGCGGCGAGCCTGCCGGCAGCGTTCTCGGCGCCCTGATCCGCCCGATGGCCGCGCCTCTGCTCGCGATCCCGGAGGCCAGGGCGCGCCACTCCCATGACTCTCCAAGAACTTCGCACGGCGGGGAAGACTCGATCGGCCACGACTCCGAAGCGTGATGCTAGGCTCCCGCGGACCAGGGAGGTGGGCGATGAGAAAGGCGAACGGGTTCCTGGCGGCCGCCCTGCTGGGGCTGGCCGCAGCCGCTTCCGCGACGGCGCAGACCGACGAGAAGGCGGCGGTGAAGGCGGTGGTCCAGTCGGCCTACGTCGAGGGCGTCCACGTGAAGGGCGACGCTTCGCTGATGCGCGCGGGCTTCCACCCGGACTTCCGGATGCTGGTCCTGCGCGACGGAAAGATGACCGTGGTCACGCTCGACGAGTGGGCGGGCCGGATCGAGGCGAAGGCGAAGGAGAACCCCAACGCCCCGCCGGCCCCGGTGACGGCCGAGTTCACGCAGATCGACGTCACCGGCAACGCCGCCGTCGCGAAGGTCGACATCTATCGCAGCGGGAAGCACACGTTCACTGATTACCTCTCGCTCTACAAGTTCCCGGACGGCTGGAAGATCGTCGGCAAGATCTTTCAGGCCCACTCCTAGAGCGAAGGCCTGACCGACGGCGGCCGCCGACCCATGGCACTCCGGCCCGGGTCGGTCCACGTGCTTCTACTGCTCGGCGCGGCCGCGAGCGTCGCCGGCGCAGCCGCGCCCGGACGCGATGCCGGCGCGACGATCGGCGTTCGAAACGCCCACGCGATGGCTAACGACTCCCACCGGGGCCGCATCGTGCTCTTCGGCGGCGCCGACGCGTCCGCGGTTCGAGGCGACACCTGGGAGTGGAACGGAACGCGTTGGGCTCGGGTCAGTCTGACAGGCCCGCAACCCCGCACCTTCCCCGCGATGGCATACGACAGCCGGCGCCGGCGGATCGTGCTGTTTGGAGGCAACCGCGTGCTCTTCGGCGCGGATCCGCCGGCAAACGACACCTTTCTGGACGACACGTGGGAGTGGGACGGGCGCAAGTGGGTCCGGGTCGCGACGTCGGGGCCTCCGGCCCGCGCCGAGGCCGCCATCGCGTTCGACGAAGGGCGCGGACACGTGCTCCTCTTCGGCGGATACCGCCGCGTCGACGGGAAGATCCGGCGCCTGGGCGACACCTGGGAGTGGGACGGCGCCCGATGGGTGGCGATTCCGGTCGCCGGCCCCTCGCCGCGCAACGGGGCGGCACAAGTCTTCGATCCCCGGCGCGGGGCCATCGTGCTCGTCGGCGGCCGCGCGGAACAGGGAACCTCCGCGGAGACCTGGGAGTGGAACGGCGCGCGGTGGAGCGACGGCCTCGCCGCGTCCGCTCAGGGGATATTCAACTGCGCGCTCGCCTACGACCTGGCGCGCGGCCGGATCGTTCGGTTTGGCGGCTACCGCGGGAAGCAGCGTGTCGGAGAGACCTGGGAGCTCGACGGCGCGTCCTGGACGCTGGCGACGTCGACCGGGCCCGCGCCGAGAAACCACACCGCCATGGCCTACGACGCAAAGCGCCAGCGCACCGTCCTGTTCGGCGGCCACGACGGGGAGCGTGTTTTCGGCGACACCTGGGAGTGGGACGGGGCGCGCTGGTGGCTCCGGGAAACGACCGAGCCACAGGCCCACGTCGACAACGGCCACTAGGCGCCCGCGAGACCGCAGATGAACCGGGCCACGTCCTCCGCCAGGAGGTCCGGCTCCTCCATGGCGGCGAAGTGACCGCCGCGGGGCATCTCCGTCCACGCGACGACGTCGTAGTGGCGCTCGACCCACTCGCGCGGCGGCATCGGTGCTTCCTTCGGGAACCGCGCGACGGCGCACGGGACGCGGACGCGCTCGCCTTCCCGGAACGCGAGGGGCACGGCGCGCGCCTCGCGGTAAAGGCGCATCGAGGAGCCGATCGTCTGAGTCAACCAGTACAGCGTGACCGGCGCCAGGATCTCGTCCTTCGAGAAGCGGCTTTCCACGTCCCCTCCGCAGTCGCTCCAGCTCCGAAGCTTCTCGAGGATCCACGCGAGTAGCCCGACCGGGGAATCGTTCAGCGCATACGCGGGAGTCCGCGGACGCGTGGATTGGAGCGCGCCGTATGCGCCTTCCTCTTCGCGCCACCGGTCGCGGTCGGCGACGAAACTTTCCTCGGCCGGAGAAAGCGGCCGCGAGCCGGCGCCGCGGTAAGGCGCGTAGGAGCCCGGGACGTAGTTGAGGTGGATCCCGGCGACGCGGCCGGGAAGAGAGAGCCCGAGGCGAGTCGCGATCGTCGCTCCCCAGTCGCCGCCGTGCGCGGCGAAACGCTCGTAGCCGAGGCGGGACATCAGCTCGCCCCAGAGGCCGGCGATCCGGACCGGGCTCGCTCCCCCGGAGGCGGGCAGCGGCGAGAATCCGTATCCCGGAAGCGAGGGCACGACCACGTCGAGGCGGTCGGCGAGCCGCTCGGCCACGCGAAGGAGCTCCAGGAACGAGCCCGGCCAGCCATGGGTGAGAACGATCGGAAGGGGCGACGGAGCACGGCTCTTCAGATGCACGTAGTGCACGTCGAATCCATCGATCGATGCCACGAAGTTGGGCAGCGCGTTGATCGCCGCCTCGACCCGACGCCAGTCGAATCGTTCCTTCCAGTGCTCCGCCAGCTCGCGCAGATACCCGACCGGCGGGCCCGCATCCCAGCCATCGTCCCCGGCCGGCTCGGGCCACCGCGCGCGGGCGAGCCGCTCGCGCAGGTCGGACAGCGCCGACTCCGGAAACTCGACCCGCAGCGGCCGCGCGGTCATTCCCGATCCGGCTCGCAACGCTTGCACGGCCGGAAGCCGGCCCTTTCGGCACCGGCCCGCGTGCGGTGGAAGCGCACGTTTTCCGGCCTCGGGCGCGCCGGGCAGGAAGGCCGGCAGTAGATGCCCGTCGTGACGACCGCGTGATACCCGCCGCCCGCGCGGCGCGGATCCGAAACCCTGGATCTCACTCTGGCCTCCTTACCGACGGTCCGCTCGAGAGAACACGGGAATGGCGTCCCCGGTTGCAGCCGCCTCAGGCCTGGTGAGCCAGGAGGAAGTCCGCGGCCGCGACGATCGCCTCCTCGACGTTGCCCGCTTCCGTCCGGCCGGAGCGCGCCGGAGGCTTGAAGGAGTGGTCGCCCTGCTCGATCCAGTGGATCCGGATCGCCGGCGACAGTCCGTAGCCCGCCACCTCCTCCGGGCCGCCGAATGCGTCCCGCGTGCCCTGGACGACGAGCGACGGGGTCCGCAGCGCGGCGAGGTGCTTGGTGCGGAGCTTTCCCGGCTGGCCCGGCGGGTGAAAGGGATACCCGAAGCAAACGAGGGCGCGCACTCCGACCTCGTCGGCGATCATGCTCGCGATCCTCCCGCCCATGGACTTTCCGCCGACCGCGACCCGCGGGCCGCCGCCGAACTCCTCCGCCACCTGCGTCCAGCGCGCGCGCAGCACGGGCTCGCGGTCCGGCGCGCCGCGTCTTCCTTCCGAGCGCCGTTTCGCCATGTACGGGAACTCGAACCGGACGACGCGCACTCCGCGGCCGGCGAGACCCGCCGCGACGCGATTCATGAAGCCCGAATCCATCGGCGCGCCCGCGCCGTGGGCGAAGAGAAACGTCGCGGCCGCGCCGTCCGGCCCGTCGATCAGGTAGTCGCTTTGCACGCCTTGCTCCGTCTTAGAGATGCCTCAGGGTTTGGTGAGCGCGAAATGAAACTGCGCTTCCTGCTCCCGCTTCCATCCTAACTTCACCGAGCCGGCCAACAGCGACGATGCGGCCGCAAAGGAGATGGAGATGATACCGACGAAGAAAACAACCCCGGCTCTCATCCTGGCGTTCTCGATCCTGCTCGCCGCCGGCGCCGCAGCGGCCTCGCCGGCGGGCCATTGGTCCGGAACCGTCGCCTCGGTCGCCGGCGACGACCTCGCGCTCGTCGGCGTATCGGAGCGCTTTCGCCTGGCCGGAAACGTGACCGAGCTGCTGTCCGGGCGGGTCCTGTCCCGGGAGGACCTGGCGCCCGGGAGCGCGGTGACGCTTCGCGTCGCGGCACGGGAGGCGGACGGCCGATTTCGGGTCGACCGCGCGGTCGTGCAGCCGAAGAACCCGATGGCCATCCAGGGTCAGATCACCTCGGTCGGGAGCGACGGCCGAAGCGTGTCGGTTCTGGGCGTTCGCGTCGAGCTCGACGAGCACACCGCTTTCTCCGGCCGCGGGGCCTCGGGCTCGGCGCGCTCGGGCCGGGATTTGCGGGCGGGCATGACGGCAAAGGTGTCGATGAGCGCGACGGCGGCGGGCACGCTGCAGGCGTCGGAAGTGCGTCTCATGAGCGGCCGGGGCCGCTCGGCGCGGGTGCTCTCGGACAGGTCCACCGAGCCGGGCGAGGACCAGGAGTTCAAGGGCACGGTTGCCGCCGTCTCCGACACGTCCTGGACGATCGACGACCGGACGGTCGGCGTCGACGACCAGACGAGCTTCGTGGGCGCCCCCGGCCTCGGCGACTTCGTCGAAGTGCGGTTTCACCTCGATTCCGAAGGCCACCCGATCGCCGATCGCATCCAGAAGGAAGACGCCGCGGGCGACGAGCTCGAATTCCGGGGCATCGTCGAGGCCATCGGAGCTTCGTCCTGGACGATCTCGGGGCGCGTCGTCGCGGTCAACGCCCAAACCGTGGTCACCGGCAGCCCGCAGGTCGGCGACCTCGTCGAGGTCCGGACCGACCGGGCGGCCAGCGGCGCGCTCACCGCGACGGACATCCATCGAGAGGACGGCCTGGACGACGAGCGGGAGTTCCGCGGCACCGTCGAGACGATCGGCGGCGCGGCCTGGACGATCGGCGGGCGCGTCGTTTTCGTCAACGCCGCGACCGTCATCCTCGGCACTCCGCAGGTCGGCGACCTCGTCGAAATCCGCGCCGACCGGGCGTCCGACGGGACCCTCACCGCGACCCGGATCAAGACGGAAGACGATGCGGGGGGCGGCTCGGGCGGCGGCGGCAACGACGACCCGCCGGGAGACGACAACGGCGGCGGCACGGGCGGCGGCAGCAACGACGACCCGCCGGGAGACGACAACGGCGGCGGCTCCGGACACGGCGGCAACTGAACCCGGACGAAACTCCGGGACCCGTTCCTCCTGACGCGCCGGCGGCCCCTGCTGCCGGCGCCATTTTTCACCCGCGGGATGCGGGTCCGGCCTCAGCCGGAGGGAGTTGCGGAGGAGGTGCCCGTGCTTCGCCGCCGACCGAAGGCGAGGCCGAGCGCAAAGAACGCGACCGCGCCGATCGCCGCGCCGATCGCCTGGCCCCGGATCAGGCGGCTCGTCGAGTAGCGCACGACCTCCGGCAGATTGACCATCGCGGCGGGCTGGCCGCCCTGCGACAGGTAGCCCGCCTCGTTGTACCAGGAGAGCATCGGCGGCACGATGAAGGAGGCCGCGACGATGCCGGCGAGCGCTCCGATCAGGACCCAGATCAGGATGCCCTTCATGGCTCCTCCTCGCCCGGCTCAGGCGCGCCGCGGGCCGCCATCGCCCGCCCTACCGCAGCGGCTCGACCAGCGCGGCCGAGCCGTAGGCGAGGACCTCGGTCACGCCCCCCGCGATCTCGTTGGCGTCGTAGCGAACGGCGATGACCGCGTTGGCTCCGATCTCCTCGGCGTGCCGCGCCATCAGATCGAAGGCCTCCTGCCGCGCGCGCTCGCACATTTCGGTCCAGAGCGTGATGTTGCCGCCGAAGAGACTCTGGATCCCGGCGCCGATCGTGCCCACGATGGAGCGGGAGCGCACCACGATGCCGCGCACGACTCCGAGGTTGCGCGTGATGCGATACCCCGGGATCTCCAGGGCCGTCGTCAGGAAGGACCGATTGAGCACGCCTGCCTCCTCGCGTTGCGGGGCCTACTCTACTCCGCCGTCTTTCCGCAGAGCGCCCGGGCGTCAATTCTCCCGCAGGACGCGAAACCCGTAGTCCGAATAACGATAGTCGGGCGGAAGGCTGGTCGATGCCGACGGCGCCGACCAGCGAACCCGGTGGCGCCACGACCCGCCGCGGCTCGCGCGACGCGGGATCGGGCCGGCCGGCTCGCGCCAGTCGAGGCACCATTCGTGAACGATCGTTCCCATGTCGAAGAGGCCGTAGCCGTTGGACGTGCCGCGCCCGGCTTCCCAGGGCCCCGACAGAGGCCCTTCCGGAATCTCACCCGCCGGGACGGCACCACCCCAGGCGGTCGCCGGCGCGGACAGTCCGCCGCAGGCCGCGAACTCCCATTCGGCCTCCGTCGGCAGGCGCCACGTTCCTCCGGCCGATTCCGAGAGCCAGGCGCAGAAGGCGGCCGCCTCCCCCCAGGTCACGCCGACGACCGGCTGCGCGAGCGCCGAGAAGTCGGGGTCGCTCCACCACGGCGGCCGCGGAGCGCCCCCCGCCGCGAGGAAGGGAGCGTATTCGCGATTGACGACGGGAGTGCGGCCGAGCCGGAAGGGCGGGGCCGCCGGAACGGGAACGGTCGTCGGCGGAATCAGCCCGCGCGTTCCGCCGGAAGCTCCGTCTCGAAGCGAAGGAGGGGCGCCAGCTCTTCCGAGAGGAGAGGGCGCGGGATGGCCGCGGGACGGGGCGCCGTCTTCCGCGAGGGAAACACCCGGGCCCGGTTCGCGCGGTCGATGCATACGACGATCATCGCTCCGAGCGCGGTTCCGACGGGGAAGAAAAACAGGCTGACGGCGGCGAACGAGAAGGCGAAGTTGCGCGCCCCGACCCGGTATCGGCGCAGGTGGAACCCGACGATGGCGTAGCAGACGGCGAGGACGCCGCCCGTCGCGGGCAGCAGCAGGTCGTTCCAGCGGCCGCCCGTGGCGTAGACGTGGGCGCCCACGCCGGCGGCGACGAGCCCCTGCGCCGCGAGCAGATAGAAGATCAACCCGGCCACCTGAACCAAGCGCCTGGCGGCGCGGACCTCTCTGGCACGGCCGGCCTGCGTCAACGTCATTGCCGCTCCCTCCCTGTCAGCTCCAAAAAAGAATCGCAAAAAAAAGAAACGGGCACCTCGCGGCGCCCGACTGCTCATTCGTTCCGCTGGACCTCGAAGACTCGTGTCAGCTTCGTCCTCGCACCGGGCTTGCGGCTCGCGGCGGCCCGGCTTCTCCGCGCGTCCACGCGCGGCTCAACACTTTTATAACACGGCGCCAGCCCGCGGGATCCTGGAAAAATTTCCGGCCCCGGAAGGCCTCACTCCGACCGCAGCGCCTCGATCGGATCGACCCGGGCCGCGCGAAACGCCGGGGCCGCGCTCGCGGCCACCGCAATCACGATCAGCAGCAGTCCGACCCCCGCGAAGGTGCCGGGGTCGCGGGGGGCGACCCCGTACAGGAGCCCCTCCATGAGACGGGTGAGCAAGAGTCCGCCAAGGATCCCGGTCCCGACCCCCCACGCCGCGGTCGCGACTCCTCGGCTCACGATCAAGCCGAGGACGTTCGCCCGCGAGGCGCCGAGCGCCATGCGGATGCCGATCTCCCGCCGCCGCCGGCTCACGAGGTACGACAGGACGCCCGACACGCCGACGGCCGCCAGAAAGAGCGCCAGGCCGCCGAAGATCGTCAGCAGGGAGCCCGTCAGCCGCGGGGTCGCCATGGACGCGGCGACGACGTCGGTCATGCGGCGGACGTTGGCGATCGGAAGGGCGGGGTCGAGCTCCCGGACCGCCGCGCGGATCGGGCCGGCGAGCGCCGTCGGGTCCCCGGGGGTTCTGACGACCAGGGCCATGTTGCGGGCCGCGTCCCCGTCGCGGGCCGCGGGAAACTGCGCGTAGGGCACGAAGAACTTCTCCTTGATCGCCCCGGTCAGGCCATTGTGCCTCTCGTCGCGCACCACTCCGACGACCGTCATCCAGGGCCGATCCGCGTTGTCGCTGCCCATGCGGATCCGGCGCCCGATCGCCTCGCCGCCGGGCCAGTACGTGCGCACGAAGGTCTGGTTGACGAGCGCGACCGGAAGGGAGGTCGCCGTGTCCGAGGCGGACATGGCCCGGCCCGAGACGAGCCGCTCCCCCAACGCCTCGAGCGCCCCGTCGGAGGCCACCTGCCAGTCGCCCTTGGCATTGTGCCCGGGCGATTCCTCGAAGCCCTCGACGTCGAGCCCCCAGTCGCCGATCTCGGTGGCGAGCGGCAGCAGGCGCACGAGCCCCGCCTGCGTCACCCCGGGCAACCCGCGGACCCTCTCCAGGAGCGTCCGGTAGAACGCCACCACGGCCTCCGGTTTCTCGTACTTCGCCTCCGGAGGCCGAAGCTCGAGCGTGAGCACCCCTTCCGGCTGGAACCCGAGGTCGATGCGCATGAGAGCATCCAGGCTCTTCAGCATCAGGCCGGCGCCGAGCAGGAGCAGAACCGCGATCGCCGTCTGGGCGCTCGCGAGCAAGCCCCGCAGGCCGGTCCGCCTCGAGCCCGCCGACTGGCCGCCCGCGCCGTCGCGCAGCGCTTCGGTCAGGTTGAGGCGAAGGGTCTGGAGGGCCGGAGCGAACCCGAAGATAAACGTGGTCGCCAGGGTCAGGGCCGCGGCGAAGGCGAGCATCCCGGCGTCGATCCCGATCGGCGCCATCGTCGGGAGTCCCGCTGCCCCGCGCGCGGCGATGACCCGGATCCCGCCCCAGGCGATCGCGAGGCCGAGCGCGGCACCCGCCACGGCGAGCACGAAGCTCTCGGTCAGCAGCTGCCGCGTCAGGCGCCCCTGGCCGGCGCCGATCGCCGAGCGAACGGCGATCTCGCGCTGGCGGCCCTCGGCGCGGGAGAGCAGCAGGTTGGCGACGTTGGCGCAGGCCATGAGCATGAGGAACCCCACCGCGCCGAAGACGAGGGAGAGGGCCCGGCGAGCGTCGCCGCGGACCTCCTCCTCGACCGGCACCGCGAACGCCTCGAACCGCATCTCCTTTGGATACATGCCCTCGCGGGTCAGGTTGGAGGTCACGGTCTTCAGCTCGGCCGATGCCCGCGCCGCGGTCGCGCCGCGCTTGAGCTTCGCCGCGCCGTAGAGGCCGTGGTTGCCGTACGAGAGCTGTTTCGGATCGATCCGCTCGGGTAGAAAGAGCTGCGACGGCTCGGCGGCGTCGACCGTGAAATCGGTCGGAAGCGCGAACCCGCGGGGCATCACGCCCACGACCCGCCGCGGCGAGCCGTCGAGCTCGATCGACCGGCCGAGGACCGCCGGATCTCCGCCGAAGCGGTTCTGCCAGAGGCCGTACGAGAGGATGACCACGGGCGGGCCTCCGGGAGCGTCCTCGTCCGCGGTGAAGGAGCGCCCCAGGATCGGCGAGACGCCGAGGGTCTCGAACGTGTTTCCGGTCACGAGCGCGATGCCCAGCCGCGCCGGCTCGCCCTCCCCGGTGAGATTGGCGCGGTCCGTTTCCCACGCCGCCACCGCTTCGAAGCTCGGCACCTGGCGCCGGTAGCTGTCGACCTCCCCGGTGGCGAGCCAGGTTTTCGGGAAGTCCTTCCAGCGGCTCCAGATCATGACGCGCCGGTCCGGCTCCGCGTAGGGCAGCGGAGCGAGGAGAACCGCCCGAATGACGGAGAAGATGGCTGTCGTCGCTCCCATTCCCAGGGCGAGCGTCGCAACGGCCGCCGCCGCGAAGCCCGGCGAGCGCCGCAGCCCTCGCAGCGCGTACCGGACGTCCTGAAGAAAGGTCTCCATCGCCGCTCCTCCCGGGCGAGGCTCGCACAGGCGGACCCCCGCTGCCTTCCGTGACGCGCGGGCCGGGGAAAGGTTCCTCGTCGGGGGCCGGACGGCCTACCGCGGAGCCAGGCGGAGCTCCCAGATCTGCTCCGTCTCCGACGGCCCGAAGATCGTGCTCGGTTCGCTTCGGACCAGTCGAAATCCCGCCTTCTCGTAGATCGCCCGCGCGGCGTGGAGCCGGGCGTTGGTCCACAGGACGAGCCGGTCATATCCGCAGCCCCGGGCGAAAGCGACGCACTCGTCCACGAGTCGCCGGCCCACGCCCAGGCCGCGGGACCCGGGCTCGACGAGGAGCAGCCGGAGCTTGGCGACTCGCTTCGACTTCTTCACGAGCAGGACCGAGCCCACGATCGCGCCGTCTTTTTCGGCGATCCAACATCGCTCGCGCGACGCGTCGCGCCGCTCGAGAAAGTCCGCGACCACGCGGGCGACGAGGCCCTCGAAGCGTTCGCCCCACCCGTATTCGGAGGCGTAGAGGGCCCCGTGGCGGTGCACGATCCAGCCGAGATCGCCGGGCCGGGGCGCCCGCAGGACGAGCCCTCCCTGGCCCTTCTCTCGGCTGGATGCCGAGGACCCGAGGCGTAGGACGTCGCATGGGCCGCCCGCCGAGCTAGTTCGGAAGCCGGCGCCCGACGTCGCCGACCAGCGCCTGGGCCTCTCGGATCTCCGAGGCGCCGCCGTAGGCGCGCGCGGCCTGGAGGGCCTGCTCCGCCAGCGTGAACGCGCGCCGGGAGTCGCCTTCGGCGGCGGCGCGCCGGGAGAGCTCCGCCCGCGCGGCGGAGAGCGCGCGCGTACTGCCGCACTTCTCGGCGGACGCGATCGCCGCTTCGAGCAGGCGCGCGCCCTCCTTCGGGTCGCCGCCGTGGGCCGCGAGAAAATCGGCCTGCTGCAGCAGGGCAAACGGCAGGCCGACCGCGAATCCGCCCCGGCGCCGCAGCTCGATCTCCGCGGCGATGTTCTTTTCGGCGGCCGAAAGCTCCCCGCGCTCTTCCTGGATGCCCGCGATGTGGCGACGGGCGTACGACTGCTGCACCGGGTCCCCGATCTCCTCCGCGATCGCGAGCGACTTCTCGTATCGTTCCAGCGCGGAGCCCGGCTGCCCGTCCTGCTCGTAGGTGAGACCAAGATAGAAGAGGGTCTCCGACGTGCCGCGGCGGTCCCCGATTCGCTCCCGGACGGCGAGCACGCTCTCGAAAGCGGCCCGCGGCTTCCTCCAGTCCTTGCTCTCGAAAGCTTCGTTGTAATCGAGCTGGCCCAGCCCTTGCGACGCGGCGGCGGCCGTGCCGTCGTCCCGGGCCGCCTGCGCCAGCCGCAGGCCATCCTCGAGCGCCTCGCGGGCCGGCGCCGGATCCTTTCGGTGAAAGAAGCTGCGATCCATCAGGACACGGCCCCGCTCGGTTCGCAGCGCGGCCTGCGCGCGTGTGGCGCCCTTCGCGGCTGCGGTGCCCGCGGCATCGAGCGCCGAGAGCGCCTCGTCCCACCGGCCCGCGAGCGTCATGGCCCGCGTCTGCTTCAGGAGCGCCGCGGTCTCCGAAGGCGACGGGATGCCGCAGGCGAGCAGGAGGGCGAGGAAGAGCGTCACGGCGCGCCACCATAACAAATGACCGCAGCCGCGCGTATGGACCGGGGAGGGGGATCGCATGCGCCATCGACTCTCCGCCGCCGTCCTCGGGCTCTCGCTCGTTTGCGCCGCGCGCGGCATTCCGGCGCCCCCCAACCCGGTCCACGAGGTCACGTCGCAGGGCGTCGTCTACGCCGTGCCGGGAATGGACCGCGTCGTCGCACGACGGGACGTCCCGTACAAGAAGGCCGACGGCGTCGCGCTCAAGCTCGACCTCTACTACCCGCCGGACCGCCGCGAGGGGACGAAACGGCCCGCGGTCGTCTTCATCAACGGCGTCGGCGACCGACCGACTTCGAAGCTCAAGGAATGGGAGATCTACAAGTCCTGGGGCCGCCTCGTCGCCGCCTCGGGCTGGATCGGCGTCAACTTCGAGGCCCGCTCGAACTCGGCGCCCGACATCCGGGACGCCTTCGCGTTTCTTCGCGCGAACGCCGAGAGTCTCGGCATCGACGCCGACCGCATCGGCGCGTGGGCGTGCTCGGGCAACGTGACCACCGGCCTGCCCGTCCTCATGACCGGCCCCGACGCCGGCGTGCGCGGGGCCGTCATCTACTACGGCGTCGCCGAGCTGCCGTCGATTCGGAAGGATCTTCCCGTCTACTACGTGCGCGCGGGAAGAGACAATCCGCGGTTGAACGCGGGGATCGCGGAGACCTGGAAGAGCGCGATCGCTGCGGACGCTCCCTGGGCCATGGTCAACGCGCCCGGCTCGCAGCACGCGTTCGATGCGCTCGACGAGACCGACGAGAGCCGACGCATCGTACGCGAGACGCTCGACTTCTACCGCGACCTCTTCACGCCGCCCGCCGCGCCCGGCCCGCCCTCGCTCGCCAAGAAGGCGCTCTCGCACTGGTTCGGCGGGCGCGAGTACCCGCAGGCCGCGCAGGTATACGCGGAGTGGGTGAAGGGCCACCCCGACGACGCGGTCGCGTGGATGCGCCTGGGCGTCTCGCAGGCCGCGAGCGGCGACGCCTCGGCCCCGGCGAGTCTCGAAAAGGCCGTGAAGCTCGGCGCCGACTCTCCGACCGATCTCTACAACGTGGCGTGCGGGTATTCGCTTCTCGGACGCAAGGACGAGGCGCTCGACTGGCTCGACCGCGCCGTCGCGGCGGGATTCGACGACCGGCGGAACCTGGAAACCGACGCGGATCTCGCCAACATCCGCGACACGGAGCGTTTTCGCCAGATCCTCGCGAAGGTCAAGGCCTGAAGATCACCCTCTCCCCCCAAACGGGGGGAGAGGGCAGGGTGAGGGCGCCTACGACGCTCTGGCGAACACCCCCTTCTCCCCCGTTTCGACGGCCTCGAGTCGTCCGCTCCGGACGTCGTAGACGAACCCGTGGATGGCGATTCCCGGGGGAACGAGCGGGTGCGATCGGATGCGCCGGACGTCCGTGACGACGCCCTCCTTCCGGTTGCGGATCGTCAGCCAGTCGACGAACTCGGCCTCGGTCGAGCCTCCGCCGCCCGGGTCCGTCCAGCCCTCCGGGCCGTAGGACGCCGTCTTCAGGCTGCTCGCGAGCAGCTTCCGCATCACCTCGTCGGTGAAGGTCTCCATGCCGCAGTCGGTGTGGTGGACGACGAACCACTCGCGGGTGGCGAGCAGCTTGTAGGAGATGACGAGCGAGCGTATGGCGTCGTCGCTGGCGCGGCCCCCGGCGTTGCGGATGACGTGGGCGTCGCCTTCCGAGAGGCCCGCGAAGCCCGCGGGGTCGAGCCGTGCGTCCATGCACGTGAGGATCGCGAATCCGCGCGCCGGCGGCATGGCGAGCCGGCCCTTCGCGCCGAATCGGGCGGCGTATGCGGCGTTGGCCGCGAGCACTTCGTCTCGAATCTGGGTCATGTCGAGTCTCCTTTTTCCGTCTTCGCTTCGACTCTGCCGGTCCGCGTCAACAGGAGGCCCGACATCGATTGGGTGTCATCGTCGTGTCCTTTCTCGAACCCGGCGGTGGCCGGCGCGGGACACAAAAAAACCCGCTCCGGCGCGCCGTCGCGGGTTCGTGAGTCGTGTCCGGGATGATCGGCCGGTTACGCGCGCTCCTTTCCCGCGGCGCCGCGAGGACAGCGACGACAGGCGCAGGAGACCGACCGCAACCGCTTCACGCCCTGGACTCTACGCAGCCGGGCTGCGGGCGTCAACCGCCAGGGCGTCCCGCCAGCCTTCCCGCACGCTGCGGTAGAGCGGCGCCCAGTTCGTCGCGGATCGGAACCGAAGATTGGAAATTCGTTGGGAGCGCGCCAGAAGTTTCCCGAGACTTCCGAAGAGGGCCGTCGCCCACGCGGGGGGCAGCCGGGGCGTCGCGACGCCCAGGGCCGCCGCCAGCGAGTCGAAATAGTCGCGATGCGTCAGGGGCTCGTCGTCGACCACGTTGTAGACGCCGGGCTCCACGGTCAGGGCGAGGGCCGCGGCGGCGGCGCTCGCGGCGTCGTCGTGCGCGACCGAAGACACGAAGCTTTCCGGGGGGCCGGGCATGGGCGCCCAGCCCCGCCGGACGAGGCGAATCATGTCGGCGAGCTGCACGGCGTCCGGGCCGTAGAAGGCGCCGAACCTCAGGACGATGCCCGCGCGGCCGCTCGCCGTGAAGCGCGCGGCCGCCTTCTCGGCGTCGACGATCGTGCGGTTGAACTCGACGGGCTCGATCGCCGTCGCCTCGTCGATCCATTGGTCTCCTCGGTCGGGATAAACCGGCGCGAACGACTCCTGGACGAGGACGGCGACGCCGGCGGCGACCGCCGCATCGACGAGGTTGGCCGAGCCGTCGCGACGGACCCGGTCGTTCTCCGCCCAGGCCGACCGCCGCATCATTTGCCAGGACGTCGGGGGTATGTGGGTGGCGAGGTTCACGACGGCGTCGTGGCCGCGCACCGCCCTGTCCAGCGCGTTCCGGTCGAAGAGGTCGACGTCGACCGGCGAAGCTCCGACCCGGGACACCAGCGGGCGCTTCTCGGGCGCCCGGACGGCGGCGGTGACGGCGTGGCCCTTCCGGGTCAACAGCGGCAGCAGTCGGCGGCCGATCACGCCCGTCGCGCCGGTCACGAAGACGCGCATGCGGAAGCGAGTCCTGCAAACGGCCGGCCAGCGGCGCTGGACACTATATCCAATATGGATATACTCGACCCATGACCGAAGAGCCGCCGAGCCCCGAGTCTTTTCTCCCGCTTCCGCAGGCGACCCTGCACATCCTCATGGCGGTCTCGGAAGAGGACCGCCACGGCTACGCCATCATGGAGCTCGTCGCCGCTCGGACCGAGGGCGCCGTACGGCTCTCGCCCGGGACGCTCTATCGCTCGATCCAGCGCATGCTCGAGCAGGGCCTGATCGTCGAGCCGCGGGAGCGCCCGGCGCCCGAAGACGACGACGAGCGGCGGCGCTACTACCGCATCACGCCGCTCGGCCAGGCCGTCGCGCGCGCCGAAGCGCAGCGGCTCGCGGGGCTCGTGAAGCTCGCGCGAGCGAGCGGCTTCGCACCTCAGAAGGCATGACGGTTTTCTACCGGCTGCTGCTGCGCCTCTACCCCGCGTCGTTCCGCACCGAGTACGGCGGGCAGATGCAGGCGATCTTCGAGAAGCGCCTGCGGGGGCGGGGAGCGTTCGGCCGCGCCGCGCTGTCGGCGGCGTCCGTCGGCGACGTGGCTTCGAACGCCCTGCGCGCGCACCTGGACATCCTCCGCCAGGACGTGCGCCACACGGCGCGCTCGCTCGCCCGCTCGCCAGGGTTCGCGGCGACGGCGGTCCTCGTCGCGGCGCTCGGGATCGGAGCCACGACGGCGACCTTCTCGCTCCTCGACCACGCTCTCCTGCGGCCGCTCCCCTTCCCCGAGCCCGAGCGTCTCGTGCGGCTCTGGCAGGACCAGTCCTTTCGCGGATATCGAGAGATGGAAGTCTCGCCTCCCAACTACCGCGACTGGAAGCGGATGAGCCGTTCCTTCCAGGCCGTGGGCGCCGACATGGGCTTTTCCGCGAACCTCGTCGGCCGGGGGAAGCCGCGCCGCCTCGAGGGCGCCGCGGTCACCTCCGAGCTCCTCCCGCTGCTCGGCGCTCCGCCCGCGCTGGGCCGCGTCTTCACCGCCGACGACGACCGCGCCGGCGCTCCGGGCACGCTCGTGATCTCGGACGCGCTCTGGAGGAGCCAGTTCGGCGCCGACCCCGCGGCCGTCGGACAGAGCATCCTCCTGGACGATGACCCCTTCACGATCGTCGGCGTGATGCCCGCCACGTTCGCGTTCCCGAACCGGTCGGTCCAGTTCTGGGCCCCGCTGCGCATGGGGGAAGAGGATCTCGCCGATCGGACCAACCTCTGCTACCACGTCGTCGGCCGCTTGAAGCCGGGCGTCTCGCTCGAGACCGCGAGCTCGGAGATGCGCGGAATCGCGGCGCAGCTCGAGCGCGCGTACCCGAAGGAAAATGCGCGCACGGGAGTCACCGTCGTTCCCCTCAGCCGCCGCCTCAGCGCGCAATCGCGCCTCCTCGTCACCGCGCTCTTCGGAGCCGCCCTCGCCGTGCTGCTGATCGCGTGCACGAACCTCGCGAGCCTGCTGCTGGCCCGGGGAATCGCCCGCCGCCGCGAGCTCGCCGTGCGCTCCGCGCTCGGCGCGGGGCGGGACCGGCTGCTCCGCCAGCTCCTGACGGAAAGCCTCCTCCTCGCCTTCGCGGGTGGCGCGCTCGGCGTGGCTCTGGCCGCGGCGGCGGCGCCGGTGCTCGCCCTTCTCGTCCCGGGGAGGCTCCCGGTCACCGGCTCACCCTCGGTCGATCCCCGCGTTCTCGTCTTCGCCGCCGTGCTGACCACCGTCACGGGGATCCTCTTCGGCGTTCTCCCGGCCCTGCGCGCGTGCGGCGACGCGCATGCCGATGCCCTGCGCGACGGAGAGCGTGCCGGAGCGGGCCGGCGCGCGGAGCGGCTGAGGTCGGTCCTCGTCGTGGCCGAGGTCACGGCGTCGGTGGCGCTGCTCGGCGCCGCGGGTCTCCTGACGCGGGCCCTCTGGAAGCTCCAGAGCGTCGACCCGGGCTTCCGGACCGACGGCGTCCTGACGCTGCAGACGTCGCTGCCGTTGCCCGGCTACGACAAGACCGCGCGCCGCCAGGCCTTCTACGACCGCGTCCTCGCCGACGTGAAAGCGCTGCCCGGCGTGCTCGAGGCGGGCTACATCAGCTTCCTTCCCATGACCATGACCGGCGGCATCTGGCCGGTCGAGACCGCCGGCGGGCCGGCCGAGGCGGCCGAGGCCCGAGTCGCGAGCCTGCGCTTCGTCACGCCCGGCTTCTTCGACGCCATGGGCATCCCGCTCCGCGCCGGTCGACGCCTCGCCGAGTCGGATACGCCCGGCTCTCCGCGCGTGGCCGTGGTCAGCGAGTCGTTCGTGAAGCAGAACATCCCGGGCGAGAGCCCGATCGGCCACCGGTTCCACTTCGCGTTCGAGGACCGGGAGATCGTCGGCATCGCGGCGGACATCCGCGTGCGGGGCCTCGAGAGAACGAGCGAGCCTCAGGTCTACCTGCCGCACCGGCAGATGGCCGACGGCAGCCTGACCTGGTTCGCTCCGAAGGACCTCGTCGTGCGCTCGGCCGTCGCGCCCGCGTCACTGACGCCCGCGATCCGCGAGATCGTCGCGAAGGCCGATCCCCGAATCCCGATATCGGAAGTGCGGCTCCTCTCCGACGTCGTCGAGGCAGACACGGCCCCGCGCCAGATCCAGGCCCGCGTGCTGGGGGCGTTCGCCGCGACGGCCCTCCTGCTCGCGGGCATCGGGATCCACGGGCTCCTCGCCTTCACGGTCTCGCAGCGCTCCCGCGAGATCGGCGTGCGCGTCGCCCTCGGCGCTCAGCCCCGCGACGTCCTCGAGATGGTCGTCCGCCGGGGGCTCCTCCTCGCCGCAATCGGTGTCGGCCTCGGCGCCGCTCTCGCCTACGGAGCGGGCCGCGCGATGCAGACGCTGCTGGTCGGGATCAGCCCCGCCGACCTGCCCGCGTTTCTGGCGGCGGGAGCGGCGGCTCTCCTGATGACGCTCGCCGGCTGTCTCGCCCCCGCGATCCGCGCGGTGCGGCTGGACCCGATCGCCGCGATCCGGTCCGAGTGACCGCGTCGCCGTCGCCACGCGACGGCATAGCGGTCATCCCGAGGGCCGGAGGCCCGAGGGATCCCGAGCTTAACCAGTCCGGGATCCCTCGTCGCTTCGCTCCTCGGGACGACGCGGCGCCGCGTTCGCTTGTCGAGTCCGGGATCCCTCGTCGCTTCGCTCCTCGGGATGACGCGGCGCCGCGTTCGCTTGTCGAGCCCGGGATCCCTCGTCGCTTCGCTCCTCGGGATGACGCGGCGCGTGTCGCGCGGGTCGCGCGACGCGCCGCGTCACTTCGCGCAAACTTCCGGCTTGTGGACGCGCTTGAGCGAGGCGGGATAGCGCTCGAGCATCTTCGGGGGCCGGATCGGCCGATGCACCAGCTCGCCGCCGCAGTTGGGACAGATGCCGCGGAGCTTGCGCGTGCAGTCGACGCAGAACGTGCACTCGAACGTGCAGATGCGCGCGTCCGCGGAATCCGGCGGAAGGTCCCGGTCGCAGCATTCGCAGCCCGGCCGTAACTCGAGCATCTCGTCCCCCTTCACTCCATCCCGAGAGCCCGCGCCATCACGAAATAGATGGCGTTCTGCTCCATCGTCCCCTGGATCAGGTAAGCCTGAGGTCCCTTCGCGTAGACGACGACGTCCTCGCCGTCGTGGGTCTCGGAGGACATCGGGATTCCCGCCTGCTGGCGGAAGTCGGGCGCCGTCGTGTCGACCCCCGTCAGGTCGGCGCGCGGGCCCGCGACCGCCCCGGGCCCGTTCGAGTAGCCGAGCGTGGTGTAGGGCTTTCCGTCGAGTGCGTCCCTCGCCGGGCCGGCCTCGGGCCGTCCGTCTTCGCCGTTGGTCACGACCAGACCGAGGATCGGGTTGCCCCGCACCGGATAGCCACTCATCGAGAAGACGTGGCTGTGGTCGGCGGTCACGACGATGAGCGTGTCGCGGCTCGCCCGCGTCGCCGCCATCTCGACCGCGCGGGCGAGCTCGACGGCATCCGTCAGCGCGCGGATCGCGTTGCCCTCGTGATGCGCGTGATCGATGCGGCCCCCCTCGACCATCAGGAAGTAGCCCTTCGGCCCGCGCTCGAGGACGCGCATCGCCTTCTCGGTCATCTCCGTCAGCGACGGCTCGCCGGCCGGATCTTTCTCCCGGTCGAGCTCGAACTGCATGTTCGAAGGCTCGAAGAGGCCGAGCACGGGTCCGGTCGAACCGGGATCGATGGCGGAAAAGCCCTTCCGGTCCCAGACGTAGGCTCCGCCGCGCGCCGCCCAGGCCGCGGCGAGATTCCGGTCGCTGCGTTCACCCTTCTTGTCGAGATACTCGGGGTCGACGTCCGTGACGTGCAGGAACTTCTCCCGTCCGCCGCCCATCGCAACCTCGAGACCCGGGCTCGGTTTCCCGTTCATCGTCGTCGGCCGCACGTGAAAGTCGAGGAGCTGGAGGGCGATATCCGGGTAGCCCGCGGAGGCCGCCGCCGGACTGATCGCGGCGAGGTCCGCGTCCGACTCCGTGTCGCGGGCCGGCGTGTGCGCGTAGCAGGCCGCGGGTGTCGCGTTCGTGAGCCGCGAGGTCGTGACGACGCCGGTCCACATCCCCCGCTCCTCGGCGCGCTCGAGGATCGTGCGCAGCCGGTTCCCGGGCAGCGCGGCGGCCGCGAAGTCGGGCCCGATCACGCCGGGGGCGATCGAGAGCATCCCGGCATTCGTCTTGCTGCCGGTGACGATGGAGGTCATCGTCGGGGCCGAATCCGGGACCTGCTGATTGGCCTGGTAGGTCTTGGAGTGGGCGAGATGGGGGAACTTCTCCCAGGAGAGCTCGTTCTCTTCTCCGAACATCCCCTTCTGCTGCCCGTCGAGGATCCGGGCCGCCGTGATCGTCGAGACCCCCATTCCGTCGCCGATGAAAAGAACGACGTTGCGCGCCTTCCGCCGGTCCGGGCGGATCCGGGCGTTGCGCTCGACGGCCGCCTTCCCTCGGGCGAAGAAGGTGTCTTTCGTCTCGGCCGGAGGAGGCGCCGCCGGCGCCGCCGCCGCGGCGACGAGAGCGAGGGCCGCCAGCAGGGCTATGGTGCGCCCTCTTCGTCTCCGGAGGGGCCGTAGGTCGCGGGCACTTTGCCGCCCATCGGGCGGATGTAGGTCGAGAGCTGCCCGCGGTGATGCACGAGGTCGAAGAGGATCCACCAGCAGTGATCGCGCACCGGCCCGGCGAAGACGACCTGGCCGCCGGCGCGGAACTCGGCGGGAGAGGCCCACTTCGCGTCGTCGAGACGCTCGACGGCTGCGGAGAGGAACGCCGCCGCCTTTTCCCAGGCCGCGACGAGCTCGGGCGCGGAGACGGACTCCGGCGCGCCCGCCTTCCACTCGAGCGAACCCTTCTCGATGATCTCGGCCAGGCCCTCGGCCTCCAGGGCCATGCCGATCGCGATCCGGACGGCCGTCCGGGATCGCTCGTGCGGTCTGTAGTCGAGCCGGTCCCCGGGCAGGGCCTTGATCATCCGGGAAAAGAGCAGCTTCTCGGTCTTCCAGCGTTGCTGAAAAAACTCGCGGTCGTTCACGGGGGAAATATACATGCCTGCAATTCCGAAACGGGCCCGGAGGCTGTGCCAGTGGATGATTCCGACGGTGGCGTGACGTGGTCGGCCCTCGGCGCCGGGCTCGCCACCTTCTCGGTGCGCTCCCTCGCCCTCGATGCGTCCCGCGAAACGCTGTACGCCGGCATGCAGCGCGGAGGCGTGGCGAGCCTCGCGCTCGAGACCCCCGCACGCGCCGGGCCGCAGCCCCCGCCTTCGGGCCGGCACACGCACGGCCTCCCGCCGCGCTGATCGCGTCGCCCGGCCGGGAATATCTGCCGGTTCGCGATTGCTGGAGGGTCGAAGTTTCTTAGAAGCGGCCAACCCGCCGTGACAAAAGGACACATACCCATGACACGACGCCACTCGGGATCTCTCGCGCTTCTGGCCGCAGCGTTTCTCGCGTGTGCCGCGGCCGCCGTGCCCCAGACGGCTCCGATGGCGGTGCCGGACCCGAACCCTCTGATGTCGAAGAGCCCGCTGCCCTTCCAGGCCCCGCCCTTCGACAAGATCAAGGACTCCGACTATCAGCCCGCGATCGAAGCCGGCATGAGAGAGCAGCTCGCCGAGGTGGCCGCGATCGCCGACGACCCGGCGCCACCGACCTTCGCCAACACGATCGAGGCCATGGAACGCTCGGGCGAGCTCCTCACCCGCGCCGCCAAGGTCTTCTTCAACATGGACCAGTCCAATACCAACGCAGCGATCCAGAAGGTCAAGGCAGAGCTCGCGCCGAAGCTCTCCGCGCACAACGACGCGATCTACCTGAACCCGAAGCTCTACGCGCGGGTCCGGGCGATCTACGACGAGCGCGACTCGCTCGGTCTCGACGCGGAGTCCAGGTACCTCGTCGAGCGGTACCACCTGTCCTTCGTGCGCTCGGGCGCGAACCTGAACGCCGCCGACAAGGCCGCGCTCTCGAAGTTGAACGCGGAGATTGCCGAGCTGACGACGCAATTCGCCGACAAGCTGCTGGCCGACACGAACGCCTCCGCCGTCGTCGTCGAACGGAAGGCCGACCTGGCGGGCCTGTCCGACGGCGACCTCGCCGCGGCCGCCGCGGCGGCCAAGGAGAAGAAGCTCGAGGCCCAGTGGGTCCTTCCGCTGCAAAACACGACGCAGCAGCCGCCGCTCGCGTCGATCGAGAACCGCTCGCTCCGCGAGAAAATCCTCCGGGCCTCCATGGCCCGCGGCGATCACGGCGGCGCGAACGACACGAAGGCGATCGTCGTGCGCGTGGCGCAGCTTCGGGCGCAGAAGGCGAAGCTCCTGGGCTTCCCCGACTACGCCTCCTACGTGCTCGACGACCAGATGGCGAAGACGCCCGCGAACGCCGAGAAACTGATGAACGGCCTCGTGCCCGCCGCGACGGCGAAGGCGCGCGGCGAAGCGGCCGCCATCCAGAAGCAGATCGACGCGGCGAGGGGCGGCTTCGCGCTGACCGCGGCCGACTGGGATTTCTACTCCGAGCGCGTTCGCAAGGCCGAGTACGACCTCGACGAATCGCAGGTCCGCCCCTACTTCGACCTCGACCGGGTCCTTCGGGACGGCGTGTTCGTCGCGGCCAACCGGATGTACGGCATCACGTTCCAGGAGCGCAAGGACATCCCCGTCTATCACCCCGACGTCCGCGTCTGGGAAGTCTTCGACGCCGACGGCTCCTCGCTCGCCCTCTACTACGGCGATTTCTTCCAGCGGCCGTCCAAGAGCGGCGGCGCCTGGTGCGACAGTTTCGTCGACCAGAGCCGGCTGCTGAGCTGGAAGCCCGCCGTCGTCAACAACACCAACTTCACCAAACCGGCCGCGGGCGAGCCGGCGCTCCTCTCCTCGACCGACGTCAACGTCCTCTTCCACGAATTCGGTCACGCGCTCCACGGCATCTTCCAGAACGTCCAGTACCCGAGCCTCGGCAACACGCCGCGGGACTTCGTGGAGTTCCCGTCGCAGTTCAACGAGCACTGGGCGTGGGAGCCGACGGTCTTCGCCCACTATGCCCGGCACTGGAAGACGGGCGAGCCGATGCCGCAGGCGCTGGCCGAGAAAATCAAGAAGACGAAGACCTTCAACCAGGGCTACCTGACGACCGAGTACCTGGCCTCGGCGCTGCTCGACATGGCCTGGCACTCGCTTCCCGCCGACGCGGCGCCGAAAGACGTCAACGCCTTCGAGAGAGCCGCCGCTCCAGCGCCTGAAGGTCGATCTGCCCGAGGTGCCGCCGCGCTACCGGACGACCTACTTCTCGCACATCTGGGACTCGAGCTACGCCGCCGGCTACTACGCCTACCTCTGGGCGGAGGTCCTCGACGACGACGCGTACTTCTGGTTCAAGGAAAACGGCGGCATGACGCGCGCCAATGGCGACCGCTTCCGCAGGATGATCCTCTCGCGCGGCGGCAGCGAAGACGCCGCGGCGATGTACCGCGCGTTCCGCGGCCGGGACCCGGAAGTCGCGCCCCTGCTCGAGGAGCGCGGCCTGACGGGCGGTTCCGGGGCGCCGGCCGCCGTGAAGGCACGGCCCTAGGCGGACCCGCGCGATCCCCCAAGAAGTCGCCGAGGGTCCCGGATCTCGGAGGCGTCCCAAAACACGCGGGGCCGCAGCCCGTATCTGACTGCGGCGCCACCCGCTCGGGCGGCGCGTGGAGGAATGCCATGCTTCGACGCGCCCGTCTTTCGTCCCTGGCTCTCGCTTCGATCCTGGCGGCGCCGGCCGCCCTCTTCGGCGCGCAGGGCCTGACTTTCCCGCCCAACGGCGAGAACCCTCAGGCGTCGGTCATGCAGGCGATCGGGCCGGTCCGCGTCACGATCGAGTACTCGAGCCCGCGCGTGGTCCGGGGCCAGAACGACCGCCGCGGCAAGATCTGGGGCGAGCTGGTCCCCTGGGGGATGTCGGACCTGGGATTCAACGGCTGCACGAGCTGCCCGTGGCGCGCCGGCGCCAACGAGAACACGACGTTCTCGACCACGCACGAAGTGAAGGTCCAGGGGCAGAAGCTTCCGGCCGGGACGTACGGGCTCCACATGATCCCGGGCAAGGACGAGTGGACGGTCATCTTCTCGAAGGACGCGGCGTCCTGGGGCAGCTACTGGTACGACCCGAAGAACGACGCTCTGCGCGTGACGGCGAAGGCCGGCAAGAGCGACTACCACGAGTGGCTGACCTATGAGTTCCCGACCCGGGAGCCGGCGAAGGCGACCTTGGCGCTCCTCTGGGAGGACCTCCAGGTCCCGGTGACGATCGAAGTCGAGGACGTCGACGCCCTCTGGGCCGATCAGATGCGGACGGACCTTCGCGGCTGGGCCGGTTTCTCCTGGCAGAGCTGGCAGCAGGCGGCCGAGTTCTGCGCCGACGCCAAGGTCAACCTGCCCGAAGCGCTCGTCTGGGCGCAGCGTGCGGTCTCGGATCCTTACTCGGGCGGCGAGGAGAACTTCGTCACGCTCATGACCCTCTCGAAGCTCCAGGCGTTGAACGGCAGGACGGAGGAGGCGGCGAAGACCTTCGACAAGGCGGTCAATCACCGCAGCGCCGGACCGGTCCAGATCCACCAGGCGGCGCGAGCCCTTCAGCGCGACGGGAAAAAGGACCAGGCGATCAAGCTCTACCAGCTCAACGCGAAGCGCTTTCCGAACGAGTGGCCGGTGCACTCGGGCCTCATGCGGGCATACGCGGCCGCCGGCGACAACAAGAAAGCGCTCGCCGAGGCGAAGCTCGCGCTCGCACAGGCGCCCGACGAGGCCAACAAGAAGAACCTGCAGGGACTGATCCAGAAGCTCGAGAAGGGCGAGAGCATCGACTAGGCCCCGGAACGCGGTAGGTTAGCCGCCGTGACACCCCGCTCGGGTCTCGCGCCGGTTCTGCTCCTGGCGCTGGCGGCGGAGAGCGCGCCTGTCCGCCTCGTGCGAGCCGACCACCGGGTCCCGGGCGACACGGGCATTCGGCTCTTCGTGCGGGAGATCCGGGCCGCCGGAGCCGGCGCGGCGAAGACGCCGATCCTCCTCCTGCACGGAGCGCGCGTGCCCGGCGTGGCCTCTTTCGACCTTCCCGTACCGGGCGGGTCGCTCGCCGCCGATCTCGCGGCGGACGGCCATCCGGTGTTCGTCATGGATGCCCGCGGCTACGGCCGGTCGACGCGTCCTCCCGAGATGTCGCAACCCGCGGATGCGCATCCGCCACTCGTGCGGTCTCCCGAAGTCGTGCGCGACGTCGACGCCGTCGTCCGCTGGATCACCCGGCGCACCGGCGCCTCGCGCGTGGATCTCTTCGGGTGGGCGACCGGCGGCCACTGGCTCGGGGCCTACGCGACGCTTCATCCGGAGCGGGTCCGTCGGCTCGTCCTGCTGAACACGCTCTACGGCGGCACGCGGGGACATCCGACGCTCGGTTTCGGCTCCGACCTCGAGGACCCGCGCCGCCCGGGACGCTTTCATGCCGCCGCATTCGGGGCCTACCGATGGTCCACGGCGGCTTCGCTGCTGTCCGCCTGGGACCGCAGCATTCCCGTCGCCGACAAGTCCGTCTGGCGGGATCCGGCCGTGGCCGAGGCCTTCGTCGCGGCCGCGCTGGAAAGCGACCCGGCGAGCGGCACCCGCGAGCCGCCGGCGTTTCGAGCGCCGAGCGGCGCCATGGAGGACAGCTTCACCCTGGCCACCGGAGGCAGGCTCTGGGACGCGTCTCTGGTTCTCGCCCCCACCCTCGTTCTCGCCTCGGAGCGGGACTTCTGGTCGCGGCCGGAGGACCGCCGGAAGCTCGCGGCCGAGCTCGTGCATTCGCCGCGCGTCGAGGTGGTCGTGATCCCCGGCGCCACGCACCACGTTCACCTCGACCGCGCCGAGCGCGGCCGCGCCAAGCTCCTCGAGGCCGTCCTCGCATTCCTCGACGCGCCGGCGCCCGCCGGCGCCCCGCTGCAGTAGGCTCCCTCGTCAGGAGGTACCGATGAAGCGCAAAGCGACGGCACAGTGGCGCGGGGACCTGAAGTCGGGCCGGGGCTCGATCTCGACGGAGAGCGGTGTCCTCTCCGAAAGCCGCTACTCGTTCACGACCCGGTTCGAAAACGAGAAGGGCACAAACCCGGAAGAGCTCATCGCGGCCGCGCACGCCGGCTGCTTCACGATGGCGCTCTCGGCCGAGCTCGGCAAGGCGAACCTGACGGCCGAGAGCCTGACGACGACCGCGACCGTGTCGCTCGAGAAGGGCGACTCGGGATTTTCCGTCACGGAGTCGCACCTGGACCTGACGGCCAGGATCCCGGGGGCCTCGCAGGAGGCCTTCCTCGCTGCGGCCCGGAGCGCCGAGGTCAATTGCCCGATCTCGAAGCTGCTGAAGGCGAAGATCACTCTCGACGCGAAGCTCGAGGCGTGAGGCCCGCTCGCGCAGCCGATACCCAATAGAATCCGATCCCGGGAGGGGCCGGCCATGAACGTCGCGCTCTGGATCGCGCAGGTGCTTCTCGCGGCGGCCTTCGGAGCGGGGGGATGGATGAAGGCCACGACGCCGTTCGCCGAGCTCGGTGCCAGGGTCGGGTGGGTCAATGCCGTCTCTCCGGAGCTGGTTCGCTTGATCGGCATCGCGGAGCTCGCAGCGGCCATGGGCCTCATCCTGCCCGCCCTGACGCGCATCCTGCCGGCGCTGACGCCGCTCGCGGCCGTCGGTCTTCTCGTGATCATGATCCTCGCCGCCGGCTTCCACGTTCAGCGGGGCGAGATGAACGCGCTGCCGATCAACCTCGTCCTCGGCGCTCTCGCCGCATTCGTCGCGTGGGGCCGCCTCCGCCGCGTCCCGGTCGCGGCCCGAGCCTGACCCGTGGCTGAAGCCGCCGAGCTCACCGCCGTCGCGTTCCCCACGCTGAGCGACGCCGACCTGGCGGAGATCGCGGAATGTCCCAAGACCGCGCGGCAGCGCTGGGCGGATGGGCAGTTCATTTTCCGAACGGGACAGGCGAAGGTGCCCTTCTTCATCATCGAGTCCGGCGCGATCGACATTCTCGACGAGTCCGGCCAAGCGCCCAAGACGATCGTCACCCATCACCGCGGCCAGTTCACCGGCGAGATCGGATGGCTGACCGGCGCGCGCGCCATCGCCTCGGGCGTCGCCCGGGGAGACACCGAAACGTTGGCCGTCGGCCAGGAGAGCCTGCGCGAGATCATCAACACGCGCCCGCGGGTCGGCGACGTGATCCTGCAGGCGCTGATCGCACGCCGCGAGCTTCTGCGCCAGTCTCCCGATTTCACCGGCCTCCAGGTCATCGGGTCGCGCTTTTCGAAGGACACGTCCCGCATCCGCGACTTCCTCGCCCGCAACCGGATGCTCTTCACGTTCCTGGACCTCGAGGCCGACCCGGCCGTCGCCGAGATCCTCGGGCACTTCGGCCTGACGCAGGCCGACACTCCCGTCGTCGCCTGGGGCTGCAGCCTCCTCCTGCGCAACCCGTCCAACGAAAAGCTCGCCGAGGAGATCGGCATCAAGCGCCCGCTCGAGCACACCGTCTACGACCTCGCCGTCGTCGGGGGCGGGCCGAGCGGCCTCGCGGCCGCGGTCTATGGCGCGTCCGAGGGACTCTCGACCGTCGTCCTCGAGCGTTCCGCCACCGGGGGGCAGGCCGGCACGAGCATGCGGATCGAGAACTACCTCGGGTTCCCCATGGGACTGACCGGCGCCGAGCTCGCGGACCGCGCCGTCGTCCAGGCCAACAAGTTCGGAGCCGCCCTCTCCGTGCCCTCGCCCGTCGTCCGCCTGAGCTTCGACAACGCTTACGCGATCCTCGAGATCGAAGGCGGAGAGACCATCACGGCCAAGTGCCTCCTCATCGCCACGGGAGCCCAGTACAAGAAGCTCGAGGTCGAAGGCTGCGACCGCTACGAAGGCGCCGGCATCTACTATGCCGCCACCCCCAGCGAGGCCGCATCCTGCCGCGGCGCCGAGGTCGTCATCGTCGGCGGCGGCAACTCGGCCGGCCAGGCCGCAGTCTATCTCGCCGGCCAGGCGCGCAAGGTCTACCTCGTCGTGCGCGCGGACTCGCTCTACAAGAACATGTCGAGCTATCTGGCCCACCGGATCGAGACGACGCCGAACATCGAGGTCATCGTGAACACCGAGGTCCGCGAGATGCGCGGAGACGG
This sequence comes from uncultured Acidobacteriota bacterium, assembly GCA_963810205.1. Classification (GTDB taxonomy): domain Bacteria; phylum Acidobacteriota; class Thermoanaerobaculia; order UBA5066; family Gp7-AA6; genus DAHUXD01. The sequence goes on from CAWEMP010000011.1 coordinate 314,451, forward strand.
CCCTCTCCGGGAGGTCGAGCTCGTCCACCGCAAGACGGGCGAGCCCCGGGTCATCCAGACACCGGCCCTCTTCAGCTTCATCGGGGCCACGCCCCACACCGACTGGCTTCCGCCGGAGATCGAGCGGGACGAGAAGCGTTTCGTCCGAACGGGACCGTCCGTTTCACAGTCCGTGCACTGGACCTCGAGGCGCCAGCCGTTTCTCCTCGAGACGAGCCGCCCCGGCGTCTTCGCGGCGGGCGACGTGCGCTCCGGCTCCGTCAAGCGCGTCGCCTCGGCCGTGGGCGAAGGCGCCATGGCCGTCCAGTTCGTCCACGAGTACCTGAAAGAGATGTGATGGGGAGGCTTCCCGAGTCCATGCGCGCCGCCGCGATCGACCGCTTCGGCGGCCCCGCGGTGCTGAAGGTCCGCAGGCTGGCGAAACCCGCGCCGGGCCCGGGCGAAGTGCTCATCGCGGTTCACACCGCGGGTGTCGCGAGCTGGGACGCCGGCATGCGAGCCGGGTGGTGGCCGTTCGGCAGGCCGCGCTTTCCGCTGGTCCTCGGAACCGACGGCTCCGGCGTCGTCGCGGCGGTCGGATCGAAGGTCCGTCGTCTGCGCGCGGGGGACCGAGTCATCGGCTTCGATTTCCCCGTTCCCGCGGGCGGCTTCTACGCCGAGTACGTCGCGATCCGGGCGACAAACGTCACGCGCCTTCCTCGCGGGCTGGATCTGCGCCGCGCGGGCGCCATGCCGTGCACGGGCCTGACCGCGCTCCAGGGCGTCGACGACGCTCTGCACCTGAGGAAGGGTGAAGCGGTCATCGTGCACGGCGCGTCGGGGGGCGTGGGAAGCCTCGCTGTCCAGTTCGCCAGACTCCGCGGGGCGCGAGTCCTCGCGACCGCATCGGGCCGGAACGGCCGGGCGCTCATGCGGCGCCTCGGCGCCGAAGCCGTCGTGGACGCCCGGCGCGAGGACGTCGCCGCGGCCGCGAAACGATTCGCGCCCGGAGGAATCGACGCCGTGCTGGCCTTCGCCGGCGGAAAGGGCCTCACACGGTGTCTCGACGCGCTCCGGAGGGGCGGTCGCCTGGCCTATCCCAACGGCATCGAGCCCGCGCCGAGGAAACGACGGGGTATTCGCGCGAAGGCTTACGACGGTGTGCCGGGAGTTCGCGAGCTCGAGCGCCTCCGTCGCGCTGTCGAAGCGGCGAGTCTCGTGGTCCCCGTGGATTCCGTCTTTTCGCTCGCCGGCGCCGCCGCGGCCCACCGGCGCCTCGCCAGGGGCCATGTCCTCGGAAAAGTCGTTCTCCGCGTCCGCTGACGAAGCCCATCGCGGGAGAAATCCCTGGTGGAGCCGCGACCGAGGGCGTCTCGCGACAATAAGTCATTAGGTGTGGGAAGGCCCCCTCACCTGCCCCCGCTCCCCTCCGCATCCGGCGGGAGCGGGGTTTCTGTTTTCGGGTTCCGGGCTCTTCGGGGCTACCAGCCGATTCCGTAGTCGTCGCCGTAGTCGCTCGAGCCGCCCCACATCGTGCCGTGGTCGCGGTCGAAGTAGATGGCGTTGATGGGCCCGGAGGTCTTCGCTTCGGTCTGAATCGAGTAGCCCATCTTCTGGAGCTCGTCGCGCACCCAGGCGGGCACCGAGTCGTTCAGCGTCAGTCGCCCGGGCCGCGACTCGTGCGCGCCGAACGAGCTTCGCAGCTGGTAGCTCAGGATGTTCGGCGCCTCGACGGCCTCCTGCACGTTCATGCCGAATTCGACGACGTTCAGAAAGAACTGCAGCAGGTTCTGGTCCTGGGCGTCGCCTCCCTGCACCGCGAAAGCGAGGTACGGTTTCCCGTCCTTCAACGCCATGCCCGGCGTGAGCGTCACGCGCGGGCGCTTGCCGGGCTGGAGCACGTTGTAAGGGTTCTCGGCCGGGTCGAGCACGAAGCTCTGCATGCGCTGGCTCATGCCGATGCCCGTCCGCCCCGCGATGCAGACCGGGTTCCAGCCGCCCGACGGCGTCACCGAGACGACCCAGCCCTCCTCGTCCGCCGCTTCGATCGAGGTCGTGCCCGCGTGGAAGCCCTCTTCGAAGGTGCGCGCCTGCGCCGCCCGGTTCGCCTGGATCGGGGCCGCCGGCGAGTCGCTCCTCCACTTCGCCAGATACGCGAGGAACGGGTTCGTCTCGCCCTGGAACGGGTACGGATCACCCGGTTTCGCGTCGGCGTCGTTCTTCGTCCAGTCGATCCCCTTCGCTCGCGCCGCCGCGTATTCCTTCGACAGCAGTCCGCGGCGCGGCTCGGCCGGCGGGAAATCCGGATCCCCATAGTAGAAGTCGCGGTCCGCGAACGCCAGGTTCATGACCTGGTACAAGGCGTGGATGTAACGCGCGCTGTTGTAGCCCATCGCGCGCACGTCCAGCGGCTCGAGAAGATTGAGCGCCTGGAGCATCGCCGGCCCCTGCGTCCACACGTCGAGCTTGTAGACCTCGATGCCCTTGTAGCTCGTGTGGACCGGCTCCTCGAACCGCGGCTTCCACCGCGCGAGGTCCTCGAGCGTGATGAGGCCTCCCTGCTCGCGCGCCCCGCGCACGAACTCCGCCGCGATGTCCCCCCGGTAGAACCGGTCGTAGGCCGCGAAAATGGCGTCCCGGCGGTTCTTTCCCGCGGCGAGCGCCTTCGACTCCGCCTCCACGAGCTTCGACAGCGTCGCGTGGAGATCCGGCTGGCGGAACACCTCGCCGGCCCGCGGCGCCTCGCGCGCTTCCCCGGGGTGGGTGAGGAACAGCTTTTTCGAGTACGGCCACTCGGCGATCCGGGCCTTCTCGCTCTCGATCGAATCGGCGAGCTCCCGTTCGATCGGATAGCCCTCGGCCATCTGGATCGCCGGGGCGAGGACCTGGGCGAGCGACAGCCTCCCGTACTCCGCGAGCATGAGCATGAGCCCGCCCGGCGTGCCGGGAGTGACCGCGGCGAGCGGGCCGTACTCGGGCGGGTAGGACATGCCACGCCCGTGGAAGAGCTCCGGAGTCGCCCCCGTCGGCGCCACGCCGAGAGCGTTGACCGCGATGACCCGGCCCGTCTTCGGATTGAAGATCAGGGCCTGCGTCTCGCCGCCCCAGGACAGCGAATCGGTCATGGTCGTCGTCGCCGCGAGCATCGCGCACGCCGCGTCGACGGCGTTGCCGCCCTTCTGGAAAGTCATCGCGCCGGCCGTCGCCGCCAGCGGCTTGCCCGTGATCGCGAGCCAGTGCTTGCCGTGGAGGACGGGCTTGTTCGTGGCGGACCCGCCTGCGCCCGCGGCCGTGGCTCCCGCCAGACCCACCGCCAGGATGCGACGACTCAGGGGCATGGTCCCTCCGTTTTCGTCGCAGGATACAGGACTAGACGGCGGCTTCTTCGAGCTCCGGGACCTTCTCCGGTCCGGTCGTTCTGGCCTCGGAGGGCAGCGCGCGGTGGGTCTTCGCCACCAGGACGTAGATCGACGGCACGACGAAGAGGGTGAAGGCCGTGCCGATGATCATGCCGGTGACGAGCATGATACCGATGCTGTTGCGAGCGCCGGCCCCCGGGCCCGTCGCGAAGACGAGCGGCATGTGGCCCATGACCGTCGCCGCCGTCGTCATGAGAATCGGCCGCAGGCGCGTCTGGGCCGCGTCGACGACCGCCTCGAGCTTGCCGAGCCCCGTCTCCTGGAGCTTGTTGGCGAACTCGACGATCAGGATGCCGTTCTTGGCGATGAGACCCACGAGCGTGATCAGACCGACCTGGCTGTAGATGTTGAGCGTCGTCAGGCCCAGGAAAGAGAACAACAGCGCGCCGGAGAGGGCCAGCGGCACCGAGCCCGCCAGGATGATGAACGGGTCGCGGAAGCTCTCGAACTGAGCCGCCAGCACGAGGTAGATGAGGATCGCCGACAGGGCGAACGTGAAGAGGAACTTGCCGCCCTCGGTCCGCAGCTGCCGCGACTCGCCCGCGTAGTCGACCGTGAAGCCCTGCGGCAGGACCTTCTTCGCTTCGGTCTCGAGGAACGTCAGCGCCGTGTCGAGCGACACGCCCGGCGGGATGACGCCCTGGATGCGAACCGCGTTGAGCTGCTGGAAGCGCTTCAACTCCCGCGGCTCGGTCGTGGTCTTCAGCGTCGCAAAGGTCGAGAGCGGCACGAGCTTGCCGCCGGCGCCGCTGACGTAGATGTTCTCGAGCTGGTCCGGCGTCAGGCGCTCGCTGCGCTTGATCTGCGGGATCACCTTGTAGCTGCGGCCCTGGATGCTGAACCGGTTGACGTAGTTGCCGCCGAGCATCGTCGAGAGATCCTTGCCGGCCGACGAGAGGCTCACGCCCTGCGCGCGGAGCTTGTCGCGGTCGAAGACGACCTCGGCCTGGGGCTGGTCGAACTTCACGTCCGAGTCGGCGAACATGAAGAGGCCGCTCTGGAACGCCTTGCCGACGAGCTGGTTGGCGAATTCGACCAGCTGCTGCGGCTCGGCGGTCGAAGCGATCACCAAGTCGACCGGGAAGCTGCCGCCCCCCGGCAACGCCGGCGGGACGAGCGAAATCACCCGCACGCCCGGGATCTTCGAGAGACCCACGGCGGCCTCGACCTGGAGCTGCGAGGTGGTCTTCTTGCGCTCGCTCCAGGGCTTGGTGACCATGCCGCCGAAGCCGCCGCCCGGCGAGATGATCTGGAAGACGCTCTCGTTCTCGGGCATTGCCTTGTAGACGTCGTAGACCTTCTCCGCGAAGAGCTTCGTCTGGTCGAGCGTGGCGTTGGGCGCCGCCTGGATGACGCCGAACACGACCGCCTGGTCCTCGACCGGCGCGAGCTCCTTGGCCGAGAACATGTAGAACGGAAAGATCAACAGCACGACGATCGCCCAAAGCACGAACACGACCGGGCGGAAGCGGAGACTTCCGGCGAGCAGGCTGCCGTACGTCTTGCGCACCTTGTCGAAGTGCCGGTTGATCAAGCCCGCGAAACCCTTCTCGGTGTCCCCCGAGCGGAGCAGCTTCGAGGCCATCATCGGCGAGAGCGTCAGGGCCACGACGCCGGACACGATGACCGCGCCCGCCAGCGTGAACGCGAACTCGCGGAACAGCGCGCCGGTCAACCCTCCCTGGATGCCGATCGGGGCGTAGACCGCCGCCAGCGTGATCGTCATGGCGATGATCGGCCCGACGAGCTCCCGGGCCGCGCGCATCGCGGCGTCGAACGGTTTCTCGCCCATGTGGAGGTGCCGCTCCACGTTCTCGACGATGACGATGGCGTCGTCGACGACCAGACCGACCGAGAGGACGATCGCGAGCAGCGTCAGCAGGTTGATGGTGAACCCGAAGACGAGTCCCAGGAAGACCGCGCCGATCAGGGAGATCGGGATCGCGACGATCGGGATCAGGACCGCGCGGAACGAGCCCAGGAAGAGGAAGATCACGACGACGACGATGAGCAGCGTCTCGGCGAGCGTCTGGAGCACCTCGTCGATCGCGTCCTGGATGTAGGCCGTCGAGTCGTAAGGGATTCCGACCTTCATGCCCGCCGGAAGCTGCGCCTGGATCTCCGGCAGCGTCGCGCGGACCCTCTTGATGACCTCCAGGGAGTTGGCCGTCGGGAGCACCCAGACGCCCATGAACGTCGCGGTCTCGCCGTTGAACCGAACGTCGTCGTCGTAGGTCTCGGCCCCGAGAACGACGTCGGCGATCTCCCCGAGGCGCACGATCACGCCGTCCTTCTCCTTGACGACGAGCTTGCGGAACTCGTCGGCAGTCTGGAGGTTCGTGTTCGCCACGAGGTTGACGGAGACCATCGACCCTTTGGTCCGGCCGAGCGCCGACAGGTAGTTGTTGTCGGCGAGCGCGTCCCGCACGTTCGTCGGCGAGATCCCGAGGGACGCCATCTTCTCGGGCTTCAGCCAGATCCGCATCGCGAACGTGCGGCTGCCCAGGATATCGGCTCGCTGCACGCCGCTGACGGCGGAGAGCTTCGGCTGGACGACCCGCGTCAGGTAGTCGGTGATCTGGTTCTGGTCCAGGTCCGTCGCCGAGAACCCGATGTACATCGCGGCGAACTCGGTGTCGGCCGTTTCCAGGTTGATGACCGGCGCCTCGGCCTCCGGCGGCAGGTCGTTTCTGACCTGCGCGACCTTCGACTGGACCTGCGTGAGAGCGGCGTTGGTGTCGTAGTTGAGCTTCAGATGCACGGTGATCGTGCTGACGCCCTGGGCGCTCGAGGATTCCAGGTAGTCGATGCCGTCGGCGCTCGCGATGACCCGCTCGAGGGGCGTCGTGATGAAGCCCCGCACCAGGTCCGCGTTGGCGCCGACGTAGACCGTCGTCACCTTGACGACCGCGATGTCGCTGCGCGGGTACTGCCGCACCGAGAGCGAGCGGATCGCCTGCAGCCCGGCGATCAGGATCACCAGGTTGACGACCATCGCCAGCACCGGCCGGCGAACGAAGAGATCGGTGAACTTCATCAGGAGTCCTCGGGTTTGGGCGCCGGGTTGTTGCCGGGCATCGTCTTGTTGTCGACCTGGACCGCGGCACCGTTGCGCAGCTTGAAGACGCCGGAAGTCACGACCTCGTCGCCCGGCTTGACGCCCGAAAGCACGGCGACCTGATCGCCGCGGCCGGCGCCGAGCTTCACGAATTGCTGGCGCACGCCCTTGTAGGTTTCGCCCTTGGGGCCCTTCATGTCCCCGACCACGAATACGGAGTCGCCGTACGGCGCGTAGTTGATGGCCGAGGCCGGCAGCGCCACGATCGCCAGGCTTTGTCCCAGCGTCATGCCCGCCTCGACGAACATTCCGGGGCTGAGCTTGCCGTCCGTGTTCGGGAACGTCGCCTGAACCTGCACGTTGCGCGTCGCCGGATCGACGACGGCGTTGATCGCCGTGATCTTGCCCGCCGCCGCGCCTGAGCCGGCGGGCGCGTTCTGGTTGGTCACCCGCACGTCGCCGCCGACCTTCATCCGGACCAGCTCCTGCTGGGGAACCGAGAAGTTCACGTAGACCGGGCGAATCGACTGCAGGGGCACGATGGGGCTGCCGCCCTGCAGGTACTCGCCGAGATTGACCTGACGGATCCCGAGGACGCCCGAGAAGGGCGCGCGAATGGTCTTGCGCGAGATCGCCGCGCGGATCTCGCCGATGCGCGCCAGAGCCTGCTTCTGCTCCGCATCCGCGCGGTCCCACTCCGCCTGCGCCGCGATCCCCTTCTGGCGCAGGCCCGTCAGCCGGTCGAGGGAGAGCTTGGCGAGGTCGGCCTGGGCCTCGGCAGCCGCCAGCTGCGCGCGCTCCTGCTTCGTGTCGAGAAGGACCAGGAGGTCCCCTTCCCGGACGGTCTGGCCCGACTGGAAAGCGATCTTCTCGACGATGCCGGGAAGGTCGGCGGCAACGGTCACGCCGTGCACGGCCTCGACCGTTCCGATCGCCGACAGCGTCGACGGCCAGTCTTCCTTCTTCGCCACGACCGTCGTCACCGCCTCCGGCGGAGGCTGGAAGGCGGCGTTCTGCGCCATGCCCTTTCTTGATCTGTCCGTACTTGACCATCCCGATCGTGAAGATGAAGACCGCGATGGCGGCCAGCACCAGGAACATCCGCTTCTTCATGGGAGAACAAACCTCCACCTTCATACCCGGTCCGAAACGCATGAGCCCCCGCCCCGGGGTACGCGACTCCAAACCTTAAATAAACCTCTTTCCGCGCTCGGGATTCCGCCTGGCAGCGAAAAAGAGGGGCCCGGCAGAGCCCACGGAGTCGGCAAGAATAACACCGGTCATTGCAAAAGGTTGCCCAGGATCCGGCCCTCCCGGAGGCGCCATTGTCGAGCCCGACAGTGCCATTCCGGCCCACGGTGAAGCCGAGCGGGCGCTCGGGTCGGTGGCGCGGCGCACGCAGAGGCCGAAATGCCGGGCCGACCGCCTCGGCCCCCGCCGGTGCTGCTACGATTCGCGGCCGTGATCGGCCGTCCCGAACCCTCCGAGCACGTCCCCTACTACGGCAGGTACATCGCCCTGGTGCCGGGCGAGGACATCCTGGCGGCCTTCGAGACCGAGACCGCGGCGACGCGCGCGCTCCTCGATGGGGTCTCGGCCGAGAAGTCTCTCCATCGCTACGGTCCCGGGAAATGGAGCATTCGCGAGAGCGTGCATCACCTCGCCGACTGCGAGCGGGTCTGGGTCTACCGCGCGCTGCGGTTCGCACGCGGCGACGAGACTCCGCTCGAGGGCTTCGAATCGGAGGGCTGGGTCCCGCATTCGGGAGCGGCCTCGCGCCCGTGGCCGTCGGTCCTCCAGGAGTACGACGACGTGCGCCGCGCGACGATCGACTTCTTCCGGAGCCTGCCGCCGGAAGCCTGGCGGCGGTCGGGAACGGCCGACGGCAACCGCGTGAGCGTGCGGGCCCTGGCCTACATGACGCTCGGACACGACATCCATCACCGGACCCTGTTCCGCGAACGCTACCTCTGAGCGCCGCTCAGGACTTCGGACCCGGCCCGGCCCGCTTCCAGACGATGTCCCACGCTTCGCGCCGCTGGGCGAGGCCCGTGATCCTGCCGTCGGTGCCGCGCTGGAAGACGTACCGATAGCGCGGCCGGCCCGGCACGAAGAAGACGTCCGGCGCCTCGGCGGAGAGCGCCTCGGGTCCGCGCCCGGTCTGCTGGCCCTCCAGAGCATCGCCTTTGAGACGGATCTCGTAGTCGATCGACGGCGTCAGCGCGTAGCGCCCGACGTACTCCACGAGAAGCGACTCCGGAAGCGTCACCGCGGGCGGATCCGTGCGGAGCGCCAGGACCTGTCCGGCGAGAAGGCGCCACCCGTCCGGGCCCTTCTTCCAGGTCTCGGTCGTCCGGTACTGGCAGTGGATCTTGTGGCCGTGGTAGTCCTCGTTCTCGTCGTTGACGTACGTCGTGACCGCGACGTCGCCGTGGACCACGGCCTCGAACTGCGTGACCTGGATGTTCCCCGAGACGCCCTCGGGCAGCGGGCGGATGTCGCCGACCATCTGCTTCTTCGTCAGGACCGTGCCGCTCTCGTCGACGTACCGGGCCTCGGCGTCGAGGTACTTGTCCCAGACCGCGGGCGAGCCGGCCCCGATCCCGTCGATCAGCTCCTGCGTCTGCCGGCGCAGGAGATCGGGGACGCTGGCCTCGGCGCGGGTGCGCGCACCGATCCACGGGCCGAACGCCAGAGCGAGCGCCGAGACGAGGCGAAGCGTGGGCATGGTTCCTCCGACCGGCTACTTTCCGGGCTGAAGCTGTATCTCCAGCGCCGTGCGGCTGAAGAACGCCACCATTTTTTCGCGTCGCGCGAGCGAGTGTCCCTCATTCTCTGCGACCAACTCGACGGGGAGAAAAGCGGGAACGAACCAGCTTCGCGTCTTCATGACCCGGCACGCTACATCCGTCGGGGCCAGGTCTTCAAACCTCGGAGGTTGAACAGCCGAAGAATGAAGTCCTGACCCCGGCAATCACCGTGGTAGAAGCGGGCCATGCCCGACATCGGAGCCGGGGCGAATGAAGTAGCGCGCGTCCGGTCCCTCGCCATCGCCGTCCAGCCTCTCATCTGGGCCGGAGTCGGTCGGCGCTACCCGTGGGCGCTGATCGGCCTCGACGAGCAGGCCAGGATCGGCTGGGGCGTCGTCGCTCTCCTGCTCCTCTTTTTCGGCTATCCGATCGCCGGTCTTCTCGAAGCGACCGCCCGGCGGCGGGCTGCAGTGCGGAGCTTTTCGATCGCCCTCCTTCTCCTCTGTCCCGCCCTCACGGCCGGACTCGACATCCTCTCGAGCCGGCACTTCGCGCAGTTCGGGTACCGTTCGGCCGGGCCGCTCGTCGCACTCGAGCTCCCCGTTTTCATCGCGCTCGTCCTCTGGCTCCGTTCCCCGCGGCTACCGGGTACCGGGATCGCGCTGGCGGCAGTCGGCGCCTTCGCCCATCGCATCACCGCCGTCGCTTCCTTCCCGCTCGACGAGCGCCGTTCCGACATGTTCGCGGCTCTCATGCGTGCGGTCGAGGTCTGGCGCGCGGGCGGCACGCCGCACGTCAAGTACCTTCCGGGTACGTGGCTGGCAATCGCGCCGTCGGCCCTCCTCGGCCTCGATCCGCGGATCTTCGGATCCGTGATCCTGCTCGGCATCGGGCTCGCACTCGCGGGTTCGCTGCGCGGTGGCGGCCGTGGCCTCTCCCCCGAGCCAGTCTCCCCGACCGAGACCCTCGCGATGCTCGTGCTCCTGAACCCGTACCACGCATTCCGGCACGATCTGTACTTCGACGCGTTTCTGGCGCTCACCGTCGCGATCTTCTACCTCGCAGCGCGTGGACAGGGGTCGACGCGTTGGCTGCTCGTCGTCGCGATCCTCGTGGGCCTCGCGGTCGCGACACGGCAATGGGCCTGGGTGTACGGACCATTCGCCCTCGTCGCGACGGCGGTCGGCGCGCGCCGGTCCGGCGCACGTGCGCCCGGATCTCCGAGGGTCGTTCTCCTCGCGATCGCCGGGGCAATCGTGGTTGGCGCCGGCGCCGCCGCGATCGTGTTCGCGCCAATCGTCCGAGACCCCGCGGCCCTCCGGTTCGCGGCATTCGCGTTCGCGGGCGAAAGCGCGAGCGAGGCTTGCCTCGGGGTCGCGGCCCTTGCCGCGACGCTCGGGCTGGCCGGATACCTTCCGGCCTTGCAGGCGGTCCTTTGCGTGGCGGGTTTCGGCGGTTCTCTCCTCGCGGCCTTGTCTGGACGAGCACAGCCGTGCTCGGTGCTGGCGACCGGCTGGTTCGTCTGGGGCGGTGTCGTGCTGCTCAACCCGTTCCTCGAAAACTACTTCTACCTGGGCCTCGGGTTCGCGGCGGCCGGGCTTGTGGTCGGAGCGCGAGTCCTCGCGCGGGAAGGGCCCGAGCCTGACCGGCAATCGCCGTAGGATTCGCGCCATGGGAAAGAAAGACGCACGCATCGACTCCTACATCACCAGAGCCGCCCCGTTCGCCAAACCGATCCTGAATCACCTGCGCGCCGCCGTGCACGAGGGCTGTCCCGACGTCGTCGAGACGATCAAGTGGGGCATGCCGCACTTCGAGCACGAGGGGGTGCTGTGCGGAATGGCGGCGTTCCAGGGCCACTGCGCCTTCGGCTTCTGGAACCGCGCGCTCGAGATCCCCGGTAAGAAGGGCGCGATGGGCCAGTTCGGGTGCATCACCGCCGTCTCGGACCTCCCGAGCAGGAAGGTCCTCGTCGGCTACGTCCGGGAGGCCGCGCGCCTGAACGAGACGGGACAGAAGAAGGGCCCCGTCCGCAAGGCGAAGAAACCGCTACCCGTCCCGAAGGAGCTCACCGCCGCCCTCAAGAGAAAGGCCGGCGCCACGGCGAGATTTCAGGCCTTCAGCCCGAGCCAGCAGCGCGAGTACTCCGAGTGGTTGATCGAGGCGAAAACCGACGCCACACGCGCCAAACGCCTTACCACCGCCGTCGAATGGATCGCTCAGGGCAAGCCGCGGATGTGGAAGTACCGGAGGCCCAGGACGACCTAGCGCAACCCTTCGCCCCGCGGCCGTGTTTCGAGCGGCAGGAGGTACGCTCATGGTCCCGCTCGCTGCTCCGCAGGTCTCTTCGGCCGAGGACCGGATGATTGCACGCGTATGGCATGGCGTCGTTCCGCTCGAGAAGGCGGACGGCTATGCCGAGTACCTCGCGAGCTCGGACCTGGGAGTGCGCGCGTATCAGGCCATCCCGGGCAACCGCGGCGTCTCGCTGCTCCGGCGCGTCGAGGGCAAGCGCGTCCATTTCCTGCTGATCTCGATGTGGGAATCCACCGAGGCGATTCGGGAATACACCGGGCCGGACATCGAGCGGGCGCAGTACTTCCCGTACGACCTCGAATGCCTCGTGGAGCCGGAAACGAACGTCGCGCACTACGAGGTCCTCCGCAGCGTGGAGGATGGTGCGACGCATACCCCGGCCGATCCGATCGAACGGGCGCTGAAGCTCGCGCTGCCGAGCGGTCTCTGGTGAGCGCCGCATCCGCTCGCCCTCGCCCGGGCTGATCGGGACGACCTCGCGAAACTTCTGGCGTTCTCCTTCGTATTGTATTCCCATATGACCGGCGAATTGCCGCCGCGAAGGAGAGCGCGATGGCCGAGAAGTCCGACGTCTGGCAGGGAACCCTGGCGCTCATGGTCCTCAAGACCCTGGAAACGCTGGGACCGCTGCACGGCTACGGCATCGCCCGCCGCATCGAACAGACGAGCGGCGACCGCCTCGTTCTCAACTACGGCACGCTCTACCCCGCCCTGCTGAAGCTCGAGCAGGAGGGCTACGTGGCGTCCGAATGGGGAGTCTCGGACAACAACCGCAAGGCGAAGTTCTACAAGCTCACGCGCGCGGGCCGCCGGCAGGTCGAGCTCGAAGCGCGCGAGTGGGAACGCGCCACCGAGATCCTGGCGCGGTTCCTGGCACCGGCCGAGGAGCGGTCATGAGAGGCTTCCGAGCCTTCTTCGCGCGCCTAGCGGGGGTCTTCGGCCGATCCCGCCAGGAGCGGGAACTCGCCGAGGAGCTCGAGGCGCACCTGCAGATGCACGTCGACGACGCTGTCCGCGCGGGAATGACGCCGGAGGCCGCTCGCCGCGAGGCCGTCCGCAAGCTCGGCGGCGTCGAGGCGACCCGGGAGCTGGTCCGCGACCGCCGCCGGGTGCCCATCGTCGAGACGGCCCTGCGGGACCTGCGCTTCGCCGCGCGGACGCTCCGCAAGAGCCCGGGGTTCACAGCCGTCACGATCGCGACCCTCGCCCTCGGCATCGGAGCCAACACGGCGATCTTCACGATCGTCCACGCGGTGATGCTCGAGCGGCTCCCCTTCCACGAGCCCGGCCGCATCGTCGTCGTCTGGGAAGAGAACGCGCGGTGGCCGGGCCGGCCGAACGTGATCGCGCCCGCGAACTTCATCCGCTGGCAGCAGCGCGCGACGGAGTTGGCGTCGATGTCGGCCTTCTACGACTTCCGCATGAACCTGACCGGCCGGGGGCGACCGGAGGAACTGATCGTTTCGAACGTCACCTCCAGCTTCTTCGACACGCTCGGCGCCGCCCCGCTGCTGGGTCGCACGTTCGCCGCCGACGAGGGACCCGAAGGCCATGACCAGGTCGTCGTCCTGAGCCACGGCCTCTGGCAGCGGCGCTTCGGTGGCGATCCGGCGATCGTCGGCAGGACGATCCTGCTCGACGACATCCCCGTCTCCGTGGTCGGCGTCATGCCGCCACGGTTCGGCCTGTACCTGAAGGCGGGCACGCTGGCGGGCAAGCCTGCGGACCTCTGGTCGCCGTTCGCCCTGGACCTCGCGAAGGCCGAGCGCAACGGCCGCTACATGTCCGCCATCGCGCGACTCAAGCCGGGCACGAGCCTCGAAGCCGCGCGGACGCAGATGTCGGCGATCGCTTCGGCGCTCGCGATCGAGTTCCCCCAGCGGGACACGGGCTGGACGGTCCGCCTGGTCCCCGTGCACACCGAGCTCGCGGGGGAAATGCGGCCGACTCTCCTGGTGCTCTTCGGCGCCGTGGGGTTCGTGCTGCTCATCGCCTGCGCCAACGTCGCGAGTCTGCTGCTCGCCCGAGGGACCTCGCGCGTGCGCGAGATCGCCATACGAACCGCCCTCGGGGCGGACCGCTGGCGCGTGATGGCGCAGCTGTTGACGGAGAATCTTCTCCTCGCGTTTCTCGGCGGCGCGATCGGCCTCCTCCTCGCTCGCTGGGGCGCGCAGCTCCTGGTCGCCCTGAGCCCGTCGAACTCGATCGGGCTCGCGAGCGCGGGGCTGAACGGACCGGTCCTCGCGTTCACGCTGGCCGTATCGATCCTGACCGCCGGAATCTGCGGGCTCGCCCCAGCCCTCACCGGGTCTCGGCCCGACATCCAGGAATCTCTGAATGAAGGCGCCCGCCAGGCGGGCTCGGGCCTGCGGACGCGAAGGCTGCGGATGGCGTTCGTCGTCGCGGAGGTGGCCCTCGCCGTCGTCCTCCTCGTCGGGGCCGGGCTCATGCTCAAGAGCTTCCGCTCGCTTCAGGGAGTCGACCCGGGCTTCGAACGGCAGGGCATTCTGACCGCGCGCGTCACACTGCCGAATCGCTACAAAGAGGATCCCCAGGTGCTGCAGTTCTTCGCCCGGGCCGCCGAGCGAGCCTCCGCGCTTCCGGGCGTCCGTGCCGCCGGAGTCGTCAGCTATCTGCCCTTCGCTGGCCTGGGCGCCGCCACCGACTTCCGAATCGTCGGCGAGCCGGAGCCAACGCCCGGTCAGGAGCCCGTCACCGAAGTCCGCGTCTGCGACGACGGCTACTTCAAAGTGATGGCCATCCCGCTCCTGCGCGGGCGCCTCTTCACGGACCGGGAGATGCGCCAGCAGTCCAACGTCGTCGTCGTCGACGACGGTTTCGCGCGCCGCTACTTTCCGGGCAAGGACCCGATCGGCCAGAAGGTCACGATCGACATGAAGGACGACAACGTTCCGACCGAGATCGTCGGAATCGTCGGAAGCGTCAAGCACGCCGACCTCGTCACCGACACGCGGCCCATGGCCTATTGGCCGCACCCGCAGCTCGTCATGAGCGCGATGACCCTGACCGTGCGGACCGATGGGGACCCGCTCGCGATGGCGCCCCTGGTCGAGCGCACGGTGCAGTCGATCGACAAGGACCAGCCGGTCTCCGAGGTCCGCAGCATGGAGCAGTGGGTCGCCGCCTCCCTCGCCCGCCAGCGCTTCAGCTCGACTCTGCTGATCCTCTTCGGGGCCCTCGCGCTGCTGCTCGCATCGATCGGCATCTACGGCGTCATGTCCTACGTCGTCGGCCAGCGCACGACCGAGATCGGCATACGCAGCGCCCTCGGGGCCGACGCAAACGACATCCGCGCGATGATCCTCCGCGACGGCGCCCGGCTGGTCCTGATGGGGCTCGCCATCGGAGCGCCCCTGGCTCTCGTCCTGAGCCGAGCCCTGGGGAGCCTCCTCTACCAGACCCCCGGTGCCGACCCGGTGACGTTCGCGATCGTCGTCGGCGTGCTCGGCGCCGTCGCCCTGCTCGCGAGCTACCTGCCCGCGCGGCGGGCGGCGCGCGTCGTGCCGGTCGAGGCGCTGAGGCACTCGTAGGCAGGAGCTACCGCAGCGGCTCCACCCACTCGCCGCAGAGAATGCGGAACGGGCCCTCCGGCTCGAGCGGGAACGTCTCCGCCGAGGCCGCTGCCAGACGCGCCGGGTCGCTCAAGTCGAACAGGGTCGCACTCACGGGGAAGAGCGGCTTCTCGGACGGCACGGCGATCGACAGCCGGCGGACGCCGATCGTCGAGAGGTACTTCTCTATGGTCGCGCGCGGCGGTTGAAAGGGCGGTACGGCGCCGGCGATGATCCAGACGCGGGGCTTCCCCCGGTACCGGTCGACGTCGCGCAGGAACACGCGCCGATCCTCCGCCGAGCAGCTGCCGAGCCGGTATTCGTCCGGACCGAGGCCGTATCCGGGGCCGTAGCGTTCGACCGCCTCCAGGGCGTAGGTGTAGACGAACACCTCGTCGCCCGGCTGGCGATGCTCGCGCACGAAGGCCAGGACGGTCTTGTAATCCTCGACGAAGTACGGCGGAGGCACCCGGACGAACGACCACGCCGGGCCCGCGAAGAGCAGGAGCATGCAGGCTCCGCCCACCGCCGGATGGAGCCGCGCCGCCTGCCGGCGGATCCACTCGGCCGCCTGCGCGACCGCGAGAACGAGGGCCGGAAGGAGGTACAGCACGAGGCGGGTCCGGAAGGGGTACTGCTGGGCGGCGGCCGCGAGCACCGCCACCGCGAACGGGCCGAGGAGGACGAGCACGCCGAACCGGTTGCGCCGTCCGAGGACGACCATCCCGACGACGGCCAGGCCGCCATAAAGCGCAGGCCACTGGTACCGGAGGACCATGTCGTCGCCGAAAAGCTGTGTGACGCGGTCCCAGAGCCAGAGGAGATCCGCGGGCTGTCTCGATCGGCCACGGCGGAAAGCCTCCGCGCATCCGCCAGAACCGGTCCATGAACGCCCGCGTCTCCGGCGCGACGAGACGCAGGGCCACCACGGTCGCCGCGGCGCAGGCGACCGCCCAGACCGGGAGGGTGACGAGGAGGGCGCGGCGCGTCTGGGGATCCCGGTCGCGGAGCCAGGCGAGCAGCAGCGCGGCGCCGAGCCCGGCGAGCATGAACACCGTCACCTGCGAGAACCACACGAGCACGGCGCCGGCGATCGCGGCTCGAACGCATCGGCCCGCCGTGGAGTCGTGGTCACGCAGGCGCAGGGTGACGAGCGACAGCGCGATGACCGCCGCCAGGTCGATCCCGTACTGCTTGATCTCCGCGCAGTAGCGGATGAAGGGCGCGCCGATGGCGAACGTGGCGACCGCGAACGGGACGGCATAGCCGTCGAGAAGGCGCCGCGCCAGCGGCAGGAAGAGCACGAGCGCCGCGAGGCCGACCGGCAGAAGAAGGAACCGGAACGCGAGGTCGCTCTCCCCGAGCACCCGGCTGATCGCCTTCTCCGCCACCAGGAAGCCGACCGGCGCGACCTGGTGGTAGCGGAGAGGCTCGCGGAGAAACTCCGCCGCCGGACGGTGGACGAGGTTTCTCACGATCGAGAGCTCGTCGAACCAGAGCGACGTGTCCGAGGCGTACTGGAAGATCCGCAGCGCGGCGCCGAGAGCGACGAGGGCCCAGAGGAAGAATGGGCGGCAGAGGAAGGGCGGGCGGGAAGAAGCCGATGTCTCGGTGCTCAACGGCGGCTAGCCTATGACAGGGAGCGCGGGACTACACTCCTCTTCCGTGCAGGCGCTGGAGCTCATCCTCGTTCTCCTGGCGGCGGTGGCCGCTCTCAATCTGCTCGCTGTGCGCCTCGTCGTGCCGACTCCTGCGCTGCTCGTCCTCGGGGGCGGCGTGCTGGCGGCGATCCCGGAGCTGCCCCGGCCCAACCTTTCGCCCGAAGTCATCTTTCTCGTCTTCGTGCCGCCCCTTCTCTACTGGACGGCATTCAACACGTCGTGGCGGGACTTCCGCACCAACCTCCGCTCGATCTCGCTGCTCGCGGTGGGCCTCGTGCTCGCAACCATGAGCGTCGTCGCGGTCGTCGCCCACGCGCTGGCACCGGAGATCACGTGGGGCGCGGCGTTCGCGCTGGGGGCGATCGTGTCGCCGCCGGACCCGGTAGCGGTGACGGCGGTGACGCGGCGACTCGGCATCGCGCGCGACATCGTGACCATCCTCGAGGGCGAAGGGCTCGTCAACGACGCCACGGCGCTCGTGGCCTATCGGATGGCGGTGGGGGCGGTCGTCGCGGGAGGATTCTCGCTCGGGGAGGCGGCCGCCGGCTTCGCCTGGAGCGCAGCGGGTGGGCTCGGCATCGGGCTCGCGGCGGGTGCCGCCATCGCCTGGGTCCGCACCCGCATCGGAAAGGTCCCGGTCGTCGAGAACACGATCTCGGTGTTGACGCCGTTTGCCGCGTACATCCCGGCGGAGCATCTGGGCGCCTCGGGAGTGCTGGCGGTCGTGGCTGTCGGCCTGTACCTGGGTCGCCGGGGGCCCCGCGTCATCTCCGCCGAGACGCGCACGCAGGCCAATGCCATGTGGGAGATGATCTCGTTCTTCCTCGAGGGTCTGGTCTTCATCCTCATCGGCCTCGAGATGCCGTTCGTCCTGGCCGCCCTCCACGAGTACTCGATCGGCTTCCTGGCGACCCTCGCCGCCGCGATCTCGGGCGCCGTGATCCTGGTCCGACTGGTCTGGGTGTTCCCGGGCGGTTTCGTGACGAGGACCGTTCTCCGAAGGAGCGGCCGCACCCAGGAACGGCCGCCCTGGCGGGCCGTGGCGTTCGTCGGCTGGGCGGGGTTGCGCGGCGGCGACTCGCTCGTCATCGCGCTGGCCCTGCCGCTGACGGTCGCCGGTGGAGGGCGGTTCCCGGGGCGGGACCTCATCCTGTTCCTGACGTTCGCCGTCATCTTCGTCACGCTCGTCCTGCAAGGGCTGACGCTCAAGGCGGTGATCCGGCTGCTGGGTCTGCGGCCCGACACGAGAGGCGCCGAGGAGGCGCTCGAGGCGCGAGAGCGCGTCTTCGCCGCAGGGCTGGACGCCTTGAAGACCCTGCCGGCGGAGGACGCGGCCGCGAAGGAGGCCCTCGCCGCCCTCGAGGAGAGGTATCGGCACCGCTCGCACCGCTACGCGGCGAGGCTGCGAGGGCAGCGCCACGCGCGGGACGAGAGTCTAAGCGAAGCCTTGCGCCGGATGCGGCTGCGCATGATCGCCGCGGAGCGGGAGGCGCTCATCAAGCTCCGGGACGGCGACGTCATCTCCGACGACGTCATGCGCGGCATCCAGAGGGACCTCGATCTCGAACAGATCCTCCTCGAATCGCGGGAGGCAGCGCAGGACGCGATGGAGGAGGCGCCGGCGCCGGGATGACGCCGGTGCCGGAGGGCGGGGACAAGCCCCGCCCCTACTTTTTGTGGCGCTTGCCGAAGATCTCGTCGTACTCCGGCCAGTCGTCGACCAGGCGCAGGCCGAAGCCCGTGGGCGCGCCGGCCGGCTCGCCGGTGTCGACGCTGCGGACGACCCGCCCGGTCAGCGCGAGCTTGCGGCCGCCGGGGAGATTGACGGTCAGGCGAAGCACCGGTCCCGTGCCGGGGACGAGGTTCGAGCGCACGAACATGCCGCGGCGCGAGATGTCTCCGGTGACTCCCGTTCCGCGCAACGACCCCTGGCTGAACTCGACGGTCATCTCCGCGCGTCGCCGGCGGGTGACCCGCGTCTCGCTCGTTCCGATGCCGGGCCGTCGAGGCACGGGCGGCCAGGAATTGCTCGGCGCCGGCGGCGCCGGCGCGAGGTCCTGCGACGTCTCGACGCGCTCGATGCGGCCTCCGATGGTTTTGCCGTCGACGGGGACGAGGCAGCGAAACGAAACCGGGAAGATCTGCTTCGGCGCTTTCGCCAGCGCGCGCCACTGCTTTGCGAGCTTCTCGGCCGACACCGATCCATCGAACCAGAAGGCCACATGGCCCGACTTCGTCACGATGACGGGCTGGAGGTAGTCGACGCTGGAGCCCTCCGCCGGGAAACAGAACCCGGTGTGTCGAGTCGAGTCGGCGAGGTCGAACTCGGTCGTGCCGAGGAAGATCTCGTCGTCCATCTGCGACAGCGAGTCGCGGAGCGCCGGCGAGACGAGCGCACCCGGCCCGCTCCCGCCTTCGTACCGCCACACCGGGCTGCCCGTGAGGTCCTCGATCGTCAGATCCACGAGGCGTTTCACGGGTCCAAGGTTATGACAGGACGGCCCCCGGGGGGGACGGCGCGGATGTCCCCTTTTCGGGTCGTTCCCGGCAGATCGCCGTCGTGCCTCGAACGAGACTCCCCGCTGCTCGAGCTCCCCGGCCGCCTTCTCGACGTGCCGGGCGTCCGGCGAAACCCCGGGCCGGCAGCCGCGTATCCCTTCCCATGAAGGCTGTAGACCGACTCCACCCTAACCATGTAGGATGCCTACATGGTTGAGAAACGCGAGCCCTACCGGGACCCGATCGAGCTCCTTCAGGGAACGCTCGATCTCCTCGTCCTGCAGACGCTGACCTGGGGTCCCCAGCACGGCTACGGCATTACCGCCGCGATCAAGGCCGGGTCGCAAAGCGCTCTGCAGGTCGACACCGGGTCGCTCTATCCCGCGCTCCACCGGCTCGAGCGCGAGGGCTCGGTCGCGTCGGAGTGGAAGACCTCGGAGAACAAGCAGCGCGTCAAGGTCTACCGGCTGACGGCGGCCGGACGACGCCGGCTCTCGCAGGAACGCTCGCGCTGGGATCGCCTTCTGGAGGCGATGTCGGGCGTCCTCGACGCCACGGAGGCACCGGAAGAGGCATGAGGATCTCCTTTCCCTTCGTCGGCCGCCGCCGCCGCGAGCGCGACCTCGACGAAGAGATCGCCGGGCACCTGGCGATGGCGGCTGCCGAGCGCGTGGAGCGCGGCGAATCGCCGGCCCAAGCCTCGGCCGCGGCGCAGCGCGAGCTCGGCAACGAGGCGCTCGTCAAAGAGGCGGCGCGCGCGCAGTGGGGCTGGGGCTCGCTCGACCGGTTCCGCCAGGACGTGCGCTACGGCCTGCGTCTGCTGGCGCGCTCGCCCGGTTTCGCGGCCGTCGCGATCGCCACCCTGGCGATCGGCATCGGCGCGAGCACCGCCATCCTCTCGGTGGTCGACGCGATCCTCCTCCGTCCCCTCGCCTACGCCGACCCGGAGCGCCTCGTCGTTCTCCTGCACGGCGATCCCCGCGGCGACGGGCCCGTCGCTCCGGCGAACTACCTCGACTGGAAGGCGCGCGGCCGCTCCTTCGAGAGCATGGGCGCGGCGGAGTACTGGACGCCAAACCTGACGGGCGGCGAGACGCCCGAGAAGGTCTGGGCGCTGCGGATGACGCCCGAGGTCCTGCCGCTCCTCGGCGTCCGGCCGGCGCTCGGACGCTTCTTTCTGCCCTCGGAAGCGGCCGCGGGGGCCAACCACGTCGTCGTTCTCGGCCACGGCGCCTGGACGCGCCGCTTCGGCGCCGATCCCGGCATCGTCGGCCGGCCGATCACGCTCGACGGCGAGCCCTACACCGTCGTCGGTGTGATGCCCCCCTCGTTCCAGTTCGCGCCCTTCTGGGCGACGAACGCGGAGATCTGGGCCCCGCTCGACCTGATGCCGAGGGCCTCGAGCCGCACGAGCTCGAGCCTCCGCATCTTCGCCAGGCTGAGGGGGGGCGTCTCGCTCGACGCCGCCCGGCGGGAGATCGCCGCGATCACCGCGGGGCTCGAACGCGAGTTCCCCGGAACGAACCGCCACGTGGCCGTTACGCCGCTCCTCGAGAAGGTCGTCGGGGACGTGCGGCCGGCGCTCCTGGTGCTGCTCGCCGCGGTCGGGCTGGTGCTCTCGATCGCCTGCGCGAACGTGGCCAACATGCTCCTCGCCCGTTCCTCGGCGCGGCAGCGGGAGGTCGCGCTGCGCTCGGCCCTCGGAGCGAGCCGCGGGCGCACCATCCGCCAGCTCCTCACCGAGTCGCTCGTTCTCGCGGTCGCCGGCGGCGCTGCCGGCGCGGCATTCGGCGCGTGGGCGTTGAAGGTCCTGGTGACGCTCGCGCCGGAGGGCATCCCGCGCCTGGCCGAGGTGCGCCTCGATCCGCGGATCTTCCTCGCCACCCTCGGCGTGTCGCTCCTCTCGGCCGTCCTCTTCGGGCTCGCGCCGGCGATCCAGTCCTCCGACGTCCGGCTCCAGGACGCGCTCAACGAAGGGGGCCGCGCGGGGTCCGGGCGCGAGGGCGGGCGCCTGCGCAACGTCTTCGTCGCCGCCGAGGTGGCGATCGCGATCGTCCTGTTGATCGCCGCCGGGCTGATGACGCGGAGCTTCTTCGCCCTGCAGGCGATCGACCCGGGCTGGAACCCGGCGGGCGTCGTGACCCTCGAGGTCTCCGTCTCGGGGACGCGCCACGCGGCTCCGGCGCTGCGGGCGCCGCTGTATCGCGAGATCCTCGACCGGCTGGCTGCGGTGCCGGGAGTCGCGGCGGCGGGGGCGATCAACCACATCCCGATCGCGGGCGACATCTGGCGCTTCCCCTACGCCGTCGAGGGGCGGCCGGCCGCGCTCCCCGGCGAATCGCCCTCGGCGGCGTACCGCGCCGTGCTGCCCGGGTACCTCTCCGCCATGCGCCTGCCCCTCGTGCGCGGCCGCGACGTCACGCTGGCCGACGACGACGGTGGGGCGCGCGTGGTCCTCGTCAACGAGCGTCTCGCCGCCCGGCAGTGGCCCGGGGAGGATGCGGTCGGCCGGCGGATCATGCTCGACGACGTGAACTGGCTGACGGTCGTCGGCGTCGTGAAGAACGCCGTGCGAAGCGAGTGGTCCGAGGCGCCCGAAGACGAGGTTTACCTGCCAGCCTTTCAGACCCGGGAGCTCATGAATTCGCCGCACCCGATGGCGGCATACCTCACCTACGTCGTCCGGACGGACGGCGACCCGGCGGCCCTGGCCGCGTCGCTCCGCGCGGCGATCCGGTCGATCGATCCCACGCTGCCGATCTCCGAGGTCCGCACGATGCGTTCGATCGTCGCGCAGGCCAATGCCCGGGCCCGCTTCCAGATGCTGCTGCTCGCGGCCTTTGCGGGCGCCGCGGCGCTGCTCGCCGCGGTCGGGATCTACGGCGTCATGAGCTACGCCGTCTCGAAGCGGACCCGGGAGATCGGGGTGCGCATGGCGCTCGGCGCCGAGCCGGGCCAGGTGCTGCGCCTCGTCGTCGGCCAGGGGATGGCCGTGGCCCTCGCGGGCGCCGGCGCCGGACTCGTCGCGGCGCTTCTGCTGACGCGCCTCATGGCGAGCCTCCTCTATGGCGTCGGCGCGACGGACCCCCCGACGTATGCGAGCGTGGCCGCGCTCCTGCTGGCCATCGCCCTCACGGCGAGCTGGCTGCCCGCGCGGCGCGCCGCGCACATCGATCCGATGAAGGCGCTGCGGTCCGAGTAGGCACTTCCCAGCGGTGGTGCCGGTGCAACAATTTGCGGTCGGCCGCCTTCTACAGCAGCCCGACCGCGCGCGAGGCGAGGACGGCGATGCAGAGCAACGAGATCATCGCCTGCACGATCGTCAGGAGTTTCGCCCACCGCGACAGCACCGGCGTGTCGGTCGGCGAGAATGCCGTGCTGGTGCAGAAGGCGATGAAGAGGTAGTCGACGAAGTTCGGCGACCAGGGAGGCCCGGGCGACACCGGCGCGCCGTCCATCATCTGGGGGAAGAAGAAGGCGCCCGCGGTGTGCTCGCCCCGGCGTTCCCGGGCGTGCGGGCCGCCCGCGTCGAGTCGCCAGTACCAGAGGGCGAACACGAGGATGTTCGTCAACCACAGGACGGCAGCCGAACGGAGGAGGGCGGCGGGCGGCTCCGTGTTCGTCGGGAGCAACGCGAGGAGCGACCCCAGGGAGGCGACGAGCGCGAGCGTGACGACGATGCTGATCGCGTACCCGAGGATCATGTCGAGGCGGTGCCTGGCCGTGACGTGGGCGACGAGCGTGAGCGCGATGAGCACGCCGATCGCGATCGGAACCAGCCAGCGCGGTCCGGGGACGAGGACGTCCGGGAGGGCGAAAGACGAGCCGCCCAGGCCCACGATCGCGATCAGGACGGGCCACCGCGCTTCGGTCGACGAGCGGTCCGGAGGCCTGGCCACCCGGGGAGCCTAGCAGGCCGTCCGACCGGGACGGACCGCGGGAAGGTCAGCCTTCCGTTGGACGACTACGAAGCCGGCTGATC
This sequence comes from uncultured Acidobacteriota bacterium, assembly GCA_963810205.1. Classification (GTDB taxonomy): domain Bacteria; phylum Acidobacteriota; class Thermoanaerobaculia; order UBA5066; family Gp7-AA6; genus DAHUXD01. The sequence continues at coordinate 337,687 of CAWEMP010000011.1, forward strand.
GGACGAATCGTCCCGCGATCGGCGCTTCCGCAGCTCGAGGCGGCCGTAGAGAGCGAGGGCGAGCCCGGCCCGCGGCGGCAGCCCGAGGGGCTCGTGACCGAGCTCCCGCGCCGCGCGGTCGCCGAAGAGCGCGGCGATCAGCGTCGCCTGGTCGTCGCGGTCCAGGTTGCGGGAGATGATCTCGCGCGTGCGGAGGAGCGCCTGGGGCTCGAGCGCCGGGTTGCGCGCGCCCGCCATGCGCATCGCCGTCCCCTCCTGCAGGAGGATGTCCCGCAGCGTTCGGGGCGCGCCGCGCCTGGCGACGTAGGCCGTGCGATAGATGCTGACGAGGACCTCTTCCCGGACCTCGGCCGGGCCGGAGGTGTCGCTCGCCCACAGCACGCCGGTGATCCACCCGCGCTTCTCCAGGGCGAGCTCGGCGCGCAGATGAGACAGCTCGGCCGCGGCGCGATTCGACCAGCCGCCGCCCATGTCGTCCGCAACGACGAGGCCGACGCGATAGGCGCCCGGCTCGTCCCCGAGCTTGGCCTCGGCGTCCCGGGCGGCCTGGGCGCCCGCCTCCTCGGCGCCCATCGTCTCGAGCAGGTCGATATACCGGGCGACGTGCTCCTTGGCCATCGGGTTCATCACGGTCAGGGGAAGGCGCGGATCCCCCGTCTCGGGGTCGAGCATCGCCTTGAGGTACTCGCGAAACCGGTCCGGGCCGCGCGGGATCCGGTAGATGTCCCGCTGGACGGAGAGCATGCGGACGTACTCGAGCTTCATGGGTCCCCTCCCATCCTCTCACGGGACGGGCGCAACCCCGGGCCGTCCGCTCCGTAACCAGAGGTCGTGAGCGTCGCGCCGTCGGTCCTCCTCGCCGCCGCCCTGCTGCCGCCGCCCGCCGCCCCGCCGCCCCCGGACTGCGCCGCCCGGGACACGGCGCTCCTCCAGTCGCTCGTCGGGGACTGGGAGGTCGAGATGGAGTTTCGGACAGGCGACGAGTGGGAGCGCGCCCCCGGTCGCGCGTCGGTCCGTCCGGAGCTTTCGGGCTGCGTCCTCGTCGAGCGCTACACAGGCACGCGCCAGGGCGCGCCCTACGAATTCCTGGCCCTTCTCGGAGCCAACGGGATGGGGGACCCGATCCAGGAGGTCTTCGTCCATTCGCAGCACGGCATCCTGTCGCTGTCCTCCGGCAAGGTCACCGGCGGCGGCCTCGTCGTCGAAGACGCGCCCATCGTCGACGGCAAGGTGGTTCGACTGCGGCACACCTACTCCGACGTGACCGCCGAAGGCTTCCGCTACGAGAGCAGCCGCTCGACCGACGGCGGAGCCTCCTGGAGGGTCACCGTGCGTGGGAAGTACCGGCGCGCGAGCGCTCCCCGCTGAACCGCGCCCGGTGTCCGACTTCGGGATTCCGTTTCGCGAAAGCGGGCACCGCGGCATCGGATCGTGTCCGCCCGTGGGGAACAACTGCCGTGTTTTCGCGTCTCTCGAAAGCGGGACGGGTGGCATCGGGATTGCCACCGTCCGGCTCGGAGGTGACGATGGAAACGCTCGGGCAGGACATTCGATATGCGCTGCGGATGCTGCGGAAGACCCCGGGCTTCGCCGCGGTGACCGTCGGCGTCCTCGCGCTCGGCATCGGCGCGAACACCGCGATCTTCAGCGTCGTCCACTCCGTCCTCCTGAAACCGCTCCCGTTTCCCGATGCGGAGCGGATCATGGTCGTGCCGCACGTCCCGCCCCAGGACATCTTTCCCGGCATGAAGACCTTCAGCGTGTCGCCGGCGAACTACTTCGACTGGAAGGCGCAGAACGACGTCTTCGCGAAGATGACGATCCTGACCGGCGGCAACCTGACGCTGACCGGATCGGGGCAGCCCGAGTCCGTTTCGACGGCCTTCGTATCGGCCGACTTCTTCGGCGTGCTCGGCGTGCGGCCGCTCGCCGGCCGCCTCTTCGCGCCCGGCGACGATGAGCCCGGCCATCGCGTCGCAGTCGTGTCGGAGGAGCTCTGGAAGACGCGCTTCGGCTCGAACCCCGCGGCCGTCGGCAGCACCTTCGTCGCCAACAGCCAGACTTACACCATCGTCGGCGTCCTGCCGGCCGGCCTGGGATTCCCGGAAGAAACACGGATCTGGGCGCCCCTGTCCTTCACCGCCGAAGAGAAGGCGATCCGCGGGATCCACGACTTCCTGGTCCTGGCCCGCCTGAAGCCGGGCGCGACCGTCGCCGGCGCGCGGGCGCAGATGGACGCCATTTCCGCGCGCCTCGCCGTCCAGTATCCCGAGGACGACAAGGGCTGGGGCGCCACGGTCATCCCCCTGCACGAGGACCTCGTCGGCGACGTGCGGCCCGCGCTGCTGGTGCTGCTCGGCGCGGTCGGCTTCGTCCTCCTGATCGCCTGCGCCAACGTCGCCAACCTCGTGCTCGCCAAGACCCTGGGCCGCCGCAAGGAGATCGCGGTCCGCGCGGCCCTCGGCGCCAGCCGCGGCCGCATCGTGCGCCAGCTCTTCGCGGAAACGACGCTTCTCGCCCTGCTCGGCGGCGGCCTCGGCCTCGCGATGGCGAGCTTCGGTGTGAAGCTCATCGTCGCCTTCCTCGGCGGCGAAATGCCACGGGCGGGTGAGATTCAGGTGGGCGGCGTCGTCCTCGCGTTCACCTTCGGCATTTCCCTCGTCACCGGGGCGCTCGCCGGGATCATCCCGGCCTGGCGCCTCACCCGCGCCAACCCCAACGAGGCTCTCAAGCAGGGCGGCCGTGCGGACGCGGACGCCGGGAGCCCGGCGCTGCGCAACTCGCTCGTCGTTGCGGAGGTCGCGCTCGCCCTGGTCCTGATGTTCGGCGCGGGCCTGCTCGTGCGGAGCCTCGGCCGCCTGCGCAACGTGGATCCGGGATTCAACCCGAGGAACGTCCTCCAGGCGCGGGTCTCGATCCCGGACGAGAAGTACGCCACTCCCGAGGCGCTGCGGTCCTTCTACGACCGCGTACTCGAACGGGTGCGGGCGCTCCCCGGCGTCACCGCGGCGGCCGCGATGAATACGCTTCCCTTGAGTGGCGGCGGATCGACCCAGCCGGTTGCGGTCGAGGGACGGGCCGCAGCCTCGCTTTCGGAGCAGCCGGAAGTCGCCGTGCGGATATTCACGCCCGGCACCCTGCGCACGCTCGGCATCGCGCTCAGGAGCGGCCGCGACTTCACGGAGGCCGACACGGACAAGGCCCCGGCGGCCGTCCTCGTGAGCGAAACGATGGCGAAGCAGTTCTGGCCGGGAGAGGAAGCCGTCGGCAAGCGACTGACGATGACCTTTTATCCCGGCGTCGTGCGCGAAGTCGTCGGCGTGGTCGGCGATGTGAAGCTGCGCGGCCTCGAGAAGACCTCGCCGATCGCGGCGCTTTACGTGCCGTATGCCCAGATGCCACGCTCCTGGATGTCGCTCGTCGTGCGCACGGCGCAGAGCCCGGGAAGCGTCGGCTCCGCGGTCGAAGCGGCCGTGCACGCCGTCGACCCCGACCAGCCCGTCGTCGACATGAAGACGATGGAGGAGCACCTCGGCGCCTCCCTCGCTCACGCGCGCTTCAGCATGCTGCTGCTCGCGGTCTTCGCGGCGCTCGCGCTGCTCCTGTCCTCGATCGGGATCTACAGCGTCCTCGCGTACGCCGTGAAGCGCCGGACCCGCGAGATCGGCATCCGCATGGCCCTCGGCGCCGACGGCGGCGACCTCGTCCGCATGGTCGTGTTCCAGGGGATGCGGCCGGCGCTGATCGGCCTCGCGATCGGAGTCGCCGCCTCGCTCGTCCTGGGACGGCTCCTCGCCGGCCTCGTCTTCGGGATCGCGCCGACCGACCCGCTGACCTTCGCCGCCGCCTCGGCCCTGCTCTCGGGGGTCGCCCTCGCCGCCTGCGCGGTCCCGGCCTGGCGCGCCACGCGGGTCGAGCCGACGCAGGCGCTGCAGGAAGGCTGAGGGGCCGGACACCGGCTCGCCTGAAACCCTCCGCCGGGACTGCCCGGCGCGAATCGCGGCGGTGGAGCGCCCTACTCCTCCGCCATCTCGCCCTTCGCCTCCTGGTAGGCGCGGTCGACGGCCGAGCGAACGAAGAAGTCGTCGAACGCGGCCTGGCGCGCGAAGTCGTCGCCGGTGAACCCGGCGCGCAGCGCATCCAGGTCGACCTTCTGCTGCGTCTCTTCGAGCGTCGCGCCGGCGCGGACCGCCTCGGCGACCTGGGCCCGAAGCGCCGTGAGGAGCGCGGAGACCTTCGCCGCATAGGACCAGTCGCGCATCACCGGGCCGTGGCCGGGCACGATCGCGGCGGCGTCGATCGCCGAGAGGGCCTTCAACGTCTCGATCCACGCCTCGGGATGGCAGCCGTAGCCGTAGGGCGTCGGCGCGACGAGGAGATCGCCGGTGACGACGACGCGGGCATCCGGGACGACGACGACGGCGTCCCCGGCCGTGTTGCCCTTGCCGAGAAACGCGATGCGCACCGAGCGCTTCCCGAGGTGGACCGTCAGCTCCGTCTCGAAGGTCAGCGACGGCGCCACGAGCGTGACGCCCGGGACCTCCGCCAGCTCCAGGCCGATGTCGGCGATCTGCTGTCGCAGGTAGCGTTTCGCGGAGTCGGGGATGGGCGTCCCGTCGCGCCGTTTGCCCCCGTCGACGTACTGCGTCAGGCCCGCCGCGTACTCCTGGTCGATCTTCGCGATGTCCTTCACGTAGGCGACCTGCTTGTCGACGATCCTGCGGCGGGTGAACTCGGTCGACACGAACGTGATGCCGGGCCACGCGTCGCGGAAGACGGCGTCGGCGACGATGTGGTCGAGATGCCAGTGAGTGTGGACGAGGTAACGGACGGGTTTGTCGGTGCGCTTGCGGATCTCCGCGACCATCCGCCGCGCCAGCGTCGGAAATCGTCCCGAGTCGACGACGAGGACCCCGTCGTCGCCGATGACGGCGACGACGTTGCCGCTCGGGATGGGACCGCTCGTCTCGGCGGCGATGAACGCGACGACCCCGGGAGCGACTTCGACGGTCTGAAATTGGCGCTCTGCGGGGAATTCCGCGCCGTGGGCCGGAGCGGCCAGGGCCGCCACGAGCGAGGCCGCGGCGAGACGCCGGGCGAGCGTCCCGCGAGGCATGCGGCCTGCTGCCGGACGTCTCAGAGCTTGTTCTTCTCCATGTAGGCCTTGGAGCGCCGCGCCATCTCTTCGTAGGAGACATCCTCGACGTGGGTGGCGACGTTCCAGCGGTGGCCGAACGGGTCAGTGAATTGACCGGACCGGTCGCCGTAGAACTGGTCGGCGACGGGCCGGACGACGGTGGCGCCGGCGGCCGTCGCGCGGCGGAAGACCTCGTCGACGTTCTCGACGTAGAGATTGAGCATCACGGGCGAGCCGCCGAGTGCCTTCGGGCCCCGGAAGTTCATTTCCGGGAACTCGTCGGCGAGCATGATGAGTCCCTTGCCGATCCTGAGCTCCGCGTGGCCGATGCGGTCGCCCATGTCGTGCCGCACGACCTCCTGCGCGCCGAAGACCTTCTTGTAGAAGTCGATGGCCTTCGCGGCGCCGTCGATCGAGAGATAGGGCGTCGGTGCGCCGTTGCCTTCGGGAATCGGGTTCACTTTCGCTGCCATGCGTGACCTCCTTGGATCGATTACTCCCCCACCATCACCTGGTACTGCTCGATCTTTCCGTCGGGCATGTCGCGCTCCCAGATCGCGAGCGTTCGCTTCTCGAACTTCGCCTCGAAGAGGCGGAACGTCATGCCGCCGCGGTCGCTCTGGCGTGTCTGCTTGACCTCGACCGGCGGTCCGAGCGGGGCGAGGCCCGAGGCGAAGTCCTTCAGGGCCTCGGGAGTGAAGTAGCTGTTCGCATTGCTCGTGAAGATCGACCGGTCGATCTGCCCCTTCTGGAGGCCTTCGAGGATCTGGCGGGCGCGCGCCTCCCGCGCCACGACGTTGTCGCCCGCAAAGAGCTCCGATGCGATCTTCGTCGCGATCGTTCCGGAGGCGTCGATCGCGTCCTGGTTGACGAGCACGGTCACGGCCGCGTGGTCGTCCGGATAGATCACGTTGGCCGCGGTGAACCCGGAAACCTCGCCGCCGTGCCCGATCGCCCGGTGGCCATTGACGCTCGCGACCGAGACCCCCAGCCCGTAGGCCGACGCGACGCCGTTGGTCAGGAGAACGGCCCGCTCCATCTCCGCGTACGACGCGGGCTTCAACAGCTTCTGGTCCATGACGCTGATGTTCCACTTCGCCAGGTCTTCCGCCGCCATCGCGAGCTCGCCCGCGGCGAAGAGCCAGCCTTTGCCCTCCTTGGGCGCCGGGCGGAGCGGCCCCAGGCCGTAGCGCTGGTAGCCCGTCGGGTCGGATTCGGTCAGGCGATTGCGGTCGATGTCCAGCACGCTCTTCATCCCGAGGGGCCGGAAGATCCGCTTCTCGAGGAACTCCATCAGCGGCGTTCCGGAGGCTTTTTCCACGACGAGGCCGGCGATCACGTACGCGGTGTTGCTGTACTGGTACTGCGCGCCCGGCGGGAAGTCGAGGGGGCGCTTCGCCCAGCGGTCGAGGATCGCGGCCGCGGTCGTTTCCTGCTTCATGAACGGCGGCACGTAGTCCTGCGGCCAGTAGTCCTGGTAGCCGGACGTGTGCGACAGGAGCTGGCGGATCTTCACGGCCTTCGCGTCCGTGAGGTCCGGCTGGAACCTCGCGACCGGATCGTCGAGCGAGAGCTTGCCCTCCTCGGCGAGCATCAGGATCGCGGCCGCGGTGAACTGCTTGCTGACGGAACCGATCGAGTACCGCATCGCGGGCGAGGCCGACGTCTTCGGCTCGAGCTTCGCGTCGCCCCAGGCCGCCGCGCACGCGATCCTGCCGTCGCGCACCAAGGCCACCGAAGCGCCCGGCACGCCCGTCCGGGCCAGAACCTCTCGGACGGCCTTCTCGACGCCGGCGCAGGAGCCCGGGTCGGCCTGCGCGAGGATGGCCGCGCTGCGGAAGACCAGGAGGCCGGCGGCCGCGGCGAGAGTCGTTTTCCGGAGTCTCATGGCTGTCCGTCCTTCCACGTCAGAGGGGCCAGATACACGCCGCCGCGCTCGGCGCCGCAGCGGCTGACGTACCACTTGCCGTCGGCGTCCTGAATGACCTCGGCGGCGTGCGCGGGAACGTGGCCGACGCGGTCCTCGACGCGGAACCGGAACGGCTCGGAGCTGACGAAGACATCCGTGCCGTCGAAGACGTCCCGGTCCCCGTCGCGCGGCCCGACGAAGAGGTAGTACTTCGTCCCGCGCCTGACGACGAACGGCGACTCCGTCGGCCCGCCGTACTTGCCGGTGCTCGGGTCGGTGAAGACCGTCCCGCGCACCTTCCACGTCACGAGATCCGGGCTCGTCGCGAACTTGACGACGTGGTTCCCGCCCTCGGGGGCGCTCGTCGCCGTGTAATACATGACCCATTCGTCCCCGACGCGCAGCACGAACGGATCGCGGCCGTCGAAGCCGTCGACGACCATCGGGTTCTTCGGGTGGCGGGTCCAGGCCTTCAGGTCCTTCGAGGTCGCGAGGTGGATCTTGTACTTCGTGTGGTCCGCGTCGCCGGCGCAATAGAACATGTAGTACGTCCCGTCGTGCTCGACGACGTGCGGCGCCCAGAGGTGCTCCTCCCTCCAGGGCGCCTCGGGCGCGACCGACAGCGCGAAGGGCTGCTTCTTCCAGGGCCGCTCGAGCAGCGCCTTCGACGTCGCGTGCGCGAAGTTGTCCTCGTCGAGGGCGTCCGAGGGCTCGGCGTGCGTGATGCCGAAGAGGTTCCACGTCCCGTCGGCGCCGCGAATGAAGCAGTGGTCGTTGATGTACCACTTCTCCTTCTCGCCGACACTCGGGTCGTAGATCCTGACGAATTCGCCGGCTTCCAGAAGCGGCGGATCCGGGGCGCCGAGACCGGAGACGGACAGAAGGAGACCCGCGATGCCGGCCGAGGCGCTCTTCATGGGCGCGGATCATACAGGCGCCGCGTCGGCGGCGCGGCGATAAGCTTCTCGCATGATGCGGAGGACGCGGGCCGGCGCCGGCATCGAGCACCAGGGACGCGTGCTCGTCCCCGTGGCCCGGTCGTTTCTCCTGCGGCCGCGGGGCGGGCGGGGCGGACTCGTCTGGAACCGCCCGGTCGCCGTCCTCGTGGAGGACCCGTCCGGGAAACGTCGGCTGTCCATCGCCGATCCGACCCGCCGGATCCAGTGGACGCTCCTCGCCGCGGGACTGGCCGTCGCGTGGTTCGTGCGCCACAGGCGGCGCCGCGCGAACCGCCGACCTTTTTGGAGGTGAAGCATGGTCGACCGAGATGAGCTGACCGCGGCGGGCCCCGCCGCGAATCGATCGGCGGAAGTGATGGAGCGCCTGCTGGCGGCGGCCGACGTCGGAAAGGTCTACGGTCCGCCGGTCGCGCACGGCGACCGGCTGCTCATTCCGGCCGCCGAGGTGCTCGCCGTCGCGGGCTTCGGCATGGGCTCGGGGACGGGCGACGTCGGGGCGCGCGCCGGCCGGCCTCGCCGCGGTGGCGGTGCGGGCGGGGGCGGCGGCGGCAGGTCTCTCGCGCGCAGTGTCGCCGTGATCGTCTCCTCGCCGGAAGGCGTGGAGGTTCGGCCGGTCGTCGATGTCACCAAGATCGCGCTCGCGGCGCTCACGGCGGCGGGGTTCGTCTGGGCGGCCTGGCGAGGGATGGCGAAGCCCTCGAGGCTCTTCCGCCGCTAGCCGGCGAGCCCCGTGGCCTTCGCGGCGACGCCCCACAACCGCGCCGCGTCGTCGTCCCGCCGGGCCGGCCGCGCGGGCTCCGCCTCGCGGAAGCGGCTGAAGTAGCGGCCCGTGACGCCGTCGAGCGCCGGGTCCGCCGCCAGACGCACGACCGGAGCGGCGCCGCGCGGGGATGACGGCAGGATCGCGCCGATCAGCCAGCGCAGGGGCGGCGGCGCCGGCCGCCAGATCCCGGTCGCGATCGCGCCCGGGTGAAGGACGTTCGCGGCGACGCCGGGCTCGCGGCGCGCGAGCTCGCGGGTGAAAAGCAGCAGCGCGAGCTTCGTGTTGGCGTAGGCGCGATACGCGCCGTAGCCGCGCTCGAGCTCCAGGTTCTCCCAATCGATCCGTCCCGTGCGGTGGGCGTCCGATCCGACGTTGACCACGCGGGGCCGCGGCGCGCGCCGCAACGCGGGAAGCAGGAGGCGCGTCAGGAGGTAGGCGCCGAGGAAGTTCGTCTGCCACGTCCGCTCGTGGCCGTCGGCCGTGACCTCGCGCCGCCGGACGGCCGTGCCCGCATTGTTGACGAGGACGTCGAGCGCCCCGTGCGACGCTTCGAATCGCCGCACCGCTTCGCGGACCGAGCCGAAGGACGCGAGATCGATCGGCAGGACCTCCGCGGCGCCGCCCGCGCGGGCGATCTCCAGCGCCACGGCCGCGCCGCGCGCCGCGTCCCGCACGCCGAGGACGACGCGCGCACCCATTCGGGCGAGCTCGCGCGCGGCCTCGAGGCCGATGCCGCTCGTGGCGCCGGTGACGAGGACCGTCCGGCCCGCCATCGGTTTCGCGTTCATGGAGCGCCATCCTACCGAAGCAAAGCTTAGAATCGCCGGGCCCGGAGGTGGGGATGAGATTCCGAGGTTTGGCCGGCGCCCTCTTTCTCGCGGCGCCGCTCGCCGCGCCGGCGATCGCACAGGAGCTTTCCCCCGTCGCGAAAGACCCGCGCGTCGTCTCGGCGCTCGAGCTCGCGCGGACCTGGCTCGAGGCGCAGCGCGCTTACGCGCGGATCCCCGGCATCTCGGCCGCCGTCGTCTACGGCGACGAAACGCTCTGGAGCGGCGGCTACGGTCAGGCCGACGTCGCGAGCGCGCGCCCGGCCGGCGCCGACACGCTCTACAGCATCTGCTCCCTGTCGAAGCTCTTCACCTCGATCGCGGTCATGCGGCTGCGAGACGAGGGAAAGCTCCGTCTCGACGACCCCGTCGCCAGGCACCTGCCCTGGTTCCACCTCAAGTCGACGCAGGGCGAGGGAGACGTGACGATCGAGGGCCTCCTGACGCACGCGTCCGGGCTCCCGCAGGAGCCGGACTACGCCTACTGGTCGGCGCCGGACTTCGCGATGCCGACGCGCGAGGAGTTCATCGCGAAAGGCGGGTCGATCGAGGCGCTCTATGCGCCGGAGCGGCACTTCCAGTATTCCAACCTCGGCTTCACGCTGCTCGGCGAGGTCGTGGCGGCCGAGTCGCAGAGTCCCTACGCCGCCTACGTCCAGTCGAGCATCCTCGGCCCGCTGGCGCTCTCGAGCACCACGCCCGACATCCCGGAGTCGCAGCGCGGCAAACGCCTCGCCTCCGGCTACTCGTCGCTCGACCGGGAGGGCCGGCGCCGCTCCATCCCCTTCTTCACGATGAAGGGCGTCGCTCCGGCCGCCGGATTCGCCTCCGACGCGAACGACCTCGCTCGGTTCGCGTCCTGGCAGCTGCGCCTGCTCGCGAAGGGCGGCACGGACGTCCTCAAGGCGACGACCCTCTCCGAGATGCAGCGCATCCACTGGGTCGAGCCCGACTTCGACACCCTCTGGGGCCTCGGCTTTCGCATCTGGAAGAACGACACGAAGCTCCTCGCCGGCCATGAGGGAAGCTGCCCGGGCTATCGAAGCGCGATCCTGGTGGGCGCGGCGGACCGCCTGGGGGTCGTGTTCCTTTCGAATGCGCAGGGCGTCGACTCGCCGGAGTGGGCGATGCGCCTCTACGACATCGTGGCGCCGGCCGTCAGCGCCGCGGTCAAGGACCCCGGCGGCGCGAAGCCGACGGATCCCGCGCTCTCCCGCTACGCCGGCGTCTACGACGCACAGCCGTGGGCGGGCGAGGTCGTCATCCTTCCGTGGGAGGATGGCCTCGCGATGCTGGAGCTGCCCACCATGAGCCCCGTGAAGACCCTCGAGCGGCTGAAGAAGACCGGCGAGGACCGCTTTCGCCGTCTCCGCAAGGACGGCACGCTCGGCGAGGAGATCGTCTTCGTGATGGGGACCGACGGCAAGCCCACGCGTTACACGCAGCACAACAACTTCCTGCGCCGCGTAAGGTAGGGGCGGCCTTTACGGCCGCCCCTCGAGAATCTCGGGAGTCTCTCCCTCTCTACGCGCGGCTCCGGGCCGCCGCCGTCCGGCGGTCGGCCGCCTGTCTCTCCCGGACGCGCCGGGCCGCATTCGCGATCAACTGCGCAAGGGCCGCAAGCGGCGCCTCGCCGCCGGGCCGCAACTTGACGTGCCGCATCGTCTTGCCGGTCCCCTCGAGCAGTCCCTCCGGGTCGGCGAGGGCCGCACCGTCGCAGAAGCCCAGGTTCACGTGCTTCGAGTAGCCCACGACGTAGCAGAAGGGCATTCCGCCGATGCAGAACTGCGGCGCGCCGTGGACGACGGCCTCGTCGTGCGCGGGCACGGCGCGCCGAACGAGGGCGGTCAGCCGGGCGATCGTCTCTCCCAGCGGTCCCGCAACCGAGCGCGCGTACGCGTCGATGCGGGGATCGCGCGGCACGGCGCCCTTGTACCGCACGTACGGGAACGCGGATTTCCCGGCCGGAGCCTCGGGGGGACGCCGCTTCTCGGCGCGGCGGCGGACGTAGCGGAGCGACGTGGCGTAGCTCTCGCCGGTCTTCTCCATCCGGGATCGAACCAGTTTCTTCAGGTTGGTCGGCATGGCGTCCTCAACGGCGAGCTCCGCGTCCCCTCTCCGCGTCACCCGCGGTCAAAGACGAACCAACCCATCTCCGGGGACATCCCCCTTTTCCCCGCGCCGAGGATCCGAAGAGGGGTCGGATCGGGCGGGTGAAGGCCGGAGGGCGGCCGGAGAAAAGCCTAGACCTCTTTTCCCGGCCGCGCAAGGCTCGCCGGCACCCTACGGCTTCTTGTTGGTCCAGCTCTGCCGGGCGACCTTCCAGGCCCCTCCCTCTTCCTCGAGATCGATCGTCCCGTACTGTTCGGCGTCCATCATCCTTCCCGTGGCCGAGAGGACGGCCTTCTTGCCGTCGACCTTGAGCGCGGTGTACTTGATGTTCTCGGCGACCATGGACTTGAGCACCTCCATGCCCTTCTTCGGGTCCATGCCCGTTTCCTTGATCTGCTGGTCGATGCCCTCCCTCGCGGCCCTGGTCATGGACTTCTTGTAGCCCTCGAAGTCGCCCGCGTCGACGGCCTTCAAGAGCGCCTGGTACGCCGCGACCTGCGGGGACTTGGAGACGTCCTGCGCCGCCTGGACCGCAACCGACGCGAGCAGGACGGCGAGCGCCGAGAGCACGAACCGGAGAGCCTTGTGCATGAAAGGCTCCTTTCTCCGGGGATAGTCTCGTCGAAAGGGCCCGCGGAGGCCAGAAGAGCCTGCAACCTTTTTGCCGGGTGCCGTGTCGAAAGCGATGCCCGAGCCGATACGACGAAAGGAGAGCTTCATGGCCGACGTTCCCGAGTCCGCCGTCGCCGGCGCGCTCACGACGCTGCTCCGCGAGACCTTCGAGGGGCCCTCCGGCCCATCGACGTACTACATCGACAACGACCCGCGCGCCGGCCTCCTGCCGGCCATCGACGCGCTCACGCCGTCGCAGGCCTCGGCCGCACCCTCCCCCGGCGCGCCCTCGATCGCCGGCCACGTGCACCACATCGCCTTCCACGTCGAGATGTCGAGTGCCTGGTTGCGCGGAGACCACGCCGACCGCGACTGGGCGCAGAGCTGGACCGTCCGGGAGGTGGACGCGAAGGAATGGGACCGGGTCCGGCGGAACGTCCGCGCGAAGTACGAGGACCTCGTCCGCGCGATCGAAGCCGAGCCGTCCGCGCGCGCGGAGGCTCTGACGACCTCGATCGGCGCTGTCGCGCACGCGGCCTACCATCTGGGGGCGATCCGCCAGCGGATCGCGGCCGCAAAAGCCTAGGTGCGGGCCGCGGACCTGCGCCGGTCGCTGAGGCGCCGGTCCATCACGCGCCGGTCGAAGACGAGCGCCAGGGCCGAGTCCGGCGAGCCGCCCATGCGGCGCTCCGACCGGCGCCGCTCGGAGCGCCGGCGCTCGCCGGGGCTCACGAGGTACGGCGAGAGAGCGGGACCGTCGTCCGCCATGGCGACTTCGAGCTCGGGGCGCGTCTTCGGATCCGAAACGTCCTGGATCTGCCAGCTCTCGAGGGCCGCGGTCGGTATGTCGCGCGTCGCGTTGACGGCGGCCACGATCCGGCGCGCGTCCGAATAGCTGCGCCCCCGAACGACGATCGCCCCGGCCGCGTCCCGGATGTAGCGGCCTTCCTGCCTCCAGGGCTCCGGCGAATGGTAGGCGTCGAGCTCTTCTTCCGGAAAGGGATCGGTGCCGTCTTCGAAGCCGGATCGAGGTCTCATCGGGTGCGCGATGAAAGACATTATGCCGCAACTTTCCCGGCGAATCGGTGTTCCGGGAGCCAGGAGGAGGGCGCATGCCACCCTATCGAGTGCTCGCGATCCCCGAGGGTACGGCCGAGAGGGTCCGCGCGACCCGCAAGTCTCCCGGCTACGGACACCCCGTCCATGCCGAGATCGCGACGGGCTACGGGCCCTGCCGGCTGTGCCTCCGGGACTTCGAGGTCGGCGTCGAGCGCCGGCTCCTGTTCACGTTCGATCCGTTTCACGGAATCGAGCCGCTGCCGCTGCCGGGTCCCGTCTTCATTCACGAGGCCGAGTGCGATCGGCATCCCGAGCACGGAGGGTTCCCGGCCGACCTGCTTTCCCACGACCTGACGCTGACCGCCTACGCTCGCGGACGGCACCACCGCGCGGAGGAACGGGCCACGGGCGCGGAGGTCGAGGCCGCGATCGAGCGTCTGCTCGCCCGAGCGGACGTCGACTATCTTCACGTGCGCGACACGCGGGCCGGCTGCTACGACCTGCGGGTCGAGCGGGCCTAGGCGGAGTCCCCCGTCGTAGGGGCGGCCCTTGCGGCCGCCCGGGCGGGGACGAGCCCCGCCCCTACTTCTTCTGGACGCTCGCCAGCGCGGCGAGGACCTCGTCGCTGTGGTTGGGAACCTGGACCTTCATGAACTCCTTCGCGATCTTGCCCTGGGGATCGATCAGAAAGGTGTTCCGGGCGGAGAGCTTCTTGCCCTCGTATTCCATGATCGAGCCGTAAGCGGTCGAGACCTTCGCGTCGGGGTCCGACAGGAGCTTGAAGGCCAGGCCTTCTTTCGCGCAGAAGTCCTTGTGCGACTCCGCCGAGTCCACGGAAACGCCGAGGATCACGGCGCCCGCCGCCTCGTACTTCTTCAGGTCGCGCTGGAAATTCTGCGCCTCGAGCGTGCAGCCGCTCGTGAAGTCCTTGGGATAGAAGTAGAGGACGACCCACTTGCCGCGGTAATCCGCGAGCTTCGTCGGCTTGCCCTCGTTGCTCGTGAGCGTGAACTCCGGAGCCGCCGCGCCCACCGGCGGAACCGCCGGCGTGTCGGCCACGGATACCGCCGCGGTCACGGCCGCAGCCGCGAGAACCGCCGTCAGGAGTCGCTTCGTCGTCATGAGAACCTCCTCGGTTACCCGGCCTGGGGCCGGCCTTCCACCAGAGCGAACGGGCTCGCGGTCGGGATGACACGCGTCATCGCGAACCCGGCCGCGTTCAACACCTTCTCGAACTCCTTGGCCGTCCGTTCCCGTCCGCCGGTCATGACCAGCATGTTGAGGTCCATCAGCATGACAAAGTCGGGACGGATCTCCTCGGGCACCAGCATCTCGACGATCAGGACCTTGCCACCGGGCGGCAGCGCCTCGCGACAGCTCTTCAGGATCTGCACGCACTCCTCGTCGGTCCAGTCGTGCAGGATGAACTTCAGCACGTGCAGGTCCGCGCCCTTCGGCACGGCCTGGAAGAAATCGCCGGACTCGAACCGGCACCGATGCGCCTCACCGGCGGCCTGGATCCCGAGCTTCGCCTGCGGCTCGATGTAAGGCAGGTCGAGGACCTTCCCCTGCATCTCGGGGTGCTTATCGAGGATGGCGAGCGCCAGGCTCCCGTTGCCTCCGCCGACGTCCATGATCGTCCTCACGCCCGAGAAGTCGTAGGCCTCGAGGACGGCCCCCGCCGCGAAGCGGGAGATGTTCCGCATCGACTTTCCGAACTGTTCGCCCTCGGACAGGTTCTGCGTGTAGTAGTCGAAGGCCGCCAGCCCGAAGACCTCCTTCGGCTGTGGCCTTCCGGTGCGCACCGCGTCGGCCACCTTTTCCCACGAGCGCCAGTGCACCGAATCCGTCTCGGCGATGAAGGCGTCCTGGAAGGTGCCGGGAACATCCGCGCGGAGACGATCCCCGACGGCCGTGTTCGCGAACCGGCCATCGGCGCGCCGCTCGACCACGCCCAGGCTCGCGAGCGCCCGCAGGAGCCGGTACGTCGCGGCGGCGTCGGCGCCCGCCTCCGAAGCCACTTCGTTCGCCGTGCGCGCGCCGGAGGCCAGCAGGTCGGGTATCCCGAGCCGCGCCGCCGTCGCGACCGCCTGCGTCGCCCATGCGCCCGTCAGGAGCTGGATGAGCGTCTGGTCGGTCGAAGGCGCTTCCGCTTCGGGCTGCGCCGTCCTGACTTCCGTCGCCATGCCGAAACCTCCCCGGCCGCTCTGGCCGAAGGCGGGAGGATACCTCAGGGATCGCGCGCTCAGGCCGGCTTCGGCGGCTCGTCCCCGGACGGCCCGTAGATGGACGGGACCTTCGCCCCGAGCATCTTCAGGTAGACGGTCAGCTGTCCCCGGTGATGGACCCAGTGGGAGAGCACGCCGTCGCGGATCTGCTCGTGCCGCGGCGTGTCCTGCAGGACCTGGCCGCCGGAGAGGAGCCTCCAGTGAGTCGCCAGGTGGGCGTCGTTCGTCCCCTTCAGCGCGGCCCGGCCCTTGATGGCCGCCGCGTCGAGCGCCTTCACGAGGTCTGCGGAGGTCTCGAGCGGGGGCGGGGTGAACTTGGGCCCGTCCTTCGGAGCGATGTCGAGCTCGTCCATCCCGATCACCATGCCGAGCCACTCCGGCATCGTCGCGACCATCATCGCGAGGTATCGCATCGGCATGGACTTCTCGTGAGGCTTCCAGTCCATGCGTCCGTCGGGCACGCGCTCGAGAACCCGGCGGCTAATGGGAATTTCACGCTCCAGGTCGGCGAGAAAGATGTCCGTGGTGTTCATGGCCGCTCCTCGAGGATGGACCGTAGCAAATCCTCGGCCGCGGCCGCAAAGAGGGGCGCGCGGCGGATCTGGGACCGGCTCCTCGAGGGCGGCGGAAAGCCTCAACAGTGCGGCTGGCTGAAGGACAAATTCGGCTTCCCGTGGCAGGTCGTCCCCGCCAACATCGGCGACCTCATGAAGGACCCCAAGAAGGGCGACCGGGTCATGAAGGAGGTTCTGAAGATGGTCAAGATCGACATTGCGGCGCTCGAGCGGGCAGCCGAAGGCAAATAGCGCCTACCTGGTTCGGCTGCGCCTCGGTCTCTGCTTCACCGAGATCGATCGAATGACGAGCTCTCCGCGACCGCTCGCCGCAAAGGGCGCGCGGGCCTGGCGCACAGCGGCGGCGATCAGGGCCTCGACCTCGGGTCGGACCAGAGTCCGGGCCGACTCGAGCCTGATGAATCGGTTTTGAACCCCGGAGCCCTGCAGGATCTTGTGCGGGTCCGGCAAGGAGGCCCCGCGGTAGAACGACAGCCCCACTCCATTCGACGCTGCCGCGAGCGAGAGGATCGAGTCCGACGGACGCTGCGTCGCGCTGTACCCGATGACGAAGAAGTTGTAGTTGTCCCAGACGAGCTCGTTCGCCGTCGGCAGCCGCTTGCGGAGCGCCCGGCGCACGGCGCGAATCAGGGCCTGCTTCTCAGGCTCGAACTTGGCGATGAACCCCGCGAGCTGCTTCTCGGGGGTGTTGGCGGTTTTCACGGCTTGTGTTTTCGGAAGACGATGTCGAACTTCGGCTTCCAGCTCTTCCCGCCGTCGGAGGACGTTTCGGCCGTTTCGCGGACTTCCGCGCCCTGCGGGATCCACACCGCGCGCCAGAGCACCGGCCCCGCAGCCGTCGTCTCCGTCGCGCGCAGGACCATCCGTCCGCTCTCCACTCCGCCCTCGAGCACCAGGAGCGCTCCCCGATTCGTCACCCACGTCTGGTGCCAGACCTTCCGCGACGCGTCGTAGACGTTGAGGCTGCGCCCCACCATTCCGTTCACGTCCTCGTAGGATTCCTGGAGCGCGCAGCCGTCCAGGATCTTCTCCACCCGGATCCGCATCGACGGTTTCGGGTCCCCGACGTCGGAGACGTCCCAGTCGCCGATCCAGAAGTCCAGCTGGCGGTATTCGGGGGCGGCGCAGGGGTCGGGAGCCGGCGGGGCGGCCGCGAGCGGGACGCCCAGGGCCGCGGCGAAAACCGCCGACGCGACCCGGCGGCGGACGACCTTCATCGGGCCGAGCCTACAGCAGCGCCCCGAGCTGGCCCGACACATGCAGGCGAACGATCTGGAGGTTCGTGTCGAAATCCTCGAACCCGTTCGTCTTAATACAGGAGGTTCTCATGGCCAATCCGTTCGTTCACGCAGAGCTCAACACGACCGACGTCGACCGGTCGAAAGCCTTCTACGGAAAGCTCTTCGACTGGAAGTTCGAGCAGATCCCCGGCGCCGACGGGATGAAGTACACGACCATCGGTGTCGGCGAGGGCACGGGAGGCGGGATCATCGACCAGAAGATCCCCGGGGCCTCGTCCGCTTGGATGCCATACGTCCTCGTCGACGACGTTCAGGCGGCCACGAAAAAGGCCAGGTCTCTGGGGGCCACAATCATGAAGGACGTGACCCCGGTTCCGGACATGGGCGCGTTCAGCATCCTCCAGGACCCGACGGGCGCGATCATCGGCCTGTTCCAGTCCAAGATGTAGGCGGGGCCGCGCTCGCAGCGCCCGGCCCCAATCCTTTTCCAAGAATTCGGCGTCTCGGGGTCGCCTCGAAAGGGGCGGCCCCGTCGGCGTTCCGGCCCTGGCTTGACAGGCCCCGACGAGTCGGATACCAATATGTCGTAATGAAACATATACGAGCCCTCGACCGCCAGCTCAAGAAGGGCTCGACCGAGCTTCTCGTCCTCACGCTCGTCGAGCGGCGCGCGCGCCACGGTTACGAGATCGGCAAGCTCATCGAGACGAGGTCGCGCGGCGCGCTGCGGTTCAACGTCGCGTCGCTCTACCCGCTGCTCTATCGGCTCGAGGGGCGCGGCCTCATCGAGGGCCGCTGGGTGGAGAAGCCCTCGCAGCGGCGGCGGCGCTATTACCGGCTCACGTCCGAGGGCCGCAAGATGCTCCGCGTGCAGCGCCACACCTGGGCCGCCTTCGTCGAAGCGATGACGCGCATCACCGAGGCCGAGAATGCCTGACTGGACGCCTGCGATTCGGGAACGGATGGCGGGTCTCCAGATCGAGCCGGAGCGGGAGGCGTCGGTCGTCGAAGAGATTTCTCAACACCTCGACGACCGCTACACAGAGCTCGTCGCGGGAGGCGCTTCGGCCGAGGTGGCGCGCAACGCCGTGCTCGACGAGCTGGCCGGTCCGGCGCTCGTCGCCGCCCTCGCCGAGAGCCTTCCCCGCCCCGCCCCGTCGGCGCTGCCTCCGCCGGACGAGGGCGGCGGCCAGGGATGGCTTGTCCGGTTTCGCGAAGGACTTCCGCTACGGCGCGCGGCGCCTCGTCCTCGAGCCGGGGTTCGCCCTCGTGGCGATCCTGTCGCTCGCGCTCGGTGTTGGAGCGAACACGGCCATCTTCCAGCTCCTCGACGCCGTCCGCATGCGGCGCCTCCCGATCGAGAAGCCCGAGGACCTGTACAACCTTCGCATCCGTCCGAACTCCAGCCGCTCCGGCAACTTCACGGGCCACTGGCCGCAGCTGACCTCCGCGCTCTGGGAGCGGATTCGCGGCGAACAGAAGGCGTTCTCGAAGCTCGCCGCCTGGAGCGCCGACCGCGTCAACCTCGCCTCGGGAGGCCAATCGCGCTACGCCGAGGCTCTCTGGGTTAGCGGCACCTTTTTTGACACGGTCGGAGTCCGCCCGCTGCGGGGTCGGCTTCTCGGTCCCGCCGACGACACGCCCGACTGCGCGTCGCCGGCCGTCGTGCTCTCCGAGCCGTTCTGGCGGCGGGAGCTCGGCGGCCGCGACATCGCTCCCGGCGAGACGCTGGCGATCGAGGGACGCCGATTCGAGATCGCCGGCGTGACGCCGGCCCGCTTCTTCGGGGTCGAAGTCGGCCGCGCCTTCGACGTCGTGATCCCGCTCTGCTCGGAAAACCTCATCGCCGAATCGCCCCGCACTCAGCGGCGCTCCGCCTATTGGCTCTCCGCGATCGGCCGGCTCGCGCCCGGCTGGACGCTCCGCCGAGCCCAGGCGCACGTGGAGGCGTTGTCACCGGGGGTTTTCGAAGCGACGCTGCCGCCCGACTACGACGCGCAGATCGCGAAGACCTATCTCGCGCTGAAGCTGACGGTGACGCCGATCGCGACCGGCTTCTCGGACCTCCGGGAGGACTACTCCGATCCGCTGTGGCTCCTCCTCGGCATCTCGGCGCTCGTGCTCCTCATCGCCTGCGCCAACATCGCGAACCTCCTCGTCGCGCGGGCGAATGCGCGACAGCGCGAGATCGCGGTACGACTCGCCCTCGGCGCTTCACGCCGGCGGCTCATCCGTCAGCTCCTCGCGGAGAGCCTCGTCCTCGCCGCCGCCGGGACGGCCTGCGGCGCCGCGCTCGCGCAGGTCCTGGGCCGCCTGCTCGTGTCGTTCCTGAGCACGCAGGATGCCCGTCTCTTCGTCGAGATGCCGCGCGACCTGCGCCTGCTCGCATTCACCTCCGGCCTCGCCGTCCTCACCTGCGTGCTCTTCGGGCTTCTCCCCGCCGTGCAGGCCTCGAAGACGGACCCGCTCGAAGCGCTCAAGACCGGAGGCCGCGGCATCGCGGGGGCCGGTGCGCGTCTGTCGGTCCGACGCGCGCTCGTCGTTTCGCAGGTGGCCCTCTCCCTCGTCCTCCTCGTGGGCTCGCTGCTCTTCGTCCGAAGCCTGCGCAACCTCCTCGCGCTCGACGCGGGCTTTTCGCGAGACCACATCCTCGTCGTCGAGGCGAAGTACGAGCGCCTCCGCGTGCCCCGCGAGCGGCGTGTGGCGTTCGTGCGCGAGCTGCTCGAGCGCGTCCGGGCCGTGCCGGGCGTGACCGCCGCGGCCGGCGCCCGCATCGTGCCGCTCGGCGGCGACTACTGGAACGAGGAGATCAGCATCGAAGGAACCCAGATCCAGCGGCAGAGCGCCAACTTCAACCGCGTCAGTCCCGGTTACTTCCGGGCGATGGAGACGACGCTCCTCGCGGGCCGCGACTTCGACGACCGCGACGCCGCCGGCGCCGAGACGTCGGCCATCGTGACCGAGACCTTCGCCCGCAAGTTCTTCGGAGGCGGTGACCCGATCGGCCGCGCCATCCAGGTCGAAAATAATCCCATCCAGCACCTTCGAGTCGTCGGGCTCGCTCGCGACACGAAGTACGGCGAGCTCCGCGAGGAGTTCACGCCCATCGTCTTCCTTTCGGACGCGCAGGACGACAAGCTCCATCCCTGGATCTCGGTCGTCGTCCGATCCGACCTGCCGCTTTCGACGTTGCTGCCGTCGCTCACCGCGGCCGTCTCGGGGGTCAGCCCCGAGATCAGCATCACGTTCCGTCCTTTCCGCGACATCCTGCAGCGACGGCCTGCTGCGCGAGCGCCTCATGGCGAGCCTGTCCGCGTTCTTCGGCTTCCTCGCGGCGCTCCTCGCGATGGTCGGTCTCTACGGCGTCGTGTCGTTCATGGTCGTCCGGCGGCGCAACGAGATCGGCGTCCGGATGGCGATGGGGGCCACGCGCCGAGACATCCTCGCCCTCGTCCTGCGGGAGGCCGGGACGCTCCTCGCCGTCGGCCTCGCCATCGGGATCGTGCTCGCCGTCGGCGCCGCGACCTTCGCTCGGTCGCTCCTCTATGGTCTCGGGCCGAGCGACCCCGCGACGATCGTCCTCGCCGCCGCGGGCCTCGCCGCCGTCGCCGGCGCGGCGAGCCTGCTCCCGGCCCACCGCGCGGCGACGCTGGACCCGGTGACCGCGCTTCGGGAGGATTGAGAAACTACCGGACGGGCGCGGCGTTCTTCGCTTCCCACGCGCGCATGTTCTTCCTCGACTGGTCGAAGACGCGCGCGTAGTTCTCTTTCGCGACCCTCCGCGTCAGCTCGGGACCGAGCTCCTGCCAGAGCGGGGCCCAGACGTCGTAACTCTTGCGCAGGAGCTGGAAGTCCGAGGTCGCGGCCTGGTCGGACCCGAAGAGGAAGCGGTCGGGATACTTGCGGATCAGGTCCGCGGTCATCTTCACGTGCTCGGGCGTGTCGAGGATGGCGGCGGCGATCACGGACCCCCACGACATGTCGATCGAGACGTGCGCGTAGGCCGGATCGCCGAGCATCTCGTCGAGGAACTGCCAGTGCTCGGGGTACGGCCGCACCCCGCGCCCGTTGCCCATGAAGTGCGCCCAGACGAAAGTGACGTTCGGATGCCGCTTCAGGAAGGCCTGAAAGGCCTCGAGGTACTGGGGTTTCGGCTTCCCCTCGAAGTAGGCCCGGGCGAAGGCGTCCTTGCGCAGATCGAGACTCCCCGGCGTGTCGTGGTCGCAGTGCACGACCGCGGCCGCCCTCATTTCGCCGATCGCGTCGAACACCGTGTCGAGCGACGAGCTGTAGAGGCTGGGCGGCCCGCCGGCCACCTTTTCCGAGAACTCGACCTTTTTGAAGTGGATCTCTCCGAACCCGCTCCAGACCCCCGGGTAGAGCCGGACCATCATCTGGATGTATTCCGCCGCACGGCTGTCCTTGAGGTTGAACGCGCTCATCAACGGATCGAAGCGCGCCCGGTCCTTCTCCGGCAGCGCCATGAACTTGTGGGCCACGAGCACGTCCTGGATCGCGTTGTAGTAGAGCGCCTGCCCGTCGGTCTGCGTGTAGTAGACGGGAGCGAACGTCCCGTCGACGAGCGGATCGTGCGCGATCGTGACGGCGAGCCCCATGAGCACGGCGCGGCAGACGTTGCCTTCCATCATGTTCACGACGTCGGGAATCGGGAGCCCTTGCGCCCGAAAATCCTGAACGTGAAAGTGCGCGTCGTTGTACAGACACTGGCCCGCGTCCTGGGCCGCAGCCGCCTTCGCGGCAACCGTGCAAGCCAGGAACGCGACGATCCCCGTCACTCGGAACGTTCTCACCGTGCCTCCCTCGATGTTTGGTCAGTCACGCACGCACCTCCAGCCGTACTCGATCGTTTCGGATGGGACCCCGGCGGCAGGACGGTAGCCCGGCGCAACGGGCCCGCCGTGCGAATTAAGGAAGGCCTGAGGGTTGATCGCCGACGCCCTCTCGAGCGCACGAGAAAACGCCGCCGAGAGTTCGCAGGGTGGAATGGGGGACCCCGACTCTCGGCGGCGGAAGTTTCGGGGACTCTGGCCTGCGAATGTTAGGAATCGGCTGAGAGCGTGTAAAGAATTGGTCAATACGGATCCGCCGAGCGCGCCGCGGAATAGTGGCTATGGGGAACCGACTCTGAATGGCTATTGCCGGTCGTCGCCGCCAGTCGCAGACTCCGCCTCGAAACGGGAGGTCGTCGTGAGAACGCGCCGCGGTCCTCGGATCAGCTCACTCATCCTGGTCTCGATCGTTCTCTTCACGAGCGTCGGGACGAACGTCCGGGCCACCCCCGAGCCCGCGCCGAAGCCCACGCCCGCGATGAAACCGCTCCCCGACGGACAGCGCGACTTCGACTTCCTGATCGGCCAGTGGAAATACCACCTCAAGCGCCTCCAGAATCCCCTGACCGGCTCGACCACCTGGGTCGAGTTCGACGGCACGGGAGTCTGCCGCCCCATCTGGAACGGCAACGCCCAGATCGACGAGCTCGACGTGAACGGACCGACCGGCCACGTCCAGGGTCTGACGCTGCGCCTCTACAACCCGCAGTCCCGCCAGTGGAGCCTCCACTGGGCCAGCGCCACGGACGCCACCCTCGGCGTGCCGACCATCGGCTCGTTCAAGGACGGAGTCGGCGAGTTCTTCGACCAGGAGACCTACCGGGGACGGACGATTCTCGTGCGCTACCGCTGGACGGGAACCACCACGAACTCGCCCCACTTCGAGCAGTCGTTCTCGGACGACGGCGGCAAGACCTGGGAGGTCAACTGGATCACGGACCAGCGTGCGGGTGAAGGACTAGCGACCCGGGCAGTGCCCCGTCATTCCAGCCGGCAGATGAATCCCCATCCGCCGCCGAGCTCGCTGACCGCGAGCAACAGCTCGTTGCTGCCCTTCTTCAACGGAAGGTAGACGGTGTCGTTCTCCGGGTTGACGATGCCGAGAAACCCGGGGTCGCGAAAGCCCTGGGCGCTGCGGCCGCGGTAGAGAATCCGGCCGTTCAGAAACACGCTGACGTCGTCGCTGTAGCCGATGGAGAGCTTCTTCACCTGGTCGCGATCGGACTCGACGGTGGTCCGCGCATAGACGACCTTCATTCCGGGCTGCGGCTCCAGGCGCTTCGAGAAGTCGCCCTGGAACGAGACCTTCGGATGCGGGGCCTCACGGTAGCGGTAGAGGACGACGAACCCGGGCGGCTCCGCCTCGACGTCCTGCCAGGCAATCGCGCCGCTCTCGGCGGGGGTGAGCGCCTTCTCGAGGTTGCGCGCGAGCGCGTCGTAGACGGGCGACAGGCTCCACTTCGTCAGGGTGCCCGGCGGCATCGGCGGCAGGCGCCGCTGCCACGCGGCGTCGGGCGTCGTCCGGATCTCGAAGTTCGAGAAGTAGGTCGCGCCCGTCAGGACGGCCAGCGCCACCTGGCCCTTCTGAACGCCGCTCTTCAGATCGTCCATCACGAGCGCGGGCTTTTCCATGTCGCCGACGTAGAGCTTCGCCTGCGCCCCCGCCACCTCCAGGCGCAGGTGGAACCAGGAATCCTTCGGGATGTCGACCGCTCCCGTGAATCCGGGACCGTTGTAGATCTGCCAGTTGAGCCCCGTGCTCAGGACCGGCGTGTACTGCAGGGCGTCCGGAAGGCCGGACTTGTGCTGCCGCAGGTAGACCCACTCGGCGTTGCCGGCGTCGCCCGCGATCCGAAACTGGATCCCGAAGAAGCCTCGCTTTGCGGGCGTCGAGACGTCCACGTCGACGACGCCGTCGCGGAAATCCAGGTCTTTCAGCGTCGCCGCTCCCCCGTCGAGGAAGAGGCACTTGCGGCCCTGGTACTCGGCGGGCTTCGCCTGCCCTTCGAGCTCCCAGCGCGGGGAGTCCGGGGGAACGGAGAGAGTCTCCGGCGTCTGGGAACGGGCCGAGGCAGCGACGAGCAGCGCGAGCGCGCACGAGGCGAGACGTCGGGACAGGGCGAGCCTCAGCATGAGCTGAGGATGACTACGGCGCCGCGAGAGGAATGTTTGCCGGCGTTCGCGCGCGGCGAACGCCAAGAGTCAGCCAAGAATCGGCGGTCGTCCTACTCGCAGCGCAGCGCGATCGTCGGCGGGATCCGGGATGCTCGTCGCGCGGGCACGTAGGCCGCCAGCATGGTCACCAGGACCATCGCCGGCACGACGACGAGATAGACCGTCACGTCGACCCCGCCGGCGTTGAACAGCATGGAGTTCATCAGCCGCTCGAGGCCGAACCCCATCGCCAGGCCGATCGCCGTCCCCCAGGCGACGAGCACCAGGCCCTTGCCCATCATCGAGCGGAGCACGTCCGCGGGCCGCGCGCCGATCGCCATGCGTATGCCGATCTCGCGCGTCCGGCGGCTCACGTTGTACGCCACCACTCCGTACAGGCCGGCGATGGCGAGCAGCAGCCCCACCGCGCCCAGGGTGCCGACGATCTCGACCGCCACGCCCGGCCCCTCGACGGTGGAGTACCGGTACAGCTCCGCCCACGTCATCGTCTGCAGCAGCGGCATGTTCGCGTCGAGCGAGCGGACGACGTCCTTCACGGCCGGAACGAGCTGCGCCGGATCGCCGTCCGCCCGGACGAGGAGGACCATCCGCGCGACGGGATGCTGCGCGAACGGCACGTACACGAAATCGACCGCCCCGTTGGCGCCGTCGCTGTACTTGATCGTCTGCGCGACGCCGACGATCTCGACCGGCTCGCCATTCGCGCTCTCGAGGCGGATCCGCTTGCCCACCGGATCGCCGCCCGGCCAGTAGTGTTTCGCGAACTGCTCGTTGACGATCGCGACGCGCGGCATGGCGGCCGTATCCGCCGCCCGGAAGCCGCGGCCGCGCAGGATCGGTATCCCCATGGTCTCGAAATACCCTTCGTCGACGGTGTCCATCAGCGACCGGAAATTCTCGCGGTCCCGCGGCATCGAGAACCCCTCCGGCACGAAGGCGATGCGTCCGAAATCGCCCAGCGAGAGCGGAGGGTTCTGCGTGAACCCCGCGCTCCGGACGAAGGGCGCCTGCCGCACGCGCTCGCCGAGCAGCTCGTAGAAGCGCTCCGTCCGGGCCGCGTCGTACTGCACGAGGCGCGGGTCGAAAGACACCATGAGCACGTGGTCCCTGGCCTGCTCCGCGAACCCCAATCCCTCGCTCAGGCTGTTCTGGAAGCCCCGGAACATCAGGAACGACGCGGCGAGCAGCATCAGCGACATGGCGATCTGCGCCACGACCAGCGCATTGCGGCCCCACATACGCTTGCGTCCGCCTCCGCCGTCGTCCCCGTCGGCCGACTTGAGCCCCTTCACGAGGTTGAGGCGCGTGCTCTGGAGCGCCGGGGCCAGGCCGCAGAACAGCGCGCTCAGGACCGAAAAGGCGAAGCTCGCCAGGAGCACGCGCGTGTCCATCTGGAACGGGATCTTCACGGGCAGCTCGGCGGGGATCCGGAACTTGCCCATGAAGTGGATGCCGACGTACCCGATGGCGATCCCGCAGAGTCCGCCCGCGAGGGCGAGGACCAGGCTCTCGGTCAGGAGCAGCCGGATCAGCCGGAGGCGCCCGGCCCCGATCGCCAGGCGCACGGCGATCTCGCGCGTGCGAGTTCGGGCGCGGGAGAGAAGCAGCCCCGCGGCGTTGGTGCAGGCCACCAGCAGCACGGCAAAGGCGAGGACCGTGAAGATCACGCCGAATTTCCAGTTGGCGTCGCTCGCCTGCGTCCGCATCTCGAACATGGTGCGGACGGCCGCGCCGCGGTCGCGATTCGTCTTCGGGTACTCGCGCTCGAGGTTCCGGGCGAGCACGGCGAGCTCGTTGCCCGCCTGCTTCCGCGTCGTGCCCGGCTTCAGGCGCGCCCGGACCAGCAGCTCGCGGTCGTCCCGGTCGACGAAGAAATCCTTCTGCGAGTCGGTCGAGAACATGCGCGCCATCGCGAGCGGCATGTAGAAGTCGGGACGGTCGAATATGTAGAGCCCGGTGAACGTCTCCGGCAGGACGCCGACGACGGTGAAGTCTTTGCCGTTGAGGCGGACGGCCCGGCCGACGACGGACGGATCGCCGGCGAACTCGCGCTTCCAGAAGTCCGCCGACAGGACCACGACGGCGTCGCGGCCGGGCACCTGGTCTTCGTCGTCCCGGAACCCGCGCCCCAGCCTCGGCTCGACGTCGAGCACGCGGAAGAAGTTGCCGGATACGAGCAATCCGCCCTTCACGACCGGCGTGGCGTCGCGCTCGGCGCTGAATCCGACCGCCAGCAGCGGCACGTTGGCGACGACACCCTCGTAGCTCTTCGTCCGGTCGCGGATGTCGAGGTACTCGCGATACGAGAACGGGTCGAAGGCGTTGTCGCGCGAGGTGCTGACCAGCGTGACGACGTCGCCGGGGTGCGGCACGGGATACGGCCGGAAGATCAGCGCATCGAGCATGCTGAAGGGCGTCGCGGTCATCCCGATTCCCAGAGCGATCGTGACCACCACGAAGACGGCGAGTCCCGGCGTGCGGCGCAGGCTCCGGACCGCGTAGCGCACGTCGTCGGCGAAATCCGTCAGCCAGTGGATGTGGCGCGCGTCCCGGATCTCTTCCTTCTTCTGCTCGAGGCCGCCCATCGCGCGGAGCGCCCGGTAGCGCGCCTCCTCCGGAGAGAGTCCTTCGGCAATGCCTTCCTCGACCTTGTGCTCCAGGTGGAACGTGAGCTCCTCGTCGAGCTCGTTCTCCACCCGGCGGCGGCGGAAGATGGACTTCAGCCGCAACGGCGCCGTGAACCACCAGTGCTCGAATCGCATGGTCTTAAGCCTCAGCCGCCGTCATGCGGCGCGCCGGCAGAGCGGCGCCTTTGACGATCAGCCACAGGGCGAGCGTCACCTCGAAGACGAGCATCGGGAGCCACATGGCCTTGTTGACGACGCCGAAAGTGATCCCGACGAGCTCCATGGGAAGCATGACGACGACCAGGATCGACGCGAGCACCCCCAGCCACGCCAGCGCGGCGGGCACGATCCGGCCGCGCAGGAGGAGACCGGCGAAGATCGTGCTGCCGACGGCAAAGAAAATCGCGGGAAGGGCGAAGCTCCCGGTCGGCAGCTTCAGCAGGAACGCTCCGAGCGCTCCGGCGGCCGCGGGGTCGGGCGCATCCGCGCCGGCGGCCGTCGCGAGCCAGAGCTTTCCCAGCGTATTCGGCAGGGAGACCGCACCGATCACGCCCTCGGCGACCCGGCAGGTCATGGCGAGGAGCGCCAGATCGGGGCCCGCGTCGCGTGTGATCGCGTACAGCGTCACGGCCAGCACCAGCGCGCAGAAGCAGCCGACGAGCTGGAGCACGACGGCGAGGCGCATGGCGGGCACATGCTGGGCGATGCCGGCGAGTTCCGCGGCGATCCCTTCTCCGCTCGCGGCGCTTCGCTCGAGGATCGTTCCGGTCAGGGCGGCGGCGATATAGATGAGAAACGCCAATCCGGCGACCCGGGCATTCGTCCTGCGAGTCATGGGCGATCCTCCCTATGCCTCGGAGAGCTGAACGACGTGCGAGATGGCCGACGACAGCCGCTGCCAGTTCGCCGCTTCCGACTCGAGCTCTTTTCGGCCGAGCCGCGTCAACGAGTAGAACTTCGCCCGCCGGTTGTTCTCCGTCTGCTTCCACTCGGCCGTGATCCAGCCTTCCTGCTCCAGCTTGTGCAGCGCCGGGTAGAGAGATCCCTCGCTCACCTGCAACACGCCTCCCGAGATCGATCGCAGGCGAAGGCTGATGGCCCACCCGTTCAGGGGCTCGAGCGCCAGGATCTTCAGGAGCAGCAGGTCCAGAGTGCCCTGGACGAGGTCGGCGGGTTTGCTCATATCGGTTTCCGAGAGGAGTCTACCGGAGACTCCCCTCGGTAAGCAAGGGGTACGAGGATTCACGCCGCGAAGCCAGAAACGAGGACTCTCGCCCCGGACCGCATAGCGCGCCCTGCATGACTGTGGTTCGGCTGGGGCCAGGCCCTCGGTTCCTCCCCGAGGGCCGGCCCCACGTCTCGTCCAGTCAGGACGGGCGGCTCGTCCGATTCGCCGCCAGGAACTGACGGAAACCGGTGCCGGGAGGCGTCCTGCCCAATTGCCGCAGCATCAGCACGACCTGGCCACGGTGGTGCGTCGAGTGATTGAGAGCGTGCTGGATGAGCTCACCGAGGACGTACGCATCGTCGTCGACGGGGCATGACGCGCCGAGCTTCTCGTCGTCGAGCTCGCGGAAGAAGACGCCCTGCTCCTCCTCCAGGGCCGCCCAGCTCTCCAGAATCGAGGGAAGATCGGGAAAGTCGACTGGCGAGAGCTTGGCCCCGAACGAGCGCTCCCGCCAGAATCGGAGCCAGGAGCGTTCTCCCCAGAGCAGGTGTCGCAGGGTCCCCTGGATCGACGAGAAGCTCCCGCGAAGATCCCGGCCGAGCTCCTCGGCCGAGAGCTCGCCCGCCGCCTCGAGGAGCCGCCGATTGGCCCAGCGGTTGTACGCAAGAAACGTCCGAGCAGACTCCACATTCATCGCCACAGCCCCTTCCGCCATGCTCGAACACCGAAGCGAGCCCGCGGGTTGCAGACCCGGGGTCAGTCCTGACTCGGGGAGGAGCCGCGGCGTAGAACGAACCGGATCCCCGCCATCGGGTATAAGGACGCAGCGATGGACTCGACCCGGAAGACCGCGCGGCTCGCCGGACTCCTCTACCTGCTGAGCAGCATTCCCGGCGCTTTTTCGCTCCTCTACGTCCCCGGCAAGGTGATCGTGGCGGGAGACGCCGCGGCGACGGCCGAGCGCATCCGGGCCTCCGGGACGCTTCTCCGCGTGGGCATCGGGGCCGAGCTTCTCGGCATGACCCTCTTCATCTTCCTCGCCCTGGTCCTCTACCGTCTCTTCAAGCCGACGAGCGCGAGACCCGCCCTGGCGATGTTGGTCCTGATCCTCCTCCCGATGCCCATCTCGTTTCTCAACGTCGTCAACGAAGTCGCCGCGCTGGACCTCGCCGGAGGCAGCGGCGCTGCCGTCTACCTTTCGGTCATCGACCCCCGTGAGCGCGACGCTCTGGCCTACTTCTTCCTCGACTTGCACGGCCAGGCAATCTCCGTCGCCCAGGTCTTCTGGGGGCTCTGGCTCTTTCCGTTCGGGATCTGCGTCATGCGATCGGGCTTCATCCCGCGCGTCCTGGGCATCCTGCTGATGCTCGCAGGCATCGGCCACACGGCCAGCGCCGTCGGCGACCTCGTTTTCCCGCAGTACGCGCCAGCGATTGGCCAGGTCACGGGGATCCTCACCCTCGGGGAACTGCCGATCATCCTCTGGCTCCTGATCTGGGGCGCGAAGCCGCAGCGAGTGATCTCGAGCTGACACGGGAGGCGAAGTTTTGTCCAGGTTGCGCGTCCATTCCTTCGCGGTCTCGATCGACGGCTTCGGCGCCGGGCCGAACCAGGACCTCCAGAATCCCCTGGGCGTCGGCGGTCCGGAGCTCTTCGAGTGGGCCTTCCACACGCGGACTTTCCGGGAGATGCACGGGGAGGAAGGCGGCGAGACGGGCGACGACGACGCCATCGCGAAGAAGGGGTTCGAAAACTTCGGCGCGTGGATCCTGGGCCGGAACATGTTCGGCCCGATTCGCGGCCCGTGGCCGGACGAGAGCTGGAAGGGCTGGTGGGGCGACGAGCCGCCGTACCACGTGCCCGTCTTCGTCCTGACGCATCACGCCCGGGCGCCGCTTCCGATGAAGGGCGGCACCGAGTTCCGATTCGTCACGGGCGGCATCCACGCCGCGCTCGAGCAGGCGCGCGAGGCGGCGGGCGCTCGGGACGTCCGCCTCGGTGGCGGCGTCTCGACGATCCGGCAGTATCTGCAGGCGCGCCTCATCGACGACCTGCATCTGGCGATCGCGCCGGTCCTGCTCGGCGCGGGCGAGAATCTGCTGGCCGGTCTCGACCTGCGGGCGCTCGGCTACGAGTGCGCCGAACACATCCCCGGCGAGCGCGCCGCCGCGCACGTGATCCTTCGCAAGCGGGATGGGTCCTGACTTCCTGACGTCGTCGACCGCTGAAGTAGCCTAAGATCCTCGCCTTCTGGAGGTGACGGAATGAGAAGGTCTCGTGCGCTCTGGCAGCCGATGACGGCGCTCGTCGTGGCCGCGTTGGCGGGACTGGGAGCTTCTCCGGGCGACGACGACCCCTTCCCGTGGCTCGAGGAGGTGCAGGGCGAGAAGGCCCTGGCCTGGGTCAAGGCAGCAGAACGCGAAGTCGACCGCGCTCCTGGAGGCACGGCCCGAGTACAAGCCCATCTACAAGCGGACGCTCGAGATCCTCGACTCGAAGGAGAAGATTCCGACGCCGAAGCTCCTCGGCGACACGGTCTACAACTTCTGGAAGGACGACGCCCACGAGCGCGGGATCTGGCGGCGCACGACGCTCGCGTCCTACCGCACGGCCGCTCCGCAGTGGGAGACGGTGCTCGACCTGGACGCCCTCGCGAAGGCCGAGGGGAAGCCCTGGGTCTTCCACGGCGCGACCTGTCTCCCACCGGCCGACACGCGATGCATGATCAACCTCTCGCCTGGTGGATCGGACACCCATGTCTACCGCGAGTTCGACACGAAAACGAAGGCCTTTGTTCCCGGCGGATTCTCGCTCCCGGAAGCCAAGTCGAGAATCGCGTGGCGCGACGAGAACACGCTCTGGGTCGGAACGGACTTCGGACCCGGCACCCTCACCGAATCGGGATATCCGCGGATCGTGAAACTCTGGAAGCGCGGCACGCCGCTCTCGGAGGCGAAGACAGTCTACGAGGGCAAGGCGGAGGACGTCGCCGCGTCGGGCGGCACCGAGATCCTGAGCGACGGCCGCTTCGATCTCGTCACGCGTATCCCGGCGTTCTTCCGCCAGGAGACGTTCCTCTACTCCGGCGACCGCCTGGCCAAGGTGGACATTCCGGAGGACGCCGATACCCGCATCGTGTTTCGCGGGCGGCTCCTCTTCTCGCTGCGGAGCGACTGGACCGTGAACGGAAAGACCTACCGGGAAGGATCGCTTCTGGCCGCGCCGCTCGAGGAGCTCGCGCGCGGAGAGCACCGGATCGACGTGCTGTTCGAGCCGAGCGCCCGCGTCTCGCTCGCCAACATCGATCGCACGCGCGACCGCGTCCTGATCCACACGCTCGACAACGTGAAGAGCCGCCTGATGGCGCTGTCTCTCGAGAACGGCGCCTGGGTGACGAAGGAGATCCCGACGCCCGGTCTCGGAACGGCGGAGCTGTCCGCCATGGACGACCGGTCGGAGACGTTCTTCTTCACGTACGAGGACTTCACGACCCCCGACTCCCTGTGGATGAGCGAGAACGGCGGACAGCCGGTGAAGGTCAAGACGATGCCGGCGTTCTTCGACGCGAAGGGGATCACGACCGAGCAGCTCGAAGCGACGTCGAAGGACGGCACGAAGATCCCGTATTTCGTGGTTCGGCCGCCGGGGACGAAGACCGACGGGACCGCTCCCACACTCCTCTACGCATACGGCGGCTTCGAGGTCTCCGAGGTCCCCACGTACAGCGGACTCCTCGGATCCGCCTGGCTCGCCCGCGGAGGCGTCTACGTCCTCGCCAACATCCGCGGCGGCGGCGAGTTCGGCCCCGCCTGGCACAAGGCCGCCGTCAAACAGCAGCACATCCACAACTTCGAGGACTTCTCGGCGGTCGCGCGGGATCTGATCGCGCGCAAGATCACGTCGCCTCGCCACCTCGGCATCATGGGCGGGTCACAGGGCGGCCTCCTCGTCGGCGGAACCTTCGCTCTGTACCCCGAGCTCTTCCACGCCGTCGTCGCGCAGGTGCCGCTCGCCGACATGCGCAGGTACAGCCATCTGCTCGCCGGCGCGAGCTGGATGGCGGAGTACGGCGACCCGGACAAGCCCGAGGACTGGGCGTACATCCAGACGTGGTCCCCGTACCACCTGCTCGAGAAGGATGCGAAGTACCCCACGCCGTTCTTCTGGACGAACACCCGCGACGACCGTGTGCATCCGGCCCACGCCCGCAAGATGGTGGCGAAGCTCGAAGCGCAGGGCCATCCCGTCTACTACTTCGAGAACACCGAAGGCGGCCACGGAAGCGGCGCCGTCAACAAGCAGACCGCGCAGGTCACGGCGCTCGAATACGCGTACCTGTGGATGATGCTGCGGTAGACGGCCGGTCCCGCCTCGCCCGCGGCCTCTCTCTTGCAAGTACGAACGACGTGAACGAGAAAACCAAGCCCGTTCAGGTAGCCATCCTGCTCTACCCGGGCGTGACCGCGCTCGATGCGGTGGGACCGTGGGAAGTGCTCTCACGCATGCCCGATACGGAAGTCCGGTTCGTCGGCAAGCAGGTTGTGCCGGTGACGGCGGAGGGGGGCACCCTCCTTTTGGGCGTCACGCACAAGTTCGCCGAGACTCCCTCGCCGGACGTCGTGCTCGTACCCGGTGGCACGACCACACCCGGCCAGATGGTGGACGACGAGCTGCTCGACTGGCTGCGCCAGGTTCACGCCACGACGACCTGGACCGCGTCGGTCTGCACCGGCGCCTTGATCCTCGGCGCTGCCGGCATTCTCAAGGGCCTGCCGGCGACGACGCACTGGTACAAGATGGGCGTGCTCAGGAACCTGGGCGCCCGACCTCAACCCGCCGAGCGCATCGTGCGATCTGGCAAGATCGTGACTGCGGCCGGCGTGTCCGCCGGGATCGACCTGGCACTCTGGCTTGCGGGTGAAATCGCCGGCCGCGAGCGAGCCGAAGCGATTCAGCTGACCATCGAATACGACCCACGACCGCCGTTCGGCGCCGGCCACGTGAGCAAGGCGTCCAGCGAAACAAAAGAACTGGCCAGGCACATGATGGACGAGCGCATGCCGGCCGACCAACGCCGTCTCGTCCCCAGGATCGCCTTGAGGCGCTTCCTGGATCTGATCCGCACCGGCCGATAGTCCACCCCGCTTTCCGCCTGACCCGACTCACGCCCGGCTTCTGCCGGAACGGCGGTCTCAGCGGGCCGCGGAGCTGCCTCGTCCGCGACTCATGAAGTTCGCGACGAGCGGCGCGATCTGATCCGCGGCGGTATCGAGCGCGAAGTGACCCGCTTCGAGGACGTGGACCTCGGCCTTCGGGACGTCGCGGCGATAGGCCTCCGGCTCCGTGAGCTCGAAGGACAGGTCGTACTTGCCCCAGATGACGAGCAGACGCGGCTGCTTCTCCCGCATCCAGGCCTGCCACTTCGGATAAGACTCGACGTTCGTGCGGTAGTCGTAGAAAAGGTCGCTCTGGATGTCGGCCTGGCCGGGCTGGCTCGCGGGTCTAACGCGATTCCTCGACCGACTCCAGAAGCGAACACACCTTGTCCAGCGAGGCCGCGCCGTCGTGATGTGTGGAGAAGGCGACGTAGCCATCCGGCCGGAGGAGCAGGATTCCCGGCTCTCGTCGCGAGCGAAGCTCGAGGATGTCGCGACGCGATTCGGCGAGCTTGCTCGCGGCCTCCCGGGTGGCCTCGTCCGTCCCGTCGCCGACCATCAGCACGAAACGGTCGCGAATCCCCTCCCCGCCGCGCAGCGATTCGTCCCAGCATCGCTCCCCGTCCGCCCTCGATGATCGGGCTGCCGCCATAGGCGATGCCCAGTCCCGACAGCCTGTTGACGAAGGCGTGCTGGAACGGAGTGAGGCGCGACAGCACCGGAATGATCGTGTCGCGCAGAGCCTGCGCGAACCGATTCGGCGTGCCCAAGGCCCGCGTGAGCCGGTCCGTGGTCTCGATGACGTCCTTGATCACCGGACGCCGCTCGGCGCTGTAGCTGTCGAGCAGCCGCTCGCTGCCCCGGCCCCGCAGCGCGAGATCGAGCTTCCAGGCGAGGTTCCACACGTCCCCCAGTCCCGTGTTCATCCCCTGACCGCCGAACGGGCTGTGAATGTGCGCGGCATCGCCCGCGACGAACATTCGGCCGGCGCGCAGGTTGGCGACCTGCCGGTGATGGATCCGAAAATAGCTCGCCCAGCCGATCGACCGCACCTCGATCCCCGCGGGCGCCCGCTGGCGCAGAATGCGCCGCACGAGCTCGAGCGACGGCACGTCGCCCTCCGGGCGTTCGATGGTCGCCACGATGCGCCGCCGCGTGGCGCTCATGGGGAAGATGGCCGCCGGGCCGAACTCGCTCGGACACAGCTGCAGCTCGTCCGCCGGCAGCGCCTCGTTCGTCTGGGCGTCGGCGAGGAGGAAGGTGTCCTCGTACTGGGCGCCTTCGAACGGAAGGTTCAGGAGGTGGCGGACCGCGCTGTGCGCGCCGTCGCAGCCGACCACGAAGGCGGCCGTCAGCTCGTCGCGCCGGCCGTCTTGCTCGAGCGAGACGCGCACTCGATCGCCACGCTCCTCGGCGGAGACGAACGAGGTCTGATACTCGACGGCGCGACCCCTTCGCCGAAGCGCCTCCGCGAGCAGCTTCTCCGTGATGTCTTGAGGAACCATGGCGATGAAGGGATACGGGCTGTCCTCGGGAGCGAATCGCACGTGGGCGAGCTGGCGGCCATGTGCGACGACGGAGACCGAGGTGACGCGATTGGCCGCATCGAGGAACGGTCCGACGAGACCGGCCATGTCGAAGATCTCGAGGGTCCGGGGAAAGATGGCGAGCGCCTTGGAGTGCTCGGACTGCCGCACGCGCGTCTCGACGATGCGCGCCGAGAGGCCGCGCCGGGCGCACTCGTTCGCGAGAAGGAGGCCGACCGGTCCGGCGCCGACGATCAGGACATCGGGATCTGCCGCGGCGGGCATGAGCGCCTTTTTATCGCATTCGGGGCGGGTAGGCCGGGCGCCGCGCCGGAGACGCTACGGAAGAGGACCGATCGGAGTGCGCCTGGGCTCCTTGCCGAATCTCACACGCGATCGGTCGATCATCTTCCGAATCTCGACGTCCCGATCCTTCGGCGGCGCGCTCGTGACCCACCCCCGAATCAGGCGTTCCGCCGCCGCGGCCACTTCGTCCACGGCGCGCAGGAACAGCTCCTCGTTCGCTTTCGACGGCTTGTTGACGCCGCTCAACTTGCGGACGAACTGAAGGGAGGAAGCGCGGATCTCGGCCTCGGTCGACGGAGGAGCGAAATTGGCCAGCGTACGGATGTTGCGGCACATGCCGAAACTCTAACCTCGTCCGCCGGAGACGAGCAAGGATCCCCGACGAGGTCGAGGCCGGTCCCGGGCGCCCTCTCAGCGTTTCGCGGCGGCGATCGTGATCTTGAACCCGTCGGGGTCGGTCAGCGAGATGTCGCGCACGCCCCAGGGCTGGTCGGTCGGTCCCTGATCCAGCCGCCCGCCCTTCGCCTCGATCCGCTTCGCGAGACCGTCGACGTTCGCCTTCGTCATGCAGAACATGCGGAAGCCCTCGCCCTTTTTCCGGTCGCGGCCTTTCTTCCAGTCGTCCTGCCCGATCATGAACGACACGTTGCCGGCCCGGAGCGACACGCCCATCACGTTGCCGCCATCGTCCTTCCACTCCTCTTCGACGCCGAATCCGAGGACGTCCCGGTACCACCCGAGGCTCTTCTGCAAGTCGTTCACCGTCAAGCTCGGCGACGCGTCGCTCAACGCCAGCGGGCCGGACTTTGCCGCTGCGGTCTTCTTCTTCGCGGGAGCCTTCCTCTTCGCACGGACGGTTTTCGCGGACTTCTTTGTAGCCATGTTCCTGCCTCCAGGCGGAGGAGGCTACGACCAGAGGCGCCGCCGAGTCAAAGCGCGACGGCGCGTCGGCCCCGATTCTTTGCGTCGTATGACTAGAATCCGGGGGTCGGACGGCCATGGACACGAAACCTCGTCAGCGCATCCGCTACCTGCGCACGGAAGACGGCGTGCAGCTCGCCTGGGCCGAAATCGGGGCCGGCCCGATCCTGGTCAAGGCGGCGAACTGGCTGTCCGATCTCGAATACGAGCTGGAGAGTCCGGTCTGGGGGCACTGGTTCCGCTTCTTCGGGGAGCACTTCCGCTTCCTGCGCTGGGACGACCGCGGCTGCGGCCTGACGGACCGGAACGTCGACGACCTCTCGTTCGACCGTTGGCTCGGCGATATCGAGGCCGTCGTTGCCGCCTCGGGAGTCGACGAGCAGTTCTCGCTGCTCGGGATCTCGTCGGGCGCGGCGACCTGCGTCGCCTACGCGGCGCGCCATCCGGAGCGGGTCTCACGGATGGTCCTCTACGGTGGCTACGCCCGCGGCTGGGCGCGGCGCGGCGATTCGGAGGGCGAGCGCGCGTACCGCGCGATGCTGGAGCTGATGAGGGTCGGCTGGGGCAAGGAGAATCCGGTGTTCCGCCAGGTCTTCACGTCCCGTTTCATCCCCGGCGGCAGTGCAGCGCAAATCGGCTGGTTCAATGAGCTTTGCCGTCGGACCAGCACCGGGGAAATGGCGGCGCGGCTGCTGGAGGCCCGTTCGTCGGTCGACGTTTCCCACCTGCTCGGCGAGATCAGGGTGCCGACGCTCGTCGTCCACTCCCGCGACGACGAGGTCTGTCCGATTTCGGAAGCTCGCCGCCTGGCGGTCGGAATCCCGGATGCACAGTTCGTCGAACTGGACTCCCGCAACCATATTCTTCTCGAGGACGAGCCGGCGTGGGGCCGCTTTCAGGAAGTCGTCCTCGATTTCATGGGTCTCTCGGCCCCGCGCGGAGAAGACCCCGCTTTCACCCGCCTCACGGCCCGCGAGCGCGAGGTGCTGGTGCTGATCACGCAGGGGCTCGGCAACGCCGACATCGGCAAGAGCCTGGCGATCAGCGAGAAGACCGTCCGCAACCACATCTCGAATCTGTTCGACAAGCTCGGGGTTTGGACCCGGGCGCAGGCCATCGTCTTCGCGCGCGACCGCGGTTTCCGGTCCTAGTTGGACAACGCTCGGGCGACGGCCTGGAGCTTCGCCGGCCCTCGGCTGGTCAGCTCGCTCACGATCTGGACGAATTTGGGGTGCTCCAGCCCGGAGACGAGGAACGTCCAGCGGTACGCGCGATGGGTGTTCCGCTTGATCTCCGCCTTTTCCCGGTCCGAGAGCGTCCGTCCGATGGCTTTCTCGAGGCTTTCCAGATCCAGGTCGGCCTGCTGGGACAGCAACTCATCGACCGCACCGCCGAGCTCGATCAGCTCGTCGACGGCCTTTTCGCGATCCGCCTCGCTGATCTCCCGGGTGATCTCGTCGATGAGGAGCGAATCGATCTTCGCGTGCTGGGCCTCGTCCATCCAGTGATACTTGACCAGATCACGGAACAGCCCGTCGAGCTCGCTTCGATCGCGAACGTGCTCGACGTAGTGAAGCTGCGTGAACCACTCGATCATGCTGGTCAGCAGGTAGCTGCATAGCCGCGACTTGCTCAACACGACCCTGGCCACTTCTTCGCGGGCGGGGATCAAGCCACAGCTTGACTCCGAAGCCCTGCTCGAACAGCGCCGTCGAGCGTCGAAACAGCTCCTGGTGCTTCGACTCGTCCTCCGCGAAGCGCAGCAGCGTTCGCAACCGGGTCTCGTCGCCGTAGATGTCCTTCTGGGCGGCTTCCAGGGCCTGCGGAATGATGTACTCCTCCACGTAGGCGAAGATGTGGCAGTACGCGTTACCCATGATCTGATTCAGCTTGAGCTTCTCGCGCTCGTTCAGGCAGCGGATGCCGTCCACTCCCGAGAGTCGATTGGGAAGAAACCGCTTGGAGTAGTCGAAGTCCCGGCCTTCCAGAACCTGGCGCTCCGTCCAGGCCACCTTGAGCGAGTTCTTCAGGATGTCCGCATACGAGTAGTCGTGTGAAAGCATGTGATCCTCCTTTCGAACCCAGCATGGCGTCGGCAACGGCGCCCAACAATGGGAACTACGTCCCGAATCGCCCGGATTCGGAGTGGATCACCCGGGACAATTGCCCCGGATCGGCGCGGAAACCCGAAGTCCCCGCAGCTGCTCGCGCTGAAGCGTCGAAGTGGTCCTGTCCGTCCCGGGTGAAGTGGATATTGCGTGGGCCCGGTTTCGTGGCCAGAGTGCGTGCGCAAGTTAGACTTCCGCTCGATTACACGGGGAGCGACCAGTGAGACGACGAAATTCCTTCCGTGCCGTGCTCGTTGCGGGTGGGCTCGCGAGTTGCTGGCTTCTCGCGAGAAGCTCCCAGACCATGTCGGCCGACACGCCGAAACCTGCTTCCGCTGGCGCGCCTGCTCAGAGCGAAGCGCGCGAGCCCATCATCGACGTCCACCTGCACGCCTATCCCGCCGACGAGGCGATCCCGGACATCGCCAATCCGGCGAACGGCAAGAAGCCGGGAGTCAAGAACGGAGAGGAACACCGCAAGGCGGTCCTCGCCGAGATGAAGCGTCTCAACGTCGTGAAGGGCGTCGTGAGCGGCGGTTCCGGCGACCGCCTCGCGGCCGCGATCCGTTGGCGCGAAGCCGCCCCGGACCGCATCATCGCCGGCGCGGGCATCCGCGGCTCGGCGGACACGCCGCTGCCCGCGCTCGATGTGCTCCGCAAGGCTTTTCAGCAGGGCCAGCTGAGCGTCCTCGGCGAAGTCACCGCGGAGTACGCCGGCGCCACCCTCGGTGATCCGAGGTACGAGCCCTACCTCGCGCTCGCCGAGCAGCTGGACATCCCGGTGGCGCTCCACACGGGTGTCGGCCCTCCGGGCATTTCGTACGACCCGTGCTGCCCCGGCTTCCGCATCGCCCTCGGCAACCCCATCTTGATCGAGGACGTCCTCAATCGGCATCCCGGGCTCCGCGTTTCCCTCATGCATGCGGGCTGGCCGTACCTGCGCGAGACGATCGCCATCCTGTTCGAGTACCCCCAGGTGTACGCGGACGTCGGCGCCGGAGACTGGCTCCTCCCGCGCGCCGAGTTCCACGACTACCTCGGCGCCCTGATGCGGGCGGGGTTCGGCAAGCGCCTGATGTTCGGCTCCGATCAGATGTACTGGCCCGAGGGCATCGGCCTGGCCGTGGATGGAATCGAGTCGGCGACGTTCCTGACGGCCGCCGAGAAGCGGGACATCTTCTACAACAACGCGGTGCGTTTCCTGAAACTGGACGAGGCCGGCGGCCGCAAGACACCCTGATCGCGCGAAGTACGGGCTGGGGTCTTCGCACAACCGGGAAGTCAGCAAATCAGGACTGACCCCGGACCCACTCGGGCAGCGTGAGCGGCCGGATACCGAACCGCTTCTCGAGCGAGGCGATGTCGGCCGAGTAGCCCGTCGACTCGAACCACTCGATCATCTTCGCCAACGTCCTCGCTCTGCTGTCGGACGGCCGCCATGGGGACCTGCTCGTAGCTCAGCGTCTTGCCGACGAGCGGGCCGACCGCGGCGGCGGCCTCCGGCATGGTCACGGAGTCGCCGGCGATGTCGAAGGCGACGTTCCGGAGCCGGTCGGCGTCGGTGAACGCTTTCGCACCGAACTTCCCGATGTCGTCGACGGCGATCATCTGCAGCTTCACGTCCGGCGCCAGCCCCATCATGAGCTTGTCGCCGTTCAGCGACCACGGCGACAGGAGGTTCTCCATGAAGAAGACGGGGCGGATGATGGCGTACGACGGAAAGCCGAGCGCCTTCACGGTCTCCTCGACCCGGAATTTGTTGTCGAAGTGCGGAATGCCCGTGTTCTTGTCGGCCGAGCCGACCGAGGCGTAGACGAACCGCTGCACGCCCTTCTCGCGTGCGCGTTTGGCGAGCCGCTTGCCCTGCTCCTCCTCCTTCTCGACGCCGGCCTCCCAGGTATTCTGGACGGCGTAGACGCCCCAGGCGCCTTCGAGCGCCCGATCGACCGACGCGGCGTCGTCGAGATCGCCCGCGAACACCTCGGCGCCCTGCGCCGCCACGGCCTTCGCGGCGTCGCTGTCCGGCTTTCGCGTGAGCGCGCGAAGCTTGAACCCGCGGTCCTTCTGCCTTGCGAGGTGGCGCAGCGTCGCGCCGCCCTGGTGCCCCGTCGCGCCCGTGATCAGAACCAGCTTGTCGGCCATCAGGTCCTCCTCGAGTCGAGAGGCGCGGGAGGCGCGGCTCGACAGACGAGCTACTTCCCCCGCCGGATCGCGTCCACCTTTCGCTCGCAGTCGTCGTCGATCCGCTTCCGGTCGATCCGATAGCCGTTCTCGGCCTTTTCGCGCTCGGCGGGATCGTCCGTCTGTTTCAGGGCATCCCTGAAGAGGATTTCCCGCTCGGCCAGTCGCGCGGCGGCGACCCGTCGGGCCTCGGCGATCTCTTTCTTCTGCTTTGCGCTCAGCGGACTCGTCTTCGTTCCCGCGGGATCCGCGGCACGAAGTCGTTCCATGGCGAGCTCGTATGAAGATTTCGGCTGTTTGCCCATGGGGGAATGCTATCCGACCGTCCGACTCACCTTTTCCGCCCACCGCCTCCAGGCGGCCGACATCTGCGGGACCGCGACCAGCCGCGCGGCCTCGCCGCGGTCGCGGGTGTAGATGCGGAAGACGTCGCGGACCGAGAGGCCGTGATCGGGCTTCGAGAGAACGCGGACCTCGTCCCCGGCGCCGACGTCGCCCTCCACGACGATGCGCAGGTACGCGCCCGGGCGGAGCGCCTCGGTGAAGAGGCGGACGAACCCGGGATCGTTCATCCGCACGCCCAGACGCCAGCAGGGCACCCGCGGCTCCGACACCTCGAGGACCGTCGAGCCGACCGCCCACCGCTCGCCGACGAGCGCGTCGTTGACGGCGACGCCCTCGGTCGTCAGGTTCTCGCCGAACTCGGCGTGCGCGAACGGCCGGCCGATCTTCGATTCCCACCAGCGCGCGTCCTCGGCCGCGTAGGCGTAGACCGCCTTATCGGGGCCCCCGTGAGCCTCCCGATCGGCCTGCTCGTCTCCCGCCAGGTTCACGCCGGCGACGGCGACCCGGCCCGCGACCGGAGACTTCCAGATCGCGCTTCGGGCCGGTCGCCCGCGGTAGTCGAACTCGCGGGCCCCGCCGACGTTGACCGAAAGCACCGTGCCGACAGCAGCCACTCTCGCCTCCACCCGATCCGCCCTCGAGCCTCGAAGCCTACCAGCCGATGGTGCTCGCCTCGGGAGCGTGTTCCCGACTCCGAGCTTGAGTAGACTCCGGGCTGGCCCTTCCGATGAGCGTGAACACCCGAGCCACCACCGTCGCGATGTCCCGGGCCTCGCGCTCGGGGCGAGGGAAAGCCCTGCTTCTCCCCCAGCAGGTCATCGCGAGCCCCGAGACGCGCCTCCAGTATCGGATCGACAGTCTGCTCGGCCAGGGAGGCTTCGGCCAGGCCTACCTCGCGAAGCGGATGTCGCGCTCGCTCTCCGTCCCGTCCGTCGTCGCGATCAAGGCGAGCGAGCACATCGACGGGTGGCTGCGCGAGGCCTACTTCGGGCAGC
Source organism: uncultured Acidobacteriota bacterium (assembly GCA_963810205.1). GTDB lineage: Bacteria > Acidobacteriota > Thermoanaerobaculia > UBA5066 > Gp7-AA6 > DAHUXD01. Next base: position 379,467 of record CAWEMP010000011.1, read on the forward strand.
TCCTCGCGGGCCACGCCCGGGCGATCCGGGTCTTCGACACCTTTCCTCTGGTGCGAGACGACGGCAGCGTCCTCTACTGTCTCGCGCTCGAGTACGCCAGGCACGGCGATCTGCAGTCCTATCTCCAGCGCACCGGGAAGGGGTGGCCCGAGAGGACCGCCCGACGCGAGATCGCGGGGATTCTCGAGGTCCTCGGCAAGCTCCACCGGGGTCAGCTCCTCCACCGGGACCTGACTCCGATGAACGTCTTCGTCTGCGACGGCGTGTGCCTGAAGCTCGGCGACTTCGGCATCGTGAGCCATCAGAGCGACCGCCGCGGAGTCGCCGCGCGGACGCTGAACCCGTGGGGAGTCCCGAGCGACATCCTCTCCGGCGCGGCCCCCAAGTGGCAGGCGCGCGACGACGTCTACCAGGTCGGCCAGCTCCTCGGGATGCTCGTCAAGGGAACCGCCGCAGCCCGCCTTCGCACCGGCGAGGTCCGCCGCCTGCGCTGCACCGATCACCTCAAGGAGATCATCTACCGCTGCATCGGCGAGCGCCGGAAGCGCTACGAGAGCGCCCCGGAGCTGATCGACGCGCTGACCCATCCCCCCGCGGCGCTCAAGGTCGGGCGCCTGCGGACGCTCAAGGGAGCCCATCTCGCCTTCACCGGCATCCTGACCCGGCCCCGCATCGAGGCCGCCCGCGCCGCGCGCCGGGCCGGAGCGACCGTCCACGGCGCGCCTTCCGCGAAAACGACCGTCGTCGTCCGCGGCCGGCCGAACCCGCTCCAGGCCGCCGGGAGAGACGCGGGCCGGAAGCTTCTCGAAATCAAGCGACTCCGCGAGAAAGGGCACCGGATCACGCTGCTGAACGAGACGCAGTTCTGGCGTCTGGCCGGGCGCAAGAAGGGCTAGGCCGGAGCGACCCAACCGACTCGTTGGCTGCGCGCTCCCGCCCCAATTCTTACAACTTGACGCAGACGTTCTTCGCTTCGGTGAAGAAATCGAGCGATTCGAATCCGCCCTCACGCCCGAGGCCGCTTTCCTTCATTCCGCCGAAGGGAACGCGAAGATCCCGCAGTAGCCACGTGTTGACCCATACCGTTCCGCTCTCGATCGCCGCGGCGACCCGATGGGCCTTCTGGAGGTCCCGGGTCCAGACGCTCGCCGAAAGTCCATAGCGCGTGCCGTTGGCATAGGGCAATCGCCTCTTCGGGAGAATCGAAGGGCGTGACGGTGACGACGGGCCCGAAGATCTCCTCCTGCATGACGCGCCTGTTGGCAGTCGAGGCCGGCGATCACCGTCGGCTCCAGGAAGTAACCGTCCCGGACGCGCTCCGGGAGATTTTCGGGACGCTTTCCGCCGACGAGAATAGTGCCGCCTTCCTCTCTCGCGAGCTCGACGTAGCCCTCGACTTTGCGAAGGTGGGGCTCGCTCACGAGCGCGCCCACGTCGGTCGCAGCGTCCTGCGGATCTCCGATCCGGAGCTTCTTCGTTCCCTCCAGAAAGCGGTCGAGGAACTCTTCGTAGATGGTCTTCTCGACGAACAGACGCGATCCGCAGAGGCAGATCTCCCCCTGATTGGCGAAGCTCGACTGAATCGAGGTGGCGACGGCCTGCTCGAGATCGGCGTCCGCGAACACGATGTTCGGATTCTTCCCTCCGAGCTCCAGGGACACTTTCTTGAAGAGCGGTCCGGCGCGGGCCATCACGTCCGCGCCCGTCTTCGTTCCCCCGGTGAACGAGATGAGCGGGACGTTCGGATGCGACGTGAGGGCGCGGCCGGCGCTCCCTCCGGGGCCGTGCACGATATTGACGACGCCGGGCGGAATGCCCGCCTCCAGGGTCAGTGCGGCAAGCCTGTCGGCCGTCAGCGGTGTCAGCTCCGAAGGCTTCGCCACACAACAATTCCCCGCGGCGATTGCCGGAGCGATCTTCCAGGTCAAAAGGTACAGCGGCAGGTTCCAGGGTGAGATCAGCCCGGCGACGCCGAGGGGCTGCCGGAGGGTGTAGTTGAGCGCCCGATCGTCCGTCATATGGCAGGGCGTTTCGGCGTGCAGGATCGCTGTCGCAAAGAAGCGGAAGTTCAGAATGGCTCGGGGCACGTCGATCCGGCGGGCGAGCGCGATCGGCTTCCCACTGTCTTCCGATTCGAGCCGCGCCAGCTCGTCGAAGTTCTCCTCGATGAGCTCGGCTACCCGGATCAGGAGCCGGGATCGCTCCTCGGCGGGTGTCCGGCGCCACGACTCGAACGCGCGAGACGCCGCGACGACGGCGGCATCGACGTCTTCGGGGCCGCTCTCCGCGATTTCGGCGATGACCTGCCCCGTCGCCGGGTTGACGTTCGGAAGGTATCGACCCGAGCAGGGCGGCCGGAACTGGCCGTCGATGAAATTGAGGATGCGTTTCACTGCCGGAAGATCCTATCCCGGCACAGGTAGAGTCGGTGCGCCGGCACCGACGTTCTTGCGGAGGACGCACGCGCGTCTTATCCGTCATCCCGAGGAGCGCAGCGACGAGGGATCCCGGACTCGACACGCGACGGATGCCACGGCTAAGAGCCTGCCGAGGACGGGATCCCTCGCTATCGCTCGGGATGACGGCTCAATCGGGCGATCCAATCGGGGAGTGCGCGCCAGCCCGTCGTTTGAATCGCTCCCGTCATCATGGTACGAAGCAAGCCAAGATGGAAAAAGAAAAGCCCCGCGGTCCTCTCTACTACGCGGACTACATCCAGACCGATCGGCTGCTCGGCGCCCAGCAGATGCAGAGCGCCCTCCGCGGCCGGCCCGCCCACGACGAGATGCTCTTCATCATCGTGCACCAGGCCTACGAGCTTTGGTTCAAACAGATCCTGTGGGAGCTCGACGCGGTGCTCGCGACCTTTCGAGGCGCTCGCGTCCCGGAGGAGGATCTCGGGCAGGCGGTCCTGCGCTTAGGTCGCATCGTCGAGATCCAGCGCGTCCTGATTCAACAGGTCGACGTTCTGGAGACCATGACTCCTCTCGACTTCCTCGATTTCCGCGACGACCTGATCCCGGCCTCGGGTCTTCAGAGCGTTCAATTTCGCCTGATCGAGAACAAGCTGGGAATGCGGCGCGGCGACCGCCTTCAACTCCACGGCGCGCCCTACACGTCGCGCCTCAGCGCCGAGGATGCCGCGCGCGTCGAGGCTTCGGAGAAGGGGCCTTCTCTCTTCGATCTGATCGAGGGTTGGCTCGAGCGAACGCCCTTCCTCCACTTCGGGGATTTCGACTTCTGGCGGGAGTATCGACGGGCGGTCGACGTCATGCTCGCCGCCGACCGCGCCTCGGTCCGGAACAACCCCACCCTGACCGAGGACGAGAAAACCACGCAGCTGGCCGGGGTCGAGGCGACGGCACGCCGGTTCGCGGACGTGTTCGAAGAGGGAGCCGGCGAGTCCGGAGCGTCGCCGGGACGCCACTTTTCCCGACGTGCGCTCCAGGCGGCGCTCCTCATCAATCTCTATCGCGACGAACCGATTCTGTACGTGCCGTTCCGGTTGCTGGCGCTCCTCGCGGACATCGAAAGGAACTTCACGACCTGGCGACAGCGCCACGCCCAGATGGCGATGCGGATGATCGGCACCCGGATCGGCACCGGCGGCACGTCGGGTCACGAGTATCTCGACCGGGCGGCCGAGCGTCACAGGGTGTTCGCGGACCTCTCGGCGCTTGCGAGCTTCTACATTCCCCGGTCGGCGCTTCCCAGGCTTCCGCCCGAGGTGAGAAGCCGGATGGGATTCAACTCTCCGCGATGACTTTCAGCTCGATCGAGATCGGAACCGGGAGCGCGACGACGCCCACGGTCGTTCTCGTCGGCCGGATCGTCTCGAAGTACTCTCCGTAAACCCGATTGAACGCGGCGAAGTCGCGGTCGATGTTCGTCAGAAAGACCGTCACGTCGACCACCTTCTCGAGCGCGCTCCCGGCGTCCTCGAGAATCGCCTTGACGTTCTCGATGCACGAGCGCGTCTGAGCCTCGATGCCTTCGGGAATCTGCTCGGTCTCTCGGTGCCGCGGGCCGATCCCGGAAAGGAAGAGCAGGTTCCCGACCCGGCGCGCGTGCGGATAGGGACCGAGGGGCCGCGGCGCGCGCGAGGACACGGTGAATGGAGGCGGGTTCCTTGCTGTCGGAGGATTTCACGCCGCATATACTACTTGCGAGGAACGCCATGGAATCGAAGGCGCTGAATTTCGAGAAGTGGATCGACGAGCACCGCAGCTTTCTGAAGCCGCCGGTGTGCAACAAGAAGGTCTTCGAGGAAGACGACTTCATCGTCATGGTCGTCGGCGGGCCGAACAACCGCAAGGACTACCACATCGACGAGGGACCCGAGTTCTTCTATCAGCTCGAAGGCGAGATGGTCCTGAAGACGATCCAGGGCGGGAAGGTCGTGGACATCCCGATTCGCGCCGGCGAGATTTATCTCCTTCCGCCTCGCATCCCCCATTCGCCCCAGCGGATGCCGGATTCCGTGGGTCTCGTCGTCGAGCGCAAGCGGCTCCCGCACGAGAAGGACGGGCTCCAGTGGTATTGCGACAAGTGCACGTCCTTGCTGTACGAAGAATTCTTCACTCTCCATAACGTCGAAAAGGATTTCCCGCCCATCTTCGACCGGTTCTTCGGCGACGAGAAGAACCGATCCTGCAAGAAGTGCGGCACGGTGATGCCCGCTCCGCCCGCGCCGGTCGCCTGACTTGCTGAAGATCGACGTCCACACTCACATCCTTCCCGAGAGGCTGCCCGACTTCCATAAGCGGAAGGTGCCGGGAGGCGAGACGGTTCGTTCAACTCGAGCATCACGCGCCCGGCCGCGCGCGAATGATCGTCAACGGTTCTCTGTTTCGCGAGATCGAAAGCAACAGCTGGGACGTCGAGGCGCGGCTGGCCGACTGCGAGACGGCGGGCGTCGACGTGCAGGTTCTCTCGACGGTGCCGGTCATGTTCAGCTACTGGGCGGAGCCGGACCTTGCGCTGGAGCTCTCGAGGAGCCTGAACGACCACATCGCCGGGGTCGTGGCCGCGCACCCGTCGCGTTTCGCCGGTCTCGGAACGATCCCGATGCAGAGCCCCGACCTTGCGATTCGGGAGCTCGAGCGCTGCGTGCGGGAGCTCGGGCTCTCGGGTGTCGAGATCGGCTCGAACGTCAACGGAGCGAATCTCGACAGCCCGGAGCTCTTTCCGATCTTCGAGGCGGCGGCGGCGCTCAACGCCGCCGTGTTCGTCCACCCGTGGGAGATGGCCGGCAGAGACCGGATGACGCGTTACTGGCTCCCCTGGCTCGTCGGGATGCCCGCGGAGGTTTCGCTCGCGATCTGCTCGCTCATCTTCGGCGGCGTGCTCGAGAGGCTGCCGGCCCTGCGGATCGCATTCGCGCACGGCGGCGGCGCTTTTCCGGCGACGATCGGGCGAATCGTCCGCGGCTTCGAAGCGCGGCCCGATCTGTGCGCCGTTTCCAACGACGTTTCACCGCGTGAGTACTTGCGGCGGATCTACGTCGACTCGCTCGTGCACGATCCGCTGATGCTGCGCTACCTCGTCGACCTGATGGGCCCCGATCGGATCGCCCTCGGCAGCGACTATCCCTTCCCGCTCGGCGAGCCTCGCCCGGGAGAGCTGATCGATTCGTGCGGATTCCCGGAGGAGACCCGTGCGCGGCTGCTGCACGGCACGGCGCTCGAGTGGCTCGACCTTCCCGCCGCACGCTTCGGTGGAGCCCGGTGAACGAGCCGTTCCAGCCCGGACGCGACTTCGCGGTCGCCCTGGATCGAGGCGACCCGCTCGGGCGGTTCCGAGACGAATTCCACATCCCCAAAGGCGAAAACGGCGAGGAAGAGATCTATTTCGTCGGCAATTCGCTGGGGCTCCTCCCGAAGAGAACTCCGAAGTACGTCGACGAGGAGCTGGAGAAGTGGAAGCGGCTCGCCGTCAAGGCGCATTTCTCGGGGGAGAACCCATGGATGCCGTACCACGAGCTCCTCGCCGAGCCGATGGCCCGGCTGGTGGGCGCCTCGGCGTCTGCGTCCATAAGCGAAGTCGTGACGATGAACTCGCTCACCGTCAACCTTCACCTGATGATGGCGAGCTTCTACCGGCCGACCCGCGAGCGGCATCGGATTCTCCTCGAGGATCATGCGTTCCCCTCGGACGACTATGCGGTCGAGTCCCAGGCCAGACGTCCACGGCTTCGACCCGGCCGAAGCACTCGTGCGGCTGCGGCCCGGCAAGGAAAAGCACTCGATCGATACCGCGGACGTCGCCCAGGTCCTCGAACGCGAGGGTGAGTCGATCGCCCTGGTCCTGCTTCCGGGAGTCCAGTACTACACGGGCCAGGCATTCGAGATCGAGGCGATCACGCGACTCGCGCACGGGAAGGGGTGCGTCGTCGGCTTCGACCTGGCTCACGCGGCGGGAAACCTGGTCCTGCGCCTCCACGACTGGAACGTGGACTTCGCCGTGTGGTGCACGTACAAGTACCTGAACTCGGGCCCGGGCTCGGTGGGCGGCTGCTTCGTCCACGAGCGGCACGGCATGCAGCACGATCTGCCGCGTCTGGCCGGCTGGTGGGGCCACGACAAGGAAATCGCGCTTCCGGATGGAGCCCGGATTTCGACCGATCCCTGGCGCGGAGGGATGGCAGCTCTCGAACCCTCCGATCCTCTCGCTCGCGGCGATTCGAGCTTCGCTCGACGTCTTCATGGAAGCGGGCGGAATGGAGCCGCTGCGGGAGAAATCGCTCCGCCTCACGGCCTACCTCGAATGGCTGCTTCAGCGGGAAATCGGGGATTCGGTCGAGATCCTCACCCCCGGAGACCCGCGTCGGAGGGGATGCCAGCTCTCGTTACGCGTCAAGTCGAGCCGCGCGGGAAGAACCGTCTTCGAACAACTCGAAGCATCCGGCGTCACCTGCGACTGGCGCGAGCCGGACGTGATCCGGGTGGCACCCGTCCCCCTCTACAACCGGTACGAGGAGGTCCACCGCTTCGTCGAGATTCTTCGGGAAGGCGCTGTGAGAACGTGCTCTTACGCGTCATCCCGAGCTCACGCCGTCATCCCGAGCGATAGCCGAGCCGGACCACCGCAGGCAGCCCCCGGCATAGGCAACGCCGGCCGGAACGGCCGGCGGTACGATCCCGTCATCGGCAGGCCCTGAGCCGTGCTCTCGAGTCCGGGATCCCTCGTCGCTCCGCTCCTCGGGATGACAGGCGGATGCGCGGCGTCAACCTCCAAGCCGTCATCCCGAGCGATAGCGAGGGATCCCGACCTCGGCAGGCCCCGAGCCGACGGGATGCGCATGCGTCGGCTGTGAGAACACCCCGCGACACCCCCGAGATCACGCTCGTCGGCGCCGGTCTCGCCGGCTCACTCCTGGCGATCTCTCTGGCCAGGCGCGGGTACCGCGTGACGCTCCTCGAGCGCCGCCTCGATCCCCGGAAGACGGCGGCGCCTGCGTCAGCCGGGCGCTCCATCAACCTGGCGCTCGCCAATCGCGGCATCGCGGCGCTCGAAGAGGTCGGCGTGATGGAGAGCCTCCGGTCCGCGCTCATTCCGATGGCCGGGAGGATGCTTCACGACGAGGAAGGACGGCTCCGGCTGATTCCCTACGGCAACAAGCCGCATGAAGTCATCTACTCGGTTTCGCGCGCGGGCTTGAACGCGCTCCTCCTGGATGCCGCCGAATCGACCGGCCGAGTCTCGATCCGCTTCGGAGAGACGGTCTGCGGCGTCGATTTCGCGAACCGTCGGGTGCTCCCACAAGCGACACCCTACGACGTCCTCATCGGGACGGATGGAAGCGCCTCGGCGGTTCGCGCCGCGATCCTGGAACGGACAGGCGGACGGCTCGACGAGGAGCCGCTCGGCCACGGGTACAAGGAGCTCTCGATCCCCCCGGCGAGCCGGCGGCGGCAATTTCGGATGGAGAAGAACGCCCTGCATGTCTGGCCGAGAGGCGAATACATGCTGATCGCGCTCCCCAACGTCGACGGCAGCTTCACCGTGACCCTGTTTCTGCCGAATCAGGGAGAAGAAAGCTTCCAGGCCCTGACGACGCCCGAGGCCGTTGACGCGCTCTTCGAACGCCGATTCGCCGACGCGATCCCGCTCATGCCCCGCCTCGCCGAGGACTTCTTCGGAAATCCCACCGGCCATCTGGAGACGATCCGCTGCGAGCCCTGGTCGTTCGAGGACCATGCGCTCGTCCTGGGCGATGCGGCGCACGCGATCGTTCCCTTTCACGGGCAGGGCATGAACGCGGCGTTCGAAGATTGCAGCGCCTTCGATCAATGTCTCGGAGATCCGGATCGGCCCGTGGAACGAGATCTTCGCGGAATTCGAAAGGCGTCGCCGGCCCAATACCGACGCGATCGCCGACATGGCCCTGGAGAACTACGTCGAGATGCGGTCGACCGTCCGGGAGCCGAAGTTCCAGTTGAAGAAGGATCTTTCCTTCCGCCTCGAGGAGAGGCACCCCGGCCGGTTCATCCCCCGCTATTCGATGGTGATGTTCCACACGATTCCCTACGCCGAGGCAAAGCGGCGGGGAGCGATTCAGGAGGAAATCCTCGACGAGTTGACGAGCCGGGCGGCGAGCCTCGATGAGGTCGACCTCGCGCGCGCCGACCGGCTGATCGCCGAGCGGCTGTCCTAATCAGCATGGGGACGCGGGCGCAGCCCGAGCCCGCGTCCCCCACCGGTCAGCGCAGTGACTTGAACCCCGCGCGAAGGTCCGGCACCAACAGCTGCGGCTGTTCCCACGCAGCGAAGTGCCCGCCTTTGTCGAGCTTGTTGTAGTAGATGAGCTTGGGATACGCGCGCTCTACCCAACTCCGCGGGGCTGCATAGAGCTCATCCGGAAAGACGCTCACGGCAACCGGGATCGCGACGTTTTTCGGGGCGAAAAAGGCGAACTTGTTTTCCCCGTAGAGACGGGCCGATGAAACCGCCGTCTTCGTCAGCCAGTAGAGCGTGATGTTGTCGAGCACATCGTCTCGCGTAAGGCCCTCAGGCTGACCGTCAAAGACACGCGCCATGAGCTCGTAACTGAGTGCGTCGTGATCGAGTAACCAGGCGGCCAGGCCGATCGGTGAATCCTCGATGCCGTAGAGCGTCTGCGGGCGGTTCCCCATCTCCTGCGCGTAGGCGAGGCCTTTCGTGTAGAAGAAGACGAGCCGGTCATACGCGTGCCGCTCGTCGGCTGCGAGGCCGGACGGCGGCGGGGCGCCGGTGAAGGCTGCTTTGTCGATGTCGGGTGGAACCGCGCCAGGCATGTTGGTGTGAATTCCGAGCAGCTCCGGAGGAGCCTGCACGCCCATCAGATCGGTGATGAGCGCACCCCAATCGCCGCCTTGCGCCACAAATCTCTTGTATCCCAGGCGCTTCATCAGCACGACGTTGGCACGCGCGATGTGAGCGGGGTCCCAGCCGGTCGTGGTCGGCTTGCCTGAAAACCCGTAACCCGGCATCGACGGAATCACGACATCGAAAGCGTCCGATGCGCTCCCGCCGTGGGCCGTGGGATTGGTCAGCGGATCGATGATCTTGATCTGCTCGAGCACCGAGCCGGGCCAGCCATGCGTGATGATCAGCGGGAGCGCATTGGGCTGCTTCGAACGAACATGGATGAAATGAATGTCCAGCCCATCGATTGTCGTCACGAATTGCGGATAGGAGTTCAGCCTCGCTTCGACCTTGCGCCAGTCGTAGTCCTTCGCCCAATAGCGCGCGAGTTTCTGCATCGTCGCGAGCTGCACGCCTTGCGACGTGTCGGTGACGGTTTCCCGCTCGGGCCACCGTGTCGCCGCGATGCGGCGTTTCAGGTCAGCGAGCGCTTCGTCCGAAAACTGGACGCGGAAGGGGCGGATGGCGTCTGCGCCGGTGTCCGTAGCTGTGTCGCTCTGAACGGTTTCGACTGGGGTCATGGTGGCCTCCTGGGGGTGCATACAGCGCCCTCGTGGACGCGGCAGCTAATGCAGCGGAACCGCTTGCCGCAGGGCGGTTGGGCTTTCTCGCCTTTTCGTTGGGGAGTCTGTCAGGCAAGAAGAGCTGGCAGGCCGCCTAACGAACGAGAAGATGACCGTATCACTCTTTCGGAAGCGACCCCTTCGGCCCGGGGTCAGTCCTGAACTGCTGATTTCAGCACCACCCGAATCGAAGTTAGCAAGTCAGGACGAATCCCTTCTGGACCCGCAGCTCGCGACATCCGCCCGAAGTCAGCAAATCAGGACTGACCCCACATTTCGCCCGGAACGCACAGAACATTCCGAACGTGAGGAGAGGATTCATGGGACCTCCGGGATCGTCACGACCGACCAGGCAACTCTAGCCCGAGGCCGCTGGAGCGGCGCCTGGCGGCGCGTCCGGCGACGGCGATTTCGTCAGATCCCCGTGTACCAGGCCCAGCCGTTCTGGATGTTGCCCTTCTTGCCGCCGTCGTCGAACTTGTCCGCGACGACGATGCTCCGCAGGAACTTCATGCTCTTGTAGCCCATCTGCCGCTCGACGCGCAGGCGCACCGGCGCGCCGTGCGGGATCGGCAGATCGCGCCCGTTCATTCCGTACGCCAGGAGGGTCTGCGGATGCCGGGCGTCGGACATGTCGATGCTGTCGACCCAGTCGTCGTACGAGCGGTACACCACGAACCGCGCCGCCGGGAGGATGCCCACCGCATCGAGCACGGCGGAGAGCGGCACCCCCGTCCACTGGCCGATGGCGCTCCATCCCTCCTCGCACGTGTGCCGCGTAATCTGGGTTCGCGGCGCGAACTGCTTCAGGTCGGCGAGCGAGAACGCGCGCGGCCTGGCCACGCTGCCCTCGACCGTGAGCCGCCAGTCCGCGAACGCTCCGTCCTTCATGCGGCGGTACGCGTCGCCGAGCTCGCCTTTCACCGTGAGGCCGGGGTCGGCGGTGCCCAGTGCGGGAAACGAGGTGATGTCCTCCGGACGGTATTCCCTCACCAGCGATTGATCCCCCAGAAGCGCCCGCTGCATGCCGTAGGTGAAGGAGTCGCCCGCACGCAGGACGTTTCCGCACGCGGGCGGCAGCACCTTCGGGAAACGTCGCGCCACGACGATCCCGCCGGCGGCCGCCAGGCCCGCGACGATCGCCCCTCGCCGGGTGATGAGACCGCTCGACTTCTCCTTCATGTCATCTCCCCAGGGTCATGGCCCGCATGTGACGCCGAAATCCGGACCGAACGACCATCACGACATGGACGATCACGAACAACACGAGCACCGCGGACGCGAAGAAATGGATCGTTCGGGCGGACTGGTAGCCGCCGAACAGGTCGAGCAGGCTCGGGAACGCCGCGGTCACCGCGGGCGACATCGTCAGGCCGGTCACGACCATCAGCGGAGCCACCACGAAGACCACGAACGAGTACGCGCACTTCTGGAGCAGGCCGTACTGCGGACCGCCGCCGGCGGCGGGAATCCGAAGACGCAGATGATCCGCCACGTCGCGCCAGAAGCGACGCGGCGCGAGCTCCCGGGCCCGGGGCCAGATATGCGATCGGAAGTGGCCGCCGAAGATGCCGATCAGCAGGTAGAGGACGCCGGGCAGCACGAGAAACCACGCGGCCAGGAAGTGCAGGCTGCGCCCCCAGCCGTTCTGATTGAAGATGTCGTAGGTCCGGTTGGCGCTGACCGGCCCCGAGGCGTTCTCGAAGAAGGGCGTGGGCTTGTCGTAGCCGCCGTGCTTGTAGTTCCGGCTGATCGGCAGCTCGAGGAGCGCCGGCGTGAGGTCGTTGCCCGCCTTGCCCCAGTAGAGCCGCGGATGGACCATCAGGATCTCGAATCCCGCTGAACACGAGCGTCAGGACGCTCAGCGTGACGATCCAGTGAGAGATGCGGACCCAACGCGCGTGCCCCTCGGGGCCGCCGGGCGGTCCGGGCTGATCTGGACCTTCCGCCATGACTCGAATCCCCCTTCGCGGTGGTTGCACTAGCCTACCAGCGAAGCAGGATTGCGGGGACCTTTAGCCTCTCGGGGGTCAGTCCTGACTTCTTGCAACAAGTCAGGACTGACCCCTCCGCGCCTTCAGTGGGAGGCTTCCGGCCGCGACACCCGGCCCGCCGGTGCCTGGGTCGTCGAGACCTTCCTCGCGGAAGGTTGGTAGTCTCCCGCCGGCGTCCGAAATGCGATGTTCAGCCGGTTCCAGCCGTTGATCGCCACGATGCCCAGGGTCAGGTCGGCGAGCTCCGCCTCAGAGAAGAAACGACGCGCCTCTTCGAAGACCCCGTCGGGCACGTGCCCTTCGGACAGGCGCGTCACCACTTCCGTCCACGCCAGCGCGGCACGCTCGCGGTCGTCGTAGTAGGGAGATTCGGCCCACGCGTCGAGGCCGTACAGTCGTTGCTCACTCTCGCCTTCCGCGCGAAGGTCTTTCCAGTGCATATCGATGCAGTACGCACAGCCGTTGATTTGCGACGCTCGCAGATAGACCAGGTTGAGCAGCTTCCGATCCGCTTTCTGGCTCAGGAGAACTACGCCTTCGCCATCCTCGCTGCCTGGCCCGCTGCTCTTTGCCGACTTCTGGTCCTTGATCTCGCGACCCGCTACGACTAGCGCGGGAAACACGAAGAGGAATTGGGCAAGGGCGGAAGCAAACGCAATGCTCCTCCTAGCCTCATTAGCGGTTGGAATCTCGACCTCCTCACCGGCGTGGCGCTGGTCATTGGCGTCTAGGCGAACCCAGGCGCTCAGAGTCCCATATCCCCGGTTATCAGGTGCTCCGCTACGGCGTCCTCGATGCGTTTGTAAAGGCTCCCTTCCTTTTTGCCCTTCGACTTCAGCATCGCATCGACCGCGCTCGCCGCCAGCATTACCGCTCCGGCCGGAGGGCTCTGCACAGCCTGCTCCAAGAATGCTCGCGCTTTCTTCGGAATGCTCTCCTCAAAAACCTGACCTTCCGGGTATTGCTCCGTGATCTGAGCGTTCCTCGTTCGAGCGGCAGTTAGGACTACGCCGCCGCAGGAAGCACACAGGTAGGTAGACCAAAATCGTTCATTCGTCCCATCGCTGGCTGAGGTCTGGACGACGTTGTGCCTTGTTAGGCGAGGCAGGGCGATGGCGCAGTGCGGGCAGCGCCCGAGGTCCAGCTCATCAGTCTGATTGGGGGCCACGGGGAGAATCGTCTCATGCGGAGGACTGTCCGCGTCGCTGTCCGCGAACTGTCCGTCTTTTACCGTCTCCAAGCCCCCTTTCGATTTGGGGCAAAAAGAAAAAGCGCCTGATTTCTCAGGCGCTTGTGACGGACGGTGACGGAGGGTATGGCTTGGGCGCTAGGACTCGAACCTAGCGTTCCAAGCAATCGACTACATCAACACTACGGGCGCCTTTCGGCGCCCGTAGCCGGCCTCAAACGGCCCCACCCCAAACTGATTTCTAGCTACACCCGCTACGTCGCCCCGCAGTTCAAGCACTTGTAGCAAGCCGCGCGACCTCACCATGATCGACCCGCACTCGTGGCACGCGGGCGCGTCCGTGGACGTCTCGAACGTCAGCTTGAAGCCGCCCTCTCCCCCGCCCGACCGCGCCGCGACGGTCTGCTGGGTGACGGGGGTGGGCTCGCTCGACGCGCTGTCCCGGGCGATGATGCCGATGCCCTGCTTGTCGCTCGCGGAGAGGAACTTGGAGCCGAGCCACCGGAAGACGTAGTCGACGAGCGACTTCGCCATCGGGATCTCGGGGTTCTTGGTGAAGCCGGCAGGCTCGAAGCGCATGTGGGTGAACTTCTTGACCAGGGCCTCGAGAGGCACGCCGTACTGGAGCGTCAGGGAGATCGCGGTCGCGAAGGAGTCCATCAGGCCCGAGACGGTCGAGCCTTCCTTCGACATCTTGAGGAAGATCTCGCCGGGCTTGCCGTCCTCGAAGAGGCCGACGGTGATGTAGCCCTCGTGGCCGCCGACGTCGAACTTGTGGGTGATCGAGCGGCGCTCGTCGGGGAGCTTGCGGCGGAAGGGCGCCGGGACGGGCGCCGTGGCCTTGCCGACGTACTCGAGCGAGGTGCGCTTCTCGGGGGACTTGCTGTCGCTCTTGGAGGCGCCGGTGTTCAGGGGCTGGGTGCGCTTGCAGCCGTCGCGGTAGATCGCGATGGCCTTCAGGCCCTGCTTCCAGCCTTCCATGTACACGCCGGCGATCTCGTCGGGCGTGGCGTCGGGCGGGAGGTTGACGGTCTTCGAGATCGCGCCCGAGAGGAAGGGCTGCACGGCCGACATCATGCGGACGTGGCCGGAGTAGTGGATCGAGCGGGTGCCGTTCAGAGCGCGGAATGCGCAGTCGAAGACGGGCAGGTGCTCGGGCTTGAATTCCGGCGCGCCCTCGATCGTGCCCTTCTCGTCGACGTAGTCGATGATCTCGTGGACCTCTTCCTCGGAGTAACCCAGGCGCTTCAACGCCAGCGGGACCGTCTGGTTGACGATCTTGATCGTGCCGCCGCCGACGAGCTTCTTGTACTTGACGAGCGCGAGGTCCGGCTCGACACCGGTCGTGTCGCAGTCCATCATGAAGCCGATGGTGCCGGTCGGCGCGAGGACGGTGACCTGGCCGTTCTTGTAGCCGTCCTGCGTGCCGGATTCGAGAGCCGCGTCCCAGACCGCGAGCTGCGCCTTGAATAGCTCCGCCGGGACGCCCTTCGACGGCACTTCGTAGGCCGCGTGGCGGTGCATGCCGATGACCTCGAGGAAAGCCTCGCGGTTGGGCGCGTAGCCGGCGAAGGGCTGGAGCTCCGCGGCGACCTTCGAGGACTGCAGGTACGCCTCGCCGCACATGAGCGACGTGATCGCGGCGGCGTACGCGCGGCCCTCGTCCGAGTCGTACGGAACGCCGGCCGCCATCAGGAGCGCGCCGAGGTTCGCGTAGCCCAGGCCGAGCGGCCGGAACTTGTAGGAGTTCTGGGCGATCGGCTCCGTCGGGTAGGAGCAGTTGTCGACGAGCATTTCCTGCGCCGTGATGACGATGTCGCAGGCGTGCCGGAAGCTCGCGACGTCGAAGGAGCCGTCCTCCGGGTTGAAGAACTTCATCAGGTTCAGCGAAGCCAGGTTGCAGGCCGAGTCGTCGACGAACATGTACTCGCTGCACGGGTTCGACGCGTTGATGCGGTGCGTCGCCTTGACCGGGTTCCAGCGGTTGATCGTCGAGTCGTACTGCATGCCCGGGTCGCCGCAGATCCACGCGGAGTCGGCGATCTTCGCCATGAGATCCCGGGCCCGGTACGTCTTGTACGGCTGGCCGGTCAGGACTTCCTTCGTCTGCCACTCGCCGTCCTTCTCGACGGCGTCCATGAACTCGTCGGTCACGCGCACGGAGTGGTTGGCGTTCTGGAAAAAGATCGACGCGTACGCCTCGCCGTTGAACGAGCCGTCGTAGCCGGCGTCGATCAAGGCCCAGGCCTTCTTCTCTTCGTTCGACTTGGAGAGGATGAACTCCTCGATGTCCGGGTGGTCGATGTTGAGGATGACCATCTTGGCCGCGCGGCGCGTCTTGCCGCCCGACTTGATCGCGCCGGCGAAGGAGTCGAAGCCCTTCATGAAGGAGAGCGGTCCGGACGCGGTGCCGCCCGCGGAAAGAGATTCATGGGACCCACGAATGGACGAGAGGTTCGATCCGGTGCCCGAGCCGAACTTGAAGAGCATGCCCTCGGTCTTGGCGAGCCCGAGGATGGAGGCCATCGAATCGCCGCACGAGTTGATGAAGCAGGCGGAGCCCTGCGGCTTCTCCTCGATGCCGACGTTGAACCAGACGGGGGAATTGAAGGAGGCGACCTGGGTGACGAGGATCGTGGCGAGCTCGTCGTGGAAGGCGTCGCGGTCGGCGGCCGTCTTGAAGTAGCCGCCCTTTTCGCCGTAAAAAGTGATCGTCCCGGCGACCCGCTCGATCAGCTGACGGACGGAGGTCTCACGCTCGGGGGTGCCGGCGCGGCCGTGGAAGTACTTCTGGACGACGATGTTCGTCGCCGTCTGGGACCAGGACTTGGGGACCTCGACGTTCTTCTGCTCGAAGATCGTCTCGCCCTTCTCGGACACGATCGCCGCCGTACGCAGCTCCCACTCCACCGCGTCGTAGGGCGATATCGACGGGTCCGAATAGACCCTCGAAAACGTCAGGCCGCGGAGCGACTTTCCCGCGGTCCTGGCCTTCTCGAAAACGGCCGCCTGGACCTCTTTATCCACCGACTTTTCCGTCGAGCTCATCCCCCCTCCTCCTTCCGTCCCCCTTCGAAACAAATGCTCCGCCCACCCACCCGATAACCCTGGCTCCACCAAAAGGGCTTCGACTCTTAGCGCGGACAAACCGCCAGCGTTGCCTATCAGGGTAAGTCCGGCTGGAAGGGCGAGTCAAGGGGGAAACACAAGATATTGTGGTGTGCACAAGAACCAGTGCTCGGAATAGTGGCACGGCGATTGCTGTTACTTCGGGCAATGAAACCGAAAGCGGCTCGCGAGCGTCATATAGATGTGACCAGTTGGAGCAATCAGCCTCGTGCCGCAAGGGTTTCCTTTCGGTCGGTCTTCGAGGTCGACGGGGCGCGCCTCGCCATTGGTCACTTCAACCGTCCTCTCGATGACGAAGAGTGTCGCCTTCTGCGCCGCGCCTGGGAGCGCGCGCGCCTTCCGGGAGTCGAGGACTTCGAGGTCACCCGCAAGCAGGTCTCTTTCCTGACGCCTCCACCCCGGGTCGACGCGACCTGGCGCTCGATCGAGCAGCTGCTCGCAAGTCCCTCACTCGCCAAGGCTTCCTGAGCCGGTTGCGTTGGGTCCGCAGCGCGGACCATAATCCCCTTCGAGGAGAACCTAATGTCTACTGTCGAATCTTCGATTCCGACTCCGATCACGACCGGACCCACGGGCGCCCTCCTGTCGCTGACGGACAAGGCGGTCGAAAAGGTCAAGTACTTCGCGGGCACCATGCCCGAGTCCCAGGGTAAGCCGCTCCGGATCTTCGTCCAGGGCGGAGGCTGCTCCGGTTTCCAGTACGGCTTCACGTTCGACGAGAAGAAAGAGGGCGATACCCTCATCGAGACGGGCGGCATCCAGGTCGTCGTCGATCCGCAGAGCGCCACCTACCTGAAGGACGCGAAGGTCGACTTCGTGGAGGACATGCGCGGCGCCGGCTTCTCGGTCACGAACCCGAACGCGACCGGCGGCGGCTGCGGCTGCGGGAAGTCGTTCTCGGCGTAGTTCACCCGCATTCCGGAGAAAAATCAGCCCCGCCTTTCGGCGGGGCTTTTCATTGGGACAACGCCCTTCCCTCTCACGGGCGAGAGAGGGCGGGCGTGAGGAATTCGAGTCTAGAACTTCACGACCGCTCCGAACTGATAGCCGCGCGGCGCCTGAAACGAGTTGCGCGAGGTGGGCGTCCCGAAGTCCTCGCCCGGCGCGAGCACGACGCGCGTGGGATCGATGAGCGACTGCTGGTTGGTGACGTTGAAGATGTCCGCCTTCACGGCGAGCTCGACCGGGGCGACGATCGGGAACGCGGCCTCGAGCGAGAAGTTCAACTGGTACCAGTCCTTCAGGCGCGAGGAGCCCTGCGGCGTGTCGTAGTAGGTGTCGGTCTGGCCGTTGATCGTGAGCAGGCGCTGCTGCTGGAACGGCAGTCCCGAGAACCAGGTGAACGACGGGGCGGCAGTCAGGTTCACGACGCCGATCGGCATCGTGTAGGCCGTGTAGAGCTTGACGGAGTTCGTCACGTCCCAGGGCAGCACGCCGTCGCGGTTGTGGCCGAGGATCTCGGGGCACGGGCCGGACACCTCCGGAAGGCCGCCCTGCGCATCGACCGTGCAGATGTCGTTCGGGAAGTCGAGGAGCTGCGTGGTGAACGAGACGAGGGCCCACGATCCCGTGGCGTTGCCCTTGACGCGCGAGAGCGTGTAGCTCGCCAGGGCCTGGAAGCGGCTGGAGAAGCGCTTGTTGAACGTCAGCTCGAGCGCCTGGTAGTTGCGGTCGATGACGTCGTTGGAGAAGTTGATCGGCGTCGCGAGCAGGACGCCGTCGTCGTTGATGCGCTTGATGTCGTCGATGATGTTGTTCCACTGCCGGTAGACGCCGCGCAGCCCGACGGCCATGGTGTTGCCGATCTGCTGCTGGAGGGCGACGTTGAATTCGTCGACGTACGACGGCTTCAGGTCCGGGTTGACGGGCTGGTCGTTGCCGCCGGCTCGGATCGGGTAGTCGAAGACCCACTCCGTCCCGTTCCAGGCGAAGACGTCGGCGTTGGTCTCCTGCGGAACGCCGCTGTATAACGAGTCGACCAGAGTCTGCGCGACGAACTCGTAGTAGCGCCCCCAGCCGGCCGACGCGATCATCTTGCCGTCGCCGGTGATGTCGTAGGAGGCCGAGAGCCGCGGCGCGACCGTGGTCGCGTTGAGCACCACGTTCTGCAGGTCGCTGTCGGCCTTCTGGATGTCGACGCGCACCCCGAGGTTGAAGGAGAGGCGGTTGCTCAGATCGAACCGGTCGAGGGCGTAGATGCCGTAGATCGAGCCGGTCGAGGTCGACGGCTCGGGCGGCGTGTACTGGAACCACTGGTCGCCGGGCGACAGGATCGGCTGGTGAGTGATCGGATCGAAGTCGGTCACGACGAAGGCCTGGTTGCCCGGGTAGAAGTACGAGTTGGTCGACTCGATCGTCTGGTAGTCGAGGCCGGCCTTGAAGGTGTGGGAGTGGCCGCCGAGCGTCGCGTAGTAGTTGAACGCGGCGTTGAACTGGTCGCGCGGGCGGTCGACGGAGCCGACGTACGCCGAGCCGTTGTAGACGAGCTGATCGGTCAGGTTGATGTAGGGCGATCCGTCGCCGACGTAATTGGCGAGCGTGATGCCGCCGCGCTGCTGCGCGTAGGTCAGCTCCGCGGACAGGCTCGGACCGAAGACGCCGGTGTAGCGCGCCGACCAGATGCACGCCCACGAGCAGTTGTCGTCCTGGCCCTGGGCCGTCAGCGCCCCGAGGTCGGCCGCGGCGCCCCAGTAGTCGCGGACGATGCCGCTGAACGGGTCCGCCTGCGCCGAGAAGGTCAGCGCCTGCGACCCGTTGATCTGCCCGGTGAGCTTGCCCTGCCAGGCCTCGAAGGTCGGAGTCGGGAAGTAGTCCTGGCCCGTGCCATCCGGGTGTTGCGTCGAGGTCTGCGTCTGCCCCGCGGCCGCGGCCTGCGGGTTGCGCTGGTAGGCGCCGAAGAACCAGAGGTGATCCTGCAGGACCGGGCCGCCCAGGGTGAACGAGTAGTTGTAGGAGTTCTCGTCGATCTTGGTGCGGTTCCAGGGCTCGCCCGAAATCTCGCTGACGCCCTTGTTGTCCTCGTTCCAGGAGTCGTTCGTGACGAGGGCGCGGCCGCTCCCGTGGAAGAAGTTCGAGCCGGATTTCGTGATCACGTTGACGACGGCGCCCTGCACGCGGCCGTACTCGGCCGAGAGGTTCGAGTTCGAGACCACGACTTCCTGGATCGTGTCGAAGTTGTTGTTCGCGCCGAAGGTCCCGGTCGTCGGGTCCGTCGTGTCGACGCCGTCGAACAGGAAGACGTTCGCCGAGTCCGGCGCGCCGCGCGCGTTGACGTTGCCGTCGCCGTCGATGTCGTTCTGGCCGGGCGCGAAGTCGACCACGGTCTGGTACGCGCGGCCGATCGGCAGCTTGTCGGTCAGCTCGGAGCGCACGACGGTCGTGTCGGAGGTATTGGTCTTGTCGACGAGCGGGATGTCGCCGGCCACCTCGATCGACTCGGCCGCGCCCGCGAGCTTGAGCAGCACCGCGACGTTCGTCGTCTTCTCGGGCAGGACGACGTTGCCCGTCGACACGACGGACTCGAAGCCCGAGAGGAAGGCCCGGACGGTGTACTTGCCGGGCGGAAGCAGAGCGAAGGTGAACGCGCCGCTGTCGTCGGTGACCGCCTGGCGCTTGAAGCCCTTCTCGTCGCTCGTCAGCTCGACGGTCGTGCCGGGAAGCGCGCCTCCGGATTCGTCCTTGACGCGGCCGGAAATCGTCCCGAAGAGCGAGCCATCGGCGTAGAGCGGCAGCGCCCCGACGACGATGGCGAGCAGAGCCCACCCGATCCCGAATCGCTTGAGTCTCGCCATATGCTCCTCTCCGCGGCCGCGCTCCATGCGCGACCTTTCGACGCGAAGAAAAGCAACAGGTCTGCCAGCCGCGTTTTGGCCCGCGAGCGATTCGAACGCCGCGGCGGCGAGGACGACGCCCGCAATTCGGCCCACGAGAATTTGCCGTGAAGTTCCCGAATTCGATTTCCCGAAGCGAAAATCGGGAAAATGAGCTGCTCGGGCCGGGATTGGATTTTTCTGAGAGGATTCCTCCCGTGACGGCACGCGGAAAACTCCGGATCGCCGGCGCGGCCCTGGGCGCGCTCGCCCTGGTCGTCGCGAGCAGATCGCTTCCGTTCGGAGACTGGCTCGCGGACTTCGGCGGGTGGATCGCGGGACTCGGCGCGCTCGGCGTCCTTCTCTACGCCGCCGCGCACGCCGGCGTGACCGTGCTCATGCTGCCGGCCGTCCTCATGACGATCGGCGCCGGTTTTCTCTTCGGCCTCCTGCCCGGAGCGGCCGTGGCCCTCGCGGGGGCGACCGCCGGATGCGCGGCGTCTTTCCTGATCGCCCGCCACCTGGCGCGCGAGCGCGTCGCGCGCGCGGCCGCGCGGGATCCGCGTTTCGCGGCGCTCGACGCCGCGATCGGCGAGAGGGGGTGGCGGATCGTCTTCCTGCTCCGCATGTCCGCGGTCGTTCCCTTCGTCCTGTCCAACTACGTCTACGGTTTGACCGCCATCCGCTTCTGGCCGTACGTCGCCGCGAGCGCGACGGGAATGATTCCTCTGACCTTTCTCTACGTGGCCCTCGGCGCGGCGGCGCGGGCGGCGGGCCAGTCGGAAACGAGCGCGTCGCCGCCGCCGGGCGCCTGGGCCGCCGCCGTCTTCGCGACGGGAGTCCTCATCACCGCGGCGGTGACCGTCTACGTCGCGCGGCTGACGCGGAAGGCGCTCGAAGCGCGGGAGTGACGGTCAGTTCGCGGTCTTGGGTGGACGGGCCGCCGCGTCGAGAGTCGTCAGCGTCGCATGGTCGCGCTGCATGACGTTGATGCCGTATCCCTTCTTCGTGATGAAGTCGACGTCGACCTGCTGGTAGCCCACGCCCTTCGGCAGCAACTCCTTGCGGTAGTGCCAGACCTCACGCCAGCTGCCGGACGAGTCGACGGCCTCCGTACCCGGGCCGGTGAACTTGGAGGAAATCGCGGCTGCCTGGGCCGAGGAGATCCTTCCGGAGGGTGACGAAGCCACGGCGGCCGTCGTGGCGTTCCTCGCGTCGGAGGAGCCCACGGTCGACATGCCCGCGGCCTCGCTGGTGTCGTCGCCCGTGCGGATCGGCTTCCTTCCGACGTAGGTCGGCGGGCCGAGCAGCACGAAGACCATCCCGCGATCCGTCATGCTGCCCCGGGTCCCTTCCGCCTGCACGAAGTTCGCATCGGCGAAAGCCACCCGCCGGTCGAAACCCGTGCGGTACGCGTTGTCGGGATTGCCGGGTTGCGGGTTGCGCGTCTCCCAGAACTTGTCGACGAACTCCTGCCACTCGGCGCCGGGCGCCAGCTCCGCCCATCTCCGCTTTTCGTCCGGGGTCATGATCCACTTGATGGGACCGTCCGCCCACTTCTCGTTGACCTGCTCGCCGGAGTTCACCGGGAGCTTGAACTCCTGGAACGCGAGGAACATCGAGGGCTTTCCGTCGCTCGAGGCAGCCGGCGGCGCCACGCTCGCGCGCGCGGCGTCGAACGCGGCGAGGGCCTTCTTCGAGTACATCGACGGGTCCATCGTCGCGTTGGGCTGGAGCAGGAGGAAGGCCGCGAAGTCCGCCTGGGCCTTGTCCGCCTGGCCGAGGTTGGCTTCGCAGACGCCCCGGTAGAAGGCCGTCGGCGCGGCCAGCTGCTGTTTGGCTCCTTCGTTGCCGGGCTTGCTCGCCTCGGCGTCGAGAGTTTCGAGCGTCTTGAGCGCCTCGGTCCAGGACTCGCCTTTGACCTGGGCCTTGGCTTTCTGGAAGAGCTCGGGAAGGGTCTGCGCGAGGGATGCGGCGGAAAGGAACAGCAGCGCGGCGAAAAGAGCGCCGATTCGCTTCATGGCGGGCCTCCGAGTCGGATCTTACGTCCGTTCGATCTGGCGGTCTTCAGGTCTTCATGGTTTCGACAGGTCCGGCGCCGGCCGGGCCGCCGCCTGGAGGGTCGCCAGCGTGGCCGGGTCGCGCTGAATGACGTTGACGCCGTAGCCCCTCTTGGTGATGAATTCGATGTCGACCTGCTGATACCCCACGCCCTTGGGGAGCAACTCCCGCCGGTAGTGCCAGATCTCCCGCCAGTTGCTCGACCCGTCGCTGTTCGGCGCTCGGGCGCCCGTCCCGGAGATGACGAAGAGGCCCTGCTCGCCGAGGTTGTAGCTGCCTCCCCGCGCGGCTCCGGCCGGATCGGCCGGGTCGTCGCCGGGCCGGATGGGCCGCCGACCCACGTAAGTCGGCGGCCCCAGGAGCACGAAAACCATCCCGCGGTCCGTCATGCTGCCCCGGGTCCCCTCGGACTCACTGAACCTGGCGTCCGCAAAGGCAACCCGGCGGTCGAAGGCCGTCTTGTAGGAATTGTCCGGGTTGCCCGGGCGGGGATTGCGGGCCTCCCAGAACTTGTCGACGAACTCCTGCCACTCGCCGCCGGAGGCGAGCTCCGACCATGCCCGCTTCTCCTCGGGCGTCATGATCCAGCGGACGGGCCCGTCGGCCCATTTCTCGTTGACCGGCTCGCCGGAATTCGGCGGCAGCTTGAATTCCTGGAACGCGACGAACATGGCCGGCCGGCCGTCGGACTCGTTGCCGGCGGGCGGCGCGGCCTGGCCCTTGCGCGCGGCCTGGAAGGCGGCGATCGCCTTCTTCGAGTACATCGAGGGGTCCATCGACGCGCCGGGCTGGAGCTCGAGAAACGTCGAAAAATCCGCCTTCGCCTTGTCCGCGTTCCCGAGGTTGGCCTCGCAAACGCCGCGGTAAAAAGCAATCGGGGCCTGGAGCTGCTGTTGCGCCGCCTCGTTGCCGGGCTTCGCGGCTTCCACTTCGAGCTTTTCGAGCGTCTTCAGACCTTCGCTCCAGGACTCGCCCTTCACCTGGGCTTTGGCTTTTTGGAAGAGCTCGGGAAGCGACTGCGCGGAAATCGAAGCGGCAAAGAGAAAGGCGGCGAAAGTGGCTCCAGGTCGTCGCACGGCGGCTCCGCCGCACATTCTAGTCCCGGCGAAGCTGCCCGCGCGGCGAGGCGCTAGTTCTCGGATCTTCCCGGGCGCGCTGCGTCGAGGGCGGCGAGGGTCGCGGGCTCGCGCTGGAGGACAGATCGGCCGTACCCCTTCTTGGTGATGAATACGACGTTCACCTGGTAAGCGGAGACCCCCTTCGGCAAGGCCTCTCGCCGGTAGTGCCAGATCTCGCGAAAGGCGCCGGAAGCGTCGGTGGCCCGAGCGCCATCGATGTGAACCGAATTACGGCCGGCCATCCACCATTGCGACTCGAGGGACATGCCCGAGTCGGAGGGGTCCTCGCCCGTCAGGACAGGCTTGCGGCCGGTCCAGGTCGGCGGTCCGAGCAGGATGAACACCATCCCCGCGTCCGTCAGGCTCCCGCGCTGCTGCTCGTCCAGCAGGAAATAGGTGTCCGCGAACGCGACCCGCCGATCGAAGCCGGTGCGCGCGATGTTGTCCTCGGAACCGGGCTTCGGGTTGCGCCTCTCCCAGAACTTCTCGACAAACTCGGCACGCTCGGCTCCGCCCGTCAGCCCCCTCCAGGCCGCCTTCTCCTCGGCCGTCATGATCCACTTCACCGGTCCGTCGGCCCACCGATCGTCCGGTTTCTCGCCCATGTTGGGCGGAGCCTTGAACTTCTCGAACCTCTGGAAAAGCGAGAGCGAGCCGCCCGACGCCGCTTCCTCGCTCGCCGCCTCGAAGGCGACGTTCTTTCGCGCAGCCTCGAAGGCCGCGACCGCCTTCTTCGAATACATCACCTTGTCGATCGTCGCGCCCGGATTCTCCCGCAGGAAAGTCGCGAAGTCGGCCTGGGCCCTTTCCGCGGTGCCGAGGTTCGCCTCGCAGACGCCCCGGTAGAACGCGGTCGGGGCCGCGAGCTGCTGCCGCGCCGCCTCGTTGCCGGGCCGGGCCGCCTCGGCCTCCAGGGCGTCGAGAGTCTGGAGAGCTTCGGTCCAGGACTCGCCCTTCACCTGGGCCTTCGCCTTCTGGAAGAGCTCCGGAAGAGTCTGTGCAGGGGACGCGGCGGAAAGGAGGAGGACGGCGGCGAGAACGGCACCCGGTCGCTTCATGGAAGGTCTCCGGTGCGGATCTTACGACCGTTCGCGCCGGCGGCGTAGCCGCCCCATCCTCGCTCTTCCGCTAGGGCTCCTTCGGGCCGCCGCGTGCCGCCTCGAGGGTGGCCAGCGTCCGCGTCTCTCGCTGCATGACGTTGATGCCGTAACCCGCCTTCGTGATGAACTCGACGTCGACCTGCTGGTATCGGACGCTCTTCGGCAGGAGCTCCCGGCGGTAGTGCCAGATCTCCCGCCAGTTGTTGCTGGAGTCGGCGGCCCGTGTTCCGGGACCGGTGAACCTGTCCGCCGCGGCCGCAGCCGCGTGCCCGGTGAGCTTGCCGTCGCTCCGGGCGAGCTTGCGCGTTCGCCGCGGCCTGCGAGCCCACCGTCGACGCGCCTTCGGCCTCGCTGGCATCGTCGCCCGCGCGGAGCGGCCGTCGCCCGGCGTACGTCGGCGGCCCGAGCAGGACGAACACCATCCCGCGGTCCGTCATGCTGCCCCGCGTCCCCTCGGCCTGCACGAAGTTCGCGTCCGCGAAGGCCACCCGCCGGTCGAACCCCGTGCTTGATAGGTGTTGTCGGGATTGCCGGGCTGCGGGTTGCGCGACTCCCAGAACTTGTCGACGAACTCCTGCCACTCCGCGCCGGAGGTCAGCTCTGACCACCTCGCCTTCTCTCCGGCCGTCATGATCCACTTCACCGGACCATCGGCCCAGCTCTCGTTGACCTGCTCGCCGGAGTTCGGCGGCAGCTTGAACTCCTGAAACCGGACGAAGAACGACGATCGCCCGTCGTCGTCGGAGGGCGGCGCGAGGCTCTTGCGCGCGCTCTCGAACGCTGCGATCGCCTTCTTCGAATACATCGACGGGTCCATCGTCGCGTTGGGCTGGAGCTCGAGGAACGCCGCGAAGTCCACCTGCGCCTTCTCCGCCTGCCCGAGGTTGGCCTCGCAAACGCCGCGGTAGAAGGCGATCGGCGCGGCGAGCTGCGCCTCGCGGCTTCGTTGCCGGGCTGGCCGGCCTCGGCCTCGAGCGCGTCGAGCGTCTTGAGCGCCTCCGTCCAGGACTCGCCCTTGACCTGCGCCTTGGCCTTCTGGAAGAGCTCGGGAAGGCGTCTGCGCGGGAGGAGGCGGCGGACAAGAGACAGCAGAGCCGCGCAGATGCGCGCCGAATCGCTTCATGGCGGCCTCCGGCCGCGAGCGCTGTGTCACGGATCGTTCCTAGCCCTTCTTCGGCCTGACGCGCGCCGCGTCGAGCGTCGCCAGCGTCTGCGGGTCGCGCTGCAGCACGCACGACGCCGTAGCCCTTCCGGGTGATGAACTCGACGTCGACCTGCTGGTAGCGGACGCCCTTGGGCAGGAGCTCCTTGCGGTAGTGCCAGACCTCGCGCCAGTTGGGGCCGGAGTCGATGGCCTGCGTCCCCGGACCGATGAACCGTGTCGGCAGCGGCTGAGGCCGCGTGCCCCGACGAGCTTGCCGTCGGCCCGGCGATCCTGCAGCGCATTGCCGGCTCCGCGACCTCACGCCGGCCAGGCCCTCCGCGTCCGAGCCGTCGTCGCCGGCGCGGAGCGGCTTGCGCCCGACGTAGGTCGGCGGCCCGAGCAGGACGAACACCATGCCGCGGTCCGTCATGCTGCCCCGCGTCGCCTTCGGCCTGGACGAAGTGCGCGTCGGCGAAGCGCCACGCGCCGCTCGAACGCCGTGCTTGATACGAGTTGTCCGGGATTGCCGGGCTGCGGATTGCGCGACTCCCAGAACTTCTCGACGAACTCCTGCCAGCTCCGCCGCCGAAGGACAACTCGCGACCAGCGTCCGCTTCTCCTCGGCCGTCATGATCCAGCGGATCGGACCGTCGGCCCAGCGCCTCGTTGACCTGCTCGCCGGAGTTGGGCGGCAGCTTGAACTCCTGGAACGCGGCGAACATCGCCGGCCGGCCGTCGGCCGGACGCGGCCGCAGGCAGGTGCTGAGTCTTGCGCCGCCTCGGAACGCGGCGATGGCTTTCTTCGAGTACATCGACGGATCCATCGTCGCGTTGGGCTGGAGCGCGAGGAACGCCGCGAAGTCGGCCTGCGCCTTCTCGGCCTGCCGAGGTTCGCCTCGCAAACGCCGCGGTAGAACGCGATCGGCGCGGCGAGCTGGCGCTTCGCGCCCTTCGTTGCCGGGCCTCGCGGCCTCGGCCTCGAGCCGCTCGAGCGTCTTGAGCGCGTCCGTCCAGGACTCGCCCTTGACCTGCGCCTTGGCCTTCTGGAAGAGCTCGGGAAGCGTCTGCGCGGAAGCGGCGAGGCGGAGGAGGACGAAAACCGCAAGACAGGCACCGATTCGCTTCATGGCGGCCCTCCGAACGCCGATGCTTTCACTGCGAGGAGGCACCCGTCTTCAGCGATCAGCACTTTTTCCATCAAATCTCGGCAGGCGCCGTCCTGTGAACCATCCGGGCTCCTTCGATCGAGCACTGGCGTTGGACACCTCCAGAGCCAGGGGCCTAGGCGGACGCGGAAACGGCGAGAAGAACCGAGACGGCGAGAAGCGCCAGTCGCCTCATGGAGACGGGTCTACGCGCCAATCGAAGCGGGCCCGGGCCGCGTCGAGCGCCGCGAGCGCCGCAGGGTCGCGCTGCAGCACGTCGACACCGTAGCCGCTGCGCGTGATGAAGTCGACGTCGACCTGCTGGTAGCCGACGGACTTCGGCAGGAGCTCCCTGCGGTAGTGCCAGATCTCGCGCCAGCTTGGGCTCGAGTCCTGCACCCGGACTCCCGGGCCGAAAAAGGCGTCCGTGGCGAGCGCGCCCGTCGAGTCCGCGGGCTCACCGGCCGCCGTCAGGGCGCGCTGGGCGTAGGCCGCGGCGCGCGAACCGACCGTCGACAGGCCGGTCGCGTCGTTCACGTCTTCGCCCGTCCGGATCGGCTTCCGGCCGACGTAGTCGGCGGCCCGAGGAGCACGAACACCATGCCGCGGTCCGTCATGCTGCCGCGCGTGCTCTCGGCCTGCACGAAACGGGCGTCGGCGAAGGCCACGCGGCGATCGAAGGCCGTCTTGAAGGCGTTGTCCGGATTGCCCGGCTGAGGGTTGCGGGCCTCCCAGAACCGGTCCACGAACTCCTGCCAGCCCGCGCCCGGCGTCAGCTCCTCCCAGCGCCGTCGCTCGTCCGCCGTCATGATCCACCGGACCGGCCCGTCGGCCCAGCTCTCGCTGACCGGCTCGCCGGAGTTGCGCGGGAGCTTGAACTCCTGAAAGGACTGGAACACCGACGGCCTGTCGCCGGCGTCGACCGGCGGCGCCGCGTTCTTACGCGCGGCGTTGAATGCTGCGATCGCTCTCTTCGAGTACATCGACGGGTCCATCGACGCGTTGGGCTCGAGGGCGAGGAACGCCGCGAAGTCCATCCGGGCCTCGTCGGCTTTTCCGAGGTTCGCCTCGCAGACGCCGCGATAGAAAACGAGCGGCGCGGCGAGCTGCTGCCGGGCGCGCTCGGCGCCGGGCTTCTCCGCCTCGGCCTCGAGGGCCGCAAGAGTCTTCAGGGCCTCCGCCCAGGATTCCCCTTTGACCTGGGCCTTGGCTTTGTGGAAGAGCTCGGGGAGGGTCTGGGCGGGCGCAGAAAGGGCGAACAGGAGCGAAACGGCGGCGAGCGCACCGAGTCGTCTCATTGGGAACCTCTTGGGAAATTCTATGCTTCTTCTTGGCTCGTTCCTCCAAGCCTAACGGCGGTTGAAATATGCTCCCCGCCAGCTGACATGGCCCAGATCTTCCACCGCAGCACGAACACGGTGTCGCGTGTCTCGGTCTTCGGGGCCGTGTTCTTCCTCGCCCTGCTCCTCTGGCTCTTCGATGCCCTGAACCGCTCCCCCTACACGACCCAGCAGGGGGTGGCGCGGGTCCAGCCGGTCCAGTTTTCCCACCAGCACCACGCCGGAGCGATGGGCATCGACTGCCGGTACTGCCACACGTCCGTCGAGCGGGCGGCCTACGCGAACATCCCGCCCACCAAGACCTGCATGAACTGCCATTCCCAGATCTGGGCGCAGTCGCCCGAGCTCGAGCCGGTGCGCGAGAGCTGGCGGACCAACCGTTCGATCGCCTGGGTCAAGGTCTACGACCTGCCCGACTACGTCTACTTCAACCACTCCATCCACGTGGCCAAGGGCGTGGGCTGCGAGACCTGTCACGGGCGCATCGACAAGATGCCGCTCGTCTCGCAGCACCCGAACCTTCAGATGTCCTGGTGCCTCGACTGCCACCGGGACCCGGGTCAATACCTGCGGCCGCGGGACCAGGTCTTCACGATGGGCTACGTCCCGGCCGGCCGCCAGGACGAGATCGGAGCCAGGCTCACGGCCGAGTACCGGATCCGCCCGCCGATGGAGCTGACGGATTGCACGACGTGCCACCGATGAGCGGCGAGTCGAGAGTCGAGAGTCGAGGGTCGAGAGTCGGGCCGGACCTCGCCAGCGCGCGCAAGCGCCTCGAGTCGATCGAGGGCCGCGAATACTGGCGGTCGATCGAGGAGCTCCTCGAAACCGAGGACTTCCGCGAGCACCTCCACCGCGAATTCCGGGTGCCGATCGACTCCGGAGTGAACCGCCGGGAGCTCCTGTCGCTCATGGGCGCGTCGATCGCGCTCGCGGGACTGACCGGATGCACGCGGCAGCCGACCGAGCGCATCTACCCCTACGTCAAGGCGCCCGAGGAGATCGTGCCGGGCGAGGCCATCTCGTACGCCACCGCGCACCTGCACGGCGGCTACGCCCGGGGAATCCTCGTCAAGAGCTACGAGGGCCGTCCCGTCAAGATCGAGGGCAACGACCTCCACCCCGCGAGCCTCGGCGGAACGGACGTCTTCGCGCAGGGCTTCATCCTCAACATGTACGACCCGGATCGGTCGCAAGCGCTCACCGAGCGCGGCCAGATCCGGCCCTGGAGCGCCCTCTACGCCGCGGTCCGCCTGGCGCTCGAGAAGGAGCGGCCGTCGCGGGGAGCGGGCCTGCGCATCCTGACCGGCACGGTCACGTCGCCCGACGCTCGCCGCCCAGATCGCCGGCGTCCTGGCGGAGTTCCCGGCGGCGAAGTGGGTCGCGTGGGAGCCCGCCGGCCGCGAGAACGTCTACGCGGGAACGCGCCTCGCCTTCGGCGAGGACGTGGAGCCGATCTACGCCTTCGACCGGGCGGACGTCATCCTCTCGCTCGAGAGCGACTTCCTGGGCAGCGGACCCATCGATGCCGCGCCACGTGCACGACTTCGTGTCGCGCCGCCGGGCCGACGCGATGAACCGCCTCTATGTCGTCGAGGCGACGCCGAGCCTGACCGGCGCCCGCGCGGACCATCGCCGCCCCCTGTCGCCCGCCGAGATCGAGGCCTTCGCGCGCGCGGTCGCGGCGGGAGTCGGAGCGATCCCGCCGGGGCCCGCCGCCGACCCCTTCGCCGCGGCCGTCATCGGCGATCTCTCGGCGCACCGCGGATCGAGTCTCGTCGTCGCGGGCGAAACGCAGCCGGCGGCGGTGCACGCCCTGGCCCATGCCATCAACGCCGCGCTCGGCAACGCCGGCAAGACGGTCCGATACACGGCGCCCGCGGCCGCGAGCCCGTCGGGGCAGGTCGCCGCGCTCTCCGAGCTCGCGCGCGACATGGCGGAGGGGCGCGTGTCGACGCTCGCGATCGTCGGCGGCAACCCGGTCTTCAGCGCGCCGGCCGACCTCGAGTTCGGCAAGGCCATGGAGAAGGTCGGGCTCCGCATCCACCTGGGCCTCTACAACGACGAGACCTCGCGCCTGTCCCACTGGCACGTGGCCGAGGCGCACCCGCTCGAGAGCTGGAGCGACGCCCGCGCGGAGGACGGCACGGTCACGATCCTGCAGCCGCTGATCGCGCCCCTCTTCTCGGGCAGGACCGCGCACGAGCTGCTCGCCGCCTTCTCGGCCGAGCCCGAGCGCTCCTCGCACGACATCCTCAAGGACTCCTGGCGCGGGAAGCTGCCCGGGGCCGGCGACGAGGCCGGGTGGCAGAAGGCCCTCCACGACGGCCTGGTCGAAGGCTCCGCTTCGCCGTCGAAGGCGGTGACGCTGCGCGCCTTCGCTCTCAACCCTCAACCCTCGACTCTCGACTCGTCCTCCCTGACCCTTCTCTTCCGCCCCGACCCCACGATCGGGGACGGGTCCTACGCCAACAACGGCTGGCTGCAGGAGCTCGCCAAGCCTCTGACGAAGCTGACGTGGGAGAACGCGGCGCTCGTCGCCCCGGCGACCGCGCAGAAGCTCGGCGTCACGACCGAGGACGTGGTCGAGCTGACGCTGGGCGGCCGGAAGGTCCTGGCGCCCGTCTGGGTCATGCCCGGCCAGGCCGAGGGGTGCGTGACGGTCCACTTCGGCTACGGCCGCACCCGCGGCGGGCGGGTCGCCAATGGCGCGGGCTTCGACGCGTACGCGCTGCGCGCGAGCGGCGCCTTGTGGAGCGCGCCCGGGCTCGAGGTCCGCAAGACCCTCCAGCGCTCGGCGCTCGCGACGACCCAGCACCACCACTCGATGGAGGGACGGGACCTCGTGCGGGCGGTGACGGCCGAGCAGTACCGCGCCGAGCCCGACGTCGTCGCGCACATGGGCGAGAAGCCGCCCGGCCCGCACGACACGCTCTACCCGCAGCTGCCGCGCGGCAGCTACGCCTGGGGCATGGCGATCGACCTCTCGACGTGCGTGGGCTGCAATGCCTGCGTCATCGCGTGCCAGTCGGAAAACAACATCCCGGTCGTCGGCAAGGAGCAGGTTCTGCGCGGGCGCGCGATGCCCTGGATCCGGATCGACCGCTACTACTCGGGCGGCCTCGAGAATCCGGAGACGATCCACCAGCCGGTCACGTGCATGCACTGCGAGAACGCCCCGTGCGAGGTCGTCTGCCCCGTCAACGCCACGGTGCACTGCGACCGAGGGCCTCAACCAGATGGTCTACAACCGCTGCGTCGGCACGCGGTACTGCTCGAACAACTGCCCGTACAAGGTGCGGCGCTTCAACTTCTTTCTCTACTCGGACTTCACGACCGAGATCCACAAGATGGTGATGAACCCGGAGGTCACGGTCCGCAGCCGCGGCGTGATGGAGAAGTGCAGCTACTGCGTGCAGCGCATCAACCGCGCTCGGTACGCGGCGGAGAAGGAGAACCGGCCGATCCGGGACGGCGAGATCCGCACGGCCTGCGAGCAGGCCTGCCCGGCGCGGGCGATCACGTTCGGCAACGTCGACGATCCCGAGAGCCGGGTGTCGCGCGCCAAGGCCGAGAAGCGCGGCTACGGACTGCTGGCCGAGCTCGGCACGCGCCCGCGCACGACCTATCTCGCCTCGCTCTCGAACCCGCTGCCCGCCGCTGGGCGGCGGCCGGCACCGAGCCCGAGGGAGGCCACGGCGGATGAGCGACCCGAGGCCTCCGCGCTCGGGCGAGAAGCGCCGCCCCGCCTCCCGGCGCGATCCTCGCCCCGGGCTACACGTTCACGACGCTGACGGACAAGCTCGCGTCGATCGCGCTCTCGCGCCGCACGCCTCTGGTCTGGTTCTTCGGCGCCGCCGTCGGGCTTCGCCCTGACGATGATGCTGCTGGCGACGATCACCTGGCTCGTCTTCAAGGGCGTCGGCGTCTTCGGCGTGAACGTCCCCGTGGGCTGGGGCTTCGACATCCTCAACTTCGTCTGGTGGATCGGCATCGGCCACGCGGGCACGCTCATCTCGGCGATCCTGCTGCTGCTGCGCCAGCCCTGGCGCAACTCGATCAACCGCTTCGCCGAGGCGATGACGATCTTCGCCGTCTCCTGCGCGGGCCTCTATCCCGCTGCTGCACACGGGCCGGCCGTGGCTCGACTACTGGCTGCTGCCCTACCCCAACACGATGGGCATGTGGCCCAACTTCCGCAGTCCCCTGATCTGGGACGTCTTCGCGGTCTCGACCTACGCCACGGTCTCGCTGCTCTTCTGGTACGTCGGCATGATCCCGGATCTCGCGACGCTTCGCGACCGGGCCAAGAAGCTCTGGGCCAAGATCCTCTACGGGATGCTCGCGATGGGCTGGCGCGGCTCGGCGCGGCACTGGCACCGCTACGAGACGGCCTCGCTGCTGCTCGCCGGGCTCGCGACGCCGCTCGTCGTCTCGGTCCACACGGTCGTGTCCTTCGACTTCGCCGCGGGCATCGTGCCGGGCTGGCACGCGACGATCTTCCCGCCGTACTTCGTCGCCGGCGCGATCTACGCCGGCTTCGCGATGGTCCTCACGCTCGCGATCCCGCTGCGGAAGATCTACGGCCTCGAGGACTTCATCACGATGAAGCACCTGGACAACATGGCCAAGATCCTGCTCGCCACGAGCCTCATCGTCGCCTACGGCTACGTGCGTCGAGGCGTTCATGTCCTTCTACAGCGGCAACACCTACGAGCGCTACATGATCTGGAACCGCATGCACGGCCCGTACAAGCACATGTACTGGGCGCTCATCTTCTGCAACGTGCTCGCGCCCCAGACGATGTGGTTCCGGAAGGCTCCGCCACTCGATCCCGGTCCTCTTCGTCATGGCGATGATCGTCAACGTCGGCATGTGGCTCGAGCGCTACGTCATCATCGTCGTCAGCCTCTCGCGCGACTTCCTGCCCTCCTCCTGGGGCCTGTACAAGGGGACGGTCTTCGACTGGTCGATGTTCATCGGCTCGATCGGGCTCTTCATCGCGCTGCTCTTCCTCTTCATCCGGCTCCTGCCGATGATCTCGATCTTCGAGATGCGGGCGATCCTGCCCGAGGCCAAGGTCCAGGAGGAGCGGGAAGGATGACGCGGCGCGAAGCTCTACGGCCTGATGGCCGAGTTCGAGAACCCGCAACGACCTCGTCGAGGCCACGCGCAAGGCCGCGCGAGGCCGGCTTCACGAAGCTCGACGCGTACTCGCCGTATCCGATCGAGGCGCTGACCGAGGCGCTCGACATCCACGACCGCAAGCTCCCCGCCGTCGTCCTCGGCGGCGGGATCCTCGGCGGGCTGCTCGGGCTATGCGCTCTGCTACTGGACCTCGGTCATCGAGTACCCGTTGAACGTCGGCGGCAAGCCCTTCCACAGCGCGCCGGCCTTCATCGTGCCGACCTTCGAGACGACGATCCTCTTCGCCGCCTTCGCGGCCGTGTTCGGCATGCTGGCGCTGAACGGCCTGCCCGATGCCCTACCACCCCGTCTTCAACGCGCCGCGCTTCGCCCTCGCCTCGCGCGACCGCTTCTTCCTCTGCATCGAGTCGAAGGACCCGAAGTTCGACCACGACGACACCTGGGCGTTTCTCACGAAGCTGGGGCCGCGGGTCGTGATGGACGTGGAGGAATGAGATGAAGAGCGTCGAGAGTCGAGGGTCGAGAGTCGAGGGTGAGGGCGTCTCCACTCTCAACTCTCAACTCTCAACTCTCAACCCGTCCCGATGTGTCTGATCGCGATCGCGGTCTTGATCGCCTCGCCGCCTGTCGCCAGGACATGCAGGACCAGCCCAAGTACAAGGACCTGCGCGGCTCGGCGTTCTTCGAGGACCAGCGCTCGGCGCGGCCGGTCGTCGAGGACACGGTGCGCGCGCGGCCTGCCCTACGGCGACACGACGTTCCTGACGGGCAAGGCAGAACGGCCAGCCGGTGGCCGACGCTGCCCGTGCCGCTGACGCGCGAGCTGCTCGCGCGCGGGCGCGAGCGCTATCGGCATCTTCTGCTCGCCCTGCCACGGCCTGACGGGCAACGGCCTCGGCATCGTCGTGCAGCGCGGCTACCGCCAGCCGCCGTCCTTCGACATCGACCGGCTGCGCGCCGCGCCGGTCGGCTACTTCTTCGACGTGCAGACGAACGGCTTCGGCGCGATGATGGACTACAAGGCCGCAGATCCCGCCGGCCGACCGCTGGGCCATCGCGGCCTACGTCCGCGCCCTCCAGCTCTCGCAGAGCACGACGGCTCTCGCCGACGTTCCGCGAGGCCGCGCGCGGCGCGCTCGAGAGGCCCGACGCCGCGCCGAAGGCGCCCGCCCCTGCCGATCGGCTCGGACGACTGGAAGAAGGCGCTCGAGATCGACGAGAAGACTCTCGAGCCGCCGGCGCCCCGAGGGAAAACACTGAGCATGGACGCGTCGAACGATCCCCGCCTTCCGGAAGCCACCGGCGCGCGTCGCGACGCGGGCGCTCGCCGTCGGCGTCCTGGCGCTCGCCGTCTCCGTGTTCGGCGGCTTCTCGAGCCCGGACCAGTTCTACCGGTCGTACCTGCTGGCCTTCGTCTTCTGGAACGGCGCTCGCGGTCGGCTCGCTCGCCGTTCTCATGCTCCAGTACCTGACCGGCGGCGCCTGGGGCATCGCCATCCGCCGGCGAGCTCGAGGCGGCCGACGCGCACGCTGCCGCTCGGCGCCCTCCTGTTCCTGCCGCTCGCCTTCGGCATGCACCGCCTCTACGAGTGGACGCACGCGGACGTGGTCGCCGGAGGACGAGCTCCTGCGGAAGAAGGCGCTCTACCTGAACGCGCCCTTCTTCCTCGTCCGCACGGCCGTCGGCGTTCGCCGTCTGGATGCTCATCGCGTACTTCCTCGGCCGGTGGTCGCGCGCAGCAGGACACGGCCGCCGAGCATCGCGCCATCGATCGCAAGCTCCAGCTCCTCTCGGGCGGCGGCCTCGTCTTCTACGCCCTCACGGTGACGTGGACGTCGGTCGACTGGGTCATGTCGCTCGAGCCGCACTGGTACTCGACGATGTACGGCGTCATCTTCATGGTCAACCAGGCCCTCGGCGCGCTCGCGCTGGCCGACGCTGGCGGTCGTCCGCCTGTCGCCGCTCGAGCCCGTGCGGACCTTCCTCGGCGGCCGGCACCTGCACGATCTCGGCAAGATGATGTTCGCCTTCGTGATGATCTGGGCCTACGTCAACTTCTCGCAGTACCTGATCGTCTGGTCCGGCAACCTGCCCGAGGAGATCCACTGGTACCTGGCCCGCTTCCGCGGCGGCTGGGGAGCGCTCGGACTGGCGATCCTGCTCTTCCACTTCGTCCTGCCGTTCCTGCTGCTGCTCTCGCGCGAGGCGAACCGCAACCCGCGCATGCTCGCCGGGGCGGCGGCGCTCCTGGTCTTCATGCGGTTTCTGGACGTCGCGTGGCTGGTGCTGCCGGCCTTCTCGGCCGGCGCGTTCCGCATTCACTGGCTCGATCTGACGGTGCCGATCGGGCTCGGCGGCGTGTGGCTCGCGCTCTACGCCCGCAACCTGGCCGCCCGGCCGCTGCTGCCCGTTCACGACCCCGGCTTCGAGGAGGCGCTCGCGCATGGACGCGAATAACCGCAAGCCCAACGCGCACGGTGTGGCGGCGGAGCCGGACCGCGTGAAGACCTCGGTGGCGGTCGGTCTCGGGCGTCGTGCTCGCGGGCTCCGCCATCGTCGGCGCGGTCCTCACGTACGTGATCTTCCAGGCCCAGGAGAAGTCCGCCGAAACGAAGGACCGGGCCTCGATCGCCGCGGCCGGGATGGAGCGGCGGGAGGACGCCGTTCCGCCGCTGCCCCGCCTCCAGGTGCAGCCGGTCCGGCACTGGAAGGACTTCCACGCCGCCGAGGTCGACCGGCTCTCGACCTACGGCTGGATGGACCGGACCTCGGGCGCCGTGCACATCCCGATCGATCGCGCGATGGACCTCGTCGCCGAGCGCGGCGTGGGCCCGCTCGCGGCGTTGCCGCCGACACCGACGCCGAAGGCGGCGCCGGCGGAGGCGAAGAAGTGACGCGCGCATCCGCGTCATCCCGGGCCGCTCATCCGCCTCCCGAGGGCCGAGACCGCGGCATTCCGAGGGACGCCGCTGCGCTTCCGAGACCGCTCGCTCTCCCGGCGGGAGAGGGATCGGGCTGATGCGGTGCGCTCCTGTTCGCTCTGGCGACGATTACGCTTTCGCGCTTCCCTCCCCGCCCAGTCGCATGGCGCCGCCGCCGGACGGGATCGTCCGGGCCGATCAGAAGCCCGAGATCCTCAAGGAGATCGGGATCGACCAGCGCCTGAACGAGAGCCTGCCGCTCGACATCCCCTTCCGGGACGAGGCGGGCCGGACGGTCGCCCTCCGCGACTTCTTCGGCAAGCGGCCCGTCGTCCTCGCGCTCGTCTATTACAACTGCCCGATGCTCTGCACGCAGGTCCTGAACGGCCTCGTCGGCGCCCTGAACGTGACGTCGCTCGAGGCCGGCCGGGATTTCGACGTCCTCGCCGTGAGCTTCGACACGCGCGAGACGCCGGCGATGGCGGCGGCCAAGAAAGAGGCCTACCTCTCCCGCTACAAGCACCCGGCGGCCGGCGCCGGCTGGCACTTCCTGACCGGAGACGCCGCGTCGGTCGAGGCGCTGACGAAGGCCGTGGGCTTCCGCTACCGCTACGACGAGAAGCTCGAGCAGTTCGCCCACGCCAGCGGCATCGTCGTCGTGACGCCCGACGGCCGGCTCGCGCGCTATTTCTACGGCATCGAGTACGCGCCGCGGGACCTGCGCCTCGGGCTCGTCGAGGCCTCGGCCGGGCGCATCGGGACGCCGGTCGACCAGATCCTCCTCTACTGCTTCCACTACGATCCGGCGAGCGGCAAGTACGGCCCCGTCGTCGTGAACATCGTTCGGCTCGCGGGCCTCGCGACGGTCGTTCTCATCGGGCTCGGGATCCTGGCGATGTCTCGCCGCCGCGCCCGCGCGCTCGCCGCGCACGGAGAGGCCCGCTGATGCCGCAGCTCTTCCCCGACCAGGCCTCCTCGTTCGCGTCGCACGTCGACGCCCTCTACGGCTTCATGATCGCCGTCACGGCGTTCTTCTCGATCCTGATCGGGACGCTCGTCGTCGTCTTCGCGATCAAGTACCGCCGCCGTTCGCCCGACGAGGTGGCCACCGAGGTGCACGAGTCCGGGACCCTCGAGATCGCCTGGACGATCGTCCCGTTCCTGATCGTGCTCGTCATGTTCTTCTGGGGCGCATCGGTCTGGTTTCGCATCACGCGGCCCCCGGCCGACGCGATCGACGTCTACGTCACGGCCAAGCAGTGGATGTGGAAGATCCAGCACACCGACGGCCACCGGGAGATGAACGAGCTCCACGTGCCCGTGGGCCAGCCCGTGCGGCTGACGATGGCCTCCGAAGACATCGATCCACAGTTTCTTCGTGCCGGCCTTCCGCTTCAAGCGCGACGTCGTGCCGGGGCGGTTCGCGACGGCCTGGTTCCAGGCCACCAGGCCCGGCCGCTACCATCTCTTCTGCGCCGAGTACTGCGGCACGCGTCATTCCGGCATGATCGGCTGGGTCTACGCCATGACGCCGGCGGACTATCAGGCCTGGGTCTCGGGCGGGACGGCCGGGGAGTCGCTCGCCGCAGCCGGCGCCAAGCGGTTCGTGGAGCAGGCCTGCAACACCTGCCACGGCGAAGTGAAGGGAGCGCGCGGACCGTCTCTGATCGGGATCTATGGCAAGCCGGTGCCCACGCAGGCCGGGCCGGTCCTCGTGGACGAGGCCTACCTGCGCGAGTCGATCACCAATCCGCAGGCGAAGCTGGTCGAGGGGTATCCGCCGATCATGCCGACCTACCAGGGCCTCATCAGCGAGGAGGGCCTCCTGCAGCTGACGGCCTACATCAAGTCCCTGTCTCCGGCGGCGGCCTCGGCGGCCCCGGCCGCTCCGGCGCCGGCCGCCGTCGCCGCGCCGGAAAGGAAGCCCGTAAAACCATGAGCGCCCACGCCCCCACCGAGTCTCCGGCTCGCCCCGTGAACTACCTGAACGCGGGCTACGGCCCGAAGTCGTGGCTGCTGACGATCGACCACAAGCGGATCGCGATCCTGTACCTGATCGGCGTCACGTTCTTCTTCACGATCGGCGGCCTCTACGCGGCCGCGATCCGCCTCGAGCTCCTGACGCCCGCCGGCGACTTCTTCCAGTCCGAGACGTACAACAAGATGTTCACGACGCACGGCGTCATGATGGTCTTCTTCTTCATGATCCCGGGCATCCCCGGCGTGCTCGGCAACTTCCTCATCCCCCTGATGATCGGCGCCAAGGACGTGGCGTTCCCGCGCCTGAACCTGCTGTCCTGGTACCTCTTCGTCGTCGGCGGGCTGATCGCCCTGTGGGCCGTCG
Source organism: uncultured Acidobacteriota bacterium (assembly GCA_963810205.1). Lineage (GTDB taxonomy): Bacteria > Acidobacteriota > Thermoanaerobaculia > UBA5066 > Gp7-AA6 > DAHUXD01. The sequence goes on from CAWEMP010000011.1 coordinate 417,879, forward strand.
TCCACGGCGGCGTCGACACGGGCTGGACCTTCTACGCGCCCTACTCGACCGTCTACTCGAACGGCTGGGTGGTCGTCACCGCGGTCGGGATCTTCATCGCCGGGTTCTCGTCGATCCTGACCGGCCTGAACTTCCTCGTGACGATCCACACGATGCGGGCGCCCGGGATGGGCTGGACGCGCATGCCCCTCTTCTGCTGGGGCATGTACGCGACGGCGATCATCCAGATCCTGGGCACGCCGGTCGTCGCGATCACGATCCTGCTCGTGGCGGCCGAGCGGCTCTTCCACCTCGGCATCTTCGACCCGGCGCAGGGCGGCGACCCGGTGCTCTTCCAGCACCTGTTCTGGTTCTACTCCCACCCGGCCGTCTACATCATGATCCTGCCGGCGATGGCGGTCATCTCCGAGCTCGTGACGGCCTTCGCGCGCAAGCCCATCTTCGGGTACAAGTTCATCGCCGCCTCCTCGGTCACGATCGCGGGCCTCTCGTTCCTGGTCTGGGGCCACCACATGTTCGTCTCGGGCCAGTCGGTGTACGCGGGGCTGGTGTTCTCGATCCTGTCCTTCATGGTGGGCGTGCCTTCGGCGATCAAGGTCTTCAACTGGACGGCGACCCTGTACAAGGGCTCGGTCTCCTACCAGACGCCGCTGCTCTACGCCCTCGGCTTCATCGGCCTCTTCACGTTCGGGGGGCTGACGGGTCTCTTCCTCGCGGCGCTCGGCCTCGACATCCACGTGCACGACACCTACTTCATCGTCGCGCACTTCCACTACATCATGGTCGGCGGCACGATCATGGCTTACCTGGGCGGGCTCCACTACTGGTGGCCCAAGATCTCGGGCAAGCTCTACCCGGAGTACTGGTCGCGCGTGTCGGCCTGGGTCATCTTCATCGGGTTCAACCTGACGTTCTTCCCGCAGTTCATCGTCGGGTACCTCGGGATGCCGCGGCGCTACCACGCCTACCCGGAGGAGTTCCAGGTCCTGAACGTCATGTCGACCGCCGGCGCGTCGATCCTCGGCATCGGGTACGTGATCCCGCTCGTCTACTTCGCCTGGTCGATGCGTTACGGCAAGGACGCCTCCGACAACCCCTGGGGCGCCACGGGCCTCGAGTGGGAAACGCCTTCGCCCCCGCCGACCGAGAACTTCCCCGTGACGCCGACCGTGTCGGGCCGGCCCTACGACTACCTGACCGGGCGCGAGGAGGCCGCCGTTGGCTAGCGGCCACGCGCACGCCGCCGCTCCCGGAGACGCCCCGGAGCTCCGGCACCACTTCGTGGACCTGGAGGCCCAGAGGGAGGCCTCGACGCTCGGGATGTGGGTCTTCCTCGTCACCGAGGTCCTCTTCTTCGGCGGCCTGTTCACGGCCTACGTCGTCTACCGGGCAACGTACCGCGCGGGCCTTCGAGGGCGCGTCGAACCTCCTCGACATCAAGCTCGGCGCCTTCAACACGGCGGTCCTGATCCTCTCCTCGCTGACGATGGCCCTGGCGGTCTGGGCCTCGTCGCAGGGAAAGAAAAAGCTCCTGATCCTCTTCCTCGTCCTGACGATCCTGCTCGGAGCCGTGTTCCTCGGCGTCAAGGTCGTCGAGTACCAGCAGAAGTTCGCCCACCACGAGGTCCCGGGGCCCCACTTCGTCGTCCCCCACGGGCTGCCGCCGCAGAGCGAGATGTTCTTCTCGCTCTACTTCTGCATGACGGGGCTCCATGCCCTCCACATGATCATCGGCATCGGCCTCCTGTCGTGGCTGATCGCGAAGGCCCGGCGCGGAGCGTTCACGCCGCGCTACAACACGCCGGTCGACATGGTCGGCCTCTACTGGCACTTCGTCGACATCGTCTGGATCTTCCTCTTCCCGCTTCTCTACCTGCTCGGGAGGCACACGCTGTGAGCGGCAATGCCAGGCAGGGGGCGCACGGCTCCGGGATCGGCGCGTACCTCGCCGTCTTCGCGGCGCTGATGGTCCTGACCGCCCTGACCGTCTGGGCCGCGTTCCAGCACCTGGGCATCTGGAACACGCCGCTGGCGCTCGCCGTCGCGGTGACCAAGGCGCTGCTCGTCGCCTGGATCTTCATGCACCTGCGCGGCTCGCCGAAGCTGACCATCTTCGTCGTCTCCGCCAGCGTCCTGTGGCTCGCGTTCCTGATCCTGATCACGGCGTCGGACTACCTCACCCGCGCCTGGATCCCGATCTACGCGCGGTAACCGTCGCTCGCGCTCGCGCGTGAGGTCTGCGGTCCTTAAGGCTTCATTAGGCGTGACACCCTTTTCCGCCTCGTGACTCTGCAAGAAGAGAAGAGGGGCGGACCCGGGCTGGGCTTCCTTCTCCGGGGACGCGCTCGAGGAGGTGCCGATGTCCAGCAGGGCCAGGGTTCGCGTTGCCGTAGTCGCCGTCTTCGGGAGCGTCGCGCTGCTCCTCGTTCTGGCGGCTCAGCCGTCCGCCGGTGCCGCGGCGGAGCCCAGTTCGCCGGCCGCCGCTCCGTTCGACGGCGTCATCACCAAGAACGCACAGGACATGCTGGCGCAGGGGCGCAAGACCTTCCGCTTCGACACGTTCGGAAGCGAAGCCTTCTGGGGAGACACGCTCCAGCTCCACAAGGCCATCGCCGGAGAGAAGAACGGAGGCGTCGGAGCCGGAGTGAGCCCGAAGACCGCGCTGTCCGTCGGACTCAAGGTCGATGCGGATGCCCTTCCCGCAGAGCTCCAGCAGCAGCTCAAAGCCGGCAAGGTCGATCTCGGCGACCCCGCGACGACCCTGGCGCTGTTGAAGCTGAACGCCGTCGTCGGAGTGACGGGCCTCTTCGACCAAAAGGCGGGATTCGCTCGATGGGCATCCAGTGCGCTTTCTGCCACTCGACGGTCGACGACTCCTTCGCGCCGGGCATCGGAAGGCGCCTGGACGGCTGGGCCGCGCGGGACCTGAACGTCGGCGCCATCGTATCGCTCGCCCCGAATCTCAAGCCGTTCACCGACCTGCTCGGCGTCGACGAAGCGACCGTGAAAAAAGTGCTCGGGAGCTGGGGCCCCGGCCGCTACGACGCCGAGCTCGACAAGGACGGGAAGGCGTTCCGGCCGGACGGCAAGCAGGCGGGCACCCTCATTCCTCCCGCCTTCGCCCTCGCGGGCGTGAACCTCCACACCTGGACCGGCTTCGGTTCCGTTCCGTACTGGAACGCCTATGTCGGCGTGACCGAGATGCACGGTCGGGGACCTTCGACGACGACCCTCGACATCCGCGTCCAGGAGAAAGGCGACTCCTTCGAGGACAACATCCGTCACGGCGTCGAGCCGTGCGGCGTCAGCCCGCCCGAGCGATAGGCGCCGGCCTGCGCGCGGGTGCCGGCGGGGCGGCGGCGAGCAGGACCGCCACCAGGATGAAGGCCGCGCCGGCGAGCACGCGCGGCGTGAAGGTCTCCCCGAGGATGAGGTTGCCGAGGACGACCGCGATGACCGTGTCGACGACCGGGATCGTCCCGATGACGGAGACCGGGACGCGGTGGAGGAGCCAGAAGAGGCCGGCGAACGGGAGCGCGGTCCCGAGGATCGCCAGATAGAGGAGCGCGCCGGCCGAGGAAGGCGTCCAGCGCAGCGCCGCGCCGCGCTCGAACCCGGCCGCGAGCGCCAGCAGGAGCGCCGAGCCCGCGAGCGTCTGCAGCCAGACGTTCCAGGCGGGCGGCACGGCCGAGAGGTGCTTCTTGTTGTACACGTTGGCGTAGGCCGCGACGAGCGAAGCGAGAAGCACCAGGGCGCTTCCGGCGACGAGCGGCCCCGTTTTTCCGGAGGCGAGCGAGGCGACGGCGGGCGCCTCGATCACGGCCACGCCCGCCACGCCGAGCAGCGCCGAGCCCGCGGTCCGCGGCGTCACCGGCTCGTTCTCGAGCATGAAGTGGGCGAAGAGGCCGGCGAAGATCGGGAACGACGCGAAGAGCATCGCCGCCAGGCCCGACTCGATCCACTGCTCCGCCAGAAAGATGCAGGCGTAGTTGACGCCGATCTGCAGCGTCCCGCTCCACAGGATCCGCCCCGTCCGGCCGCGGGCGCGCGCCCCGCCCCGCCAGCGCGAACGGCATGATCAGCGCGCACGCCAGGGCCATGCGGATCGCGCCGAACCAGAGCGGCGGCAGGTCCCGCAGGCCGATCTTGATGACGAGCCACGTCGAGCCCCAGACCGCGCACAGCGCGACGTACATCGCGAGGCGGCGGCCCGTGAGCGCGGACATGGACGCGCATCCTATAGAATCGGCGCGGTGCTCGAGGCCTCCATCGACCGCAGCCGCGGGAAGCCGCAGCTCTACCGGGACCTCGCGGCGTCGCTCGCCTCGCTCCTCGAGGGCGAGACCGACCCCGTCGCGAACCTGGCCAACGCGTCCGGGCTCCTGTCGCGGCGCCCTCGACCGGATCAACTGGTGCGGCTTCTACCTCCTGCGCTCGGGCGAGCTCGTCCTCGGTCCGTTCCAGGGCAAGCCCGCCTGCGTGCGCATCGCGCTCGGGAAGGGCGTGTGCGGCGCGGCCGCCGCGCGCCGCGAGACGCTCGTCGTCCCCGACGTCAACGCCTTTCCCGGCCACATCGCCTGCGACGCGGCCTCGCGCTCGGAGATCGTCGTGCCGATCCTCCAGGACGGCGTCCTGCGCGGCGTGCTCGACGTCGACGCGCCCGAGACGAACCGCTTCGACGCCGAGGATCGCGCGGGGCTCGAAGAGTTCGTGGCGACATTGATCCCCCGCGTGGCGTGGAGTCGGCTCTAAGTCAGCGGGAGCCGGCCCGCGAACCCTTCCTCGTAGGAGTGGAAGTGGTTGAGGCCCTGCTCGGGGTACTTCCAGCAGTAGTAGCCCGCGCCGGAGTCGAAGTCGACGAGCCAGACGCCCTTGATCTCCAGGCCCATCGACTGCAGCTCCTCGGCCCACGCGCGCACGACTTCCTGCCGGGCTTCTTCGAGGTCGCCCGGCAGCTTCGAGTACTGCGTGACGGCTTCGGAGGTGATTTCCTGGACGCGCGGAAGCAGATCCCGGGCCTCGTCGAGCGTGAAGATCCGCCGCTCCGCGGCCGAGGGCGCGTCATCGTCGTCCACCTCGCCGTTCTCGCCGGTTTCCCGCGCGCGCACGGCCTCGATCAGCCGTGCGATCGCTTCGGCATCCTCGCCCTCCGCCGAGGCCGCGAAGGCCTCGAGCACGGGCAGCGCCTCGCCGGAGCGCCCGCACTTGAGGAGCAGGAGGCCGCGCTCCCGCAGGATCACCGGATCGTCGGGCTCGAGGGCCTCGGCGCAGTCGAGCACCTCGAGCGCCTCCTCCCAGCGGTCGCGCTGCTCGTAGGAACGGCGAAGGTTCAGGAGCACGCGGGCGAGAATCGCGCGGGGCGGGTCCGGCTGCAGGATCTCGGGACCCACGGCGACGGGCTGACCGAAGATCGAGGCGAGCCGGCGCGCGAGGCCGCCGGCCTCGTACAGCGCTCCGCCGTCGAACGGGTCGAGGTACATGCCGTCCGGCAGGTCCGGCCCGCCCACGACGAAGTGGCCGGGCAGGCCGACCCCGGTCAGCCGGATTCCGGCGAGCCGACCCACCTCGATCGCCAGGATCGAGAGCGTGATCGGCAGTCCCCGGCGGCGCGCCAGGACCCGGGCCACCGAAGAGTTCGAGGGCTGATCGTAGTCGTCGTCGTCGCCGCGGAAGGCCTCCTCGGCGAAGAGCACCTCGCACAGCGCCGCGTGCGGCGCCGCGCCCGCGGCGGCCTTCTCCTCGACGCGCGCCGCCAGCGCCGCGACGGCCCCGCGCACCGCCTCGAGATCCTCCGCCGGGTCCACGAGCTCGGCCACGAGGAGAGCGCCCTCGAAGAGGTCGAGCGCGGGCGCCTCGGCGTAGCGACGGAACCGCTCGGGCAGGTCCTTCGGGCGTGCCATCGGGGCTACGACTCCCTCCGCGCGATCGCCACGCCGTCGCGCAGGGGCACGATCACGGTCTTGAACTCCTGCAGCGCGAAGAGCCTCCGGTTGAATTGCCGGATGCCCTCGGTCGCGGCGTCGGTCACGCCGGCGTCGACGACCCTTCCCGACCAGAGCACGTTGTCGGCGACGAGGTACCCGCCGCGGCGGACGCGGGGAGCCGCCGCCTGGAGCGCCTGCGGGTAGCCCTCCTTGTCGACGTCGATGAAGATCAGGTCGTAGTAGCCGGTGGTGGCGTCGAGCGACGACACGGCGTCGCCCACGCGGATCGCGACGCGGTCGAGAACGCCCAGGCGCTCCAGGTACCCCCGGGCCTGCTCCGCCTTCTCCGCGCTGCCGTCGGTGTAGGTGACCTGGCCGCCGCGGCCGACCGCGCGGGCGAAAAACGCGGTCGAGTAGCCGATCGCGCTGCCGAGCTCGAAGACGCGGTCGGCGCCGATCGAGCGGGTGAGGATCTCCAGCAGCGTCCCCACGGCCGGTCCGACGATCGGCACGTCGTGCTCGGCGGCGTAGGCCTCCATCTCCGCGATCACCGCCTCGCGCGGCGGAAGCAGGTCGAGGATGTAGCGGTCGAGGGCCGCGGGAACGATGTCGGACACGGCGGGATCTTATGTCGAGAGCCCGGCTCTTATAATCCCGCCGTGCCTGCCCTCTCCCCCCGCGTCGAAACGCTCCTCGCCGAATTTCCGCCCGGAGAGCTCGCCCGGCTCGTGGAGACGCGCCGGGACCTCCACGCGCATCCGGAGCTCGCGTTCGAGGAGCGTCGCACGGCCGGGGTCGTCGCGGACCGCCTCGCGGCCCTCGGCCTCTCGCCGCGGACGGGCGTCGGCGGAACCGGCGTCCTCGCGGATGCGGGCCCGGGCGGCGCGCGCCTGATGCTGCGCGCCGACATGGACGGCCTGCCGCTCGAGGAATCCAGCCGCGAGCCGTACGCGTCGCAGAGCCCCGGCCGGATGCACGCCTGCGGCCACGACGGCCACATGGCGATCGGGCTCGCGGTCGCCGAGCGCCTCGTCCGGGCGCGCGCCGGAACGGGGTCTGCGTTTTCTCTACCAGCCCGCCGAGGAGGGCCGCGGCGGCGCCGAGTCCTGCGTTCGGGACGGCGCGCTCGAGGGCGTCGCGGCGGCGCTCGGCCTGCATCTCTGGAGCCCGATGCCGGTCGGCCGGATCGGCATCAACCGCGGCGCGCTGATGGCGGCCGTCGACAACTTCTCCATCGAGATCGAGGGCCGCGGCGGCCACGGCGCGATGCCCCACGAGGCCGCGGACCCGATCCTCGCCGCGGCGCGGATCGTCGAGTCGCTGCAGTCGGTCGTCTCGCGCGAGATCTCGCCCCTGGACTCCGCGGTCGTGACGATCGGGAGCATCCACGGCGGCACCGCGTTCAACGTCATTCCCTCGACGGTGACGCTCTCCGGCACGGCCCGCTCCTTCACGCCGGAGGCCGGCCGCGCGCTTCCCGAGAAGATCGAGCGCATCGTGCGCGGCACCGCGGCCGCCTGCGGCGTGTCCGCGCGCATCCGCTACGAGCGGACCAACGGCGCGACGGTCAACGACCCCCGGATCGCCGACATCGTCATCGAGGCGGCCGCGCGCCTGCTCGGCGAGGAAAACGTCGAGACGGACACCCGCACCCTCGGCGGCGAGGACATGTCCGTGTACCTCGAGCGGGTCCCCGGCTGTTTCTTCTTCGTCGGCTGCGCGCGGGAGGGGGAGCTGCGGCCCCACCACTCGCCCCGCTTCGACCTCGACGAGCGCGCGCTGGCGATCGGGACTCTGGTGATGGAAGCCGCCGCGCGCGAGGTCGCCCGGCGCCTCTGAGCGGCAGCGGCGGGAAGGCTCGTTCCCGGGGCTCCGCGGATTCGCGCGGTCCAAGCCATAATGCCGCGCCGTGCCGACGCTTCTCATCGGGGCTCTCGCCGTCTATCTCGCGTCGGTCCTCGCCATCGGCTTCGCCTGGCGCCGCCGGGCGGGCCGCGACGAGGCCTCGTTCTATCTCGCCGACCGCTCGCTCAACACGTTCTGGGGATTCACGGGTCTCGCCTCGCTGACGACGGGCGGCTCGACGACGATCGCGCTGGCCGCCCTCGTCTACACGCACGGCATCTCGGGACTCTGGCTCGACCTCGCCGGCGCGCTGGGCCTGGCGACGCTCGGCCTCTTCCTCGCGCGGCGAGTGCGGCGCGAGGGAGCGGTCACGCTGCCCGAGATCATCGGCCGTTCCTACGGCGTCTCGGCGCGGCGCGCCGCGGCCGCGCTCGTCCTCGTGTCCGAGATCGTGTGGTTCGCCCTCCTCACCGAGACGACGCAGGTCGTCCTGACCGCGGCCCTCGGTCTCCATCCGATTCCGGCCATCGTTCTGTCGACGGCCGTCTTCGTGGCCTACACCGCCCTCGGGGGCCAGTTCGCGGTCGTGCGGACCGACCTCCTCCAGTACGGCCTCATGCTCGTCGGGATCCCCGGCGTCGCGCTGGTCTGCGCGCTCTCGGGCGCCGGCGGGCTCTCGGGCCTCCCGCCCGAGGTCTGGAGCTTCCCGACGTCGGCGACCTTTCGCGCTTCCGACGTCGCCGCGATGCTCGTCCTGATCGGTCTTCCGCACCTGGTGGGAAGCGACGTCTACGCGAAGCTCCTGTCCTGCCGCGACGAGGACACGGCGCGGCGCTCGGCGCTCCTGGCGGCGGCCTCGAAGGTTCTCTTCGGCTGCGCCGTGGCCGCGATCGCGCTCGCGGCGCGCAAGGCCCTGCCGCCGGTCGCCGCCGCCGAGGCCCTGCCCGCCGCGGTCCTCGGCTTCGCGCCGCCGGCCCTGTCGGCCCTGGTCCTCGTCGCCCTGGTCGCCACGATGCAGACGTCGGCCGACGTGGTCCTCCTCACGGCGACGGCCGTCACGGCGCGGGACCTCGCGCCCGCGATCCTCGGCCGGCCGATGAGGCTGGCGGCCGCGCGCCTGCTCGCCCCGCTCTACGGGACGCTGGGCCTCGCGGTCGCGCTGGCCCTCGACCGCAACGTCCTCGCGACCCTCAAGCTCGGCTACTCGATCTTCGCGGCCGGGCTGATCCTCCCGGTGCTCGCGGCGTTTCTGCCCGGACGGCGGCGCGTTCCGACCGGCGGGGCCATCGCGGCGATGCTGGCCGGGGGAGCGACGGCGGCCGCCGGCCGCTTTCTGCCGGAGCTCGCCTTCGGACGCGACCCCGTGCTCGCCGGGACCGCGGTCAACGCCGCGGTCCTGGCCGCCGCCTTCCTCGCCGGCCGCCGGCGCGACGGCGCGTCCGCGCAGGCCCGCGCATGAAGTGGCGCTCGCGCCCCGACGCCCACCCCGAGCTCGTCAAGCCGACGGGGCCGAACCTCGGCCTCGCCCCGCCCCGCGGGGCCGATGCGCCGCGCCGGGGGATGTTCGCCTCGCTCGCGCACCGGCAGTACCGCCGCTACTGGACGGGCCTCTTCCTCTCGAACGTGGGCACCTGGATGCAGTCGGTCGCGCAGGGCTGGCTCGTCCTGCGCCTGTCCGACTCGGCGTTCCTCCTGGGCCTCGTCGGCTTCGCCGGCTCGATCCCGACGCTCCTGCTCGCGCCCCTGGCCGGCGTCGCCGCGGACCGGCTCGACCGGCGCCGGCTGCTGCTCGCGACACAGGCCACGCAGATGGCGTGCGCGTTCACGCTCGCCGCGGCGGTCTACGGCGGCTTCGCGTCGGTGGCTCTGGTGGCCGGCGTCGCGGTCGTCAACGGCGTCGCCAACGCGCTCACGACCCCCGCGCACCAGACGCTCTTCCTGGATCTCGTCGGCCGCGAGGACCTGACGAACGCGATCGCGCTGAATTCCATGCAGTTCAACCTCTCGCGCATCGTGGGGCCGGCGCTCGCCGGCCTGGCCATCGGCGCGCTCGGCGAGGCCGCGTGCTTCGTCCTGAACGGGATCTCGTTCGTCGCGATTCTCGTGCCGCTCGCGACGCTGCCGGCCATGCCGCCGTCCCGCCGCAAGGCCGTCAGCGCGTGGATCGACCTGCGGGCGGGCCTCCGCTTTGCCCGCCGCCATCCCCTGATCCCGCAGCTGCTCGTCCTCATCGCCTCGCTGGCGATCTTCGGGACGCCCGCGGTGACGATGGCGCCGCTCTTCGCGAAGAACCTGCTGGGCGTGGGCCCGGAGGGGCTGGGCGGCATGCTCTCGGCGGTCGGGCTCGGCGCCGTGGCCGCGGCCATGCTCATGGCCTCGGGAGGAGACTTCCGGCGAAAGGGCGCCGGCGTCCTCGCCGCGTCGGCGGGCTTCGCCGTCTCGCTCGCCGGGTTCGCGCTGTCGCGGCGCTACGCGCTGTCGCTCGCGTGCCTGGCGCTTCTCGGGGGCTCGATGACCTCGACGGCCTCCCTCGTCAACACGCTCCTGCAGAAGAACGCGCCCGACCGGATGCGCGGCCGCGTCATCTCGCTCTACGCGCTGGCGTGGCTCGGGCTCGTGCCCCTCGGCAATCTGCAGGCCGGAATCGTGGCGGAGCGGTTCGGCGCGGCGGCGACGCTGCTCGTCGGCGCCGCGGGCATCGCGCTCACGCTCGTGATCCTCCGCATCCTGCGCCCGGTGCCGCTCGACGCGGAGTAGGCCTGCAGGCTGAAAAAGGGTGTGGGATGGCGTTACGAGCGCCGTGGGGTCAGATGCAAGGAAGCGCGACGACGGCGATGCCTTTGCATCGCCGAGGAGCGATGACGCCGCAGATGGCCCCGCGCCGCCGTAACCCGAAGGGTGGCCGGCACTTTGCCGGTGCATGCGAGGAGAGTGTGACTGACCCGCTTGCCAAGCCAGGAATCAGGCGCCGGATGCAAAGTGCCGGACACGACACCCGCATCCATTTTCAGCAGCCTGCTAGGGCTTCCCGTTCCCGGGCGCCTCGCCGAGGCACTCGTAGGCCGGCTCCTCGGGCGAGCGGATCAGGGCGAAGTCCCAGAGGCTCTTCTCCCCTTCCCATTCGCGCAGCGGCTGGTACACCACGATGTGCGCCGGGCAGTTGACGCGCTCGAAGTTCACGATCGCCAGACCCGGCTGCCGCAGCGTGACGTGCACGTCGCGCGCGTCGGGGAACCGCTTCTTGACGAGCTCCGTCGGGTCGAGCGCCCAGGGCGCCTCGGCGGCGACTTTCTTCTGGCGCTCCTGGAGCCTGGCCAGGTCGCTCGCGAAGGTCGACTGGTGGACGAGCCCCCAGTAGGAGAGGTCGAGGCCCCCGGCCGTCGGACCACTCCGGCTCGAGGCTCTCGGAGGCGATCCGGAACTTGCGCTCCCCGAAGACGTAGTTCGTGGTCAGCGTGAAGCTGCGGTAACGGGGCGGCAGCTCCTTGTTGATGAAGGTGTCGACCGCGATCCGGCGCGTGATCCCCTCCGGCCCGAAGTCGACCTCGACGGCCGAGCGCGGCAGCGCGATCGAAAAGGTCGCGTCGAAGCGGCCCCGGTCGAGCCGGTACATGTGCGTCTCCGAGATGCGCGGGTCGCCGGGGTGGATGATCTGGAGGGCGACCTGGGGCCGGTCGTCGAACCGGAAGTCGACGCTGCGAAAGGCCACGAGCTCGTCGCACCGGGCCGGATCGTCGCTCTGCGTGCAGAGGAGGGGCAGGTGGGCGGCGAGCAGCAGGTCCCACTCGGTCCCCTTGCCCTTCTTGAACACGGCGAGGATCGGGTTCTCGAACGGCAGCCGCGTGCGGGACACGAACCCGATCACCGGGATGTCCGGCGGAAGGCTCCTGAAGGACCCGACGCCCTCGACGAGCGCCTCGAAAACGCCGTCGCGGTCGAGATCGACTTCCTCGACCCGCGTCAGCGTCGCGAAGCTCACGTGGCGGTTCTCGTAGCGGGTCACCCGGCTGCCCGACGCCGCTCCCTTGTTTTGGCGGGCCTCCCGTTCCGGGGGAACCGGCGTGGGGATCGGCGTCGGGGGCGCCACCGTGGGACGCGGGCGCGGCGTCTGCCCCGCCGCCGCGGCCGGAACGCAGAGGGCCGCCGCCAGGGCGCAGGCGCCGTAAAGGGGCGCTCGATTGTCGCGAGTCATCGGTATGTCGAGATTTTACAGGACTCGCCGCCCGCTGGATTACCCTAGCGGCCGCCGATGCGCGTTTTCGACTGCCACGTCCACGTCCAACCCTGGGAGCAGATGAAGCCGGACGTGCGCGCCCTGATGGCGGCGGGCCGCAAGGACCTCGCCGGCATCCAGGAGGCCCTCTCCGACCCCGGCGCCCTGCTGTCCCTCATGGATCGGGAGGGCGTCGAAAAGGCGGCCCTCATCAACTACGTCGCGCCCGAGGTGATGGGCTTCACACCCGCGGCCAACGACTGGGTCGCCCGCTACGTGCGCGGGCACGAGGACCGTCTCTACCCGGTCGGGTCCGTCCACCCCCGCCACACCCGCGACGCGGCGGGAGACACCCGCCGCCTCTTCGAGACGCTCGGCATCCGCATCCTCAAGATCCACCCGCCCCACCAGGTCTTCGCGGCCAACGCCTACCTCTCGGGCGAGCCCGGCCTGGCGGAGATCTACCGCGTCGCGGAGGAGCTCGGCCGGCCGGTCACGATTCACACCGGGACCTCGATTTTTCCGGGCGCGCGCAACCGCTTCGCCGATCCGATGGCGGTCGACGACGTCGCGGTGGACTTCCCGAAGCTGAAGATCGTGCTCGCCCACGCGGGCCGGCCGCTCTACATGGAGACGGCCGTCTTCCTCGTGCGGCGGCACGCCAACGTTCACCTCGACCTCTCCGGCATCCCGCCGAAGAAGCTCCTCGAGTACCTGCCGCGTCTCGAGGAGCTCTCCGGCCGCTGCCTCTGGGGCACCGACTACCCGAGCCCGGGCGTCGGGTCGATGCGCCGGAACGTCGAGGACTTTCTGGCGCTGCCGCTGTCGGAGGCGGCGAAGGAGCGGATCCTCTGGGGAAACGCGGCCGCCGTCATCGGCTAGCGTCCATATAATCCCCCCATGGCCTCCGTCCTCGTCATCGGCGCGGGCACGATGGGCCGCGGCATCGCGGGCGCCTGCGCCCTCGCGGGCCACGACACGCGGGTCTTCGACGCCGATCCCGACGCCCAGCGCGCCGTCCGCGGCCACGTCGAGTCGGCGTGGGGCCGGGCGATCGGCAAGGGCAAGCTGACGGCCGAGGCGGTCGAAGGCGCGCGCCACCGGCTGCGCATCATCGAGCGGCTGAAGGACGCGACCGAGGTCGACATCGCGATCGAGGCCGTGCCCGAGGCCATCGAGCTCAAGCAGATGCTCTTCTCCGAGCTCGACGATCTCTGTCCGCACCGCACCATCCTGGCCTCCAATACGTCGTCGCTCTCGATCACGCGCATCGCGAAGGCCACCGGGCGCCGGGACCGCGTCATCGGCATCCACTTCTTCAACCCGGTCGCCGCGATGCCGCTGGTGGAGATCGTCCTCGGCCGCGACACCTCGCCGGAGACCGAGGGCCGGGCGCTCGATCTCGTGCGCTCGCTCGGCAAGGAATCCGTGCGCGTCCACGACTCGCCGGGCTTTGCGACCTCGCGCCTGGGCGTGGCGCTGGGGCTCGAGGCCATGCGCATGGTCGAGGAGGGAATCGCGAGCGCCGAAGACATCGATCGGGCCCTCGAGCTCGGCTACGGGCACCGGATGGGCCCGCTCAAGACGACCGACCTCGTGGGCCTCGACGTGCGACTGGCGATCGCCGAGACTCTCGCCGCCGAGCTGCCCTCGGAGCGCTTCGCGCCTCCCGAGATCCTGCGCACGCTCGTCGCCGAGGGCCGCACCGGCCGGAAGGCGGGCGAAGGCTTCTACCTGTGGGACGGCGAGAAGACGCTCGGGCCGGGAAGCCGGGCCGCCGAGCTCGCGCGAAAGCGATGAACGTCGCCGATCGGCGCGGCCTGAACCTCGGCATCGCGCTGACCGCCCTCGGCCTCTTCTTCCTCCTGCGCCGGGAGCTCCATCTCTCGGGGCCCGGGCCGATCCTGCTGCTGATCGGAACGGTCCTCTTCACGATCTCGGCCCTCCGCGGCTTCCGCGGCCCGGTCGTGGCCTCCGGCGTGCTCGTCGGCCTCGGCGCGGGATTCCTGCTGCGCGGCCCGCTCGAACCCTGGATGCCGCCGTGGGCGACCCTTCTGCTCTTTCTCGGAGCCGGCCTGCTGCTCGCGGCCGGCGTCGACCGCTACGCGGGCCGGGAGCGGCGGCCCTCGACGCTCGCGCCCGGCATCGTGCTCGTCGCGATTGCGGCGGCCACCGCCATTTCGCAGAACATCCATGTTCCCGAGAACCTGTACGAGATCGCGTGGCGCCTCTGGCCATGGGCGCTCGTGGCGGCCGGGGTGCTTCTGGTGGTGCAGGGCATGCGGGGCCGGAGGAGCACCTAGGGCCGGAATGCCCGGGTCGGCATCAATCCAGTCCCAGCACCTTCACCACCTCCTTCGGTTTCTCGGGCGAAGGCGCCGCGGCTCGGCGGGCGGCGAGAAGTCCGGCGGTGGTGACGAGCATCAACGCCGCCGCGGCGATCTCGAGCGAGAAAAAGCCGGTGGCCAGGCGGTGGTATCGGTCCAGGAGGACACGCGCTGGATCGGCCGCGGGCAGGCTGTCGATCAGCCCCGGGGCCTCCTGCCGGATCCGGTCGATCGGCGGGATCAGGAGCTGCCGGATGACGAGCGCGGCGAAGAAGCCGAGGACCGGCAGCCTCGTCAGCAGGGCCCGCGTCGCCTTCGGCGCATCGCGCCGGGTCAGGAGCCACGAGGTCGCGAAGAGGACGGCGAAGCTCGCCTCCGCCATGACGCACAGCTTGGAGAGGATGGGGCTCTGGAGCGTCGCCGCCAGGTCGCGAGTCGGCAGGACCCGGAAGACCGACGGCGCCACGACGGCCCCGAAGAAGATCGGCGGGGCCAGCGCGAGCGCGAGCGCGGCGAGGTGAACCGTCAGGACGAGGGTGTCGAGCCGTCCTTCGGTCCTCACGCTTACGGGAGCCCACTCGGCCCGGACCGCCGGGGTCAGGCCCGCCGCGTGCGCCCGGTCGAGAAGCGTCTGCACGGCCCGACGGCCGGCCTCGCCGTAGCCCTGCGTCCAGGCGTTGACGTACATCCCGACGAACCGGTCGGCCTTCTCCCGGGGCAGGCCTCGCGCGTACTTCATGGCGTGGTCGAGCGCGGCGTCGCGGTGGGCGAGGCCGTACTCGATCGACCGCGAGAGGGCGCGGGAGATCCGGCCGATCCGTTCGGCGCCGAGATCGCGTCGGACGACGTTGCCTCCGAGCGGAAGGGGAAGCCCGGTCTCCTCCTTCCACCAGCGGCCCAGGTCGACGATTTCCGTCAGCCCCTCGTCTCGGAACGTCAGCTGCCCTTCGTGAATGAGCAGGCCCGCGCGCGCCTCTCCCGACGCCACCGCCTCCTGGATGCGGTCGAAGGCGAGCGGCCGCATGCGCACGCCCGGCGCCCAGAGCTGGAGGGCGAGCGCCGCGGTCGTCCAGGGCCCCGGCGAGGCGACGACGACCTCGCCCGAGGCGATCGACTCGCGCGGGATCGGCTCGCGGGCGACGACGACCGGCCCGTAGCCGTCGCCGAACGACGCACCGTGCGGCAGGAGGAGGTAGCGGTCGGCCAGGCGCGTGTACGCATGGAACGAGACGGCGGTGACGGCGAGCTCTCCCGCCATCGCGCGCCGGTTCAGCGACTCGATGTCGGAGAGCTCGTGCGTGAACGCGAGGCCCTCGGTGTCGACGCGCCCCTCGGCGAGCGCGTAGAACATGAAGGCGTCGTCCGAGTCGGGACTGTGCGCGACGGTGATGGTCTCGGCGGAAGTCACGGGCGGATTCTATTGCTCCGGGAGACGTCGCGGCGGCCGCCGCGACTTGACTTGCGTCCCGCGCGAACGCCACAATGAAGTCAAGAAGAGATTGCAAGGAAAAATCTTGTACCGGAGCGAGGGTTACTTCTAAAATGAAATCGCCGGCTGGGTTGCGGCCCAACCGGCGATTTGACGAGCGTATGACCCATCAATCATTCGGCAGCGACAGACTGAAGGCGATACGCCCTTTGACGGGGGCGGAAAAACTAGCATCTCGCCCGAAGGCTGTCAATTGGCTGTCGGGAGGGAGGTGACGTAATGGCTACGAAGAAGAAGGCTGCGAAGAAAGCAAAGAAGGCGACCAAGAAGAAGAAGTAAGTCAAGCACTTACGGCTTCGAACATGGTTTCTCGGGGGCCTGCGGGCCCCCTTTTTTTTGCCTTGATTTTCCCCCTCGGAGGACAGTCCCCGGCCGAAGGCCGGCACCAGACTATATCTATATTGATATAGTTGCCCGTGTCTCTCCCCCACGTTCTCCTCGGACTCCTCCACGCGGCGCCGCGCACCGGGTACGATCTCGCGCGCGCGATCGACGAAGAGCTCGATCCCGCCTGGAGCGCCGGCTTCTCCCAGATCTACCCCGCCCTGGCGAGGCTGCGCCGGCACGGGTGGGTCCTCCTCCGGATCCTCGGCCCCCGCCGGGGCCCCCCGAGACTCCTCTATCGGGTGACCGCCGCCGGCCGCCGGGAGCTCCAGCGGTGGCTCGCCGAACCGCCCCCGGCGCCCCGTGGCAACGACGTCGTTCTCGCCCGGATCGCCCTCCTCGACGCCCTGCCTCCCGCCGCGCGGCGGGCCGCCCAGTCGGCGCTGGCCTCGGCGCTCGAGGCCGAGGCCGCCCGGCTCGAGGCGCTGCCCGACGCCGGGCGGATCGCGCGGTCTCGCGCGCCGGGCGGCCGCGGCGGAGCGCCGCGCGCTGCGGCAGTTCCTCGAGAGCGGCGGCTCGACGCGCCCGCGCCCCGGTCCGCCGCAAAGGTCTTCCCGGGCCGGGCCGGCGGACGTATGATCGCTAGCGCGAGGGAGGAGGAGCCATGAGCGACGAGCCGAAGCCCGGCTTCACGCGTCGAGACCTCGTCCGAGGCACTCTCGTCGGAGCGATCGCCGCCGGAGTCCCTTCGAAGCTGCCCGCGGCCGAAACGGGGACCGATCGGGCCCGGGCCCGCGCCCCTCGAGCTCAAGGTCAACGGCGCGGTCCATCGCCTCTCCGTCGAGCCCCGCGTCACGCTCGTCGACGCGCTGCGCGACCGGATCGGCCTGACGGGCACGAAGTCGGTCTGCGGCCGCGGCGCCTGCGGCTCCTGCACGGTGCTCCTCGACGGCATGGCCGTCTGCTCCTGCCTGACCCTCGCGCACGAGGCGGCCGGCCGGTCGATCACGACGATCGAGGGCCTGGCCGCGGACGGCCGCCTGTCGCCGCTGCAGGAGGCCTTCGTCGCGGCCGACGCCCTGCAGTGCGGCTTCTGCACCTCCGGCATGGTCCTCTCCTGCAAGGTCCTCCTGGACCACAACCCGAAACCCACCCGCGCGGAGATCCGCGCGGCCGTCGCCGGCAATCTCTGCCGCTGCGGGACCTACCCGCACGTCCTCGACGCCGTCGAGCGCGCGGCGGGCATGAAGACGGCGGCGGCCGACACGGCGGCGCCGGAGACCGCTGTGCTCGAGGCCCGCGGCGCGGGGATTCCACGACGACTCCCGCGTCGCGCTCGCGACCGCGGAAGCCCTCGAATCGGAGGAGGTCTGACATGACCGAGAAGCTTCGCGTCGGCTTCAACGGAGAGTTTCAGACCAAGGAAATCACCGTCTCGGCGGACGATCCCGCGCCCTGGGACCCCTCGGCGAAGCTCGTCGATCGTCGGAACGCGCGTCCCGCGTCTCGACGGCCCGGCCAAGGCGAGCGGGGAGGCGCGCTACTCGATCGACGTTCGCCTGCCGGGACTGCTCTATGCGCGCATCCTGCGCAGCCCCTGGGCCGCCGCCACGGTCAAGTCGATCGACCTCGCGCCGGCCCTGAAGCTGCC
This sequence comes from uncultured Acidobacteriota bacterium, assembly GCA_963810205.1. GTDB lineage: Bacteria > Acidobacteriota > Thermoanaerobaculia > UBA5066 > Gp7-AA6 > DAHUXD01. The sequence goes on from CAWEMP010000011.1 coordinate 435,652, forward strand.
GGGCGTGCGGGCCGCGATCGCGCTCGCCGAGCCGGGCGAGAAGGTCCGCTTCGCCGGCCAGGAGGTCGCCGCCGTCGCCGCCGACACCCCGGAGCGGGTCGGCGACGCCCTCGCGGCGATCGTCGTCGCCTACGAGCAGCGGCCCTTCGTCGTCGGCATCGAGGCCGCCTCGAAGCCCGGCGCGCCGCTCGTCTTCGAGGGCCAGGCGCAGCAGCGGACCTCCGCCGGGGAGGTCGAGGAGCGCAAGTCCGGGCTCCCCCGCAAGGGCAACGTCATGGGCCCGCGCCAGAGCGGCAAGGGCAACGTCGAGGCGGGCTTCCGGCAGGCCGACGCCGTCGTCGAGGCGACCTACGTCACGCAGGTCCAGCTCCACACGGCCCTCGAGACCCACGGCCTCGTGGCGCACTGGGATGGCGGGGACCTGAAGGTCTGGGCGTCGACCCAGGGCATCTTCTCGGTCCGCGACGAGCTCGCCGAGGCCCTCAAGATCCCGGCCTCGCGCATCCAGGTCGTCACCGAGTACATGGGCGGCGGCTTCGGCGCCAAGTTCGGCGCCCGCATCGAGGGCGTCGCGGCCGCGAAGCTGGCGAAGCAGGCCGGCGCCCCGGTCAAGCTCTTCCTCGACCGCAAGGAGGAGCAGCTCGCGACCGGCAATCGCCCCTCCTCGATCCAGTGGATCAAGGCCGGCGCCACGAAGGACGGGAAGCTGACGGCGCTCCACCTGATCGCCCGCGGCACCGGCGGCACCAACGGCGGCACCGGCACCTCCGGGCCCATCAAGAACATCTACGCCTGCGAGAACCTCAAGGTCGAGGAGTACGACGTCTTCACCAACGCCGGACCGTCGGCCGCGATGCGCGCGCCCGGGCACCCGCAGGGCGCCTTCGCCCTCGAAGCGACGATGGACGAGCTCGCGGCGAAGCTCGGCATGGACCCGCTCGAGTTCCGGATGAAGAACGACCCGTCGGAGGTCCGGCGGGAAGAGTTCCGGGTCGGCGCCGAGAAGATCGGCTGGAAGACCCGCGACGCGCGACGCAAGACCGACGACCCCGCGGTCCGGCGCGGCATCGGCGTCGGCGCTGCCGTCTGGTACGACACGGGCGGCACCGGACCGCGCGCGACCGTCGCGATCAACCGGGACGGCTCGGCGGAGGTCGAGCACGGCGTCCAGGACCTCGGCACGGGCTCGCGCACCATGGTCGCGATCGTCGCGGCCGAGGAGCTCGGCCTGCCGCTCGAGAAGGTCTCGGTCCGCATCGGCGACACCCGGATGCCCTTCGGACCGGCCTCCGGCGGATCGACGACGACGCCCTCGAGCGCACCCACGATCCGGCGGGCGGCCTGGCAGGCCAAGCAGAAGATGGCCGCGGCCGTCGCGAAGGAGTGGAAGGTCCCCGCCGCCTCGGTCTCGATCGAGCGCGGCACCGTCTCGGCCTCGGGCGAGCCGGCGCACAAGGCGAGCTGGGAGGAGGCCTGCAAGCTCCTGCCCGAGGAAGGCGTCTCCGCCACCGCCGACCGGGCCGAGAACAACGAGGGCGCCTGGAAGCGGTTCATCTGCGGCGCCCAGTTCGCCGAGGTCCTCGTCGACACGGAGACCGGCAAGGTGACGGTCGAGCAAGATCGTCGCCGTCCACGACTGCGGCCTCGCGATCAACGCACTGACGACCGAGAGCCAGATCCAGGGCGGCGTCATCCAGGGTCTCTCCTACGCCCTGTTCGAGAACCGGGTGCTCGACCGCGGGAGCGGCCGGATGCTCAATCCCAACGTCGAGCAGTACAAGATCGCCGGCGCCCTCGACTGCCCGGAGATCGAGACCGTGATCCTCCCGGTCTGGGACGGCGTCAACAACACCCAGTCGACGGGCATCGGCGAGCCGGCGACCGTGCCGACGGCCGCGGCCATCGCCAACGCCGTTTCCCACGCCATCGGGAGCGCGGATCACGAAGCTGCCGATCACGCCGGAGGTCGTGCTTGCCGCCGTGGACGCGGCCGCGAAGACGAAGGGAGGCCGCGCATGAAGCCGTTCACGCTGGTCCACGCGACGTCGCTCGCCGAGGCCTCCCGCGCCGCGGACAAGCCGGACACGGAGCTGAAGGCCGGAGGGGTCGACCTGCTCGACCGCATGAAGGAGGGCTGCGACAGCCCGAGCACGGTCGTCTCGATCGCCGACGTCCCGGGGCTCGACCGCATCGAGGCCGGCCCGCCCGGCGAAGATCGGCGCGCTCGCGACGCTCGCGCAGATCGCCGCCGACCCGGGGCTCCAGAAGCACTACCCCGCGCTCGCGGCGGCCGCGGCCGGGGCGGCCACGCCGCAGATCCGCAACATGGCGACGCTCGGCGGCAACCTCTGCCAGCGGCCGCGCTGCTGGTACTACCGCCTGGAGGAGTTCGACTGCCGCAAGAAGGGCGGCAACGACTGCTTCGCCCGGGACGGCGAGAACCGGTTCCACGCGATCTTCGACTCGGACCTCACTTGCTGCTGCGTCCATCCGTCGGCCACCGGGACCGCGCTGTCGGCCTACGGCGCGAGCCTCGAGATCGTCTCGTCGAAGGGGCGCCGGATGCTGCCCATGGACCAGTTCTTCTTCCGGCCGGTCGACGACGCGACCCGCGAGAACACGCTCGCGGCCGGGCGAGATCGTCGAGACGATCGCGCTGCCGGCGCCGGCGGCGGGCGCCCGCTCCGTCTACCGGAAGCTCAAGGAGAAGGAGTCCTTCGACTGGCCGCTCGTCGAGGTCTGCGTCGCGCTGACGATCTCCGGCGGCGACGATCCAGAACCCGCGCGTCGTCTTCGGCTCGGTCGCCCCGACCCCGCACCGCTCGCCCGAGGCCGAGGCGGTGCTGAACGGAGCGCGTCCGAGCCCGGAGCTCGCCGGAAAGGCGGCCGAGGCGGCCGTCGCTTCCGCGAAGCCCCTCTCGCAGAACGCCTACAAGGTCCGACTGGCGAAGGTCGAGCTCGAGCGGGCGCTGCGCGAGGTCTTCGCCTGAGCGACGATCCGCTGGCTCCGATGCGGCGCTTCGCCCGCAAGGGCGAGGCGGGCCGATCGAGCCGGATCCTCTTCTCTGCCGGCACCTGCGCACCAAGACGTGGTTCGCCCCCGACGCCTTCGGCGAGGGAGACCCGCGCCAGTCGCCCTCGACCGCTCAGTACTGGTGCCTGCGAACGATGCGTCCGAACGGCCCGGACGGCGACCTGGCCCTGCCCGAGGAGTGCACGGACGAGCGGATCTGCTTCGAGGCGACGGTGGGAAGGGCGGGGAGAGCTTGACCGGCGAAGCGCGGATCGCCGTCGCGGGTCATCCCGAGGGCGAAGCCCGAGGGATCCCGAACTAGTCGAGCCGGCGCAGCACGTCGAGCCCGGGATCCCTCGCTACGCTCGGGATGACGGGGCTCGGGCTACCTCTTCTTCAGGTCCATCAGGACCTGTCGCGCCACGGCCTTCAGGGTGTCGAACACGCCGGCCCCCGTCGTCGCGACGGCTTCGAAGGTCGGCTCGCGCTTGATGTTGAGGCGCCGGTACATCTCGTCGGCCGGCATCGAGGTCGGCAGGTCCCGCTTGTTGAACTGCAGCACGTACGGCATCGTCGCGATGTCGTAGCCCTGCTCCTTCAGGTTCTTGTCCAGGTTCCGGATCGACTCGATGTTGGCCTCGAGCCGGGCCTCCTGGGAGTCCGCCACGAAGACGACCCCGTCGACGCCCTTCAGGATCAGCTTGCGCGAGGCGTCGTAGAAGACCTGGCCCGGGACCGTGTACAGGTGAAACCGCGTCTTGAATCCCTTGACCGTGCCGAGGTCGAGGGGCAGGAAGTCGAAGAAGAGCGTCCGATCGGTCTCGGTCGCCAGCGAGATCAGCTTGCCCTTGGCGGAAGGGTTCGTGCGGTCGTAGATGTACTGGAGGTTGGTCGTTTTCCCGCACAGGCCGGGCCCGTAGTAGACGATCTTGCAGTTGATCTCCCGGGCCGCGTAGTTGATGAATGTCATGAAGGTGCCTGCGCCCGCCGGTCCAGAGCCGCCTACTCCGAGAAGAGCCGGTCGATGTCCTCGTCCGTGATCTCGGCGAAGGGCGAGTCGAAGTCGGCCTGAAGGGCCTGCTTTTCCTTCTCGGCCTTGCGGGCGATGTCCTGGAAGATCGTCTCGAGCTCCGCCATGGCCCGACGGACCCGCAGGCGCACGAGCCCGAGGGACGTCCGCTCGTCGAAGATCACGACGAGGATGACCCGCTGGGCGACGATCGAGATGTGGATGTTGTCGCGCTCGCCCTCGTGGAAGAGGATCGAGAACTCCTTCTCCCCGATCAGCCGGGCCAGGCCGTCGGTGGCGGCGACGTTGCCGGCCGTCAGCGAGGCGAGCGAGGTCGTATCCAGGGACTGGAGGTCTCCGACGGCCGCGATCTGCTGCCCGTTCTTGTCGACCAGAAAGACCACGTTCGCGTTGGCGTCCGAAGCCAACCGATTGAGGGAGTCCTTGATCTTCCGGAACTCCTCGTCGTAGAGCACGAGGTCAGGCAGCGTCATGGATTAACTGATTCTCCTAATGGGACTTATTCTAACAGCTTTCTCTGACGGCTTTGTCAGAGCTCGCGCCGGTTTTCCAGGGATCGCGCCATCGTGACTTCGTCCGCGTATTCGATGTCTCCTCCGACCGGCAAGCCGAAGGCGATGCGGGTTACGCGCACTCCGGAGGGCTTCAATCGCCGGGCGAGATAGAGCGCCGTGGCCTCGCCCTCGACGTTCGGGTTCGTCGCGATCACCACCTCCCGAACCTCGGGCGTGACGCGCGACACAAGACCCGCGACGTCGATCTCGTCGGGCCCGATGCCCTTCAGCGGCGAGAGCGCTCCCCAGAGAACGTGGTACCGGCCCCGGAACTCGCGGGTCTTCTCGACGGCCGCCAGGTTGCCCGGCTCCTCGACCACGCAGAGAAGCGACGCGTCCCGCTGGGGGTCCGAACAGATGTCGCAGGGGTCTTCCTCGGTCAGCGTGTTGCAGGTCGAGCACCGCTTGACCGAAGCGCGGGCCTCGGCGATGGCGTGGGCGAGGCGCTCCGCGTCCTCGGCGGGTGAGCGGAGCAGGTAGTAGGCCAGCCGCGCCGCGCTCTTCGCGCCGATGCCGGGCAGGCGCTGGAACTCCGAGGCGAGGCGCTCGAGAGATCTCGGTGTTCCGGGCAAGCCGGGGCCTACCGCATCCCCGGCATCATCCCGCCGAGCAGCGACGCCGTTTTCTTCTGCACCGCCTCGTCGACCCGGCGCGAGGCCTCGCGGGACGCCGCGAGGATCAGATCCTGCAGCGTCTCGACGTCCTCCGGGTCCACGGCGGCCTTCTCGATGTGGACCGAGAGGATCTCCTTGGCGCCCGACATCTCGATCCTGACCATCCCTCCCCCGGAGGTCGCCTCGATCCGCATGGCCGCGAGCTCTTCCTGCATCTTCGTCTGCATGGCCTGGGCCTGCTGCATCATCTTCTGGATGTTCATTCCTCTTCCTTGATCTCGGTCAACTCCCCGTGGAAGAGCTCCATCGCCGAGCGCACCATCGGGTCCGCCTCCGCCCGCGTGCTCGCGCGCTCGCGGGAGATCGTCGAGCGGGGCACCTCGCGTGCCGCCTTGCCGAGATCACCGTCGGCGGGCGGGCCGGTCCTCAGCACGATCTTGAGCGGCCGCCCGAAGGCCTCGCGCGCGGCTTCGCCGAGCAGCTTCTTCGCCGCGTGCTCCTCGAGCGCCTCCTTGGCGGCCGCGCGGTCGATCCCGAAGCGCAGGACGAGGTCCTCGCCGGAAACGCCGATCGACTCGGCGAGGCTGACCTGCGCCGCCGTCACCCTCCGGCGCGAATCGAGGATCTCGTGGAAGCGGTCGATCGGGTCTCCGGCGGACGGCGCGGCCGCGGGCCCGCGCGGTTCGGGCTCGGGCTCGACCGGCACGAGCGACACGATGCGAGGCCCGGCGTCCGCCGCGCGCGGCGGGACCGGTGTCGGGGCGGGAGCGATTCGCCCCGGGGGCGCCGCCCCGATGGCGGCCTCGATGTCGCGCAGCCGGGGCAGCTCGGCGAGCTTCAAGACGAGCATCTGCACGACGAGGCCGGGATCGTCGACGCGCCGGACCTGCTCCTCGGCCTGGAGCGTCAGAGACACGGCGCGCAGCAGGTTTTCGTAGGGCATCGCCCGGGCGAGCGCCGTCAGCCGCGTCTGCTCCTCCTTGGGGAGATCGCTCGGCGCGCCGGCGGCGGCGAGCAGCGCCCGCCGCAGGAACGCGACGAACTCCCGCAGCACGTGCCGAGGATCCGCGCCGCCTTCCGTCAGGCGCGTCAGGTTCGCGATCGCCGCGGCGCGGTCGCCGCCCGCCACGGCGGAATACATTCCCTCGAGCAGCGAGGCGTCGACGAGCGCGAGGATCTCGGCGCAGCGGACCTCGTCGACCCGGCCCGACGCGAGCGTCGCCGCCTGGTCGAGGAGCGACAGGGCGTCGCGCATGCTCCCCTCGGCGGCCCCCGCCAGAAGACGCAGGGCCCCCGGGGTCGCCTCGATCTTCTCGGCCTTCGCCACCTTCGCCAGCTGCGCCGAGATCTCCGGGACCGTCAGGGCGCGGAAGGCGAAGCGCTGACAGCGCGAGACGATGGTGGGCGGGATCTTGTGCAGCTCGGTCGACGCGAGGATGAACCGCGCGTGCGGCGGAGGCTCTTCGAGCGTCTTCAAAAGCGCGTTGAAGGCCTCGGTCGTCAGCATGTGGACTTCGTCGATGATCGCGATCCGATAGCGGTCGCGCTGCGGCGCGTACCGAACCGTCTCGATGAGCTCCCGGGCGTTCTCGATCTTCCGATTCGAGGCGCCGTCCATCTCGTGGACGTCGAGGGATTCGCCGCGATCGAGGATCTCCCGGCAGGAGGCGCACTCCCCGCAGGGCCGGATGGTCGGACCCTTGTCGCAGTTCAGGGCCCGGGCCAGCATCCGCGCGGTCGAGGTCTTACCGACGCCCCGGGGCCCGGTCAGGAGGTAGGCCTGGGCGACGCGGCCGTCGGCGATCGCATTGGAGAGCGTGCGCGCGACGGCGTCCTGGCCGACCAGGTCCTCGAAGACGCGGGGACGCCATTTGCGGGGAAGCGCGAGGTGCATCGGGTTTTTCAGCCGGCGGCCGAAGATGAGCTCAGGTTGACCTGCGGCGCACGGGGGCGCCTCCTGATCGCTGCTTCCTTCCGGACCTGACGAGGTTCGGAGGCTTCCGTCGCACAGGGCCCGAACTCATCTTCCGCCGCCGGACGAGGGATTCTATCCCACGCGGGCGCCGCGGCGCGGGAGAAGGAAGACCGCGAGGAGCACGCCGCCGAAGATGAGCCCCGCGGCGAGGTCCGAGCCGCGCAGGAAGTCATGCGGCGGCTCGGGCCACGCTCCGAGCGCGGCGCCGACGGAAAAAACGAGGGCGAAGAGGGCCAACCAGACGGCGCCCGCGACGGCCAGGCGAGCGGGTGTCACTCCTTGTCGCGGCACCGGGCGCGTACGAACTCCATGACTGCCTGGGCGAGGTTCCTCGGAATTTCGCGCGGCTTGAGCATCTTGAGAGTCCGGCCCGTCGCTCGATACGTTCTCAGGAAGACCACGCACGGCGGGCAATGCGAGAGGTGCTTCTCGAGGTCCTGGCGCACGGCCTCGGGCATCGAGCCGTCCTCGTAATCCGCGAGGTAGTCGACGATCAGCTTGCGGCAGGACATCTCGTCGTGGCTCATGGCGCCGCCCTTCGCTCGGCCGTGCGGCGGGCGGCCGGCACGGACGCGATCTCCGCGAGCCTCTGACGCACGTAGAGCCGCGCGCGGTGCAGCCGCGACTTGAGCGCCGGGAGCGAGATCTCGAGCGTCTCGGCCACGTCCACGGGCCGCATCTCTTCGACGTCGACCATCCAGATCGCGTCCCGGTAGGTCGGCGGCAGCTCCGCGATGAAGCCCTCGGCCCGCTCCGCGAGGTCCCGGGCGATCGCCTCGTCCTCGGTGCCGTCGACCCACGCCGTGAACTCCGACGACGGCGGCTGGCCGTCGCCGCCCAGGCGCGGCCGGTAGTCCTCGAGCGAGACCGTCGCGCCGGCCGACTTGCGCCGGCGCGCGCGCGTGTAGGCGGAGTTGAGCGCGACACGGTAGAACCAGGAGAAGAACTTCTTCGACTCGTCGAAGGTCCCGATCTTGCGGTAGAGGGTGAGGAAGGTGTCCTGCGTCGCCTCCTCCGCGTCTTCCGGGTTGCGGAGGACGCCGTAGGACAGCGAGTAGACGCGCGCGTTGTATCGGTCGACCATGTCTCGAAAGGCTTGATCGTCGCCCCGTTTGATCCGCCGGACGAGCTCGAGGTCGGAGGCGTTGGGATCGTCTGCCATGGGAAAGTACGCTATCGCGGAGGGGGATGATTCGGGAAATGGCCCTGGGCGGGCCGCCGGCGGCCTGCACGAACACTCCACATCGTCAATCTATCATGGCGGAGAGGGGGGGATTCGAACCCCCGGTACGTTTTGCGTACACACGCTTTCCAAGCGTGCTCCTTAAGCCACTCGGACACCTCTCCGGGGGCGGGGAATCCTACAACAGAGGTGACAGTCGCATGCGAGTAAACGCCGCGCTACGCGCGGCGTTGCCTACTGCCGGGGGTCTGCCTTCGGTGGTCGGCTCCAAGCGTGCTCCTTAAGCCACTCGGACACCTCTCCGGGGGCGGGGAATCCTACAACAGAGGTGACAGTCGCATGCGAGTAAACGCCGCGCTACGCGCGGCGTTGCCTACTGCCGGGGGTCTGCCTCCGGTGGTCGGCTCCAAGCGTGCTCCTTACGCCACTCGGACACCTCTCCGGGGCGGGGAATCCTAACAGGGCCATCGACTCCAGCGAAACGTGCGGAATGCAGACCGGCCCCAATCCGGTCGTCGGGGGCTGAGAGGGGTTACACTTTCCCGGTGACGGGAGAGCGGGCGGAAAAGAGCGAACGCGGCGAATTCATCTTCCTGGCAGGGCACCCCTGCCTCGACTTCCTCAACACGCGGCCGGTCGCCGGAGGTCAGACGGTCGAGCGGCTGCCGGACTTCGAGGCATTCGTTCGCTGGCTCGGGCGAGCGGGCCGGATCGACGGGCGCGCGGCCGCCGACGCGATCAAGCGCTGGGGGAATGGCCCCGAAGGGGCGCACATCGCGGAGCGGGCCCGAGCCTTCCGCGAGACGCTGCGGCACATGGTCGAGGGCATGACCAAGAACCGAGGCGTGTCCACGGAAGGCTTTGCCGCGATCAACTTCATCCTCGCCGAGAACGACGGCAACCTCCGGCTCGAGCGCCAGGGCTCCGGGTTCCGCACGCGATTCACGGCGCGGCCGACACACCCGATTTCGCTGCTCGGCAACGTCGCCGAGGCGGCCGCCGATCTCCTGGGCGCCCGCGACCCGCGCCTGATCCGCCGCTGCGGCAACCCGGACTGCGTCCTCTTCTTCTACGACGCGACGCGGAATCACCGGCGCCAGTGGTGCGCGATGGGCACGTGCGGGAACCTGATGAAGGTGCGGGCCTTCCGCAAGCGGCATCGCCGCCGGCCTCCGGCCTGAGGCTCCTAGCCCTCCGACCCCATCCGGCGCAGCGTCTCGAAGCTGTAGATTCCGTCGTTGTGCCCGTCGGCCCAGTCGATCTGCAGCGCGTAGGAGCCGACCCATCGGTGGGCCGCCGCCTGGACGGCGAGCGGCGTCAGCGGCCGGTCCGGCCCTCGGTAGACCTTGCCGAAGAGGTCGGGCTCTCCCTTGCACATCGCGCAGGGGCAGGCGCGACGCAGTGCCGCGAGCGGAAGATAGTCCTCGCGGCCGTCGCTCCACACGATGGCGAGCTCCTGGCCGAGGACCTGGACGTTCTTCGGGACCAGAATCAGCGCACCCCCTCCGCGAGGAACAGGTCCGACAGGATGCGGTTGTACGAGTAGACGTACGTCTTGCCGTCCGGCGTCAGGGCGGGAGGCGAGAGGAGGTCGATTCCCGCGGGGTCGAGCGGCACGAGCTCTTTCCAGAGCTCGCGCCGACCGGTCGATAGCTCGACGCGGAAGACGCGGCCCGGAATCTTCTGCCGGTCGAAAAGAAACAGCCAGCGGCTGTCCCCCATCCAGCCCACCGGATCCTCGCCCGGCACGATGCTGGGGATCGGCTGCGGCTCCCCGCCGGCAAGCGGATAGAGATAGCGCCGGCGGTCGGGACCCTGCACCGAAGCGAACTTGCCGTCCGGCGAAACCGCCCGAAGGAAGGCCCGGTAGCCGGGAGGACTGAGGGAGCGCGGCTTGGCTTCCGCCGAGTCCAGCATGTAGAGGCGGTCGCCGCGGCTCCCTTCACTGGCGGTGATGAGGATCGCCTTGCCGTTGGGGAGCCACTCGGCCGTCTTGACGGTGAGCCCCCCGGCCGCGACTAGCTGCGGCGCACCCGGCCCCGGTCGGCAACATCGAGAGCTTCGGGTCCTTCGAAATGTTCGTGATGCCCAGCACCCATCGACCGTCCGGCGAGATCGACATCGGGATTCCCTCGCCGAGCCTGATCGGAGGCGATGCGTCCATGCGCCGCGTGTAGGCCGAGTAGCCCGCTCCGCCGCCTTCGCCCGACTCGACGAACGCGAACCACGAGCCGTCGGCGGCGATGTCGCGCACACCGGACCAGTCGAGCCACGAGAGATCCTTCTCGCCCTTGTCGCCCGGGGCGTAGCCCAGGATGCCCGACCGCAGCGTGTCGTGCGCGACGAGAACGCGCCCGTCCCGGGCCACGTCGTGGAGCGTCAGGTTGCCGGTCACGCGGGCGAGCACCCGCTTCTTGCCGGACAGGGTCGCGGCGTAGAGGCTGCGATTCCCGCCGACCTCGGCGGCCGTGAACCACACTTCGCGGCCGCCGGGCGGCCACGCGAGGCCGCCCACCGTGGAGAAGTCGCTCGCCAGCGTCGTCATCTTCCCGGCCCGGTCGATCCGCGCGACCGACCCTCCGTCGTCGCCGATGGAGGGGTGATTGATGAAGGCCACGGAATCGCCGCTCGGCGAAACGCGCAAGTTGGTGATCCAGCCGTCGGTTTCGTAGAGGGTCTTGCCGATCGGATACTCGACCCGGGTCTTGGATCCGACGGTGCGCACGATCGCGAGCGTCTGGCCGTCGGGAGACCAGTCGGCAAACTGGACCTCCTCCTGGATCTCCCGGGGCGTCCCACCGCCCGTGATCCCGATGCGGGCCAGCGTGCCGGCCCGCTCGAAGGGCCCGACGAAGTGGCGATTGAGGCCGACGGCCATCTCGCCCGAGGCCGAGATCGACAGGACATCGGCGCCCGCGAGCCCGAAGGGCCGGGCCTCCGGGCTCTCCAGCCGGCTCACGTAAATCTCGACCGGCCTCCCCTCCCAGGCCGCGGAGTAGATGATGGTCTGGCCGTCCGGCGCGAAGCGCGCCGAGAAGATCTCGCCGCGCTGGAAGGTCAGCTCGCGGAACGACGGCGGGGTCGTCGAGCCCGCGTTTTTCCCGCCGGCGAATGCCGCGGCGCCGATGGCCGCCGCGAGCACCGCCGCGCCGAGGAGCCACGGCCAGAGCCGACGCCCTGCCCGCACCGCCGCCGCTGCCGCGGCGGTCTGGTCCGTCGTCGTCGAGAACGACGCCTCCGAGAGGTGATCCCGGACGTCCGCGAGGTCCCGCGCGAGGTCCTTCGTCGTGCCGAAGCGGTCTTCGGGGTCCTTGGCGAGGCAGCGCTCGACGAGCCAGCGCACGGGCGACGGTACCCTCGGGTTGATCTGCCCGACGGGGGCCGGCTCTTCGCGGATGATCGCGGTCATCGTCTCGGCGGTCGTCGCCCGCTCGAAGGCGCGCTTGCCGGTCGCCAGCTCGTAGACGATCGAGCCGAACGAGAACTGGTCCGACCGGAAGTCGACCGGCGCGCCCGGCCGCCTGCTCGGGCGACATGTAGCCGATCGTGCCCATCACCATCCCCGGACGCGTCGGGTCGCCCGCCGAGGTCTGCAGGGCCGAGACCTCCTGGTCCTCCGGCGTGACGAGCTTGGCCAGGCCGAAGTCGAGGATCTTCACGAACCCGTGCTTGGAGATCATGACGTTCTGCGGCTTCAGGTCCCGGTGCACGATCCCGGCCGCGTGCGCCGCGGCGAGGCCGTCGGCGATCTGGACCGAGACGTCGAGGAGCTTCTTGACGGGCACCGGACCGGACGCTGAGAGGTCCTTCAGCGTGCCGCCCTCGACGAGCTCCATCGCGATGTAGACGTTCGACTCGTGGGTGCCGATGTCGTAGACCGTCAGGATGTTCGGATGCGAAAGACCGGAGGCCGCCCTCGCTTCGCGCTCGAACCGGCCGCGCCGCTCGGGGTCTTCCGCGAGCTCGGGCGGGAGCACCTTGATCGCGACGTCGCGCTTGAGTCGCTCGTCCCGTGCCCGATAGACCTCCCCCATCCCTCCCGCCCCGATGGGCGCGAGGATTTCGTAGGGACCGAGCTTGGAACCGGCGGTGAGGGTCAAGAGCGCTCCTCCCAGCGCCCGTCATCCCGAGGAGCACAGCGACGAGGGATCCCGCATTCGACTCGCCGCCTCTTTGCACGTCGAGCCCGGGATTCCTCGCTCCGCTCGGAATGACGGCGGGCCTCCGCGCCGATCGGCGCGAGGATCTCGTAGGGTCCGAGCTTCGATCCGGCGGTGAGGGTCAAGAGCGCTCCTCCCAGCGCCCGTCATCCCGAGGAGCGCAGCGACGAGGGATCCCGCGCTCGACTCGCCGCCCCTTTGCACGTCGAGCCCGGGATTCCTCGCTCCGCTCGGAATGACGGCGGGCCTCCGCGCCGATCGGCGCGAGGATTTCGTATGGTCCGAGCTTGGATCCGGCGGGGAGGGTCAAGAGCGCTCCTCCCAGCGCCCGTCATCCCGAGGAGCACAGCGACGAGGGATCCCGCACTCGACCCGCCCCTTTGCACGTCGAGCCCGGGATTCCTCGCTCCGCTCGGAATGACGGCGGGCCTCGGCGCCGATCGGCGCGAGGATTTCGTATGGTCCGAGCTTGGATCCGGCGGGGAGCGTCATGCAGCGGCGCGATTCTATCGGAGGCCTATTTCAGGCCGTCGACGAGCTGGAGGAACGAGAGGATGCGCAGGTAGCTGTAGGCGTACGTCCTGCCGTCCGCCGTGACGACGGCGCGGCTGATGGTCGAGAGCCCGGCGCCATCGGCGGGCGCGAGCTCCTTCCAGAGGTCCAGCCGGCCGGTCGCGACGTCGTACCGGGACACGCCCGAGGGAACACCGTCCGCCTGGACGTAGAGAGTCCGGCCGTCCGGCGAATAGCGAATCGGCCGAATCCGGGAGGGAAGTCCGTTGAGGGGCACCGGTTCGCCTCCCTGGAGCGGGTACGCGTAGATCCGCCGGTCGGGGCCGCTCACGACGACCGACTTCGCGTCCGGAGTCACCGTGCCCCGGAAGAGGGAATAGCCCTCGGGGGTGAAGGCCCGCGCCTTTCCGCCCGCGAGGTCGCGCAGGTAGAGGCGCGTGCCGTGGCCGGGTTCGGCCGCCGTGAACACGATGGTCTTCCCGTCGGGAAGGAAGTCGGCGTTGAACGCATCGAGGCCGTCGTGCGACAGGACTCGGGGCTCGCCCACGCTCGTCGGCAGGAGCACGATCTGGGGTGTCGCGGTGTGGGTGATCGAGAGGGCCCACGCGCCGTCCGGGGAGAAGGCCTCGGTCGAGCCGTCTCCGATCCGCACGGCCGGCGCGCCGTCGAAGGCCCGCAGGTAGGCGGAGTACGCCGCTCCGCCTCCCTCTCCCGACTCGGTGATGAGGATGCGACGGCCGTCCGACGTGATGTCCGTGACGAGCGAGTAGTCGAGCCAGGAGAGCTCGCGCTCCTTCTCGTCGCCCGGTCCCCGGCCGAGGATGCCGAGGCGGTCGCTCTCGTTGGTCATCAGGACCCGGCCAGTCTTCGAGACGTCGAGGAGCGTGCTGATCCCGGGCACCCGGCCGACCATGCGCGTCTTGCCGGCCAGCGTGACGCCGTGGACGGCGCGATTGAACCCGCCCTCGGCCGCCGTGTACCAGATCTCGTGTCCGCCCGGGATCCACGCGAGCCCCTGCGCCGTCGCGTAGAGAGGCGTGATGTCCTTCTTCTTGCCGGCCCGGTCCACGATCGCGACTCGGCCGCCGTCGTCGTTGGGAACGGGGTGGTCGATGAAAGCCACCTGATCGCCCCCGGGCGAGACTCGGGGATGGCTGATCCACCCGGAGGTCTCGTAGAGAGGCTTTCCGATCGGATACTCCAGCCGGTTCTTGACGCCCGAGTTACGGACGATCGCGAGGTCCTTCCCGTTCGGAGACCAGTCCGCCCACTGCACGTCGTCGAGGATGTCCCGCGGGGCGCCTCCCGCGATCGAGATGCGCGCGAGCCGGCCCGTCTTCGTGAACGCCTCGCTTCGGTGAGGGTTCAGGATCACGGCCATTTCGCCCGTCGACGAGATCGCGAGCCAGCTCCGCCGGCGGCAGACCGAACGGCCGCGACTCGGGGCTCTCGGGGCGGTTGATGAAGACCTCGAAGGGCTTACCCTCCCACGCCGCGGAGTAGACGATCGTCTGGCCGTCCGGCGCGAAGAGCGCGCTCCCGACCTCGCCGCGCGAGAACGTGATCTGGCGAAACGACGGCGGCTCGACGAAGCCGGCCTTCTTGCCGGCGGAATAGAGGAACGGCGACGCGATGGCCGCGCCGAGGACCGCCGCGAGGATCAGGGCCGGCCAGGGCCGCTTCTTCCCGGCCGCCGGCAGAGCGCGCACGCCGGTCGTCGTCGCCCCGGAGACGCCCGGAGAGCGCCTCGAGGTCGAACGCGACGTCGCGCGCCGACTCGAACCGCTCCTCCGGGTTCTTCTCGAGGCAGTGCCGCACGATCCGGTCGAGGCCCGGGTGGACTTCCTTGTTCGTCGCCGACAGGTCCGGCGGCTCCTTCGTCAGGATCGCCGTGATCGTGTCCGCCGCCGTGTCCCCGCGGAACGCGCGCTGGCCCGACAGCATCTCGTACAGGATCGTCCCGAAGGCGAAGAGGTCGGACCGCTTGTCCGCCGCCTTCCCGCGCACCTGCTCGGGCGCCATGTAGCCCATCGTCCCGAGCACCACCCCGGGCTGCGTGCCGCCGGACGCGGTCTGCAGGTCGGTCTGGCCGTTCTCGTCGCGCTCCGTCTTGAGCTTCGCCAGTCCGAAGTCCAGGATCTTGACCCGCCCGTCCTTCGTCAGGAACAGGTTCTCGGGCTTCAGGTCCCGGTGCACGATCCCCTTCTCGTGCGCCGCCGCGAGGCCCTTCGCGATCTGCACGGCGTAGTCGATGGCCTTGCGCACCGAGAGCGACCCGGTGAGCAGGCGGGCCCGCAGCGTCTCGCCTTCGAGGAGCTCCGTCACGATGTACGGTGCCCCGTCGTGCGTCCCGAAGTCGTAGACCGCGGTGATGCCGGGATGGTTCAGCACGCCCGGCCGCCCGCGCCTCCTGCTCGAACCGCTTCAGGCGGTCCGGGTCCTGCGAGAAGGTCGCCGGCAGCACCTTGATCGCGACATCGCGGCCGAGGCGCGGGTCCTTCGCCCGGTAGACCTCTCCCATCCCACCCGCCCCGAGGGGCGCAAGGATCTCGTAGGGACCGAGCTTTGTTCCGGCTGCCAGGGTCATTTGAGGCCGTCGACGATGTACAGGTCCGACAGCGTGCGGCTGTAGGAGTACGCGTAGGACTCGCCGCTCACCGTCGGCAGGGGGCCGATCTCGGAGACTCCCCCCGCGTCGGCCGGCATCAACGACCGCCAAAGCTCTCGGTGGCCCGTGGAGACGTCGATCCGGTAGACCTTCGCGGGGATCTCTCCCTGGCGATGGACGTAGAGGGAACGGGTATCCACCCCGAACTGATCGACTCGATCGTTCGCATCGATGTCGGGAATCGTCCTGGGTTCGCCTCCCGAGGTCGGATAGAGATAAGTCTTCCGGTCGGGGCCCGTCGCCACGGCCCAGGCGCCGTCGGGCGAAACCAGGCGAATGCCCCTGTACCCTTCGGGCGTCAGGGCGCGGGGCTTCCCGCCATCGACGTCGCGCAGGTACAGCCGGAGCCCGCGGCCCGGCTCGCTCGCCGTGATCAGGATCCTCTTCCCGTCAGGCATCCAACACGCATTCAACACGCTGATCCCTTCCTTCGAGAGCAGCCTCGGTTCGCCCGCGCCCGTCGGATAGATCGCAAGCTGCGGATCCGTCGTCGGGTGAAGGATCACGACGGCCCATTTCCCGTCCGGTGAGAGGGTCTGACCGAAGCCTTCTCCCAGGCGCACGGCCGGGGAGCCGTCGGTCTTCCGAACGTAGACGGAATATCCGGGCCCTCCGCCCTCGCCCCCTTCGGTGAACAGCACCGTCTTGCCGTCGGAGGAGAGGGAGGTCGGAAGCGAGTAGTCGAGCCATGTGAGGTCGCGTTCTTTCGACTCTCCCGGCGGGAGAGCGAGCATCTCCGTCCGAAACGTGTCGCGGGTGATGAGCATTCGCCCCTCGCGCGAGATGTCTCTCAGGGTGAGATTGCCCGCGATTCGCGAGCGCAGTCGGACCGTGCCGGAAGACGACATCGAGTAGAGAGCGCGGAGTGAAACTTCGGCTGCCGTGAACCAGACTTCCCGGCCGTCGGGCCCCCAGGCGAGACCCTGCGTCGAGGAGTAAGGCTTGGACTGGGCCCTCTTGCGACCCGAGGGGTCCGCGAGGACGACCAATCCGCCATCATCGGTCAGAGACGGGTGGTCGATGAAGGCCACGAGATCACCGTCCGGCGAGACACGCGGATGGCTGATCCAGCCGTTCGTCTCGTAGAGGGCCTTGCCGATCGGGTATTCGAGCCGCATCCGGCCCTGAGAGATCCGCACGACGGCGAGACTCTTTCCGTCCGGCGCCCAGTCCGCCCACTCGACGTCCTCCAGGATGTCTCGCGGAGCGGCCCCTCCGGCAACCGAGAGCTGCGCCAGCGTGCCGGTTCGTCGGAAGCCACCGGTAGCGGATCGGCCCAACGACACCGCCATCTCGCCCGACCTCGAGATCGAGAGGACCTCCGCGGCGGCCAGGCCGAAGGGCCTCGCCTCGGGGCTCTCCAGCCGGCGAACGAAGACCTCTACGGGTTTGCCGTCCCACGCCGCCGAGTACACGACGGTGGTTCCGTCCGGGGCAAAGTGCGCCGACAGGATCTCGCCGCGGCGGAACGTGAGCTGGCGGAAGGAGGGCGGCGGCTGGTCCCCCGCCTTCCGGCCTGCCAGGTAGGCCGGGACGCCGACGAGCAGAGCCGTGGCAAGGACCGCGCCGCCGACGAGCGGCCAGACGCGGCGTCTCCTTGCCTCCGCGAACGGCGCGGCAACGGCGCCGGTGGGCGCCGAGACGCTCGAGAGCGCCTCCAGATCGAACGCCACGTCGCGGGCCGACTCGAACCGCTCCTCCGGGTTCTTCTCGAGACAGTGCCGCACGATCCGGTCGAGGCCCGGGTGAATCTCCTTGTTGGTCTGGGAGAGGTCCGGCGGCTCCTTCGTCAGGATCGCCGTGATCGTGTCCGCCGCCGTGTCTCCCCGAAACGCCCGCTGGCCCGACAGCATCTCGTAGAGGATCGTCCCGAACGCGAAGAGATCCGAGCGCCGGTCCGCCGCCTTGCCGCGCACCTGCTCCGGCGACATGTAGCCCATCGTTCCGAGAACAACGCCGGGCTCGGTGCCTCCGGAGACGGTCTTCATGTCGGTCTGGCCGTCGTCTCCGGTCTCCGGCTTGAGCTTCGCCAGGCCGAAGTCCAGGATCTTTACCCGCCCGTCCTTCGTCAGGAACAGGTTCTCGGGCTTCAGGTCCCGGTGGACGATCCCCTTCTCGTGCGCCGCGGCGAGGCCCTTCGCGATCTGGACGGCATAGTCGATCGCCTTGCGCAACGGCAGCGCGCCCGAGAGAAGGCGATTGCGGAGTGTCTCGCCCTCGAGCAGCTCCGTCACGATGTAGGGCGCGCCGTCATGCGTCCCGAAGTCGTAGACCGACGTGATGTTCGGGTGATTGAGGGCTCCGGCCGCCCGCGCTTCCTGTTCGAAGCGCTTGAGGCGGTCCGCGTCCTGCGAGAACGTCGCCGGCAGCACCTTGATCGCCACGTCGCGCCCCAGGCGCGGGTCCTTCGCGCGATAGACCTCTCCCATCCCGCCCGCGCCCAGCGGCGAGAGGATCTCGTAGGGACCGAGCTTCGATCCGGCGGCGAGCGTCACTTCAGTCCCTCAACAAGGTAGAGATCCGAGAGCGTGCGCTGAAAGCTGTAGACGTAACCCGCGCCGTCCGGAGTGACGATGATGGGCGCGATGTCGACGATCCCCGAACCGTCGGCCGGCATGACCTCGCGCACGAACTCCTTCTTTCCACTGCCGAGGTCCAGTCGATAGACGCGTCCCGGCAGATCGCGCCTTCGGAAGACGTAGAGGGACTTGCCGTCCGCTCCCCAGCCTGCGGGCGACTCGTCGTCGGCCAGTCCCGGGACCGTAACGGGCTCGCCACCCGCCATGGGATAGAAGTAGCGTTTCCGGTCGGGCCCGACGACCAGGACCCGCGCGCCGTCCCGCGCGACGCCGCCGGAAAACGACCGGTAGCCCTCCGGCGTCAGGGCGCGCGGTTTGCCGCCTTCGATCGGAGCGACCCAGATCCGGGGGCCACGACCGGGTTCGTTCGCCGTAAAGACGAGACTCTTTCCGTCGGGTGTGAACGAGCCGCCGCCCTGGGTTTCGAGGTCACCCGTGGGAAGGACCCTCTTTTCGCCCGCCCCCGTCGGGTAGAGAGTGATGGTGCGCTTCTCCCGCCCGACCTGAACCGCGGCCCACTGCCCGTCGGGGGAAAGCGCCTGGCCGCCTCCCTCGCCGAGACGGACCGGGGGCGCGCCATCCGTGCTGCGGATGAAGGTCGAGTACGCCGGACCGGAGCCCTCGCCGGTTTCCGAAAAGAGAATCGTCTTCCCGTCGTCGGAGAGATCGAAGAGCGAGGACCAGTCGAGCCACGTGAGCTCCTTCTCTTTGGCCTGGCCTTCCCTCCCCGCGAGGATGCCGATGCGGATCGAGTCGTGCGCGACGAGAACGCGTCCGTCCCGCGACACGTCCTGCAGCGTGAGACTCTGCGTCACCCGGGCGAGCAGCCGCTCGCCGCCGTTCAGCAGGAAGGCATGAATCGCGCGATTGCCCCCCACCTTGGCGCCGGTGACCCAGATCTCCTTCCCGTTCGGCGACCACGCGAGGCCGTATTCCGACGAGAAGGCCCCGGCGAGCGAGGTCTTCTTTCCGGACCGATCGACGAAGGCAACCGACCCCCCGTCGTCGCCGCGCTGCGGATGGTCGAGAAAGGCGACGACTGTGCCGTCGGGCGAAACCCGCGGATGGCTGATCCAGCCGGCGGTCTGGTAGAGGACTTTGCCCGCGGGAAACTCGAGCTGGTTTCGCAGATTTATGTCCCGAACGACGGCCAGGTCTTTTCCGCTCGGGCTCCAGTCCGCCCACTGCACTTCCTTGAGGATTTCGCGGGGAGCGACTCCGCCGCTGACGCCGACTTCGGCGAGCGTTCCGCTCCGGGTAAAGGGTCCGTCGTTGTGGCGGTCGAGCGAAACCGCCATCTCCCCGCTCTCCGAGATCGAAAGCAGGTCGCCGCCCACGAGGCCGAACACGCGCGACTCGGGCCGATCCGTGCGGGTCGAAAAGAGCTCGACCGGTTTCCCGTCCCACGCCGCGGCATACACCACGGTCTGGCCGTCGGGCGCAAACCTCGCGGAGTAGACCTCGCCGCGCCGGAACGTGAGCTGCTGGTAGTTGGGGGGCGGAACGTAGCCCGCCTTCTTGCCGTACCGGTATCCGAACGCCAGACCCGCGGCGAGGGCGAGCGCAGCGGCGAGAAGGGCCGGCCCGAGCCACCGCGATCGCTTCGACGCGACCGGCGCCAGGACGGCTCCCGTCTGCGTCGAGATACTCGAGAGCGACTCCAGGTCGAACGCGACGTCGCGCGCCGACTCGAACCGCTCCTCCGGATTCTTCTCCAGGCAGTGCCGCACGATCCGGTCGAGCCCCGGATGGATCTCCTTGTTCGTCTGCGAGAGCTCCGCCGGCTCCTTGGTTAGGATCGCCGTGATCGTGTCGGCCGCCGTGTCCCCGCGGAACGCACGCTGGCCCGAGAGCATCTCGTAGAGGATCGTCCCGAAAGAGAAGAGGTCGCTCCGCTTGTCCGCGGGCTTCCCGCGCACCTGCTCGGGTGCCATGTAGCCCATCGTCCCCAGTACGACGCCCGGCTGCGTACCGCCGGAGACCGTTCCCGCGTCCGTCTGACCGCTCTCCGCGCCGTCCAACTTCAGCTTCGCCAGGCCGAAGTCGAGGATCTTGACCCGCCCGTCCTTCGTCAGGAACAGGTTCTCGGGCTTCAGGTCCCGGTGCACGATCCCCTTCTCGTGCGCCGCCGCCAGGCCCTTGGCGATCTGAACGGCGTAGTCGATCGCTTTCCGCACCGGGAGCGACCCGGAGAGGAGTCGCGCCCGCAGCGTCTCGCCTTCGAGCAGCTCCGTCACGATGTACGGCGCGTCGTCCTGCGTCCCGAAGTCGTAGACCGCCGTGATGTTGGGATGATTCAGGATCCCGGCCGCCCGCGCCTCGGACTCGAAGCGCTTGAGGCGGTCCGGGTCCTGTGAGAACGACGACGGCAGCACCTTGATCGCCACCTCGCGCGAGAGCCGCGGGTCCTTCGCGCGATAGACCTCCCCCATCCCTCCGGCGCCCAGAGGCGAGAGGATCTCGTAAGGACCGAGCTTTGTTCCGGCGGAAAGCGTCATGAAGGCGGCAGGATTCTAACCGCGGATCACTTTACGCCGTCGACGAGGTAGAGATCGGACAGCAGCCGGAAGTAGCCATAGACGTAGGACTGGCCGTCGCCCGCCGGTCCCGGATTGATGTTCGAGACGCCTGCGGCGTCGGCCGGCATCAGCGTTCGCCAGAGCTCCTTCTTCCCCGTGGCAAGCTCCAGGCGGTACGTCTTCGCCGGCACTTCGCTGCGTCGGTGAACATAGAGAAAGCGGCCGTCGGCGCTGCGCTGGTCGACCGAGTCGTCGTCGTCGAGCCCCGGTATGGGAGCAGGCTCTCCGCCAGCGAGCGGATAGAGGTAACGCCGGCGATCCGGGCCGCTGACCACGGTCCACTTCCCGTCGGGAGAGGTGACACCGACCAGCGAGTAGCCCTCCGGAGTCAGGGCCCGGGGCTTGCCGCCCGCGACGTCGAGCCGGAAGACGCGCGAGCCGCGGCCCGGTTCGGCCGCCTCGATGAGAACGCTCTTTCCGTCGGGGACCCACCCGGCTCCGAATACCCTGAGGCCGTCGGTCTTGAAGACCTTCATCTCTCCCGCCCGGGTCGGATACGCGACGAGGCGCGGATCGGAGGACGTGCGCTGGATGGCCAGCGCCCACTCCCCGTCCAGCGACAGATCCCGGGCTCCGCCCTCGCCCAGGCGCACGGCCGGCGAGCCGTCGGTCTTCCGGATGTAGACGGAGTACCCGGCGCCTCCTCCCTCCCCGGTCTCGGAGAAGAGGATCGTCCGGCCGTCGGCGGCGATGGCGGCGCCGAGCGTCCAGTCGAGCCAGGTCATGTCGCGCTCCTTCGTCTCGCCCGGAGCCAGGCCGACCATCTCGGAACGAAGCGTGTCGCGCGTGACGAGCATGCGGCCTTCCCGCGAGATGTCCTGGAGCGTGAGGCACCCCGGCACCGCGGCGCGGAGCGCCGCCTTCCCCGAAAGGGAGGTCACGTAGAGAGCGCGGTTGCCGCCAACTTCCGTCGCCGTAAACCAGATCCGCCCGTCGGCGCTCCACGCGAGCCCCTGCGCCGACGCAAACGACTGCGAGGCTGTCCGCTTCTTCCCGGAGCGGTCGACCACGGCGATCGACCCGCCATCGTCCCCGGGCGTGGGATGGTCGTCGAAGGCCACGAGCTCGCCGTCGGGCGAAACGCGCAGGTGACTGACCCATCCGCTTGTCTCGTAGACGGTTTTGCCGACCGGGTACTCGATTCGGCTCTTTCCAGCTCCTCGGAGAGAGACCGCGAGGGCCTTGCCGTCGGGCGCCCAGTCCGCCCATTCCACCCTTTCGAGGATCTCGCGTGGCGCAGCGCCCCCCGCGACGGAGATCTGCGCGAGCGTTCCCTGGCGCCGGAACCCACTCACGGATCTCCGCTCGAGCGAAACGGCCATGTCGCCCGTTCGCGAGATCGCGAGGACCTCCGCACCGACGAGGCCGAACGGCCGCGATTCCGGGCTCTCGGGACGCCCCACGAAGATCTCCATGGGGCCGCCGTCCCAGGCGGAGGAGTAGACGACCGTCTGGCCGTCGGGGGCGAACCGCGCGGCGTAGATCGTGCCGCGGCGAAACGTGAGCTGGCGGAAACGACGGCGTCTCGAATTTCACCGTTCGGCGTCCGAGGAAGAACGTCGCCGCCATTCCCGCGAGCGCGAGCGCGCCGACGAGGAGGAGCGCCCGACGCGGCCGCGACATCGCGACACCCTTCGCCTGCGCGGCGGCCGCCGCCGGGGTCGACCCGGAAAGCGCCTGGAGATCGAACGCCAGGTCGTGCGCCGAGTGGAAACGTTCCTCGGGATTCTTCTCGAGGCAGTGGCGGACCACGCGCTCGAGGCCCGGCGCCACGTTCTTGTTCGTCGCCGAGAGGTCCGGCGGCTCCTCGCGCAGGATCGCGGACATCGTCTCGGCCGCGGTGTCGCGGTGGAAGGCGCGCGCGCCCGAGAGCATCTCGTAGAGCACGGCCCCGAAGGCGAAGATGTCCGAGCGGGCGTCGGCCGGCTTGCCCTTGACCTGCTCGGGCGCCATGTAGCCGAGCGTCCCGAGGACGACGCCGGGCTCGGTCCCGTCCGCCGTGGGCAGGTTCGTCTGCGGATTCGGCTGACCTTCCGGCTGGGTCAGCTTCGCCAAACCGAAGTCGAGGATCTTGACCCGCCCGTCCTTCGTCAGGAACAGGTTCTCGGGCTTCAGGTCCCGGTGGACGATGCCCTTCTCGTGCGCCGCGGCGAGGCCGCGCGCGATCTGGGCCGCGTAGTCGGTGGCCTTGCGCACCGGCAGGGCCCCGCCTGAAAGCCGCGCCCGGAGCGTCTCGCCCTCGAGAAGCTCGGTGACGATGTAGGGAGCGCCGTCGTGAGTGCCGAGATCGTGGACGGCCGTGATGTTCGGGTGGTTGAGCCCGCCAGCCGTCTGCGCCTCCTGCTCGAAACGCCGAAGGCGTTCCGGATCGCCCGAGTACGACGCCGGCAGGACCTTGACCGCGACTTCGCGCTTCAGCCGCTCGTCGCGCGCCCGGTAGACCTCCCCCATCCCGCCCGCGCCGATCGGCGCAAGCACCTCGTAAGGCCCGAGCTTCGTTCCGGCCGCGAGGCTCATCCGGACTTTCGCGCCATCCGCCGGTCATCCCGAGGAGCACAGCGACGAGGGATCCCGCGCTCGACCCGCCGCCAGCTCCATAGAGGCCGGGGTGAACGCAGCGCTTCGCGCTGACGTTGCCTACTGCCGGGGGTCTGCCTTCGGTGGTCGGCTGCCTCGCTGCGCTCGGAATGACGGCGAACGACACCTCTCACTTCAACCCCTCGACCAGGTAGAGGCTCGAGAGGTTCCGGAAGTAGCTGTAGGCGTACGCGCCGTTCGGCGCGTTTCGGAACGCGATCAGGCTGTTGACGCCGGTGGCGTCAGCCGGAAAGAACTCGCGCCAGAGCTCCTCGCGTCCCGTATCCGGATCGAGCGCGAAGAGCCGCATCGGCAGCTCGGTCGAGGTCCCCTTGCGCACGAGGAGGCGCCCGTCGGGGGTCCAACCGGCGAGCGAAGACGAGTCCTCGAAGCCGGGCACCGCTTTCGGCTCTCCGCCGTCGACGGACACGACGAACGCCGCGTCCTTCGGCCCCCGCAGGGCGACGCGCTTTCCGTCCGGCGAGATCAGGTTCCCGCCACGATAGCCCTCCGGGCTCAGCGGCCGCGGGGCGCCGCCTTCGGCGTCGAAGACGTATGTCCGGATATCGTGCCCCTTCTCGCGGCCCACGGCGAGAAAGTGCCGGCCGTCGGGCAGCCACCGGGCGCCTCGAATGGCGAGGCCGCGGACCGGGACCTTCTTCGCTTCGCCGGCCCCCGTCGGATAGATGACGATCTCAGGCGCCTCGGGCGAGCCCACGAACGCGAGCACGCGCTTTCCGTCGGTGGAAATGGACTGAGCGCTGCCTTCTCCCAGCCGCACCGCCGGCGAACCGTCCAGCGCGCGCACGTAGACGGAATAGCCCTTCCCGCCGCCCTCGCCCGTCTCGCTGAAGAGAACGAACCGCCCGTCCGCGGAGATGTCGGCCATCAGGCTCCAGTCGAGCCAGCTCAGGTCCACTTCCTTCGCTTCGGCGGCGCCGCGCGCGACGATGCCGACTTGTCCGGTGTCGTGCGAGATCAGGACGCGCCCGTCCCGCGTCACGTCCTGCAGAGTGAGCGATCCGGCGACGCGGGCGAGCGCCCGGGTCTTGCCCGACGTCGTGGCGGAATGGAGGACGCGATTGCCGCCGACCTCCGCCGCCGTGTACCAGACGTCCGAGCCGCCGGGGGACCAGGCCAATCCGGCCGCCGTCGCGTAGACGGGCGAAATCGTCGTCTTCTTTCCGGAGCGGTCGATCACGGCGACGGATCCGCCGTCGTCGTTGATCGCGGGATGATCCAGGAACGCGATCCGGCCGCCGTCGGGCGACACACGGGGATTGCCGATCCATCCGATGGTCTCGTACAGGACCTTGCCCGCCGGAAACTCGAGCTGCCTCTTCCCCTTCACCTGCCGCACGATCGCGAGGTCCTTGCCGTCCGGAGACCAGTCGGCGTACTCGACGTTTTCGAGGAGCTCCCGTGGCGCGCCTCCGGTGGCGCCCACGCGCGCGAGCGTGCCGGCCCGGGTGAAGGCCGTGTCGAAGTCGGCCTTGAGCAGGACGGCCACGTCGCCCGACGACGACACGGCGGCGACGTCGGCGCCGGGCAGCCCGAACGCGCGGGACTCGGGGCTCTCGGGCCGGCTGACGTAGATCTCCGCCGGCTTCCCGTCCCAGGCGGCCGTCGTCAGAACCGTCTTCCCGTCGGAGCCGAAGCGCGCGCCCCAGATCGCGCCCTTGCGGAACGTGAGCTGCCGGAACGTCGGGGGCTCGCCGGTTCCCCGTCCCTGCCCGACGAAGTAGCCCGCGGCGACGGCCGCCCCCAGGGCCAGGGCGCCCAGAGCGTACGGCACGGCGCGCGAGGCTGTGGATCGCACCGGGACTGAAGTCACGGAGGTCGCCCCAGTCGTGCCCGACAGCGCCTCGAGGTCGAAAGCGAGGTCGTGCGCGGAGTGGAAGCGTTCCTCCGGGTTCTTCTCGAGGCAGTGCCGCACGACGCGGTCGAGTCCCGGCGCCACGTTCCGGTTGGTCGCGGAAAGGTCCGGCGGATCCTCGCGCAGGATCGCCGACATCGTCTCCGCCGCCGAGTCGCGATGGAAGGCGCGCGATCCCGAAATCATCTCGTAGAGGACGGCGCCGAACGAGAAGATGTCGGAGCGGGCGTCCGCCTTCTTTCCCTTGACCTGCTCGGGCGCCATGTAGCCGAGCGTCCCGAGCACGACCCCGGGCTCGGTGCCGTCCGCCGTCGGCAGGTTCGTCTGGGGGGCCGCCGCGCCGTCGGCCTGCGTCAGCTTGGCGAGCCCGAAGTCGAGGATCTTGACCCGGCCGTCGTTGGTGACGAACAGGTTCTCGGGCTTCAGGTCCCGGTGAACGATGCCTTTTTCGTGCGCCGCCGCGAGCCCGCGCGCGACCTGGATCGCGTAGTCGGTGGCCTTGCGCACCGGCAATGCGCCGCCCGACAGACGCAGCCGCAGCGTCTCGCCTTCGAGCAGCTCGGTGACGATGTAAGGCGATCCTTCGTAGGACCCGAGCTCGAAGACCGACGTGATGTTCGGGTGGTTCAGTCCGCCCGCGGTCTGCGCCTCCTGCTCGAATCGGCGCAGCCGTTCGGGGTCCTGCGCAAAGGACGAGGGCAGCACTTTCACGGCCACTTCGCGCTTCAAGCGCTCGTCGCGCGCGCGATAGACCTCCCCCATCCCGCCCGCTCCCAGAAGGGAGAGGACTTCGTAGGGTCCGAGCTTTGTTCCGGCGGAGAGACTCAAGTCGGGGTGGATTCTACGACGGGCCGCGCGACGGGCCTCACGCGCCCGCGACGAGCCTCTGGAAGCGCTCGCTTTCGCGCAGCGGAGCGAAGTTCGGGTCGATCTTCAGCCAGCCGGGCGAGAGGATGTACGGAATCTTCAACAGAGGCTCGAGCTCGTCGAGGGCCTTGTCGGGCTCGCCGGCGAGGACGTAGATCCGCGCGAGCTGGTGCTGCAGGAACGGGCCGGTGAATCCGTCCTTCGCAATGGGCAGCATCGCGACGCCCCTTCGCGCCTCGCGGATGCCCCGCCGCGGTGTCGCCCGCGTACGCGAGCGCCAGGCCGAGTCCCACGCGACGCTGCGCATCCTCGGGCGCCGACTGCAGCTGCTCTTCGATCGCCTTCTTCGCCTCCTCGGCGTGGACGCGCGTCCTGGCCGCGTCGCCCCGCAGGGAATAGGCCTGCGCGAGGCAAAGTCCCCAGGTGGCGCGGTCGCCATCGAATGCGCTGGGCGCGAGGCTCACCAGCAAGTCCCGCTGTTTCTCGTCGAGGAGCCAGACCACGTCCCAGTAGGCCGCGACGTAGGCCACGAGCGCGGCCGGTTCGACTTCCCGCGGCGCCGCGGCGAGCACGCTCCTCGCTCCGGCCAGATCGGCCTCTCCGAGAAACGTCATCGCCTTGCCTTCGATCAGGCCGAGGTGGGTGGGTGCGAGGACCAGGCCGCGGTCGAAGGCGTCCCGCGCCGGCGAGTAGCGGCGCAGCCAGTAGAACGCATCGCCGAGCCGCCGCAGAACGCTGACGGAGCGGGGGTCGAGGCGCTCCGCCTCCTGCAGAGTCGCCAGGGCGGCATCCCATCGGCCCCGCGCGACGTCGGCCACGGCGATCGCGGAGAGGAGGTCGGCATTCCCGGGGGAAAGGGCCCGGGCGCGGGCGTACTGCTCGAGGGCGCGGTCGGCATCCTTGGCCACCAGCCGTTCGTATTGGCCCATGGCGATGTAACCGTCCGGGCGGTTCGGAGCGAGGCGGACGGCCTGCGCGGCGGCCTTCCGGGCAGCCTCGGCCAGCGCGGGCGTGGGGCCGCTGTTGCCGTAGAGCATGGAGTTTGCCCTCGACACTCTCGCCCAGGCCTGCGCAAACCCGGGATCGAGCGACACGGCCCTTTCGTAGAACGCGAGGGCCTGGCGCAGGCTCGGCGGGTCCTGCACGCCCATGCTCCGGGAGACCTGCTCGCCGCGGAGAAACTCGTCGTACGCGGCCAGGTCCTTCGTGGGCCTCTCGTTCAACTGCTGCTGCTCGCCCGGCTGGAGCACGACGCCCAGCTCCTGCGCGACGCGCGAGGCGATATCCGACTGCACCTGGAACACGTTGGTCAGCGCGGCATCGAACGGCTGCTGCCACTTCGAGGTCGGCGCCTGCGAGCCCGACACCTCGACGAGCTCTGTCGAGACGTGGACGCGGTTCTCCGCCGCCGCCTTGTCCCAGCGTACCGTGGCGGTCAGGAGGTATCGCACTCCCAGCTCCTGCGCGATCTGCTGTGGGGTCTTCGTCGTCTTGCGGTAGGGCGTCGAGCTGCCGCGGGCGATCACCTGCAGGCCCGGCAGGAGCGTCAACTTGCCGCGGACTTCGTCCGCGATCCCGTCGGCGAAGTACTCGTCCTCCGGAGCGCCGAGGTTCTCGAACGGCAGCACGGCCAGGCGCGCCGAGGGCGCCGGGGCGGCGGCTGTGCCCTTCTTCGGCCCCTGCGGCCGCAGCAGGAGAAAGAGCCCCAGGGCTGCGGCCACCGCGATCCCGCCCGCCACGGTGTACTTCCCGACGCGCTTCCGGTGCGGCCGCGGAGGGGGCGGCGCGGGCGCGACCGGCCGCGGCCCGCTGGCCGCTGCGTGCGAGGCCTCCGACAGCGCGAACACGATGTCCTTGGCCGACTCGAACCGGTGGTTCGGGTTTTTCTCGAGACAGTGGCGGACCACGTGGTCGAGTGCCGGCGCAATTCTGCGGCCCGATTCGGCCGGGTCGGGCGGCTCGTCGCGCAGGATGGCCGTCATGGTCTCGATCGCCGAGCTCCGACGAAACGCGCGTTGGCCGGAAAGCATCTCGTAGAGGATCGCCCCGAACGAAAAGATGTCGGACCGGTGGTCGACCCGGGCGGCGCGGACCTGCTCCGGGGACATGTAGCCGGCGGTGCCCAGCACGAGGCCAGGCTCGGTGAGGCCCGGGTCGGTGCGCGCCGGCTTCGCCGAATCCTGGGGTACGCCGCCGACCCGCTTCGCAAGCCCGAAGTCGAGGATCTTCAGGTGACCCGCATTGGTCACGAAGATGTTCTCGGGCTTCAGGTCCCGATGCACGACCCCCTTCTCGTGGGCCGCGGCGAGGCCGCGTGCGACCTGGAGCGCGTAGTCGACCGCTTGGGTCTCGATCAGGGGCCCCGCATCGAGGCGGCCCCGGAGCGTGTCTCCCTCGAGGAGCTCGGTGACGGCGTACGTGACGCCCTGGGAGATTCCGAACTCGTGGATCGCGAGGATGTTCGGGTGCGACAGGGCAGCGACGGCCTTGGCCTCCCGTTCGAAGCGCGCGTAGGCGTCCGGATCGAGTGCGAGGTTCTCCGGCAGGACCTTGATCGCCACGTCGCGATCGAGCATCGAGTCGCGGGCCCGGTAAACCTCCCCCATTCCTCCGGCACCGAGGGGCGCAAGGACCTCGTAGTGCCCGAGGCGGGTGCCCGCGGAAAGTGGCATCGGAATGTAGAGCAATTCTACCCGCAGTCCTGGAATATCCTTGCCGCGCTTCACCCAACCGAAAGGCCGACATGAGAACAGCGCCGACGCCTCGCCTCGTTTCGCTCCTACTCCTGCTCGGCGTCCTTCCCATCGCCGCGCAGACGCCGCGCGAGCTCACGGTCGACTGGATCTACGGGGACGAGGCGGCCGCGATCGCGAAGGTGCCGAAGTTCGCGTGGACGAGCGCCGGCGACG
Organism: uncultured Acidobacteriota bacterium; assembly: GCA_963810205.1. Taxonomy (GTDB): domain Bacteria; phylum Acidobacteriota; class Thermoanaerobaculia; order UBA5066; family Gp7-AA6; genus DAHUXD01. Next base: position 464,749 of record CAWEMP010000011.1, read on the forward strand.
TTCTGATCCTCGACGAGAGCCGTCCGCCGGCTGCGCGCACGATCGAGCGGGTGGATCCAAAGACGGGTCGACGGACTCCGGCCGTAGACGCTTCCGCCGCCCTGACGAGCCTGAAGGCACTTTCGGCACGAGGTGCGCCCGAGGCGCTGGCCTGGCCCGATGCGCTCGACTCCGCCGGGGCGACGGCGATCTACCTCTTCGGCGACGACCTCTACGCTTTGAATCTCGCGGGCTCGCGATTCGAGCGGCTGACGCGGACCGACGCCGCCGAGACTCTCCCGCGTCTCTCGCCCAACGGACGCCAGGTCGCCTTCGTGCGCGGCAACGATCTCTGGGTGCTCGATCTCGCCACGAAGACGGAGACCCGCCTGACCTCGGACGGCGGCGACACGATCCTGAACGGCACGCTCTCCTGGCTCTACTGGGAAGAGATCTTCGACCGCGGCGACACCGGCTACTGGTGGGCGCCGGACTCTTCCGCGATCGCGTTCCTGCGGACCGACGAGTCGGCCGTGGACGTGTCGCTCTTCACGGACTTCGCGCCCGCCGTTCCGCGGGTCATCAAGCAGCGATACCCGCGGACCGGCGGCGCCAATCCGACCGTGCGCCTCGGCATCGCCGACGTCTCGGGAAAGGCGATCGAGTGGATGGAGCCCTCCGAGGTCCCGTACGAGTACGTCCTCGGCGTCGACTGGCTGCCCGACAGCCGCGCGGTCGCCGTGCAGACCACCAACCGCGCGCAGACCAGGCTCGATGTGTGGCGGTTCGACCGCGCCGGCGCGAAGGCGACCCGGGTCGTCAGCGACACGGACCCGGCCCTCGTCTACCAGAAGGAGCTCCAGTTCGCCGACGGCGGGAAGACCTGGATCGTGTCTTTCGAGATCGACGGCCACACCCACCTCTTCCGCTACGGCGCGGACGGAGTCCGCCGGAACGCGATCACCCAGGGCCCCTGGTCGGTCCGCGGGGGGCGATCTTACGGCGCGCCCCAGGGCTCGGCGTTCGTCGACGAGGCGAACGGCGTCGTCTACTTCACGGCGATCGAGAAGTCGTCGCTCGAGTCGCACCTCTACCGCATCCGGCTCGACGGTACGGGGATGGCGCGGATCACGAAGGAGGACGGCACCCACAAGGTTGCGTTCTCGCCCGACCGCCGCTTCTACGTCGACGCCTACTCGAACCGGAACGCACCGCCTTCGGCCGCCCTCTACGACGCCTCCGGCCGGCGCCTGGCGATGCTCGCGGAAAGCCGGACGGACCTCCTCGCTCCCTACGCCCTGGCGAAGCGCGAGCTCCTCACGATCCCCGCCGCCGACGGGTTCGCGCTCCCCGCGAGCCTGCTGAAGCCGCCGGGCTTCGACGCGTCGAAGAAATACCCGGTCCTGATTCACGTCTACGGCGGGCCCGGCTCGCCGATCGTGCAGGACCGCTGGGACCGGGAGAGCCTCTTCGACCAGCTCCTCGCCTCGCGCGGCTATGTCGTGGCGGCGTTCGATCCGCGCAGCGCGACCGGCCAGAGCAAGAAGCTCGAGGACCTCGTGATGCGGAAGATGATGAGCGACGTGGAGCTCGGCGACCTGCAGGCCGCCGTGAAGTGGCTCAAGGCCCAGTCCTGGGCGGATCCGGCCCGGTTCGGCATCTGGGGATGGAGCGGCGGCGGATCGTACACCCTGCTGGCGATGACGCGCACACAGGAGTTCAAGGCGGGCATCTCGGGTGCGCCCGTGACCGACTGGCACTTCTACGACACGAAGTTCGGCGAGTCCTACATGAAGACCGCGGAGGAGAACCCGGAGGGCTACGCCTGCACGTCGTTCGTGAAGCGCGCCAAGGATCTCTCCGGCCGCCTCCTTCTCGTCTTCGGGACCTACGACGACAACGTCCACCCGCAGAACGCATGGGCGTTCGCGGACGCCCTGATCGCCGCCGGGAAGCCATTCGACATCATGGTCTACCCGATGCGCAAGCACGGATTCGTCGACAAGCCGGCGATCCGGCACCGCGCCGAGAAGATGCTGGAGTTCTGGAAGCTGTACCTCTAGGTGTCGTTTCTCAACAGGGTTCACCGCGAGAATCGGGATTGAGGCGGCCTTCCCCCTCTCCCGGCGGGAGAGGGTCGGGGTGAGGGGCGCTCCCAAGCTTGATCCGCCCGCGGCAATTCTCGCCCAGCCAGTGGGTACCGACCCCCTCACCCTGCCCTCTCCCCCGTGGTCGGGGGAGAGGGTTCCTCTTGATTGAGGCACTCCGGAGAACAAGGTCTTGAGAAACAACATCTAGGACGGGCGCCTACTCGTACCGCAGCGCCTCGATCGGGTCGAGCCTCGACGCCTTCACGGCCGGGTACAGGCCGAAGAAGATCCCGACCGACAGCGACACGACGAGCCCGAGCACCACGGACCAGAGCGGCGTCTCGGCGGGCAGCGCGTCGAAGACCGCCTTGACCGCGGCCGGCACCGCGATCCCGACAGCCACGCCGATCACGCCGCCGAGGACCGAGAGCGTCGTCGCCTCCGTCAGGAACTGCAGCACGATGTCGCGCCGGAACGCGCCCACGGCCTTGCGCACGCCGATCTCGCGGGTCCGCTCGGTCACGGAGACGAGCATGATGTTCATCACGCCGACGCCGCCGATCACGAGCGACACGAATGCGATGAAGATCATGGCGAGCGTGATGCCCTGCGTGATCCCCTGAAAGCTCTCGATCATCTTGTCGGGCGTGACGATGCCGAAGTCGTTCGGCTGGTCGAACCGGACGTGGCGCCGGGTCCGAAGCACCTGCTGGACCTTGTCGATCAGGGCCGGCACCTGATCGGGCCGCTGGGGCACCATCGCGATTCGCAGCGCGTCGCCGTCGACGCCGCCGACCTTGATCCAGGGAAAGCGCCGATCGAAGGTCGAGAGCGGAATCGCGACGAAATTGTCCTGGGACTCGCCGAACATCTTGCCCTTCTTCTCGAAGACCCCGATGACGGTGTAGCTGTCGTGCCCGAGCGTCACGCGCTTCTGGAGCGGATCCTCCCGGGGAAAGATCTTCTCGGCGATCTCGGAGCCGAGCACGATGACGTCCGCCGCGTGCTCCACGTCGAGCTCGTTCAGGAAGCGGCCCTGGAGACGAAGCGGCTCGTCGCCGACGGCGTACGGCTCCTCGACGCCGAAGACCCTGGGCGACTGGACCTCGTTGTCCCGGTACTTGAGGTGGAAGTTCAGGTTGTCCCAGAGGTAGCGCTGGGGCGAGACGGCGCGCGCCTCGGGCACCTGTTCCCGGATCGCAGCGGCGTCGGCGAGCGTCAGGTCCCGGCGCCGCAGCTCCCCTTCGGGCCGCGGGCCGCCGGGCCCGAAGCGCGGCTCGTACTTCTGGACCATGACGAGGCTCGCGCCGAAGCTCTGGAAGTTGCGGACCATGTTGTTGTTGAACCCGGTGACGATCGAGACCATGGCGATGACCGTCGCCACGCCGACCACGATCCCGAGAACGGTCAGCCCCGCGCGCAGCTTGTGCGCGCGCACGGCGAGCAGCGCAAAGCGCACGTTCTCGCCGAAACCCCGCCGGTGCAGAAAGCGCGCAAGGAATCAGCTGGCGCGACGACGCCGGCGGGCTATTCGTATCGCAGCGCTTCGATCGGGTCCAGGCGCGACGCCTTCACGGCGGGATAGAGGCCGAAGAAGATGCCCACCGACATCGACACCAGGAGGCCCACGAGGATGGCCCAGAACGGCGTCTCCGCCGGAAGCGCCGCGAAGGCCGCCTTGATCCCCGCCGGAACCGCGACGCCGACGACGACGCCGATGACGCCGCCGAGGAGCGACAGGGTCGTGGCCTCGGTCAGGAACTGCAGGACGATGTCGCGGCGGAAGGCGCCCACGGCCTTGCGCACGCCGATCTCCCGCGTCCGCTCGGTGACGGAGACGAGCATGATGTTCATGACGCCCACCCCGCCGATCAGGAGCGAGATGAAGGCGATGAAGATCATCGCGCCCGTGACGCCGTTGGTGATGCCCCGGAAGCTCTCGATCATCTTGTCGGGGGTCAGGATGTAGAAGTCGTCCTCGGCGTTGAAGGGCACGCCGCGGCGCGCGCGCAGCAGCGCCCGGCCCTTCTCGACGACGATGTCGACCTGGTCCGGCCGGTAGGGGACCGTCGCGATGTGGATCGTGTCGCCGCGGCTGTTCTTGATGTGCGGGAACTGGTGGTCGAAGGTCGAGAAGGGAATGAAGAACCAGTGGTTGCTGGACCCGCCGCCGAAGTCGCCCTTCTCCTCCATGATGCCGATCACGGTGTACTTCCAGCCGTTCAGCTCGACGGTCTTGTTGAGCGGGCTCTCGTTCGGGAACAGGGCGTTGGAGACGTCCGTGGCGATGACGCAGACCTCGGACGCGTGCTCGATGTCGGACTCCGTGAAGAAGCGTCCCTGCTCGACGAAGTGGTTGTTGGCGAGCGAGTAGTCGGGATAGACGCCGGCGACCGTCGGCGACGTCGACTCGCGGCCGCGGTATTTCACCGTCGGACGCTGCCGTCGAAGAGGTACCGCTCCGGCGAGACGCCGCGGATCTCCGGGATCTGGGCCTTCAGGGCGAGCGCGTCTTCGAGCGTCAGGTCCTTGCGGTTGCGCTCGAGATCCGAACGGTGCCCCGGGCCGAAACGCATGGAGAACTTCTGGAACTGCACCAGGGTCGCGCCGAAGCTCTGGAACTGGCGGGCCATGCTGTTGTTGAAGCCGTTGACGATCGACACCATGGCGATGACCGTCGACACGCCGACGACGATGCCGAGCACCGTCAGCGAGGCCCTCAGCTTGTGGGCGCGGACCGCGAGCATCGCGAAACGCATGTTCTCGCCGAAGCCGCGGCGCAGGTGGGAGAACAGCGACGACATGGCGGGCTCCTATTCGTAGCGGAGCGCTTCGACCGGCGGCAGCTTGCTCGCCTGCGACGAGGGGATCCAGCCGGCGAGAATGCCGGTGACCGTGGCGACGGCCACGCCGAGGAGGATGAAGGAGAAACGGACCTCCGCCGGAAAGACCTGCTTGACGGCCATCGCGATCAGCGCCCCGAGGATCACGCCGATCACGCCGCCGACCGTCGACAGCAGCGCGGCCTCCAGGAGGAACTGGCGCCGGATGTCCTTGCGCCTCGCGCCGAGCGCGCGACGGACCCCGATCTCCTTGGTCCGCTCCACGACCGACACGAACATGATGTTGGCGACGACGATCGCGCCCACGACGAGCGAGATCCCCGAGATCAGCACCATCAGGAGGAACATCCCCGCCGAGATGCCCCGCCAAAGCGTCTGGAGGAGCTCGGCCGTCACCAGGCCGAACGGGTCGTCGTTCTCGAAGCCCGTCTTGCGCAGCGCCCGGAGGATCGTGCGCACCTCGTCGGTCGCGGCCGTGACGCCTTCGACGCCCCCTTTGGGCTTCAGGAAGATGCCGATGTCTTCGGCCGGCGCGATGTGCTTGTGGAAGACCGTCAGCGGGATGTAGATCACGTTGTCCTGGCTCTGCCCCAGGACCGAGCCCTGCTTGGCGAGCGTGCCGATGACCTTGACCGGGAAACCGTCGATCTTCATCACGCGGCCGATGGGGTCGATGTTGGGGAAGAGCTCGTCCTGGACGTCCCAGCCGATCACCGCGACCGCCGCCGAGTGGTTGTACTCGGTCTCGGTGAAGTAGCGTCCGTTGACGATGTCGAAGTTCATCGCATCGCCCATGTTCGGGGTGTGGCCCTGGATCTCGACCTGCGGGAGCTTGCGGTCCTCGAACTTGACGGGACGGTTCCGGTCGCCGCGCGCGCCGATCGACTCGCAGAGCTTGCACTCCCGGCGAACGACCTCCATGTCGGTCAGCGTGAGGTCCTTGCGCTTGCGGGCCATGAGCCACTCTTCGCGGCTCGTGATGATCCCGTACTTGGTGAAGATGACGATGTCGGGATTGAGCCCGATCACCTTGTCCTTGACGTAGGAGTTCAGGCCCGAGATGACCGACACGACGCCGACGACCGTGGCGACCCCGATGATGACCCCGAGCAGCGTCAGGAAGGCGCGCAGCTTGTGGCGCGTGAGCGCCGTTCCCGAGACGCGGAAGAGCTCGGACGTCGTCACGTCTTCTTCGGCCCGCCCTTGCCCGGACCGCTTTCCTTCTCGACGATGACCCGATCGCCTTCCTTGACCTGACGCAGCACCTTGAAGGGCCCGGTGACGATCTCCTGGCCGACCGCCGGACCGCCCTCGACCTCGATCATGAGCTCTCCGGCGATGCCCGTCTTCACCTTGGTGAACGTGATCTTGCCGTCCTTGATCGCGTAGACGCCTTCCTCGGTCTCCGGGCGGCCGGAGGCCGGGGCCTTGTCCTTCTTCTCGACGTCGCGAACGATCAAGGCCTGAATGGGGATCGCGGTCGCCCCGTCGCGCCGCCCGGTCACCACGTCGGCCGTCACCGAGAAGCCGGGACGGATCGTGTCGGGCGGATTGTCGATCCTGATCTTCACCTTGAAGTTGATCGCCTCGGAGTTGGCCGTCAGCGCCAGCAGGTCCGGATCGTTCTTCGGGATCGGCGACGAGCCGACCTCGGTGACCGTGCCGACGAACTTGGTGTTGGGGTACGCGTCGATCGACAGGGTGGCCTTCTGGCCGACCTTGACCTGCGGCACCGAGGTCTCGTCGACCATCATCACGGCCTCGACCGAGCGCCATGTCCGAGATCGTCATGAGCTGCGTGCCCGCGTTGTTCATCGTGCCGATGACGGTGACCTCGCCTTCCTTGATCGGGAGCGCCGTCACGACGCCCTCGATCGGCGCCGTGACCGTCGTCTTGGAGAGCGCATTCTGGCTGGCCGCGAGGCTCGCACTCGTGGAGCGCATGCGCTGCTCGGTCGCGGCGAGGTTCGCCTCCGCCGTGTCGAGGTTCGACTTCGCCTTCTGCAGGTCCGCCTCGGCGAGGATGTTGCCCTTGAAGTTGCGGTTGGCACGCTCGTAGTCGAACTTCGCCTGCGCCGCCGTCGCCCGGGCCGCGTCGAGGTCGTGGCGCATCGCCTCGAGAGTCGCTTCCGCCCCCTGCGCCTGCGCCGCCAGCTGCACCCGATCGATCTGGAGCAGAAGCTGACCCTTCGTCACGTGGTCGCCTTCCCGGACCGCGAGGTTGACGATCTGACCCATCACGAGCGCGGACATGTCGACCTTGCGCTGGGCCTGGATCTTGCCGTTGGCGGTGACCTTCGAGACGAGGTCGAGCTTCTCGACCTTCGCGGTCGTCACGCGCGGCACGTCCTTGTCCTTGCCGCGAATGAAGGCGGTCAGGGCGCCGATGACGACGACCCCCAGCACGGCCCCCACGATGATCTTGGTCCTCTTCGACATGGCCCTCAATCCTCCGGTCTAACGCGCTTTTCCTGCGTATTCCTTTCTACGGAACGCCCCCCGGAAAGTTCAATTCCCCGGAGGCCATTGAAAATACTGGGGCTTTTCGCTAGCCTTCCGCCCCCTGCGCCCATAGCTCAATTGGATAGAGCGTCTGACTACGGATCAGGAGGTTGGGGGTTCGACTCCCTCTGGGCGCACCATTTCGACCTGGGGTAGCCTGCCCCGGTGTCCCCCACCGACGACGACCGCCGCTTCATGGCCGAGGCCCTGGCCTTTGCCCGGATCGCCTATGCCGAGCAGGAGGTGCCGATCGGGGCCGTCGTCGTCCGCGACGGCCGCATGATCGGCCGCGGGCGCAACCGCCGCGAACGCCTCGCCGACCCCACCCACCACGCCGAGATCGAGGCCATTCGCGAAGCGGCCCTCGAGGTCGGCCGCTGGCGGCTCGACGACTGCACCCTCTATGCGACCGTCGAGCCCTGTCCGATGTGCGCCGGCGCCGCGGTCAACGCCCGGATCCGGCGGATCGTCTACGGCTGCACGGACCCCAAGGCCGGATACTGCGGCACGCTCGGCGACATCCCCGGCGACGCCCGGCTGAACCACCGGCCGCAGGTCGAGGGAGGGGTGATGGCCGAGGAATCGGCGGAACTCCTCAAGCAGTTCTTCCAGGCGAAACGGTGATCGAGAGAACCCTCTCCCGCCGGGAGAGGGGGAAGACCTAACGCTCGCTGCCGACCTGACATCCCGACCCGATTCCGCTAGGATGCGCCCCTTCCACCCGCGCGGAGAGGTGCTGGAGTGGTTGATCAGGCCGGTCTCGAGCCGACCACCGAAGGCAAACCCCCGGCAGTAGGCAGCGTCGCGCGAAGCGCGGCGCTTACCCGGTAGGCCCGACCGCGCTGACACTTTCGTCAGACCTGACATCCCGTCTCGATTCGGCTAGGATTCGCCGTCCCACCCGCGCGGAGAGGTGCTGGAGTGGTTGATCAGGCCGGTCTCGAGCCGACCACCGAAGGCAAACCCCCGGCAGTAGGCAGCGTCGCGCGAAGCGCGGCGCTTACCCGGTAGGCCCGACGGCGCTGGCGCTCCAAGCACACCTGACATCCCGTCCGATTCCGCTAGGATGCGCCGTCCCACCCGCGCGGAGAGGTGCTGGAGTGGTTGATCAGGCCGGTCTCGAAAACCGGTAGGCCCGAAAGGGTCTCGTGGGTTCAAATCCCACCCTCTCCGCCAGCCTATTGGCTCGCCCCGCTCTCCTTCGGCAGCCGGCAGTAGCAGTAGACGAACTCCTGCTCGGAGCCCCAGGGGGTCGTGTGAGTCTCGGTCAGGTCGGAGATCTTCGCGAAATCCGAGCCGAACTCGGCGTGAAGCTCCTCGCCGGAGAAGCGCATGACTTCGAGACCGCTGCACTTCTCCGGACCATGGGGCCCAAACGTCGCCACGACGATGTGGCCGCCCGGCTTGAGCGACCGCCGGACCGCGTCGACGTATCGGGAACGCGCAGCGGGGTCGCGCAGAAAATGAAACACCGCCCGGTCATGCCAGAAGTCGTACTCCGCCCGGGGGAGATCAGCCGCGGTGACGTCGGCACATATCCACCGCACCCGGGACGCTCGTTCACCCAGGCGGGCCCGGGCCGTCTTCAGTGCGGATTCCGACAGGTCGAGGACGGTGACGTTCGAGTACCCGCGCTCGAGCAGGTCGTCGACGAAGGTGGAGGCGCCCCCACCCACGTCGATCACGGCGCCGTTTCGATCGATCCGGGCGGCATCGAGGAAGGCGAGGGATCGCTCGAGGTGAGGCTTGAACCAGCTGACGTTCTCCGGCCCCTTCGTGGTGTAGACGCTGTCCCAATGATTCCTGTCACCCATCGGTCAGCCCTCGTTCCAAGACTTGCGCCCGCCGGTCTCCTGCGCCGAACCTCGCCGCAGTCTTACCACCGAACGGGCCAGCTCCGGCGAGACGCGCACTCCGTGGATTGGATAAGCTCACCCCGATGAGCGTCGAACCGACGGCCGCGGCGGAATCGCCGTTCGTGCTCCGCGAGCAGTCCGGCGGCGTGGTCCGCCTCACGCTGAACCGTCCCGACCGCTTCAATCCTCTGTCCTGCGCGATGATCGCGGCGCTCCAGCAGCGCATCGACGAGATCGCCGCCGACACGGAGGCGCGGGTCGTCGTTCTGGCCGCCGGCGGGCGGGGCTTCTGCGCGGGGCACGACCTGAAGGAGATGCGGTCCCATGCCGCCGACGCGGCCTGGCAGAGCCGCCTCTTCGACGACTGCAGTCGGATGATGATCTCGCTCACCAGGCTTGCCCAGCCCGTCATCGCCCGGGTTCACGGCATCGCGACCGCCGCGGGCTGCCAGCTCGTATCGATGTGCGACCTCGCCGTCGCCGCGGACACGGCCACGTTCGCGCTCCCCGGCGTCAACATCGGGACTTTCTGCACGACGCCCGCCGTCGGCGTCGCCCGAAACGTCTCGCGCAAGCGAGTCATGGAGATGCTCCTGACCGGACGACCGATCGACGCGGCCACCGCGCTCGCGTGGGGGCTCGTCAACCGCATCGTCCCCGCTGGAGAACTCGACGCGGCGATCCAGGATTTCGTGGACGCCGTCGTCTCTCGCAGCCCGGCGGTCATCGGCCTCGGCAAGCGCGCCTTCTACGATCAGCTCGATCGCCCCCTCGCTTCCGCCTACGAAGTCGCCGGGGAGGCGATGGTTCGGGGCGTTCTCCTGGAAGACGCCACCGAGGGGATGGATGCGTTCCTCCAGAAGCGGACGGCCGTCTGGCGCGGTCGCTGACTTCGGATTCTCGGCGGGCGCACCCAATCTGAGGACGCCCCCGGCGCCCGTCAGCCCCCCGTGACCCCCGCCAGGTACTCCGCCACCTCGCGCTGCCCGTTGTATTCCGCCCACCCCTGTGGCGTCGCGTCGTAGGTCGCGTCCCGCGCCAGCGGATCCGCGCCGAGGTCGACGAGCAGCCGCACCATCGGCAGGTTGCCCATCCACGCGGCGTTGTGCAGCGGAGTGACCGCGAGGTTGATCCCCGCCCCGTCGTGCTTCGTCGTGCCGTCGAGCTCGAAGCCGAGCTCGGCCAGCAGGCGCACGCCCTCGAGCCGGCCGGCCTCGACGGCGCGATGCACGAGCTTCACGCGGCCTCCGTGCCCGAGCTCGTCGAGGAGGCCGGGATGCCGCGCGAGCAGCTCGCGCGCCTCTTCGCCGCGTCCGGAGACGCACGCGGCAGTGAACGCATCGGCCGGCATGAGGACCGCCGGCGAGGCGCCGTGGCGGCGCAAGTAATCCGCGATCTCGGCGTTGCCGGCGAGGAGGGCCGTCTCGAGCGCCGTCCGGCCGTCGCGGCGCCCCGGGACGTCGACGTCGACGCCGTGCTCGACGAGCAGCCGCACGCGCCCGGGGAAGTTCCTCCGCGCTGCGGACCAGAGCTCCTCGACGAGCAGCCTCCCCGGGCTCGAGAGCCGCTCGCCGAAACGCGCGCGCCAGGGTCCGCCCCGGTCCTTCCCGAGTCCGTACTCGAAGAGCAGCGACCAGGTGGCCGTCGTCCGGCCGGAAGTGCCGGTTGTAGAGCGTCTGTTCGTCGTTGGGGTCGGCGCCGGCCTCGAGCAGGAGGCGCGCGAGCGCGTCGCGGTGGGGGTGCGGAGGCTCGCTCGCGCCACCCTCCCCCTCGCCGAAGGCGCCCGTCAGGGCAGTGAACGGAGGAACGTTCCCGCGCCACAGGAACCCCGCGTTCGGATCGGCGCCGCGTGCGAGCAGCAGCCGCGCGGTCTCGAGCGTCGAGTATCCGGGGGCCGCGCCATCGAGGCGTGAGTAGCACGCGTAGAGGAGCGGCGCCCACCCAAAGGGACCGCCCGGGTGCCGGGCGAGCCCCGCGTCGGCGTCGAGCATCGCGCGCGCGGCCTCCACGTCACCGGCCGCCGCGGCCGCGAAGACGTCCGATCGGGAGAGGCGCGCGTCCGCGGCCAGCATCTCGCGGGCCTTCCCGACGTCCGCGGCGCTCCAGTGGCCGTAGTCGAGGCAGGCCAGACGGACGAAGGTGTCGGACGCCGTGCCGGGGGCGATCGGCGCGGTCGGGTCGAATCCGAACGACGCGACGGAGTCCATGTGGCGCTTGAGCTTCGGCCAGCTCGCGAAGCCGTAAGACCGCGCGATCACGAGCTGCGCGTCTGCCAGGGCGAATCCCGCGGCGGCCGCGTCGCCCCGCGGATGAAACTCCCGGACGCGCGCCAGCGATTCGGCGTCGCCGGCGCGCACGGCTTTGAGGTGGCCGCGCGCCTGCTTTCTCAGGTTCTCGAACGACGGGTTTTCGGGAAGCGGCTGGACCGGCACGGCGGACCTCCTCTCCCGCACGGAGCGGGAACTTGCCTGCGGTCCGCAGCGCCAGGCGAGGAAGTACGCGGTCTCGTTTTTTCGGACATTCGGGCGGGCTTGGCCCTTTCCGCGGACCGGAAGCGCCCCGTGCGCTCGGACCAGACTCTAGCAGAGCAGGCCCGAATCCGAGTTTCCCTAAACCCCCCTCCAAGGAATCCGTAATAATCCGCGAGCCCCTATGGAAAACGCGATCGAACTGACCCACGTGGCCAAGAGCTTCGGCCGCTTCAAGGCGGTCGACGACCTTTCGCTCCAGGTCCCGAAAGGCGCGATGTTCGGCCTGCTCGGCCCCAACGGCGCGGGCAAGACGACCACGATCCGGATGACGATGAACATCACGGCGCCGGATTCCGGCGAGATCCGGATCCTCGGTCGCCCGATGGACCGCGCGATGCAGAATCGCATCGGCTACCTGCCGGAGGAGCGCGGCCTGTACCGGAAGATGAAGGTGATCGACCATCTCTACTTTCTGGCAGCCATCAAGGAGGTCAGCCGCGAAACCGCGAAGGAGCGGATCTCCGGCTGGCTCGACAAGATGGAGCTGCGCCCGTGGCTCAACAAGAAGGTCGACGAGCTCTCCAAGGGCATGCAGCAGAAGGTGCAGTTCATCGCGACGATCGTCCACGACCCGGACATCCTGATCCTCGACGAGCCGTTCTCGGGGCTCGATCCGCTGAACGTCGCCCTCATGCGGGAGTACTTCCTGGACTTCCGCGCGCGCGGCAAGACCATCATTTTCTGTACCCATGTCCTCGAGCAGGCCGAGAAGCTGTGCGATGAGATCTGCCTGATGGCCAAGTCGAAGAAGATCCTCGAGGGAAGCCTCAAGGACCTGAAGCGCCGCAACGCCAGTGGGCTTCTGCGGATCTCCGTCAACGCCAGTCTCGCGGACGTCTCGGCGCTGCCGGGCGTGGCGTCGGCGAAGGCCGTCGACGGGGCCTTCGTCGTGGGCCTCGCGCCCGGCGTTTCCCAGAAGGACTTCCTGAAGCGGGCGATCGACACGTACACGGTCGAAGGCTTCTCGCAGAGGGAGCCCGACCTGGAGGAGATCTACATCGACGCCGTCCGCGGCGCCGGCATGGAAGAAACCCGGACGATCGAGTGAGGCCCGAATGAACTGGAAAAAGACTTTCGCCATCGTCCGCCGGGAGTACGTGGAGCGCGTCCGCACGAAGTCCTTCTGGATCGCGACGCTCTTGATCCCCTTCCTCTTCCTGGCCTACATCGGTTTCCAGATCTCCTCGTCACGTAAGACCGGAGGCGAGCGCACGATCGTCGTGGTCGACCAGACGGGCACGCTGTATGCGCCCCTCGAGAAGGAGCTCGCGGCGACGGAGGCCGAGCAGAAGGCGAAGGGCTCGGCGAGCAAGGGACCCCATTGGAATCTCAAGCCGGCCGAGGCCGGCGCGAATCTCGAGGCGACGAAGGAGGTCCTGCGCAAGCAGGTCCTCGCCAAGGAGATCAACGGCTACCTGATCCTCGAGCCGGAGAAGCTGCGGAAGGACGAGGTCGAGTACTACTCGACCACGGTCTCCGACTTCATCGCCTTGAACCAGCTCGAGCGATCCCTCAACCGGGTGCGCATGCGGGAGAAGATGCAGGACCGCGGGCTGCCGACGGATCTCGCGAACGAGCTCGAGAAGCGCGTCGACTTCAAGGCCTTCAAGGTCACCGAGAAGGGCACCTCCGAGGAGAAGGGCGCCGGCATCATCGCGGCGATCATCTTCATGGTGCTCATGTACACGACCTTCTTCGTCTACGGCGGTCAGGTCATGCGCGGCGTCATCGAGGAAAAGTCCAGCCGGATCGTCGAGATCATCATCGCCTCCGTCCGGCCGACCGAGCTGATGCTCGGCAAGATCATCGGCATCGGCCTCGTCGGATTGACGCAGTACCTCGTGTGGTCGCTCGTGGCGATGAACCTGTCGCTGCCCGGGATCGCAACCGTCATCTCATCGAGCGACATGGGCGTTCCGAGGATCCCGGTCGCGATGCTCGGCTACTTCATCCTCTTCTTCGTGCTCGGCTACTTCGTCTACGCCAGCGTCTACACGACGATCGCGGCGCCCTTCAACAGCGAGCAGGAAGCGACGCAGTTCGTGATGATCCCGATCGTCCTCATCCTCGCCGGCTTCATGGTCTACCCCGCCGTCATGAACAATCCCAACGGGAACGTGGCCCTGTTTTTCTCCCTCTTCCCGTTCACGTCGTCTCTCGTGATGTTCCTGAGGACCGCGGTCTCCGAGCCGCCGGCCTGGCAGATCCTCCTTTCGATCGCGCTCCTGATCGCCACGACCATCGGCCTCGCGTGGTTCGCCGGCCGCGTCTACCGGGTGGGCATCCTCATGTACGGCAAGAAGCCCACGATCCCCGAGATCCTGCGCTGGGTGCGGTACTCCCCCGGGAAGGCCGCTCAGCCCGCGGCCCGCGTCACCTAACCGAGCTCTCGGCCTTCCGCGCCGGGCCTTCGCGCCGGCGGACCTGCAAAAACGGCGTGGAGCGCGGCAGCTTCCGGCATTCCGGACCCCGACACTCGATGTGCCGGATGGACAGTTGGAGACGGCCGCGATATACAAGGCACATTGTCGAGGGGAGGCACGTATGCGTGTTCCGCGGCACCGTTTCTGGATCCTGGCAGGCCTCGTCTGCGTCCTTGCGGTACTTTCCGGTTGCGTCACGGCGGAAGTGAAGTCGGCCTCCGAGGCCCTCGAAGCAGCGAGGAGCGCGGGGAAGGACAAGGAGTGTCCCAGCGAGTTCGCGGCCGCTGAGGACCTCGTCTTGCGGGCAAAGCTTCTCTGCAATCAGTGCAAGCCCTCGGAGGCCAACACCCTGGCCGCCGACGCGATGGGCAAGATCCAGGGCCTTGTCCGGCGAAAGCGGTGGCAGCGCCGCCGCCGGCGCCGGAACCGCCGCACCGCCGCCGCCCGGCCGCCGCGCCGACGATCTCGATCTCGCGCCATCCCGTCCTCCGTCGATCGCGGGCGCCTGCAGCGAACCTGACCTGGTCCGCGACCAACGCGACCAGCGTGTCGATCGATCCGGAGGTCGGAAGCGTCGGCCCGAGCGGCTCCAGACAGGTGTGCCCGACGAGCACCACGCGCTACACGCTGACCGCCAACGGAGCCGGGCGGCACCCGCAGCGATTCGACGAGGTCAGCGTCAAACGCCGAAGGCCGACCGACAAGCTCACGATCCACGTCAACTTCGACACGGCCAAGTCCACCATTCGGAAGGCGGACATGCCCGAGCTCAACAAGCTGGAGCGTTCGTCCGGAAGTACTCAGAACTGCAGGTTCGAGGTCGACGGCTACACCGATTCGCCGGGCTCCGACGCATTACAACCAGGGCCTCTCCGAGCGGCGCGCCGAGGCCGTGAAGGCCTTCATCATCTCGACGCGGCGCCAGTGCCGACAGGATCACGGCGACGGGCCACGGCGAGGCTGATCCCGTCGGGGACAACGCGACGGAGAAGGGCCGCGCCGAGAATCGCAGGGCCGAGATCCTCGGTTTTCTGCCAGTAGAGTTCGGGGTCCGTTCGGGCCGGCAATCCTCGAGGGGGATGCCGGCCCTGGTTTTTCCGCGTCTGAACCCGAGTCGGGTTTGCCGATGGCCGCTGGCCTGTGCTACCTTTCGCGCCCCGTTTGGCCCATTCGTCTAACGGTTAGGACGCGGCCCTCTCAAGGCCGAAATACGGGTTCGATTCCCGTATGGGCTACCACTCCCCGCCGGCTTCGTGAGTTGCATGCCGCGTCCTCCGGACGCGACCCTCTCAAGGCGACTCCTTTGAGCGCGCCCTCCGGGCGCGACACGGGTTCGATTCCCGTATGGGCTACCACGATCTCCCGGCTCGATAAGTTGCGCGCCGCGTCCTGCGGACGCAGCCCTCTCAAGGCGGCATCCTCTGTACCGCGCGCCCTTCCGGGCGCGACACGGGTTCGACTCCCGTAGGGGCTACCACTCAAATCAAAGGCCTTAGCCTCGCGCTCGGCCTCCCCTTGCATGTTGGCAATCCGTGCGCTATATACTGAACTATATGGTTCAGTATTCGCGGGCCCGCCTCGATGCCTCGTTCGCCGCGCTCTCGGACGCCACCCGACGCGGCGTTCTGGAGCAGCTCGGCCGTTCCGACGCTTCGATCACGGACCTTGCCGAGAGGTTCCACATGACCCTCACGGGCATGAAGAAGCACGTCGGCGTCTTGGAACAGGCCGGGCTCGTCGCCACGGAAAAGGTCGGGCGCGTGCGGACCTGCAAGATCGGCCCGCGCCGATTGGAGGAAGAGACGGCCTGGATCGAGAGGTATCGCCAGCTTTGGGACGCACGCTTCGACGAGTTGGACAAGGTTGTCGAGGAATTGAAACGGAAGGAGAAGGTCGATGGACGCAAGAAGAGAGAGTGAGGCCACCCCGATGAAGAACCGTACGACGGTGGAGCGGAAGTCCGAGCGTGAGCTCGTCGTCACGCGAACTTTCAACGGCCCGGCGCGCCTCGTGTTCGAGGCGTGGACCAAGCCCGAGCTGTTCAGGCAGTGGTGGGTGCCGAAGTCGATGGGAATGTCCCTGCTTTCCTGCGAAATGGATGTTCGTGTCGGGGGCAGGTACCGTTTGGAGTTCGCACACGGGGACTCACAGTCGGCGTTCTTCGGCACGTACAAGGAAGTAGCACCGCACTCGCGCCTCGTCTGGACCAATGAGGAAAGTGACGAGGGTTCCGTCACGACGGTGACCTTCGCGGAAAAAGGCGGCAAGACGTTGCTGGTCATGCACGAGCTTTATCCCTCGAAGGAAGCTCTCGACGCCGCCGGCACCGGGGCGGCGGATGCGATGGGAGAGACGTTCGAGCAACTGGACGAGCTTCTCGTCACCCTGGGCGCGAGCGTGGGACGGTCATGAACTCGTCGACCTTCCGGTCCGCCGCCTGGCTCATTCGTTCTAACTTCGATCCCTCGTGGCACACCATAAGCGAGTGGGCAATCGGTCCTCATGGCTGACCTCGCGCGCTGCTTGCCCCGGCCGGCATGGCTCACATGCAGGCCGGGGCTACCGGGCCGCGCCGTGAAAATTCGACGACGACATTTTCGATCGGGGCGCCCTCGACGTGGGCCGTCTTGACTCGCCTCCTTGGTCCCACGACCCTGCTTCGGCAACGACCTGCTCCGGTTCTCGGTCCGTCCGGCGCCCCCCGAAGTCACGGGTGGCGCCGGCATCACCATCCGCGCACGCGTTGCAAGACTTGGGATCAAGCGGCCCGAAGCGACTCGAGATCCCGCAGGAACTGGGCCAGCTGGTTCCATGTAGGGCCCGTATGGGCTACCACGATCTTCCGCACTCGTAACCGCTTGCAGCAGCAAGGGTTAACCTTCCACCACCCATACGGGAATCGAACCCGAAGGCGATGAGCGAGTCCGCTGCACGCGCGTGTTAGGCCGCGGCTCAGAAAGCAACCCAGGCTCCATCCGGTGTGCTCAACACTCTGCCATTCACCAAGTCAACAGCTACTCGCAGCTTTACCGCCCTCCGCCACTCCGGGCCAGCTCGCGCAGGGCCCACGCCAGGAGCTCGTTGAAGGCCTCGGGCTGCTCGAGCATGAGGTAATGCCCCACTCCCTTCATTATCGCCGCCTGGTAGCCGGGGACATACTTGCGGTTGCCCTCCAAGTTGGTGGGAAACAGGTCGGAGCTGATGGCGCAGATGGGGGCCTTGATCTCGCGCAGCGCCGGCAGCGGGTCGTAGGCCATGCTGGAGCGGGCGACGGCCACGCCAATCTCCTGCGGCCCCGACAGCACCGTTTCCAGCACGCGCGCTTTGACGGGCTCGGGCGTGCTCGCCGAGAACAAGTATTGCGACACCATGGCGGTGGTCGTGGCCCGGTAGTCGACCTGCAGCGCCGCCAGGTACTTCTCCACCTCCTCGGCCGGGAGCCTCTGCTCGAAGTCCACCCAGCTGTCCACCAACACCAGGCCGGCCACCCGGCCCGGCATACGGCGCGCGGCCTCCAGGACCGCCGGCCCGCCAAGGGAGTGGCCGATGAGCACCACCCGCTTCAAGCCCAGCGCCTCGACCACCGACACCACGTCCTGGCCGAAAGCGGCCATCGTCCAGTCCTTGCGCCCGCCTCCGCTCTGGCCGTGGCCGGCCAGGTCGAGCGCGACGACGCGGTGCTTCGCGGCGAAGTAGGCCATCTGCCCGTCCCAGAAGCCCCGCTCGCAGCCCCCGCAGTGGACGAACACCAGGGCCGGATCGCCCTTGCCGGCCGCGTGATAGCGGATGGGGATCCCGTCCGGCGAGGTGGCGGTGCCGGAAACGGCCCCCTGAGAGCCGGCCCTGGCCGGCGGCGACAGTGCCACGAGAGCGACGGCGAGGCCGATTGTCGTCTTCATCGAATCCTCCTTCGCCTCAGCGAGGGCTCTTTGCGCGAATTCTACGCCCCGATCCCTTGTCGGGCAGTCGTTGACGCCATCGGACGGAGGTTCCTCACAGGGCGCGAAGTCTCGGTTCCGCCCATCATTCTTCGCGAGGCGGACGCAACCGAAGCCATTGCGAGATCAGCAGTCTCGCAAGTGCTCTTACTGCACTCTCGTGCGGATCGACCCGAGAGAGGGCACCAGATCGGCCGCCTCGGACGAGTCGGCCGCACTCCTGTGACATCTGCGATCGCCGCCGCGAAATTGGCTCACGAGCGGCCGATCGCATGGGAGCGGCCCGCTCGAAGAAATCCCGGCGTTGTTAAGGCGAGCCGGATTCGCCCGCCGACAGCGAGTAGCGAAAGAACGTCGCCAGGGTCGTCGCGAACCACTGCGGCGAATGGCCGGGCTGGCCGATGTGTCCGCCGAAGGGCGTCTCGATCATGTGCACGAGCGAGTTGCCCTTCGCGGCGCGGCCGAGCTCGCTGATGGAGGAAACCGGGATGATCGGGTCGTTGGCCGTGACCAGAATCAGGAGGGGCCGGCGCGATGTGGCCACGTTCGGCGAAGGATCGGCGCGGTCCAGGAACTCCGCCGGAGTCGGTCCCAGCTCGGGTCGCTCGGAGACCAGGAACTCGACTGTCCCCGCGAAGGAGCCCTCGGCCGTCATGCCGAGCTCCTTCGCGCGCTTGCGCAGTAGGGAGCGGAAGCCCGCACGGAAGGACTTCGAGAATCCGGCGTCGGCGAAGTAGACCTTCGCGTCCAGATACTGCACCAGCCGGGGAAGGTCGGCGGCCGGCGAAACGGCCACGGCGCCCGCGGTGAAGACCTCGTCCGCTCCGGGTTGACCAATGGCGTGGAGGACGTCGAGGCCGCCGAGGCTGAACCCGACGAGGCCGATGGGATGTCCCGGATGCTCCCTGGCCAGCCAGCGCCCCCAAGCGAGGAGGTCAGCCCCCTCCTCGACGCCGAGCGTCGGCAGCCACTGCCTCGACAGGAGGCAGCCGTGGCAGCGCATGTCCGGCAGAACGACTCCGAATCCCTGTCGCTGGAAGAGCTCGCCCGTCACCTCGACGTAACGCGTGTACTTGCTGTCGAACAGACCGTGAACGACGATGATGATCGGGCTCGAGGCGTCGGACGGCGGCGCGACGAGCGCCACAAGCGGCGCGCGCCCGGCGTCCATGTCGACCCGCCGGAGCTCGAAGCCCGGAGGCGTGGAGCCCTCGCAGGCGGCCGGGAGGCTCTGGTCCCGCCGTTTGCGGCTGGTGTCGGAGACGCGAAACGTGCTCGTGAACCCGCTTTCCGGCCGATCGTCGCGCGGGATCCCGTCGAGGCACTGCCAGAGCGAGGACGCGCCCGCCGTCGGGCAGGACGGGACCGAGGGCTCTGGCAGCCGGTGAAGCGTGCATGCGGCGAGCGTGAGGAGCGCCAGAGCGACCCCGAACGCCGCCGCGAGCCGTTTCACGCCGGGATGTTCTCATTTTTCGAGAGGCGGGCGCCGCCGGGATCCCTTCCCGACCGCTCCGCGCGGGGATAGAGTCTAGCGACGGGCGCGGATTTCTCAACGGCATGAACGCAAAGGCCGAATCGCACAGGCATTTCCTTCCGGCGGCAGGCCGCGACCTGTTCCTGCCGCTCTACGATCCGCTGACGAAGCTCCTGGGCGCCGATCGCGCGAGACAGGTCCTCATCGATCAGGCGAAGCTCGAGACCGGGCAGAAGGTGCTCGACGTCGGCTGCGGCACCGGCACGCTGGTGCTGCAGATCCGCCGGTCGTTTCCGAGCGCGGAGACCGTCGGGCTCGATCCGGATCCCAAGGCTCTCGCGCGCGCCCGGAGAAAAGCGGAAAGGCAGGGCGCGGCCGTCCGATTCGACGAGGGCTTCGCCGATGCTCTGCCCTACCCCGACGCATCGTTCGACCGCGTCTTCTCCTCGATGATGTTCCATCACATCGAAGGCGACGACAAGGTGAAGATGCTCCGCGAGGTTCGGCGCGTGCTCCGACCGGGCGGTTTTTTTCACCTCGTGGATTTCGTCGGCCCCGAGACATCCGACGGATTCTTCGCTCGGCTGCTGCATTCGCACGCGCGGCTGAAAGACAACTCCGAGACCCGGATCCTAGAGTGGATGCGTCAGTCCGGGTTCGGCGACCCGGTCAGGGTAGGAAGCGGGCGGCTCCTTCTCGGACGTCTCGCATACTACCGGGCCGGCCGCTGAGAGCGGCGAGCGGTGCGGCCTGGTTCCAGCTCGAGCCCGTATGGGCTACCAGATAAGATTTCCTGGCGGAGGGAAATCGTCATGTCTGGGAAACCGCGATCTGTAGTTCTCGTCCACGGTGGCTTCGTCGACGGCTCGGGTTGGGAGGGCGTCTACAGAATCCTGAAGAAAGACGGTTACGCGGTCAGCATCGTCCAGAATCCGACGATCTCGCTGGCTGACGACGTTGCCACGGCCAGACGTGTCATCGCTTCCCAGGGAGATCCCGTGATTCTGGTCGGCCACTCGTACGGCGGCGCCGTCATCACTGAAGCCGGCAACGATCCCAAGGTGGTCGGGCTCGTCTATATCACCGCATTCGCTCCAGATCAGGGCGAGTCCGTCGCCAGCCTCATCAAGGACCCCCCGCCAGGAGCACCCGTGCCGCCGATTCTGCCGCCGCAGGACGGTTATCTCTTCCTCGACAAGGCGAAGTTCCCTGCCTCGTTCGCGGCCGACGTGGAGGCAGAGAAGGCTGCATTCATGGCTGACTCCCAGGTCCCGTGGGGCCTCGAGGCGCTGAGCGGTGCGATTACCAAGCCGGCGTGGAAGAGTAAGCCGAGCTGGTACCTGGTTGTTACCGAGGACAAGATGATCCCTCTCGCAGCCCAGCGTTTTATGTCGAAACGTGCTGGCTCGAAGGTGGTCGAGGTTGGGGGGAGCCACGCGATTTACGTCTCGCAACCGGCGGCGGTGGCCGCACTCATCGAACGAGCAGCCAAGGAAGCCTGAAAACGACGGCTGGCGACAGTATGCCGAAGATCACGCGGCGCGCCTCAAGGCTGCGAAGTCTCGGAGGAACGCCGCGATCTGGTTCCAACTCGGGCCCGTATGGCCTACCAGATCCTCTTTCTCCAAGAAACCGGGGCCTCGGACGCGGCCCTCTCAGGGCGACCCCTCGTTGCGCGCGACCTTTCTGATTCAGGCGATAATGAATCCATGAAGCGCTCCTCGCCCCCCCGCTTGCCTCCTTCGGCTGCCGCGAGAGCGCGCGTGAGGGCATTACGTCGCGGCGAGGCGCCTATCGTGCGGGATCCGGAGGAGGCTCGAGGCCTCACCTTCATATCTCCGGCCGAACGTCAAGCCGCGTTTGCTCTGGCGGCAAGGAAGCGCGCGGCCGAAGAGAAGCGCCGAACGAAGTAGTCCGAACCTCGGAGAGCCTCAGGGCCCCGAAATCGCGAAGGACCTTCCCGATCCGGTTCCAGCTCGAGCCCGTATGCGCTACAAGATCCATTCCGGCTTCGTCATTCCCATGCAGCGTCCTCGGACGCGATCCTCTCAAGGCGGCCTTCGGCCGCGGGCGCGGCAAGGGTTCGATTAGCGCCGGGCGACCCGGCACCCTGGTCGATCTTCGAATCCTCTCGACGGTTCGAGGCTCTACGGCCCGACCACCGACGGGGAATCGGGTGGCAGCGACGGCCAGCGTGCCCGGCGTTGCCGCGCCCTACGACACCTGCTGCAAGAAACCCTCGCTCCTCGCTCACGATGCATCCCGAGCGCTCGACCTGCTCGAGGCAGGAGACCGCGCCCGCGTCCTTGGTCAGCGCCTCGCGGTAGCGCTCGTAGGCCGAGAGGTCCGGAAACCCGATCAGGGCCAGGGCCTCGTCGGTCCGTCCGGCAAACCGCGTGGGCAGGAAGTAGCCGATCAGGTTGCCGCCGCATCGGCGGATGGGCTCCGCCAGGGCGCGGGCATAGGCGGCGAAGTCGGACAGCTTGTGGTGGTCGATCCGATAGCGGATGGAGAGCGTGAGCATGGGCACCGTCCTTTCCGGGCTCCGAGACTAGACCAGCGGCTCGCCAGGGATGTTTCAGGCGCCGCTGAAACATGTCGGTTACGGCGACGTTAGACTTCCGAACATGAGCTCGACCTACCCCATCGCCGCCGTCGCGGAGCTGATCGGCGAGCCCGCGCGCGCCGCCATGCTCGTCGCCCTGTCGGACGGCCGGGCGCTGCCCGCGGGAGAGCTCGCCCGCGTCGCGGGCGTCTCCGCGCAATCCGCGAGCGGCCACCTGTCGAAGCTCGTCGCCGGCGGCCTGCTGGCCGTGCAGAGCGAGGGCCGGCACCGCTACTACCGGCTGTCGAGCCCCCACGTTTCACACGCGATCGAGGCGCTCGGCGTGATCTCGACGGCCCCGCGTCGGCCCGGCGCGCCACGCCCGCCGGAGACCCTTGCGCTCTACAACGTCCGGTCGTGCTACGACCATCTGGCGGGCCGCGTCGCGGTGGAGCTGACGAAGGCTCTGGAGACCTCTCGCGTGATCCGTCCGCGCGGGGAGCGCGACTACCGACTCGGTCCGGGAGGCAAAGCCTGGTTCGCGGACCTGGGCGTCGACACGGAGACCGTGGGCCGCTCGCGTCGCACGTTCGCGCGGCGCTGTTTAGACTGGACGGAGCGGCGTCCGCACCTGGCCGGAGCACTCGGCTCGGCGCTCTTCACGCAGATCATCGCCCTGGGCTGGGTCGCCCGGCTCGCCGAAGACCCGGGCGCTGCGAATCACCCACCGAGGAGCGCGCGAGCTGGAAAGCCGGTTCGGGATCGCGGCCCGAGCCCGCGGCGCTGACGGGACGCCGGCTTACGGACCGTAGAGGAGAAGCGAGAACGTCTTGACGAGGAAGACCGCCATCTGCTGGCGCACATTGGCGTCACTCGGACAATAGAGGAGCGGGCTCGTGCTGCATCCGACGGTGATCTGCCGGCCGTAGAGGTCCTCGATCCAGGGAGCGAAGGGGGCGCTCTGGGGCACATCGCCGAAAATCCCCACCGCGGGCGGCGGGACGTATCCCGATCCCTTCAGGATCTTCAGCAGGAATGCCGCCATCTGCTCCCGCGTCACGGCGGCGTCCGGGCAGTAGTTGCCGCCGCCACACCCGCCGGTGATGCCGAGGCTGGCGAGCTCCTCGATCCACGCCGCAAACGGCGCGTCGGCGGGGACATCGTTGAAAACGTTGCCGGTCGCCGGCGGAGGAACGTGCGCGGATCCGAACTTGGACTTCAAGAGGAACGCGGCCATCTGCCCGCGCGTCGCGGGGTTCTCCGGGCAATAGTCGAGGCCGCCGCAGCCGACCGTGATTCCGTTGTGGAAGATGTTCTCGATGAACGGGTAGTACACGCTCGACGGCGACACGTCGGCGAAGGACAGGCCCGCGTGCACCCTCCAGCGCTTCGCGTAGCGATGATGCGGATCGGACGTCGCGAGCGTTTCGTCGAAGAACGTGTCCCAGTGCTGCGCGGGTCGCGGAATGCCCAGAAACTGGAACTGGAAGCAGTTTCCCGTGGCGTCCCAACAGTCGGCGGTTCCGAGCGAAGCCACCGCGCCGTAGTCGGCGTCCAGGTCCGGGTCGGTCGTGTCGAGGCCGTTGGTGTCCGACTCGGCCGAAGCGTGGCCGAAGAGAGAGGTGGCCGTGAGGCCGAAGTTCGTCCACGCCGGCTCCGTGAGGAACTTCTCCCCTGGCTCGGCGACGCCATTCACATCCGAGCTCCCCGACGGGTGCGCGTCGACGGCGAGCGACGCGGGCTCGAGGCCGGAGGGCGGCGTCGCCGAACAGACGATTCTCTCCGGCGCGTCGGTGTCGATCGACGTCACCGGCTGGGCGGCGACCGTCGTGTTGGCGCCTTCGTCCACGGCGTTGTCGGCGAGAGCGGCGGGGGTCGCGTTCGTCGCCGTCGGCGAGAAGGTGACCGACACCTCTTCGTCGAGGCAGCCGACGAATTCGCCGCCGGCATCCACCTTGACCGCGAGCAGGCGCGAATCGGTGCCGACTCGGTCGGCGCCGGCCGCGAGGAAGCCGCCGTCGAACGTCTCGACGAGCGCGTGGAAGGCGGACAGGGACGACTGCAGCGCGGCGAAGCTCCTGCTCCAGGCGGGCGTGCCTGCGGCGTCCACCTCCAGCAGCGTGGCGCGCGACGGGGAGCCCTGCTGTCCCGAAATCGCGTAACCGTCCCCGGAAGTCGGCACGATCCCTCCGGCGGCCTCCCCGCCGGCGAGCGTGTAGGTTCTCTGCCAGTCGACGGCGCCCCCGTCGTCGAGCGCGATCGTCCAGATGCCGCCGAAAGTCTGCGAGCTTCCGGTGACGACGAAGCCGCCGCCCGTCCGGTTCGCGATCGCGGCTGCAAGGTCGTCCTGCGCGCCGCCGAGAGTTTCCTCCCACGCGATCGCCCCGGACGCGTCCGTCGTCAGTACCCGGTAGGCGCTGTGGCCGGCGGGCGTGCGCCAGCTGCCGGCCGCCGCCAAACCTCCGTCGGGAGTCTCGACGAGCGACGTGGCCTCGCTGTCGGCGAGCACGGATCCGCCGGGGTACGCGCGGATCCACTGCAGCGCGCCGCTCGCGCCGAGCTTGGCGAGACCAAAATAACCCGCCACGCGGCCCGCGAACGCGAAGCCGTCGTCCGAAGTCCGGACGAGCGCATGGGCGGCGTCGGCGCAGCCGCCGATTCCCGGGTCGTTGGTCGCGTACGTGTTCGACCAGACGACGCCGCCGAGCACGTCTACCTTCAGAGCCCACGCGACCGAGCACGCGTTGCCGACCGACCCCGCCATGACGAGGCCTCCGTCGGCCGCCTCCGCCAGCGCGCGCACGCGGAAGGGGCCTCCGGCGTAGAAATAGGCTTTCTGCCACTCGACGTCGCCCGTGCCCGCGAGCTTCAACAGCCAGAAGGCGCCGTTGCCGCCGTTGGCGAGCCCGTACCCGTCGCCCGCCACGGCATAGCCGCCGCCCGACGTGCGGATCACCGCCCGGCCGTTCTCGCCCGCACCCTGGCCGCTGCCGTAGATCCCGGACCAGCTGCCCGGCAATGGCGGTTCGCCGGCGTTCGTCGCAACGACAAACTGGCCGTCGGCGGCTTTCGTCGAGAAGTAGAGGACGCGCCGTGCGCCGACGAGCGCGACCTCGGGATGCGAGAACGCGAACTGATTCGGCGCGCCATCCACCCGGACGGCATCGCCGTTGGCGAAGATCCCGACCGGCGAAGACCAGCTCTGGCCGCCGTCGGGGGACTCTGCGTAGTAGATCTGTTTGTTCGACCCGCGAGCCGTCCGGGAAGCGCAGCGAGTAGTAGACGCCGAGAGTGCCGTCACCCTGGTCGAGGACGCGCCCGATGTTGTGGACGTACACGGCGAGCGGATTGCCCGGGTTCGTCAGGAAGTAGACGTAGCCCGTGCCGGTGATGAGGTCCTGGTAGTGGTCGGCGGGCGTGTCGACGCTCGGCGGTGTGGTGTCGTTGTAGCTCCACTTGGAGATGCCGCCCGGCCGGTCGTCCGCGACGTAGAGCTTGCCGTCGACCATCCCGAAGGGCCCGGTCGTCTGGCCGAAGGTGCCGGTGCCATTGGTCGGATACACGGGGCCCTGATGCACGACGGCGAGCGTCCCGGGGTCTGGGCCGATGTCGTTGACGCTTTCGTTGTAGTTGTAGTCGCCCGTGATCCCCGACGGGTCGTTGTGCGTCCAGAGAAGGAGCTTCCAGTCGCTGCCGAGCTTCGCCACGCGAGGGAAGACGAAGGGCGGCTCGGCGGGCGCGCCGTTTGCGGGGAAGGGGTTGCCGCCCGCGAAGCTCAGGTTTCCCGTCGAGACGAAGTGCACGCCGTCCGACGAGGTCGCGTGCCGGAGGCCCTCGACGGATTGCGACGCGCCGGCCAGCACCCACATGTGGTAGACGGCGGTCGCCGGATCGTAGACCACGCTCGGAAAGAGCGAGAGATTCGAAGCATCGAGGTCCGTTCCGAGCCGCACACCGTCGAGCGTCACGGCGGAAAAGGCGTTCGTCGTCACGGGAGCCGCGGCGAAGAGCCGGGCCGCAGAAAGCACAAGGGCCAGCGTCGTGGCGCCGAGAGTCGACTTCATCAATTCTCCCTAAGTGATAGCAGGATAACCGGTTCTGGCTCTCGCCGCGTGTGATGCGAGACACACGGGCGCGGCTCAAACCTTCCCTTCCGCGCGAGCGAAGCGACGGAGGAGGTCGCTTTCTCCCTACGCGCGGTCCGTCATGAGCGCGTTGATCTCGGGGTAGGTTCCGGCTTCGGCTCCTAACGGTCCGGACGCTCCGGTCCGCAGAAACGCCGTGGCGAGCGAGACGGTCTTCGCGTACGCGACCTCGATGATTCCGGCGCCCGCGCTGAGGCGGCGAACACCCAGGGACTCCAATTCGGTCGCGGGCGGCAGTCCGCGCCAGGCCATGAGGTTGAGCGGCAGCCGCGAGCCTTGCGAGACGGCCCGGATCTCGGCGGGATTCGAAAGTCCGGGTACGAAGATCCCGTCGGCACCCGCGGCCCGATAGCGCTCGGCGCGCGAGAGAGTCTCGGCAACGCGGCCCTCGGCGGGAGCGAGGCCCCTCAGGTAGACGTCCGTTCGGGCGTTCACGAAGAGGTCCACGCCGAGCCGGGCGCCGGCACTCTTGGCCCGCTCGATCTTCGCGCAGAGCAGGTCCGGCGCGCCGGAACCGTCCTCGATGTTGATACCGACCGCACCCGCCTCGATCACCGCGGCGACCGTCTCACCGACGGCGGCGGGGTCGCTCGAGTAGCCGCCCTCCACGTCGACGCTCAGGGGCACCCGGATCACTCTCGCGATGTCCGCCACCGTCGCCAGCAGCAGCGGCGGAGGCAGCAGGTCTCCGTCTGCGTAGCCGTGGGACCAGGCCACGCCGGCGCTGGTGGTGGCGATCGCCTTCGCTCCGAGGCTTTCGATGAGCCGGGCGCTCCCGCCGTCCCACGCGTTGGGAAGGAGGAGGAGGCCCTCCTGATGGAGCCGGCGAAAGAGGTCAGCGGAATTCTGTTGGGACGTCATCGTGCAATCCTTTCCTCGGCGGCCCCGGAACACGCAAACCAACGCGAAGGATTCAAACTTTCTTTCCCACGCGGCGTAAGCGACAACGGAGGTCTCCATGAACCACGTCCTGCGTCTGGCCCTGGCGCTCGCCTTCGCCGCCGCCCTCGCGGCAGGCGAACCGGTGGCCGGCCGCCCCGCCAGTCTCGCGGCCCCGGACGGGACCAAGCTCGCGGCGTCGTTCTATCCCGCCAGTCGCCCGGGGCCCGGGGTTCTGCTCCTCCACCAGTGCAACCGCGACCGGTCGAGCTGGAACGGCCTGGCCGCGCAGCTTGCCGACAAGGGCTTCCACGTCCTGACTCTCGATTACCGGGGCTACGGCGACAGCGGGGGCGCGCGGTTCAACGACATTCCCTTCCAGGAGCGAGTCCGGATCACGGCGGAGAAGTGGCCCGGGGACATCGACGTCGCCTTCGCGTACCTGCGGGCCCAGCCGGGCGTGCGCGTCGACGCGATCGGCGCCGCCGGCGCCAGTTGCGGCGTCAACAACTCGATCCAGCTGTCGCTGCGCCATCCGGAGGTCAAGTCCCTGGTCCTCCTTTCGGGCGACACCGACCGCAAGGGACGGCAGCACCTGAAGAGCGCGACCGGGCTGCCGATCCTTTTCGCGGCCTCGGACGACGACGGCGACGTCGTGTCGGTCATGACCTGGATCGACGCGACCTCGGGCAACAAGGCGAACCGGTTCCTGGAGTACGCCAAGGGCGGGCACGGCACGGAGATGTTCAAGGCGCACCCGGAGCTGCCGGGCCAGATCGTGGCGTGGTTCGAGCTCACGCTCATGGGGAAGGGCCCCGGCGTCTCCGCCCCGCCGAGACCCGCCACCGTCGACGCGGCGACGAGGCTGCGCATGACGATGGACGAACCGGGCGGGGCGGCCCGCGTGGCCAGGGAGCCTGGCCGCCGAACGCAAGAAGGACCCGAAGTCCGCGCTGCTCGCGGCTCCCTTCGTGAACCAGCTCGGCTACGAGGCCATCGCGGCCGGCGATACCAAAGGCGGCGATCGCGATCATGCAGCTCAACGTCGACGCGCGTCCGCGCTCGTCCAACGCGTGGGACAGCCTGGGCGACGCCTATCTGGCCGACGGCCAGCGGGAGAAGGCTCGGGAAGCGTCCGAGAAAAGCCTCGCGCTCGTGGACTCCGACACGTCCGAGACCGAAGAGCAGCGCGGCGCCATCCGCCAGAGCGCGCAGGGCAGGCTCAACCAGCTCAAGAATCCTCCGGCCCCGAAGTAGGACGGCGACGCCCTCCGGCGCTGACGCGGCCCGGCGCAGGCCTCGTGAGCCAGCAGCCAGCGCTTGCGGAAGATCCCTCCTCCGTACCCGGTGAGGGAGCCGTCCTTGCCCACCAGCCGATGACAGGGCACGACCACGCTCACGGGATTCGCGCCGTTCGCGTGCCCGACCGCGCGAACGGACGGCGGGCCGACCGATCCGGCGCGCCAGCTCCGAGTAGGTCATCGTCGTTCCGCACGGGATCGCGCGCAGCGCCTTCCAAACTCTTCGCTGGAACGGCGTGCCCGCCGCGGCGACCGGAAGGTCGTCGATGGCTCCGAGCTCCCCGGCGAAGTAAGCGGAGATCGAGGCCGTGAGCCCGCCCGGGTTGCGTCGCCGCTCGAGCGTGTAGCCGCCGGCTCCGGACTCCCGCTCGAGAGCGCGCGCCAGGCGATTTTCGTGGTCGGCCCACTCGACCGACGCGCAGCCGGCCTTCGCCGTCCGCCACGAGGATCAGCTCGCCGATCGGCGTCCGGGCTCGGTCCATGAAGAGGCGAAGGCGCTCCCGGGTCCGTTCCATCGCCCGACATTCTCACGCCGTCAGGCTCGACGGTACACGATTTCGAGTTAGGTTAGCCCCAGTCCAAAGGAGCTCCCGTGAGACGTCGTGAACGAAAGACTCCCGCCGGCCGACCTTTGACCGCTGCCCTGCTCTGCGTTTTCGCCTTTTCGACGGCGGCACTCGCGCAGCCAGCAGCTCGGCCGCGTCCGAGCGACCAGGGCGAGCTCGTCGAAACGCGCTTCACCGCCTCAGCCCTCGCGGGCAATCTCCTCGGCGACCCGGTCGAGCAGCCTCTCTCGATCTACCTGCCGCCTGGTTACGCCGCGTCCCCGGCCCGGCGTTTCCCCACGGTGTACCTGCTGCACGGGTTCACGGGAAAGATCCAGGACTGGACCACCGACGGATACCAGGGCCTCAACCTGCGCGACGCCATGGACGGGCTGATTCGCACAGGAGCCGTTCCCCCGATGATCGTCGTCGTTCCGAACGGCAACAACGCGTTCCATGGAAGCTTCTACGTGAACTCGACCGCGACGGGGCGCTGGGACGACGCGATCTCGCAGGAGCTCGTCGCGTTCGTCGATGCGCGCTACCGCACGATCCGCAGCTCCAGGAGCCGCGGCGTCGCGGGCCACTCGATGGGCGGCTTTGGCGCGATCTCGCTCGGCATGAATCATCCGGACGTCTTCGGCTCGGTCTATGCCATGAGCCCGTGCTGCCTCGCCCTCGAAGCGGACCTCGGCGGAGAAAATCCCGTGTGGTCGACGGTCCAGAAGCTCAAGAGCCGCGACGAGCTGCCAGCGGACCCGCAGACGCCGGCCGAGTTCTGGACGGACGTCTTCGTGGCGGCCTCGGCCGCGTTCTCTCCCGACCCGGCGCGGCCGCCGTTCTACGGCGCCTACCCCTACGAAGCGAAGGACGGCCGCCTCGTTCCGGCCGAGCCGGCCTACTCGCAGTGGCGATCGAAGATGCCGCTCTATCGGGTCGAGTCGAACCGGACGAAGCTCCTGAGCCTGCGGGGACTCGTCATCGACGTCGGCGACCACGACGACTTCTCCCACATCCGGCTTGGAAGCCGTCTCTTCTCCGACGCCCTGGCCGAGCGCGACATACCGCACATCTTCGAGATCTACGCCGACGGCGACCACGGCAACCGGATCAGCGAACGGTTGAAGCGCGCTCTGCGCTTCTTTGCGGAGACGCTCCAGCAGGGGCCCTGAACCGGGGACCCGGGATTAGCGTCCGGCTCGGAGGAGCCGGTTCTCCAGTCCGCGACGGTGCGCGTAAACCGCCCGAGGCGAGAGCCGCTGCGACGTCGACTACTCCAAGCCCGAGAACAACGAAGCAGATTGCGCCCTCATCAATCCCGGCTCAGACGGCAAATATGCGAGTGGACAGTTTCCGGTCTGCAATGGCCTCTACGATGACTCGACCGCGTACCAGTGCACACCGACGGGACCCGCGACGCCGGAGGCCAGGCGGATCTATCGGGGAATCGAGCTTCTCGCGCGACAGTCTGTCGGTAACCGGCTGTGGCTGCAGGCGAGCTACGTCTATTCGTCCCTGCGGGGCAATTACGACGGAGGCGTGAACGAGGGGAGCTACGGCCAGACCAGGCCCGGACTCAACTCCGACTTCGACTGGCCTTCGCTCTGGTACAACGCCTACGGGACGCTCGCGCTTGATCGGCCGCATCGGTTTCGATTCGACGGAACATGGGTGACGCCGCTCAGCTTGTCGGTCGGCCTCCAGGCCTTCGTCGAGTCGGGTGGGGCCCTGAGCCAGCTGGGGTACTTCAACGGCGACGGGAGGATCTTTCTGGTCCCTCGCGGCTCGGCCGGGAGTCTGCCGACCACGTGGGAAGCCAATCTGACACTCGGGTACCCGATTTTGATCGGCCCCGTCACGGCGACTCTCCAGGCCTACGTCTTCAACCTCTTCAACAACCAGATCGCGATCTCGCGCGACGAATACTGGACCACCTCTCCTCCGGAGGGCTACCCCGCGACGCTCTACGACCCGAACCAGGTGCAGAACAACCCGACTACGGCAAGGTCACGCCGCCGGTCCCGCGGTTCTTTCGGGCGGCGCGTGAAGGTCTCGTTCTGAGCACAGGTCGCGGCTCGCTGACCCCTCCCAGTCGGCCGCCGGTCCCCTGGCGAACTCTTTCCGGGAATTGACTCTTCCGGGGCCCGGTTCGGACGCGCGTAGAGCGAAGGAGCCCGCGATGAAGCGTCCACTCCCGGTGACTGCCCTGCTCGCCGCTCCTCGTCGCCGCCGCCGTCTTCGCCCAGCAACCCTCCCCGACTCCCGCACCGACCCCGCCCGCGCGCCCCGAGATGATCGATCTCCGGTTCATCCGGATGAAGATCTCGGCCGGGGACCTGCCGAGCGCGGAGTCGATCCTCGAGGTCCATCGCGCCGAGAAGGGCGAGGACGGCGAGTACCTCCTGGGCCTCGCGTGGCTCGCGCGCGGCGCGGCGCTGATGGAGGACTGGCCGGCGGCTTCGCGCTACGCGAAGGCGGCGCGCGAGCTCGCGGTCGCGAGGCTCGGCACGCCGCCCGACTGGGAGAACGCCACCGGGGCGCAGTACGCGCTCGGCACGGCGATCGAGGTCGAGGCGCAGGCCCTCGTGGCCGCGGGAAAGAAGGCGGAAGCGCTCCGGTTCCTCGACGAGAGCGCGCGGGCGCAGGAGAAGGCGCCGTACAACCTGCGCGCCCGGATCCAGAAGCGCCGCAACCAGATCGAGCTCGTCGGCCAGAAGGCCCCCGCGATCCGCGCCGAAGATCGTGTCGGGCCGGAGTTCGCGAGCCTCGAGGCGCTGCGCGGGAAGCCCGTCGTGCTCTTCTTCTGGTGGGAGGCCTGCGGGGACTGCAAGGCGCAGGCGGCGAGCTTCAAACGGACCGTCGAGAAGTACGCGCCGAAGGGCGTGGCCTTCGTCGCGCCGACCCGCTACTACGACGAGAACCGCGCCGAGGAGAAGGCGAGGATCGAGAAGTCCTGGAGCGAGCTCTACGGCCTGACGGAATCCGTCGCCGTGCCGATCAGCGACGAGGCCATGCTGCGCTACGGCGCATCCGCCACGCCGACCTTCGCGTTCGTCGACCGCAAGGGCGTCGTCGTGCAGTACCTGCCCTACCGGATGACCGACGAGCGCCTGTCGGCGGCGATCGACGCGCTGCTGCGCTAGACCGAGGTCACCGCACGAGCAGCGTCGCCAGCCCCAGCAGCATTCCCATGCTCGCGACGTCGGTCGCCGTCGTCAGGAAAATGCTCGAAGCGGTGGCGGGATCGGCGCCGAGCCGCTTCAGCGTCAGCGGGACGAGCGCGCCCGCGATGCCGCTGATCATGCACGAGGCCGTCATCGCCATCCAGACGACGAGGCCGAGCATCAGCGCGTGGCCGCTCGGCTGCGAGCGCGCGTAGAACCACATCCCGGCGCCGGCGACCAGGCCGACGAGGGCGCCGTTCAGGAGGCCGAGCATCGCTTCCTTGAGAACCAGCCGCCGCGGCTTCATCGCGCGCAGCTCGCCGAGGGTCATGCCGCGCAGCGTCACGGCGAGCGCCTGGCAGCCGGAATTCCCCGACTGGCCGGCGAGAACCGGCAGGAAAACGGCGAGGACGACGAGGCGATCGATCGTGCTCTGGAAGAACCCGACGACCGCGGCCGCCACGAAGGCCGTGAGGAGGTTGAGCTGGAGCCACGGGTGCCGGAAGCGGAAGCTCCGCCACCAGTGGGTCGCGACGCGCTCCTCCTTCTCGACGCCGACCATGCTGCCGGCCTGCGCGCTGATCTCGTAGGCCTGCCGCTCGAAGAGGGCCTGGCCGCGCACCATGCCGACGAGACGCCCGGCGTCGTCCGTGACGGGGTAGGCCGGGAAGTGGCGGGTGACGACCGTCCGCATCGCGTCCACGAGCGGCATGTCGGGCTGGAGCGAGAACGGGTCGCGCAACATGATCTCGCCGAGCCGCTGGTCGCGGCCAGCGAAGAGGAGCTCGCGAAAAGCGAGGACGCCAACGAGCCGCTCGTCGGCATCGGTCACGAAGACGTAGGTGATGAAGGCCTTCTGGACGAGCTCGCGCAGGCTCTCGATCGCATCGCCCACGGTCGTTTCGGGCCGGTAGACGGCGAGCGGCCGCTCCATCAGCCGACCGACGCTCTCCTCGGAATACTGGAGGTCGATCTTCCATTGCGCGCCTCGCCCGTCCGGCGCCGCCGCGGCGACCTGGTCGCGGCGCGCGGCGGGCATGCGGCCGAGGATGTCTACGGCGGCGGCCGGGTTGATGAGCGCGAGCGCTCGGGCGGCGATGTCGTCGCTCTCGCGGCGGAGACGCTCCACGGCCTCGGGGGGCGGGAGCCTCTGCAGGTCTTCGCTCAGGGCCATCAAGCGCGGGGCGTCGCTCAGAACCTGTCGGCGGTCGGCCGAGTCCATGCGTCCTCCTGCAAGTGCTGTGGAGCGCCGCCAATCATAGTCGGACGGGAATTTCGGCCAGCAATATCCGTTCTGGCAACAACTCATGCTGAACGCCCTGCTGCTCGTGGCCGCGACTTTCTCGCCCGCCTCGGGGGACGCGCCGTCCCGCGCCGCTCTGGAGGCCCAGGTGCCCCGCGCCTCGCACGCCGCCCTGGACGCGGCCCTCGCGGCATGGCGTCACGCCGTCCGGGCCGGCGCGGTGGAGCGTCCCGAGATCCTGACCGTCATCGACTACTCCCGGCCCTCGACCGAGCCCCGCCTTTTCGTCATCGACCTGGCGTCGAACCGGGTCGCGTTCTCCGAGCTCGTGGCCCACGGCCGCGGGAGCGGCGAAAACGTCGCCGAGCGCTTCTCGAACCTGGACGGCAGCCACATGTCGAGCCTCGGCGTCTTCCTGGCCGGCGGCACGTACGACGGGCAGCACGGACTGTCTCTGCGCCTGGACGGGCTCGAGCCGGGATTCAACGACCGGGCGCGCGAGCGCGCGATCGTCATGCACGCCGCCGGCTACGTGAGCACGGCGATGATCGCGTCGCAGGGCCGCCTCGGACGCAGCTGGGGCTGCCCGGCCGTTCGTCCGGCGATCGCGAAGAAGCTGATCGACGCGATCAAGGACGGCTCGCTCGTCGTCGCGTACTACCCGGACGCGGACTGGCTCGCCCGCTCGGCCTTCCTCGAAGCGTCTAAGACTTCGCGGCCGGCGGATCCGAGTTGATGACGTTCAACGACGGCCCCGTCGTCTGGGCCAGTACGGGGGAATCGGTTACGTAGAGCGTCGCTCCCGGCGCGAGGACCTTGAGGACCTCGGCCGCGAACGGGGCCGGCACGTCGACTCGGGAAGCATTCTCGAGATTCATCGCGACGCCTTCCCCGACGCGCGCTCCCGGCAGGGCAATTCCCATCCAGCGCATTCCGCCCGGAGTGTCCGGATTCGCCGGCGAGCCCGGTTCCGACTTGAGGATGAAAGCCTCGGTGCCGATCGGTTTCTCCGGCGAGACGACGGTGATCGCCGCGCGGCCGATCTCGAGGCCGTTACGCATGACGAGGATCCGCCGGTCCGCGCCGCTGACGACGACCGTGATGGGCCCCGCCGGCGACTTCTCCGGCTGCCATCGCCACGCGTCGCCGGCGGGCAGGCGCGGCTGCGCGTCGGCCGCGCCCGTCGCGGTGACCGGCGCGAGAAACCCCGGGTGCACGACGTCGAACGGCTCGGTGGCGTCGTTGGCGATGACGACCGTGATGCCGACACTCGTGACGCCGAAGAGCAGCTCGGCAAACCGCGACGGCAGATGCACGCAGCCGTGCGACTCGGGATATCCCGGCAACCCTCCGGCATGCAGCGCGACGCCGTCCCAGGTCAGCCGCTCGGAGTACGGCATCGGCGCGTTGTCGTACGTCTTGGAGCGGTGATCCTTGTCCTTGTTGAGGATCGTGAAGATGCCGGTCGGCGTCTCGTGGCCGGGCTTTCCGGTCGACACCCCGGCGGCGCCGATCCGGATGCCGTTGCGGTACACCTTCGCGACCTGCAGGGGCAGGCTCACGACGATCACGAGCGGCCCGTCGGGCGCCGCGCCGGCGTCCCAGAGGAACTGGCCGGGCTTCAAGCTGGCCGGGTCGGTGCCGACCGGCTCAGGCTCCTTCGCTCCCCAGAACGGGACCGGCGCGGCAGCGGCGGACGCCGCAATCACGAACGCCAGGGCGAGGGCCGCGAGAAGACTTACCGGTCGCCCGGAACCATCGGGGAACATTCTGCCGAGAGACTACGCGCTCTTGCGCCGAGCGCCAAGAGCTTCGGTCAGTAGTGCAGGCCTTCGACCTCGGCGGCTCGGCGAATCGCCGCGCGGATGCGCAGGTACGTGCCGCACCGGCAGAGATTGTCGTTCATCGCGGCGGCGATCTCGTCGTCGCCCGGGTTGGGGGTCCGGCCGAGCAGCGCGGCGGCCTGCATGATCTGTCCGGCCTGGCAGTACCCGCACTGGGAAACGTCCTCGACGATCCAGGCCTGCTTGAGCCCCACGGCGTCGAGCCCCTCGATCGTCGTCACGCGCCTCTTTTCGACGGCCGAGATCGGCACCTGACAGGAACGGTAGGCCTCGCCGTTGAGATGGACGGTGCAGGAACCGCAGATTCCGGAGCCGCACCCGAACTTCGTGCCGGTCAGGCCCAGCCGGTCCCGCAGCACCCACAGCAGCGGCATGTCCTCGCGGGCCTCGACGGACGAAGTCTTGCCGTTGACGACGAGCGTGAAGCGCGCCACGTCAGGCTCCTTTCAGGTCTTCCGCGCGCACCGGAAGGCGGCGGATGCGGCGGCCCGCCGCGGACGAGAGAGCGTTGGCGACAGCCGCGGTGGTGACCGGCACCGGTGGCTCGCCCATGCCCGTGGGCGGCGCGTCGCTCTGAACGATGTGGGTCTCGACCCTCGGCATGTCCCGGAAGCGAAGAATCGGAAAGTCGTTGTAGCTCCCCTGCTCGACGCGCCCGGCCTTGAGGGTGATCTCGGTCGACAACGCCGAAAGCGCCCACGCCACCGAGCCCTCGACCTGCGCGCGGATGCCCAGAGGATTGACGGCGACGCCGCAGTCCACGGCGCACACGACGCGGTCCACCCGCCAGACGCCGCGACCTTCCACCGTGACCTCGGCCACGACGGCGGCCGGCGTCCGGCCGTCGTAGGACATGCACGCCACGCCGCGGCCGCGGCCCCGCGGAAGCGGCACCGACCATTTCGACTTTTCCGCCGCGAGCGCGAGCGCCGCGGCCAGCCGCGCGCGGTCGACGGGCTCCCCTTCGCGCCCGCCCGGAACGACCGCCGCCCGGCGCAGCAGCGCGAGCCGATAGGCCACGGGGTCCTTTCCCGCGGCGCGCGCGAGCTCGTCGATGAAGCACTCCGCGGCGAAGACATTGTGGTTGTGCGCCACGCCGCGCCACGAGCTCACGCGGACGGGCGTCGCCGCCGGGAACCCGCCGACCTCGAACGCCGGGATCGCGTACGCAAGATCGTAGGCGCCGCGCAACAGCCCCCGGAGCTGGTCCTCGGCGACCGGACCGGACGGCGCCGGCCAGACCGCGACCGCCACGGAGTGGCGCCAGGCGGTCGGATCGCCCGCGGCGTCGATCCCCGCCGCCAGGCGGTGCAGCGACACGGGATGGAAATCGCCATTTCGCATGTCGTCCGACCGCGTCCACAGGATGCGAACCGGCGCCTTCGCCGCGCGCGAGGCCTCCACGGCGTCGAGCACGAAGTCGACGCGGCCTCGCCGACCGAAACCGCCGCCGAGCAGCGTCACGTTCACCGTGACCGCCGATTCCGGAAGGCCGAGCAGCTTCGCGGCCTCGGACTGCGCGCGGTTGGGCGCCTGCGAGCCGGCCCAGATCTCGCACCGGTCGGCGCGGACATCGGCCGCCGCGCTCATCGGCTCCAGGGGAGCGTGCGCCTGGTAGGGATAGAAGTACTCGGCCTCGAGCTTGCGGGAGGCCGCGGCGAGCGCTGTCGCCGGGTCGCCCCCGCGCTTCAGCACGCCGCCGGGCTTCGCGAAGGCCGCGCGAAGCCCCGCCAGGACCTCAGCCGAGCCGAGCGCCGCGTTCGGCCCCTCGTCCCACACGATCGTCGGCTCGAGCTCCTCGCGCGCCGCCAGCACCGCCGCCGTGTCGTCGGCCACGACGACGAGTCCGGCCGAAACCGGCGCGACGAGAAGCACGCCCGGGATGGCGCGAGCCTTCGCGTCGTTCCAGCTCTTCGCCTTTCCCCCGGCGACCGGACAGCGGACGACGCTTCCGACCTTCATGCCGGGGCGCTGGACGTCTGACGCAAAGAGCGGCGCGCCGGCCACGATTCGCGGCGCATCGATGCGCCGGCGGTCTTTTCCGATCTGACGCCAGGCGGACCGGGGCTTGAGCGCCGGCGATGCGGGAACCGGGAGCCGGCTCGCCGCGGCCGCGAGCTCGCCGTAGCCGAGGCTGCGCCCGGACTCGGTATGGATGACGCGGCCCTTCTCGGCCCGGCAGGCGGTCGCCGCCACGCCCCATTTCGCGGCGGCCGCCGCGACGAGCATCTCGCGCGCCGCCGCGCCGGCGGTGCGGAGCGGCAGCCAGGTCGTCCGCGTGCTGCGGCTCCCGTAGGTCCCCATGTCCTGGAAGTCCGGGCCGGGCGTGGCCTGGTCGAGCGAGACCGTGTCCACGTCGACCTCGAGCTCCTCCGCGAGGATCACGGGCAGAGAGGTCCGCACGCCCTGCCCCATCTCGGACTTGTCGACGGTCAGCGTCACCTTGCCCGACGGGTCGATCCGTACCCAGGCGTTCGGACGGAATTCGCCTGCCGCCTGTTCGGCCGCCGTCGCGCGGGCGAAGCGCACGCCGAGCACCAGCCCGCCCGCCGACACGGCCGAGAGCCGCAGGAAGTCGCGGCGCGTCGCCTGGAGGGCGCCGCTCACTTCGGCGCGCTCTCGCGGAAGTAGACGAAGCCGACGATCTGCCACTTCCCTCCGACCTTCAGGAGGGAAGCGTAATCGATCCACCGCAGTCCGGGAAGCTCGTGTTCGAGCCTGGCGACCGCCGCGTCCCCTTCCGAGTCCACCATGGCGATCCGCCGCGTGGCCTTCGGCATCTCGCCGCCGGCCGCGCGACGCGCCGCCAGCCGCGCCTCCCACTCGGCCGCCGAGACACCGACGAGCCGGTCGTCGAGGACCGTGTAGGTCATCGTCCGCGGGCTGCTGAGGCTCGCGGCCAGGGGCCCGTCGCTGGCGTCCTGGGCGGAGAAGAGCGTCTGGAGGGTCGATCGGATGGCCTCGCGGTCCGCGGCGACGGCGGCCGGATCGGGGGGCGGGGCGTCGGCTGGGACGGTGCGATGGAAGATCTTGCCGACGATCCACCAGCGCCCGCCGAGCTTCGCCAGGGTCATGTAGTCCTCGAAGCGGTGCGTCGGGTACTCGGACAGGACCTTGGCGACGGCCGTGTCGCGGGTCGCGTCCACGAGCGGGATCTTCCGCGACAGCGCCTTCACCGGCGCCTTGTTCGCGTCCGTGCGCGCCCACCACTCGGGCTGCGAAACGCCTTCCAGGCTGCCGTCC
Source organism: uncultured Acidobacteriota bacterium (assembly GCA_963810205.1). Taxonomy (GTDB): domain Bacteria; phylum Acidobacteriota; class Thermoanaerobaculia; order UBA5066; family Gp7-AA6; genus DAHUXD01. The sequence goes on from CAWEMP010000011.1 coordinate 503,294, forward strand.
TTCACGAAGAACATCATCGCGGCCGGGTGGAAGGCCAGGCGCAGCTCCGCGGAGCTCGCCGTGTCCCCGGCGGCAAAGTAGTGGCCGATCGTCTGCTCGATGGCGGCGCGGTCGGGCGCGGCCGGCGCGGCGATCGAAGCGGCGGCGAGGGTCACGACAGCGGGAAAAAGCATCCGGTCCTCCTTGTCGGGCGGATCTTGCGATGCGCGCGGCCCCGCCGCCCAGTACCGGAAGGCACACGCGCGATCTGTGCCTTTCGATACGGGTCCTCGGACCGGCGATTCCCCTAGAATTCGGGCGTGGGGATCACGCGCTCCATTCGAATCACGAGCCTGGTGACGTGGGTCGTCATCGGCGTGGCCGTCCTCGCCAAGTACGCGAAGGACCGGGACCTCTTTTCGGACTACTGCATCTGGGTCTGGCTCGTCGGGTTTGCCACCGGCATCGCCGCGTCGGCGCTGGCCTGGAGACAGCGCGACGGGCGCCGCGGGATCGTCCTCGCCCTGCTCGGCGTCGCCAGCGTCTCGGTCGTCTTCGTCAACCGCTGGTGGCCTTCGCACATGGGCGGCCTTCCGCTCGTCTTCGTGGCGTGGGAAGCGGCGCAGATCCTGAGCCTGCGGCGGGTCTCCGCCTGGATCGCGCTCCAGACGGCGGCCTTCGGTCTCGTCATGGTGCCCTTCCCCTTCAACCATCCCAAGCACGCGATACCTCTGTCGATCTGGTTCGCCAACACGCTGGCACTCGCGGGGCTGCAGGCCTTCGCCGTGCTGGCGGCCCACCTCATGCGCCGGGAGAGCCTCGCCCGCGAAGCGCTCGCGCGCGCCAACCGCGAGCTTCTCGCCACACGGGAGCTGGCGATCCTCGGCAGCCGCGCCGCCGAGCGGCTCCACATCGCGCGCGAGCTCCACGACGTGCTCGGGCACCATCTCAGCGCGCTGTCCCTCAATCTGGAGGCGGCCGCCCTCGAGCGCCGGCCCGAGCCGCTCGCCGGTTCGGGCCCGCTCGACACGGCGCGCGCGCTGACCCGCACCACGCTCGCCGAAGTCCGGGCGGTCGTCAGCCGCTTGCGCCAGGACGACGCGACGGACCTCTCGGCCGCGCTCGCCGCGCTCGCCGCCGCCATTCCGCACCCGCGAATCCACCTGCGCGTCCCCGAGGCGCTGCCGCCCGTCGACGCGGAGCGCGCGCGGGCGATCCTGCGCTGCGCCCAGGAGTGCGTGACCAACGCGATCCGTCACGCGGGCGCGGAGAACCTCTGGATCGAGCTCGCACCCCTCGACGGCGGCCTCGACCTGCGGGTCCGGGACGACGGCCACGGCGCGGCGGCCCTGGCCGAAGGCAACGGCCTCGCGGGCATGCGCGAGCGCCTGCTCGCGCTCCGGGGCCGCCTCAGCCTCTTCCCCGGCCCGCCCGGCTTCGAGGCCCGCGTATGGGTTCCCTGAAGCGGCCGATCCGGATCCTCCTCGTCGAAGACCAGACGATCGTCCGGGAGGGACTCAAGAGCCTTCTCGCCTATGCCGGGGACCTCGAGGTCGCGGGCGAGGCGGCCGACGGCGAGGCGGCTCTCGCGGCCGTGGCGAAGGTCTCCCCCGACGTTCTCCTGCTCGACATCCGGATGCCGAAGAAGAACGGGCTCGAGGTCCTTCAGGACCTGTCGGCGCGCGGCCGCCTGCCGCCGACGCTCATCCTCACCACCTTCGACGACGATGCGCTGCTGCTCGAGGCGCTGAAGGCCGGGGCGCGAGGCTTCCTGCTGAAGGACGTGACGTTCGAGCGGCTGACCGACGCGATCCGGACGGTCGCGGCGGGCGGAAGCCTGATCCAGCCCGGCATGACCGACCGCGCCATCCGCAGCCTGGCCGCGTCCCCCAGGAGCTTCGAGAGCTCCGAGCTTCCGGAGTCTCTGACGGCGCGGGAGCGCGAGGTGCTGCGGCTCTTCTCGGCCGGCCTCTCCAACCGCGAGATCGGCGAGGCCCTCGGCGTCGTCGAGGGGACCGTGAAGAACCACGTCCACAACATCCTGCAGAAGCTCGGCGTGCGGGACCGCAACCGGGCGATGCTGAAGGCGATCGAGCTCGGCTACTTCTAGGCCGGCCGGCTCCGGCCGGCGTCATAGTATTCGCCCCGATGAGCTCCCCCGCGACGGCCCGAGTGGAGCTGCGCCCGGGATCGGGCCAGGGCGCCGTCCTGACGCTCTCGGGTGCGTTCGACGTCTCGACGGCGGCCGCGGCGCGCCGGCAGATCCTCGATCGCCTCGCCGGCGCGCGGCCCGCTGCTCTCGAGGTCGACGCGAGCGGCATCGAGCGCGGCGACGTCTCGGGAATGGCCCTGCTCTACGAGCTCTCGCAGGGGAGGCTCCTCCCCGGCGTGCGCGCCTCGGTGAAGGGCGTGCGTCCCGAGTTCCAGACCCTTCTCGCGGCGTTTCCGACCCCGGAGGCCCTGAGCGCGCTGCAGAAGCCGGCGGAGCGGCTGGGCTTCCTGCGAGAGGTCGGCGCAGCGACCAAATCGATGCTCGCCGATCTCGCGGCGCAGGCGACGTTCATCGGTGGCGTCGTTCTGGGGTTCGCCGCCGTGCTGCGGCGGCCCCGCCTCATGCGCTGGCGCGAGGTCGCCGTCGTCTTCGAGAAGGCCGGCGTCAACGCCCTGCCGATCGTGTCCCTCATCAGCCTGCTCATGGGCCTCGTCATCGCGTTCGAAGCCGCGCAGCCCCTCGAGATGTTCGGCGCCCAGATCTTCATCGCGGACATGATCGGCCTCGTGATGGTTCGCGAGTTCTCGCCGATATTCACGGCGATCATCTTCGCCGGCCGCTCCGGATCGGCCTTCGCCGCCGAGATCGGCACCATGAAGGTCAACGAGGAGTTGAACGCCCTCGAGACGATGGGCCTCGATCCGATGCGCTTTCTCGTGATCCAACGCGTCTTCGCCGGGACCCTGCTGATGCCGGTGCTCGCGGCGTACTCGATGCTCCTCGGCGTCTTCGGAGGCATCATCGTCATGCTGACGATGGGCTTCACTCTGGCGCAGGTCTGGGCCCAGCTCGTTGGCGCTCTCCACGTTCGGGACGTTCTCGTCGGCATCTCGAAGTCGTTCGTCTTTGGCGCGATCATCGCGGGACTCGGCTGCCTGCGGGGAATGCAGACGAAGGAAGGGCCCAATGCCGTCGGCGACTCGACGACGCGCGCCGTGGTCGCGGGAATCCTCATGATCATCGTCGTGGACGCCGTCTACAGCGTCCTGACCTACGTGCTGCACGTATGAGCGCCGCCGCTCCCGTCATCGCCGTCGACAACGTGACGATCGCCTACGGCGACAAGCTCGTGCAGAAGGATCTGACCTTCGAGGTCCGCCGGGGAGAAGTCTTCGTCATCCTCGGAGGCTCGGGCTGCGGCAAGAGCTCGCTCATGAAGACCATGATCGGTCTCTACCGGCCGCCGACGGGCCGCATCCTCTTCAACGGCGACGACATCGTGACGGCCGAAGGGGAGGAGCGCCTCCGGTTGTTCCGGAAGTTCGGCGTGATGTACCAGAGCGGCGCTCTCTTCGGCTCGATGACCGTGCTCGAAAACGTCCGCTTGCCGCTCGACGAGTTCACCGACCTCGAATCCGGGGAGAAAGACCTCGTCGCCATGGCGAAGCTCAACCAGGTGGGCCTGCTGTCGGCTTCGGCGCAGAAGCCTTCCGCCCTGTCCGGGGGCATGCAGAAGCGCGCGGGCATCGCCCGCGCGATGGCCCTCGACCCGGGCATCCTGTTCCTCGACGAGCCGTCGGCGGGGCTCGATCCCATCACGTCCGCCGGGCTCGACAAGACGATTCTGGAGCTCTCGAAGGGCCTCGGCATCACCTTCGTCGTCGTGACGCACGAGCTCCAGAGCATCTACGCGATCGCGGACCGCTGCGTCATGCTCGACGCGCGCACGAAGACCATGATCGCCGAGGGCAAGCCCGCGGACCTGCGCGACCATTCCGACGATCCGTACGTGCGGCAGTTCTTCCTCCGCCAGGCCGAGCCGGCGGCGGGGGCGAAGGAGAGTCCGACTTCATGAGCGAGAAGGCCAGCCAGTTCCGGATCGGGCTCTTCGTCACCGTCGGAGTCGCGATCGTGCTCGCGGCCCTCTTTCTCTTCGGCATCCGGAGCGCCTTTCAGCCGACCTATACGTTCGAGACCTACTCGCTAGGCGAGGTGGACGGGCTCACCGTCGGCTCGGTTGTGAAGCTCCGGGGCGTCACGATCGGCAAGGTCACCGAGATCGGCTTCAGCTGGAACCTCTACAAGGTCGAGCAGCCGGCCTGCGTCGTCGTCCGCTGCGCGGTCAATCAGAAGATCGCTCCTCCGCAGTGGAGGGGGGAGATGGGCGAACAGATCCAGGAGATCGTGCGCCGCGGCATGCGCGCGGTCGTGCAGACCGAAGGCATCACGGGATCGAGCATCGTCTCGCTCCAGACCATGGATCCCGAGAGGTACCCGCCCCTCAAGGTCCCGTGGAAGCCGAAGTACTGGTACATCCCGTCGGCGCCGAGCCAGCTCGGGCGGCTCCTCGCCTCGGTCGACCGGACGCTCGCCAATCTCGAGAAGTTCGACATTCCCAAGCTCAGCCACAACCTGAACCGCGCCCTCGAAACCGCGACGACGACCCTGCAGAAGCTCGGGGAGCTCGACGTCAAGGGGATCTCCGCCAACGCCAACCGCGTTCTCTCCGACGCCGACGGCGCCGTCGCCGAGATCCAGGCGCTCGTCGCCGACGCGCGCGAGGACCTCAAGGGCATGAAGCTCGCGGCCATCGGGACCGACGCCGACAAGCTGATCGACGACCTCGATGCCCGGCTCGCCGGCCTGATCGACAGGCTCTCCGCGGTTGACGTGCGTGCGCTGAACGACACCCTCGCCGGCACGCGGGATGCGGCCCGCACCCTGAACGACGCCCTCGAGGAGCTCAAGAAGTACCCCGCGGGCTTCCTGTTCGGAGGCCCGCCGCCTCCGGCCCCCGGCGTCCAGAAGGAGAAACCGTGACGAACCGGCTCCTGCGTACCACCTGCGGCCTCGTTCTCGCGGCGGCCGGCTGTGCTTCGAAACCTCCGGTCGCCCCGCAATCGTTTTCGATCGATCCGCCGGCGGCGCGCGCCGCCGCCCCGGCGTCCGACTCGAGAGTTCTCTCGCTCGCCTGGGTCGACGTCGCTCCGCCCTACGCCGGCAAGCCCTTCGTCTATCGCGTCGGAACACACGGAATCGAGCGCGACCCCTACGCGAGTTTCGCGGCGGCGCCCGGAGCGATGTTGACCTCGGCCATCCGGGGCTATCTCCTCGATGCCCCGTTCGTCCGGGACATCGTTGCTCCCGGAGGCGCTCTGCCGGCCGTGGCGGCCATCGAGGCCGAGGCGACCGAGCTCTACGCCGACCTGAGCACGACCGCCGAGTCGGCGTCGGTCCTGTCCATGCAGTTCCGCGTGCTCGCCCCCGCGGCCGGCACCGCGCCGGCGAGCGAGCTCCTCCGGAAAACGTACGGGCAGCGCGTTGCGCTGCGAGAGCGGACCGCCGCCGCCGCCGCCGCCGGCTGGAACCAGGCGCTCGGCGACATCATGACGGCGTTCCTGGCCGACCTGAAGCCGATCCTCGACTCCCGGCGGTGAAGAGGAAGTTGTTGCAGTAGCCGGGCGCCTCCCAGAAGCGGCCCGGCGCCGCGGCGCTGGTGGATCGCGGGATCGAACTCCGCGACGGGTCGGAGGCCGCCGGGCGAGAAAAACTGGCCGCGGTAGCCGAGCCCCTCCAGATACGTGAAGACGTCTCGGGGCGTCCGGCCGGTCAGGTGACGCGCTTCGCACTCGAAGAGGAGAACGGGCCTCGACTCCGCGAGCGTTCTCGCCGCGCCCCGAAACACCGCCAGCTCGTGGCCCTCGACATCGACCTTGACGAGGGCGATCCTCCCCGCGCCCTCGAGCTGATGGTCCAGGGTGTCCGCGGCGACGAGGCGATCGCGGGCACCGGGAGCGACGGCCTCCTCGAGGGACGCACCCGGGGAGTTCTCCCAACCCGGCACGCGAAGCACGCGCTCGCCTGCGGAGTCCGAGATCGCGCACTCCCGGACGACGACGTTGTCCCATCCCATGCGCGCGCGCACAGCCTCGAGGTATCGGGCGAGGCCGGGCTGCGGCTCGAAGGCGAAGACCTTCCCCGCGGGCCCGACGGCCCGGCGCATCCAGTAGAGATACGCGCCCTTGTTCGCGCCGACGTCGACGGCGACGTCTCCGGCACAGAGCCCGTCGAGGAGCGATCGGATCTCCGCGCTCTGGTCGCGATAACGGGCCTTCAACGCCCGGTACAGGAAGCGTGTCTTCACGGGAGGTCGCCGCCTACGAGGCGGCCGAACGATCCTACCAAGCGCTCCACGTTCCCGCCGGCGGCCGGCCGTGATAAGAAGCGCCGACCAGACCTCGTACCAAAGGAGTGAAATCGATGAAGAAGACGTGGGTTTCCATGTTGGCGCTCGTTCTCGCGGCCGGACTGTCGGCCGGTTGCAAGAAGGCGGAGATGTCCGAGGCCGAAAAGGCCGCGAAGGACGCCGGGCAGGCCGCTTCGGAAGCGGCGCAGAAGGCGGGCGAGGCCGCGACGGAAGCCGGGAAGGCCGTCGGCCAGGCCGCCTCCGAAGCGGGCCAGGCAGTCGGCGAAGCCGCGAAGGATGCGGCGACGACGACGGCCGATGCGGCCAGGGAAGCCGCCGACAAGACGGCCGAGGCCGCGAAGAAGGCGGCCGAGGACGTCCAGAAGGCGATCACGCCCAAGCCCTAGCCCGCGCCTGCAACGCGGAAGGCCGTCGCTCGCTTGGCCGGGCGGCGGCTTTTTTTCGCGCTAGATTAGGCGGCTCCATGCCCCGCACCAAGATCGTCTGCACCATCGGACCGGCCTCCCGCTCGCCCGAAGCACTCCGGCGCCTGGCGGAGGCGGGGATGGACGTCGCGCGGCTGAACTTCTCGCACGGGAGCCACGAGGATCACGCCGCGGTCCTCGCGGCGGTCCGCGACATTTCCGAACGCGTCCGGCGGCCGATCGCGGTTCTGCAGGACCTGGCGGGGATCAAGATCCGAATCGGCGAGATCGCGGCCGGCAAGGTGCTCCTCGAGCCGGAAGCGGAGTTCACGCTGACGAATCGGGCGGTCGCGGGGGACGCACGCGAGGTCTCGCTCGACTACCCGGATCTCGCGGCGAGCGTGCGCCCGGGCGACGCGCTCCTGCTCTCCGACGGCGACGTGGAGTTGAGGGTCGAGACGGCCGACGACAAGGACATCCGGTGCCGCGTCGTGGCCGGCGGGACGCTCTCCTCGCACAAGGGCATTCACCTGCCGGCCCGTTCGATCGCCGCGCCCGGCCTGACCGCGAAAGACCGCGAGGACCTCGCCTTCGGCATCTCTCAGGGGGTGGACTACGTCGCCCTGTCGTACGTCCGGAGCGCCGAGGACGTCCTCGAGGCGCGGCGCTTCCTCGACGAGCGCCGGTCCGCGATCCCGCTCATCGCCAAGATCGAGAAGCACGAGGCCCTCGCGCGCATCGACGAGATCCTGGCCGCCGCCGACGGGCTCATGGTCGCGCGCGGCGACCTCGGCGTGGAGACGCCGCTCGAACACGTGCCGCTCCTCCAGAAAATGCTGATCGACCGTGCCAACCGGGCCGGCAAGCCCGTGATCACGGCGACCCAGATGCTGCTCTCGATGGTCGACCGGCCGCGCCCCACGCGCGCGGAGGTCGGCGACGTGGCCAATGCGATCCTCGACGGCACGGACGCGGTGATGCTCTCCGAGGAGACCGCGGTCGGCCGATATCCCGCCGAGGCCGTCGAGACGATGCGGCGGATTGCCGAGGACACCGAGGCCGCGTTCCCCTTCGAGGCCTGGATGCGGCGATTCGAAGACCGAAGTCTCCAGAGCCTGCCGGAGGCCGTGGCCGGCGCCGCATGCGAGCTCGCCGAGCACGTCGGAGCTGCCGTCATCGTCGCCTGGACCGAGCTGGGCGCGACCGCGCGCCTCGTCGCCAAGCACCGTCCGCGCCGCCCCGTCCTCGCCCTCTCGACCCTTCCCGAGACGGCCCGACGCCTCGCCCTCGTGTGGGGCGTCATTCCGCTGGTCGCCGCGGAGGGACCCGACACCGACGCCATGCTCGAGCGGGCCCTTCGCGTCGCCGCCGAATCCGGTCTGCTCGAAGCCGGGCCAGACGGCCGTCATCACCGCCGGCATCCCGATGGGCGTGACCGGCGGCACCAACCTGATCAAGGCCGCGGTGGCACCGGCATGAGCCACGAACACCCGCGCACGCCGATCCAGCGCCGCACGACCCGGAACATCGCCCTCGGCATCCTGTTCTTCGTCCTCGGCGTCATCGGGATCCTCGTGCCCGTGATGCCCCAGGTCGTCTTCTTCTTCCTCTCCGCCCTCTTCTTTTCTCTCGTCTCGCCTCGCCTGCGCCGAGCGCTGCGGAGATTCCGCAAGCGGCACCCGAGCGTCGAGAAGGCCTACGCGAAGTGGCGCGAAAAGAGCCGCAAGCGCCGGCTGAAGCTGATCCGAAAGGCAAGGCACATGAGAGACGAGATCGAGGTCAAGCTCGACGAGGCCACTCACCGCCACCACAAGTAACGTGAGAGGGCGGGGACAAGCCCCGCCCCTACGACCGAAGGTTTCATGCCAACGTGCTGGGAATATCCGCTCGCGGCGCGGCGAGTCTCCCGAAGTCACCGAGGGAGGAGCGCCGCGCCGCGGGAGCGAGCGCGGAGCGAGGGGTCAGGCGAGCGGTCGAGCCCGCTTTGGGCGAGCCGCTAGCCGGTGCGCCGCAGGCGCAGACCGCGAGCGCAGCGCTCGCGACGTTTAGTCCATCTGCCGGCGAAGAACCGTCGGGATGTCGAAGTCGTCCCGCGACGCCGAGGCGTTCGGGCCGAAGCCGCCGGAATCGTCGCCCCGCAGGAACGGCGGGCGCAGGGGCTTGGAGCCGACCGTCAGAGGCTTGGGCTCCTCCTCGCGGTCGATGTCGGCGAGATCGCGCTCGAGGCGATCGAAGCCCGTGGCGATGACGGTGACCTTGACGACGCCCGCCATCTTCTCGTCGTGCACGCAGCCGAAGAGGATCTCGGCCTCGGGATCGGCCGCCTGCTGGATGATCTGAGCGGCCTCCGTGACCTCGAAGAGGGTCAGGTCGTGGCCGCCGGTGATGTTGATCAGCACTCCGCGGGCGCCCTCGATCGAGGCGTCTTCGAGAAGCGGCGAGCTGATCGCGGCCTGGGCCGCGTGGATCGCGCGGTTCTCGCCGTCGGCGATGGCGGTGCCCATGAGCGCCCGGCCCATGTCCGACATGATCTTGCGCACGTCGGCGAAGTCGAGGTTGATCTCGCCCGGGCAGTTGATCAGGTCGGAAATGCCCTGGATCGCCTGCCGGAGCACGTCGTCGGCGATCTTGAAGGACTCGTTGAGCGGCGTGTTGCGCTCGACGAAGGCGAGGAGGCGCTGGTTCGGGATCGTGATCAGCGTGTCGACGTGGTCGCGGAGCTCCCGCGAGGCGCGTTCGGCCTGGCGCATCCGCTTCTTGCCCTCGAACTCGAAGGGCTTCGTCACGACGGCGACGGCGAGCGCACCGGCCTCGGCCGCGAGCTTCGCGATGATCGGCCCGGCGCCCGAGCCGGTCCCGCCGCCCAGTCCCATGGCGAGGAACACCATGTCGGCGCCGGACACGGCCTGGGCGAGGCGATCCTGGTCCTCGAGCGCGGCGTTGCGCCCGACGTCGGGGTCGGCCCCGGCGCCGAGGCCCTTGGTCAGACGGCCGCCGATCTGGAGCTTGTTCGGCGCCGCGCACTTGCGCAGGGCCTGGAGGTCCGTGTTGCAGGCGAAGTACTCGACACCCTTCACTCCGGCCGCGATCATCCGGTTGACCGCATTCGAGCCGCCGCCGCCCACGCCGATGACGCGGATCGTGGCGGGCGAAGTGTCGCCGCCGTCGAGCTCGATCGAGAGGCCGTCTTTGTCTTCTTCGAGGAACTCGATCATCGGGCCTTCCCTCCGTCGCGCTGGGCGTTTCCTGGCCATCAGAAAAAATCCCTTATGAATCTGGACACCGAGTTCGCCGCCTGGAAGAACGCCTGGGCTCGCCGTCGCGACGGCTTGTACCGGTGACCATATAAGAGAAGACCCGTCGCCGTCGCCCATTCCGGCCGGGAAACGACGTCGACGAGGCCCCCGACCCCGGCCGGGATGCCCCGCCGGACCGGCCCGTCGAAGATCGACTCGGCGATCTCCACGACGCCCTCGAGCTCCGACCCCCCGCCCGTCAGCACCACGCCCGAGCGGATCTCCTTGTCGAGGCCGAGGCGCTTGAGGTCGTCGTGCACCAGGCCGAGAAGCTCCTCGGCCCGCGGCTGCAGGATGTCCGAAAGCGTCGAGCGGGGGCAGAGCTTGGGGGCCCGGCCGCCCACCATCGGGACCTCGACCATCTCGTCTTCGGATACGGCGCTGCGCAGCGCGCAGCCATGCTTCTTCTTGAGACGTTCGGCGTCGTTGATCGGCGCTCGCAGCACCACGGCCAGGTCGTTGGTGAAGTGGTCGCCGCCGATCGGCACGACCGCCGTGTGGGCGATCGTGCCCTTCTGGTAGACCGCCACTTCGGTCGTCCCGCCGCCGATGTCGATCAGGCAGATGCCGAGCTCCTTCTCGTCCGGGGTCAGCACCGCTTCGGCGGCTGCGAACTGCTCCAGGACGAGCTGCACGACCTCGATGCCCGCCCTGTTCATGCACGTGACGACGTTCTGGGTGACGGCCACCGGGGCCGTGACGACGTGCACGTCGACCTCGAGCCGGCTGCCGATCATGCCCAGCGGGTCGGCCACCCCGTCCTGCCCGTCGACCGCGAAATCCCTGGGGACGACGTGCACAACCTCATGATCCTGAGGGATTTGCACGCCTCGGGCCGCGTCGATGACCCGGGCGACGTCCTCCTTGGAGATCTCCCGATCCTTGCCCGCCACGGCGACGACGCCGCGACTGTTGAAGGACCGGACATGCGAGCCGGAGACCCCCACCCACGAGCGGGAGATCTGGACCCCGGCCATGATCTCGGCCTCCTCGGCGGCCCGCTTGATCGCCTCGATCGTGGCATCGACGTTGATGATGTTGCCCTTGCGGGTTCCGCGGTTGGCGGCGGCGCCCTTGCCGATCACGTCGAGCGAGCCGCCGGCGTTCTGCTCGCCGATCAAGACGCAGATCTTGGAGGTACCGATGTCGCAGGCGACGAGGAAGGACTCGGGCTTGGACATTCAGTCTTCCAAGACGACCGACATCAGAGACTATTCCCTGCGCCGTAGGCGCCTACGAGAATGACCCGGTCGGCAAAACGAAGATCGATGGCCCCTGCCCCCCACCCGCGACTTTCAATGTAAACGCGCGCCTCGAGCAGGGCGCGGATCTTTTCCGGGGCGTCGGCCCGGAGTACGCGAACCGGCCTGCGAAAGATCGCATCCATCATACCGAATCCACCGTCCGGGAGCGAGGCGATTTCCGAGAGCGCGGAGAAGTACTCGGGGCGTGCGGCGCGCAGGTCTTCGAGCAGGCCCACCGCCTCGGGAATCGCCCGGCGCTCGCCCGTCAGGATGACGTACTCGGTGCGGTCGCGGCGCGGATCGTAGGGCGCAATGAGTCGTCCGTCGGTCCCGACCCACCAGAATCGCTCGCCGTCCCGGTAGAGCGCGATGGCGCGCCGCTCCGTGACCCGAACGGCGAGCCCGTCGGGAAATCGCTTCGCGAGCGTGACGCGCTCGATCCAGGGTTGCGCGGCCACGCGCGCGGCGAGCGGGGCGAGGTCGAGCGCGACGAGGTTCCGGCCGTTCCAGTCGGAGAGCGCGCCGAGGATCTCTTCGGTCCGGGCGCGGGTGTTTCCCGAAACGCTGAAGCGCGCGAGCGCAAAGCGCGGGCCCGCGAGGAACTCCGCCAGGCCGATCCCCAGGGCGACGGAGAGCACGCCGAAGATCAGCAGCCGGAGCGCTCCGGGCCGCTTGCGCTTCCGGGGCACGGCCTGGGGCCGGCGAAGGAACGGGGGTTCCCTATCGCCCGGCGCCACGCTTCAGGTACTCCTCGCCGAACTTCACGACGTCGCCGGCCCCCAGCGTCAGCAGCAGGTCGCCCGGCACCAGCGTGCGTTCCAGACAGTCAACAACCGCTTTATTGTCAGCAACATACGAAACGCAGTTGCCCGCGCCGGCCCTGCGGGCCGCATCCGCCACCAACGCCCCCGTGACCCCAGGTATCGGCTTTTCCCGAGACGGATAGACGTCCGTGACGACCGAGGCGTCGGCGGCCGAGAGGGCGCGGCCGAACGCTTCGGAGAAGTCGCGGGTGCGCGAGAAGAGGTGGGGCTGGAAGAGCGCCACGAGGCGCCGATCGGGATAGACCTGGCGCGCGGCCTCGAGGGTCGCCGCGATTTCGGTGGGGTGGTGCGCGTAGTCGTCGACGACGAGAACGCCCGCCCTCTCGCCCTTGCGCTCGAAGCGCCGCACGACGCCCGTGAACGCCTCGATGGCCCGCGCGATCGTCTCGAACGGAATCGAGAGCTCGCGCCCGACGGCGATCGCGGCGAGCGCGTTGGCGACGTTGTGCCGGCCGGGAAGCTTCAGGCGCACCGTCCCGACGCGGCCCTGCGCGACATCGGCGACCTCGAAGGTCGTCCCGCCCGCATCGAGCCGCACGTTCCGCGCCGAGAGGCTCGCCTCGGCCGACTGCCCGTACGTCACCACGCGGCGCTTGATGCGCGGGACGAGGCTCCTCGCGCCCGGGTCGTCCCCGCAGAGAACGACCGAGCCGTAGAACGGAACGCGGTTGGCGAAGGCCGCGAAGGCGTCGAGGATGTCGGGAAGGTCCCGGTACGTGTCGAGGTGATCCGCCTCGACGTTGGTGATGACCGCGACGACGGGCGTGAGCTCCAGGAAGGACCGGTCGAACTCGTCGGCTTCGGCGACGAGGTACTCGCCCCTCCCCAGGCGCGCGTTGGTTCCCAGAATGTGGACCTGGCCCCCGACGACGATCGTCGGGTCGAAACCCGCCTCGGTCAGGACCATGCCCGTCAGCGACGTCGTCGTGGTCTTCCCGTGGGTCCCCGCGACGCCGATTCCCTGCTTGATCCGCATGATCTCGCCGAGCATCTCGGCCCGGCGGATCACCGGGACGCCCTTCGCGCGGGCGGCGGCGACCTCGGGGTTCGTCTCGGCCACGGCCGACGAGATGACGAGCAGGTCCGCGTTTTCGACGTGCGCCGCGTCGTGGCCGACCGCGATCTTCGCCCCGAGGGCCTCGAGTCTCGCCGTGCCCTCGGACCGCGCGAGATCGCAGCCCGAGATCTCGAGCGGCGTGGACTGCAGGAGGATTTCGGCGATCCCGCTCATGCCCACGCCCCCGGCCCCGACGAAGTGGAGGCGCCGGAGCCGCAGGAACCTCACCGGGAAGCCTCGAGCTCGAAGATCATCTTCACCAGCTCTCTGGCGGCGTCGGGCTTGCCGAGCTTTTTCGCCTTCTGTCCCATGAGGACGAGCTTGTCCCGGTCCTTCAGCTGAGCCGCGACGCCGCCGGCGAGGTTCTCGGCCGTCAGGTCCTTCTCCTCCATGACGGCCGCGGCGCCGGCCCGGTACAGGGCCCGGGCGTTCTCCATCTGGTGCCCGGCGGCCGCGGCGCCGAAGGGCACGAGGATCGCCGGACGCCCGGCCGCGGCGAGCTCGGAGACCGTCATCGCGCCGGCGCGGCACACGACGAGATCGGCCCACGCCATCTCCTCGTGGAGCTTCGGCAGAAACGAGCACCAGGGTCCACTGCGCCGGAACGCGCGGATAACGCTGGCGCGTGGCGGCCATGTCCTTGTCGCCGGTCTGGTGGATCACCTCGATACCCATCTTTTCCAGCAGCACCGAGGCCCGCGCCATCGCGCGGTTGATGATGCGCGATCCCTGGCTTCCCCCGAAGACGAGCAGGCGGCGGGTCGTCGCCGCGGGGTCGAGCGGCGGGATCGCGAAGAACTCGGGCCGGACCGGCGTCCCGGTGATGACGCCGCGCTTCTTGAAGTGAGCGTTGGCCGCGGGCAGGCCCACCGCCGTCCGGCTGGCGAAGCGGTTGAGAAAGCGGTTGGCGACGCCCGGGACCGCGTTGGACTCGTGGATCAGGGTCGGGATCCCGAGCGAGCGCGCCGCGGTCAGCACCGGGACGGTTACGTAGCCGCCCACGCCCACGACCACGCGCGCGCGGTGCTTCTTCAGGAGCGCCCGCGCCTCGAGAAAGCCCTTCGGGACCTTCGACAATGCGCTGAGCTGGCGGGCGAAGGTCTTTCCCGCGAACCCGGACGCGTTCACGAGCTCGAGCGGGAAGCCGGACGCCGGGATGATCTTCCCCTCCATGCCCTGCGCGGTCCCGACGAACACCACCGAGGCGCCCGGCTTCTGCGCGAGGATCTCGCGGGCGAGCGCGATGCCCGGCAGGATGTGGCCGCCGGTGCCGCCGGCCGCGATGACGAAGGCGCCGAGATCATTCATGGCGGACGTTCACGGCGACTCCGCGACTTCGTGCTGCGAGATGTTGAGGATCAGCCCGCCCGCGATCCAGGAAGCGACGAGGGAGGAGCCGCCGTAGGAGACGAAGGGCAGCGGAATGCCCTTCGTGGGCACGAGCGCGAGAACGACGGAGAGGTTGATCGCGGCCTGGACCACGATCATCGCCGTGGCGCCGGCGGCGAGGAAGCCCGCGAAGGCGTCCGGGGCTCGGCGGGCGGCCCGCAGGCCGCGCCAGGCGACGATGCCGAAGCACGCTACCAGGCCCGCCGCGCCGACGAAGCCGAGCTCCTCGCCGACGATCGCGAAGATGAAGTCCGTGTGGGGGAACGGCAGGAAGAAGAGCTTCTGCCGGCTTCCGCCGAGGCCGTTGCCGAACCAGCCGCCCGCGCCGACGGCGATCAGCGACTGAATCGCCTGGAACCCGGCGCCGAGAGGGTCGGCCTCCGGTTTCAGAAACGACAGCAGGCGCGCCCGCCGGTAGTCGGCCGAGAGCATCAAGGCCGCGAGCACCGGGAGCATCGCGAGGGCTCCGAAGACGAACCAGCGCGCCCGCGCGCCGGCGAGCCACAGGAGCACCGCGCAGAGCATGACGTAGCAGGCGGCGGTTCCGAGGTCCGGCTGCAGCACGACGACGCCGGCAGCGGCCAGTGAGAAGACGAGCGCCGGCACGAGCGCGCGCTCGGGATGCCCCGCCCTCTCGGTCTTGCGCGAGAGTTGATAGGCGAGCAGCAGCACGAGCGCCACCTTGAGGAGCTCCGAGGGCTGCAGCATGGTCACGCCGAGCGGAATCCACCGCCGGGCGCCGTTGATCGGCGGGCGCAGCAGCGCGAAGGCCGCAGCCGCGAGGCAGGCGCCGTAGACGCCGTAAACGACCCACGGCTTCGCGAAGCGCCGATAGTCGACCCGGTACACGAGAAACGCCGCGATGCCTCCGAGGGCGAGTGCGGCGATCTGCTTGAGCAGGTATCGGTAGGGATTGCCCGACGTCTCGCCGGCCGAAACCGCCGAGGCGCTGTAGATCATCACGCAGCCGAAGAGCGACAGCGCGACCAGGGTGGCGAAGAGGATCTTGTCCGAGGCGAGCTTACGAGCCATGGGCGCTCCCCGTGACGGCGCGAGCGAGGGCGGCGAAATGGCGCCCGCGTTCTTCGTAGTTTCGGTACTGGTCGAACGACGCGCAGGCCGGCGAGAGCAGGACGGTATCGCCGGAGCGCGCGAGGTCCGCCGCCCGCGCGACCGCGGCGTCCATCGTCCCGCACCGTTCGATCGGAGCGGCGCCGGCGAGGCCGCGCTCGATCGTCTCCGCCGCCTCGCCGATCGTCAGCACGGCTTTCGCGCGGCGCGCCACCAGGGGACGGAGCGAGGGAAAGTCGCCGTGCTTGTCCCGCCCGCCGAGAATCAGGACGACGCTTCCGTCGGCGAAACCCTCGAGCGATTTGGCCGTCGCATCCACGTTGGTCCCCTTCGAGTCGTCGACCCACCGGACGCCGCGCGACTGCGCGACGAGCTCGGAGCGATGCGGCAGGCCTTCGAACCGCGTCAGGCCGTCGACGATCGCCGAAGGCGGCGCGTCGAGGCATTCCGCGGCGGCCGCCGCCGCCATCGCGTTCTCGAGGTTGTGCGCGCCCGGCAGCGCCAACTCCTCGACGGGAAGGACGGCGCGAGGCGCGGCCCCGAGATTCGACATCAGGACTCCCGATTCGATCCAGACTCCGGTCCCGGGCCGGCCGCGGCGGGAGAACAGGACGCGGCGCCCGCGCGTCGGCGCGGCCATCGCCGCCGGATCGTCGGCGTTGACGACCGAATAGTCTCCCGGGCCCTGGCGCGCGAAGACCCGGGCCTTGGCCGCGGCGTAGGCGGCCAGGCTCCCGTGACGATCGAGGTGATCGGGCGTGATGTTGGTCAGGACCGCGACGTGGGGGTGGAAGCGGTCGACCGCCTCGAGCTGGAAGGAGGACATCTCGCAGACGAAGTCGCGCCCGCCGGTCTCCCGCAGAAAGCCCGAGAGCGGCGCGCCGATGTTGCCCGCGAGCGCCACCGGCCGCCCGGCGCGCTTCAGGATCTCGGCGATCCAGGTGCTCGTGGTCGACTTGCCGTTGGTCCCCGTGACCGCGATCCACCGGTGCGCCCCGGGAGCTTCCGCCTCGGCGATCCGGTAGGCGACCTCCACCTCGGCATAGACCGGGATCCCGCGAGCCCGCGCCGCGGCGACGACCGGCGAGTCGAGCGGCACGCCGGGAGAAATCGCGAGCCAGCCGGCGCCGTCGAGGAAGGCCTCCGCGGGGCCCCCGAGGAAGAGCTCGGCGCGGCTCGCCAGCGCCTCGACGCCCTCGAGCCGCGACGCGTCCTGGGCGTCGCCCGCCGCGACCGACACGCCCCGGTCGAGCAGCGCTTCGGCCAGCGCCCGGCCGCTCCGCGCGAGCCCGAGCACGGCGATCCGCTCCGGGAGATCGGCGGGAAGGGCGGCGTCCACGCTCATCGGCAGCGCGCTCATCGCAGCTTCAGGGTCGAGAGGCCCACGACCGCGAAGAGGATCGCGAGAATCCAGAACCGGATGATGACGCGCGACTCGGCCCAGCCGAGCAGCTCGAAGTGATGATGGAGCGGCGCCATCTTGAAGACGCGCTTGCCCGTCGACTTGAACGAGGCGACCTGGATGATCACCGAGAGCGCTTCGAGAACGAAGAGCCCGCCGACGATCGCGAGGAGCGTCTCCTGCTTCGTCATCACCGCCACCGCGGCGACCGCCGCGCCGAGCGACAGCGCGCCGACGTCCCCCATGATCATCTCCGCCGGGTGGCAGTTGAACCAGAGGAACCCGAGCGAGGCGCCCACGAGCGCCCCGCAGAAGACGGCGAGCTCGCCCGACTGCGGGATGTACGGGATCTGCAGGTAGCGCGCGGCGACCGCGTTTCCCGTGACGTACGCGAGGATTCCGTAGGTCCCCGCGGCGATCCCGACGGCTCCGATCGCGAGACCGTCCAGGCCGTCCGTCAGGTTGACCGCGTTCGATGCCCCCACCACCACGACTGCCACGAACGGAATATAGAAGATGCCGAGGTCCACGAGGAGCTTCTTCAGAAACGGGAACGTGACGACCGTGGAGAACGCGGCGTGGCTCGCCCAGTGCTCGATCGCGTAGCCGACGACGAAGGCCATCACGAACTGCGGCACCAGCTTGCCGCGTCCGGTCAGGCCCAGGCTCCGCCGCCGGGTGACTTTGACGAAGTCGTCGGCGAAGCCCACGGCGCCCACGCCCGCGAGCGTGCCCAGGGCGATCCAGACGAAGCGATTCGGCAGGTCCATCCAGAGAAGGGTCGCCATCACGACCGCGAAGAGGATCAGGAGGCCGCCCATGGTCGGAGTCCCGGCCTTCGCGAGGTGGGTCTTGGGCCCTTCGGCGCGGATCGACTGGGCGATCTGGAAGCGCTTGAGAAGGCGGATCGTGAGCGGTCCGAGCACGAGCGAGATCACCAGCGCCGTCACCGCCGCCATCGCGGTCCGAAACGTGATGTAGCGAAAGACGTTGAGCGCGGGGATGCGTCCGGCCAGCGGATAGAGCAGCCAGTACAGCACGTCAGGCTCTCGGGGCCGTGAGCGCGGCGACCGCGAGGTCGAGGCCGATCCCGCGCGAGGCCTTGAAGAGGGCCACGTCGCCCTCGGCGAGGATCCCGGCGAGCATCTGCGCCGCCTCGTCGGCCGAGGCCGCGTGACGTATCGCCGCCCGGGGCAGGCCCGCCTCGGCGGCGCCCTCGCCGAGAGCGCGCGCCAGCGCCCCGACGCAGACGAGGAGGTCCGCGCGGCCGGGAACGGCGCGGCCGGCCTCGAGGTGCCACCGCTCCTCGTCCGGGCCGAGCTCGAGCATGTCGCCGAGCACCGCGATCCGCCGGCGCGCGGGCACCGCCGCGAGCGTGTCGAGGGCGGCCCGCATCGACGATGGGTTCGCGTTGTAGCTGTCGTCGTAGAGGCGCGCCCCCGAGGCATGGCGTTTCCACTCCCCCCGGTGCGCCGCCGGGCGCAGCTCCCCCGCGGCCTCGGCGCAGTCGGACGGAGAGAGGCCGACGACGAAGGCGATGGCCGCGGCCGCGAGAAAGTTCACGATCTGGTGCGGCCCGACGACCGGAAGGCGCACCGGCGCCTCGCCGGCCGGCGTGGAGAGCCGGAAACGGCTCCCGCCCTCCTCCGCGACGACGTCGCGAGCGGTCACCTCCGCGCCGGGGCTGATTTCGAAGCGCCCGAACCGGACCACCCGCAGGCGGCCGCTGTGGCGCGCCGCGAGCGCCGCCACCCGGGGATCGTCCGCGTTGGCGACGAAGGCCCCGCCGGGCTTCAGCCCCTCGAGGATCTCGGCCTTCGCGTCGGCGATGGCATCGACCGAGGAGAAGTACTGGAGGTGCGCGGCGGCCACGAGGAGGATGGCCGCGACGTCGGGCTCGAAGGCCCGCGAGAGGCGCGAGAGATCCCCCTTCTCCGACAGGCCCATCTCCCCGACCATCCACTGGGGCGTGCGCCGGAGGTTCACGATCGACATCGCGAAGCCGATCTGGCTGTTCTGGTTGCCCGGCGTCTTCTCGACCTCGAGGCGGCGCGCGAGCATCGCCGCCGCAAAGTCCTTGGTCGTCGTCTTGCCGGCCGACCCGGTGATGGCGGCCAGGCGAAACCCCGCGGCGCGCTTGAGGGCCGAGGCGAGCTTCTGCAGCGCCTCGACCGGCTTCTCGACCAGGACGGACGGCGTCTCGGGCGGCAGATCCGCCGGGAGGCGTTCGCCGAGCAGCGCCTTCGCCCCCCGGGCGAAGGCCTCGTGCGCGAAATCGTGCCCGTCGACCCTCGCTCCGCGGATCGCGACGAAGAGGTCGCCCGGCGCCACCTGGCGCGAATCGACCGCGACCCCCGAGAGCGAAGCGGCGCCATGGGGCCGCGCGCCCGCCGCCGCCGCGAGGTCGTCGAGCGTGAACCTCACGACTTCCCCGCGAGCTCGGCGGCGACCTTTCGGTCGTCGAACGGGAACTCCGTGCCGCCGATCGACTGTGTCGTCTCGTGGCCCTTGCCGGCGATGACGAGGACGGTGCCGGGATTGGCGAGCTCGACGGCGGCCCGGATGGCCTCCCGCCGGTCCGTCAGCTTCAGGTACTTGGTCGCGCCCGAGGCGACCAGACCCGCTTCCACTTCGCGCAGGATCGCGTCGGGGTTCTCCGAGCGCGGATTGTCCGAGGTCGCGATCGCGATGTCGGCGTGGCGCCCGGCGATCTCGCCCATCGGCGCGCGCTTGCCCCGGTCCCGGTCGCCGCCGCAGCCGAAGACGAGAATGATCTTCCGGTCCGTCAGCTCGCGCACCGCCGAGAGCAGCCTCTCGAGCGCGTCCGGCGTGTGGGCGTAGTCGACCAGGATCGGGTACGGCTGCCCGGCCTCGACCCGCTCGAGCCGCCCCGGCACGTGCGCGACGCCCGCGACCGCGGTCGCGATGTCGTACTCGCCGACGCCGAGGCATGCGCCGGCGGCCGCCGCGGCGAGGAGGTTGGCGACCTGGAACCGGCCGAGCAGCGGCGACTCCAGCGTGAAGCGGCTGCCCGCGTGCACCACCTCGAACGAGGTCCCCGAAAGGTCGCAGCGGATCGCCTCGGCCCGGAAGTCCGCGGCCCCGCCCGACGGCGAGTAGCTCGCCAGCGGCGGCGCCACTTCGGCCAGCAGCCGGCGGCCGGCCAGGTCGTCGACGTTGACCACCGCGAACCCGTCGCGCTTGCGCATCGTGAAGAGCCGCTTCTTGGCCTCGTAGTACTCGTCCATCGTGCCGTGGAAGTCGAGGTGATCCCGCGTCAGGTTCGTGAAGACGGCCACGTCGAAGCGGCAGCCCTCGACGCGGTCGAGCACGAGCGCGTGCGACGACACCTCGATCGCCGCGGCGGGCACGCCGTCCGCGACGAGCTCGGCGAGCAGCTCCTGGATCAGGGGCGCCTCGGGCGTCGTGCGGCCGGCTTCGAGCTGCCGCCTCGGCGTTCGGTAGACCGTCGTCGCGAGGAGCCCGGCCTGGCCGTAGCGCCGCGCCAGGATGGCCTCGATCAGAGTCGTCGTGGAGGTCTTTCCGTTGGTGCCGGTCACGGCCGCGAGCACGAGGCGCTCGGCGGGGCGGCCGTGGAGCTCGGCCGCCAGCAGCGCGAGCGCGCGCCGCGGCGCCTCGACGCGGATCCAGGGCACGGCGACGCCGCCGGGCGACGGCCGGTCGGAGACGACGGCCACGGCTCCGCGGGCGACGGCCTCGGGCACGTGGGCGAGCCCGTCGAACTTCGCTCCCCGCAGGGCGACGAAGAGATCGCCCGGCCGAACGCGCCGCGAGTCGCTCGCCACGCGCTCGACCTCGACGGCCCGTGCCTCGGGCGCAACGTCTACACCCGGAAGGACCGCAGCGAGATCCATCAGCTTCACGGACCCGGAGGGGGCGGAGCCGTCTCCTCCGCACGGCGGCCGGCCGCCGGGGCCGGCGCGTCCGCGCTGTCGGCGAGAAAGAGCGTGTGCACGGAACCCGCCCGGATGGGCGATCCCGCCGGAGGGTCCTGGGCGACGACGAAGCCGCTGCCCTGGAGGCGCGCGAGCACGCCCGCCCGCGCGAAGATCGCGATGGCCTGTCGGGCCGTGAGGCCCACGGCGCTCGGCGTGCGCTCGGGCAGCTCCACCGGCTCGGCGGTCGGCACGGACCGGTCCGGGCGGGACGCGGCGGGAACGATCCCCGGCTGGTACCTCGCGGCGGGAGGGGCCTGAGCGAGCATCGTCTCCGGGACGCGCTGTTCCCGCGGCGCGACGCGCAGGATCCCGAGCGCCTGCGATACCACGCGCGCGAAGAGCGGCGCCGCGACCTCCGCGGCGTAGTACTTGCCCTGGGGCTCTTCGAGAACGACGACCGCGACGCAGCGCGGGTGGTCGGCGGGCGCGAACCCGGCGAAGTTCGGCACGTGACGCCCGGCCTGGTAGCCGCCCACACCGGCTTTCTGCGCGGTGCCGGTCTTGCCCGCGACCGCGAAGCCCGGGATCGCGGCCTTCGCGCCCGTGCCGTGGTCGACGACACCGACCAGGATCTTCGAGATCGCGTGCGCCGTCTCCGGCGAAAGCACCCTCTCGCGGGCGGCCGCCGGCACGGCGCGCTCGCGCCCTCCGGGCTCGACGATGCGCGTGACCAGGTGCGGCTCCACGAGGAAGCCGCCGTTGGCCACGACCGCCGTGACCCGCGCCAGCTGCAGGGCGTTCAACGACACTTCCTGGCCCATCGAGATCGACGCCGCCGAGAGACCCGACCACTTCGTCACGGGCCGGAAGATGCCGGGGTTCTCGCCGGGAAGATCCACGCCGGTCGGCCGGCCGACGCCGAAGGCGGATGCGCCCTCGTAGAGCGGCCGAGTCCCGAGCCGCAGGCCCACGCGGATGATGCCGATGTTCGACGAGCGCTCGAAGACGCCGGCGAGCGTCAGCGCGCCGTAGCGGTGATTCCGGTCCTCCTGGATCGTCGTGTTCGCGACGCGGATCGTGCCGTCGCCCGTGTCGATGATCTCGTCGAGCGACACGACGCCACGCTCGAGGCCGAGTGCGCCCGTGACGATCTTGAAAGTCGAGCCCGGCTCGTAGGAGTCGGCGATGGCCCGGTTGCGCCAGGCGTCGGCGGGAAACCGTCCGTAAACGTTGGGATCGAAGTCCGGCGCCGAGGCCATGGCCAGGACTTCGCCGTTTTCCGGGTCCATGACGACGATGCAGCCGGAGTGCGCGCGGAACTCGCGCATCGCGTCGCCGAGCTCGCGCTCGGCGGCGAACTGCACGCCCGAGTCGAGCGAGAGGACGAGCGAGGCGCCTTCCTGGGCCGGGCGGCTGTTGGCCGCGTCGGCCTCGCCGTAGCGGCTGCGCCGCGCGTCGGTCAGCGCCACGAGCTCGCCGGGCTTGCCGCGAATCGCCCGGTCGTAGAAGTGCTCCAGGCCGGCGAGGCCGACCGCGTCGGTCCCCACGAACCCGAGCACCGACGCCGCGAGACGCCCCTTCGGGTAGAAGCGCTTGGGCTCCACGGCGAAGTGGATCCCCGGGAGCTTCCATCCCCGGATCCGGTCCGCGGTTTCGGGGTCGAGCTGCCGCCGGACCCAGACGAAGCCGCGGTCGGTGCGGAGCTTTTCGAGGAGCTCGTCCGGCGGCACGCCGAGAGCGGCGGCGAGCCGCTCCGCCGTGGCGCGCGGGTCCGGGACGTCGTCGGGGATGGCGTAGATCGACGCGGCTTCGACGGAGACCGCGAGCTCGCGTCCCTCGCGATCGAGGATCGAGCCGCGCCGTCCCGGGATCTCGACGCGGCGCTCCTGCTGGCGCTGCGCCTTCGCCCGGTAGCGCGAGCCCTGGGCGATCTGAATCTGCACGAGGCGGCCGATGACGACCGCTCCCCACAGGGCGAGGATGAGCGCGAAAAGGCGGGAGCGGCCGCGCTTGACGCCGCTCACCGGGCGGAGCCTCCCGGCTCCGGAGCCTCGACGACCTGGACCTGGCCCGGGTGCGGGGGACGCAGCCCCTTGCGCTGCGCCACCGCGGCGACGCGCTCGGGAGAGGAGGCCTGGGCCAGCTCCGCGCGCAGCCGCCGGTTCTCTTCGTTCAACTCGGCCATCGTCTTCTGGCGCGCCTCGCGCAGGTACCCGACCCGGACCGTCTCGATGTGGAGGGCGGCGTACGCCAGGAACGCGCACGCCACCGGCAGCCCGACGAGCAGGAACGTCGCGAGCTCGCGCCCCCGGCGGCGGTCGCGCTCGCGCGTCAGGTGCAGGTTCTCGACGCGCTTGGTCTGGGCGTAGACGGTGCTCATGGGATGGTCAGCCGACCTGCGCCAGCGCCTCCGTCGTGTCGGCCAGCTTCTCCGCGACGCGCAGGCGCGCGCTGCGGGAACGCGGGTTGCGGCGCAGCTCCGCCTCTCCCGGGCGAATCGGCCGCCGCGTCAGCACCTCGGAGCGCCGTCCGGGCGCCGCAGACGCACGCGGGCAGCTTCGGCGGGCAGAGGCAGACGCCCGACTCGCGCCGGAACGTCTCCTTGACGATCCGGTCCTCGAGGGAGTGGTAGGAGATGACCGCGAGCCGGCCGCCCTGGTTCAGGCGGCCGACGCCGCCGCGAGAAACCGCGCGAGAGCGACGAGCTCCTGGTTGACCTCGATCCGCAGCGCCTGGAACACGCGGGTGGCGGGATCGATCTTCTCCCGGGTCCCCTTCTCCTCGGCCACGATGCGGGCGAGCTGACGCGTCGTCTGGATGGGGCCCCGAGTCCGCTCCGCTACGATTCCGCGCGCGATCTTTGCCGCCATTCGCTCCTCCCCAAAATCACGGAAAATCCGTGTCAGTTCCTCGACCGAAGCCGTCGCGACGATGTCGGCCGCGCTTCGACCGCTTCTTCCCATGCGCATGTCGAGGGGTCCGTCCCGTCGAAACGAGAAGCCCCGCTCTCCCTGATCGAGCTGCATCGACGAGACGCCGAGGTCCGCGAGGATTCCGTCGGGAGCCGGAGATCCGTCGAGCACGGCGTCGAGATCGGCGAAGTCGGCCTCGACCAGGCTCGACGCGCTCGCCGAATCGCGCGAGCCGCTGGCCCGCGCGAGCCAGCGCGTCCGGGTCCCGGTCGATGCCGAGCAGCCGCACGCCCGCGCCCCGCGCGAGGAGCGCCTCGGCGTGGCCGCCGGCGCCGAGCGTCGCGTCGACGAAGAAGCCGCCGCGCTCGGGCTCGAGCCACTCGACGACCTCGTCGAGGAGGACCGGTGTGTGCGGCGGCTGGTTTCAATGGTCTCGGTCTCCCGTTCACAGCAGGAGCTTCGAAAGCTCGTCGTAGTCCTCGGGCCCGAACTCCTCCGTCGACAGCCGCTTGGCGAGCGCGCCGCGGTCGGAGACGACGAGGTGATCGATGTTGCCGGTCACGACGACGTCGGGCGCGAGCTTCGCGGCGTCGCGCAGGATCTGCGGCACGAGCACGCGCCCCTGCCCGTCGATCGCGGCGTCCTGGCCGAAGTAGTTGACGCGCTCGAGGAACTTGTTCTTCGCGCGGTGGATGGCCGGAAGCTCGGCGAGCTTCTCTTCGAGCTGGCGCCAGATCGGGAGCGGATAGAGAAGGAAGTTGCGACCGTGGATCGACGTCACGAAGAGATCCCGTCCGAACGCCTCTTCGATCTGCTGCCGAAAGAGGTTCGGCACCTTCAGCCGCCCCTTCTCGTCGAGACGGGCCGGCGCGCTTCCCCGAAAGCGATCCATTCAGTTTGATGTCCCGTCGGAGATCCGGGACCACTTTCTCCCACTTTTAGCCAGATTTGGCCACTGGCCGCGATGTTAGGAGCGCCGAGGTTTATTAGTCAAGCAAAGTTGTTTGCCTTAAAAAATTCGGAGCGCTAAACAGGCGTAAGCGGGACTCGCCCTCGACGCCGCTTCGCACAAGCACTTGTGCATCGCGTGCACCGAGTGTCCCAACGGTAGGGCTTTCCGCCACGAGGCCTCATCCGTTCGCGGCGCGAATAGTCTCCCGACCGAAGGGAGGGAGGAGGTTCGCGCCGCGGGAGCGAGCGCGCGGCGAGGGATCAGGCGAGCGGTCGAGCCGGCATCCCGGCGAGCCGCTCGCCGGTGCGCCCGAAGGGCGCAGATCCCGCGCAAGCGCGAGCGACGGCTAGCTGTGCCAGTCGCTCGTCAGCTCGAGCCACAGCGCCAGGCCGCGATACTCGCCGTAGCGGGCGTAGCGCCGCGCGATCGCGCGGTCGACCGTCTTCGCCGGGCCGCGGTAGAGCTGCCGGTATCTCTTCCGAACCCACGAGTCGAGGGCCAGGTAGTCGTGTCGGCCGAGGATGCGGAGCAGCCCTTCCGCCGCGTAGGGCCCGAAGCCGTGCTCGGCGAGGATCGCCTCGCGGATCTCGCCGGCGGGCGTGCCAGCCCGCTCCCAGCTCGCGAGGTCGAGCTTGCCCGATGCGACGCGGCGCGCGAAGCGCGACAGCGCCACCGCGCGATACCCGCAGCGCACCCGGCTCTTGAGCGTCGCCGGGGCGAGCCGCGCGATCTCTTCCGCGCCGGGGAAGGCCGTCTCCGCTCCCGCCAGCTCGATGAGCCGCACGACCATCCCGCGCGTCGCCGCCCAGGAGCAGTTGGTCGTCAGCAGCATCTTGACGGCGTCCTCGAAGAGGCCCGGAGCGCGGAGCATCCGCCCTCCCCCGCGCGCGAGACCGCGGGCGACAGGCGATCCGGGCTCGAGCGACGCGCCGAAGGCCGAGAGGTCGAGATCGAGCGAGAAGACGCGGCGCGCGATCCGCGCCAGCTCCGCGCGAGCGACGCCGGATCCGGCCGCCTCGAGCAGGCCGCCGCGCGCCGTGAAGACGACCTCGCCCGCCGCAACGCGCGTCCGGAGCGTGGCGGCCTCCTGGTCGTAGGCGAACGGAGGCAGGTCGTACCAGCCGTGCGAGCGCACGACCGCGTCGAAGGAGAATCGGGGAGGAAGGGGGAGCCGGAGCGCCAGCCTACGAGGCCTTTTTCCCGTCGAGCTTCGCGAGCTCCGGATCGTAGATCTTGACGAAGGCCTCGCGGCGCAGCTTGTCCATGTACTCGGTGAAGCGCTTCTCGTACAGCTCGTCGGAGATCCGCTTGCGCAGGTCTTCCTTGACCTCGGCGAAGGGCTTGAAGCCCGCGGGCTTGCGCTCGGTCACGCGGAAGAGATGGATCGAGTCCGGCATGAGCACGGGCGCCGGGTACTCGTCGGCCTCGAGAAGATGGCCACGTCGAGCGCCTCGACGAGCTCGCCCTTGGCCACGGTTCCGAGGTCGCCGCCCCGCTCGCGGCGTGTTCCCCTCGGAGGACTCCTTGGCGAGGTCGGCGAAGGCCGCGCCGCCCTTGATCTTCGCGCGGATCTCCTCGATCTTCGCGACGGCCTGCGCCTGCGCCTCGGCGTCGCCCGGCGGGAACCGGAGGACGATCTCCGAGACGTGCGCCGATGGCGGGCACGGCGTAGAGACTTCTCCTTCCGCCGCTCGTACTCGATCCGCAGCACGTCGTCGGAGAGGTCGATGCGCGACGTGACGTCGCGCCCGATGACCTTCTGCAGCGTGATCGTCTCGCGCATCTGCCGCCGCAGGTCGTCCCGCGTCATCCCCGACTCGGCCAGCGCCGCGTCGAACTCGGCGTCGGACGTCAGGTTGTACTGCGCCTTGACGCGCGCGACGGCCGCCTCGACCTCGTCGTCGGTCGCGCTCACCGCCATCTCCTTGGCGCGCTCGTCGAGCAGCTTCTCCCGGATCATGTCCTCGAGAACTGCGCCGCGCAGCTGGTCTCTGTCGTCCGGGCGCGCGCGCCGACCTGCAGGGCGACCGAGAGCCGCTTGTCGTACTCGGACTGCGTGATGAGCCGGTCGTTGACGCGGGCGACGATCCGCTCGACGAGCTCGGCGCCGGACAGGCCGAGGGCGCCGAGCCAAGACCGCCAGGGCGAGGACGTCCGTTTCATGCGGCCCTTCATAACACGAGCGCCCCGCGGGAATTTCCTCAGGCGGCGGCCCGGGCGAAGAGCGGAAGGAGGTCGATCAGGGCCGGGCAGGAGAGCCTCGCCCTCGGGCGCCGGGAGGGTCAGCACCCGGGCCGGCGAGAGGCTCGCGCCGGGCGCTCGCGGACGAACGTCGAGCAGCCGCTCGGGGTCGACGGGCGCGTTCTCGGCGAAGCGGACGTGGACCCGGCCGGCCTGGCGCGTGATCGAGGTGACCCCCAGCCGCTCGGCACGC
The DNA here is from genome assembly GCA_963810205.1 of uncultured Acidobacteriota bacterium. Lineage (GTDB taxonomy): Bacteria > Acidobacteriota > Thermoanaerobaculia > UBA5066 > Gp7-AA6 > DAHUXD01. The sequence goes on from CAWEMP010000011.1 coordinate 530,576, forward strand.
GCCCGCAGCCGCGCGTACTCGATGAGCCGCCGACGGCGGCCGGCGGCTCGCCGAACCGGTCGGCGATCTCGCGCCGGGCCTCGTCGAGGGCCGCGTCGTCGCCGCGCGCGCGCCACCTTCTTGTAGATCATCATCCGCCAGCTCTCGTCGGCGACGTACTCGTGGCGGGATCGCCAGGTCGAGGCCGAGCGACAGCGTGACGGCACCGCTCCGGGCATCGGCTCCTCGCCGCGCATCTCCCGGATCGCCTCCTCGAGGAGCGACAGGTACGTCTCGAAGCCGACCGCGGCGATGTGGCCCGACTGCTCGCCGCCGAGGATGTTGCCCGAGCCGCGGATCTCGAGGTCCTTGGCCGCGATGCGGAAGCCGGCGCCGAGGTCGCAGAACTCCTGGATCGACGCGAGGCGCCGGCGCGCGATGTCCGAGAGCGCCGCGGTCTGCTCGACGAGCAGGTACGCGTAGGCCGGCTTGTCGCTCCGGCCGACGCGGCCGCGGAGCTGGTAGAGCTGGGCCAGGCCGAAGGTGTCGGCGCGGTCGATCAGGATCGTGTTCGCCGAGGGGATGTCGAGGCCGTTCTCGACGATCGCCGTCGCGAGCAGCACGTCGGCCGAGCGCGTGAAGAACCGCGACCATCGCCTTCTCGAGCTCCGCCTCCGGCATCTGGCCGTGGGCGACGGCGATCCGCACCGCCGGCAGGAGCTCCTCGAGCGTCTGCTTCACGCGGCCGATCGACTCGACCCGGTTGTGCACGAAGAAGACCTGGCCGCCGCGCTCGATCTCCGCCTCGATCGCCTCGCGGATCACCTCGGGCCTGCGAGGGCACGACCTGCGTCTCGATCGCGAGCCGGTCCCGCGGCGGCGTCTCGATGATCGAGAGGTCGCGCAGGCCCGAGAGCGAGAGGTGGAGCGAGCGCGGGATCGGCGTCGCCGACATGGCGAGCACGTCGATCGAGGCCTTCCACTCCTTGAGCCGCTCCTTCTGCGCGACGCCGAACCGCTGCTCCTCGTCGACGATGAGGAGCCCCAGGTCCCGGAAGGCGAGGTCCTTGCCGAGCATCCGGTGCGTCGCGATCAGGATGTCGACCGAGCCGTCGGCGACCTTCGCGACGATCTCCTTCTGCTCCTGCGCGCGAGCGAAAGCGCGACAGCAGCTCGATGACGACCGGGAACGCGGCGAAGCGCCGCTTGAAGGTCCGGAAGTGCTGGTCGGCGAGGATCGTCGTCGGCGCGAGCACGGCGACCTGCTTGCCGTCGAGGACGGCCTTGATCGCCGCCCGCATGGCGACTTCCGTCTTCCCGTAGCCGACGTCGCCGCAGAGCAGGCGGTCCATCGGCTTGGACGGACTGCATGTCGCGCTTGACGTCGGCGATCGCCTGCGCCTGGTCGGGCGTCTCGACGTACTCGAAGGCGTCCTCGAACTCCTTCTGCCAGGGCGAGTCCTTCGAGAACGCGAAGCCCTCGGCGGTGCTCCGCCGCGCGTAGAGCTTCAGGAGCTGGTCGGTCATGTCGCGCATGGCCTTGCGGACCGAGGCCTTGCGCTTGCCCCAGCCGGCGCTGCCGAGCCGGTCGAGCACCGGCTCGACGCCTTCGACGCCCGAGTACTTCTGGACGAGGTCGAATCGCTCGACCGGCAGAAGCAGCGTCTTCTGGTCGGCGTACTCGATCTCCATGAACTCGCGCTCCTCGCCCTCGACCGGGACGCGCTTCAGGCCGCGGAAGAGACCGATGCCGTAGTCGGCGTGGACGACCGCGTCGCCGAGCTTGAGGTCCCGCAGGTCCGAGAGGAACGCCTCGGAGGGCCTCCGGCGCGCGGCCGCGGAGCGCCGCTCCTCGCCGAAGATCTCCTCTTCCGCGTAGAGGGAGAAGGCGCGGCTCGCGCAGCCGGAAGCCCGCCGAGATCTCGGCCGGGATCGAGACGACGACGCCCTCCCGGCGCTCCGAGGAGACGTGGAACCCGTACTCGATCGCGAGGCGCCGCAGCTTCTCGGCGCCGCCCGTCGGCCGCGTGGCGACGAAGACCTCCTCGCCGGAGGCGAGCGCCCGCGTGAGCTCCGCGGCGGCCTCGGCCGCCCGGCCGTCGTGGCCGGCGATGGCCTCGGCCGGCAGCCGGACGCGTCGTCGCGGCCGGAGCACCCGCGCCCGAGGCGGTCGAACCGGAGGCCCGCCGCCTCCAGCCGCTCCCGGATGCGCTCGCCGGGTGCACGAGCTCTTCCGCGGAGAAGGCGTCGCGATCCGGATCGCGGTCCGCGGCGACGCGCTGCGGCCAACGCCGCGATCTCCTCCTCGACCGAGGCCGGCTCGACGACGACGTCAGCGCCGCCGCCGCGTGGTCGAGCCAGCCCGCCGGCATCGCCGAGACCGCCGGCGCGAAGACGAGGCGCTCGGCCTCCGAGGGCGGCCGGCCGATCCGCTCCGTCATCAGCCGCCGCGCCTCCTCGGATTCCTCGGAGGCGGCGAAGGGCGCGAGCGCGACCTCCGTCGATCCTCTCGCGCGAGCGCTGCGTGTCGGGATCGAAGAGCCGCAGCGACGCGACCGTGTCGCCGTCGAGCTCGACGCGCACGGCGAGGTCGCGGTCCGGAGGAAAGACGTCGAAGAGCCCGCCGCGCACGGCGAGGTCGCCGGTCTCGACGACGAGGTCGCCGCGCCGGTAGCCGAGGCGCGTCAGCCGCTCGACGGTCCGCGGCGAGCGAGAGCTCCTCGCCCCCCCGGATCCGGACGAAGAGCTCGGAGAACCGCGCGGGATCGGGCAGCCGGGTGAAGAGCGACCGCGCCGGCAGCACGGCGCCGATGGGCGGTCCCCCGGCCGCGAGCGCCGTCAGGAGCGAGAACTCGTCGCGCCGCGACTTGAGCGACGCCGGGATCCGCTGGTAGGGCGTCAGCGTCGGCGCCGGCGCGTGGAAGACCCGCTCGAGCCCGGCGGCGGCGAGGTCCCCGAGCCACTGCTCGGCGTCCTTCTCGCTCGCGACGACGACCGCGACCGATCGGCGAGGTCCGCGGCGAGCGCCGCGAGCAGCACGGCCGGCAGCGCGCCGACGCCGCCCGAGACGACGAGACGGTCTTCTCCCCGCCGGACCCTCTCGAGGAGGTCGGTGTACGAGGAGACACCGCGGACGAGGTCCGTGAGCAACCGGGTCAAACCGAAACCGAAACTCTAGGCGCGGGCGAGCGGCGACTTCTCCCGCAGCCGCGCGACCGCCGCGACCGCCGTCTCGGCGGCGAAGTCCACTTCTTCCTCCGTCGTCCAGCGGCCCACGCCGAAACGGATCGACGCGTGGGCGAGGTCGGCCGGCACGCCGATCGCCGTCAGGACGTGGGAGGGCTCGAGCGAGGCCGACGTGCAGGCCGAGCCCGACGACACCGCGACGTCCTTCATGCTGACGAGGAGCGCCTCGCCCTCGACGCCCGCGAAGGAGAGATTGAGGTTGCCGGGCAGCCGGCGCTCGACGGTCCCGGGCGCGAGCGCCCCGTCGGGCGCGATCTCGGGCAGCGGCGCGCCGTTCAGGATCGCGTCGGAGACGCGCGAGACGATCGCGTCGTGCAGGCGCTTGCGCAGCCGCCGCAGCCGCGGGGTCTCCTCGGCCATCTCGGCGACCGCGAGCTCGGCAGCCTTGCCGAGGCCGACGATGCCCGGCACGTTGAGCGTCCCCGAGCGCATGCCGCGCTCGTGGCCGCCGCCGAAGACGATCGGCTCGAGGCGCACGCGCGGATTGCGGGCGCGCACGTACAGCGCCCCGACGCCCTTGGGGCCGTAGATCTTGTGGCCGGAGATCGCCGCCAGGTCGACGTTCATCGCCTCGACGTCGAAGGGGATCTTGCCGAAGCCCTGCACCGCGTCGGTGTGGAAGTAGACGCCCTTCTCGCGGCAGACCGCGCCGATCTCGGCGATCCGCTGGATCGTGCCGATCTCGTTGTTGGCGAGCATCAGCGAAACGAGAACCGTCTTGTCCGTGATCGCCTCGCGCACGCGCTCCGGCGGGATCTCGCCCGTCTTCTCGGGCGAGAGGTAGGTGACCGCGAACCCCTCGCGCTCGAGCTCGCGGCAGGAGTCGAGCACGGCCGAGTGCTCGGTCGGCGCCGTGATGACGTGGCCGCCCTTCTCCCGGAAGAGCCGCGCGACGCCCAGGATCGCCAGGTTGTCCGACTCCGTGGCTCCGGACGTGAACACGATCTCCTTCGCCGAGGCGTTCATCGCGCGCGCGACCTGGTCCCGCGCCGCGTCGACCGCGGCCTCCGCCTCCCAGCCGAACACGTGCCCGCGCGAGGCCGGGTTGCCGAAGACGCGCGTGAAGTACGGCGTCATCGCCTCCAGGACCCGCGGGTCGACCGGAGTCGTCGCGTGGTAGTCGAGGTAGATCGGAAGCTGCATGGGCCGCCTATTCTATTTCCATCGGCCCGCCGGGCCCCGTCAGCCCCAGGCGTCTTCGACGGGGAGCACGAAGGCCCGGACCGCCAGCCCGCGCCGGGCGCCGGCCGCGTTCAGGGCCCCGCGGGCGGCCGGGAGCTTCGCGTCCGGAAGCGCCGCGAAGACGAGGTCCGAGACCCCGGGCGCCTGGCGGGAGCCGAAGCGGGGGCCGGTGCTCCCCTCGCCGTAGACGCCGGGGATCTCGGTGAATCCGACCCCGGCGGACTCGACGAGCGAGGCCTCCGCCTCGTCGCGGAGCTCCCTCGGAACGACGAGCAGGAGGAGCTTCACGTCCGCGCCGCCGCCTGCTCCACGCCCAGCCGCTGGAGCAGCCACATCATCGGGCACCACCGCGTGAAGAGCGACTGCAGCAGGTTCGCTCCGACGAACGCCGTGAGGAGGAAGAATCCCGGATGGACGAGCCATCCCAGCGCGAGGGAGGCGAGGATGAACGTTCCCGCGATTCCGCGAAGCCACTCGTCTACGGTTCGAGTCATGCGAGGCTCCTTTCCGTTTCGGCGGAAGAGGCGACCGGCGAGGCCTGCGCCCGCCTGGCTTCCGCGCGTTTGAGCAGGTAATAGAGGACCGGCACGGCGGCCCGCGACAGGAGCGTCGCCGCCACCTCTCCCGCCATCATCGAGACCGCGAGCCCCTGGAAGATCGGATCGAGCAGCATCACCGCGGAGCCCACGACGACGGCGGCGGCGGTCAGGAGCATCGGGCGGAAGCGCACCTCGCCCGCGTCGAGCACCGCTTCCGAAAGCCCCATGCCCTGGCGGCGCCGCAGCTCGATGAAGTCGACGAGGATGATCGAGTTGCGCACGATGATGCCGGCGCCCGCGATGAAGCCGATCATCGAGGTCGCCGTGAAGAAGACTCCGAAGAGGCCGTGGGCCGGCAGGATCCCGACGAGCGTCAGCGGGATCGGGGCCATGATCACGAGCGGCACGGTGAAGCTCTTGAACCAGCCCACGACGAGCACGTAGATCAGGACCAGAACCGCCGCGAAGGCGAGGCCGAGGTCCCGGAAGACCTCGTACGTCACGTGCCACTCGCCGTCCCACTTGAGGCCGAAGCGCGCGGTGTCGAAGGGCGCGGTGGCGGTGTGCGTCGCGATGCGATACCCGCCCGGCGCGTCGATCGCGGCGATCCCCTTCTCGAGTGCGGCAATGGCGTAGACCGGCGCCTCCCGGCGTCCCGCCACGTCGGCGGTCACGTAGACGACCGGCTTGAGGTTCTTGTGGTAGATCGACGTCTCCGCCGGCTCGCGCTCGAAGCGGCCGATCTCCGAGAGCGGAACCAGCCGGCCCGCGTCGTCCGCGACGGAGAGGCTTCCGAGGGCCGCGAGGTCGTGGCGGCGGTCGTCGGCCAGCGTGACGACGAGCGGGATCCGCTCGCGGACGTCGGGAAGATGGATCTCGCCGGCCGCGTCCGACGACAGCGCGAGGCGCAGCGTCGCTGCGACCTCGGCCTCGCGGATGCCCGAGAGGCCCGCCTTCTCCCGGTCGAGGCGGTAGACCGCCTTCTCCCGCGGGCTCTCGAGGTACCAGTCGACGTCGACGACGCCTTCCGTCTTCAGAAAGACGTCGCGCACCCGGCGCGCCACCTCCCGGCGGCCCGCGTCGTCCGGCCCGTAGATCTCGGCCACGAGCGTCTGCAGCACGGGCGGCCCGGGCGGCACCTCGGCGACCTTGACCCGCGCGCCGTACCGGCGGGCGATCGGCTCGACCAGCACACGGGCGGCGCGGGCGATGGCGTGGGAGGAACGCGAGCGCTGTCCCTTCGGGGCGAGCGACACCTGGACGTCGCCCTGGTGCGGGGCCGAGCGCAGGAAGTAGTGGCGCACGAGGCCGTTGAAGTTGTACGGGGCCGCCGCGCCCGCGTAGACCTCGGTCCCGGTCACTTCCGGCAGCGAGGACAGGGCCTCGGCCATCTCGGAGAGCGCCCGGTGCGTGGTCTCGAGCGTGGCGCCGTCGGCGAGGTCCGCGACGACCTGGAACTCGTTCTTGTTGTCGAACGGCAGCATCTTCACGTGCACGACGCCGAGCGGGAGCAGCGCGACCGCGCCCGCGAGCAGCGCCGCGATCACGCCGAAGAAGATCGCCCGCGCGCGGCCCCCGCCCTCGGACACGAGCGGGGTCATCGCCTTCCGGTAGAGGACCGCCAGCCGGCTCCGTTCGCCCTCGCCGTGTCCGGCCCCGTCGAGCTTCGCCCCGCGGAAGAGCCGGCGGGCGGCCCAGGGCGAGATCGCGAAGGCCACGAGCAGCGAGAAGAGCATCGCCGCCGAGGCGCCGACGGGGATCGGGCGCATGTACGGCCCCATCAGGCCGCCCACGAATCCCATCGGCACGATGGCGGCGATGACGGCGAAGGTGGCGAGGATCGTGGGGTTGCCGACCTCGTCGGTCGCTTCGATCGCGACGCGCGCCAGGGATCGCCCGCGGGACGAGGGCAGCCGCAGGTGGCGGACGATGTTCTCGACGACGACGATCGCATCGTCCACGAGGATGCCGATCGAGAAGATGAGGGCAAAGAGCGTGATTCGGTTCAGCGTGTAGCCGAAGAGCATGAAGATGAAGAGCGTCAGGGCGAGCGTGACCGGGACGGCGAGCAGGACGACTCCGGCCTCCCGCCGGCCGAGGGCGAAGGCCATCAACAGCGCCACCGACAGGGTGGCCAGGGCCATGTGCTTCAGGAGCTCGTTGGACTTCTCCGAGGACGTCTCGCCGTAATCCCGCGTGACGGTCGTGCGGACGTCGGCGGCCAGGATCCGAGGACCGAGCGCCGCGAGCTTTCGGTCGATGGCATGCACGACCGAGATCGCGTTCGCCCCGCGGCGCTTGCTGACGGCGAGCGTGACGGCCGAAAAGCGGCCGGGCCGGCCGGGCTCGCCGTGCGTGACGTAGGACGTCGGGCGCTCCGGCCCGTCGACGACGGACGCGACGTCGGACAGGCGCACCGTCCGCCCGCCGCGCTCGGCGACCACCACGGACTCGAGATCGCGCGCGGATTCGAGAAAGCCGCCCGCCTCGACGACGATGCCGCGGTCGCCCGCGACGAGCTCCCCGGCCGCCGTCCGGCGGTTGGCCGCCGCGAGCGCGGCGAGGACGGCGCCGGGGGCGAGATCGCGCGCCGAGAGCCGCGCCGGATCGAGCTCCACGCGAAACTCGCGCCGCAGGCCGCCGATCAGGACGGTGTCCGAAACTTCGGGGATGGTCTTGACCTCGTTCTCGACCTCCGCCGCGATCTGCCGCAGGGTCGCCGGGTCCTGCCTGGGGCTCCAGAACGTCAGCGCCCAGATCGGCACGTCGTCGATCGAGCGGGGCTTCACCAGCGGCGGCGGCACGTCCCGGGGCCACACGTCGGCGAGCGCGTCGAGCTTGGCGCGGACCCGCACGAGCGCGCGATCGGGGTCCTCTCCCACGCGAAAGCGCACCACGACGAAAGCCGACCCCGGGGAAGAGGTCGAGTAGACGTACTCGACCCCGGGAATCGACCAGAAGGCCTTCTCGAGCGGCGACGAGACCTCGCGCTCGACCTCGACCGAGCCGCGGCCCGGCAGCGACGCGAAGACGTCGACCATCGGGACCTTGATCTGCGGCTCCTCTTCCCGCGGCGTCACGATCACGGCGAGGGCCCCGAGGGCGAGCGCGAAGGCCACGAGCAGCGGCGTCAGCCGGGAATCCATGAATGCCGCGGCCAGGCGCCCGGCGACGCCGAGCCGCTCCCGCTCCAGCGCGAGACGCGTCCTCGGGTCGAGCGTCACGAGAGCGCCCGCGTCCCGGCCGCGAGATCGGCCGGCGGATCGAGCACGACCCGCTCGCCCGCCTCGAGCCCCGACCGGACCTCGACCAGGCCGGCGCCCGCGGGCGGCCCCGTCCGGACGTAGCGGAGCGAGACCCGTCCGTCGCGGCCGACCGCCCAGGCGACCTCGAGGCCGCCGCGCGCCGCGATCGCGCGCACGGGCACCACGAGCCTCGCCGCGGACGCCGCCGGAAGGCGCAACCGCGCGAAGCTGCCGACCGCCGGCTCGACGCCCGCGGGAAGGTCCACGCGGACGATGCGGCGCCGCGTTTGCGGATCGACCGCGCCGACGATCTCCGCGATCCGGCCCTCGACGACCCGGTCCCCGATCGAGACCGTCACCCGGTCGCCGACCGCGAGACGCGCGGACTCCGCTTCGCCCGGCGCCGCCTCGACGCGCCGCCCCTTCGCCGACGACAGCCGGACGAGCGGCCGCCCCGGGGCCGTGAGATCTCCCGCCGAGACCATCTTCTCGACGACGATGGCGTCGAACGGCGCCACGAGGACCGACTGGGCGCGGTCCATCTCGGCGCGAGCGAGCGCGGCCTGCGCGTAGGCCAGCGCCGAAGCGGCGGCGAACTCTTCCTGACGCGCCCGTTCGATCTCGACGGCGGCGGCCGCCCCGCGCCCCTCGAGCCGCTCGAAGCGCATCCGGTTGCGCGAGGCGATCTCCGCGGAGGAGCGGGCGGCGGCGACCGCCGACCGGGCGCCTTCGAGAGCGCTCTCGGACTCGCGGTCCGCCAGGCGGACGAGGACCGCGCCGGCCCGGACCGTCTCTCCGGGAACCGCGCGCACTTCGACGACCGGGGCCGCGAGGCGGCTCGACAGGATCGCCTCCGAAGCGCCGACCACGGCGCCGTCGACTTCCAGCACCGAAGCGGCGTCGCTCTGTTCGACCGTCGCCGTCGCTAGTGTTCGCTGCGAGGCGGCGGCCTCTTCCCGGGCGGGCTTCTTCGCGCAGCCCGCGAGGCCGAGCGCCGCCAGGACGACGAGGACCGGAATTCGTTTCATCGGGCTCTCTCCCCTTCCGGCGCGAGGCCCAGGGCCATGCGCAGGTTCGCTTCCGCGAGCACGCGGTCGGCCGCGGCCTCGACCGCGCCCATGCGCGCGCGGAGCTCCGCCGAGCGGGTCTCGAGCAGGTCCGACAGGCGGGCGGCGCCCTCCTCGTACCGAGCCTGCTGGATCTCCCGGGCCCGCCGCGCCGCCGACTGCGCCTCGTCGAAGGCCGCGAGGCGGGCCGCGGCGGCTCCGGCCCGCGCGCGCGCGCTGACGACTTCGCTCTGCGCCGTCCGCCGGCGCTCGGTCAGGGTCGCCTCGGCGATGCGCGCCTGCGCCCGCGCCTCGGCCACCTGCGCCTTGATGGCGCCCGACGTGAACACCGGGATGCGGAACCCGCCGAAGACCGTGGCGGAGTCCCCGTATCGGCCGCCGGGCGTGGGCGCGTGCACCTCGTAGCGTCCGGTCAGCACGAGCGCGGGCCAGCGCGACGCGTCGGCCGAATGCGCGGCCTCGCGTGCGGCCTCGGCGGAGAGCTCCGCGGCGGCGACGTCGTCGCGCGCCGCGGCCGGCGCCTCGGGGGCCGGTGAGGGTCCCGGCAGCAAAGCGAGCGGCCTCGAAGCGGCCTCATCCCCGATCAGCGCCGCGAGCGCGGCGCGGGAGGATTCGGCTGCGGCCCGGTAGCCGGCGGCCTCCGCGCGGATCTCCGCCAGCACCGCCAGCGTGCGCGCCGGATCGGCGGACGTCGTCAGTCCCTCTTCGAAGAGCGAGCGGGCCAGGGCTTCGTCCCGCTCGGCGTCCGCCTGCCGCTCGCCGAGGATGGCCAGCGTGTCCTCGGCACGCCGCGCTTCGACGAATGCGGCGATCGCCTGCATGGCCGCGCCGTCGCCGGTCCTGCGCGCCGCGCGCTCGGCGGCCTCGGCCGCGCTGCCCGCCGCGCGCGCCGCGGCCCGCGACGACCCGAAGAGATCGATCGCCCACGCCGCGGCGACGGCCGCGCTCCAGTCCTTCGTGAACGGCGGGTCGTTGGGATCCGACTGGAAGAACTCCTGCGCGGAAAAGCGCTGCTGCTCGAGGGCGAGAGAGAACACGGTCACGGGGTTGTTGGAAGAGAGGAAGCCGACGTCTCCGAAGAGCGTCGGGCCCAGGGCCGCGCGCGCCGAGGACTGGGCCGCGCGGGCCCGCTCGGATTCGGCCATGGCGCGCTCGACGGCCGGAGCGCCGCCGGCCGCGAGCGCCGCGGCCTCCCGCAGGGTCAGCGACTCCGGAGCCGCCAGGACCGAGAGCAGCAGGGCCAGCATCATCGGATCGTCCGCCCGGGCGCCGCCTGCGGCCCGGTGGCCCTCATCCCCGCGTCGCCGGGGCCTTGGCCGCGCAGGTGCTCACGCCGAGCACGTGGTAGAGCGGGCAGTAGCCCCACAGCCCGGTGATCAGCGGCAGGAGCCCGACGAGGCCCCACAGGGTCTGCGGCCCGACGAAGATCATCGACAACAGGCCGAGCCCCACGACGACCCGCAGCCCGCGATCCCAACCGGCTTCGTTCGTTTCCATGGCGAGCCTCCTCTTTTCCGTATGAGCCAGGGCCCCGGAAAAGGGTTCGCCGCAGCCGGGTCAGTTCGGCCGGCCTGGCGTCGGGGTCGGCGACGGGTTCGGGGTCGGATCCGGCGCCGGGGGCAGCCCGAGGAGCGCCCGGACGGACGCCTCCAGCCGCGTGAGGCCCGCGGCGCGGCCCAGGGCGAGCGCCGACTCCGGCGTCGAGCCCTCGAGCCAGAACGCCCGAAGGGCCAGCAGGGCGCCGACCCGATTGCCGCTCGCGCAGACGATCGCCACCGGATAGCGGGCCTCATCGTCGAGCAGCGCGTCGAGCGCCCGGGCGCTCCCGAGGTCGAGATCGGCTTCACCCCTCACCGGAACCTGTTCGTAGGCGAGCCCCGCAGCCTCCGCCGCGGAGCGTGTCTCCGGAGTGACCTCGGAATCGGAGCGCAGGTCGACGACGGTCCGCACCCTGGCCTCGGCGAGCCCCTGGAAAGCCGCCGCGCCGGCCGGCATGCCGCCGGTGAGAACACGCGGCAGCGGGTGACGCTCGTTGACGAGGACCGGCGTCGGCGCGGGCGTCGGCGCCGGCTCCGCCGCGCGAACCGTCATTCCGAGCGACAGTGCCAGCGCTGCCATCCACGGCGTCATGAGCAACCCTCCCCTCCATCGCTGTCCTTCTTCCGCGCCGACCGGCGCGGTGAGGGGACCGCTCAGGTGGGCACCCCGAACCTCGGCAGGATCCAGCGCTGGAGGGCGATCCAGCCCACGAGCAGCGCGACGAGCTCGATCCAGCGGTCCATGTCCGTTTCGCCTCGCGTCCCTACTTCGCGCCGCGGCCCGAGAACCACGATCGCCGTGTCCGCGAGCCGCGCTCTTCGGTGTCGGCCGCCTTCCCGGCGTCGCACCGGCACCGCTCCGAGAGCGGCACGTCGCCGAGCACCTGGTCCACGTGCGCGCCGCAGCCGGCGAACGTCGGACGCCCGCACTTCGCGCAGTCGACGCGCCGGCACATCAGGCGCCTCCGCCTTCGCCGGCGCGCCGGTGTCCGCCCTGCGCGGCTCGTCGAGGCTCCGGCGCACTTCGTCCATGTCGAGGGCCCGCACCTTGCCGATGAGCTCGTCGAGCGCCGCGGCCGGAATCGCGCCGGGCTGGGCGGCCAGCAGCACGCCGTCCCGCAGCACCATCAGCGTCGGAATCGCGCGGATGTCGAAGGCCGCGGCCAGCCCCGGCTCGGCCTCGGTGTCGACCTTGCCGAACACGACGTCGGGGTGGCGCTCGGCCGCGGCCTCGAAGACGGGCGCGAACGCGCGGCACGGGCCGCACCAGGCGGCCCAGAAGTCGAGCAGCACGATCCCCTGCTTGACGGTCGTCTCGAAGGTCTTCTCGGTCACCTGCACGGTCGCCATGCCTGCCTCCATGCCTGGTGAGAGCCCGCGGCCGCGAAAAGGGTTCAGGCGGTCTCCGCGAGGAAGTTGCGGACCGCGATCCGGACCGAGGCCTGAACCGCCGCAGGGAACCGGCGGCCGCAGGGCCGTCGGTGCGGCAGAGCGCGAGCGTGCGCTTGAGCGAGTCGCACGCGCCCCGGCAGCGACCGCAGGCCTGCGAGGTGCCGCTCCATCTCGGCGCAGACGTCCGCGCTGATCTCGTCCTCGAGGTGCCGCGAGAAGAGCGTCGAGCACGTCGGGGCAGGTTCCCGGGCGCGGGCGCTGCCGCGCTCGGCGCGATCCCGAGCAGCGGCGCGACCCGCTCGCGCACCGAGAGCCGCGCGCGGTGCAGGCGGCTCTTGACGGCCTGCGACGCTCGACGCCGAGCACCTCGGCGACCTCGGGGGCCGTGAGGCCCTCGACGTCGCGCAGCAGCAGCACCTCGCGGTACATCGGCTCGAGCGCGCGCGATCGCCTGCTCGAGCGCGCGCCTCGACCTGCTCGGCCGGCGAGCGCTTCGTCCGGGCGTCCGGCCGGGATCGGCGAGCTGCCGCGGCCTCGGCCGCCGCGTCGGTGTCGAGCGAGCGCTCCGGCGTCCGGCGCGAACTTGCTGCGCCGCCGCTTCTTGATGCAGAAGCTGCGGGCGATCGTGTAGAGCCACGTCGAGATCGACGACGCGCCGCGGAAGTCGCGGACGCCGCGCGCCATCGGCGAGCAGCGTGTCCTGCAGGACGTCCTTCGCGTCCTCCGGGTCGCGGCACATCTTCATGCCGAAGCGGTACACCTGCGCCTGGTGGCGCTCGAGCAGGGTCTCGAGCGCCCGGGCGTCGCCGCCGCGCGCGGCTTCGAGCAGGCGGGTGTCGGCCGGTTCCTCCATCCGGCGCGATGCTATCGGACGCCCCCTTGCTTCCGTAATCTCCTCGTCGTATATCGGTACTCGCGGATTTCGAGAAGGGAGCGCCTCGATGAGCGACGCCCGCCCGATCCTCTCGGATCAGCTTCTGCGGAGCTTCCACGAGCGAGCGCCCGTGTACGACCGCGAGAACCGCTTCTTCGAGGAGGACTTCGAGGACCTGCGGAAGACCGGCTACCTGAGGATGGCCGTCCCGCGCGAGCTCGGCGGACTCGGCCTCTCGTTCGCCGAGTGCATGCGGGAGACCCGCCGGCTCGCCTACTGGGCGCCGGCCACCGCCCTCGGCGCCAACATGCACACTCTACTGGTGCGGCGTGGCGTCGCAGATCTGCAGGAGCCGGAGACCGCTCCTGCGACTGGATGCTCGAGGCCGCCGGCAAGGGAGAGGTCTTCGCCGCCGGCCATGCCGAGTCCGGCCACGACCTGCCCGTGCTGCTCTCGACGACCAAGGCCGAGCGGGTCGCCGGCGGCTATCGCTTCACCGGCCGGAAGGCCTTCGGAAGCCTGCTCGCCGGTCTGGACCTACCTCGGGCTCCACGGCATGGACGCGAGCGACCCGAAGGCGCCCGAAGATCGTCCACGGGTTCCTCGCGCGCGACGCGAAGGGCTACCGCGATCGAGCCGACCTGGGACGTGCTCGGGATGCGCGCGACCCGCAGCGACGACACGATCCTCGAGGGCGCCTTCGTCCCGGACGACGCGGATCGCCCGGGTCGTCGCCGCCGGGCGCGGCCGGGAGTCGACCTCTTCGTCCTCTCGATCTTCGCCTGGGCGCTGATCGGCTTCGCCAACGTCTACTACGCGCTCGGCCGCCGGGCGCTCGACCTGACGCTCGAGTCGCTGGCCAAGCGCACCTCGCTCGCCGTCTCGACCTCGATGGCGCACCACCCCGCCATGCAGCACGGCGTCGCGGAGATGGTCATGGAGCTCGAGGCGCTCGAGCCGCTCATCGACCGGACGGCGGAGGACTGGTCCAACGGCGTCGACCACGGCGGCGCGTGGCCGTCGAAGATCGTGACCTCCAAGTACCGCGCGACCGAGGGCGTCTGGAAGGTCGTCGACACGGCGCTGGAGCTCTCGGGCGGCTTCGGCATGTTCAAGAAGAGCGAGCTCGAGCGGCTCTTCCGCGACGCGCGGGCCGGCCGCTTCCACCCCGCGAACTCCGCGCTCACGCACGAGCTCGTCGCGAAGACGGCGCTCGGGCATCAATCCGGACGATCAGCCGCGCTGGGGATAGAGCCGAGAGGTCGAGCCGACCTGAGATAATGACCGTCGGTAGCGATGTCCAGCCTTCCCCGGTCCCCGCAGCTCGTCTTCGCGTTCTCCTCGCCCCCGCCGAAGGTCCGCCTCGTCCACGCCTTCGACCGGCCGTACGAGAACGTCGTCGCGACGGCGCGGACCTGCTACTCGGCCAAGGGGATCATCACCGAGGACCAGGCCTCCGCGCAAGCCCGGACCGCCGCGACGCGATCGCGCAAGTCGATCTACGAGGCCGGCCACCACACGACGTTCCAGCACGCCCACTTCCAGTTCGCGCTGGAGAACGTCTCGCGCCAGTTCCTCTGGACGCTTCCTGCACTCGCCACCCGTTCTACAACTCCGAGCAGGTGTCGCAGCGCTACGTGGAGGTCAAGCCGGGCAACTACGCCGTGCCGCCCGATGGGCGCGGCCGAGCGCGAGATCTACGAGCGGACGGCGCGCCGCCAGCAGGACGCCTACACGCGGCTGACCGAGCTGCTGACGCCGCTCGCCGGCCGAGCGCTACTTCGGCCTCTTCCCGGGGCGCACGCGCGGCGACGGCCGCGACGCGCTTCGCGGGCGCGGTCCAGAAGCGGGCGCAGGAGATCGCGCGCTACGTGCTGCCGGTCGCGACGTTCTCGTACCTGTACCACACGGTCTCGGGCGTCACGCTCTTCCGCTACTGGCGGCTCTGCGAGTCGCATCGACGCGCCGACCGAGCAGCGCGAGGTCGTCGGGCAGATGGTCGCCGAGGTCCTCCGCCACGACCCGCTCTACGCGACCGTCCTCCAGGAGCCGCTCCCGCTCGAGGAGACGCCGGAGTACGCCGCGTTCGCCGCGCTGCCGCGCGTGCGCGGCCGGCCGCGCGCGCCTTCCGGCGCGGAGTTCGACGCCGAGCTCGGCGGCCGCGTCTCGCGCCTCGTCGACTGGAAGGCCAACAACGAGGAGATCCTCGCCGCGGCGGTGCGCGAGATCCTCGGGCGTCCCGCGCGCCGCGCTCTCCGACGACGACGCGATCGCGCATGGTCCTCGATCCCGTCGCAGCAACCGCATCCTGGGCGAGACGCTGACCCTGACGACGCACGACAAGCTCTCGCGCGCGCTCTTCCACCCGTCACTACACCTTCCGCAAGAAGCTCTCGCACACCGCCGACAGCCAGGACCAGCGCCACCGCATGACGCCGGCCTCGCGGCCCGGCGCTGCCGGCGCTACCTCTCGGACGAGCCCGACTACGTCGTCCCGATGCTCGTCGCCGACGTGCCCGAGGCCGCCGCGCTCTACCGCGAGACGATGGACGAGACCTGGGAGGCGATCGGCGCAGCTCCGCGCGCGCGGCGTCGCCGACGAGTTCGCGGCCTACCTGCTGCCCGAACGCCGTCGCGATCCGCTTCACCGAGTCCGCCGACCTCCTGAACCTCCACCACAAGCTCACGATGCGCCTCTGCTACAACGCGCAGGAGGAGATCTGGCGCGCCTCCCTCGACGAGGCGCTGCAGATCCGCGACGTCAACCCGCGCATCGGCCCGTGGCTGCTGCCGCCGTGCACGCTGCGCCACCACGCCGCGGTCCGGCCCGTCTGCCCGGAGGGCGAGCGCTTCTGCGGCGTCGTCGTGTGGAAGCTGGATCAGAGCGCGTACGTGCGAGCGCTCTAGGCGCGCGCGCGGTTGACGGAATCGCGCGCGCCGCGTACTCTGTCGTCCCGAGGATGAAAACCCCCCGGAAGAATCGCCCGCACGGCTCGATCCTGGCCGTCGGCGGCGGCGAAGAAAAATTCGACAAACCCGACATTCTGCAGCGCTTCGTGGCGGAGGCCGGCGGCGCGGAGGCGCGCATCGCGATTCTGCCGACGGCCTCGGCGATCCCGGCCGAGCGCGCGATCTTCTACCAGGACGTGTTCACGCAGATCGGCGCCGGGGAGGCGTTCCCGCTGCCGATCGTCTCGCGGGAGGACGCGCAGCTCCCGGCGAACCTCGCGGCGATCGAGAGGGCGACCGGCGTCTTCATGACGGGCGGCGACCAGTCGCGCCTGGTCGCGATCCTCGGCCGGCAGCCCGGCGCTCGCAGGCGATCCACGAGAACCTCGTCGGCGGCGGCGCGCTCGCCGGGACCTCCGCCGGCGCCTCGGCCTTCTCGGCCACGATGATCACGGGCGGCGAGGGCGGGCTCCAGCTCCGGCGGGACGGCGTCGATCTGGCGCCGGGGCTCGGCGTGATCACGCGCCTGATCATCGACCAGCACTTCTCGCAGCGAAAGCGGCTCGGGCGGCTGCTGACCGCCGTCGCGATCGAGCCCTCGAAGCTCGGCGTCGGGCATCGACGAGGACACGGCCATCGTCTACTACGGCTCGGGCGAGATCGAGGTCATCGGCTCCGGCCAGGTCTTCGTCATCGACGGGAGCCGCGCCGTGGCCCACGGCCTCTCGGAGTCCGATCCCGCCGCCAGCCTTCAGCCTCTCCGGCGCCCTCCTCCACGTGCTGACGGCCGGCGACCGGTTCGACGTCGAGAAGCGCCGGCCGATCTCGGCGAATTGCAGGGACGTTGAGGGTCGAGCGTCTGAGTCGGCCGGCGGGTGATGGCCCGGCCCTACCTCGACGACTCAACTCTAACCTAACATTCGATAGTCTTCCGGTCCCACGAGACACATGGCCGAGGGAATCCGTCTCCTCGAGACGCTCGTCCTGAACGGACCGAACTTACTGGTCCTACCGCCCGTGCGTCTGGATGCGGATCGACCTCGGGCCCTTCCGCGAGACGCCCCTCGAGCGAGATCCGCGGCTTCGGCGGAGAAGCTCCAGAAGCTCCTGCCCGGGCCTGCAGGAGCACCACTGCTCCGAGGGCGCGGCCGGCGGCTTTCTGAAGCGCGTCGCCGAGGGGACCTGGCTCGGCCACGTCGCCGAGCACGTGGCGATCGAGATCCAGCAGGAGGTCGGCATCTCGGTCTCCTTCGGCCGCACGCGCGAGACGAAGACTCCCGGCGTCTACAACCTCGTCTACGAGATGGAGGAGGAGCGGGTCGGCGTGCGCGCCGGCAAGCTCGCCCTCGACGTCGTCGAGCACTGCGCGGGACTCGACGTCGACCTCGATCTCGCGCGCCTCGATCGACAAGCTCAAGCGCACGCGCGAGCGCTGGGCGCTCGGGCCCTCGACGCGCTCGATCGTCGCGGTCGGCGGCCGCGCGCGGCATCCCGCACCTGCGCCTGAACGACCGCTCGCTCGTCATGCTCGGCACGGGCGTCCACCAGAAGCGCATCCAGGCCACGATCGCCTCGACGACCGGGCAGCTCGGCGTCGAGATCGCGGGCGACAAGAGCCTGACGAAGCGGCTCCTCGGCGACAACGGCGTGCCCGTGCCGAAGGGCTCGGTCGCCGCGGACGAGGACGACGCCGTCGAGATCGCCGAGAAGCTCGGCTGGCCGGTCGTGGTCAAGCCGCTCGACGCCTCGCACGGCCGCGGCGTCCTGACGAACATCCGCAGCGAGGACGAGCTGCGCCTCGCGTTCAAGGACGCCCTGAAGTTCCGCGACGAGGTCATCGTCGAGCAGTTCCTGGAGGGCTACGACTTCCGGTTCCTCGTCATCGCCGGCCGCTTCATCTGCGCGGCGCAGCGCGTCCCGGCCTTCGTCGTCGGCGACGGGAAGCGCACCATCGAGGAGCTCGTCGACGAGGTCAACAGGACCCGCGCCGCGGCATCGGCCACGAGAAGATCCTGACGAAGATCGAGATCGACGACCTGTCGCTGGCGCTGCTCTCGCGCCGCGACCTGACGCCCGCAGTCGGTGCCCGACGGCCGGCGAGACCGTCTACCTGAAGTCGACCGCGAACCTCTCGACGGGCGGCATCTCGCGCGACGTGACCGACTCGGTCCACCCCTCGAACATCCACCTCATGGAGCGCATCGCGCGGATCGTGGGCCTCGACATCGCCGGCATCGACGTCATCTCGCCCTCGGTCGAGCACCCGATCGCGCGAGGTCGGCGGCGGCATCGTCGAGGTCAACGCCGCGCCCGGGTTCCGCATGCACACGGACCCGACCGAGGGCACGCCGCGCGACGCCGCGGGCGCCGTCATCGACATGCTGTATCCCGCCGGGCGCGCCGGCGCGCATCCCGATCGTCTCGGTCACCGGCACCAACGGCAAGACGACGACGACGCGCCTGCTCGCCCACGTCGCCCGCTACGCCGGCCACCACGTGGGCCTCACGACGACCGAGGGCGTCTACATCGGCAGCGAGCAGATCATGAAGGGCGACTGCACCGGCCCGGCCTCGGCGCAGGCCGTGCTGCGCGACCCGACGGTGACCTTCGCGGCGCTCGAGACGGCGCGCGGCGGCCTGCTGCGCTTCGGCCTCGGCTACGACTGGGCCAACGTCGGCGTCGTCACGAACATCGCCGCGGACCACCTCGGGCCTGCGCGACATCGAGACGCTCGAGGACCTGGCGCGCCTGAAGTCGCTGGTCGTCGAGCGCGTCTTCCCCGACGGCGTCGCGGTCCTGAACGCCGAGGACCCGATGACGCCCTGGATCGCGGACCGCGTCAAGGCGCGGCTCGCGTACTTCTCGCTCGACCCGCAGAACGAGCGCTTCAAGACGCACGTCGCCGCCGGCGGGCTCGGCGCGGTCATGGACCGGCACGACACGCTCTGCCTCTACCGCTCGACGCTGCGCATCCCGCTCGTCCACGCGCGGCAGATCCCGATCACCTTCGACGGCAAGGCGCGCTTCAACATCGCCAACGCCCTGGCCGCCTCGCTCGCGGCCTTCGCCGCCGGCATCGAGATGGACGACATCCGCGGCGGGCCTGACGACGTTCCACCCGACGCCGTTCCAGGCGCCGGGCCGCGGCAACCTCTACGAGTTCCGCGACTTCCGCGTGATGATCGACTACTGCCACAACGCCCACGGCATGGCGCATGGTGGCGCCGTTCCTCGCGTCGATGAAGCGCGGACGGCTCGTCGTCGTCCTGAACGCCCCGGGCGACCGGCGGCGACGAGGACTTCGACGCGATCACGAAGGAGGCCGCGCCGCACTTCGACCACGTGATCCTGCGCGACGACGAGGACCTGCGCGGGCGCCAGCCCGGGCGAGGTCGTCGGCCACCTGCGCGACGGCCTCATCCGCCACGGCATGAAGGCCGACGCGATCGAGGAGGCGAAGAACGAGTCGGAGGCGGTCCGCCGGGCGCTCGCGACGGCGCGGCGCGACGACCTCGTCGTCGTCTTCGCCGATCGCATCGCGAAGGTCGCGGCCCAGGTCGACTTCGAGCGCCAGAAGGAGTCCCGCCCGCCGGCCGATGAGTGATCCCAACGCGCCCACGCGGCCCTCCCCCCCGTCCGGCTCGGGCAAGCAGATGTGGCGAGCGCCGGGGCTCGCCGAGGGCGAGGTCCTCGCCGGCCGTTTCCGGATCGTCCGCTTCATCGCCCGCGGCGGCATGGGCGAGGTCTACGAGGCCGAGGACCAGGTGCTGCGCGAGCGCGTCGCGCTGAAGACGATCCGCCCCGACGTCGCCGGCGACGCGCGCGCGATGGAGCGCTTCCTGCGCGAGGTGCACCTGGCGCGCAGCGTCACGCACCCCAACGTCAGCCGCACCTTCGACGTCTTCCACCACGGGACGCTCGCGTTCCTGACGATGGAGCTCCTCTCCGGCGAGACGCTCGCCGAGCGGCTCTCGAAGGCCGGCCGCCTGACGCCCGACGAGGCCCTGCCGCTCGTCGAGCAGATGGCGGCGGCGCTGACGGCGGCGCACGAGGCCGGCATCGTCCACCGCGACTTCAAGAGCGCCAACGTGATGCTCGAGCCCGACGAGCGCCGGCCGGGAGGCGCGCGCGCCGTCGTCACGGACTTCGGCCTGGCGCGGCGCGACCGGCCGGGCCGTGGCTCGGCCGCGCCGCTGACCGAAACGGAGGCCGTGATCGGGACGCCGGACTACATGGCGCCCGAGCAGATCGAGGGCCGCGCGATCACGCCGGCGACCGACGTCTATGCGCTCGGCGTCGTCCTCTACGAGATGGTCACCGGAGAGCAGCCGTTCGAGGGCGACACGCCCCTGTCCGTGGCGTTGAAGAAGCTCAAGGAGGCCGCGCCTTCGCCGCGAAAGCTCGCCCCCGACCTGCCGCCGGTCTGGGAGAAGACGATCCTGCGCTGCCTCGAGCGCGCGCCGGCCGACCGCTTCGCCTCCGCCGACGAGGTCGTGCGGGTGCTCCGGGGCGAGGCGACCGCCACGGGGCCGGCGACTCTCCGGCGCCGCCGCAAACGGATGGCGGCCGTCGCCGCGGGACTCCTGCTCGCGGCGGTCGCCGCTTTCGTCGCGTCGCGCGCTCTCGGGCGCCGGCCCGCGGCCGGGCCGGCCGCCGCCACCGCGCGGGCACCCCGCCGATCGATCGCGGTGCTCGGGTTCAAGAACCTCGCGGGCCGGCCCGAGGAGGCCTGGGTCTCGACGGCGCTCTCCGAGATGCTGACCACGGAGCTCGCCGCCGGCGACACGCTGCGGGCCATCCCGAGCGAGGACGTCGCGCGCGTCAAGACCGACCTCGCGATCCCGGAGGCCGACACCCTCGGCAAGGAGACGCTCGCCCGCGTCCGCAAGAACATCGGAGCGGACCTCGTGCTCCTCGGCTCCTACCTCGCGACCGGCCCCGGCGAGGGCGGGCCGATCCGGCTCGACCTGCGCCTCCAGGACACCGCCGCCGGTGAAACGATCGCGCTCGTCTCCGAGAAAGGCTCGGCCGCCGACTTCGACGGCCTCGCGACGCGGGCGGGAGCGCAGCTTCGCGAGAAGCTCAGCCTGCCGGCCGTCTCGGAAGCCGAGGCGGCGGCGGTCCGGGCGTCGCTGCCCTCGAGCCCCGAGGCCGCGCGTCTCTACGCGGAAGGTCTGGCGAAGCTGCGCGTGTACGACGAGGTCGCGGCCCGGGACCTCCTCGAGCGAGCCGTCGCCGCCGACCCGGGACACGCGCTGGCGCACTCGGCGCTCGCGCGCGGCCTGGTCGGGCCTCGGCTACGACGCGAAGGCGATCGCCGAGGCGAAGAAGGCCTTCGAGCTCTCCAGCGACCTCTCCCGCGAGACGCGCCTCGTGGTCGAGGGCCGCTACCGCGCGATGAACAACGAATGGGTCAAGGCGGTCGAGATCTACCGGTCCCTCTACACCTTCTACCCCGACAATCTCGACTACGGCCTCCAGCTCGTCCGCGCCCAGAGCCGCTCCGGCCGGCCCGAGGACGGACTCGCGACGATCGCCTCGCTCGAGGGCGCCTTTCCCGACGCCGGCGCGCGCGTCGCCCTGGCCGAGGCCGAGACGGCCCGCTCCGTCTCCGATTTCCGCCGGACGGAGAAGGCCGCGGTGCGCGCGGCGACCCTGGCGGAGGCCGACGGGGCGCGGCTGCTCGCCGCCACGGCGCGCCTGAACCAGGCGATCGCTCGGCGCAACCTCGGCGACCCGAAGGGCGCGCTCGCGATCGCCGACCAGTCGCGCAAGCTCTTTGCCGAGGCCCGGGACCCGTCGGGCCTCGCCTCCGCGATCAACGGCGTGGGAAACTGCAAGTACGACCTCGGCGACCTGCCCGGCGCGCGCGAGGCCTACGCGGAGGTCCTGCGGATCTACCGCGAGGTCGGCAACAAGCGCGGCGAGGCCGGGGCGCTCGGCAATCTCGCCAACGTCATGGGGGATCAGGGCGAGCTCGTGCCGGCGCGCCGCCACGCCGAGGAGGCCCTCGCGCTCTTCACCGAGATCGGCGACGAGGCCGGCGTGGCCGAGCAGCTCAACAACATGGGAGCCGCCATGGTCCTGGCGGGCGATTTCCGCGGCGGCCGCGCCCTCTTCGAGCGAGCCGTGCCGATCCACGAGAAGATCGGCGATTCCGGGGGCCTCGCCATCGCCCTCAACAACGTCGCCGAGATGGAGATGCACGAGTCGAACCTGACGGGCGCCGGCGAGCACTTCGCCAGGTCCCTCAAGATCTTCCGCGACTCGGGCCAGAAGTCGAAGGCGGTCTATCCCCTGGTGGGCCTCGCCACGGTGAGCATCGAGAGGGGCGACCTCGCCGGCGCACGGACCATGCTCGAGGAAGGTCTGCAGATCTGCCGGGAAACCGACGACAAGCACGAAACCGCCTACGCGCTGACCTACCTCGGCGTGGTCGCCGCCGCCGAGGACCGCGCCCCGGAGGCCCGGAAAAGCTTCGAGGAGGCGCTCAAGATCCGGACCGACATCGGCGAGCCGGCCGCGGCCGAGCAGAGCCGCACCGATCTCGCGCGGCTGGCGCTCGCCGAGGGCGACTTTCCGAGGGCCCGGGAGCTCGCGCGGGCCGCGGCGGACGAGCTCGGCCGTCAGAAGATCGCCGACGACGAAGCCGCCGCGCTGGCGATCCTCGTGCGCGCGCTCGCGGCCGAGCGCCGCGAGGACGAGGCGGACCGCGCCCTCGCGCGGGCGCGGCCGCTCGCTGCGGCGAGCCAGCACGACGGCGTGCGCCGCGAGGTCCTGCTCGCCTCCGCGAGCCTGCGCGGCGGCGCGCGGAGACTCGGCCGGCGCCGCCCGGAGCCTCGCCGACGCCGCCGCGCGGGCGCAGATGCAGGGGCTCGTCGCCTGGGCGCTCGAGGCGCGCCTGCTCGAGGGAGAGATTCAGGCGGCGAGCGGCTCGAGCTCCGCGGCCGCGTCGAAGCTCGCGCAGGTCGAGAAAGACGCTTCGGCCCGGGGCTTCCGGCGCATCGCGCGCCGGGCCGCGGAGGCGCGCGGCCGGTGAGCGATCTCCTCGGCTGGTGCCGGCAGCGGCAGGGCGAGATGACGGCGCTTCTCTCGGAGCTGACCGCGCATCGAGTCGCCGTCGACCGACCCGGCGGGGGTGGCCGCGCTCGCGCGGCGGATCGAGCGCGAGCTCGCCGCCCTGGGGCTTCCCGGGGAGCTTCTCCCGGTCGAAGGGGGCGGGCCCGTCCTGCGGGCGACGGCGGGCGAGAGGCCGATCATGCTCCTCGGGCATCTCGACACGGTGTGGGAGCTCGGGACGCTCGCGCGGCGGCCCGTGCGCATCGCGGGCGACCGCCTCTCCGGCCCCGGCTCCTACGACATGAAGGGCGGCATCGTCGTGCTCGTCTTCGCCCTGAAGGCGCTGCGCGCACGCGGGGCGCTTCCGCCCGGTGATCGGTCTTCCTGACTCCGCTCGAGGAGGTCGGCTGCGAGGCCTACCGCGCCGTCGATGGAAGCGGACATGCGCGGCTGTCGCGCGCGGTCCTCGACTTCGAGCCGGCCTGGCCGGGCGGCGCCGTGAAGACGCAGCGCAAGGGCTCGGCGTCCTTCACGCTCCGGGCGCGCGGCGCCGCGGCGCACGCCGGCGCGGACTTCGCCCGCGGCGCCAATGCCATCCTCGAGCTCTCGCGGAGGCTGCTCGACGCCTCGGCCCTGACGGACCTCTCGCGCGGCGTCACCGTCAACGTCGGAACGGTCCGCGGCGGCACGCGCCCCAACGTCGTGCCCGACCTCGCCGAAGCCGAGCTCGACGTCCGCTTCCGCACGCTCGCCGACGGCGAGGCCGCGCGGGCCGCGCTCGAGGCCCTGCGGCCCTACGGACCCGCGCGTCGTTCTCGAGGTCGAAGCGACCGCCTTCTACCCGCCGCTCGAGCGCGGGCCGCACGTCGAGGCCGTTTACCGGGCGGCGCGGGAAGTCGCGGCCGAGCTGGGACTGCCTCCGCTCGAAGAGGTCGCGACCGGCGGCGCATCCGAAGCGTCCTTCGCCGCGGCATTCGGTATCCCGACGCTCGACGGCCTCGGCGCCGACGGCGACGGCGCGCACGCCGTCGACGAGCACGTCCTTCTCTCGTCCATCCCCGACCGCGCCGCCCTCGCCGCGGGTCTCATCGTGCGCCTGGCGGCAACGCCCTGAGCGACACGGACCGGGCGGACGGGTGTCCGTTTGCCTGTCCATCGGACGGCGACTTCAGGGTCGCGACGCGCGACAATGAGTCAGAAGTGTCGACAATTGACGGAGGGACTTCCATGCGTTTCGCGACGCGGCTCATGGCCGCCATGGCCATATTTTGCGCGGCCGGGACCTCAACCGCTTTTGCCGCCGTGATTTACGTCAATGCCGCCGCCGGGGGCGCGAACAACGGAACGAGCTGGGCCAACGCCTACACCAGCCTGCAGACCGCGCTCGGCGCCGCGAACTCGCCCGACGAGGTCTGGGTCGCCGCCGGCACGTACCGACCCCACGCGTCGGACCGGACCGTGTCCTTCGCGATGGAGAACGGCGTCGGCATCTACGGCGGCTTCGTCGGGACCGAGACCCTGCGCTCGCAGCGGGACCCCGTCGCGCACGTCACCATTCTCTCCGGCGACATCGGCACGCCGAACGTCTCCAACGACAACAGCCACCACGTGGTCACGGCCGGCGCGACGGTCACCGCCTCCGGCGTTCTCGACGGCTTCACGATCACGGCGGGCCAGGCCGACGGCGCAAACCCCAACGAGCGGGGCGGGGGCATCTGGGTCAACGGCGGCTCGCCGACGCTCGCGCAGCTGACCATCACCGGCAACTTCGCCCTGGCCCAGGGCGGCGGCCTGCGCATCACGAGCGGGTCAGTGACGCTCCGGAATTCCCGAAGTCACATCCAACACGGTCGCCTTCAACGTCGACACGATTACGAACGGAGGCGGCGGAGTCTTCATCGGCAGCGGAAGCAGCCTGACCGCTCAGAATTGCGTCTTTCGCTCCAACTCCATCTCGGGCACGACGACCGGCGGCGGCGGAGTCCAGGCGTCCTCCCCCGTCACGCTGATCAACTCGATCCTCGCCCAGAACAGCCCCAACGGCCTGCAGGTTTCCTCCGCCGACGGCAGCGTCATCGACAACTCGACCTTCACCGCGAACGCCGCCTACGGCGCGGCGTTCCTGTCGAGCAACGGCAACTCGATCGCCAACTCCATCTTCTGGGGCAACTCGACCGGACAGCTCTGCCTCGGCGCGCCGTGCACGGGCTCGGCCACCGTCACCTACACCGACATCCAGGGCGGCGGCATCGCGGGCACGGGCAACATCGACGAGGACCCGCTCTTCATCGGCGCGCCCGCCGACCTGCGGCCCGGCGAGTTCTCGCCGGTCGTGGACGCCGGCAACAACTCGGCCGTCCCCGGCGGCGTGACGGTCGACGTCGTGGGCCTGCCCCGCTTCTTCGACGACCCGGACGTGCGCCGACTCGGGCGCCGGCCTCACGCCGCCCTACGTCGACATGGGCGCCTACGAGCGGATCCCGATCACCGTGACGGCCGTCTCGAACCAGACCCTGTGCTCGGGGCCCTCGGTCGTCTACACGGTGAACGCGACCGGACAGCCCACCCTGACCTACCGGTGGCGCAAGAACGGGGTCAATCTCAACAACGGCGGCGCGATCTCCGGCGTCACGACGAATACGCTCACGATCAACCCGACTGTCGTCGGCGACTCGGGCAACTACGACATCGTGGTGACCGACGGCTTCGGCCAGACGATCACGTCCAACCAGGCCGCGCTGACGGTCAAGGGCCGGCCGACGGCGGCGGCCTCCGGCGGCGGGACGGTCTGCACGGGACAGTCCGCCGGGCTCATCGGCTCGGGCGGCGTTTCCTGCTCGTGGCTCCCGGCCACCGGATTGACCAATGCGGCCAGCTGCACGCCGACGGCCAGCCCCGCCTCGACGACGACCTACTCGCTCACCGTCATGGGCGCCAACGGCTGTGCATCGACCAACACGTCCACCGCGACCGTCACCGTCAACGTCACGCCGGGCCTGCCGGTCATCACCGCCCCCATTTCGGTCCCCGTCGGCGCGTCGGGCGCCTCGGCGAGCGCCGTCAACCACCCCGGCTCCACGTGGAGCTGGACGCTCACCGGAGGCGTGATCACCGCCGGACAGGGCTCGCGGCAGATCGTCTTCGACGCCGCCCCTCCCGGCACCACGATGCAGTGCAGCGTCATCGAGAGCGCCGGCGGGTGCGTGTCACCCGAGAAGTTCACCACCATCCAGGTCGACTTCCTCGACGTCCCGCCCAACGACATCTTTCACGACTCCATCGTCAAGGTGGCGCGCAACGGAGTGACCGCGGGCTGCGGCAACGGCCAGACCTTCTGCCCCACCTCGCCGATCACGCGCGCGCAGATGGCGGTCTTCCTCCTCAAGGCGAAATACGGCTCCGGCTACGCCCCGCCCACTCCGTCCGGCACCCTCTTCAGCGACGTGCCGCTCGGCTCCGTTCGCCAACGCCTACATCGAGGACCTTTACGGGAAAGGGATCACCGGAGGCTGCCTCACGGGCCCGCTTCGCTATTGCCCGAACACCCCGGTCACCCGCGGGCAGATGGCGATCTTCCTGCTCAAGACTCTGAACGACTCGAGCTATCAGCCGCCGGCGGCGACCGGGACTCTCTTCGCCGACGTGCCGCTCGGCTCCTTCGCCGACGCCTGGATCGAAGACCTCTACGGGAAAGGGATCACCGGAGGCTGCGCCTCGAACCCGCTCCGCTACTGCCCGAGCGCGACCAACGTCCGGCAGCAGATGGCCGTGTTCTTGACCAAGACGTTCAACCTGCAGTAGCGACGTCTCGCAGCGGCTCCGGCCCGGGAGGGCCAGATGGCCGTGTTCCTGGTCAAGACCTTCGGTCTCGAGTAGGCCCGCCGGCAGCCGTTTCGCCTCTTGACACCGGCACGCCCGGCGATATATTTAACCATATGGTTAACTATTCGGCCGTCGCGCTCGACGCCACCTTCTCGGCCCTGGCCGACCCGACTCGACGCGCGATTCTCGCCCGGCTCGCCTCGGCTCCGGATGCGTCCGTGTCCGAGCTGGCGCTTCCGTTTCGGATGTCGCTGCCGGCCGTCTCGAAGCACCTGAAGGTCCTGGAGGGCGCGGGACTGCTCGCCCGGCGGCGCGAGGGGCGCGTCCACCACTGCCGCTTCGTGCCCGGACCGATGCGGACGGCGGCCGACTGGATGGCTCACTACCGGGAATTCTGGGAGGGGCGGCTCGACGCCCTGCAACGCTACCTCGAGGGATCCGTAGAGGAAAAAGGGAACGAACAGGAGGAGAAGTCATGGCCCATCCCGACACACAGGCCGCGCCGCCGCCGGTCCGCGTCTCGCGCACGTTCAAAGCCTCGCGCCACCGGGTCTTCCGGGCGTGGACGGACCCGGAGCTCCTGATGCGCTGGTTCGTCGAGCCCGACGGCGAGATGAGCGTCCGCGAGCTCGATCTGCGCGTCGGCGGCCGCTACGTCCTCGAGGGCCGGGTCGGCGACAAGCCCTGGCGCATCGAGGGCCGATATCTCGAGGTCGCGCCTCCGGGCAAGCTCGTCTACACCTGGACGTGGGACAACGACCCCGGGCTCGGCGATCCCACGGGCAGCGATACGCTCGTCACGGTGGAGTTCCTGGAGCGGGGCGTCGAGACCGAGCTCGTCGTGACGCACGAGCGTTTCGCGACCGAGCGGGCGCGCGCGGAGCACGACGCGGGATGGATCGGTTGCCTGGATCGTCTGGGCAGCCTCGTCGAGCAGGAGTGAGGGACATGAACGCGAAACGATCGATCGTGGTGGCATGCGTCGTCCTGGCGTGGGCGGCGGCCCTCCCGGCCGCGGACCCGCCGGGAGCCAATCCGGCCTGGCAGAAGCTCAAGACGCTCGTCGGCGACTGGAAAGGCACCTACGCGGGCAGCGACACCGAAAGCCCGGGCGAGGTGCTCCTCTCCTACAAGCTCGTCTCCAACGGCTCGAGCCTCATGGAGACGATGGAGAGCGCGCACGACACGAACATGATCACCGTCTACCATCCCGACGGGAGCCGCATCATGGCGACGCACTACTGCGCGGCCGGCAACCAGCCGAGGATGGTCGCGTCGGCCCTCTCCCCCAACGGC
Source organism: uncultured Acidobacteriota bacterium (assembly GCA_963810205.1). Classification (GTDB taxonomy): domain Bacteria; phylum Acidobacteriota; class Thermoanaerobaculia; order UBA5066; family Gp7-AA6; genus DAHUXD01. The sequence goes on from CAWEMP010000011.1 coordinate 558,765, forward strand.
CGGACGCTCGCCTTCGCGTTCGTCGATGCGACCAACGTGACGGACCCCGACGGAGAGCTGATGAGGAGCCTCGTCGTCACGTTCCAGGATCCGGACCACTTCTCCCAGGCCTGGACCTCGCGGGCCAAGGGAAAGGACCAGATCGGCACCTTCGAGTACACGCGGGTCAAGTGACGCCGCGCCGCGTCGTCGTCCCGACGCGCGAAGCGGCGTCACCTCGCGGCGGAGTAGACCTCCCGGCCCTCGAGGAGCGTGAGCAGCACCTTCGCCTCGTGGATCTGCGAGGGCGGGATCTCGAAGAGGTTCCGGTCGAGAACGATCAGGTCGGCGGACTTGCCGGGCTCGATCGATCCGGTCTCCTTCTCCGAGAAGTCGAGGTAGGCCGCGCGGATGGTGTACCCCGCGATCGCCTCCGGCAGCGCGATGCGCTCCTCGGGAAGCCAGGCCGGGCCCGGTCCCTCGGGCGGCTGGCGGCGCGTCACCGCGACCTCGATGCCGTCGAGGGGATTCATCGACGACACGCTCCAGTCGCTCCCGAAGGCGACCACCGCGCCCGCGGCGACGACGCTGCCGATCGGGTAGAGCCAGCGGGAGCGCTCGGGGCCGAGCTTCGGCTCGGTGAGCTCGGTCAGGTACTTGTCGCCGTTGGCCCAGAAGGGCTGGAAGTTCGCGATCACGCCGAGCCGCCGGAAGCGCGGGATGTCGGCGGGGTCGATCAGCTCGATGTGCGCCAGGTGGTGGCGCGCGTCGCGCACGCCGTTCGCCTTCTGCGCGGCCTCGACCGCGTCGAGGGCATCGCGGATCGCCCGGTCGCCGATCGCGTGCACGTGGATCTGGAAGCCCTCCTTGTCGAGAGCGGTCGCGAGGGCCTGGAACGCGGCCGGCTCCAGGTTGGGCTTGCCGCGATCGCCCGGGAAACCGACGTACGGTTCCAGCACCGAAGCCGTCCGCGTTTCCAGGACGCCGTCCGCGAAGATCTTGACGGAGTTGGTCCGGAGCCGCTTGCCGGCGTACTTCGCCCGCAGCGCCTTGAGCCGGGGCACGTCGGCCGTCCCCTTGTCGGTGTCGCAGTGGAGCGAGGCGAGCACGCGCGCCGAGAGCTGCCCGCGGGCCTCGAGCGTCCGATACGCCTCGAGTTCCTCGGTCGACGCGTCCGCCTCGACGAGCGCGGTCAGGCCGAACCGGTTGGCGATACGCAGGGCCTCTCGCAAGCCCTCCGCGTACTCCTTCGCGCTTCGCTCCGGGAGGAGCTTCGCGACCAGGTCGGCCGCGTCCTCGCGCAGCGTCCCGCTCGGTTCTCCCGTCGCCGGGTCGCGCTCGATCCGCCCGTATGGCGGGTCGGGCGTCGCCTTCGTGATTCCGGCCAGGGCCAGGGCCTTCGAGTTGACCCAGACCGAATGCCCGTCCGTCGCGGAGAGGTACACGGGGCGATCGGCGAGGACCGCGTCGAGGAGCGTCTTCGACGGATTCCCGTCGGGAAAGAGCGTCAGCTCCCAGCCTCCTCCTCGAATCCAGGCCGCGGAGGGATGCGCCGCCGCATAGGCCTTCACCTTTTCGAGGGCGGCCTTCGCGGTCGCCGACCCGTTCAGATCGCACTCGAGCGCCTCGACGCCTCCCGAGACCGGGTGGACGTGCGCATCGTGGAACGCCGGGAGGACCATCTTGCCCGGGAGCTCGACCACCCTCGTGTTCGGCCCGATCCAGGCCTTCGCCCCGGAATCCGTACCGACGAACACGATCTTCCCGCCCGAGACGGCGACGGCCTGCGCCCAGCTCCGCGCGTCGTCGACGGTGTAGACCGCCCCGCCGCGCAGCACGAGCTCGGCGGGCCGCGGGGCGGGCGAGGAGCCCGCCAGGACGAGAACGCCGAGCGCTCCGATCAGGCAGGCAACGATCGAGCGGCGCATCGGCTACTTCCCCTTCTTCGCTTTCGCGTCTTCGGCGATCCTCTTCACGAACTCGTCCGCAAGATCGTTGGGGATCGGGATCGAGAGATTGTACTGGGCGATCTTCCACGACCCATCCGCCTGCAGCACCAGAACGCCGGAGCCGCGGCAGGTCCCGTAGCCGGCGTTCTCCAGCACCTCGTCGAACCACGCCACGCGCCGGTCGGGCGCCAACGAGACCCAGCGTCCGGTCGAGCGGTACTTCCAGCCCTTCCCGGAGGCGAAGTACGGATGCGCCCACTTGCGGAATTCGTCCCGCGTCCAGCGCTCCGTGGCGTCGGTGCCCAGGAACACGGCGTCGGGCGTCAGGTAGGAGAAGTACTTCGCTTCGTCCGCCGCCGCCGCGGCGGCGTGGAACCCGTCGATCACTACGCCGATCGATCCCGTCGCCGAGGTCCCGTCGGCAGACTGCCCGGCGGCCGACCCGAGCCCGAGCATCCACAGCGCGGCGCATGCGAGGCGTCTCATCGGCCGTCCTCCTGTTCGTCGATGCGGCGCATCTTACCGGCGCCGCGGCACGGCGCTGGCCTGCAGAACCTCAGTCGGACTCTTCCGCCCGGCGTCTGACGCCGCGCAGGATTCCCGTCCGGATGGCGCCGGAGAACGGACCGATGAAGGTCCAGTAGAGGCGGAACTTGCGGCGGGCGGCGGGGCCGAAGTATGCGATGCGGGTCTCCGTGGAAAGGCGGCAGACTTCGGCGCCCTCGTCGTCGATCCGGAGGTTCCAGGCCGCCTTGACGAAGCCCTCCTCGGCGAAATCCAGAAACGCCTGCCGATCCGCGAGTCGCCGCAGCCCGCCGTCGTAGCGCCAGAACTTCCCGGCGATGCCGAAGACGAGCTCGCGGCCGGGATCCTCCTCGAGGCTGCGTGAATCCGAAGCGGCAGAGCTTCTCGGGGAACGTCCCTCGGCTCTCGGCAAACGCCCGGCCGCCGTAGCCGCGCACCGCGAGGAGTGCCTTCGACACGGGCGAGCTCGCCAGGTCGCGCGCCAGGATCGCCTCCCACACGCGCTCCCGCGTCGCGCGGATCCGGGTTTCGTGGTGCGAGAGGCGCTCGCCCTGCGGGAGGACCCGATCGAGGCCGGTCTCGCTCAGGAGGCCTCGAGGGCCTGGGGCGGCGCGACCGGGCTCGTGCGCTGCGCCTCTTCGTGCTCCTTGAGGTACGCCTCGGCCTTCATCATGCGCTGCGTGCGCATGAGGACGCGGGTCAGGTACGGGATCTGCGCGGGCTTGACCTGGCGCATCCACTCGAGCCAGGTCTTCTCGCCGGAGGTGTTCAGGATCGAGCGCCGCCACGTCTCGGCGTAGAGCTCGAAGAACCGCTTCGCGCCGAGCCTCGGCTCCCAGAGAACGTGGTGCATGTCGTACTTGAACCAGGGCTGGCCTTCGAGAATGGGCGAGAGCTTCTGGAAGAGGTCGGTGCCCGGCAGCGGCGTCAAAATGGTGTAACCGGCGCGCTGAAAGCCGTTCTTCGCGACGAAGTCCCAGAGCTCGGAAAAGTGCGCCTCGTCCCAGTCGGGATCGACGAGGAAGTTGCCCGTGACGCCGTAGCCGAGCGAGCGCGAGATCCGCGCCGCCTCGATCGAGGACGCGACACCGGCGTCCTTCGTCACGCTCGCCAGGCCCGCGTCCGAGGCGGCCTCGAGGCCGAAGAAGATGTCGAAGTCCTTCGCGAGGGGGCGCCAGGCCTCGAGCAGGTCCGCGTGGCGGCAGACGAGATCGGTGCGGGTCTGGACGAGGATCCAGCGCTTGCGCACGCCGCGGGCCTTGAGCGCCTGCGCGAGCTCGCGGCTGCGCTCCGGGTGGTTCCAGAAGAGATCGTCCGCGATGAAGACGGCATCGCCGACGTTTTCCATGTCCTCGACGACCGCTCCGATCGAGCGCTCGCGGAACGATCGTCCGTAGAGCTGCCAGACCGAGCAGAAGCTGCAGCGGAACGGGCAGCCTCGCGCCGTCTCGACGAGCCAGACCGGCTTGAAGAGCAGGCAGTGGTAGCGCTCGCGGTCGCGCTCCACCAGATCGCGCGCCGGAAGCGGCACGGCGTCGAGTCCCGTCCGGTCCTCGAGCGCGCGAGTCGAAGTCCAGCCGTCGCGCGTGCGCAGGAGCAGTGCCGGGACCTCGGAGGGCGGCCGGCCCGAGGCGAGCGCGTCGGCGACCGCGGGCACGACTTCCTCACCGTCGTCCACGCAGATCGCGTCGATCTCCGGCGACTGGAGCGGCCCCGGGAAGGCCGCCGCGGCGTGGCCGCCCACCAGGATGAAGGCCTCCGGCGCGGCCCGGCGCACCTCCCGCGCCGTCTCGAGGACCCGGTCGTACTCGAGGGCGTGCATGCACGAGATCCCGACCATCCGAGGGCGCGTGCGACGGACCCAGGAGCCGACGCCCCGGCCGAACCGCAGGTCCACGATCGCGGACTCGTGGCCCCGCGCGCGCAGGGCCGCCCCCACGTACTCGAGCCCCAGCGGCTCGACGCGGAAAAACGGCCCCAGCCCGAACCGCTCGTTGCCCGGGTCGGGGCGAATCAACAGGACGTTCATGGAGCTCAGCACGGATTGTAAACTCGACGCCCGCATGGGAGAAACAGCGCCCGCCTCCGGCCCGTTCGAGGCGCCGCCGTCGCGGGGGCGGAAGAAGTGGGTCAGCCACGGGCTCTCGAATCGGGTCGTCTATGGCGGCCTGCACTACGGGGCGCGCTGGCTCCCGATGACGGTCCTGAACGCGATCAACCTCGTCGGCAACGGGCTCGCCGTGACATTTCTCTCCAGGACCAAGGCCGGGATCCGGCACAACTTCCAGACGGCGCTGGGCGTTTCGGCGGCCGAGGCGGAGCGGCTGGCGCGGCGGCAGTTCTTCGAGTACGGGCGCCATACGATCGACGTCTGGAAGCTGCGGAGCGAGACCCTCGTGCCTCGGGTGGTCACCCTCGCGGACGACGCCCGGGTCCTCTCGCGCGTGCGCCCCGGAGGCCGCGGGTTCCTCCTCGTCACGGGCCACGTCGGGAACTGGGAGATGGGCGCCGTGACGCTGCGCGCCCACGACCTGGTGCCGGCGGTCGTCGGCCAGCCCGAGCTCGACCCCGACGTGCAGGAGATGCGCCAGCAGCTTCGGCAGCGGCTCGGCGTCGAATCGATCGACATCGGCGCCTCGATGGCGACGGCCTTCAAGGTGCGGCGCGCCGTCGACGCCGGGCGGGCGGTCGCGCTCCTCGTCGACCGCGCCTATCCCGAGGACGAGGTCATCGTTCCATTCTTCGGCCGGCCGACGCCGTTTCTGCGCTCCCCCGCGCTCCTGGCGCGGTTCTGCGGCTGCGAGATCCTGCCGGGCTTCTTCCTGCGCAACCCCGACGGCAGCTACTTCAACGTCTGGGGAGCGCCGCTCGCGGCAGACACGTCCGTCTCTCCCGACGACGACGCGATCCGGATCATGACCCGCGTCGCCGCGGACCTCGAGGCCGTCATCCGCCGCCACCCGACGCAGTGGTTCAACTTCTACAAGTTCTGGGACGCGCTGCGGTCGTAGGGGCGGGGTCAGGCCTTGAATCTGTACTCGGCGAAGGGGAGAGTGCAGAATCAAGGCCTGACCCCCGGACGATCCCACTTCCCGTACACGTAGTTCCCGCAGCAGCGGGCGCAGATCGGCAGAGGCTCGCGCGCGAGCCTGGCGCGAAATCGGTTCGCCTTCTCCCCCGTCCAGATCTCGCGAAACGGCTGACGGCGCACGTTGCCGATGAAATAGTCGGGAAAGTCGCCGCAGAACGCGACCTCGCCGTCCGGCTCGACCTGCGCGAAATACCAGGCGACCGGGCACATCCGGTGGCCGAAGGTCTCGTTGAAATTGGAAAAGTACTCGGGCACCCGCTCGGCCGGGACGTCGGGGACGAACGACGTCCAGGGACGCCCCAGGCTCGAGTCGAGGAAGCGGCGCCGCTTCAGGCCCTTGAGGAGCTTGACGAGCTCCGCCAGCTGCTGCCCGCGCGTCGCGGCGATCGAGGCCCCGTCGAAGTCGAAGCCCTTCCAGGAGGTCGCCTCGACGCCGAGCTCTTCGCGCATCACGCGCTCGTACTCGGCGCCGACCTTCGCCGGGATGAACCAGCGCAGCCCCATGTTGATCGTGTCGAGCGGCAGCTCGCGGAGCGCCCCGATCGCCGGCTCGATCACGTCGATGTTGAGCTCGGTCACGGGCAGGATCGCGATCTGCATCGGGAGGACGCGGCCGAGGCTCTGCCGCCAGTGAGCGACCGCCCGGACGCCGGCCGCCGCCCGCTCGAAGCTGTCCGCCTGCCCGCGGATCCGGTTGTGGACCTCCGGCGGCCCGTCGATCGACACCGCGATCGAGTCGATGCCGCTCTCCACGAGCTCGCGCGCGAGCGGCTCGAGCCGGCCCCCGTTGGTGATGATCGTGCAGGTCAGGCCTCGCCGCTTGACCTCGCGGATCAGGGGAACGATGTCCGGGTAGAGCAGCGGCTCGCCGCCGAACAGGCTGATGATCGGCCGGGAGGGCGCGAGCTCGTCGAGCAGCCGCACGTAGTCCGCCAGCGAGAGCTGGCGCTTCAGGCCGATGAGCTCGCGGATGCGATCCCGTTCGAGCGCCCCGTCGGTCGCCCCGGCCGAGCCCGAATGCGACCGGAAGATCCCCGTGTCGCCCCACTGGCCGCACATCTTGCAGCGGAGGTTGCAGAGGTTCGTGACCCGCAGCTGCACGAAGGTCGGCATCGGCAGGTTGTCCGGCGAGGGCGAGGCCAGATGCGCCATGACGGCGCCCCGGCCCTCGTTCATGCGGCCCAGGTGTCGCCGCGCGAATCCCGCGAGCTCCAGGCCGCGGCGAAAGCTCATGGACTCCTTTGGATCACGTCAGCGGCTGTACAGGTCGATCACGCGCGTCAGCGCCTGGCGGCAGACGGCGCAGAACGGCACCTCGTCGCGCGTGAACATGATGCAGTCTTCCTGCGGCCGGTAGTACCCCTTCGACTCGTACAGCGCGCCCTCGAAGGCGCCGACCTTGCCCGAGTACTGGTCGGTCCCGAGCAGCTTCGTCTCGAACTTGAGCTCCTCCGTGAAGAGCTTGTCCATCTCGTCCTCGGGACCGTTGGCCTTGCGGATCTCCCGGCGTTTCGCCTGGAACTCGCGCGAGGCCTTCTCGAACTCGTCCTTCTTCCACGGCGTCGGGAGCGGCGTTTCCGGCGTGACGAGGTCCTTCCACTTCAGGTTCTTCGGATCGAGGAGCGCGGTCGCGTTCGGCTCCCAGGGCTCGAGGCGTGCGCCGGTCGCGGGCTCGTAGGAGACGGGCGAGGTGAAGTACTCGTCCGCGAGCGCCGCGAAGTGGTGGCCGAACTCGTGCACGAAGACGTACGGCGCCCAGAGGCTGTCCGCCGCGACGGTCGAGTACTGGCCGAAGATCCCGCCGCCGCCGTAGGTGCGGCTGTTCGTGAGGATCTCGACGAACTCGTAGGGCGCGAACGAGGCGACGTCGCGAAAGGACCGGTTCTCGAACGTCAGGATGTAGCGCTCGCTGCCGAAGGCGTCGTAGCTCGACGCCGATGCGCGTGCGCCGGTGGATGCCGACCGACGGCCGCGAGATGCCCGACTCCTCGGACGGCGGACAGATCGCCCAGACGTTGAAGTCGGCGCGCCGCGACTTGAAGGGCTCGACGGCGAAGAGGAGGTCGGCGAGCCGCCGGGCGTCCTTCTCGAACTTGCCGCGCTCGGCGGCCGTGTAGCCGTCGCCGAGGATCAGGAAGTCGACCTTCTCGGCCGGCTCTCCGTTCTTCTGGATCGTCACGACCGGGCCCGGCGAGGCCGGGGCGGCCGTGTCGATGAAGACGTCCTTCGGGTCGACGAGCAGCACCCAGACCTCGCGGAAGGCGTTCTGCGCGTCGCGCTTCTTGAGCGAGATCTGGACGGGGGCCTCCGGCGCGGGAAAGCGCAGCGACTCGGAGAACGTGCGGCGGATCTCCTTCGCCTCGCCGGTCGTCTCCCACTCCCCGTACACGGACGCGAAGCCGCGCGAATAGACGACGCGGTTGGAGGCGCGGTCGATCACCTCGAAGAGGTACTTGCCGAGGTTCGTCTCGTCGATGGGCCGCTTCGGATTGCCCGGCCAGGGCAGCGGCTCGAGCACGACCCGGTCGAGGCTGAACTGCTCCCCGGCGGCGTTGCCCGTGTGGAAGTAGTCCACCCGCATGGTCCTGGGGGCGGCGGCACTCATGAGTCGTGGGGACGAAAAGGCACATGGCGAAGAGTTGCAAGGCATGGATTCTGGTTCTCATAAAGCTGGCATATCCTACGCTCCTCGCGCGATGACTCGGCTGCAACGTCCACGGCGCCCGAAACCCCCGCTTTTCGAGAGGGAACGACCCATGATTCACGAAAGCATTCTCGGCACGATCGGCAACACGCCCGTCGTCAAGATCAACCGCATCGCCCCGCCGGGCGTGACGATCTACGTCAAGTGCGAGGCGTTCAACCCGCTCTCCTCGGTCAAGGACCGACTGGCGATCGCGATCATCGAGGACGCCGAGCGGCGCGGCACGCTCAAGCCCGGCCAGACCGTCATCGAGGCCACCTCCGGCAACACCGGCATCGCCCTGGCGATGGTGTGCGCCGTCAAGGGCTACCCGTTCGTCGCCGTCATGTCGGACAGCTTTTCGATCGAGCGCCGCAAGCTGATGCGGATTCTCGGAGCCAAGGTCATCCTCCACCCGGCCGCCGAACGCGGCTCGGGGATGGTCAGGAGGACCGAGGAGATCGCGAAGAAGAACGGCTGGTTCCTCGCGAAGCAGTTCGAGAACCCGGCCAATCCCGAGTACCACCGCAACACGACCGGGCCCGAGATCCTCCGGGACTTCGCCGGCAAGCGCCTCGACTACTGGGTCACCGGCTACGGCACCGGAGGCACGCTGACCGGCGCCGGCCAGATGATCAAGGCCGCGCGGCCCGAGACGAAGATCATCGTCACCGAGCCCGAGGGCGCGGCGCTGCTGACCGGGACGGAGTGGAAGCCCCACAAGATCCAGGGCTGGACGCCGGATTTCATCCCGGCCGTCCTCGACCGCGACGTCTACGACGAGATCGTGACCGTCGGCGACGTCGAGGCGCGCGACGCCGCGCGCGAGCTCGCCTCGAAGGAAGGCATCTTCTGCGGCATCTCCTCGGGCGGCACGTTCGCCGCCGCGCCGCAAGGTGGCCGCGAAGGCGCCGAAAGGCTCGGTCATCCTCGCCATGCTCCCGGACACCGGCGAGCGCTACCTCTCGACGATCCTCTTCGAGGGAATCAACGAGGGAACGGACGAGGTCGCGGGAGCCTAGCCTCGACCGGGCGAGGCGGCGGTCCGCCTAGTTGAGGCGGCGGATGTCGCGACAGCGAGCCGGGGTCCCCGTCGTACTGGGAGACCTGGACGTGCCCGTCGGGGTCGATCGACAGGGCCGCCTTGGTGTAGATGACCCCGTCGCCCGTGCTGAAGTCCGTCGAATCGAAGCCGAACACGGCGAACGGGTAGTTGAGCGAGGCACCGCCGTCCTCTTCGGACTCCGTGTACTTGATCGGCCGCGTGGTCACGATGAAATAGCGCCAGCCGTCCTCGATCTTCTCGACCATCACGAGGTCGACCGGGTAGACGAGCGCGCCGAGCTTGACCTGGCCCTGCCCGCTGCCGCGGATCGCGTTGACGAGCGCCTGCTGCCCGCCGTCCTCGAGGACCTTCTTCAGCGGCGCCATTTCGGCGAGGCCCCGCGGATTGGACACGACGACGTCGAACGCCATGCTCCGCGTCCCGGTCGGCGTGCCGATCGAGGCGGTCGCCGAGAACTCGCCGGCAGCTTTCTTGTCGCCCGCGAGCGCGGCGGCGGCCCAAAGCGATCCAACCAGGAGGAGGAGTGCGCGTTTCATGGCCGCACCTTACCTCAAGGCCGCCCCGGCCGTACCGGGCTCGCGACAATCCAGACGTAGAGGGTTGGCGGGGAGGCTTAAAATCGTGCCATGACCGTTCCGGCCGCGCTGCGGTTCACCTACGACGATTACGCGCTCCTCCCCGAGGACCGACGCTACGAGGTCATCGATGGGGAGTTGTTCGTGACGCCTGCGCCGACGCCTTTCCATCAGGTCGTTCTGATACGGCTCATGCGGCTTCTGGGTGATTTCGTGGAAGCGCACGGCCTGGGAACCGTTCTCCTGGCGCCGTGCGACGTCGTGCTCTCCCGGTACGACGTGGTCCAGCCGGACATCCTGTTCGTCTCCACCGAACGCCGGCTCATCATCGGTGACGAGTACGTCGGACCGGCGCCGGATCTGGTGGTCGAGGTGCTCTCCCCTTCCACCGAGGAGCGTGATCGCACAGCCAAGGCCAAGCGCTATGCGACGTTCGGGGTGCGGGAGATGTGGCTCGTCGATACGGTGGCGCGAACGATCGAGGTCCTCGCCAACGCCGGCGAAGGCTTCCGCCGGACGGCCCTCTACGCGGAGACGGACACCGTCCGTTCCGTCATTCTCCCCGGCCTCGAGTTCCCCGCCGCGCCCGTCTTCCGGCCGATCTGAGTTCCGGTCCCGAGCCAGAACGCTTCGCCGGCACACCCGCTCCACACAAGTAGACAGGAAACTCGCTGACACCGTCGAGCCCGATGAGACTCTCGATGAAGGAATCTTGAAGGGCGGCGGTCTGGAAGGGACCGAGGCCTCTGGACGTCGCCAGCAGGCAAAAAGTCTGGGCCAGGTGGCCCGCGTCGAGCCAGAGCACCTTGAAGGCGATTTCGTCTTCGTACTTCCACAGGGTCCTCGAGAAGACCGCGGTCATCACACACGCGAAGCCGCCGCGCCCGACGAAGGCCTGGCCGGAAGCGGCCTCCACCGCATCGGCACGGAATTCTCCGCGGCGAAGCCGCCGGAGACCGTGCGACGGGACGTCATAGTGATAGAGCCCGGGCGCGAGCCCCGCCACGTTCCACGCGAGGACGTAGCACTCGATCGGATGCAGCGCCCCGGCCGAGGGGCTCGTTTTCGTCACGAGAGGACCGAGAGCGCCGCCGTCCAGCCAGCCCGTCCGGCCCCACGTGCCGCCGAGAACGAGCGAGAGGTCGTCGAGCGCGACCGGTCGCGCGGAGAACTCGCGCACGGTCCTGCGTTCGGCGAGGACGCGACCGAGCTCGCCGGTCGATTGCGCGAGGCCGGTCGGCGGCAACCGGAGCAGGGGTTTCCTCGCATAACGCTTGAACGGTGCCGGCCGAGGCCGCGCAAGCACTTTCTTCGCGAGGAAGCGGTCGACGGCGATTCGGCTCCGCAGATAACGTCGGTCCCGCGACGCGACGTGGTAGATCGCGGCACCCAGATTTCCTTTCCAGCTCTCCACGAGCGAAGGGTGCTTCTTCAGGTCCGCAGCCGATATGAGCAGCCCGGCCCTGGCGAGGGCGCGGACCGTCCGGACAACGGATCCCCTCTCGAACCCGGGCAGGCGCCGCGCCGCCTCGATCGCGGAGCAGGGCGCGGCGAAGAGATCGAGGACCGCCACCAGGTGCGACGAGGCGCGGCTGCTTTGCTTGTGACGGAGGTCCTCGACGAAGAGGTGCGGCCCCTTCCAACCGAGGAGCAGATCCGGGTTGCGAACCAGCCGGCTCAAGTCGTCGTGAACCGGCTCAGCTTTCGAGGAATGGCGATGAGGTTCCGAAAGGCCGGGTTGCTGGCGGGGTTGATGAGGAACCGCCGGCACTTGGAGGCGCTGAACGGACATCCTCTCGCGGGCGCGACCAGCACCCGGCCCGTGGCCGTCAGCTTGACGTCCAGTTTGTTCAGCACAGTGACGAGCGCCGGGTGCTTATCGAGAAAGTACTCGAGCTCCGCGCCCTCCAGCGGCTCGTAGACAGTCTTGCGCGATCGCGAAGCCCGGAGACGTCCCGAAGTCATGGAATTGCGCATATGTTGTCCTCCTGTGCGAGGAGGCTCCTTTTCTGACTCGTCATTCTATGCCCGCCACCAAGTACAGCTCGGAGGCCATCAGGGCCGTCGAATAGGCCTGGATCGACGCATCGGCGTTGAACGCCACCGCGTAGATCCCGTCCGTTCCGCCGCTGGGAGGCACGGGAAGCGTCTCGCTGGCGATCACGGCGCCGGTGTCGGCATCCAGCGTCAAGAACAGCCGCTCGGAGGTCACCGCGAAGATCCGATTGCCCGGCCCGTTCCACCTGGCGTACTTGAACCTCTCCCCCGGCTCGAGCGAATAGAGCCGTCGTCCAGGGGCGTCGGCCCCGGCGGCGGCGCCGGCCGCCTGCAGGGGGAAGATGAAGAGCGTCCCGTTCCGCTCGCCCCCCACGCATAGGAATTCGCCGCCGCCCGGCCTGGCCACCGGGAAGTCGCACCGAGCCGTTCCGTGCGAGCGAGGGCCGCTCCCATTCGTCCCCATCGTCCAGATCTCGTTCTCGCGGCCCAACGACCTCACGAAGAGCAACGTCCGCGCGTCGACGAAGGACGGCGAGGAATAGCTTGCCTTGTCGGACGTCAGAGTCCGCCTCTCTCCGGAAGCGAGATTGAGGAGGATGAGCTGAGGCGCATCGGCCGATGCCGTCACGCCGACGAGGGAGGCGCCGTCGGGCGAAAACTTTTCGAGGAGGCCCTCGCCCAGTGGCGTCCCCTCTCCGCCGTCCAAAGAACGAAGCCAGCTGCCCGACGAACTGTCGGTGCGCCCTTCGTCGTAGAAGAGCACGGTTCGACCGTCGGGGGAAAGGTCGTGCACCCACGTCCAGCCAAACCAGGACAGATCCTTCGGGGGCTCACCCACCCGCCGCACCACGAGCGTCGCGCGATCCCGGGCGGAGACGATCAAGCACCGGTCTCCCGTCGCGGAAATACTGTTGAGGATCTGGCGCTCGGAAAATACGTGGAGAAGTCGAAGGCGCTTCGAGAGATCCACCGACCAGAGCGCGCTGTTGCCCGAATCGCCGTGCGAGGCCGTGAACCAGATTTCACCGGTCCTCCGATTCCAATCGAGGCCGAAACACTCCGCGAACGGCGAGGTGAGCGGACGCGACCCCGACCCGTCCAGATGCACGACTCGGACCTCGCCCGAATTGCCCAGCCGCGTGGTGTGGTGAATGAAGGCGATCTGTTTCTCGTCCGGCGAGATCCGAACGTACGACATCGCTCCGGCGGTCCGAAAGACGCTTCGGAGGAGCGCCCCCTGCGGGTCCAGTATCTCGAGCCTCCGTTCCTCCCCGGAATCCCGCACGGCCGCGAAAAACCGTCCCCGCGGTGCCCAGTCCGCCCAACCGACGCCGTCGACGACCCGACGCGCCTGGCCCCCGAGCGCCGGCCACCAGGCGAGGGCGCCCTGTGGCGCAATCGTCGGCCGGAAGGCTCCTTCGATCGAGAGGACCTGCGAGCCGTCGGGAGAAAAGGCCAGCGGAATCTGAAGCCCCGCGTCGAGCGCTTTGTCCGCACCGAAGGAGTCCAACATCGTCAAGAAGGTGCGGGGTGACTCGCCCTCCCAGGCGGCCGTGTAAAGGATGGAATTCGACCCGGGAGCGAACAGCGCCCGATAGACCGCTCCGCGCCGGAGAGTCAGGCGGCGGAACTGCGGCTCGGCCCGGTGTCGGCCCCAGGTGGCCGATGCCGTCCACAGCGCCACTCCTGCGAGGATCGCCACCGCGACGGCTCCGGCGGCCAGACCGACCCTCCGGCGCCGCGAAATCGGCTCGGGGACCATCGCGCCCGCGGAGACCTCGGACAGGTGCTCGCGGATCCCCCGAAGCTCGCGCGCCAGGTCCCGGGTCGACTGGTAGCGGTCCACCGCCGACTTGGAGTGACAGCGCTCGATCACCCAGCGCAGCGGCGGCGGCACGCCCGGCCGCAGCCGGGCGATCGGCTCCGGCTCCTCGTTCAGGACCGCCGCGAGCGTGTCGATGCGCGTGTTGCCTCGGAAGGCGCGCTTGCCCGTCGCCATCTCGTAGAGAACCGAGCCGAAGGAGAACTGGTCCGACCGGAAGTCGACCGCCTCGCCCCGCGCCTGCTCCGGCGACATGTACCCCGCCGTGCCGACGATCTCTCCGGTCATCGTCGGCGGCGAGGATTCCGTGACGAGGCTCGAGTCCCCGGTGCGGCTGACCGCCACGCCGCGCGCCAGGCCGAAGTCGAGGATCTTCACGAATCCCTCGCGCGTGACCATCACGTTGGCGGGCTTGAGGTCCCGGTGGACGATCCCCGCATCGTGGGCCGCGGCCAGCCCTTCCGCGATCTGCCCGGCGAGGTCGAGCAGCTTGCGCATCGCCAGCGTCCCGGGAGCCAGGGTTTCGCCGAGCGTCTTGCCCTCGATCAGCTCCATCGCCACCCACGCCACCGAATCCGATTCGCCCACGTCGAGGACCGAGACGATGTTCGGGTGATTCAGGGCCGAGGCGGCCTTCGCTTCCCGCGTGAAGCGGGCCAGGTGGGCCCGGTCCGACGCCAGGTCCGCCGCGAGCACCTTGATCGCCACCCGGCGATCCAGCCGCGTATCGCGCGCCGCGTAGACTTCCCCCATGCCGCCTGCGCCGATCGGCGACAGGATTTCGTAGGGGCCGAGACGGAGTCCGGGCGCGAGTCCCACGTTGCTGCGGCGGAATTGTATCCTCGGGACATCGGGGCCATCGGCGACGCGCCACATGACAGTTCGGCCGTCCTCACCGAGAAAGGCCCGCCTGTATCCGCGGCGACCCGGCCGCGCGACTCAGCCGGTCGTACGAACGAGGGCGACGAGGCGCAGGTTGGTCGTCACCCCGGTTTTGCGGTGTATTGACTTCACGTGGGTGTGCACCGTGTTATACGAGTTGCCGAGCCGCCCGGCGACGTCGGCGTAGGAAAGGCCCTCGGCGAGTTGCTGGAGTACGCGTGTCTCCGCCGCCGTCAGGCCGAATCGAGCCTTCAGGATCGCGATCGGGTTGCGTAACGCTGGCTCCACGGCCGGGTTGGATTCTCCATCCGGGCTCTCGGCCGGCCGAGCCTGTTCGAGTGCCAGAGGCTCGGCATCGCCTTCAACCTCATTCGATCGCGCTTCCGAACCGAGGCTCGGGCCTGAGGTCGCCATCACTATGTAAAGCGCATTCGGCCGGCAAAGGCTCTCAGTCGCATCTCGGCTTCAGCCTGACATCGGCCTACCGGCACCGCATCACCAGAATTGGTGAGGTTTGGCACCCCCGGCCCGCGCGAGAATTCGCCGGCGACCGGTTGACCGCCGCCGAGGCCTACGGGAACGACGCTCGCACGGGAGCACAACTGAGAAGCAAGACGCGAACAAGCTCGCTGTAGCGCCTCACACCCACCTTCTCGAGGAGGTGACGAACGTGGGTACGAGCCGTGTTGAGAGATCTGGAGGATCCGCGCGGCCTCGGCGACGTCTCTGCCCTGCAGCAACAGCTCCGCCACCCGGGCTTCCGCCGGCGTCAGGCGATGCGCGCGTCGCAGCGCGGCGCCGGGAGCCTCGACGGCCCGATCCGGATCCGTGATGAAGATCGCGGTCGCCGGCCGCAGCTCGCCGAACGCCGACTGCCCGGTACTTCGCAGCGGCGACACGAGAACCGAATAGCTGCGACGCATCGAGGGCCGCGAGATTGCCAATGCTCCGCCCGGAGCACAGGATTCGCCCCGCCCGGTCGCGACAGAGCCGCCAATGAGGGTGCGCAGCGCGGCAGTTTCGCCCGGCGCCGACGCACAAAGTCGATCGCGTTCCAGTTGCAGCCCGTCACGACTGGCGAGAATCTCCGACGCCGCGCGGTTGACGAAGAGCGTCGCCCCTCTCGCATCCAGGAGCACGATGCCGACCGCCACACGGTCGAGGGCATCGTGAATGGCATCGCACTCGGCCTGCAGATCCGTCAGCCGGGTGTGAATCTGAATCGCGCGCTCCAGGTGAGGCGCGAGCCCGCGAACGAACCGCACCTCCCCGTCGTCGAAGGGCCCGCGCCGCCGGCCCCGAAGCAGGCTCAGGTGCGATATGCGGCGGCCCGGCCTCGCGAAGATGGCGCCCGCGACGTGGCGAAGGCGGAGGCGGCACAGAAACTCGTTGTAGTACTCGGTTCGAATCAGCTGCGAATCCGGCAGGAGCATTTCTCCGGTGACAACACCGTCTTTCGGCGGCGGCACCCCCGAGGTCATCCAGGGATTTCGGGCGGCGTAGTAGGCCTCGTATTCGCGCGCGATCTGCCCTTCGAATCGCACGCTCGAAGCCACACTCGCGCGGCCTGCGCGCAAGTCTTCGGAGACCAGGGCCGCCACTTCGGCATGAACGGCGTCAGAAAGGCTACGGAGGAACGGCTCCCACAGGCGGGGATCCTCCGCGGCCGCGTAGATCCGGCCGACGAATTCGAGAAGCGACGCCTCCGAAGCGATCGATCCCATGACGGTTGCGCAAGTCCGGGCCCGCCGCCTGCCCGGAGAGCCCGGACTTTGTCAGAAACTTTACACCCGCCGGCCCGCTTCATCGCCGCGCCAACCTCCGCGATAGACTTCTGCCAACTCGCCGCCGATGCCTGACAGTCCGGTGGACGGCCCCGGCCCCGCCTCCCCTCCCGGGGACGTCACGGGACTGCTCCTCGCGTGGCAAAAGGGCGACGCCGGGGCTCTGGATCGGCTCATCCCGCTCGTCTACGACGGCCTCCATCGCATGGCCGAGCGACACCTTCGAAACGAGCGGCCCGGGCACACCCTCCAGCCGACGGCCATCGTCAACGAGACCTACCTCAAGCTCGTCGACCGCCCCACTCCCAACTGGCAGGGCCGTGTGCACTTCTTTGCCGTTGCCGCCCGCGCGATGCGCCAGATCCTCGTCGACCACGCGCGCCGCCGCGCCGCCCAGAAGCGGGGAGGAGGCGAGGCGCGTGTCGATGATCGAAACCGAAGTGATGACGAGACCGCGAGAAGTGGACGTCATCGCCGTGGACGAAGCACTCAAGAAGCTCGAGGTCCTCGACGCCGAGCAGGCTCGCCTCGTCGAGCTGCGGTTCTTCGCCGGCCTGACCGTCGATGAGGCGGCCGAAGCCCTCCAGATCTCCAACGCGACCGTCCACCGCAAGTGGGTCGTGGCCCGGGCCTGGCTACACCGGGAGCTCAGCAGCTTCTCATCATGACACCGGAGCGCTGGGCGCAGATCGGCGCGAGTTTTCGCGGCGGCCGTGGAGCGGTCGGGGCAGTCGCGCGGGGCGTACCTCTCGCAGGTCTGCGCGGGCGACGAGGAGCTCCGCCGCGAGGTGGAGTCGCTCCTGGGCTCCCACGACTCGGCCTCATCTCGGTTCCTCCAGTCTCCCGCCCGTGCTGGAAGAGACGGAGATCCAGGCCACACCGCCGCGAGGCAGCCGCCGGCTCTCGCCCGGGACGCGCCTGGGCACCTACGAGATCCTCTCCTCGATCGGGGCGGGCGGCATGGGCGAGGTCTACCGGGCTCGAGACCACAAGCTCCAGCGCGGGTCGCGGTCAAGGTGCTCCCGCAATCCTTCGCCAACGACCGGGAGGCCCTGGCTCGCTTCGAGCGCGAGGCTCTCGCCGTAGCTGCGACTTCTCACCCCAGCATTCTGTCGATCTACGACTTCGGCAAGCAGGACGACACCGCCTACGCCGTCATGGAGCTTCTCGAGGGCCACACGCTGCGCGAGAAGCTGAAGGCCGGCCCGCTTCCGGTCAACCTCGTCCTGCACTACTCCCTGCAGATCGTCGAGGGCCTCTCGGCCGCTCACGAGAAGGAGATCGTCCACCGCGACCTGAAACCCGAGAACCTCTTCGTCACGAAAGACGGCCGGGTCAAGATCCTCGACTTCGGCCTGGCCAAGCGGGTCGAGCGAGTCGCTCCCGGCGAAGAGACGAGCGCCCCAACCGTCGAGGGCGGCCAGACCAGGGCCGGCATGGTCATGGGCACGCTCGGCTACATGTCGCCCGAGCAGCTTCTGGGGCAAGACGTCGACCACCGAACGGATCTTTTCTCCTTCGGCGTCGTGCTGTACGAGATGGTCGGGCGCACCGCGCCGTTCCGGGGCAACTCTGCCGTCGCCATCTCCGACGCGATCCTCCATAAGCAGCCGCCGGAGCTGACGGACAAGAAGCTGCCGGCGAGGCTGAAGGGGATCATCCGGGGGCTACTCGAGAAGGAGAGGGAGAAGCGCTACGAGACAGCCGGCGAGCTTCTGACGGAGCTGAAGGACCTCGAGGCCTCGCTTGCTCCCGGACGGTTCCGCCTCTCACCCAGGGCCAAAGCCGCCGCCGCCACGGCGCTCGTCATCCTCATTGCGGCGGGCGCATTCCTGTGGCGCCGCGAATCACGGGAACGCTGGGCCCTGCAGAAGGCCATTCCGGAGATCGCCCGGCGGATCGAGGACGGGCAGTTCCTGCAAGCCCGTGGAGCTCCTCGAAGGAGAGGCTCGCGCCATCCTCCCCAACGACCCGACGTTCGAGAAGCTGTGGACCAAGGCCACCGGCGAGATCGACGATCGTCACCGAGCCGGCTGGCGCGGACGTGTCGTTTCGCCCGTACAGCTCGACCGGCCCCTGGCAATTCGTGGGCAAGACGCCTCTCGATCGATTCCGGACTGCCTGGGGGGGCGTCGTGTGGCGGGTTCACAAGGACGGTTTCGCCGATTCCATCCTCCTCGACGGACCGGAGATGAGCTGGTCGATCAAGCTTCGACGGGCCGAGGCCCTGCCTCCCGAATCGTCCCTGTCGCCGCAACCGAGGCCAGCCTCGGCACGCCGTTCATCGAGTCACCGCACGTACAGCTCGCCGACTTCTTGATCGATCGGCACGAGGTGACCAACGCCGAGTACAAGAAGTTCGTCGACGCCGGCGGCTACAAGAAAGCCGAGTTCTGGAGGGTCCCATTCGAGAAGAACGGCCGGCAATTTCCTGGCAGGAAGCCGTTCACACGTTACGCGACGCAACCGGACGCCCGGGGCCCGCGATCTGGGAGGCGGGGGACCTTTCCGGCGGGTACGGAAAGAAACCCGGTTGGCGGCGTCAACTGGTTCGAAGCGGCCGCGTACGCCCAGTTCGTCGGCAAGAGCCTGCCCACGGCGTACCACTGGAGCAGCGCCGTCCAGCCGTACGTGCTGGACCTGATCGTCCCGGGAAGCAACTTCCGAGGAGATCGCTCACAGCCGGTCGGCCATTCGGGGACCTTGAGCGGCTTCGGAACGACCGACATGGCAGGCAACGTCAAGGAGTGGTGTGGACCGAAGGCCCGCACGGGACGCGTGCCATCCTCGGCGGAGGCTTCGGAGACCCCATCTACATGGCGGTCCAGCTGGGATGGCTTCTCCCTGGGACCGACACACCAATTACGGTTTTCGGTGCGCGCGCTGGGATTCCGCACCGCCGCCCGCCGCGTTTGCGGCGCTGATCCGGACCGACCGCGACTACAGGAAGGAGAAGCCAGTCTCCGACGAGACGTTTCGCGCCTACAGCGGTCTCTACTCCTACGACCGAACGCCGCTCGACCCTCGCATCGACGATCAACACGGCGCGGAGTGGACCCGTAGAAGGTCAGCTTCGCTGCAGCCTACGGAGGTGAACGGGTCCTCGCCTACCTCTACCTCCCGAACAAGGCCGCGCGGCCGCTCCAGGCGGTCATCTACTCGCCGGGCGGAGGCTCGATGCTGATTGACAGGCTCGACCCGGACGCCGTCGAGGAGCTCAGTATCTCGTGCGAGGCGGGCGCGCCCTCGTTTACCCGATCTACAAGGGCACCTGGGAACGGAGGGTCGAGGGCGTCCGACGGGCAGCGCACATCCGCTGTCCACCTGGCGCGATTGCAGAATCATGATGACCAAAGATTTCGGGCGCACGATCGACTACCTCGAATCCCGCAAGGACATCGATGGAACGAAGCTCGCGTACTTCGGCTTTAGCGCGGGCGGAGCGTTCGCGCCGATGTTTCTCGCGGTCGAGCCGAGGATCAAAGCTGCGATCATCGCGGCCGGCGGATTCCCTTACTACCCCCTCTTCCCGAGGTCGACTGGATCAACTTCATCACCCGCATGAAGACGCCGCTGCTGATGCTGGGCGGAAGGTCGGACGACTACTATCCCCTCGACATCTCCCAGATGCCGTACTTCCGCCTCGCGGGCGCGGCCGAGAAGGACAAGAAGATGGTCCTTTACGACGTCGGACATGGCGCGCTCCCTCAGCGCGAGGTGATTCGGGAGACCCTCGACTGGCTCGACAAGTACCTCGGGCCCGTGGGAAGCGGTAGTCGACGAGAAGCCATGACACCGGAGCGTTGGCAGCGAGTCCAGAGCGTCTTCGCGGCAGCGCTGGCGCGTGAGCCCGCCGCACGAGCGGCATTCCTTCAGGACATCTCGGCGAGCGACGCTCAACTGGCGAAGGAGGTCGAGTCGCTGCTCGCCTCCCACGAGCGACGCGTCGTCGCAGTTCCTGACCTCGTCGCCGGCGCCGCCACCGGGCCAGGCACTCCGGAGCGGGATGCTCCTCGGGCCTTTCGAGATCCTCGAGCGCCTCGGCGCCGGGGGCATGGGCGAGGTCTACCGGGCACGCGACTCGAAGCTGGAGCGGGAGGTCGCCATCAAGGTCCTTCCGGCGCACCTGAGCTCGAGCCCGGAGGCGTTGCACCGCTTCGAGCGCGAGGCCAAGGCCGTCGCGGCCCTGTCGCATCCGAACATCCTCGCGATCCATGACTTCGGAACGCAGGGCGGGATCGCCTACGCGGTGACGGAATTTCTCGACGGGGAGACGCTTCGTTCCCGGCTCGAATCGGGCCCGCATGCCTCCGAGACAAGCCGCTCGACTATGCCATCCAGATCGCCAGGGGCCTGATGGCCGCCCACGAGAAGGGCGTCGTGCATCGCGACCTGAAGCCGGAGAACCTGTTCATCACCCGCCACGACCATCTCAAGATCCTCGACTTCGGTCTGGCGAAGCGCGACCCCAAGGTCGCACCCGGCAAGGAGACGAGCGCGCCGACGGTTTCCGGCGAGACGGAGCCGGGCACCGTCCTGGGAACCGTCGGCTACATGTCGCCCGAGCAGGTGCGCGGCATGGCCGCCGATCACCGGTCGGACATTTTCTCGTTGGGCGCGGTTCTCTACGAGATGTTGTCCGGCCGAAGGGCGTTTCGGCGCGAGACGGCAGGCGACACGATGGCAGCGATTCTCCGCGACGATCCGGAGGAGCTCACCACGAGCGGACGCACGGTTCCGCCCGGCCTCGACCGCATCGTCCGGCACTGCCTGGAGAAGGGCCGCGACAATCGGTTTCAGTCCATGCGGGACGTGGCGTTCGCGCTCTCGGAGCTCTCCTCCTCGACCACGTCCGAACCCTCTGCCCGGCCTCTCTCGGCTCCCTCGCACTCGCGCCGAAGGCGAATCTTCGTGTCCGCGTCGGTTATCGCCGTCGTGGCGCTACTCGGCGCGACGGCCCTCCTCTGGCGCGGCTGGACGCGGAGGTCGGCGCCGGAGCCCATCGCTGCGGTTGCGAAGGCGCCCCGGATCATCGTGCTGCCCTTCGAGAACCTCGGCGCCCCCGAGGACGCGTACTTCGCCGCCGGCATCACGGAGGAGCTGATCGGCCGGCTGGCCAACGTGAGAGGCCTGGCCGTGATCTCTCGAACGACCTCGGTCGGCTATGACCGGAAGGGAAAGACGATCCCGCAGATCGGGGCCGATCTCGGCGTGGACTTCGTCCTCGAGGGGACGGTCCGACCCGAGCGCGAGAAGGGAAAACCCAACCGCGTCCGTGTCAGCCCGGAGCTCATCCACGTGACCGACGACACTCCCATCTGGAGCGAGCGCTACAACCAACCCGTCGCCGATATCTTCAAGATCCAGTCGGACCTGGCCGACAAGGTCGTCAAGGCGATGGGCGTGGAGCTCGTCCCGCGGGAGAAGACGGCTCTCGAGGCGGCGTTCACCAATGACGCCGAAGCCTACGACCTCTATCTGAAGGGTCTCGAGTTCGTCAACGCCGGGCAGACGCATCGCAATCTCGAAGCGGCCGCTCGACACTTTCGCGCGGCCGTCGAGCGCGATCCTCGTTTCGCCCAGGCGCTCGACCAGCTGGCGCGGGCCGAGCTCTTTACCTACTTCATGCACTACGACCGGAGCCCTGGTCCGGTGGAGCGCGCGAAGCGGGCCGTCGACCAGCTCGAAGCTCTCGGCCCCGATCTCGCCGACACGCACGTCGCTCGCGCCTACTACCACTACTGGGGCCGCAGCGAGCACCCTCAGGCGCTGGCGGAGTTCCGCAAGGCCCTGGCGTTGCAGCCGAGCAACACCGACGCGATTTCCGGGACGGGAATGGTCCTCGTGCGTCTGGGCCGCTGGAAGGAGGCGGTCCCGCTGGACGAGAGCTGGCTCGCGCTCGACCCGCAGAGCTCGAACGCGTGGTCGAGATCCGGCCAGACCCTGATGCTGCTCGGTCGATACGACGAAGCCGAAGCCGCCTTTCAGAAGGCTTCCCGGTTCAACCCGAAGTTCAACATCCCCTGGGCGCTGCGCGTGCGGATCCCGATCCTGAGAAACGGCAGATGTCCGGAGCGCTCAGGCCGTCGCGGCGGCCGCCGGTCGAGTCCCGGGACTCCAGGACGATTCGGTCCGGCTCTCTTACGAGGCGTTCCAGGCACTTCTGCTGGGCCGAGACTTCGCCGGAGCGTTGCGGCACCTCGAGACCGACCCGCGAGACAACTCCACCCCGTTCTTCGCGTATCCCACCGAGCTGCTCCGGGCCCAGGTCTACGCGCTGTCGGGCCGGCCGGAGCTCGCGACGGCGTCGTTCGAGGCCGCCCGCCGGAAGCTCGAAGAGCGCGTTGCCAGCGAGCCCGAGGACTCCCGGTTCCCGAGCGCGCTCGGCGTGGCTCTCGCCGGCCTCGGACGGCCCGAGGAGGCCCTCGCCGCCGCCAGGAAAGGCGTCGCGATGATGCCCGAGTCCCGGGACGCGTGGCGGGCGCTCTTCCGAATCCACGATCTGGCGCTCGTCGAGACGATGCTCGGCCAGACGGACTCGGCGATCGACCGTCTGGACGACATCTTGTCGAAGTCGGGCGAGTTTTCGGCTTCGCTGGTGCGGATCGATCCGCGGTGGACGCCCCTCGAGTCCAATCCCCGGTTTGGGCCGATGCTGGCAAAGCACGACCGGCAAACCGCAAAGGGGAAGTCATGAGCAAACCCCTTCGGGTCGTCCGCGCCTTGTTCCTGGTGACTCTGGCGATCGACACCGCGTCGTCGCTCGCAACCCCGAAGCCGCCGCTCGAGATCGAGATCGTGTCGTCACGCGCCGACATGGTGTCGGGAGGCGATGCGCTCGTCGACGTCCGAGCCCCCGCCGGCACGCCTCTCACCGACCTGACGCTGACGCTCAACGGCCACGACGTGACGAACGTTCTGTCGGGACGCTCCGGCCGGTTCCGGGGGCTCGTCGCAGGAATGCGCGAGGGCGACAATGTCCTGCGGGCATCCTGCCGGGGTTTGAAGGATGCCGCAATTCTTTCGGTCCGGAACCATCCCATCGCGGGGCCGATGTTCTCCGGACCGCATCTGACTCCGTACGAGTGCAGAACCGAGGAGTCGGGCCTGGGCGCGCCTCTCGACTCCGACTGCTCGGCCGCTCGTCGCGTCGAGTTCTTCTACCGGGCGACGGACGGCGAGTTCAAACCCCTCGCTGACCCGACGGAGCGGCCCGTAGACCTCGTGACCACGACGACCAGCGCCGGAGTCACGGTTCCCTACGTCGTTCGGATCGAGTCCGGCACGCTCAACCGCAGCATCTATCGAATTGCGATGCTGGACGATCCGCGAGGTTGGAACCGCCGACTCGCCGTCTTGTTCTTCGGCGGAAACGGAACCCAGTACAACCAGGGCGTCCTCGAGGCGGAGCAGGTGCTCAACGACGCCTACCTGTCGCGAGGATTCGCCCTCGCCTCCGCGAGCGAGCTCGTCAACGGCCTCCACAACAATGCCGTGCTCCAGGCCGAGACTCTGATGATGCTGAAGGAGCGCTTCGTCGAGCAGCACGGGCTGCCGTCGTGGACGGTCGGCGACGGCGTTTCGAGCGGGGCGAGCGCGCAGCTCGGCGTGACGAATGCCTATCCAGGCCTCCTGGACGGACTCCAGCCGGCAATGGCCTTTCCGGACACGACGATGTACCGCGTCTGGGACTGTGTTTTGTTCCAGGGGTTCTGGCGCGGCGCCGACCCCGGCGTGTGGACCGAGACCAGGAGGGCGGCGGTCGAAGGTTATGCCCGAGGGTTGTGCAGTCATCAGCAGGAGTGGAACCTCGAAGGCGTCTTCCGCGCGACGAGGGCGGTCGGGTGCGGACTCGCGGATTCCGGTCGCGTCTACGACCCGGTCAAAAACCCGCGGGGCGCCCGCTGCACTTCTCAAGACCTGCGCGTGAACATCTACGGCCGCGACCCGAGGACCGGCTTCGCGCGACGCCCTCAGGACAACGTCGGCGTCGAGTACGGCCTCGCGGCTTTGAATCGCGGTGCGATCTCGGTCGACGAGTTCCTCGATCTCAACGAACGGATCGGCGGCCTGGACATCGATGGGTTTCCGACGCCGGACCGGACGGAGGGCGACCGCCTCGCGATCCGGGCGGCCTACCAGAGCGGCCTGATCAACTCGTTCGGCGGCGGCCTGGCGACGGTTCCGATCATCGATTGGCGCGCCTACAGTGACGCCTCCGGGGACGTGCACGACCGGGAGCCGGACCTCGTCATCCGAACCCGACTCGAGAAGGCCAACGGCCGATTCGACAACCAGGTCATCTGGGTGGGGCCGCCGGATGACGAGGATCGACCCTCCCCGGTGAATCTCGAGGCGCTCTCCATCGAAACGATCAGCTGCTGGCTGGACAACATGGCGGCGGACGGCGCTCCGCCTTCGATCGAAAAGGTCGTTCGCAACCGACCGGCCGGAGCCACGGACACCTGGTGGGACGAGGGCGGAGGGCCGCACGCCGAGCCCGCCACGTCGGACCCGGATTCGCCGCTCAACCGCACCTATCCGCTCCACCAGGATCCGCGGACCGCCGCCGGAGCCCCGCTCGCGCTCGACGTGCTCAAGTGCCAGACCAAGCCGGTCGACTATGCGGACTATGCCGTCGCGTTCACCGACGCTCAGAAGGTGCGCATGGCGCGAATTTTCCCCACGGGTGTCTGCGACTTCACGCGGCCGGGTGTCGAACAGGTTCCGATGCTGGGACCTGATCGGCGATACGGACCATGACCCCCGAGCGCTGGCAGCAGATCCAGGCGGTGTTCGCGGCGGCCGTGGAGCGGTCGATGGACTCTCGCGGCGCGTATCTCTCCCAGGTCTGCGCGGACGACGCGGAGCTGCGCCGGGAGGTCGAATCGCTCCTGGCGTCTCACGACTCGGCCTCGTCGCGATTCCTCAAGTCGCCCGCGGAGTTCGACCAGACGGAAATCCAGGCCACGCCACCACCGGGAAGCCGGCGGCTCTCCCCCGGCGCGCGCCTCGGCACCTACGAGATCCTCGCCTCCATCGGCGCCGGCGGCATGGGCGAGGTCTACAGGGCCCGCGACTACAAGCTCCAGCGGGAGGTCGCGATCAAGGTCCTCCCCGAGTCCTTCGCCAACGACCCCGAGGCCCTGGCCCGGTTCGAGCGAGAAGCGCTCGCCGTCGCCGCGCTCAACCACCCCAACATCCTCTCCATCTACGACTTCGGGAGGGAGGGCGCCACGGCCTACGCCGTCATGGAGCTTCTCGACGGCCACACGCTGCGCGAGAAGCTGAAGGCAGGCCCGCTGCCCCTCAACCTGATCCTCCACTACGCCATCCAAATCGTGGAAGGCCTCGCCGCGGCACATGAGAAGGCGATCGTTCACCGCGATCTGAAGCCCGAGAACCTGTTCGTCACAAGAGACGGGCGCGTCAAGATCCTCGACTTCGGATTGGTCAAGCGCGGCGGACGAGTCGAGCCGGGCCAGGAGACCAGCGCACCGACAGCGGAAGGAGGACACACTCGGGTCGGAACCGTCATGGGGACGCTCGGCTACATGTCGCCAGAGCAGCTTCTGGGACAGGAGGTCGATCACCGCACGGACCTCTTTTCGTTCGGCGTCGTGCTGTACGAGATGGTCGCTCAGAAGGCGCCGTTCCGGGGCGCCTCCGCCATGGCTATCTCCGACGCGATCCTGCACAAGCAGCCCCCCGAGCTGACCGGCAAGGATCTGCCCGCGAAGCTGAAGTCGATCATCCGGAGGCTGCTCCAGAAGGAGCGGGAGGAGCGATACGCGGCGGCCGGCGAGCTTCTGACCGAGCTGAAGGACCTCGAGACCTCGCTCGCCCCCGGGCGGTTCCGCCTCTCGCACAGGGCCAAGGTCATTGCGGCTGCCTCGTTCATCGTCGTCATCGCCGCCGGTGTCTTTTTCTGGAGACGCGCCGCTCGCGAACGCTGGGCGCTGGAGACGGCGGCCCCGGAGATCGCCAGGCTCATCGACGATTCAAAACACGTTGAAGCCGCCGAACTCGCGAAGCAGGCGCGCGCCATCCTCCCCGAGGACCCGACACTCGAAAAACTCTGGCTGAAATGTACCGACACCGTGAAGTTCGAGAGCATCCCCGCGGGCGCCGATGTCGCTGTCCGGGCCGCAGGAAGCAACTCCTCTGCCTGGCAAGACCTGGGCAGGACCCCATTGAGCGACATCCGCATCGGGAAGGCCTGGCATGCCATCCGGATCTCGAAGCCCGGATATGTGCCCTGGAACGCCTTCGACGCTCCGCCGACGGAGTGGCTGAAGTTGCCGCTGTATCGCGAGTCCGACGTCCCGGCCGGCATGGTCCCGGTTGCGGACGTCGACGTCGAGCTGGGCTGGCCGCTCAAAGAGGTGCCGGTCAAGACGCTCGACTACTTCCTGATCGACCGTCTCGAGGTGACCAACGCGGAATACAAGAAGTTCGTCGATGCCGGCGGATACCAGCGGACAGAGTATTGGAAGGAGCCGTTCATCGGGAGCGACGGCGAAGTCTCCTGGGAGAACGCCATGGATCGCTTCCGCGACGCGACCGGCCGTCCGGGCCCGGCGACGTGGGAGGCGGGAACGTACCCGTCCGGTCGCGAGCAGCATCCGGTCGCCGGCGTGAGCTGGTACGAGGCGACGGCATACGCACGATTCGTCGGAAAGAGCCTGCCCACCGTCTACCACTGGACGGGGGCGGCCCAAACGTATCTGCTGAGCGAGTTCGCACGAGGCAGCAACTTCGATGGAACCCAGACCCGGGACGTCGGAAGGCCGGAGGGGTTGAGCGGATTCGGCACGTATGACATGGCCGGCAACGTCAAGGAGTGGTGCTGGAACGAGAGCCGCGGGGACCGGCGGTTCATTCTCGGCGGCGGTTTCGGCGAGCCTTCTTACATGTTCCTGACCGCCGACGCCCAGTCGCCCTGGGATCGCCGCCCGAACTTCGGCTTCCGTTGCGCGAAATACCTGAAGCCGATCTCCGCCGAGTTCAGCGCGAAGCTCGATCCCCCGTTACGCGACTACTGGAAGGAGAAGCCGGTTCCCGACTCGGTTTTCGAGGCCTTTCGTGGACTCTACGCGTACGACAAGACCGATCTCGACGCGAGACTGCTGGCGACGCGACAGGCCGAGGCCTGGACCGAGGAGGTCATCAGCATCGCGGCAGCCTATGGGAACGAGCGGGTGCCCGTGCATCTCTACCTCCCAAGGGGCTATCCACCCCCCTATCAGGCGGTCGTCTACTACCCCGGCGGAAACGGCTACTGGCTCGACGAGTTCGACAGCTCGATCTTCGATTACGTATGGAACTTCCTTCCGAAGACCGGCCGGGCCGTCGTCTACCCGGTCTACCGCGGCATGTTCGAGCGCAACGACGGGATGAAGGACGGCGGAGCGCCCGCCGCGAGGCGCGATCGCAGGATCATGCAGGTCGAAGGATCTCGCGCGTACACTGGACTACCTCGCGACGCGAAACGACATCGACAGCTCGAAGCTCGCTTATTCCGGGCTCAGCGCGGGAGGCTGCGGCGGGTCCGGTCCTTCTCGCGTTCAGCCGCGATTCCAGGCGGCCATCCTGACCTCGGGAGGCTTCTGGTTTCGGTCATCCGCTGCCGGAGGTAGACTGCATCAACTTCGTCACGCGAGTGAAGATCCCGATTCTGATGATCAATGGCCGATGGGACACCGTCTTCCCGGGGATACTTCTCAGCAACCCTTCTTTCAGCTCCTCGGGTGCGCCCAAGCAAACACAAGAAACACGTCGTCTTCGAGGCGGGCCACGGCGACCTTCCCGCCGCGAGCTACATCCGCGAGAACACTCGACTGGCTGGACAAGTACCTGGGGCCGGTGAAGAAGTGAGATGACCCCCGAGCGCTGGCAGCAGGTCCAGGCGGTATTCGCCGCGGCCGTGGAGCGGTCGATGGACTCGCGCGGCGCGTATCTCTCCCCAGGTATGCGCGAACGACGACGCGTTGCGTTCCGAGGTCGAGGGACTGCTCCAGGCGCACGACTCCGCATCGGCGCGCTTCCTCGAGTCGCCGGCCTTGCTCGAGGAGACGGAAATCCAGACGACGCCCCCGCGCGCCGGAGGGAAGGCGCTCGGCGCCGGGGACGCGCCTGGGCACCTACGAGATCCTGTCCTCGATCGGCGCCGGTGGCATGGGCGAGGTCTACCGGGCCCGGGATCACAAGCTGCAGCGCGAGGTCGCCGTCAAGGTGCTCCCGCAATCCTTCGCGTACGACCCCGATGCCCTGGCGCGCTTCGAACGGGAGGCCCTGGCCGTTGCCGCGCTCTCCCACCCCAACATCCTCTCGATCTACGACTTCGGCAGGCAAGAGAACACGGCCTACGCCGTCATGGAGCTGCTCGACGGCCACACGCTGCGCGAGAAGCTGAAGGCCGGGCCGCTGCCGCTCAATCTCGTCATCCACTACGCGCTGGAGATCGCCCAGGGCCTCTCCGCCGCACACGAAAAGGAGATCGTCCACCGGGACCTGAAGCCCGAGAATCTGTTCGTCACGAAAGACGGCCGGGTCAAGATTCTCGACTTCGGGCTGGTCAAGCGGGTCGGACGCGTCGATCCCGCGCAGGGACCAGCGCGCCGACCGTCGACGGCGGGCAGACCCGCGTCGGGACGGTCATGGGCACGCTCGGCTACATGTCACCCGAGCAATTGATGGGGCAGGACGTCGACCATCGGACGGACCTGTTCTCTCTCGGTGTGGTCCTCTACGAGATGGTCGCTCGCCAGGCTCCGTTCCGGGGCGCCTCCGCGACAGCGATTTCCGATGCGATCCTGCACAAGCAGCCGCCCGAGCTGCCGGACAAGAAGCTGCCACCGAAGCTGAAGGCGCTCATCTGGAAGCTGCTCGAGAAGGAGAAACAGAACCGCTACGCCACCGCAGGCGAGCTTCTGACCGAGCTCAAGGATCTCGAAGCCTCCCTCGCCCCTGGACGGTTCCGGCTCTCGACCAGGGCCAGGGTCGCCGCCGCCGCCGGACTAATCCTCGTTATCGCCTCCGGCGCCTTCCTCTGGCGCCGAGCCGCGCGAGAGCGATGGGCGCTCGAAGTCGCTGTGCCGGAGATCCAGCGGCTGGTCGATGAATTCAAGAACGTCGAGGCAGCGGCGCTCGCGAAACAGGCGCGGGCGATCCTGCCGGGCAATCCAGCACTCGAACGTCTCTGGCTGCGCTGCACGGACGTGGTCAAGATTGAGACCGTGCCTCCTGGGGCGGAGGTCTCCGTGCGCGTACCCGGGGAACATCCGAGCGAATGGCAGGTTCTCGGCGAAACGCCGCTGACCGATGTGCGCATCGCCGCCGCTGCATACGAAGTCCGGACTCGCAAAGCCGGATACGCACCGTGGTCGATTCTCGATGGCCCGCCGATGGAGTGGACGGACCTCCGGCTCTTTCGTGAATCCGACACCCCGGCCGGCATGGTGCCGGTCTCCGAAAACGAAATCGAGCTGGGCTGGTCGCTCAACTTGCCTTCAGGCAAAACGATCGACTATTTCCTGATCGATCGATACGAGGTCACGAACGCGGACTACAAGAAGTTCGTCGACGCCGGCGCCTACCAGAGGCCGGAATTCTGGCGCGAGCCATTCGTGGTTGAGGGCCGGACACTCGACTTCGCCGGCGCGATCGAGCGTCTGACGGATTCGACCGGCCGTCCGGGGCCTTCGACGTGGGAGGCCGGAACGTTCCCGCCAGGTCGCGAGCGTCATCCGGTCGCGGGTGTCAGCTGGTACGAGGCGGCAGCCTATGCGCGCTTCGTCGGGAAGGACCTGCCGAGCGCTTACCACTGGACCGGCGCCTCCGAGAACGAGCTGTTCGAAGTGATCGCACGAGGGAGCAATTTTCAGGGAAACGACACGCGCGAGGTCGGAAACGCCGGGGCTCTGAGCGGGTTCGGCACGTTCGACATGGCCGGCAACGTCAAGGAGTGGTGCCGCAACGAAGGTCGTGATGGTCGACGCTGCATTCTCGGCGGCGGGTTCGGGGAGCCTCCTTACACGTTCATGAACGTCGAGGTGCAGCCGCCCTGGGATCGCCGTTCGAACTTCGGCTTCCGCTGCGCAAAATACTTTTCGCAACCATCAGTCGAGCTGCTGGCGAAGCTCGACGCACATCATCGTGATTTCTCGAACGAGAGGCCCGTCCCGGAGCCTGTCTTCGAAGTTTATCGCGGCCACTTCGAATACGACCGGTCCGATCTTTCGCCCAGGGTCGAGGCGACGCATCAAGCAGAAAGCTGGACCGAGGAGGTCGTGAGTATCGCGGCGGCGTACGGAAACGAGCGCATTCCCGTTCATCTCTTTCTGCCAAAAGGGCTCAAGCCGCCGTATCAGACCGTCATCTACTACCCGGGAGCCAACGGCTACTTCTTCGACAAGTTCGACAGCTCGTTCTTCGAGAACGTGTGGAACTTTCTGCCCGGCACGGGCCGCGCCGTCGTCTACCCGGTCTATCGCGGAATGTTCGAGCGGGGCGATGGCATGAAGATCAGGGGCCCCGCCGCCGCGCTGCGTGATCGCAGGACCATGCAGGTCAAGGACCTCGGCCGCACGCTCGACTATCTGGCGACTCGGCCGGACATCGATAGCTCGAAACTCGCCTACCTCGGACTGAGCGCCGGGGCCACGCTCGCACCGATCTTTCTCGCGACCCAACCGCAATTCAAGGCGGCGGTTCTCACCGCCGGAGGCTTCCGTTTTTGGGCGATACCAGCGGAAGTCGACCCATTCAATTTCGTCACGCGGGTGAAGACCCCCGTCTTGATGCTCGGCGGAAGGTGGGACGGAAACGCTCCGATCGAGACCTCGCAGCGGCCGTTCTTTGAGCTTCTCGGCACCCCGAGCTCCGACAAGCGGTTCGTCGTCTACGACGCCGGGCACGCCGCTTTACCGCACAAGGAAATGATGCGCGAGACGCTCGACTGGCTGGACAAGTACCTGGGGCCGGTGAAGAAGTGAGATGACGCCCGAACGCTGGCAGCAGATTCAGGCGGTGTTCGCCGCCGCCGTCGAGCGGTCGGCGGACTCGCGCGCGAAGTACCTTTCCCAGGTCTGCGCGGGCGACGACGCGCTGCGCTCGGAGGTCGAGGGGCTGCTCCAGGCGCACGACTCCGCCTCGGCGCGCTTTCTCGAGTCCCCCGCGGCGCTGGAGCAGACCGAGATCCAGATAACTCCTCCCGGACAACGGCCGCGGCGCCTCTCCCCCGGCGCGCGCCTTGCCACCTACGAGATCCGCTCGCCCATCGGCGCCGGCGGGATGGGCGAGGTCTACCGGGCCTACGATTCGAAGCTGCAGCGGGAAGTGGCGGTCAAGGTCCTGCCGCAGTCGCTCGCGAACGATCGGGATACGCTCGCCCGCTTCGAGCGCGAGGCGCTCGCGGTCGCTGCGCTTTCGCATCCCAACATTCTCGCGATCTACGACTTCGGACAGCAGGGCGACATCGCCTACGCAGTCATGGAGCTGCTCGAGGGCCATACGCTTCGCGAAAAGCTCAAGGCCGGGCCGCTGACGCCGAACCTCGTCCTCCACTACGCGCTGCAGATCGTCCAGGGGCTCGTCGCCGCCCACGACAAGGACCTCGTCCACCGCGACCTGAAGCCGGAGAACCTCTTCATCACGCGCGATGGCCGCGTGAAGATCCTCGACTTCGGCCTCGCCAAGCGCGTGGAGCGCGCACCGGTCGGCGACGAGACCGGCGCTCCGACCATCGAGGGCCACACGCAGGCGGGCATGGTCGTCGGCACGGTCGGCTACATGTCGCCGGAGCAGCTCCTCGGGCTCGAGATCGACCACCGCACCGATCTCTTCTCGCTCGGCATCGTCCTGTACGAGATGGTGGCGCGGCGGGCGCCGTTTCAGGGCAGTTCGGCCGTGGCCATCGCCGACGCGATCCTCCACAGGCAGCCGGCCGAGCTGGCCGACAAGTCGGTCCCGACGCAGCTGAAGGCGATCATCCGGCGCCTGCTCGAGAAGGAACGCGAGAAACGCTACTCGACGGCGGGCGAGACGCTCGCCGACCTGAAGGCCCTCGAGGCCTCGCTGGCGCCGGGCAGACTCCGGCTCTCGATGAAGGCCAGGATCGGCGTCGCGGCCGCGGCCGCTCTCGTGCTCGCCATCGGCGGGGTCCTCTGGCGGCGCGCCGCTCGAGAGCGTTGGGCTCTTGAAACGGCCGCCCCGGAAATCGCCCGCCTCCTCGACGCCTCCCGACCCGTCGATGCAGCCGCCCTCGCGGCGAAGGCCCGGGTCATCCTGCCCAAGGACCCCAACATCGAGAAGTTGTGGCAGCGCGCGACGGGCGACGCGTCGATCGACAGCGAGCCTGCCGGCGCCGAGATCTCGGCCCGGCTCTACACGGCCAATCCTGATGCCTGGGAGAAGCTCGGAACGACGCCGCTGACGACACGGATCGCGGACACCTTCTTCGTGTTCCGGCTCTCGCGGCCGGGTTCGAGCCCGGTGACGTTCCTCGATGGACTGCCGGCGGAGTGGAAGATCGTCATGCCGGCCGAAGGCTCCGTGCCCGCCTTCATGCAGCCCGTCGCGGCCGGTCCGGCCGGGCTCGGGTGGCCGTTCGCGGTCGTCGGAGGCGCCGAGGAGCTGCCGGTCGACGGATTCTTCGTCGACCGCTTCGAGACGACCAACGAAGAGTACAAGCGCTTCGTCGACGCCGGCGGCTACGAGAAGCCCGAGTACTGGAAGCAGCCGTTCGTCCGCTCGGGCGCGACCGTCGGTTGGGAGGAAGCGATGACGTCCTTCCGCGACAGCACCTCGCGGCCGGGACCGGCCACCTGGGTCGGCGGGACTTTTCCCAAGGACCAGGCGCGCCATCCCGTCTCCGGGGTCAGCTGGTACGAAGCCGCGGCCTACGCCGAGTTCGCCGGCAAGAGCCTTCCCACGATTTATCATTGGAATCGCGCCGCACAGCCGTACTGCGACGCCGCGATCCTTCCCGGAAGCAATTTCCTGGGCCCGGGAACGCAGCCCGTTGGCCAGCCGGGGACGCTGAGCGGCTTCGGCACCAGCGACATGGCCGGCAACGTCAAGGAGTGGTGCTGGAACGAGACGACCTCGGAGGGCCGCTGCATCCTGGGAGGCGGGTTCGGCGAGGCGACGTACCTGTTCATCCAGACGGATGCCCGCTCGCCCTGGCACCGCGAGCCCAACTTCGGATTTCGACTGGTCAAGCTCCCGGCGCCGGCCAGCGCACAGACCCTGGCCCGGAAGGAGCTGCCGATTCGCGACTTCTCCAAGGAGAAACCGCCGACGGACGAGGTCTACTCGGCGCTCCAGGGCCTCTACTCCTACGACGCCGACGATCCGCGGGCCCGAGTCGAAGAGACGAATCCGACGGAGAGCTGGACGCACGAGGTCGTGAGCCTCAACACCGCCTACGGTGGCGAGCGGTTCCGGGCGCACATCTACCTTCCACGCCGCTCGCAGCCGCCGTACCAGGCGGTCGTCTTCATGCCCGGGGCGTCGGCCCTCTTCAGCGACGCCTGGAACCCGAACGGCATCCAGGAGGCGGAAGACTTCTTCGTCGAGAGCGGCCGCGCGGTCATCGTCCCGATGTACAAGGGAATGTGGGAGCGCCGCGACGGCCTTCAGCCGGGAGGGCCCGGCGGCAACACGCCCGGCGTCTGGCGCGATCACATGATCGCGATCTCGAAGGATCTCAATCGGGTCCTCGACTACCTCGCGACCCGAAAGGACATGGATCCAGACCGCTTCGCCTTCTACGGAAGAAGTCTCGGAGCCAGCGTCGCCCCGGTGATGCTCGCAACACAGAACCGGCTCAAGGCGGCGATCCTCCTCTCCGCCGGGTTCTTCATGAAGCGGGCGCTACCCGAGGCCGAAGCGTTCAATTTCATCGGCCGTGTTCGGATTCCGATCCTGATGCTGAGCAATCTGAACGACATCCTCTTTCCAGCGGACGCTTCGCAGGTTCCCTTCTTCCAGGCCCTCGGGACGCCGCCGCAGGACAAGCGCCGGATCGTGGCGGACTCTGGGCACGGGGGCTTTCCGCGCCAGCAGCAGATCCGCGAGAGCCTGCAGTTCCTGGACAAGTACCTGGGGCCGGTCAAGCGCTGACGGGCTGTCCCGAGGTGTTTCACCCGTGTTACACTTTACGTGTGCCGACGAAGAAGCCCCGTGTCAACACGGTTCTCGAGCTTCCGCTCTTTCGAGCCGTCGAGCGTCTGGCCCGCTATGACGACGTTTCGCTCTCGGAAAAGGTCCGGGACCTCGTCCGCGAGGCCGTCGAGCTCGACGAGGACGAGCGCCTGGAGGCCTTCGCGCTTGCGCGGCGCACGAGAGCCGCGAAGCGACGGTGGCTCAGCGGCGACGAGGTCCGCCGCCGCCTGAAGCTTCGCTGACGGACTCTTGGCGCGACCCTACGTCGTTCGCTACCGGCCCGAGGTCGTCGACGGGGACCTCGCTCCTCTCCCCCGCAACCTCCAGAAGCGAATCCTCGACGCGATCGATTCGCGCCTGACGACAGAGCCTGCGCGATACGGCGTTCGGCTGCGGCGCTCGCTCTGGGGGCTCTGGAAGCTACGGGTCGGAGATTACCGGGTCGTGTACGAGATCGCGGACCAGGAGATTCTGGTCTGGGTCATCGCACATCGCAAGGCCGTCTACGAAGAGGCGGAAAAGCGGTCGGGCCGTTGATTGAGACCGGCTAGAACGACACCTTGACCGCCGCGCGGAATACCCGGGGATCGGACCGGTCGGTGACGTATCCGTACTCCGGGTTGCCCTGCGGCTGATTCGGATCGTAAACGGTCAACGGATAGCCTTCGGGCGGGTCGTAAGACCAGACCTCGTCCTTCGCAATCGCGATCTGCTTGTCGAAGATGTTGAACAGATACGCCTGCAGCGTCACGGTTGTCGGCCCGACGACGAACGGATAGCCAGGGAGAGGTTCGCGCCCCAGTACGTCGGCAGCCGTCCGCTCGAGCCCCGCGGGTCGAGGAAGATCTCGCGAGCCGTAGAAGTCGTTGAAGTAGCCCTTCCGATTGAGTGGCCCGCCGGTCTCCGCGAACGCCTGTAGTCCGACAGACAGTCGCCAAGGGG
Source organism: uncultured Acidobacteriota bacterium (assembly GCA_963810205.1). Classification (GTDB taxonomy): domain Bacteria; phylum Acidobacteriota; class Thermoanaerobaculia; order UBA5066; family Gp7-AA6; genus DAHUXD01. Next base: position 594,229 of record CAWEMP010000011.1, read on the forward strand.
TGTTCCAGAAGCCGTCGAATCGGAAACGATTCGGCCGGTCGAGCGCGAGGATCCCGTAGGCGTTGTGCCACATCTGGGGATAGTCGAAGTCCGCATTGATCCCCGGCCACGTCTGACCCTACGCTCCCTGGTTGACGCCGCCGTCGTAGTTGCCGCGCAACGAGGAGTAGATGTAGCTCGCCTGAAGCCAGAGGCTGTTTCCCGATCTGCTGGCGAGCCATGAGCTCGATGCCCCGATAGATCCGGCTCACGTTCGGCGTCGCGGGTCCGGGATTGATCCCGCATTCGTACTCGGGAAAGTCGTACCAGCCGTTGCACGTCGGGACGTTGCCGCTGGCGATCGGCTCGTCCGAGCCCAGATTCACCAGGCCGCAGGAACTGTAGTTGGTCTCGGGCGCCGTGTAGTCGAGGTCGCACCGGTCTTCGATGACGTTGCGGAGAGTACGGTAGGTTCCCTTCAGGCCGACCGTGAGCGTCGGTGTGATGAGCCGCTCGATACCGACGGTCAGCTCGTCCTGGTACCAGCCCCGCACGCCGGGATCCACGGGATCGCCGTAAGTGCCGCCAGCGACGAAGCTGTAGTCCTCGTGGTTGATGACGTCCGGATTCTGCGTGACCTCGACCGGATCGAAGTTGTAGGTTTGGATCATCGCATACGAGGCGAACGACAGAGCGGCCGCGACGGTCGGCAGCGCGTATGAGAATCGGCCGGCGAAAGCATAGACCTTCGTCTCGCCGTTCTGCCACGGGTCCCATACGACGCCGACGCGAGGCTGCCACATGTCGTTGTAGCGGAGGACCGTCTCGCCCGCGTAGTTGCTGGTCGATTCCCCGTCCCAGCGCAGTCCCAGGTTGAGCGTCAGGCCGGGCGAAATCCTCCAGGAGTCCTGGAGATAGACGCCGTAGTCGAACACCCGGGCGGCCGCCCCGTAGTCCGCGACGGGCGTTGGATCGTCGAGGCTCACGGCGTAGTAGCGGTGCAGGTAGTAGGGCTGACCGTACTCGTTGCGCAGCCAGACGGCTTGGCCGCCCGTGAAGAAGGACAGGAGGTCACTGTTGCCGTCCTGGTAGTCGCCGCCCACCTTGATCTCGTGATTTCCGGCGTACAGGGTGACGCCTCCGGCGTACTGCTGTCTCGTTGAGGCGTTGTTGTCGCTCTCCCCGGACACAAATCCGTAACCGCCGGAAACCGCGGAATCGAACGGGGCGAAGCCGCACGGGTCATCTGGAGTCCCGCCCTCGCACGTCAGGTCACGACGTCGAATGCGCCTTCGGGCGCGGTGAGCTCGTTGCGGTCCTCGTGGTACGAGCCCTGAAGCGTCGCGATCGCGTTGGCGCCGAAGAGCTGGGTTAACCGGAGCCCGAAGTCCGTCCCGCCCTGCGCGCGCGCGGAGTACCAGGTCGAAGGGTCGAGACTGACGGGTGGAGCGACCTGCCCGTCGCCCAATCCCTGTCGCGGATCCGCTCCGGCGGCTCCCGAGTTCGTCCGACGGATCGGCGAAGACGGTTCCGACGACCGTCGTGGAGTTCGCGATGTTCCAGGTCAGCTTGCCGGAGTAGAGGTTGTTCGTCGCGTCGAGCGGAAACCGGTCCTCGGTCGGACACTTCCGGCGTAGCCTGAAGCCGCGAACCTCGCTCTGGATGCCGACCCGGTTGTAGGCGCCGAAGAACCAGAGACGGTCCTTGAACAGGAAGCCGCCGAGGTCCACTCCGTAGTCGAATCGCTCGCCGTCGACGATGCGCATCTGCCGAGACCGAGTCGTCCCGGCTTGAATTCCTTCTCGGCCGCCGTTCCCGTCGAGTCGTAGTAGACGAAGCCGTCGCCGTGGAACTCGTTGCCGCCCGACTTGGTGATGACGTTGACGACGCCGCCGAGCGCCCGGCCGTACTCGGCCTGGTAGCCGCCCGTCTTGACCTCGACCTCCTGGACGAACTCGTTGTTGATCGTCTTGCCCTGGACTCCCTTGAAGCCGTTCGTCGTGTTGACGCCGTCGATGATCCACTGGTTCTCGGCGGAGGTCGCGCCGTAGATGGACAGCGCCAGCGACCGGCCCTGTGTGTCGCCGCGGTCCGTCGAGACGCCGGGGTTCGACTTGACGATGTCGGCGTAGTTGCGCGCAGTCGGAAGACGCGAGATGACGCTGCTCGTGTAGTTGGTCCCGGTCGTCGTCGAGGAAAAGTCCACGACCGGAGCTTCGCCCGTAACGGTGACCTCGGCCGACGCCGAGAGCACGATAGACAGATTCAGCGTCGTCGTCGCGTCGAGCGAGACCGTCGCCCTCTTCTGGGCCTTGCCGAATCCGGGCAGTTCGCCCGAGACCGTGTAGATCCCCGGCGGCAGCGCCGGGAACCGATAGCGACCGTCCGCCGACGTGACTGCACTGCGCGTGCCCTGGAGATTCGGGCTCGCGAGCTCTACTGTGACGCCGGGCAGCGGGGCATTGGTCTGATCGGTGACGCTGCCCTCTATGGCACCGGTCGTCTGTGAAGAGAGAGGGGTTGTGGCCGCGGCAAAAAGCACCGATGCGCAAGCGAGCAGGAACCAGGCGCCGCCGTGTCTCGACGACCAACAGTCCGAGCTTGTCATGAACTCCTCCTTGACGCTCTTTCGAGCTGCAGAAGGGCGTTGTCGCAATACTAGTTCTGTACGACACGCTCGGGCGAGAGTTTTCGACGTCGGGCCAACGACTGAGCACAGAATACCCAGAACTGGGTAGGCCCGCGCTTCAAGACGTGATCGCGCGAGAGCTCCTCAGGCTCGCCATGACCGTGCCGGCCGCGCTGCGGTTCACCTACGAGGACTACGTCCTCCTCCCCGAAGACCGACGCTACGAGGTCATCGATGGGGAGCTGTTCGTGACGCCCGCGCCGACGCCGCTACACCAGACGGTCGCCCAGCGCCTGGAGGAGGTGCTGGCGGCCTACCTGCGCGGCCACGCGTTCGGGGTCATGCTTCATGCCCCCTGCGACGTCGTGCTTTCGCCCTACGACGTCGTTCAACCGGACATTCTGGTCGTTTCCCGGGAGCGCCGGCCCATCATCGGCGACAAGTTCGTCGGTCCCGCACCGGATCTGGTCGTTGAGGTCCTGTCCCCCTCGACCGAGAGCCGCGACCGCATCGCCAAGGCGAAACGCTACGCGACGTTCGGGGTTCGGGAGATGTGGCTGGTCGATCCGGCCGCGAAGACGATCGAGGTCCTCGTGAACACCGAGGAGGGTTTCCGTCGCGAGGCCCTCTACACGCGAAGCCGACACCGTCCGCTCTGCGATCCTGCCCGGCCTCGAGTTCCCCGCCGCGCCGATCTTCCGGCCGATCTGATCCCTACCGCTGCGCGACGCGCGGCTCGCTCGCCGGGGTTGCAGCCGGCGCGGCGAGTTCCAGCGCCGTCAGCCCTTCCTCCAGCCACGCGAACTCCCCGTCGAGCAGGCGCCGCGCGGTCTGCGTACTTCGCGACGTCGTCGTTGGAGCCGATGGCGCGGAAGTGCTCGGCGATGCGGCGGCGGGTGCCGCGGCAGAAGACGTCCGTGAGCTCGGCGGCCGTCGCGGCCTCGGGAGCGCCGGCGCGGCGCAGGGCGTCGGCGCGGGAGAGCGCGGCCGCCATGGCGAAGAGGTCCGCCCCGATGTCGACGGCGCGGAAGAGCAGGGCCTGGCGTTTCTCGAGCTTCGGGCCGAGCTTCAGCATCTGGTGGAAGAGCGTGCGCGCGAGCTTGCGGGTCGTTCGCTCGGCGAAGCGCACGTGGGTCGCGAGCGAGCCGAACTCCGAGAAGCGCGGCCAGCGTCCCCAGCCGAGCCAGCGCGAGGGGTACCACCAGCCGTAGAAGCCCGCCATCTTCGGCAGAGCCGCGAGCTTGGCTCCCATCGTCGCCTTCGGGTCGGCGAATGCCCCGGCGACGCCGAGGTGCGTGTCGACCGCTTCCCGCGCGATGAAGAGGCGCATGATCTCGGAGGACCCCTCGAAGATGAGGTTGATGCGGAAGTCGCGCATGATCCGCTCGACCGGCACCGGCGCTTCGCCGCGGGCGCGGAGCGAGTCCGCCGTCTCGTAGCCGCGGCCGCCGCGGATCTGGAGCGTGCGGTCGACGATCTTCCAGCCCTCTTCCGAGTTCCACATCTTGGCGACGGCCGCCTCGAGACGGATGTCGCGGTCGCCCATGTCGGCCATCGACGACGCCAGGTCCGAGACCGCGTCCATGGCGAAGGTCGTCGCGGCCATCTCGGCGAGAAGCTGCGCGATGGCGTCGTGGCGGCCGATCGGGAGGCCCCACTGAACGCGCTCGTTCGACCACGTGCGGCAGATCTCGAGGCAGCGCTTGCCGAGCGCCGCGGAGGACGCGGGCAGCGTCAGGCGCCCGGTGTTGAGCGTGATGAGGGCGAGCTTCAGGCCCTTGCCCTCGCCCCACAGGAGGTTCTCCTTCGGGACGCGGACCTTCTTGAAGCGGATGACGCCGTTCTCGATCGCCTTCAGGCCCATGAAGTGGCAGCGGATGACGACCTCGACGCCCGGCGACGACTTCTCGACGATGAAGGCCGAGATCTTCTTCGTGTCCGGATGGCGCGCCATGACGACGAAGAGCTCGGCGATCGTGCCGTTGGTGCACCAGAGCTTCTCGCCGTCGAGGATGTAGTCGCCCTCGGGCGTGCGCGTCGCGGTGGTCGAGAGGTTCGCGGGATCCGAGCCCACCTGGGCCTCGGTCAGCGCGAACGCCGAGACCGCGCCGGCGGCGAGGCGCGGCAGGTACTTCTTCTTCTGTTCCTTCGTGCCGAAGAGCTTCAGGGGCTGCGGCACGCCGATCGACTGGTGGGCGGACAGGAGCGTCACGAGGTTGCCGTCGCGGCTCGTGATGAGCTTCATCGCCTCGCCGTACTCGCGCTGCGTCAACCCGACGCCGCCGTACTCGGCCGGGATCTTCATGCCGAAGGCCCCGATCTCCGCCAGGCCCTTCACGACCGCGGCGGCACCTTGCCTTCGCGGTCGATCGCGTCGGGATCGACCTTCTCGACGAGGAAACGCTCGAGCCGGTCCATGAACGCCCGGAACTCCGGCCGCTCGGGCGGGGCCGCGGGAAAGGGATGGACGAGATCGAGGCGGAAGTTCCCGAGGAAGATCTGCTTCAGGAAAGACGGCGACTTCCACTCGGCTTCGCGGGCCTCCTCGGCGACGCGGCGGGCCTCGTCGGCGCTGACCGGTTTCGGCGTCGTTTCTGCCATGGGATTAGAAACTTTACAACAACGGCGCGCCTGTCCCGGGCCGCCGTCTATAGTTCCTCGGTCCGTGACGAACAAGTACCTGTCCTACGACGAGAACCGGGCGCCGAAGGTGCGGGAGATGTTCTCGCGACTGGCGTGGCGATACGACCTCGTCAACGACCTCATGAGCTTCGGCATGCACCGCCGCTGGAAACGCCACGCCGTGCAACTCGCGCTCGCGGGCAGGCCCCGCGGCGCCGCGCGCGTCCTGGACCTCTGCTGCGGGAGCGGCGACCTGTGCTTCCTCGCCGAGGAGCTCGGGGCCGGGTCCGTCACGGGCGCCGACTTCACGCTCCCGATGCTCGCCGTGGCCCGCAGGCGGCGAAGCGCAGCCGCCGGGAAGAGCCGATTCGTCCAGGCCGACGCGCTCCGGCTCCCCTTCCCGGACGACGCCTTCGACGTCATCACGGTGAGCTACGGCCTGCGCAACATCGCGGACATCCCGGCGGCCCTGGCGGAAATGCGGCGAGTCGTCGCGCCCGGCGGCCGGGTCGTGGTGCTCGACTTCGGCAAGCCCGACAACGCCGTCGCCGCCGCGCTCTACCGCGCCTACATGCGCGTCGTCATGCCGCTCATGGGGTGGATCTTCCACGGCGACCCCGACACCTATCTCTACATTCCGGAGTCGCTCGCGCGATACCCCGGCCAGCGCGGCGTCGAGAAGCTGATGCGCGAAGCCGGCTTCGGCGAGGTCCGGTACGAGGAGCGCCTGCTCGGCACCATGGGCCTGAACGTCGGGGAGGCTCGCCTGATATAGACTCCCCCGCCCTATGGCGCACCAGTACATCTACACGATGGTCAACCTGCGGAAGGTCGTGCCTCCGCAGCGCGAGATTCTCAAGGGCATCTACCTCTCCTTCCTGCCGGGAGCCAAGATCGGCGTCCTCGGCCTGAACGGCGCCGGCAAGTCGACGCTCCTGAAGATCATGGCCGGCGTCGAGAAGGACTTCGCCGGCGAGGCCTTTCCGGCCGAGGGCACGCGCGTCGGCTTCCTGCCGCAGGACCCGCGGCTCGACACGTCGAAGAACGTTCTCGGCAACGTCGAGGAGGCCGTCGCGAAGACGCGCGGCGCTCCTGAAGCGCTTCGAGGAGCTGAACGAGAAGCTCGCCGAGGAGCTCTCGGAGGCCGAGAGCGAGAAGGTGATGGCCGAGTACCAGCGCGTCCAGGACGCGATCGAAGCCTCCAACGCCTGGGAGCTCGACCGGCAGCTCGAGATCGCGATGGATGCGCTGCGCCTGCCGCCCCCGGACGCCGACGTGACGAAGATCTCGGGCGGCGAGAAGCGCCGCGTCGCGCTCTGCAAGATCCTGCTGGAGAAGCCCGACCTCCTCCTTCTCGACGAGCCGACCAACCATCTCGATGCCGAGTCGGTCGCGTGGCTCGAGCGCCACCTCGCCGAGTATCCGGGCACGGTCGTCGCGGTCACGCACGACCGCTACTTCCTGGACAACGTCGCGGGCTGGATCCTGGAGCTCGACCGCGGCGCCGGCATCCCGTGGAAGGGCAACTACTCGAGCTGGCTCGAGCAGAAGGAGAACCGGCTCGAGCTCGAGGAGAAGGCCGAGTCGGCCAAGCGCCGCACGCTGCAGCGCGAGCTCGAGTGGATCAAGATGTCCCCCCGCGCGCGCCATGCCAAGAGCCGCGCCCGCATCGACCGGTACGAATCGCTTCTGGCCGATCAGGGCCCCGAGACGCGCGGCGAGACGCAGGAGCTGTTCATCCCGACCGGTCCCCGCCTGGGCGACGTCGTCGTGCGCGCCGAGGGTGTCCGCAAGGCCTTCGGCGACCGCCTGCTGATGGAAGACCTCAACTTCGACCTTCCGCGCGGCGGCATCGTCGGCGTCATCGGCCCCAACGGCGCCGGCAAGACCACGCTCTTCAAGATGATCGTCGGCCAGGAGAAGCCGGACGCGGGCAAGCTCGTCGTCGGCGACACGGTCGTCCCCTCCTACGTCGACCAGGACCGCGACAAGCCCGATCCGTCGAAGTCCGTCTACGACGAGATCTCGGGCGGCCAGGAGAAGCTCATCCTCGGAAAGCGCGAGATCCCGGCGCGGGCGTACGTCTCGATGTTCAACTTCAAGGGCCAGGACCAGCAGAAGCGCGTCGTCGATCTCTCGGGCGGCGAGATGAACCGCCTGCACCTGGCGCGCACGCTCAAGAAGGCCGGCAACGTGCTGCTGCTCGACGAGCCGACCAACGACCTCGACGTCGACACGCTGCGCGCGCTCGAGGAGGCCCTGGTCAACTTCGGCGGCTGCGCGGTCGTCATCAGCCACGACCGCTGGTTCCTGGACCGCATCGCCACGCACATCCTCGCCTTCGAAGGCGACAGCCAGGCGGTGTGGTTCGAAGGCAACTACCAGGAGTACGAGGCCGACCGGAAGCGGCGACTCGGCATCGAGGCGGATCAGCCGCACCGGATCAAGTACAAGCGGCTGGCCGTCGGGTAGACACTCCCCCCTCACCCTGACCCTCTCCCCCCTTCGGGGGTCGAGGGAACTGTCCGGGCTCCCTCTCCCGGCGGGAGACGGGACGGGGTGAGGCGCGCCCTACTTCTTCGGCCCACCAGCGCCGCGCACACCCCGACGACGGCGAGGATCCCCAGCGCGTGGACGAGGCGGAAGCGGCGTCGGCGCGGGCGGCGGCCCATCCAGTCCTCGGCGAGCGAGGAACCCTTCTCCGTCAGCGCCTCGAGCAGATCGGCGCCGTGCTTGCGCGCCTCGGAGTAGAGGTCCGAGCCGCGCTCGGAGAGCTCGTCCTTCAGGTCCTCCATCTCCGGCTTGCTCTTCTGGAAGCCCTTGGCGAGGCTCTCCTTCGCTTCCGCGTAGAAGCGATCGGTGTCGAACTTGCCGCCGCGGCGCAGGCTCTCGATGGCGATCGGCAGGGCGACCTTGGTAAACAACGGAACGACGATCGGGCCGAGGGCCTGGGCGGTCGTGCGGGAAAGACTCTTACGGGCCATGGTTCCTCCAATTCGGGACTGAAGAGTCTACAGTAGGAGCGGATGCTCGGACTCCTCCTGGCCTGGCTCGCCCTGGCCGCGCCCGCGCCGGGGCCCGAGGCCGTCGTTCTCGGAATCGCGCAGGACGGGGGCGTTCCGCACACCGGCTGTCATCAGCCGCTCTGCACGGAGGCGCGTCGGGATCCCGCGCGGCGCGTCCGCGTCGCCTCGCTCGGCCTCCTCGATCCGGCCGCCGGGAAACGGTTCCTCGTCGACGCGACTCCGGACTTCGGCGACCAGATGGAGGCGCTCGGCGGCCTTCCGGACGGGATCCTTCTCACGCATGCCCACATCGGCCACTACCTCGGCCTCGCGCAACTCGGCCGCGAGGTCCTCGGCGCGCGCCGCGTCCCCGTCTACTGCACGCCGTCGATGGCCCGATTCCTCCGCGAGAACAAGCCCTGGAGCCGGCTCGTCGCGCTCGAGAACATCACGCCTCCACGAGGTCGCGCCGGGCGAGGAAATCGTCCTGACGGAGAATCTGCGCGCGACGCCGCTCCGGGTTCCGCACCGCGACGAGGACTCGGACACCGTGGCGTGGCTCGTGCGCGGCCCGTCGCGCACGCTCCTCTGGCTGCCCGACATCGACAAGTGGGAGAAGTGGGACCGCCGCCTCGATCAACTGCTCGCGGATCCGGCGCTGACGGCCTTCGTGGACGGGACGTTCTTTTCGGCCGACGAGATCCCGGGCCGCTCGATCGCCGAGATTCCGCACCCGCTCGTGCCCGAGACCGAGACGATTCTCGCCGCGGTGCCGTCGTCGAAGGGCCGCGTCTTCTTCACGCATCTCAATCACACCAACCGGCTGCTCTGGGACGACGGGGCGCGCGCGGCGCTCGAGGCCCGAGGCTTCGGGGTCGCCCGGGAGGGACAACGCGTCCCGCTGACGGCCGCCGCGCCGTGAGGATGTAAGATCGTTTTCCCATGGCCGCTGCGGGCCCCGATCCCCAACCCGTTCTTCCACTGCGCGGAACCGCCGCGCATCCGCGCACCGGCTGGCCCGAGGGATACTGGCGCACGGTCGTGTGGCGCGGGCTCCGGCTCCGCTGCCCGGTCTGCGGCCAGGGCCCGCTGTTTCGAGACCTACTTCACGATGCACGAGACCTGCTCGAGCTGCGGCGTGCGTTTCGCGCGCGAGCACGGGCAGTGGGTGGGCTCGCTCGACATCAACACGTTCGTCGTCGCCTTCGGCCTGATGATCGCTTCGGCGTTTTCGCCGCTGTGGCCGCTGCCGGTCCTGCTGGGCGTCTGGGGCGCCGCGGCGATCGTCGTCCCGCTCGTGACCTTTCGATACAGCCGCGGTCTCTGGACCGCGATCGTCCATCTGACCGGGGGCGTCTACTGAGGCCGCGGGAATGCCCGCCGGGGCCGCGACGTTAGGGTCGCCCGAACTCGATACGCACCAGGAAGGGAAATCCGCAGAATGACCCAGGACAGGAACACGAGCGCCCCGGACACCGAACGCCGGGACGACAAGAACGAACGGCGGACCGAAGACCGCCGCGCCCACGACCGCTACACGCCCGCCGACGGGACCCGCATCGATCGGCGCCAGACCGAACGCCGCCGCGAATCCGACGGCGACTGATCGTCCGCCCCGGCTAGCCCGCCGCGTCGTTCGAAACGGTATCCTACGCGGCGCATGATCCTGACTCGGCGTCGCTGGATGACCGCCGCGGGAGCCGCCGCCGCGACGGCTTCCTGGCCGGCCGCGCTCTCGAGCGCGCCTTCCGGTGCTTCTTCGGAGCCCCTGCCGCCGGCTCTGGCGCCCGACGTCTTTCACGACCGGCAGGCGCGGCTGCGCGCCGGGGCGAAGGCGCGCGGCCTCGACGCTCTGTTTCTCACTCCATCGACCAACCTCGAATGGTCGGCGAACCTCGCGATCGGCCGAAGCGAGCGCCTCACGGCCCTGCTGCTCCTGGTGGATGGGCCGGCCGTCCTCGTGACCCCGTACTTCGAAGCGGAGAACCATCGCCGGGATGCCGTCGTCGACGACATCGTGACCTGGAACGAGGACGAGGATCCCATGCCGCTGGCGGTCCGGGCGCTCGGGAAGGCGAAGACCGTCGGGATCGAAGGGACGACCGCGTACCACACGGCGTCCGAGCTGCAGTCCTCGGCGCCGTTCGACGCCAAGGACGCGACGGCGGTCTTCGACGCGCTCCGAATGGTCAAGAGCGCCGAGGAGCAGGCGTTCATCCGCGAAGCCGCGCGCCGCACCTCCCTCGCGATCGAGGCCGTGCACAAGAAGCTCTCCCGCGGGATGACGGAAAGCGAGGTCTCGAACCTGCTCGAGCAGCAATTTCAGAACCTCGGCGTGCGCGGCGGCGGCCTCGTGCAGTTCGGCCCCTCGTCGGCGCTCCCGCATGGCGGCCCGGGCGACCGAAAGCTCGGCGCCGGCGACGTCGTGCTCATCGACGCGGGCTGCAAGGTGCGCGGGTACACGTCGGACGTCACGCGCACCGTCAGTTTCGGGCCGCCGAGCGACGAGGTCCGCAAGGTCTACGGCATCGTCGACCGCGCGCAGGTCGCGGGCATCGAGGCGCTGCGGGCGGGAGCCACCGGAGCCGACGTGGACCGCGCGGCGCGCCGGGTGATCGAGGCGGCCGGCTACGGCGGGTTTTTCACCCATCGCCTCGGGCACGGCCTCGGCATGGACGGGCACGAGCCTCCGTACCTCGTGCGCGGCAACACGACGCCGCTTTCGGCCGGCAACACGGTCACGGTCGAGCCGGGCATCTATCTGCCCGGCAAGTTCGGCGTCCGGATCGAGGATGACTACGCCGTCCGCGAGTCGGGCGCGTCCGCGGGCCTGTCGACGCGACCCGGCGCCCTGACGGTCCTGCCCGTAAACTAGCGGACGCTCATGCTCGAGTTCGCGCTGACCGGGCTTCTCGCCTTCCAGACGGCCTCGGGCTCGCCCAACATCGCGCCCGGCGCGGCGAATACCGAGAACGTGCGGCCGACCGCCACGCCGCGGCCGACCGCGACGGCGCGCGCGACGCCTCGCGGGCGCGGCCCTTCCCCTTCGCCGGCGCCACCCACGCCAACGCCCACACCGACACCCACGCCTCGCCCCTCCAACGACGCTCTCGTCGTCGTGAACAAGTCGGACAATTCGATCTCGGTCCTCGATGCGTCGACGGGCAAGCTCAAGTGGACGGCCCCGGTCGAATCGGGCCCGCACGAGGCGGAGGTCCTTTCGGACGGGAAGACGGTGGCCATCGGCGACTACGGCCGCGCGGGCGCCCCGGGCCGGCTCGTCTCGCTCATCGACCTGGCCTCGGGCAAGGTGAACTCCCGTGTCGACCTCGGAGAGGGCGCGCGGCCGCACGGCCTCGATGCGCTGAAGGACGGCCGGCTCCTGGTGACCGCCGAGGGCAGGAAGGAGCTCGTCGTCGTCGACCCGAGGTCGGCGAAGGTCGTCGCCCGCATCCCCACGGGACACGATCTCTCCCACATGGTCGCCGCCTCGCCCGACGGGAAGCTGGCCTACGTCACGTCGCTGCGGGACGGCGTCGTCACCGTGATCGACGTGCCGGCGGGGAAGGTCGTCGGCGACGTGCCCACCGGCAAGGGCGCCGAAGGGATCGACGTCACCCCCGACGGCCGGGAGATCTGGGTCGTCAACCGCGAGGCCAACACCATTTCGGTCATCGACGCGAAGACCGCGAAGGTCGTGTCGACGATCCAGGCCGCTTCGTTTCCCATCCGCGTCCGCATCACGCCCGACGGCCGGCGCGCCCTCGTCTCGTTCACCGGCTCGGGCGACGTGGGAGTCTTCGACGTCGCGACCCGCGCCGAGGTCAAGCGCATCCCGCTCGGCCACGACGCCGTGGCGGGCGCCGACTCGCGGGTGTTCCAGAAGAAGTTCGGCAAGAGCCCCGCGCCGGTCGGGCTCTTCATCTCGCCCGACGGCCGGCGCGCCTGGGTCGCGGCCGCCCACGCCGACGTCGTCGTCGTGCTCGACCTCGAGACGCTGCGCGTGACCGACGCCTGGACGGCGGGAAAAGAGCCCGATGGCCTGGCCGGCCGCTTCGAAAAGAAGCCGTAGGGGGATGGGCGGGGACGAGCCCGCCCCTACGACCGCCAGCGGGAACTGACCCCACGATGAAACGCCTCGAGTCGGTGGATGCGCTTCGCGGCGCGACGATCGCCGGGATGATCGTCGTCAACAACCCCGGCACCTGGTCGGCCGTCTACCCGCAGCTCGAGCACGCCGAGTGGCACGGATGGACGTACACCGACACGATCTTTCCGTTTTTCCTCTTCGCGGTCGGCGTCTCGATGGCCCTGTCGCTGGGCGGCCGGCTCGCGGCGGGCGCAACGGTCCACGCGCTCCTGCGCAAGATCGTGATCCGCGCCGCGGTTCTCGTCGTGCTCGGATTGCTTCTCAACCTGGTCGGATTCCTCGCCTTCCACCGGGAGCACTACCGGATTCCGGGAGTGCTCCAGCGCATCGGCGTCTGCGTCCTCTTCGCCGGAGCGATCTACCTCGCCGCGGGGGCGCGCGGCGCCGCCTGGGGCGCGGCGGCGCTGCTCGTGTCGTACTGGGCCCTGCTCGCCTCGGGGCCGCTCGACCCCGAGGGCAACCTCGCCGCGCGGATCGATCGCGCGGCCTTCGGGCCGCACACCTTCCGCGCCGAGTTCGACCCGGAGGGGTTGCTCTCCACGCTGCCCGCGATCGCGACCACCCTTCTCGGCGTCCTCGCGGGCGAGCGCCTGCGATCCGCGGCGCCGGCCTCGCGCAAGATCGTGGAGCTCCTGGCGGCCGGGGCCGCCGGAGCGGCGGCCGGACTCGCCTGGGGAACGGTCTTCCCCGATCAACAAGAGCCTGTGGACGTCGTCCTACGCCGTTCTCATGTCGGGGCTCGCCGCGGTCGCGCTCGCGGTCTCGATCGCCGTCATCGACGTCGCCGGCCTCCGGAAGTGGGCCGCGCCCTTCGTCTGGCTGGGCCGCAACGCCATCGCGGCCTTCCTGCTGTCGTCGCTGACGGCGGTCGCGCTGATCGCCATCCGGATCCCGGGCCCCGACGGCCAGTCGCGCTCCCTCTGGACGGCCGCGTATCGCACGTTCTTCGACCGCTTCGCCGACCCGCGCCTGGGGTCGCTCGCCTTCGCGCTCGCCTACCTCGCGCTCTGGATCGGCGTGTTCGGCGCTTCTGTATCGGAAGAAGGTCTTCGTGAAGGTGTAGCCCCGCCGGCTGCCGACTAGCCCAGCTTGATCACCGAAAACGCAGCTCCCTGCCCGTCGAGGAGCGTGGCGAAGCGGCCGGTGCCCGCGATGTCGTGCGGTCCGAAGCAGACCTGGCCGCCGAGCGTCCTGGCCTTTGCGACGGTCGCGTCGCAGTCGGCGACCATGAAGTAGACCCCCCAGTGAGGCGGAACGCCCTGCATTTCCGGGCGCATCGGCAGGATGCCGCCGATCGGCACGCCGCCCCGCTCGATCTCGTGGTACGCCGGATCGGAGGTCTTCACGCGCCAGCCGAAGAGTCCCTTGTAGAACTTCCCCGCCGCCTCGGCGTCCCGGGTCGACAGCTCGCACCAGCACGGGGCCCCGATCTCCTCGACCCGCTGGATGCCGATGTGCTTTCGGGGCTGCCAGACCGCGAACACCGCGCCCTCGGGGTCCTGGAGCATCGCCATGCGGCCGTAGTCCTCGACGTCGAAGGGCTCCGCCAGGACCGTCCCGCCGAGCTCTTTCGCCTTCTTCGCCGCCTCGTCGGCGCTCTCGACGGTCACGTAGCAGAGCCAGTTGGGCGGCACCCCCTGCTCGGCCTGTTCCTTCATCATCTTGTAGAGGGCGCCCACGTCCTTGCCCCCGAGTTGGAGCCGCGTGTAGACGAACTCCGGGCCCATCGGCGTGTCGGCGGCCGTCCAGCCGAAGAGCGACGTATAGAAGGACTTGGCGGCTCCGGGGTCGCTCGTGGCGAGCTCCACCCAGGAGAAGGAGCCGGGCTCGTGTCGGGTGACTTCGGTCATCGAGGCCTCCTTGGTTCAAAAGGTCTGTGTCTCCGTCATATTCGGACTCGTCCGCCAAAGGTTTCAGAGATCTCGGTCCGGGAGGCCGCGCCGCGACCGGATGCTAGGATCCCCCCTCGTCGAAGGGAGACACCGTGAAAACCCTGGTCCGATCCGCCCTGCTTCTGTGGTTTGCCGCCGCCGGCAGCATGCTGGCGCAGACGCCGCCTCCGTGCCCCTGCCCGGAGCCGCCGCCTCCGCCTCCCCCGGTCTGGTTCGGCAAGCTCAACTTCTCGTTTCTCTCGACCTCCGGCAACACCGATACGACGTCGATCGGCGGAGCGGCCGAGGTGAACTACAACCCGAAGCCGTGGCTCTTTACCCTGAAGGGCGCATACATCTACTCGGCCACCGAGGGCGTCACGACCGCCCAGGCCACGACTCTGGGCCTGCGCGCCTCGCGCGACCTCACCGAGCGCCTCGACGTCTTCGTCGGCGCCGGGTATCTGAAGAACACCTTTTCGGGCATCAACAACCTCTACAGCATCGACGGCGGCGCGGGCTACAAGCTCTTCAACACGCCCACGCAGTTCCTGCGCGTCGAGGGCGGCGTGGGTTGGACGAGCGAGGAAGACATCATCGACGACGTCGTCATTCCCTCCCGCAGCTACGCCAACGCGCGCGCGGGGGTAGCCTACAAGTGGCAGTTCACCAAGTCGGCGGCCTTCACCAACGACTTCGGGTTCCTCGCTCGACCTCGACGACACGGCGAACTGGTTCATCACGAACAAGGCCGCGATCACGGCCGACATCTCCAGCATCTTCGCGCTCCAGGCGTCGTGGACGCTGCTCTACCGGAACCAGCCCGTGGCCACCTTCAGCAACACCGACACGGCGACGGCGGTGGGGATCGTGGCGAAGTTCTAGGCCCAGCGCCCCGGCGCCAGCATCGCGGTCATCCGCTCCGGGTTGCGGATGCCCTCGTTCGTCATCCAGGCGTCCGCTTCGGCCACGAGGCTCGCGCCCTCGGCTCCGCCGAGGAGCCGGCCGCGGCACCGCCGGGCTGCGGCAGCGTAGAGGGCCATGTCGGCTTTCTCGAAACCTGCGTGCGCCGATGCGAGCCGGTCGAGCACCATCTCTCTTTGCGCTCGCAGGGAGGCCTCTCCCGCCGAGAGCAGCAGAGCCAGAGGATTGGACCAGGGCGCGTCCTCTTTCTCGATCCGCCGAATGTCGCGGGTCGCAAGGCCGAGGAGCCGGTCGCGGTCTGACACCGGCACGCCGATCGCGCCGGCCGAGGCAATCGCGCACCGACCACGAGCATGCAGGGCTTCCAGCCGAAGGTACTGCGCTCCGCGCAGCAGGAGGGAGCGCTGGAGAATTCGCCACCGTTCTGCCAGCGTCGTCCACGCCTCGCGGGAGGAGCCGGCATACATCGCGATCTCCAGGTCGCCAATCAGGTGAAAGTAGTGTTGAAGGTAGAAGCCCTGATGCGACCATTCCGACGCCGCTGCGGCGAGCTGCTGCCGGGCCTCCCCCGGCTCATCCAACATCAGGTGGACGAGGTACGCGTGCCGCGTCTTCAGGCTGATCTCCGCGTAGAGATCGTCCCGCTCCTCGGCTTCCTGGAGTAGCTTGGGGAGTCGGCCAGCAACCTCCCCAAGCCGCCCCAGGTAGAACAACGAGCGTAGCGAATAGATGTGGACGGCGTCGAGCTCCCAGGACACTCCGGTGCACTGCTCGCGCAGCACCTTCTCGCAGCGCTGGGCGGTCTCCCAGGCGGCGCCCCAGCGGCCCTGCAGCTGCGCGGACATTCCCGCGCCGAGGTGCGCCATGCCGATCGCGTGTGGGTTGTTGACCGTCCGGGCTGTCTCCATCGCTCTCTCGACCAGCTGCGCCGTGCGGGCACGATCGCGTTCGCCGCCCAGGCCCGAGAAGGCGGCCTCGACACCAAGCGCGCGCGCGACCCGATACGGCTCGCCGGCCTTCAGCGCGAGCAAGAGATGGCGTGTCTGGAAGTCTCGAGCTCGAACCGTATCGACCATCGAAAGGCCCGCCGAAACCGACCAGCAGGTATCGACGCGAATCAGGTCATCGGGGTGGATCTCGCCAGCCGACCGCCGCCGAAACGCGAACCCTCTCAGCCTGAGCTGGAGCCGCCGCAGTAGCAGCGAGAGAACGGCCCGCCAGGGGGTCGGCGCGAGTCGCATGCCGACGCGGTCCAGAACCCGTCGCGTGATCTCGAGGCCCTGGTCCACGTGTCCGCTTCGCAGCAGTTGCTCGGCGGCTCGCCGATGCAGATCGAGGTTTTCCGCGGCAGCGGCGGGCTCCGCGGCCGCAAGGTACGCCTGCGCCGCCTCGGATCCCCGACCCGCGTTGGCGAGGGCGTCGCCGAGCCGTACGCGGAGCCTCTGGGCTTCGGCCTCATCCGCCACTCCGAGCTCGAGCGCCTGCTTGTAGAGCCGCGCTGCCCGGTCGAAGGCGAGGGCCTCGGCCGCCTTCGCGGCGGCGTCGGCCGCGTATACGGCGGCGCGCTCCCTTGCGCCGGCCGCCTGGTAGTGCACGGCGAGCGCCTCCGAGTCGGGCGACGCCGAAGCCTCGAAGGCGAGTGCGAGACGCCCGTGAGTTGCCTCCTTCTCCGATGGCGAGAGTCGCGCGAGGATCGTTTCTCGGATGCGGTCGTGGTAGATCTCGATGTGGTCCTCCGCCTCGGCCGCCGCGCCGCGCAGGAGATGGCCGGCGCGGAGCACCGCGACCGCAGGCTGGTCGTCGTCGAATAGCTCCGCCGCGCGACGCGCGACAGCCCGGTCGAGAGGGCGCCCGGCCACCGCGATGGTCGAGAGAAGCCGCTGTGCATCCTTCGGCAGCCGGGCGACGCGCTCCCAGATGACGTCCTCCAGCCGCACGGCCCCCGGCGCCAGTATGTCGTCGCCGCTTTCGTTCGCATCGGATGACCGGACGTGGCGCGCGAGCTCGTCGATGAAGAGCGGATTGCCGCGCGACTCGCGCGCGACCGACTCCGCCGATGCGTCGATACGACGCCCGGACCCGCTGAGAAGCGCGCGGGCGAGCTCTCGCGCTTCCTCGGGCGTGAGGTCTCCGATCTGAAGGTCTCGAAGCTCGAGCTCCCCCGCCGCGGTCGCCCGCAGCGCCCTCAATGCGCCGACGAGCGGGCTCTTCTCCGCATCCTCGCTCCGGCAGCACGCGACGAGCAGGAGCCCCGGCGGGTCGGGCGGGCGAAAGAGCTCCAGGAGCAGTGCAGCGCTATCGGCGTCGCCCCACTGGAGGTCGTCGATCGAGAGCACCAGCGGCACGCGATCGGAGAGGCGCGTGAGGAGCTCCCGCAGCGCGCCGAAAGCGCGTCGCCGCAGCTCCTGGGAATCCCGGATCGCAACGACTCTGCGACGCGCAGCAGCGACGGCCTCGACCTGGCGGAGGACGGGAAAGACCCGCGAGAGCGGGAGAAGATCGTGCGGCAGCAACGCCTCGACTTCGGCTTTCGGCAGCCGCTTGAGGTATTGGGACAGGGCGTCGACGAGACTGTCGAGCGCCTTGTACGGCACCGTCTCCTGCTCGAAACAGCGGCCGGAGAGCACGACGACGCCGCGATGCCGGCTTCGCAGGTCTTCGAGGAACCGTCGGACGAGAGCGCTCTTGCCGACCCCCGACGACCCTTCGACGAGGACGACGAAGGCGCGGCCGTCCCGCGTCCGCGCGAACGCCGCGTTCAGGGCCTCGAGGTGCTCGGCGCGTCCGACGAACGGCGCCGGGCGTCCTGCCTCGCGCGAATTCGGCTGGTTCGAACGGCGCGTGGAGGCGCGGAGGATCGCGAGGATCTCGTCTTCGCCCGGCCGGTCCCGGGGGTCCTTCCGAAGGAGCCCGCGGCAGAGCAGATCGAGCTCGGCGGAAATCGACGGAAGCAACGCCCTGGGTGCCGACGGCTCGCCCCCCTGCTTCTGGACGAGGACGTCGAGGTACTCTCCCGTGAACGGCCGCGTCCCCGTCAACGCTTCGTAGAGCATGACGCCCACGCCGTACCAGTCGCTCGCCGCGCTGACCGGCCGGCCCGCCGCCTGCTCGGGCGACATGTAGGCCGGTGTCCCGGTGAGGTTCAGGCTCTGCAGGACCCCCTCCGACGACAGATCGGACACGAGTCCGAAGTCGAGAAGCACGACGCGCCCGTCGCCGGTCACGAGGACGTTGGAAGGCTTGATGTCGCGATGGAGCTTTCCCGCAGCATGCAGGGCGTGAAGGCCCTCGCCGAGCTGCCGCAGAGCGGGCCACAGCTTCGTCGGGTCGGCGGTCGACTCAGCCGCGAGATCCATGCGCATGGGCCTCGCCCCGCCGGTGTCCCTCTTCGCCGGCGGCGTGGCTCCCCACGAGGGCGCCCCACCGTCCGATGGAGCGGGCTCGCAGTAACGCACTCCCACGTGCTCGAGGAAGTCCACCCCCTCGACGAGCTCCATCGTGAAGAACCACTGTCCTGCCTCGGACAACAGCTCGTAGAGCGTGATCAGGTTCGGGTGCGCAATGTCGGCGAGGGACCGGAACTCCTGCTTGAACCTGTACAGCGCGTCGGAGCCGCGGCGCGAGAGCGTCTTCAGGGCGACGACGGCGTTGCGCTTACGGTCGAGCGCGCGATACACGACTCCGAACCCGCCGGCCCCCAGACGGCGCTCGATTACAAAGCGTTCCGTCCCCCGAAACTCCTCGAGCTCATCGATGTCCATCGTCTGCACGGAGCCGCCCGGCTCCGAGGATCGGGCCCGGCTAGAGTTTACGGTAGATCTCGCCGCCCTCGCGGCGGAACTCCTCGGACTTCTCCGCCATGCCCTTCGGCCAGGGCCTCGTCTTCGCTTCAGGCCTTCCGCCGCGGCGTAGTCCCGGACCTCCTGCGTGATCTTCATCGAGCAGAAGTGCGGGCCGCACATCGAGCAGAAGTGCGCGATCTTGGCGCCCTCGGCCGGCAGCGTCTCGTCGTGGAAGGAGCGCGCCGTCTCCGGGTCGAGCGCCAGGTGGAACTGGTCCTCCCAGCGGAACTCGAAGCGCGCCTTCGACAGCGCGTCGTCCCAGTGCGCGCGCGCCCGGGTGGCCCTTGGCGAGGTCCGCGGCGTGGGCCGCGATCTTGTAGGCGATGACGCCGTCGCGCACGTCCTTGCGGTCGGGCAGGCCGAGGTGCTCCTTGGGCGTCACGTAGCAGAGCATCGCCGTGCCCATCCAGCCGATCATCGCCGCGCCGATCGCCGAAGTGATGTGGTCGTAGCCCGGGCGCGATGTCGGTGGTCAGCGGCCCGAGCGTGTAGAACGGCGCCTCGTGGCAGACGCGGAGCTGCCGCTCCATGTTCTCGGCGATCAGGTGCATCGGCACGTGGCCCGGCCCTTCGATCATGACCTGGCAGTCGTGGTTCCAGGCCGTTTTCGTGAGCTCGCCCGAGCGTGTCGAGCTCGGCGAACTGGGCCTCGTCGTTGGCGTCGGCGGTCGAACCCGGGCGCAGCCCGTCGCCGAGCGAGAAGGACACGTCGTACTGCTTCAGGATCTCGCAGATCTCCTCGAAGCGCGTGTAGAGGAAGGACTCCCGGTGATGCGCGAGGCACCACTTCGCCATGATCGAGCCGCCGCGCGACACGATCCCGGTCACGCGCTTCGCCGTCAGCGGCACGTAGGCGAGACGCACGCCGGCGTGGATCGTGAAGTAGTCGACGCCCTGCTCGGCCTGCTCGACGAGCGTGTCGCGGAAGATCTCCCAGGTCAGCTCCTCCGCCTTCCCGCCGACCTTCTCGAGGGCCTGGTAGATCGGGACCGTGCCGATCGGCACGGGCGAGTTGCGGAGGATCCACTCGCGCGTCTCGTGGATGTTCCTGCCCGTCGAGAGGTCCATGACCGTGTCGGCGCCCCAGCGCGTCGACCAGGTCATCTTGTCGACCTCCTCCTCGATCGTGGACGTGACGGCCGAGTTGCCGATGTTCGCGTTGATCTTCACGAGGAACTTCCGGCCGATCGCCATCGGCTCGGACTCGGGGTGGTTGATGTTGGCGGGGATGATCGCGCGGCCGCGCGCGATCTCGTCGCGCACGAGCTCGGCGGCCATGCCCTCGCGGACGGCGACGAACTCCATCTCCGGCGTGATCTCGCCCCGCTTCGCGTAGTGCATCTGGGTCACGTTGCCGCGCCCGCGGAGGATCTCTCGCGGTTTCGCCATGCCGAGGCCGGGCGCGCTCTGTCGGCGAGGCACCACGCGGTCGTACTCGCCCCGCTCCAGGATCCACGGCCGGCGCAGCTCCGGGAGCCCGGCCTCGAGGTCGATCTCGGCGGCGGGATCCGTGTACGGCCCCGAGGTGTCGTAGACGCGAAACGGCGGATTGAGCTCCGCCTCGCCGCGCAGTCCGCGCGTCGGCGACAGGGCGATCTCTCGAAACGGGACCCGCATCCCGCGCGGGCCGGGAACGTAGACCTTCCTCGAGCCCGGCAGCGGCGAACGGTCGAGGGACGAGTTGGTCGGAAGCGCCTCGCGACGCGTGCTCATGTGACCTCCCTACGGCGGCATTACCCGCATCAGGTTCGCGGGGTCTCCGGCGCCGGGAATCGAACGCCGGACTCTCAGCCGTCCTCTCGGATCGAGAAGAGTGGGCTCCCCCGTTTCCGTTCGGAGTCTACTCCCGATTCTGGCCGGACAACGTCTGTCCGCGGTTTGCGATAAGAATGGCGACGGCTCATGCGGCGAAAGATCGAGCAACCCCTCCTTCCGTTCGGCGAGCCCGAGCCGCGTCCGGAACCGGCAAGCGCGTCGTCGCGGCTGATCGCCGCGCTCGCGTCCATCTGCGCCGAGGCGCCGCTGGAAGAGAAGGTCTTCGTCGCGCCGTCGCTTCTGGTCGGCCACGCCGTCGTCGAACGCCTCGCCCGCGAGGGGCGCCCCTGGATGAACCTGCGCGTTGCCACCGTCCGAACGCTCGCGCTGGACGCGGTCGGACCGGAACTGGCGCGGGAGGGGCTCCGGCTGCTCTCCCGGGCGCAGGCCCTCGCTCTCGTCGAGCACGCCTGTGCGCAGGCCCTCGGTCCCGAGTCCTACTTCGGCGCCCTGCGCGCCCGGCCCGGGCTCCACCGCGCGATGCAGCGGACGCTCGAGGAGCTGCGCGCGGCCGGCATCGCCCCCTCCCGGATACCGGTCTCGGCATTCACCGACCGGCGGAAGGCCGCGGAGCTGCGGAAGGTCCTCGTCGGCTACGCCGAGGCCCTCGCGTCCGGCCGGTACGTCGACGGCCTCGACGTGCTCGGACGCGCCGCGCGGTCGAAGGCGCCGGCCGATCCGGCCGCGCGGTATCTCCTGCCGGCCGACGCGGAGCTCTCGGAGCTCGAGCGGGGCGTGCTCGAGCGGCTCGCCGGCGACCGGCTCCACGTCCTGCCCGTCGACGAGCCCGCCACCTGGACGGCCCGGGCCGCCGGCGCGACGCTCCTGCGGGCGATCGGCGAGGAGAACGAGGTTCGCGAAGTCTTCCGCCGATGCCTGGCCGAGGGCATCCCCTTCGACGACGTCGAGATCCTCCACACCGACGATTCGGTCTACCCCGCCCTCGTCTGGGAGCTTTCCCGCGAGCACGGCGTCCCGTGCACGTTCGCGAGCGGCGTCGCGGTGACGTACAGCCGGCCGGGTCAGGCCGCGCTCGCCTTTCTCGCGTGGATCGCGGAGGGCTTCGCCGCCGACCGCCTGCGCGAAGCGCTCGCGTCCGGCGCGCTCTCGCTGCGCCACCTCGAAACGGGCGGCGAGGCGGTCGGCGCGCGCGCCGCGGCCCGCGCGTTTCGCCGGGCGCGCGTCGGCTGGGGCCGGCGGCGGCACGTCACCGCCTTCGAGCGCCTGATTCGCGAGCTCGAGGGTCCGGAGCGCCCGTCGCGGCGCGACGACCCGGCCGACGACGCGTCCCCCGAGGAGCGCTCCGCCGCGCGGGCGCGGCACCTGGACGCGGCTCGCCTCGCGAGGGCGTTCACGGCTCGCGCCCTCGAGCTCGCGCCGGCCGAGGCGGGGGGCGATCTCCTGCGCGGATCTGGCCCGCGGAGCCGGAGCCTTCGTCACCGAGTTCGCGCGCGTGACGGACGAACTCGACGCCGCCGCCCGGACCGCGCTGGAGACGCTCTTTCGCGAGATCGCCGAGCTGCCGGCCGCCCCGGTGCGGCTGGAGGACGCGCTCGAGCGCCTGCGCGACGCGGTGCGGAGCCTCGCCGTGCTCGCCGACCGCCCGCGTCCCGGACGGATGCACGTGAGCTCCTTCGCCACCGGCGGCTACTCGGGCCGGGGGCACACGTTCCTGGCGGGACTCGACGCGACGCGGCATCCAGGGCGGGACCTCGAGGATCCGGTGCTGCTCGACGACGAGCGCCGCCGCATCAACGCCGCGCTGGAGCGTCCCCTCCTCGCGATCGAGCGCGAGCGGCCTCGCGAGCAGGCCCGCGCGCTCCAGGGCTGCGTCGCCCGGCTGCGCGGCCGGCTCACCGCGAGCTATTCGAAGTTCGACATCCGCAACCTGTCGCAGGCAGGCGAGCCCGCGCCCTCGCCCTTCTTCCTCGAGCTGTACCGGGCGAAGACCGGCCGAAGCGCCGACTATCGCGCGATGCTCGCCGACCTTCCGGAGGCCTGCGGGTTCGTTCCGTCCGTCGCGTCGGCCATCGACGAGAGCGAGTGGTGGCTCGCGCGGCTCCGGGAGGCGGCGCCCGCCCCCGGCGCGGCGGCGCCCCTCGTCCGCTCCCGGCATCCCTGGCTCGAGGACGGCCGCGCCGCTCTCGTGGCGCGGTCGAGCGACGAATTCACGCCGTGGGACGGACGCCTGCGAGCGCCGGCTCCCGAGCTCGACCCGCGCCGGACCGGGCGCCCGATCTCGGCCTCGCGCATCCAGACGCTGGCCCAGTGCCCGTTCTCCTACTTCGTGAAGACCGTGCTTCGCGTGGCCCCCCCGGACGATCTGGAGCGCGACCCGACGCGCTGGCTCGAGCCCCGGGACGAGGGCAGCCTCCTGCACGAAGTCTTCCGGATCTTTCTCGAGCGCCTCACCGAACGCGGGGAAAAGCCCGACTTCGAGCGACACGCCGACGCGATCCTCTCGATCGCCGGCGAGCGCATCGAAGCGTGGCGCGATCGGGTCCCGCCTTCGAGCCAGGTGGCCTTCGAGGCGCAGCGCGAGGCGATTCTTCAGGCCTGCCGGACCTTCCTGGCCGCCGAGGCGGAGCACTGCCGCGAGGTGACGCCGCGCTGGTTCGAGGTCGGCTTCGGAATGCGCGACGTGGCGGAAGGCGCCGTGGCCAGCGCCGAGCCGGTGGAGATCGCCCTGCCCGGAGGCGCCCGCGTCCTTCTCCGCGGCTCGATCGACCGCGTCGACGAGGCGGAGGCCGGCGCGTTCCAGGTCTGGGACTACAAGACCGGGAGCGCCGCCGGGATCCAGGAGGGCCGCGGCCTGCATGGCTTGCGACAGGCCCAGCCGGCCCTCTACGCGATGGCCTTCGAGACGCTCCTCCGGCGCAGCGGCCGCGAGGGAAGGGTGGCGCGGTCGGGCTACTTTTTCCCGGGACGCAAGGGTGAGGGACAGCGGATGGCGATCCCCGTCGACCCGGACGAGACCGGACGGGCGCTGTCGCAGCTCTTCGACCTGACCGGGGCGGGCCTCTTCCCGCACGCGACGTCGAAGGACGGCTGCAAGTTCTGCGACATCGAAGCCGTCTGCGGCGGACCGGACGAGGCCAGCGCCGCCTCGCGGCGCAAGCTCGCCGCCTCGACGGAACCGGCCCTGACGGCCTTTCGAAGGCTCCATGACGACGAAGAAGACTGACGAGACCGCCGCGACCGCCGACGCGCCGACCCGACGCGCCATCGAGACCGAGCTCTCGACGACGATGCTCGTCGAGGCCGCGGCCGGAACCGGCAAGACATCGAGCCTCGTCGCCCGCATGGTCGCCCTCGTCGCGACCGGCGCCGCCCGGGTCGAGAACCTGTCCGCCGTGACCTTCACGATCCGGGCGGCCGCTCAGCTCTCCCAGCGGTTCCAGAACGAGCTCGAGAAGCGGCGCGAAAGCGAAGCCGACGCCGGGCGGCGCCGGAACCTCGACGATGCGCTCCGCGCGCTCGAGTCGAGCTTCGTGGGCACGATTCACGCCTTCTGCGCGAGGCTGCTCCGCGAACGGCCCGTCGAGGCCGGTGTCGACCCGGCGTTTCGCGAGATGGACGAGCCCGAGGACAACGTGGCGCGGGACGAGGCCTGGGAGCGGCACATCCAATCGCTCTTCGTGGCCAACGACCCCGCGATTCCCCGCCTGGCGGCCCTGGGAGTGCGCCTCGGCGACCTGCGCGAGGCTTATGACGAGATCTGCGAGAACTCCGACGTCCGGCCGGCGATCGGGCCCGAAACTCCCGAGCCGGACTTCGCCGAGGCCCGCCGCCGCGTCGGAGCCTTTCTCGAACTGGCGGCCGGCGCCATGCCCGCCGAAGCCGGTCCGGACGGCTGGACCGGCTTCGAGAGCGCCGTCCGGCGGGCCGTGCGCCTCTCGGCGCTGCTCGACACGAGCCGCGGCCCCGATTTCGTGCAGGTCCTTCAGGCCCTGCGCGGGAGCAAGGCTCGGGAGAAGGCGCCGCGCGCCCTCAAGGCCGCCCTCGAGTCCCTCCAGGAGGAGGTCGTCAAGCCCGCCCTGAGGCAATGGGCCGAGCACCTCCACCCGATCGTCATGCCCCTGCTCGTCGCCGCACGCGACGCGTATCGCGACTGGCGCCGGGAGAACGGGCGACTGAACTTCCAGGACCTGCTGCTCGAAGCCCGCGACCTGCTCCGCGCCCGCCCCGACGTCCGGCGCGCGCTTCGCGGCCGGTTTACGCCGATCCTCGTCGACGAGTTCCAGGACACGGACCCGATCCAGGCCGAGATCCTCTTCTACCTGACCGGCGAAGACTCGGACGAGTCGGACTGGAGGAAGCTCAAGCCGGCTCCGGGCTCGCTGTTCGTCGTCGGCGACCCCAAGCAGTCGATCTACCGCTTCCGGCGGGCCGACATCGAGACGTACCAGACCGTCCGCCGGCTGATCGAAGAGAGCGGCGGGAAGGTCCTGACGCTCTCGACCAACTTCCGCTCGAGCGCCACGTTGTGCGACTGGGTCAATCGCGTCTTCGGACAGCCGGACTTCTTCCCCCCGACGCCGACGCGGCAGCAGGCGGCCTACGTCGCCCTCGAAGCGAATCGCTCCGGAGGAGCCGGCAGCCCCGCCGTGTACCGGCTGGAGGTTCCCGGCTCCGGCAACCGCGTCGACCCGGTGGTGCAAAACGACTCGGAGCAGATCAGCCGATTCATCGCGGCGGCGATCGCGTCGCGCCAGCGTTCGCCGGGCGACTTCATGATCCTCTTTCGCCGGCGCCGCTACATGGGGGCTTACGCCCGGGCCCTCGAGGAGCGCGGCGTCCCCTACGAGATCGGCGGGGGCGGCGCCTTCGGGGAGTCCGACGAGCTCGCCGCACTCATGCCCGTCCTGGAATCCCTGGCCGACCCGGACGATCCCGTGCCCTTCGTCGCGGCGCTGCGCGGGCCGGTCTTCGGCGTCGACGACGACGCGCTCTACCGCTTCGCGCGTGCGGGCGGCCGTTTCCGGTTCACCGCCGTCCCCCCGTCGGACGCCGATCCGCGGATCGTGCGCGCCGCACGACTGCTGCGGGAAGCGCTCGCGGAGATCGAGGCCCTGCCGCCGGCGGCGGCCATCGCGCGCCTCTGCGGCCGCCTGGGACTCACGGCCCTCGCCGCGGCCGAGGAGCTCGGCGCGAGCCGCGCCGGCAATCTGCTCAAGGCGCTGGCCGCCGCGCGGAAGTTCTCCGCGGAAGGCCTCGACTTCGCGGCCGTCGTGCGAGAGCTCGGGCGCATGCGGGAGGAGGACCTGATCGAGCAGATGAGCGTCGAGCCCGGCCGTCCGGGCGTGGTCCGTCTCCTGACGCTCCACGGGGCCAAGGGGCTGGAGGCGCGGGTCGTCTTCCTCGCCGAGCCGGCCGCGGACAACTTTCCGCCGCGCGACTTCTGGATCGACCGGGAATCCGAGCCGCCGCTGGGCCACTTCCGGATCGTCCAGAGGCTCGGCCAGCGGGGCGAGCAGGACCTGGCCGTGCCCCCCGGCTGGGATGCGATGCTCGAGGCCGAGAAGGCGTTCGAGCAGGCCGAGAACGTCCGGCTGCTCTACGTGGGCGCCACCCGGGCCGAGGACCTGCTCGTCGTCAGCATCAAGCGGACGGCGGCGGGCAAGGCGGCCGGGCCCTGGGCGCCGCTCGACCGTTACATGCCGGCCACGCTGGCGATGCCCGCCCCGACGCCCGGCGGCCGCCGCGATTCCCCGCCCGGGCTCGCGGAGCCGGCCGAGGAGGCGCGGGAGGCGCGCGCGCGCCGGCTCGCCGCCTGCGCCGCCCCGAGCTACGCCGTCGTCTCCGTGACCGACGTGGCCCACGCCGCGGAGAAGCCCGCCTGGGAGCGGACCGGGCGCGGCATGTCCTGGGGCCGCGTTCTCCACGGAGTGCTCGAGACGGCGATGCGCGACCCGAAGGCCGACCTGCGCCTCATCGCCGCGAACCTGCTGGCCGAGGAGGAACGGCCGGCCGGGGATCTCGACGACGTGGTCCGTGTCGTCGAGGGCGTCCGGAAGTCTCCGCTCTGGAGGCGTGCCCTCGCGTCGAAGCACCGCCTCGCGGAGGTGCCCTTCGCGTTGCCGGTCGACCCGGTCGAGCTCGGCCTGGCGGGTGCGCCGGGCGCCACCGTGCTCCAGGGAGCGATCGATCTCGTCTTCGAGGAGGCGGACGGCTGGGTCCTCGTCGACTACAAGTCGGATACGGTCACGCCCGAGAACCGGGCCGACCTCGAGGCCTACTACGCCGCCCAGGTCGCCCACTACCGGCGCTATTGGGAGAAACTCACGGGCCGCCGGACCCGGGCAGGTCTATTCTTCCTCCACACCGGAGAGCTCGCGATGCTTCCGACCGACTCCACGCCGCCTTCACAAGCCCCGTGAGAAGCTGACCGGAATGGAACCCGGCGCGTACGACCTCGTCGTCATCGGCTCCGGCCCGGCCGGCCAGAAAGCCGCCATCGCCGCCTCCAAGCTCGGCAAGAAGGTGGCCGTCGTCGACCGCAAGGAGATGGTCGGCGGCGTCTGCCTCCACACCGGGACGATCCCGTCGAAGACGCTCCGCGAGGCGATCCTGTACCTGAGCGGGTTCCGCGAAAAGAGCTTCTACGGCAAGGACTACGCGGTCAACAAGGAGATCACCGTCGCCGACCTGGCCTTCCGCGTGCAAAAGGTCCTCGTCAAGGAGATGGAGGTCGTGCGCGCGCAACTCGCGCGCAACCACGTCGCGACGGTGCACGGCTCCGCGCGTTTCACCGACCCCCACACGATCGAGGTCGCTTCGGCGGAGGCCCCGACATTCCTGCGGGCCGACCACATCCTGATCGCGTGCGGAACGCGACCGGCGCACAACACGACCGTGCCGCTCGACGGCAAGCGCATCATCGACTCGGACCAGCTCCTGCTCGGCACGCAGATGCCCCGCGATCTCATCGTCGCCGGCGCCGGCGTCATCGGCCTCGAGTACGCGTCGATGGTCACGGCCCTCTCCATCAAGGTCACCGTCATCGAGCAGCGGCCCACGATCCTCGACTTCGTCGACGCCGAGATGATCGAGGCGCTCATGTACTTCATGCGCCAGCGCGGAGCGACGTTCCGGCTCGGCGAGAAGGTCGACCTCCGTCGGCTACGACGCGAAGGGCCGCGTCGTGGCGAACCTCGAGAGCGGCAAGGAGGTCCACGGCGACGCGCTGCTCTACACGGTCGGCCGCCAGACCAACGCCGACCTCCTGAACCTGCCGGCCGCCGGCCTCGCGGCGGACGAGCGCGGCCGAATCGCCGTCGACGAGCACTTCCAGACCGCGGTGCCCCACATCTACGCGGCCGGCGACGTGATCGGGTTCCCGGCGCTCGCCTCGACGTCGATGGAGCAGGGGCGCCTGGCGAGCTGCCACATGTTCGGCGCGTACTGCGAGAGCCGGCCCGAGGCGATCCCGTACGGCATCTACACGATCCCCGAGATCTCGATGGTCGGGAAGACCGAGCAGGAGCTGACCCAGGCGAAGGTCCCGTACGAGATCGGCCTCTCGCGCTTCGACGAGCTCGCCAAGGGCCAGATGCTCGGCGTCGAGGCCGGGCTGCTGAAGCTCCTCTTCGACCCGAAGACGAAGAAGCTCCTCGGCGTCCACATCTTCGGCGAGCGCGCCACGGAGATCGTCCACATCGGCCAGGCGGTGCTCGCCTTCGGCGGCACCATCGACTACTTCCGCGACGCGGTCTTCAACTATCCGACGATGGCGGAGGCGTACAAGGTGGCGGGGCTCGACGGACTGAACCGGCTCTAGCTAGAAACTGCGGTTCAGCGTCAGGTAGGCCGAGTTGTTGCTGCCGGAGTGGCCGTAACCGACGAAGAGAGGGCCGAGGATCGTGTCGGCGACGACGTAGATGCTGCCGGCCAGCTTGAACCCCTCGAAAGTGATCGGCTCCTGGAACTGCCACGTGCGGCCGGTCTCGATCGAAACGCCCACCGACATGTTCTTGAGGACCGCGCCGCCGGTCTTGTTCAGGCGGTAGTAGAGCAGGAAGGCGCCGACCGCGTAGGTGTTCCCGGTCAACTGGCCGGTGGGCCGGCCCGAGAGTTCGAAAAGGCCACCCAGGAAGAACTGATCGTAGAACGGGATGTTGCCGCCGAGGCCGCTGCCGCCCTCGACCTTGGCGAGGCCCGTCCAGCGCCCGATCGTCTGCACCGCGATCCCGCGGGCGTCGAGGCGGTCGTAGGACTCGGTGCCGCCGAGGCTCTCACGGTTGGCCACGTATTGGGCTCTCACGAGATAACCGGCGTGCGGCAGGTTCACGTTGTCGAGCTGATCGACGGTGAAGTTGGTCGCGAGCGCACCCTCGTCCCAGGTCAGGTTGGGAAAGATGGGCGAGCCCACCTTGCGCGTTCCCTTCCCGAAGGCCCGCACGTAACCGACGCGGAGCTCTCCCCAGGTCCCGAAGTCGTAGCCGAGGTCGAAGCCCACGGCACCGCGGGAGACCTGGTAAGTGCCGACCGCGATCTGGTCGACGAAAACCTGCACGTTCTGCTGGCGCCAGCCCCCGTAAGGCGACGCGAAGAGGCGGCCCTCGTAGCTGAGCGGCTGATAGAAGCGCGACTTGAGGTCGAGGGGGCTACCGAGCGTGAACGTCGTTTTCCACTGGCCGCCGAGCCGGTTGAGCTCCGTCGCGTCCACGAGCCCGACCACGCCGAACTCGGTCGTGTACTGGAAGTCGGTTCCGAGGGCCAGACCCAGCTTCAGGAAGGTCGGACCCCAGGACTTCGGGGTCGGCTTGATGCGCAGGACGTTTTTCTTGTCTTCCTGGGTCACCGAGTAGCTGACGATCTCGAAGATTCCCATCGCGTAGATCCGCTTGAGATCGTTTCCCAGGATCTTCGTGTCGAGGACCCGCCCCGGCTTCGTTTCGACGAGGTAGTCGATCCGGCGCGGGTCGACGTCGGGCACCGGCTCGACGATGACCTCGTCGATGAACGGCAACGGCGCCAGCGGCGCTTCGTGGTCCCGCTTCCAGATGCCGTAGACGCTCTCGGGCTCCGACCACGCCTCGAGCTTGGCCCGCTGGGCTTCCGCCGCCTTGTAGCCGAGCGGGATCATCTCGGTGCCCTTGAGGAAGTCGGCGGAGGTGTACCCCTCGAGGTTCGGCGTGATCACGAGAGTCGCGAGCTTCGCCGACTCCATCGTGTTCTGCTGGAGGGGAAGGTCGATGAGCCGGCCGATCATGGCGCCGACGTTGGTCGGCTTCGCCGCGATCTCCGCGCCCGAGGAGCCGACGTTGACCGCGATCACGATGTCGGCGCCCATGGCCCGGACGGTCTGCACGGGAAGGTTCTCGGACTCGCCCCCGTCGATCAGGACGTGGCCGTCGATCTCGGCGGGCGTGAAGATCGCCGGAATCGCCATGCTCGCCCGCATGACCGCGCCAGGTTGCCCTTCGACATGACGTAGGGCTGGCCGGTCTGGATGTCCGTCGCGACGGCGCGGAACGGAATCCGATAGTCGTCGAAGTTGGCGACCGTCGAGCACGGGAGCGTCGACGCTCTGGAGCACGAAGCCGAGCTTGCTGCCCGCGATCAGGCCCGGCGGAAGCACGAGGCCACCCTTCTTGAGGTTCACGCCGAACTCGAGCGGGATCAGGTGGTCGAAGTCGTCCTCCTTCTGGCGGAAGGACTGCTGAGCCCGCTCCGGCGCGTCCTCGAAGAGCGTGCCCCACTTGATCGCCTTGACGACCTTCTCCATCTCGTCGGGGCTGAAGCCGCAGGCGTAGAGGCCGCCGATGATCGAGCCCATGCTGGTGCCCGCGACGTAGTCGATCGGGATGTGGAGCTCCTCGAGGGCGCGGATGACGCCGATGTGGGCCATGCCCCGCGCTCCTCCGCCTCCGAGGGCGAGACCGATCCTGGGGCGGGCCGGGGGCGCCGGCGCGGTCTGTCCGGACAGGAAGGAAGGGCCGAGAAGCGCAAGCAGACCGAGGCAGAGGGTCCCCGTCGTACGGCGTTTCATTCTGGCGCGAAGCCTAGCAGCAATTCCGCGGAGCCGATGTATCGTCGGGGAAGAATCTCGGTCGGACTCATCGCGGGAGGCAAGCCATGATGGGAATCCTCGGCTGGATCGTCTTCGGCCTGATCGTGGGAGCGCTCGCCAAGCTCGTCATGCCCGGCAAGGACCCCGGCGGCTGGATCGTCACGACGCTGCTCGGCATCGTCGGCGCGGTCGTGGGCGGCTTCCTCGGGCGGATGCTCGGGCTCTACCAGGAGGGCGAGCCCGCGGGGTTCGTCGGAGCGCTGCTCGGCGCGATCCTCGTGCTCTGGATCTACCGCAAGACCCGCAAGGCCTGACCCGGGCGGCCGGGGCCCGCCGCCCGCCGCGTCGATCGGCGACAATGGGCGGGTGAGCGGCACATCGGTCGGGACGAGAGCGACGCCTCCCGGCCGACGTTTTCGCCGGGCCGATGTGCCGTTCGTCGCCCTGGCCGCCCTCGGAGGCGTCTATTGCGTCTGGACGCTGACCTCGCGGCTGCCCGCGGAGGCGCGCGCCTTCCCCAGCGATCTGACCTTCATCCCGGCCGGCCTGCTGGTCGTCGCGCTGGCCTTTCGGGCGAGCCGCGCGTCCGGCCTGGATGACGCGACGCGACGCGCCTGGCGGTTCCTGACCTCGGCCTTCTTCTTCTTCTGGCTCGGCGACACGCTCTGGTTCGTCTCCCAGTGGATCCTTCGCGAGCCGGGGACCTCCGGCGCCGGCTACACCGCGAGCCAGCTGGCCTACGTGGCCTACTATCCGCCCCTGCTCTTCGGCCTCCTCTCGTTCCCCCGCTTTCTGCGGACGCGAGCCGAGGCCCGGCAGTTCTGGCTCGACGTCGCGACCGTCTTCCTCGGCGGCCTGATGCTGCTCTGGTCGGCCCTGCTCGCGCCGCTCGTGTCGACCGAGGCCGCCGACTTCACCGAGCTCGTGCTGAGGATCGGGTACCCCCTCGGCGACCTGATCCTCCTCTTCGGCATGTCGGTCATCGCGTCCCGCCGCCGCGCCGAGTCGGTCCGCCTGGTCTTCGTGCTGCTCACGGCCGGCCTCATGGTGACCGTCGTCAACGACTCGATCTCGAGCGTCATGAGCCTGACCTCGGGGTATCGCAGCGGCGGGACGCTCGACGTCATCGCGATGTCGGCCTGGCTCTTCTTCGGCGCGAGCGCCGAGGCGCAGCGCCGGCTGGGCGGGGCCGCGGTTCAGCCGCCCCGCGAGGATCCGGCGAAGCCGGCGATGAGCCTCGCGCCGTACCTCGCGGTCGTCCTCGGCTACGGCACGCTCTTCTTCTCGGCGATCTCGCAGCGCCAGACCTCGCTCGGCATCGTCCTCGGGGCCATCGCCCTGACGACCGCCGTTCTCGTCCGCCAGTACCTGGCGGTCTCCGAGAACGTGCGCCTTTCCGCCGAGAGCGCCGCCCGCGCGAGCGAAGCGCGCTTCCGGTCGCTCGTGCAGAACTCCTCCGACATGATCGCCGTGATCTCGGAGGACACCGTGATCCGGTACCAGACGCCCTCGGTCGAGCGTCTCCTCGGGTACCGGCCCGACGAGCTCGACGGGACGCGGCTGGTGGACCTGCTCCACCCGGAAGACCAGCCGCGGGCCCTGGCGATCGTCGCCGAGATCTCGGGGCGCCCCGGCGCGCCCGCCCCGGTCGAGTGGCGGCTGCGGCGGCGGGGGGGCGAGTGGTTCTTCGCCGAGGTGATCGTGACCAACCTCCTCGAGGATCCGACGATCGGCGGGCTCGTCCTCACGATCCGCGACATCGAGGAGCGCAAGCCGCTCGAAAGCCAGCTCACGCACCAGGCCTTCCACGATCCGCTGACCAAGCTCGCGAACCGCGCGCTCCTGTCCGACCGCGTCGCCCACGCCCAGGCCCGCAGCCAGCGCGACCGCCGGCCGTGCTCCGTGCTCCTTCTCGACCTCGACGACTTCAAGGCGATCAACGACACGTTCGGCCACGTCGCCGGCGACGAGGTCCTCGTCGAAGTCGCCCGGCGCATCCTCGGGTGCATCCGGGCCGGCGACACGGCCGCGCGGCTGGGCGGCGACGAGTTCGCACTGCTCCTCGAGGACACGGCCGGCGCCTCGACGGCGCGGGAGGTCGCCGACCGCATCGCCGCGGCGCTCAAGGTCCCGATCGCGCTCCTCGGCAAGGAGGTTTTCCTCTCGGCCTCCACCGGAATCGCCATCGGCGTTCCCGGCGAATCCGACGGGGAGCTCCTCCGCAACGCCGACGTGGCGCTCTACATCGCGAAGGAGAAGGGCAAGGGCGGTTTCGAGGTCTTCGAGCCCGGAATGCGGGCGGCCGTCGTCGAGAGGCTCGAGCTCGAAGGCGGATCTTCGCCGCGCGCTCCCCGAGAAGCAGCTCATCCTCCACTACCAGCCGATCGTCGAGCTGTCGTCCGGCACGATCGTCGGCGCGGAGGCCCTCGTCCGCTGGCGCCACCCGCGCCGCGGTCTGCTCTCGCCGGCGGCCTTCATTCCGCTCGCCGAGGAGACGGGGCTGATCGTGCCGATCGGCCTCTGGGTCATCGAGGAGGCCTGCAGCCGCGTCGCGAAGCTGTCGGGCCCCGGCGCGACGACCCACGTCAGCGTCAACCTCTCGGCGCGCCAGCTCCAGGAGCCCGACATCGTGGAGCAGGTCGGCGCCGCGCTCGCGCGCGCGGGCCTGCGTCCGGAGCGCCTCGTCCTGGAGGTGACCGAGAGCCTCATCATGGTGGACCCGCGGGCCATGATCCCGCGCCTGCGGGCGCTGAAGGAGCTGGGACTGCGCCTGGCGGTCGACGACTTCGGCACCGGCTACTCGTCGCTCGCCTACCTGCAGAACCTGCCGGTCGACATCCTCAAGATCGATCGCTCCTTCATTCAGGAGGCTTCGGGCAACGTCGGGCTCTCGCTTCTGGCTCGCGGCATCGTCGACCTGGGCCGCGCCATGCGGCTGACGACGGTCGCCGAAGGCATCGAGCACCTCGAGCAGGTCAGCGCGCTGCGCGAGACAGCCTGCGAGTTCGGCCAGGGCTTCTATCTCGCGCGGCCGATGGAGGACGCGGCGTTCGCGAAGCTGCTGGCCTCGGGATCGACGCTGCCGGCTCCCAGGTCGCTCGCCTAGCGGCCCGCGGTCTGCGACGGCGTCATCCGCTTGAGGTATCCACGCGAGCCGGCGAGGAAGCCGGCATCCGCAAGGTGCGGCGCCAGCGGCGACTCGCGCGGATCGCGCCCGTCGACCTTGCCGACGAGAACGGCGCGCCGGCGGCCGGTCTCGACGAGGCGCGAGAGCCCTTTCGCCAGATCGCGCGCACCGGCGCTTCGGTCCGGCTCCTCCGCCGGCAGAAACGTCAGCAGGTTCGTCTCCGTGCGGCCGATCCACGCGAGTAGCTCGCCGTCCTTCAGAACGACCTGCGCGCCGGCGGCCCGTTGCGGCCGGGCATCTCCAGCGCCTGCCTGAGGCCAGGCGAGCGCGGCCCCATATGGGTTGGCCGGATCCGTCGCGGCGAGCACGAGCGTCTGCGCCGCGTCGGGTTCCGGCGCCTCACGCTGCCCTCGCAGCCGATCGTCCGCGCCCGGAAGCGCGAACTGCGTCGCGCCGAGGCCCGCGACGAAGTAACCGCGGCGGACCTGTCCCGCTTCCTCCATCGCCTTGAAGACCGGATACACGGATGCAAAGCCGCCGACGATCCCCTCGGCCGCGACGGCCTCCCGCGTCACGACGCCGTGGCGGTCGAGTAGCGCGCGCACGAGCGCGGCCCGTCGCTCGGTCTCGCTCGGCGGCTTGCGGGCCGAGCGCGGCACGAGGGCCCATCGGCCCTCGCTCCCCGGCGGACCGAGCCGACGCGACCGGAACGCGCTGCCGCGCACGCGCCGGGCGCTCTTCGCGGAGGAACCCCGCAACAGCGAGCGCAGCGGCGCGAGCGTGTCGTTGGAGACCTCGCCCGTCCAGACGAGGTCCCAGAGCGCTTCGACGAGATCGCCCGCGAAGGCGCCCGTCTCCGCCGCGAGATCCGGGAAGAAGAGGGCTCCGCGCTCCCGCAGCAGCGCCCGGATCCTGGCGGCCAGCTCGCCCTCCGTTTCCGACGGCCGAGGCGCCAGCAGCGCCGCGCGATCCGCGAGATACAACGCGACGCGGCCGTCCGCGGGACCCAGCGGCTCGAGGCCGCGCCAGACGATCTCGCCCGAGGAGAGGAGGAAGTCGAGGTCCGCCGGCCCGAATCGGTCGATGCGCGCCGGGAGAACCTCGGTCTCGAGCGCGGAGGCCGGAATCGGGGCGCCCTGGAGCTGATCCACCGCCGACAGGAGCGCCTCGAGGCCGGCGCGAGGCCGGGCGACTCCCTGCCACTCCGCCAGGAACCGCGCGAAGGCGGCCGGTTCGACCGGCTCGACCTCGCGGCGCAGCTTCGCGAGCGACCGGCGCTTGATCGCCCGCAGGACCCCCGCGTCGCACCACTCGCGCGAGGAGCCGCCCGGGAGGAAGTCGCCCTCGAGCACGCGGCCTCGCTCGGCGAGCCGGTCGAGCGCCAGCCTCACGATGCCGACGGCGAGCCCGAGCCGTCCCGCCGCATCCTCGAGGCGGAAGGGTCCGTGCGTGCGCGCATAGCGCGAGAGCAGATCGGAGACCGGGTCCTCGACCGGCTCGAGAAACGCCGCGGGGAGACCGGACGGGGGCACGACGCCGAGCGCGTCGCGCAGCCTGCCCGCGTCTTCGGCCGCGGCCACGCGCCGCACTCCGGCGATCGGCACAGCGATCACCCGTCGCTCGCGCGAGAGCGCGTCGAGCCACCCTCGAACGTCGCCGCCCGGCTCGCAGCGCGCCCGGATCTCCTCTTCGGTCAGGTCCCCGAGCGACAGCAGCAGATCGTGCACGCCGTCGGCGTGCCGCACGCGGCGGCCCTCGAGGCGCTGCAACGACCGCTCGAGCGACTCGATGGCCTCCGGGTCGAGCAGCTCGCGCAACTCCGCCTCGCCGAGGAGCTCCTTCAACTGCGCCTGGTCCACCGACAGCGCCTGGGCGCGGCGCTCCGCCAGCGGAGCGTCGCCGTCGTAGATGAAGTTGGCGACGTACGAAAAGAGCAGCGATGCGGCGAACGGCGACGGCGTCCGGGAATCGACCGTGACCACTCGGATCCGCCGCGCCGCGATTTTCCTCAGGATCTCGACGAGGCCCGGCAGGTCGAAGACGTCGCGGAGGCACTCGCGGTAGGTCTCGAGGATGATCGGGAAGGAGCCGTACCGCGACGCCACCGCGAGCAGATCCGCCGCGCGCTTGCGCTGGGCCCACAGGGGACTGCGCCGGCCGGGGTGCCGGCGCGGGAGGAGCAGCGCCCGCGCGGCGTTCTCGCGGAAGCGGGCCGCGAAGAGCGAAGTCTGCCCGAGGCTCCGCACGACGACGTCTTCGACCTCGTCGGCGGCGGGGAGAAAGACCGCCGCGTCCGGCGGCTCGTCGGATTCGGGAATGCGAAAGACCATGCCGTCGTCGGACCAGATCGCCTCGACGTCGGCGGCGCTCGATTCCTTCAGCCGCGCGAGAACGGCGGTGGCCCAGGGCGCATGGACCCGCGCCCCCCAGGGCGACAGGATGCAGACCCGCCAGTCGCCGATCTCGTCCACGTATCGCTCCACGACCAGCGTGCGGTCGCTCGGCACCTCGCCGGTCGCCTCGCGCTGCTCGCGCAGGTACGCGACCAGGTTCGTCGCCGCTCGCGGATCGAGTCCGTGCACCTCGCGCAGGCGGCGCTCGGCGTCGCCGGCCTTCGCCGCCGAGAGCCCGCGGGCCAGCTCTCCGATGGCCAGGCCGAACTCGGGGGGCCGTCCCGGGCGGTCGCCGTGCCAGAACGGCATCCGGCCGGGGACGCCCGGCGCCGGCGTCACGGTGACGCGGTCGTGTGTGATCTCGTCGATCCGCCAGGACGAAGCCCCGAGCACGAAGACGTCGCCCGGCTGCGACTCGAAAACCATCTCCTCGTCGAGCTCGCCCACCCGGAGGCTGCGCCGGGAGTCGTCCCCCGCGAGGAAGACGCCGTACAGCCCGCGATCCGGGATCGTCCCGGCGTTGACGACGGCGATCCGGCGCGCGCCCTCGCGGGCGCGAATCTCGCCTCCGACGCGGTCCCAGGTGATGCGGGGGCGGAGCTCCGCAAACTCGTCCGAGGGGTAGCGGCCCGAGAGCATGTCGAGCACGCCCTCGAAGGACGCGCGCGGCAGCTCGGCGAAGGGCGCCGCCCGCCGCACGAGGCGATAGAGGTCCTCGACGCGCGCGGGCTCGGCCGAGACGATCGCCACGATCTGCTGAGCGAGCACGTCGAGCGGGTTGCGCGGGTAAGCGGTCTCTTCGACCCGACCCTCGGCCATCCGGGCGGTCGCCGCGGCCGCGGCGAGGAGGTCCCCCCGGTACTTGGGGAACAGAATGCCGCGCGACGCCTCGCCGACTCCGTGGCCGGCGCGGCCGATGCGCTGCAGGCCGGAGGCGATGGACGGCGGGGCCTCGATCTGGACGACGAGGTCCACCGCGCCCATGTCGATGCCGAGCTCGAGCGACGAGGTCGCCACGATCGCCGGCAAGAGGCCGCGCTTCAGGCGGTCCTCGATTTCCAGCCGCTTCTCGCGCGAGATCGAGCCGTGATGCGCGAGCGCGATCTCCTCGCCGGCCGTTTCGTTGAGAGCTCCGGCCAGCCGTTCGGCGAGGCGCCGGCTGTTGGCGAAGATCATCGTCGAGCGGTGCGCGCGGACGAGCTCGACCAGGCGCGGGTAGATCGACGGCCAGATCGACCGCCGCGTCGGGCCCGCCGAGGCCGGCCCGGAGGGGATCTCGTCGACCTCCTCCCCGAGCTTCGCCATGTCCTCGACCGGCACCTCGACGGAGAGCTCCAGGGTCTTGCGGCTTCCCGCGTCGACGATCTCGACCGGCCGCGCCGTCCACGCGCCTCGCCGCCCGGCGATTTCGCCTCCCCCGAGCAGGCGGGCGATCTCCTCGAGGGGCCGCTGGGTGGCCGAGAGACCGATGCGCTGGAGGGGCCGGGCTTTCCCCCGAAGCTCCTCCAGGCGCTCGAGCGAGAGAAAGAGGTGCGCGCCGCGCTTGCCGGCCGCGATCGCGTGGATCTCGTCGACGATCACCGTCTCGACCGACGCGAGCGCTTCGCGCGCCTGCGACGTCAGCAGAAGGTACAGGGACTCCGGCGTCGTGATGAGGATGTCGGGCGGCGCGCGCACGATCCGGGCGCGTTCCGGCGCAGGCGTGTCGCCCGAACGGATGGCGAGCGTCGGGACGCGATGCGCCGCGCCGAGGGCCGCGGCCGTCGCGGCGATGCCCGCGATCGGCGCGCGAAGGTTGCGCTCGACGTCGACGGCGAGCGCCTTCAGCGGCGAGACGTAGAGGATCCGGCAGCGCTCCTTCTTCGGCGGCTCGGGCGAGAACATGAGCCGGTCGATCGCCGCGAGGAACGCGGCCAGCGTCTTTCCCGAGCCCGTGGGCGCCAGCAGCAGGGTCGACCGCCCGGCCTGGATCGAGGGCCAGCCCTTCTTCTGCGCCGCCGTGGGCTCGGCGAAGGAGCCCCGAAACCACTGCTGCACGGGCGCCTGGAAACCGGCGAGGGGGTCTCGGCTCACGCCGGCATTCTACGGGCGGCGTCGAGAGAGATACGATCGGAGGGTGGAAGAGGCCGTTCCCGAAACCGCGTTCCTCGGCGATGCCGTCCTCCAATTCCGCAAGTACAAGACCCTCGCCGATCGGGCGCTCGCCCAGGTCGAAGACGCCGATGTCTTCCGAGCGCTCGACCCGGAATCCAACAGCATCGCCATCGTCATGAAGCACATCTCCGGCAACATGCGCTCGCGCTGGCGCGACTTCCTGACCTCGGACGGCGAGAAGCCCGACCGCGACCGGGACACCGAGTTCGAGATCGACGCGACGGACACGAAGTCGGCGATCATGGAGCGGTGGGAGGCGGGCTGGAAGCTGCTCTTCGGCGCGCTCGGCGCGCTTTCGCCGGGCGATCTCCTCCGGTCCGTCGCAATTCGGGGCGAGCCGCACACGGTCATGCAGGCGATCAACCGGCAGCTCACGCACTACGCTTACCACGTGGGCCAGATCGTCCTGCTCGCCCGCCATTTCGCCGGGTCGCGCTGGATTTCGCTGTCGATCCCCAGGGGCAAGTCCCGGGAGTTCGACGTCGCGAAGGACGGCAGGCCCTACGGCTTGCGGGAGCAAAGGCGATGAACGTCCGGACCCACCTTCTCGGCGCGGCGCTCGCTTGCGCGTTCGCTACCGCGATTCCCGCATCGGACCTGCCTGTCTCGCATGCCGGATGCGCGGCCCCCGGCGATCCGGTCGATCCGGCTCTCCTCGAGCGGCCGTCCCGGCTCCGGGCGGACGTCGGCGGCGTCCACCAGCCGATCACGACGACCTCGGCAACCTCCCAGGCTTTTTACGATCAGGGCCTCACGTTTCTTCACCACTACGTCTTCATCGAGGCCGCGCGCTCGTTTCACGAGGCCCTGCGCATCGACCCGGCCTGCGCGATGTGCTGGATGGGTCTGGCACGCGCCGAGCAAGGGCTCGAGCGCCCCGAGGCCACGGCGGCGGCGATCGCGAAGGCGAAGGCGCTGTCGAGCCGGGCCTCTCCGAAGGAGCAGGCGTTCATCGACCTGCGCGCGCAGCAGATCGAGGCCCAGGAGGCGCCGCCTGCCGAGGAAAGGGAAAAGCACGCCGCGTACAAGGCCGCGCTCGACCTGGCCCTCGGCGCGTATCCGGAGGACGCGGAGCTCTGGATCCTCCGGGGCAATGCCGAGGAGCCGGGCCCGTGGGGCCGGGGCCAGTTCGGCGGCGCGGCTTCGATCGCCTTTTACGAGACCGCGCTCGTGCGCTCGCCCGGCCACCTGGGCGCCCACCACTATCTCGTCCACTCCTACGAGAACATCGGCCACCACGCCGACGCGGCCGCGCACGGCAAGATCTACTCCGCATCGAGCCCCGGCGTGGCGCACGCCCAGCACATGTACGGCCACGTCCTTCCGCAGGCTCGGCCGCTGGCAGGAGGCGCTCGCGCAGTTCGAGAAGGCCGACGCGATCGAGGAGGCCTACGAGAAAGCGGAGAACCTGAGGCCGGGCGACGACTGGCATCACCTGCACAACCTGCAGCTCCTCGGCTACACGTACCTGCGCCTGAACCGCCTCGATGACGCCGAGAGGACGTTCCGCCGCGCATTCGACACGCCGGCGCGTCTGCCCTACCGCGGGACGCCGCAGGCGAGCCTCGCGGAGTTCTATCTGCTCCGCGGCCAGCCCGCCGAGGCCCTCGCCGCGGCGCGAGCGCTCCAGGTCGACACACGCACTCCGGCCGCCCGCGTCGTCGCGACGGTCGTGGAGGGCGAGGCGCTGCTCGCGATGGGCCGCCCGGAGGACGCGCGCGCGGCCGCCCGCCGGGCCCGGGAGCGGCTCGACGCGGCGCGGGCGGCGCTCGGATCCCAGGCCCGCTACCTCGACTGGTTCGTCTCCCCGTACGTCGCGCAGCTCGACACCGAGATCGCGCTCCACGGGAAGGACCCCGCCGACGCCGAGGCCTCGATTCGGCAGGGTCGCCGCCGAGCTCGCCGCCAATCCCCGCTTCGACGCGTGGGGCGAGGGCCTGTTCCGCCTCGACCGGATCGCCGCCGACGCGCGGCGAGCGGGCCGCGCCGAGCTCGCCGTCGACGTCGAGGCGAAGATGAAGACAGATCGACCCGGACTACCGGCCCGGGCTCCGTCAGCGCGCCCCGTCAGGCGGTGCGCTAGGGCCCGCCCGCGACAGCCGCTCCTCGGCGATCTGCCGGGCCGCGGCGTCGGTCGTGATTCCCCGGGCCTCGGCCACGGCGAAGACGCGCTCCAGGGTGGACCCGATCCGCAGGACCTCGCGGCGGGCCCGCTCCGTCGACCAACCCAGCGACTCCTGCCCGGTGATCCCGACGGCGCCGCCCGCGTTG
Organism: uncultured Acidobacteriota bacterium; assembly: GCA_963810205.1. GTDB lineage: Bacteria > Acidobacteriota > Thermoanaerobaculia > UBA5066 > Gp7-AA6 > DAHUXD01. The sequence continues at coordinate 635,026 of CAWEMP010000011.1, forward strand.
ATGACGAAGTCGGGCGCGTACAGGATCCCCCGCGCCCGCAGGCGCTCGGCGTCCGCCGGTTCGGCGAGCTGGTTGTTGGCGGCGCCCGCGACGGCGCGGCATTGCAAGCGCGGGATCGAGCCGGCATCGAGAACCCCGCCGAGGGCGCACGGCGCCAGCACGTCGCAGGGCGCCTCGAGAACGGCCGCCGGGTCGACGAAGGGAATCCCCCGCTCGTCGCGAAAGCGCCGGACCGACGCCTTCGGCGACGTCGCTGAATGCGACCGCGGCGCCGGCCTCGAGCAGCCTCTCGATGAGCGCCCCGCCCACGCTGCCGGCGCCCTGGACGACGATCCGGCGTCCGGAGAGCGACGGGTCGCCGAAGAGGCGCGCGCACGTCGGCGCGAATCCCCGCTTCGACGCCGAGCGCGGTCCAGCACGGACGAATCGCCGGCCCCGCCGTGCTCCGGGGTCCGGCTGAAGACGTACGGAGCGCCGGTCTCGGCGATGACGTCCATGTCGCGCGGAGGAGGTGCCGACGTCGGCGCCCGTCCAGAAGCGGCCCGCGAGCTCCTGGATGAATGCGCCGTAGCGCCGCAGGAGGGCGTCGCGCGGCTGGCCGTCGAGGTCCCCCGGCACGGCGAGCACGGCCTTGCCCCCGCCGCGCGGAAACCCGGCCGCCGCCCACTTGTAGGTCATGCCCTCCGAGAGGCGTTCGGCGTCGCGCCGCGCGGCGGCCAGATCCGGATACGTCTTCATCCGCGTTCCCCCGGACGAAGGCCCCAGGCGCGACGAATGGAGCGCGATGAAGATCGTCGCGCCGGTCTCGGGGTCGAAGCGCTCGAGAAGGGCCTCGCCGTTCCAGGGAACGGCGCTCACTTCACAGCCATCGGCGCACGCGCACCTTGTATCGCAGGTAGTCCTCGCCGAACTTCGCTTCGAGGTACCGCTCCTCGCGGGCGATGACGAAGCGCGACAGGAGCGCCATCGCGACCGGGACCGAGAGCAGAGGCCACAGCGCGTTCCAGAACAGGGCGAAGCCGGCGCTGGCAAACGCGAGGCCCAGGTACATCGGGTTGCGCGTGAGCCGGTACGGGCCGCCGAACGCGAGAGTGGCCGTCGGCCGCATCGGGTTGGGGCTGGTGCCGGCGCGCGCGAAAGGTCAGGACCGCCCAGAGCGCCGATTCCGAGCCCGAGGACGAACAGGAGCACTCCGAGCGCGCGGACCTCGAGCTCGTGGGCCGGCCACACGGACGCCGGCCAACGGCGGCCCAGCAGGAAACCTCCGGCCAGCGCCAGCGCGTAGATCGCGGGCGGCGGGAACTTCACGCCCGAGGTCGGCGCCGGGACCGCCTCGGCCGTCACGACCTCACGCCCTCCCCCGTGCCCTGCGCCGCGATGTGGCCGGCCGCGATCTCCAGCGCGTCGTCGATGCCGGGCGCGAAGTTCTCGCGCCCGTACTCCTCGAGCTTTCCCGCCCGCTCGAGGGCCGCGCGCGGCTGCGCCTGGATGCCCGAGATCAGAAAGCGGATGCCCTGGTGCGAGAAAGACCGGAAGAGGTCGTCGAGCACCCGGATCCCGGAGGCGTCGATCGCCGGGACGTTGCGCATGCGCAGGATGAAGACCTTCGGCTTCTTCGCCACGAAGTGGAGGACGTCCTTGATCTTGTCCGCCGCGCCGAAGAAGAACGGGCCGTTGACCTCGTAGACCTCCACGCCCGCCGGAATCGCGCGGCGCGCCACGCCCTCGGTGTCGCCCTGCATCGTGCCGTCGGGCGCGTCCTTCCACTCCGCCGTGACCATGCCCACGTTCGTGACGTCCGCCATGCGCTTCATGAAGAGAAACGACGCGAGCACCACGCCGACCTGCACCGCCACCGTCAGGTCGACGAGCACCGTCAGGAAGAACGTCGTCAGCAGCACGGCCACGTCGCTCTTGGGCGTGCGGAAGATCTGGGTGAAGGCCGCCACTCGCTCATGTGGTACGCCACGACGACGAGGATCGCCGCGAGCGTCGCCAGCGGAATGTACCGCGCCCACTTCCCCAGAAAGAGGAACGCGACGGCGACGACGACCGCGTGGGTCATGCCCGCGACCGGAGTGCGTCCGCCCGACTTGACGTTGGTGGCCGTGCGCGCGATCGCCCCGGTGGCGGGCATGCCGCCGACGAGCCCGGAGGCGACGTTGGCGACGCCCTGCGCGACGAGCTCGACGTTGGACTTGTGGCGGCTGCCGATCATGCCGTCGGCCACGACCGCCGAGAGCAGCGACTCGATCGACGCGAGCAGCGCGACCGTCATTGCCGGGGAGAAGAGCTCGCGCACGCGCTCGAGCGTCAGGTCCGGCAGATGGGGCGCCGGGATCGAGGCGTGGATCTCGCCGAAGCGGGTGCCGATCGTCTCGACCGGAAGCCCCAGCCAGCGCCACGGCCAGCGAGGCGGCCAGGATCGCGACGATCGGGGCCGGGACGGTGCGCGAGACCTTCGGCCAGGCGAGGAGGATCGCGAGCGATCCCGCGGCGACGCCGATCGCGGCCGGCGAGGCGGTCGGCAGGCTCGCGCCGTACGCGGTCCACTTCGCGAGGAACGGCCCGGGGACCCCTTCCATCCGGAGACCGAGCAGGTCGCGGATCTGGGAAGAGAAGATGATGACCGCGATCCCGCTCGTGAAACCCGTCACCACGGGATACGGGATGAACTTGATCGCCGCCCCGAAGCGCGCCAGGCCCAGGATCATCAGCAGCACGCCCGCGATGACCGTGCAGATCGTCAGGCCATCGACGCCGTAGCGCGCGACGATGCCGTACACGATGACGACGAATGCGCCCGTGGGCCCGCCGATCTGGACGCGGCTGCCGCCGAGAAACGAGATCAGGAAGCCGGCCACGGCCGCGGTGACGAGACCCTTCTCGGGCGAGACCCCGGAAGCGATCGCGAATGCGATGGCGAGGGGGATGGCCACGATGCCGACCACCACGCCCGCCTGGAGGTCCGCCAATAGCTGGCGCCGCGAATACCCCGAGAGAGTGGTGAATGTCTTGGGGAGCCAGGCGCTCGTCACGCTTCCCTATCTTACGGGGCCGGCCGTCTCTGAAGCACCTGAACGAGAACGCCGGGTCCTCTCGAGGAGGGCGCCACGGCGACCGTGACGTAGTTTCTCGCGATCTCGCCCGCGATCTCGCGCGCGTAGTCGACGCCGAAGCGCGACGCGGCCCAGCCCGGCGGCCTCTCGGACACGAGGATCGACGAATCGGGGCCCGGCCGCTCGAATCCGCGCGGCGACGGCGAGCTCGGCCGCCGGATCGAGGTGTCCGGGGAGGATCTGCTCCTGGCTCAGGGGATTGGAGAGCCCGGTGACGAAGTTGAAAAACCCGGCTTCCGGCAGGCCCGCGAGCGTGTCCGCGGGCCGCGCGCGCGCGGCCAGGAACTCGAGCGTCTCGCGGACGGCCTCCGCCCTGGCGGGCGGCAGGCGGAGAACGCCCGCGGGTGTTTCGACGGCCACGCGGGGCTGCGCGCGCCGGACCCGGTCCAGCCGCACGAGTCCCGCAGCCGCGAGCGCGAGAAGCGCGGCGGCGATGGCGCGGCGCAGCCCCGCCGGGCGCGCCGTCTCCGGCGCGAGGACGTCGAGGCCGAGGACCGCGGCCGACGCCGCGAGACCGGGCAGCGCCAGGATCGAATAGGGCGTCGTGACGGAGCCATAGGCGAGATTCAACGCGACCCGCGAGGCGAGAAGCGCGGAGAAACCGAAGAGAAGCAGGCGAGCGTGCTGCCGCTCGTCCCCGGGTCCGCGCGCCGCGATGGCGATTGCGGCCGCGGCCGCCGCGATCGGCATCGGAGACAGCAGCGGCGGCAACCGGTCCTCGAGGCCTCCGCCGTACGTCGTCGCGCAGAAGGCGAGCGCGGCCGCCAGAACCGTCCACCAGACGACGTCGGCGGCGCCCGGCCGCGGGCCATCGCTCCGGCGAGCGCGCGCGACGAGGAGTGCCGCGCCGAGAACGAGGAGGCCGAGGAAGAGCGCCGTCACCACGCGGGCGAGGGAGGCCGCGGGATCGTCGAGGCCCGAGATGATCCGATACACCTGTCTCCACTCCGGCGGCGGGGAAAAGAGAACGAGCGGCCCCTCGGAAGCGAGCCGCCTCGCAGGCACTCCCCGGAAGGCGACGGCGTAGCCGGCCGCGGCCACGGCGGCTCCCGACAGCACGACCGTCGCGGCCTGCCGCCGCCGGGACCGGCCCTCCGCGCCTCTCAGCGCTCCGAGAACGAGCACGGCCGCCGCCGCCGCGCCGATCTCCGCCTTGCAGAGAAGCGCAACGCCGAGAGCGAGAGCGGCCAGCGTGGTCCGCCGGCCCGACGGCGGGCCGGCCGCGACCGCCAGGCACACGAATCCCGCCGCGACTGCGAAGAGCGCCGCGAAAGCGTACGGAAAGAGGAAGGCACCGCCGTTGGGCGCGCCCGTGCAGATCGCCGCGGCGATCGAGACGCCGACGCCCGCGGACAGAGGCGACCCCGCGCGCCGGGCCATCCGGTAGAGCGCCGCGAAGAGCACGGTGGCGGCGATCGCTCCCATCGCCTCGAGCACGCCGAAGCGGCGACCGAACGTCCGGATCGCGGCGGCGTTGACCCACGCCGCCGCCGGTCCGTAGTAGTAGGCGACGTCCCGGTAGAGGCGCTCGCCCGCCGCCAGCCGCGCGGGAACCTGCATCTCGCGGGAGCCGTCGACGAAGGGGTGGATCCATCGATCCCACGTGAGCGCAGCCGATGCGGCGGCGGCCAGCAGGGGTACGAGCAGCCACTCCCACCGCCGGCGCGAGCGGGCCGCGGGTCCGGGGTCGGGCCCTCGCGGCCGGCTCACTCGAGTGAGCGGATGTCCGTCAGGATGTTGTTGTTGAGCGTGATGCGCACTCGAGACCCCTCGGGGAACCGGAACCACTGCGTCCGCGTGACCTGGAGGCGGTAACGGGAAGTCGCCTCGCCCTCCTTCGTCTCGAACACCATGTAGTAGTCGCCCGTGCTCGCGTAGCTCCGGCTCGTGCCGCTCGATCCCGCGGTGGCCTCCTCCCGCTCGACCACGACGCAGTCCAGGGTCCGAACGCCCAGCCCCGGGTCTTTCTTGCCGCCCGAAGCGCAGCCCGCCGCCAGCACGCCCGCCGCCATGAAGGTCGCCGCCAGAATGGTCTTTCGCATGGTTGCCTCGATGCTCTTGAACGCTGCCGGGCCCGGTTCGATTCCGGCCGCGCCCGCTGCCGCGGGAGGCTATCCTACGAGCGCCTCCCATGACCGACTCGCGCCTGCCTCCCGCGCCGGCGTCGGCTCCGGCGCTCGAACGCTGGAGCTGGGCCCTGTACGACTTCGCCAACACGATTTTTTCGATGAACATCGTGACCCTCTACTTCGCCGTGTGGATCGTGACGGAGCGCGGGTCGAGCAATACGGCCTACTCGCTGGCCACGAGCCTCTCCTCTCTCGCCGTTCTCTTCCTCGCCCCCTGGGTCGGAGCGGTCTCGGACGCGACGCAGCGGCGCAAACCGTGGGTCGTCGGCTTCACGCTCGCCTGCGTCGCGGCGACCTTCGCGATCTCCCCGCTCGCCCGCGCCGGCCTGCCGGCGGCGTCCGGGCTCCTGCTCCTTCTCGCCGCCTTCGCGGTCGCCAACACCGCGTACCAGCTCGCGCTCCCGCCCTACAATGCGATGCTCTCGGAGCTGGCGCCGGCGCCGGAGCGCGGCCGGCTCTCGGGCCTCGGGACGGCCCTGGGCTACGTCGGCTCGATCGCCGGCGTGCTCCTCGTGGCGCCCTTCGTCACCGGAGGCCTCGGGATCCCGCCCGGCGGGCGCCAGGCGGCCTTCGTGCCCACGGCGCTTCTCTTCCTGCTCTTCTCGCTGCCGTTTTTCTTCTTCTGCCGGGACCGCGCCGCCCTCACGCGCCCGATTCGGCCGGGCTCCTTCGAGTCCGATCATCGCTGGCGTTCGATCGCCGGCGAGCTCGCCGCGGCGTTTCGCGACGCGCGGCGTCACCGGGGCCTCCGTCGTTTCGTTCTGGCGTCCTACTTCTACCAGGACGCGCTCGGCACGGCGATCTCGTTCATGGCGCTCTACGCCGTCACCGTCCTGGGCCTGCCGGCCGGCGGCGAGATCCGCCTCTTCGTGACGCTGACGATCCCGGCCGTCGTCGGAGCGGCGCTCGCCGGCCTCGCCTGCGACCGCTGGGGGCCGCGCCGGACGCTCTCCGCCGTGCTGTCGGCCTGGATCGCGGGACTTCTGGCGATCGCGCTCGCGCCTTCGCTCGGCGGGTTCTGGATCGGGGGCTCGATCGTCGGTCTGGCATTCGGCGGAATCTGGTCGGCCGAGCGGCCGCTGCTGCTGACGCTCGTGCCCGAGGCCGAGTCCGGCCGCTTCTTCGGTCTGCTCGCGCTGTCGGCCCGGGCCGCGGCGATCGTGGGACCGCTCGTCTGGGCCGCCATCGTGGACGGTGTCGCGGCGCCGCTCGGCCGAAACACGGCCTACCGGATCGCCGTGGGCTCGTTGGCCGTGATGATGGCCGTCGCACTGGCACTCCTGCGGGGCGTGCCGGACCGGGGTGTCGCGGCAGGCCCCGCGTCTCATAGAATCCCCTTCCAAACATGACGACCAGCCGCGCGCGCGTCTCGCTCATCGGCCTCGGCCCGATCGGAATCGAAGTCGGCAAGGCCCTGGCCGGGCGGGAGGGCATCGAGCTCGCCGGCGCCGCGGACCCGGCGCCGGACAAGGCCGGCCAGCCCCTCGCCTCCCTTCTCGACGGGGCCTTCCCCGGCCTGGCGGTGATGCCGACCGCCGCCGCCCTCTACTGCGCGGACGGCCGCCTCGCGCAGTCGCGCCGACGTCGCCGTCCTCTGCACCGGCTCGCGCCTGCACGCGATGTTGCCCCAGATCGAGGAGGCGATCGAGGCCGGCCTCCACATCGTTTCGACGTGCGAGGAGCTCGCGTACCCGGAGCTGCGCCACGGGCCCATGGCGGCCCAGATCGACCGCCGGGCGAAGGCGAGAGGCGTCGCCGTCCTCGGCACCGGGGTCAACCCGGGCCTGGTGATGGATCGGTTCGTGCTCGCCGCCGCCGGCGCCTGCGTGCGCGTCGACTCCGTTCGGGTCACCCGGGTCGTCGACGCGGCCAAGCGCCGCGGTCCCCTGCGCGCGAAGGTCGGGGCGGGGCTGTCCCGCGAGGAGTTCGTCGCCGGCGTGGCGTCGAAGAAGCTCGGCCACGTCGGCCTTTCGGAGTCGGCGGCGATCATCGCTCTCGGCCTGGGCCTGCCGATCGACGAGATCAGCGAGACGATCAAGCCGGTCATCGCCGAACGGGAGACCGACGGCATCGCCCCGGGGCGCGTGCTCGGCCTCCACCAGGTCGCCCTCGTGCAGGCCGGTGACGAGGCCAGGGTCGTTCTCGATCTCACGATGGCGGTGGGCGCACCCGACCCGTCCGACCGGATCGACATCGAGGGCGATCCCCCTCTGCATCTGACAGCCGCCGGCGGCTTCCACGGAGACCGCTCGACGATCGGCACGGTCGTCAACGCGATCCCGTTCATCGTGACGGCGCCGGCCGGCCTCCACAACGTCGTCACGCTGCCCCTCTTCGGGCTGAGGCCGCTGCCCTAACAATTCGACAGATCGACCGCGGTCTCGCGCGCCGGGATAGCCTCCGGCCGTGCACGCCTTCGACCAGGCCCAGGAGATCGACGCTTCCCTCGAGGAGGTCTTCGCCTTCTTCTCGGACCCCGGGAACCTCTCGCGAATCACGCCGCCCTGGCTCGGGTTCCGCATCCAGGGCCGGCCGCCCGAAACGCTCGGCGAGGGCAGCCGCATCGAGTACCGCATCCGCTGGCTGGCGTTCCGGCTCCGGTGGGTCACCCGGATCACGAAGTGGCGCGCTCCGTTCGAGTTCGAGGACATCCAGGAGAAGGGCCCGTACGCGGCCTGGGTCCACACCCACCGCTTCTCGCGGCGCGGCCAGACGGTCCGGATGGAGGACCACGTCGAATACGCCCTCCCCTTCGGCCTGATCGGGCGCATCGTCCATCGCCTGCGCGTGCGCCGGCAGCTCGAGGAGATCTTCGAGTACCGCCGCCGGGCGATCGACGAGATCTTCGGTCCCCCTCGACTCTCAACTCTCGACTCTCGACTCTCAACTCTCAACAGTCCTCTGTGATCCCGGCTCCCCCGTGCCGACCCTGATCCACTGGTTCCGCCGCGACCTGCGCGCGAGCGACAACACCGCCCTGTCCCGCGCCGCGCGGGATGCCGACCGCGTCGTCCCCGTGTTCATCCTCGACGAACACCATGCGGCCGACCCGAACGTGGGCCCGGCTCGCTTTCGCTTTCTCCGCGAGAGCCTCGAGGCGCTCGCCGAAGCGCTCCCGCGCATGTCCGGCCGGCTCGTCGTGCGGCCGGGGCCGCCCGAGCGGGCGCTTCCCGAGCTCATGCGCGAGACCGGAGCTTCGGCGGTTTACGCCAACGCGGAGATCGGTCCGTACCCGCAACGGCGCGACACCGCGGCCCGCGCGGCCGTCGAGGCGGCGGGCGGGCGCCTGCGTCTCTTCGCCGACGCGCTCCTCGTCGAGCCCCACGCGATCGCCTCGGGTTCCGGGGACCCGTACACCGTCTACACGGCCTTCTCGCGGAAGTGGATGGCGGCCGAAAAGGGGGATCCGGTGCCCGCACCCGCCGCTCTCGACACGCCGGAGCTCGCGAGCGTGCCCATCGGGAAGGTGCGGGCCTGGCGGGACCTCGCGTCCCGACCCCGCGGCGCCGCGCGGCGGCGAGGCGGAGGCCTCGAGACTTCTCCTCCGGTTCTTCTCGGGCCCCGCCGCGCGTTACGCGGAGGACCGCGATCGGCCCGATCGCGAGGGCACCTCGCGCCTCTCGCCCCACCTGCACTTCGGAACGATCTCGCCTCGCACGATCCGCGCCGCGGCCGAGGCCGCCTCGCGGGAGGCCGCGCCCGGCGCGCGCGAGCACGTTCGCAAGTTCGTGCTGGAGCTCGCCTGGCGCGAGTTCACCCATCACGTGCTCTTCCACTTTCCGCGAGTCGCCCGGGAGAGCTTCCGCCCGGAGTTCGACCGGATGCCGTGGAGGGACGACCCGGCCGGCTTCGAAGCCTGGACCCGCGGCGAGACCGGCTATCCCTTCGTCGACGCCGGGATGCGCGAGCTTTCGACGACGCACGGGATGCACAACCGCGCGCGCATGGTGACGGCGTCGTTCCTGACCAAGGACCTGCACATCCACTGGAAGAGCGGGGAATCCTGGTTCGAGCGCCAGCTCGCGGATGCGGACCTCGCCAACAACAACGGCGGCTGGCAGTGGGCGGCGGGCAGCGGGACGGACGCGGCACCCTACTTCCGAATTTTCAACCCCGTGCTCCAGTCGAAGCGGTTCGATCCCGCCGGCCGGTACATCCGCCGCTTCGTTCCCGCGCTTTCCCGCGTTCCCGCGGAGAAGATCCACGAGCCGTGGACGATGACCGCCGCGGAGCAGGCGGCCTCGCGCTGCCGGATCGGCGTGGACTATCCCGCCCCGATCGTCGACCACGCCCGGGAGAAAGCGGTCGCGCTCGCGATGTTCGAGGGGATCCGAAAATAGCGCCCAAAAAAAGGCGGCCCCGACTCAATGGTCAGGGCCGGGAAGGAAGGTATCGCGTGCTGCCATTCGCAACAGGGGGCCCGGCGCGATTATTTCGACTCGTAAATTATTGAACGGGAAAGACTTTTAGCCCCGCTCGATCTCGAACCCCTCGGCCTCGAGCGCCTCGTCCGCGATGAGCTCGACCCGGATTCCGAGGACCCGCCTCGTCTCCGCGAGGATCCGCGGGTCCTCCTCGGCGAGCAGGCGGGCCACGCCCGGGCGTACGCGCACGCGAACCGTCTCGCCCGGCGAAAGGACCGCGGCGGCCGACAGAAGCTGCCGCCGGAGGTCGAGCGCGACGGTCAGGTCGGCCTTGACGCGCCCGCTCCCCGAGCAGGCCGGGCAGGCGCGGGTCAGCACGCGCTCGAGGTTGCCGCGCGAGCGCTGCCGGGTGATCTCGATCAACCCGAACTCGGAGAGCGGCAGGAGCCGGGTGCGCGCCCGGTCCCGCGCCATCTCCTCCTGGAAGCGCTCGAAGAGCGATTGCCGGTGCCCCGGGTCTTCCATGTCGATGAAGTCGACCACGACGAGCCCGCCGAGGTCCCGCAGGCGGATCTGCCGGGCGACCTCGGGAGCGGCCTCCAGGTTCAGGGCGAAGACGGTCTCCTCGAGCCCGTTCTTGCCCACGAAGCGGCCCGTGTTCACGTCGATCGCCACGAGCGCCTCGGTCTGATGGAGAACGATCGACCCGCCCGAGGGAAGGGCGACCCGGCTCTTGAGCGCGTTCTCGATCTCCGCCTCGACCCCGAATCGTTCGAAGAGGGGCTCGGGGCCGGCGTAGAGCTCGAGCCTGCGCGACAGGCGGGGCGCGACCGCGTCGAGCAGCTCCTTCATCCGCGCGAGCGTCGCCTCGTCGTCGACGCGGATGGCGTCGCAGTCGTCGGAGACGAGGTCGCGCGCGCCGCGGAGCGCCAGGTCGAGCTCGCGGTGCAGGAGGGCCGGCGCCGACGCGCTCTCCCGCCGCCGCGCGATGCGCGCCGCGAGCTCCGTCAGGTAGCGGTGGTCGGCGGAGAGCTCCTCCGCGGATTTCCCGAGGGCGGCCGTGCGGGCGATGAAGCTCCCGCCCCCGGGCAGGCTCTCGAGGAGCGCGCGCAGGCGCTCGCGCTCCGCCGGGTCGGCGACCCGCCGCGAAACCCCGGCTTCCCGCGCGGACGGCAGGTAGACGAGCGTCCGCCCGGCCAGCGAGATGGCCGTCGAGACCCGCGGACCCTTGGAGGCGACCGGGTCCTTGGAGACCTGCACGACGATCTCCTGGCCTTCCTTGACGAGATCGTCGATGCGCCGGGTGTCGGATCGGCCCGCGGGCCCGCCGACCGCCGGGTCCGGCGCCTCTTCGCCGACGTCGATCTCCGCCGGCGGCGCGGCGTCCTCGACGTACAGGAACGCGTCGCGATCGAGCCCGATCGAAACGAACGCCGCCTGCATGCCGGGCAGCACGCGGTGGACGCGGCCCAGGTACACGTTGCCGACGAGGCTCTGGCGGCCGCGCCGTTCGTGCAGGACCTCGACGACGCGGCCGTCCTCGGTGAGGGCGATGCGCGTCTCGGGAGGCGTCGCGTTGACGAGGAGCTCTTTCCTCACGCGTTGGCGAACCGGCGGTACTCGACGCCCAGGATCAGGCCGATGGCGAGGAAGGTCGTCGCGACCGACGAGCCGCCGTAGGACACGAGCGGAAGGGGGATGCCGGTCGTCGGCGCGAGGCCGATCATCATCGACGCGTTGATGACGACCGAGAAGAACATCATCCCCGTCAGGCCCAGCACGAGAAACACGCCTCCCCGGTCGCGGGCCGTCTGGGCGAGCTTCATCGCGCGCAGGAAGAGCGCCGCGAAGAGGCCGAGGACCAGGATCACGCCGAGGAACCCCCACTCCTCGGCGATGACGGCCAGGATGAAGTCGGTGTGCTGCACCGGCAGGAACCGGAGCTGGCTCTGCGTCCCGCTGCGAAAGCCCTTGCCCGAGAATCCGCCGGAGCCGACCGCGATCTTCGACTGGCGCACCTGGTAGCCCGAGCCGAGCAGGTCGGTGTCCGGGTTGAGGAACGTCCCGATGCGGGCCTTCTGGTAGTCCTTCAGCAGGAACCAGCCGATGCCGAGCACCACGGCGACGATCAGCGCGATGGCGATCCAGCCGCGGGCCGGCAGCCCCCCGAAGTAGAGGCCGACGAAGAGGAGCGGCAGAAACGTGATCGCCAGCCCCATGTCCGGCTGCAGGAACACGAGGAACATCGGCAGTCCCACGATCGCCCCGAGCTTGAAGAGCGTCGAGGCGTGAAGGCGGGCGTCGTCCTCGTTCTCGAACAGATACGCGACGAGCAGGGCCGTGGCGACCTTCGAAAGCTCGGCCGGCTGGAACTGAAACTGGCCGATGCGGATCCAGGAGCGCACGTTGGCGATGCTCTCGCCGAACAGCAGCAGGTACACGAGCGGCAGCAGGCAGACGCAGTAGATGGCGAAGGAGAACTTCAGGAGCATCCGGTAGTCGAAGAGAATCGTGACCGTCATCGCGACCACGCCCACGCCGATCAGGATCGCCTGCTTGGCGGCGAGCCCCTCGTATTTCGTCCCCGTGGTCGCCGAGGCGATGAAGAGCACGCCGAGGGCCGCGAGCGTCAGGGCGCAGCCGAGCACGACGAGGTCGAGCCGCCGGGAGCCGGGGAGGACCCGCCCGATCATCGCGGCTCCGGGAGCGCCGCCGGCGCGAGGCCGGCCTGCGGAGGCCGCGACGGCGGCGCGGAGGGTCGAGGCTGGCGTCGTCGGAGCCGTTCCGAAGCGCGCCTCGAAGAGCGCCTTCGCGAGCGGCGCCGCGGCGAGGTTGCCGTGCCCGCCGTGCTCCACGAACACGACGACGACCATCTGCGGATCGTCGACCGGCCCGAAGCCCGCGAACCAGGCGTGGTCCTGGAGCCTGGCGCGGTCGGCGCCGGCGCGGATCGTGGCTTCGCGGCCGACCACCTGCACCGTGCCGGTCTTTCCTCCCATCTCCAGGCCGTTGACCCGCGATCCGTAGGCGGTCCCTCCCGGCTCGTTGACGACCGCCCACATCCCGTTCTTGACGATGTCGAGCTTGTCCTTCGCGAGCGGCATCGCCTCTCGGAACTCGGCCTTGTAGCGCAACTGCTCCCCCGTGCGCGGGTCCTGCGACGAGTAGAAGAGGTGCGGCGTGGGCAGGCGCCCGTCCTCGACGATGCCGGACAGCGCCCGCGCCACCTGCATGGACGTCACGAGCAGCGGTCCCTGCCCGATCGACGACCGAGATGGTCTCGCTGGGATACCAGCGCGCGCCGCGGCGGGTCTTCGCCCACTCTTCGGACGGAACGAGGCCCGACTTCTCGAACGCCAGGTCGACTCCGGTCGGCTGGCCGAACCCGAACGACGTCGCGACCTCGCTGATGCGGTCGATCTCGAGGCGCCGGCCGAGGTTGTAGAAGTACACGTCGCAGGACACCTTGATCGCGTCGCGCAGGTTGACCCAGCCATGCCCGCCCTTCTTGTGGCAGTGGAACTCCCGTCCGTAGAAGACGGCGTGGCCGGGACAGAAGATCCGGGCCTCCGGATCGACGACGTTGAGCGCGAGGGCGCCGTACGCGAGGAAGATCTTGAAGACCGACCCCGGCGAGTACATGTTCTGGATCGTCCGGTTCTGCAGCGGCCGGTCCGGGTTCTCGATCAGGCCCGTCCATTCCGAAGAGGTCACGCGCCGCGTGAACCAGTTGGGATCGTAGGAGGGCGAGGACACGAGGGCGAGGATCTCGCCGGTCTTCGGATCCATGGCGACGACCGTGCCGACGCGGTCCTTGAAGTAGTCCTCGGCGACCTCCTGGAGCTTCAGGTCGAGCGTCAGGAAGAGGTTCTGTCCCGGCGTGGCCTCGAGGCGGTTGGCTTCCGACACCTCGCGGCCGTGGGAATCCACGATCACGCGGCGTTCGCCATTGGCCCCGGCCAGGAGCCGCTGGTAGGCGCTCTCGACGCCTTTCTGTCCGATCCAGTCGCCGACCTGGTAGACGCCGCCGGCGCCCTTGATCTGCTCCGGCGTCGCCTCGGCGAGGTATCCGAGCGCGTGGGCCGCCGAGCCCCCGTGCTTGTAGAGCCGGCGCTGCGACACGGTGATCGCAAACTCGGGGTGCTCGATCGCCCGTGCCTCGATCGCCGCGACTTCCTCGATGCCGAGGTTCTCGGCGATCGGAATCGGGAGGAACTCCGGCGCCCTCCGGCCGCGCTCCACGCGCGAGGCGACCTCCTCGCGGGACAGGCCCAGGAGCGCCGACGGCGAAGTCGATCGACGCCTCGAGGTCCCGGGCCTCGCGGCGGTACAGGTGGAGGGTGTACGCCGGCTCGTTCTCGACGAGCGGCGCGCCGTGGCGGTCGAGCACGTAGCCCCGCGGCGCGGTGATCTTCACGGCCCGGATCCGGTTGTTCTCGGAAAGCGAGAAGTAGTAGTCGCCGCGGACGATCTGGACGAACCAGTACGCGATCGCCAGCAGCGAGAGGATGGCGCCCACCGCGACGCGCGACACCTCGACGCGGCGCGCCAGAGCCTGGCGGTCTTCGCGGATCCTCAACACGGCCGGCACCGGCTCACCGCAGCCTCCGCAGGCGCCGCCGCTTCCACCAGTCGCGCCACGGGAAGCCCCAGGCCGCCTCGAGCGCCCCGCCGGCCACCCCGGTCGCCGCCGCCCGCCAGAGGGCGTCGCGCGAGACGATCACGATCGGCGCCTGCACCAGCAGCGCCGAGAGCAGGGCCACGATCGCCTCGTTGGCGAGGGAGGCCGCGGCCAGCGCCGCTCCCACGGCCAGCGCTCCGCCGAAGACGACCCGCACCGAGACGAGCGTCAGCGCATACCCGAGCACCGCCTTGGCGAAGGCGTTCATCCCGAGCAGCGGCTGCGAGATCGAGTCCTCGGCGAAACCGGCCGCGGTGCCCGTCAGGACCGCGCGCACGAAGTCGCCGCTTCTCGCGACGGCCGCCGTCGCGAGCAGGAACCAGTCGACCGGCAGCAGATTCCGGTACCTCGAGCCTCCGACGAAGAACTCGAGGACCGCGGCCGCCGCGAGCAGCAGCGCGATCCGGGACAGCTTCACCGTGCGGCACCCTTCGCGACCTCCGGGTTCTTCCCGACCTCCGGGTTCTCGCGCGTCGCGGGGGACGGAGCGAGCAGGAGCACGTCCGTCAGCCGCGCGAAGTCCGCGCTCGGCGCCACGCGAATCTGCAGGAACATCTTGCTGCCGCGCTCGACCGACTCCACGACTCCGATCGGCACGCCGCGCGGGTAGATCCCGTCGATCCCGGCCGACTCGATCAGGTCTCCCCGGGCCACCGACGAGGTCGTCGCGATGTTGTTCAGCGTCATCGCGCCGCGGCCGTCGCCTCGGACCACCCCGAGCTCGCCCGTCCGGGCGATGCGAGCACCGGCCGCCGCCGAAGCGTCGAGGAGGAGCTGGGCCCTCGACACCGAGCGCCCGACGACGACGACCCGGCCGACGAGGCCGGCGGGGACGGCCAGAGGCGAGCCGGCGACGACGCCGTCGTCCGCGCCCGCGCCCGACGAGCGCGCTGTAGACTCCGGCGCGCCGTTCGAGCAGGAGGATCGGCACGCTCCCCGCGACCCCGGGCAGCGCGGCCCCCTCGCTCACGAGGCGCCTTTCTTCGGCCGTCTGCCGCGCCTCGGCCCGCAGGCGGAAGAGCTCGCGGTCCCGCGCCTCGAGATCGCGCTTCAAGCGTTCGTTCTCCGAGCGCGCCGTGAAGAGCTCGCCGGTCGACTGGACGGTTCCCGAGACGCCCTGCGAAACCGCGGACACGGCCGAGGCCAGCGGCGCGGAGAGCGTCAGGATCCAGGACTGGAGCACCGTGCCTCGGCCGCCGCGTCCCGGCGCCTGCGCCGAGAGGATCAGGACGCACATGACGAGGACGGTGACGAGCACGACTCCCCCGCGGCGCGGGTTGACCGCGGCGATCTCGACGTGGGGGTTCTGGACTCTCATGCTGGTCACGGCAGGCCGGCGGGCCGGACGAAGGCGGGGGTCGAACCCGGCATGCGTCTACCTGCCTCCTGCCTCCCGCCTCCCGCCTCCGCGCCCGTTCACGGGATGCTGATCTTCCTCAAGAGGTCCATGTCCGTGAGCATCGCGCCCGTGCCCAGCGCCACCGACGCGAGGGGGTCCTCGGCGTAGGAGATCGGCAGGCCCGTCTCCTCCGAGAGCCGCCGGTCGAGGTTGCGCAGGAGCGAGCCGCCGCCCGTGATGATGATGCCCTTGTCCATGATGTCGGCCGAGAGCTCCGGCGGCGTGCGCTCGAGCGCGACCCGCACGGTCTCGACGATGGCGGCGACGACCTCGGAGAGGGCCTCGCGGACCTCCTCGTCGGTCAGCGTCAGCGTCTTCGGCACGCCCTCGACGAGGTCGCGGCCCTTGACCTCCATCGTCAGCGGCTCGTCGAGCGGGTGCGCCGAGCCGATCTCGATCTTGATCTGCTCGGCGGTGCGCTCGCCGATCAGGAGGTTGTACTTGCGCTTCAGGTACTGGATGAGCGCCTCGTCCATCTCGTTGGACGCGGTCCGCACCGAGCGGCTGTAGACGATGCCGGCGAGCGAAATCACGGCGACGTCGGTCGTGCCGCCGCCGATGTCCACGATCATGTTGCCCGTCGGCTCCGTGATCGGCAGGCCGGCGCCGATCGCCGCGGCGACCGCCTGTTCGATGATGAACACCTCCGAGGCGCCGGCGCGCAGCGCCGAGTCCTGCACCGCGCGCTTCTCGACCTGCGTGATGCCCGAGGGCACCGAGATGACGATCCGCGGCCGAACGAAGAGCGACCGGCCGTGCGCCTTCTTGATGAAGTGGTCGAGCATCTTCTCGGTCACTTCGAAGTCGGCGATGACGCCGTCCTTCATGGGGCGGATCGCGACGATGTTGCCGGGCGTCCGGCCGAGCATCTCCTTCGCGTCCGCGCCGACGGCCTCGACCCGGTTGGTCTGGGTGTTCACGGCGACGATCGACGGCTCGCGGACGATGATGCCCTTGCCGCGCGCGAAGATCAGCGTGTTGGCGGTGCCGAGATCGACCGCCAGGTCGTTGGAGAAGATCGAGAAAACGGATTTCCAGGTCAAAGGTCCCCCCCTCGCCGAGTGTCGGGTTTCGGGCTCCACGCCCTGCGGCCCGGAGCTCGAGACTCGAGACTCGAGACACGAAACCTGTCCATCATAGCGATTCCACGAATACCCGCACGCGCCGGACGGTCTCGTTGCCGGAGGCGTCCACCGATTTGACGACCAGGACCGTCGCGCCGTCCCGCTCCACGGTGATCGTTTTCTTGAAGGACCCGTCCGGTTCGACGTCCGCGGGCTCCGCGTTGACCGTCACGATCGCGCCCGGCTCGGTCTTGCCGTAGATCAGGAAGATGTTGCCCATCTGCTGGGGCGGGAACACGCTCAGCTCCGGCGCCACCCCGTCGCCCGTGCCCGGGGCGATCGGCTCGAGCATCATCTTGAAGCGCCGGACGAAGCTCCAGTCGGAGGTCAGGCCGGAGGAGTCGATGGCGGCGACGCGCCAGAAGTACGCGCCTTCCTTGGAGACCTTGACCCGCGCCTGCGGCTGGACCCGGTCGTCGAGGTCCACCTCCGTCGCGTCGGGCACGAAGAGGCGCGAGCGGGAGATCTGGAGGCGGTAGCGCACGGCCTCCGGGACCTTCGTCCACTTCAGGTCCACCTGGTCCCCCGTCTTCAGGTCGTAGATCCGGTTGTCGGCCGGGAGCACCGGCTGCGGCGAATCGGGCAGCACCTCCTTCGCGGAGAACTGCCGCGTGCTCGCCGCCGCGGCCACCTTCTCCCGCCCCTCGAGGACGACCGTCTCCTTGCCCGTCGACACGGTCGTCCGGCCGCGGTAGCTCGTGACCTCCGTCTTGTCCCCCGGCGCGACGTCGACCGACACGCGCGAGTCGCGGTCGATCGCGGCGGTCGCCGCGTCGGTGTCGACCGTGGAGGCCGCGTTCGACGTGTAGACGTTGACGGCGCCCGAGACGATCTTGATCTGGCTTCCGGGCGATTCCGAGGACGCGGGCCGGCGACACTCGAAGAGGGACCCCGGCCGAATCGTGTACAGCGTGCCGTCGAAGAACATGATCTCGGCCGAGCCGGTCTTGCCCGCCTTCACGAAGTCGCCGTCGAAGAGGGGCTGCCGCTGCCGCGCAGGCTCGAACGTCGAGCGCCCGGCGCGCTGCAGCGAGACGTCGCCTTCGACGAAGATGAAGGACGCGTCGCCCTGTTCGCCCTGGGCCGAGCCTCCCAGGGCCCGCCGCGAGTACGACTGCGATTCGACGGCGAGGCGGAACGCCTCCTCGAAGCGCGAGGCCGTGAACGATTCGTGCGCGTCCCGAAGGAAGTCGCGGGCCTGGGCGACGTTGGAGCCGGGCCGCACGGCGCCCGACCGCGCGCGTCGCCCGCGCGAGCACCGCCTCGGCCTCGGCGATCTCCACGCGGGCACGCTCCTGGGGCGAGCGGCGGCCGCGACTGTAGAGCAGGTAGCCAACGATCCCGGCCACGATGAGCAGGCGCGAGGATCAATCCCCACTTTCGGATCTTCTGGATGGGGATGACGAACCAGTCCAGATCCGTGCCGGCTGGCTGTCCGGCCTTCCTTTTGCGCATAAACTCCCGAAACTGCGAGACTTATCCCTCTGACTTATAACACACTTGCCCGATTTCAGGCAGTGACGCCGCCCCGACGCACCCGGGCTCCCTTACGGACCCCTCCTTCCTCACGGCGGCATCCGCTCGCGGCGCGAGGAGTCTCCGCGAGGGCAGCGGAGACCTCGCGATGCTTGCCCCTGCTATAGTCCGCCGTTCTCGATTTCCGTCGAGAGAGGTCTTCGATGCTCAAGACGATGCGCAACAGCTTCCACCACCTGAAGTGGACGCTGTTCCTCGTGATCGCGGTCTTCATCCTCGGATTCGTCTTCTTCTCCGGCGGTTCCGATCCCGCCGACGCCTCGAAACAGGTCGTCGCGCGCGTGGGCAAGGAGCGGATCACCGCGGTCGAGTTCGACCGGCAGTACCGGGCCCAGGTGGAGCGCTATCGGCAGATGTACCAGGGCAACTTCTCGCCCGAGCTCGAGCGGGCGCTCGATCTCCCGCGCAACGTGCTCGACTCGATGATCGAGCGGATGCTCCGGCTCGAGTCGGCCCGCCGCATGAACCTCTCCGTCTCCGACGAGGAGCTGGCTCAGAAGATCGTGACGCTCCCCTACTTCCAGGAGAACAATCAGTTCATCGGGCGCGAAAAGTACGAACGGATGCTCCGCGCCAGCCGCCTCGTGCCCGAGCAGTTCGAGGGCGAGGTCCGCGAGGACATGCTGCTCCAGAAGTACGGGGAGCTCGTCAAGGCGTCGGTCGTCGTGCCCGAGTCGGAGATCCTGCGCGAGTACGCGGCCAAGAACGACAAGGCCACGATCGAGTACGTCCTCGTTCCCGCCAGCCGCATCGAGAGCGCGGCGCAGCCGACGGATGCGGATCTCCAGCAGTATCTCGACAAGCACAAGGACCGCTACCGCACGCCCGTGCAGCGCCGGCTCAAGTATCTCCTCGTCGACAAGGCCAAGGTCCGCTCGAAGATGAAGCCGACCGAAACCGACATCGCCGCCGAGTACGCGAAGCGCCAGGACTCCTTCACCGTTCCGGAGCAGGTCAACGTCGCGCACATCCTGATCTCGGTCAAGCCCGACGGGGGCCCGAAGGCCGACGAGGCCGCGAAGGCGAAGGCCGAGGGCATCGCCGCGCGGGCGAAGGCCCGGGGCGCGGACTTCGCGAAGCTCGCCAACGAGAACACCGACGATCCGAGCGGCAAGAC
Source organism: uncultured Acidobacteriota bacterium (assembly GCA_963810205.1). Classification (GTDB taxonomy): domain Bacteria; phylum Acidobacteriota; class Thermoanaerobaculia; order UBA5066; family Gp7-AA6; genus DAHUXD01. Next base: position 654,495 of record CAWEMP010000011.1, read on the forward strand.
GAGCGGCGGCCAGCTTCCGCCCTTCTCGCGCGGCCAGATGGTTCCCGAGTTCGAGGCGCAGGCCTTCGCGATGGAGCCCGGAGAGATCCGCGGTCCGATCAAGACGCAGTTCGGCTACCACATAATCAAGTTCAACTCGAAGACGCCGGCTCGGACGCGCTCGCTCGACGAAGCGCGCCCGCAGCTGACCGCCGAGCTCTCCGAGCGGCTGGCTTCGGGCGAGGTGGAGCGGATCGCGCGCGAGCTCGCCGAGAAGCTCAAGAAGATGTCCTCGGCGACCGACGAGGAGCTCCGCAAGCTCCAGTCGGACGTCGTGAACCTGAACACGACGGAATGGGCGGCCAAGGGCGACCCGATCCCCGGCATCGGCGCCAACCAGAAGTTCGCGGACGAAGCCTGGGGCCTCTCGATCGGCAAGGTCTCCGCGGTGCCCGTGACGACGGCGCGCGGCGTCGCCTTCGTCAAGGCGTCGGAGGAGCGGCCCGCGGGGCTGCCCGCCTTCGCGGAGCTCAAGCCCCGCCTCGAGCAGGACTGGAAAGTCGAGCGCCGCGAGAAGGACGCCCTGGCCCAGCTCGAGCCCGCGGCCAAGGAGCTGTCGGCGGGCGCCACCCTCGCGGCCCTCGCGCCGCGCTACGGAACCGAAGTGAAGACCACGACCGAGTTCGGCCCCGGCGGCCCGATTCCGGAGATCGGCGCGGCGCCGGAGCTGGTGGCCGTCGTTTTCCAGACGCCGCAGGGCCAGGCCGGTCCGCCCGTCGCCGTTCCGACCGGGTTCGTGCTCTTTCGCGTGCTGACCCGCAACGAGGGCAGCCGCGAAGCCATGCAGGCCCAGAAGGAGCAGCTGCGCGAGACGATTCGCGACCGCGAGGCCGAGCGCCTGACCCGCTCCTACCTGCAGCAGATGCGCAGCGAGCAGAAGGTCGAAGTCAACGATCAGCTGCTGTCGAGCTTCCTGAGGGACACGAGCGGGCGGCGGTCGTAGGGGCGGCCCTCGTGGCCGCCCGGCGGAACGGGGAGGGGACAAGCCCCTCCCCTACGACGAGCGCCGCTAGAATCGCCCCATGATCGGGCGCCTGACGGGCCGGCTCGCCTCCAAGGCGCCCGACCAGGTCCTTCTGGACGTGGCCGGCGTCGGCTATCTCGTCCACATCCCGCTGTCGACCTTCTACGAGCTGCCCGAGCAGGAGAGCCCGGCCTCTCTCTGGATCCACACGCACGTCCGGGAGGACGCCCTCGCGCTCTACGGCTTCCTGACCGAGCGGGAACGGGCGCTGTTCCTGCTGCTTCTCGGCGTCACGGGCATCGGTCCGCGGGTGGCGCTGACGGTGCTGTCGGGGATCCCGCCGTCCGAGCTCGTCGACGCGCTGCGGCGGCAGGACGTCCGGCGCCTCGTCGCCGTGCCCGGCGTCGGCAAGAAAACCGCCGAGCGCATGGTGCTCGAGCTCGCGGACAAGGCCGGCCGCATCGCCGGCGAGGCTCCGGGCAAGGCCCCGGCCGCGGTCGCCGCCGACGACGTCATCTCCGCGCTCGTCAACCTCGGCTACCGCAAGGCCGAGGCCGAGCGTTCCGTGGACGCCATTTCCCGCGCCGGCGCCCCGGCGGATTTCGGCGAGTTTCTGAAGGAAGCCCTCCGGCGGCTGACCTCCGGCTGAGCCGCGATTCGGGCTAGTCATAGACTTCCCCCGAAGGCATGACTCAGGATAGAGAGATCCTCGCCGGCGTCGCGCTCGAAGAGGACGCGGCGGTCGAGCCGCGACTGCGGCCGCAGTCCCTGGCCGAGTACATCGGGCAGACCAAGGTCCGCGAGAACCTGTCGGTGTTCCTGGCGGCCGCGCGCGGGCGCGGCGAGCCCCTCGATCACGTGCTGCTGACGGGCCCTCCCGGTCTCGGCAAGACGACGCTCGCCCACATCGTCGCGAAGGAGATGGGCGCGGGCCTGCGCCTGACGGCGGGGCCGATGATCGCGCGCGCGGGAGACCTCGCCGGGCTCCTGACGAACCTGCAGCCGAAGGACGTCCTCTTCGTCGACGAGATCCACCGGCTTTCGCCGGCGGTGGAGGAGATCCTGTATCCCGCCATGGAGGACTTCCGGCTCGACGTGATGATCGGCGAAGGCCCGATGGCGCGGACGGTGAAGGTCGACCTGCCGGCCTTCACGCTGATCGGCGCGACCACGCGTCCGGGACTGCTTTCCCAGCCGCTCCACGGGCGCTTCGGCATCACGCTGCGCCTCGATTTCTACGACGTCGGCGCCCTCTCCCGGATCATCGAGCGCTCGGCGCGGATCCTCTCGATCGCGATCACGGACGAGGCGTCGCGCGAGATCGGCTCCCGCGCACGCGGAACCCCGCGCATCGCGAACCGGCTGCTTCGCCGCCTGCGGGACTTCGCGGAAGTGGCCGGCAAGAAGACGATCGACCTCGAGACGGCGCGCGCGGCGCTCGCGCGCCTGGAGGTCGACGAGCACGGGTTCGACGAGCTCGACCGGCGGATCCTCTCGACGATCATCGAGAAGTTCGGCGGCGGCCCCGTCGGCGTCGGCGCCATCGCCGCCTCGCTCGGGGAGGACCGCGGCACGCTCGAGGACCTCTACGAGCCCTACCTGCTCCAGGCCGGATTCCTGCAGCGCACCCCGCGCGGTCGCGTCGCCTCGCCGGCGGCGTACCGGCACCTGGGAATCACGGCGCCGAAGAGGGACGGGGAGCTGTTCTAGCCCCGCCCTCCCGATGAAACGCGGCCTCCTCGTCTACAACCCCACCGCCGGGCAGCGCAACGTGCGCCGCCGGATGAGCGCGCTGATCGACCGGATGCGCGAGCGCGGGCTCGAGCTCATCAACGCGCCGACGAGCGGTCCCGGCGACGCGACCGAGATCGTCCGCTCATTCTTGCCGCGCGGCCTCGATCTCGTCGCGGTCTGCGGGGGCGACGGCACGATTTCGGAGGCGGCCTGCGGGCTCGTCGGCTCGGACGTTGCCCTGGGCGTGCTCCCGGCCGGCACCTCCAACGTGCTCGCCGTCGAGCTCGGCATTCCGCTCGACCTCGCCCACGCGGAGGCCCTCCTCATCGACGGGGCGATCCACCCGGTCCGGTTCAGCCACGCCGACGGCCGTCCCTTCCTGCTGTGGGCCGGGGTCGGGCTCGACGCACGCGTCATGGGACAGATGAACCTCGCCTTGAAACGCCACCTCGGCCGCGCGGGGATCTTCGGGACCGCGCTCTCGGAGTTCCTGCAGTACGAGTTTCCGCGCCTCGAGATCGAGATCGACGGCGTCCGTCACAACGCCACGTTCGCCGTCGTCTGCCGCGCCAAGCACTACGCGGGGCGGTGGATCATCGCCCCCGACGCGCGCCTGGACGGGGACACCTTCGAGGTCCTACTCTTCGCGCACCGCGACCACGCGAAGCTCTACCGCCTCTTCCGAGAGATGATGCGACGGAAGGGCGAGCATCGGTTCAACGGCCTCGCCCGGATCGTCCGGGGACGGAAGGTCGCGATTCGCGCGCTCGAGCCCTACCCGGTCGACGTCCAGGTCGACGGGGACTGCGTGCTCAAGACGCCGGTCGAGTGCCACGTAGACTCGGTCGCCGTGAACATCCTCGTCCCGCGCCGATAGCTCACTTCCCCTTCTTCTTCCCCGACTGGACCGCCTTCTCCACGTCGGCGACCTCGCGCGGCGCGGCGCACGAGAGACAGTCATAGCCGTCCTTCGTCACCAGGATCGTGTCCTCGATCCGCACGCCGATGTTCCACCATTTGGGATCCACTCCCTGCATGCTCGCGGGAATGTAGATTCCCGGCTCGATCGTGAAGACCATGCCGGCCTCCAGCGGACGTGACCGGGCGCCCGCCTGCCCGTAGGGGCTCGGATCGTGGACGTCGAAGCCGACCCAGTGGGAGACGCCGTGGAGCGTGAAGCGGCGGTGGCCGAACGTCTTGACGAGCTCGGCGGGGTCCCCCGTCAGCAGGCCCAGCTTCACGAGCCCCTGGGCGCAGGTCAGGGCCGCGGCCTTCTCGACCTCGTCGTGGGCCACGCCCGGCTTGACCACCGCGAGGGCCGCCTTCTGGGCGGAAAGCACGATGTCGTAGATCGCGCGCTGCTCGGGCGAAAAGCGGCCGTTGACGGGATAGGTCCGCGTGATGTCCGTCGCGTACAGCCCGTACTCGGTCCCGGAGTCGTTCAGCAGCACCTCGCCGTCCTTCATCTGCCGGCTGCTCAGGTCGTAGTGCAGGATGCAGGAGTTGGGGCCGGAGCCGGCGATCGAGGGATAGGCCATCCGCCGCGCGCCGTTGGCGGCGCAGTACCCGTCGAGGGCCTGCTGCACCTCGAACTCGAACTTGCCCGGGGCCGCCGCCTGCATCGCGCGGATGTGCCCCTGTGCCGACATCTCGGCGGCGCGGCGAAGGAACCGGAGGTCCTCCTCGTCCTTGATGAGCCGCATCTCCCGGATGAGCGCCCGCGCGTCGACGAGCGTCGAGGGACCGCCGCGGCGCGTGCGGAGCGGGTCGTAGCTCTCGCGGAACTTCTCGATCCATTCCGTGTCGTTGCCGTCGGAGACGTAGAGCGCCGTCGCGTCGGCGATGAACCCGCTCGACGTGTAGGTGTTCCGGTCGAACTCGGACATTTTCGAGTCGAAGTCCGCCAGCTTGAAGGCCGCGTCGGCGCCGTAGGCCGCCACCGCCTCGTCCGGCCCGACACGGGCTCCGGCCCAGGCCTCGCGGCGCAGGTCCCGCGGCTGGAGGAAGACGACGTACTTCTTGCCGTCGGCCGCCTCGGGCCGCAGGACCACCGTCACGTCTTCCTGCTCGATTCCCGTGAGGTAGTAGAAGTCGGAGTCCTGGCGGTAGAGGTACTCGACGTCGTTGGACATCGTGCGCATCGGCGCCGAGCGCAGGATCGCGACCGATTTGGGCGGCAGCTTGGCCATGAACTTTTCGCGGCGCGCCTTGAAGGCGGCCGGGTCCGGCGTCATCGGCGGGTAGTCGAGGGCGAAGAGCGGCAGACCGGCGGCGAGGACGAGGGCGAACGCGGCGGCGCGAAGCTTCACGAGACCTCCTTGCGAATGACTAACGCTTGGAAATGAACGACCACGGAGCGGGCGCCCCGCCGGCCGGGAGAACTCCGAGGGGCCGCACGACCGCGGCGATGCGGGCCTGGTGCGTCTTGAGGAGCCGCCGCACGGGGACGCCGGAGGCCGCCTCTTCGAGGATGTCGGCGCCCGACTCGTCGACCTTGGCGAGGAACGCCTCCCACACGGCCTCCCCGACGGGCATCCCGCGGAAGACGACGTTGGGGATCCGCGACAGCTCCCGCTGGAGCATGCCGAGCCGCTCGCGCAGCAGATCCTCGTCGGCGAGCGGCTGGTCCTCGTAGGGCGTGTGCGGCTTGGGGATGAACGCGTTGACCGACGGCACGATCTCGGCCACGCGCCCGAGCCTGCGCCCCTCCTCGACGGCGATTCCGTGGAGGCGCTCGGTCAGGCGCACGATGTCGCTCACGTCCTCTGCCGTCTCCGAGGGCAGCCCCACCTGCAGGTAGAGCTTCAGCCGGGTGAAGCCGCGGGCGAAGACGAGCCGCGCCTTCTCGTCGAGCATCGCGTCGGAGACCTTCTTGTTGATGAACCGCCGCAGGCGCTCGTTGCCGGCCTCCGGAGCGATCGAGAGCGCGCGCTCGCCCTGGCGCGCGAGGACCTCGAGGATCGGATCCTCGATCGCGTCGATCTTGATGGAGGACAGCGCGATGTGGTACCCGAGTGAGGCGAGACCCTCGAGGATCGGGATGATCTCCGGATGGTCGCAGACGGCCGTCGCGATCAGCCCCGTCCGGTCCGTCAGCGGGCGCGCCTCGCGCGCGACCTTCAGGATCGACGCGGCGGGGTACTGCTTGACGGGCGCCATCGCATACGCCGCCCAGCAGAACCGGCACATCTCGGTGCAGCCCCGCGAGATCTCGATCAGGAGCTTGTCGGCGAGCTCGGTCCGCGGCGTGAGGATGGTCGTGTGCGGAACCTCGAACTCCGGCGTGATGTCCTTGCGCGACATCGGCTGCTGGATCACGACCTTCGCGTTCTCCGCCGACTCCGCGCGCGGGCCGTGCACGGCCGGCACGAAGAGGCCCGCGAGCTTCGCCGCGGCGTCGAGGAAGCCGTCGCGGTCGAGACCCGAGGCGAGCAGCTCCGCGATGCGCGGGACCAGTCGTTCGCCGTCGCCCATCGCGAAAGCGTCGACGAAGGTCGAGAGCGCCGAGGGGTTCATCCGCGCGATGTCGCCGCCGACGAGGACGAGCGGATGGCGTTCGTCGCGGGCCTCGCGCCGCGCCGGGATGCCGGCCTTCTGCAGCGTGCGCAAGATGTGGACGATGTCCATTTCCCAGGACAGCGACCAGGCGAGCAGGCCGAACTCGGAGAGCGCCGTGCCCGACTCGAAGGTGACGGCCGGCTCGTTCTCTTCATGGAAGAACCGCTCGCAGACGACGTCGGGGATCCGGTTGAAGAGCCGGTACACCCACTGGAAGCCGAGGTTGGACATCCCGACTTCGTACGAGTTCGGAAAGCCGAGCGCGACGCGATACGCGCCGAAGCGCCTGGGCGCTTCGGTAAAACGCTCCAGGGCGGCGCGCTCGCGGTTGACGGGAGTGGCGGGCATGCGGGACTCGCGAATTATAGGTGTTCCCGTTCGCCCGGCCGGGACGCCGTCGTCGCGCTTCCTTGCACTTGGGCCCACGGCGCTCGTAACGCCATCCCACACCCTTCTTCGGCAACCTGCTAGGGGCGTATCAAAAAGACCCAGTCGCCCACGTTGGTGCCGGTCGGTCCCGTCACGAAGAGGTCCCCGAGCGCCGCGAAGATGGCGTGCGTGTCGTGCCGGTCGAGCGCCCGCTCGGGGTCGCGGCCCCGCCGGCGCGCCCGCGCCACCGTGGAGCCGTCGGCGAAGGCGCCCGCCGCGCCGGAGCTGCCATCGCGTCCGTCGGAGCCCGCGGCGAGAAGGTGAATGGGCCGATCGCCCTCGAGGCCGAGCGCCGCCGACAACGCGAGCTCGAGACAGCGGCCGCCCCGGCCTTCGGAACGGCGGCTCGAGCGATCGACGGTCGTTTCGCCGCCGGAAAGAAGCACCGTTCCCGGCGTCAGCCGCCGCGCCCGGAGCGCCAGACGCGCCCCGGCCGCCCGCGCTTCCCCGTCGAGGCGCCGCGCCTCGCGCACGACCGCGAGACCCCGCCTCCGCGCCTCGCGCTCCGCCGCGTCGAGGCCGAGCGCGGTTCGAGCCGACGATCCGCACCCGATCGCCGGAGCGGCCGCGCACCGTCGGTCCCGACCCGACGAGCGACGCCCGATCGCCCGGGACGTCGGAGAGGACGAGCGTCACCAGGCGGGCGCGTGTCGCGCGGCCGAGCCCGCCGCCCTTGACGCCCGAGAGCGCCGTGCGCAGCCGATTGATCTCGGCGATCGTCGCGCCGGAACGCGAAAGCTCGCGAACCGCCCGCCGTTTCTCGGCGAGCGTCACGCCCGCGCGCGGCAGCGCGAGGAGCGACGAGGCTCCTCCCGAGACGAGGCAGAGTACGACGTCGCCGGCCCCGAAGCTCCGGAAGAACCGCAGCGCGCGCCTGGCCGCGCGCACGCTCGAGGCGTCCGGCTCGGGGTGCGCCGCGAAGACGACGGCTTCGCTCGGAAGTCGCCGCGCGGGATGCCCGGTCGGCAGGACGACGAGCGCATCGGCCGGATCGACCCGCCGCAACGCCGCGCGCGCCATCCCCGCCGCGGCCTTTCCGGCGGCGAAGACGCCGATCCGCCTCGCCGGCCGGAGCGCGCGCCGCACGGACGGCGAGGCGAGCGCGCGCTCGGCCCCGGCCTGAGGGTCGGCAGCCGCCAGGGCGGCGCGATACAGCGCTTCGAGAGTGCGGCGAGGATCCGGGACGGCCATGGATGAGCGCCAGACTAAGGCGTTCCCGTGTGTGAGAATAGGCCTGCTCTCCGGCGCGTTTGGCAGGAGGGCCGAGCACATGAGCGCCAACCCGACTCCCGGCACCGGCACGCCGCCCCGGCCGGACGATCTCGCCCCCGGCGAGCACTACTGGTCCCGGGCCTCCAGGGACCTGCGCCACCGGCTCAACAAGGCGATCCCGCACGACCTCCTGAAGGAGTTGCACCACAAGAGCCCGGCCCGCCACTTCCTCGTGGCCGCGCGCCAGTTCGCGATGCTGCTCGGGGCCTCCGCGGCGGCCTGGATCTACCCAGAGCCCTGGATCTGGATTCCCGCGGCAGTCGTGTCGGGCTGGACGGTCTTCAACTTCACGGTGCTCCTGCACGATGCCCTGCACCACGCGGTCTTCAACGGCCCGCACCCGAGGGGCGACCGCGCCCTGTCGCTCCTCTATGCCATCCCGTCGGGCATCTCGGCCTCGCAGTTCACACGCTGGCACCTGACGCATCACGCGGAGCTCGGCGACGCCGAAGCCGACCCGAAGCGGCACTACCTGTCGCCGAAGATCGTGAAGCCCTGGTACAAGCTCCTCTACTTCACGCCGGCGCTCTTCCCGATCTACTTCCGGGCGGCGCGAAAGGAGACGGCCACGTATCCGCCGGAGCTCCGGCGCCGGATCGCGTGGGAGCGGCGCGCGACCATCCTCTTTCACCTCGCCGTCCTCGCCGCGGTCTGGGCCGTCGGCGGCCTGGCCGTCGCGGCGCGTGTCTACCTCGTTCCCGTGCTCCTCGTTTTCCCGGTCGCGTTCGCGCTCAACCGCCTCGGCCAGCACTACGCCATCGACCCGACCGACCCGGCCAAGTGGGGCTCGATCCTGAAGCCCTCCCGCTTCTGGGACTTCTGGTACATCTCCTCCGCCTACCACCTCGAGCACCACTACTTCCCCGGCGTGCCGTTCTACAAGCTGCGCCGCCTGCACTTCGCCTTGCGCCCCTTCTTCGACGAGATCGGCTGGAAAACGACGACCTACGGGCGGCTCTTCCGCGCCTGGATCTTCGAGAACAAGGCCCCGCACACGGACTGGCACCTGGCGGGCTAGCCGGTCGTCGCGGCCAACGCATCCGACGCCGCAACCGTAAAACCAGGGGATTCATGGCCGAGACGGAGGACATCAACCAGCTCATCCGGGAGCTCAACGAGGACCGGCCCTCCGCCGGGCTCGGCGGCGCCCCCGAGACGACCGAGGCGGTGCGTCTGGACGCGTGGCTCGCGGAGCTCGTCGCCCGTTCCGGCAGCGATCTCCTGCTCGTCGCCGGGGCGCCGCCCTCCGTGCGGGTCGACGGACGCATCGCGCCCCTTTCGGGAGGCCCTCTTTCCGGCGACGAGATCGAAGAGGCCGTTCTTCCCGCCCTGGCGCGGCACGCGCGCGAAAAGTACCGCGGCGAGGGCATCGCCGACGCCTCGCACCGCGTCCGCGGGCTCGGCCGTTTCCGCGTCAACCTGCATCGCGAGCGCGGACGAGCGGGGGCGGCGGTGCGGGCCCTCCCGTCCCAGCCCCCCCGGCTCGCGTCGCTGGGACTCCCCGCCGGCGCCGAGGCGCTGACGCGCCTGCCGCGGGGACTGGTCCTCGTCGGCGGCCCCACCGGCTCGGGCAAGACGACGACTCTCGCCGCGCTCGTCGAGGAGATCAACCGCCGCGACGCACGCCACGTCGTCACGATCGAGGACCCGATCGAGTACGAGCACCCGCACCGCGGCAGCCTCGTCGAGCAGGTCGAGATCGGAGTCGACGCCCCGGACTTCCCCACGGCCCTGCGCGCCGCCATGCGCCAGGCTCCCGACGTCATCGTCGTCGGCGAGATGCGCGACCCGGAGACGATGCGGATCGCGCTCGCGGCCGCCGAGACCGGCCACCTCGTCTTCTCGACGGTCCACACGACCGACGCCGCCTCGACCGTGTCGCGCGTCGCCGATTCCTTTCCTCCGGAGCGCCAGAACACGATCCGCCAGGAGCTCTCGATGGCGCTCGCCGCTCTTCTGACGCAGACCCTCCTTCCGAAGAAGGGCGGCGGGCGCGCGGCGGCGGCGGAGCTCCTGTTCGTTTCCTACGGCGCGCGCCAGCACATCCGCAAGAACGCGCTCCAGCACCTGCACCAGGAGATCGCCATCACCAAGAAACAGGGATCGGTCACGCTCGAGGAATCGCTCGCCAGGCTCGCGAAGGACGGCGTCGTCGAGCTCGAGGAGGCGCGGGCCCGCGCCGCTCACCCCGAGGAGTTCGAGAACTACCTGCGCGGGGCGTAAGCCAGCGCGCAGGTATCCCGAGCCGCGTCGCGGCGAGGGATCCCGAACTCGGCGAGCGGAGGGGGCGGATGGAGTCCGGGATCCCTCGTCGCTTCGCTCCTCGGGATGACAGGCGCTACGCCTCGGGATGACGGGCGCTCACTTCGTAGACGGGGGCCCTACACCTCGCGCCGGAAGAGCACCTTCGTCAGCAGCCCGGCCACCAGCGTGAAGGTCGCCAGAAACACCCAGTCCGCATAGGCCGCCGAGGGCTCGGCCCCTCGCAGGAGCAGGTTCCGCAGGGCGCGCACGCCGTAGGTCAGCGGGTCGATCGCCGAGACCTTGCCGAGCCAGGCCGGATAGGACTCGATCGGGTAGAGCGCACCCGACGGGAAAAAGAGAAGCACGTTGATGATGCCGAACATCCCGCGCAGGAGGCTGGCGCTCCTCGCGCGCGCGAAGAGCAGGAACCACAGGGCCGCGATCGAGAGCGACGTCAGGAACACCGTGAAGGCGGCGGCGGCGAGGCTCCGGCCGCCCACCGGCGGCAGGGGCGTGACGAACACGATGCCGGCGAGCACGAGTCCGCCCGCGATCGACGCGACGATCGCTCCCGCGAGAATGTGGCCGGCCACCAGCGTCCCGGTCGAGATCGGCGTGACGAGGTACCCCTCGTGGTACCCGTACATGCGGTCCTCGAGGACCTGGAGGCCGCCCGAGACCATGGACCCCATGAAGATCGCGAGGCACACGACCGCGGGCCCGAGGTAGGTCAGGTAGTCGAGATAGGGATACGCCTCGAGGCGCACCGGAGGCGCCGCGGGCGGGACGTCCTTCGGCGCGGCGACCTCCAGCCAGATCTGGCCGAGCGCCGACTGCAACGCCTCGAACGAGAACCGGTCCGTGTTGTCGCCGATGAACGAGGGCGCAGGACCTCCGGGCGACAGACCGAACGGCAGCACCCAGATCCCGCGGTAACGGCTCCGGCGAAGCCCCTCGAGGGCGGAAGCGCGGTCCGCGACGACGGTCGCCGTGACGAGCCGGCGCCCGGACTCGAGCGCCTGGACGCCGCGGCGGCACTCGGCCGACCAGGCGTTGCCGGCTTCGTCGACGACGGCGAGCGGAACGTTCTCGAGCGGGCGGTTCATCGCATTGCCGAGGATGAACAGGTAGACGATCGGGAAGACCATCGTCGACACGACGAGAACGGGCTGGCGCCAGAGGGTCAGGAACGCGCGCTGCCCGATCGCGGCGATCCCGAGCAACGCGAGCCTCAACCCGCGCGCCGGCGGCCGTTCCCTGCGCGAACGACTCATGCTTCCCGCAGCGCCCGGCCCGTGTACGAAAAGAACACGTCCTCGAGCGTGACGAGCGCAATCGAGAGGTGGACGATGTGGTACCCGCGATCCTCCAGGACGCGGGCGATCTTCCGGCCGGTGCCTTCCCCCGGCCGCGCGAAGAAGTGGACGACGCTGCCCGACGGGTAGCGCACCTGGGCCGCACCCGCCGCCGCGATGGCCTCGCGCTCCGAAGGCGCGATCTCGCGGTCGGTCGCGAGCTCGACGCGCTCGCCCGTTTCGAGTCCGTGCTTCAGGGCCTGGGGAGTGTCTTCGCAGAGGATCTTGCCCAGGTCCATGATCGCGATTCGGTCGCAGAGGAAGTCGGCTTCCTCCATGGCGTGGGTCGTCAGGATGATCGCGAGGTCGGGGTCGCGCTCGCGCATGTCGTCGAACATGTCCCAGATCGAGCGCCGGCTCTGCGGATCGAGGCCCGTCGTGGGCTCGTCGAGAAAGAGGACGCGCGGCGAGTGCAGAACGCCCCGGGCGATCTCGAGGCGGCGGCGCATGCCGCCGGAGAGCTCGCGCGCCGACTGGTTCCGTCGCTCCCAGAGCCCCACCTGGTGCAGACGTCTCTCGATGCGCTCGCGCAGCGTCCGGCCCGAGAGGCCGTACATCTTGCCCTGGACCGAGAGGTTCTCGCGGACCGTGAGGTTCTCGTCGGTCGTCTTCGCCTGCGAGACGGTCCCGATGGCGCGCCGCACGGCCGGCCGCTCGCGGACGACGTCCCGGCCTTCGATCCGGGCCGTGCCCGAGGTGGGGGGCAGGAGCGTCGTGAGCATGCGGATCAGCGTGGTCTTGCCGGCGCCGTTGGGGCCGAGGAGTCCGAAGGTCTCGCCGGGCTCGACCCGGAAGGACACCGCGTCGTCGGCGATCGCCTCGCCGAAGCGCTTGGTCAGCCGCTCGACCTCGATTGCCGGGGTCGAGCTCACGCCCTCGGCGTCTCGCTTCCCGCTTCCACCACGAAGGTCTGGCCGGAGACGACCCGGGCGTTGACGGGTTGGAGGCGGACCGAGAAGGTCTGCAGGTCGCGGCTCTGGAGGCCCCAGTTCTTGCGGGTCGCGAACTCCGAGCGCGGCTTGATCGAGACGATCTTGGCCTGGAAACGGGCGTCGGGGCGCGCCTGCGGCCAGACGGTGACGGTCTGGCCGACGGCGAAGCTCGAGAGCCGTTCCTCGGGCACCTCGACGCGCAGGTACGGAGCCTCGATCTGGAGCGTGACGATGGCCTGTCCCGGCTCGACCCACTCGCCCTCGCGGTGGTGGCGGGTCAGCACCGTGCCGGCCGCCGGCGAGGCGAGGAGGCCCTCCTTCTCGAAGACCCGGATCTTCTCGAGCCGCACCTTGAGGGCCTGCTCCTCGGCTTCGAGCTGTCCTTCCTCCGACTCGCGCGCCCGGATGTCGGCCGCGATCGCCTCGCGCTGGTGCTGCAGGGACTCGAGACCGGCCGCCGGCGAGACGCCCTCCTTGACGAGCCGCCCGATCCGCCGCTCGTCGGAGGCGACTGCCGCGAACTGCGCCTTGAGCTTCTCGATCTCCTGCAGGCGCGTCCGGTCCCGGGCGTGGACCTGCGAGATCTGCCGCTCGATGTCGGAGGCATCCTCGGAGAGCCCTGGCTCCTCGATCCGCGCGACCTGCTGGCCCTTCGCGATCGCCTCGCCCTCCTCGGGCACGCGCGTCGTCAGCCGGCCCTTGCGCGAAAAGGAGAGAGACAGGCTCTGTTCTTCCGCGATGGCGAGAAGCTGAATGGGCTGGCCCGTGTCGTTCTCGTGCCGAACGAGCTCCCCGTAGCCCCACGCCCCGGCCAGAGCAATTCCCACCGCCAGGACGACCCACAGGACTTTTTTCACCGACTGCCAAGGATACCCCCAAACCGGGGGGCGGGGGTCGCACGGCGGGTCCTGGGCGGCGGCACCGGGAGTCAGGTCCGGTTCGAACCGGCGCCCTGGAGCTCCCGTTCGACGCGGTCGAGCACGACCTCGGCCGGCCCGGCGAGGACGAGGTCCACGCGCGCGGACGCCGCCGTCGCGTCGGGATTGATCTCGACGGTGAAGGCGCCGCGGTCGCCCGCCCCGACCACGAGCCCGGCCGCGGGCTGAACCCGCGCCGAGGTGCCGACCGCGAGGCAGACGTCGCAGGCGAGCGCCGCGTCCGCGCGCACGAGGGCCTCGGCGGGAATGGCCTCGCCGAACCAGACGACTCCGGGTCGCGCCAGGCTTCCGCAATGGGGGCAGCGGGGCGGCAGCTGGCCGAGGCTGCCCGTGTGTTCCCAACCGTTCCGGTCCGATGCGGCGCAGCCGGCCCAGCACGAGAGCCTCCACAGCGAACCGTGAAAACGCGTCACGTTCTCGGTCCCGGCGCGCTCGTGGAGGCCGTCGACGTTCTGCGTGACGAGGGCGAAGCCCGGGTAACGGCGACTCCAGGCCGCGAGGACCTCGTGGGCACGGTTGGGCCGGGCGCGGGCGACGAGCTCCCGGCGCCATGCGTACCACTCCCAGACGAGGAGCGGATCGCTCGCGAACGCCTCGGGCGTCGCGAGCTCCTCGGGCCGGAAGTTTCTCCACAGACCCCCCGGGCCGCGAAACGTGGGAATCCCGCTCGCCGCCGACACCCCCGCTCCGGTGATGACCGTGATTCGGGGGCGGCCGCGCAGGCGAGCGGCGAGCGCGCGCACACCCTTCTGGAGCTCGTCCGGGCTCACGCCGGCGATGATAAGGTTTCGGGCTCGCCGGCGGCGGAGCGCCGATTCCCGATGAGCGCGGAGGCAGTCGCAAGTATGTCGAACGCAGTCCCCATCACGGTCGCCCGGGGCGACGGCATCGGCCCCGAAATCATGGAGGCGACCCTCCACATCCTCAAGGCGGCGGGCGCCCGGATCGCCATCGAGGAGATCGACATCGGCGAAAAGGTCTACCTCGCGGGCAACAGCGCGGGCATCGCGCCGTCGGCCTGGGAATCGCTGGCGCGCACGAAGGTCTTCCTCAAGGCGCCGATCACCACGCCCCAGGGCGGGGGCTTCAAGAGCCTGAACGTCACGACGCGCAAGACCCTCGCGCTCTATGCCAACGTCCGGCCCTGCGCGTCGTACCACCCGTTCGTCGCGACGAAGCACCCCGTCATGGACCTCGTCATCGTCCGCGAGAACGAGGAGGACCTGTACGCCGGCGTCGAGTACCGGATCTCCGCCAACGTCTACGAGTGCCTGAAGCTCATCACCCGGCCGGGCTCCGAGAAGATCGTCCGCTACGCCTTCGAGTACGCGCGGCGCAACAACCGCAAGAAGGTGACCTGCTTCACCAAAGACAACATCATGAAGATGACCGACGGCCTCTTCCACAAGGTCTTCGACGAGATCGGGAAGGACTATCCGGACATCGAGAAGGAACACTGGATCGTCGACATCGGCGCGGCCAAGCTCGCCGACTCGCCCGAGGTCTTCGACGTCATCGTGATGCCGAACCTCTACGGGGACGTCCTCTCGGACGTCGCCGCCCAGATCGCGGGCTCGGTCGGCCTCGCCGGCTCCGCCAACATCGGCGAGAACTACGCCATGTTCGAGGCGATCCACGGCTCGGCTCCGCGCCGCGCGGGCCAGAACCTGGCGAACCCGTCGGGGCTGCTGCTCGGCGCCGTGATGATGCTCGTCCACATCGGCCAGCCCGACGTCGCCGAGGCCGTCCACAACGCCTGGCTCGCGACGATCGAGGACGGCGTCCACACCTACGACATCTTCGAGGCCGGCGTCAGCAAGCAGAAGGTCGGCACGAAGGAGTTCGCCGAGGCCGTGGCGGCGCGCATCGGCAGGCGCCCGCAGAAGCTGAAGGCCGTCTCGTACGCGGCGGCGCCGAAGGCCGCGCCGCGCCCGCCGGAGGCTACCCGGAAGGCGCCGGTACGGGAGCTCCGGGGCGTCGACGTCTTCGTGAACTGGGAGAGCTGCGACTCCGAGGCGCTCGCGGCGAAGCTCGAGCCGCTCGCCGGGCCCGAGTTCCGTCTGACCATGCTGACGAGCCGGGGCGTGAAGGTGTGGCCGAACGGCATGCCCGAGACATTCCGCGGCGACCAGTTCCGGTGCCGGCACATGGCGGCCGGCGGCGCGGGAGCCCGGTACGCCGACATCGTGGCCCTGCTCGGCCGCCTGAGCGGCGCCGGCATCTCCTTCGCCCAGGCTATCAGCCTCTACAACTTCGACGGCGAGCGCGGGTACTCGCTCGGGCAGGGAGAGTGACGATGGACAAGCCTCTCGTCGGCATCCTGATGGGCTCGAAGTCCGACTGGGACGTCATGAAGAACGTCTCGGAGACGCTGACGAAGTTCGGCGTCGCGAGCGAGAGCCGCGTGCTGTCGGCCCACCGCACGCCGAAGGAGACCGCGGATTACGTGACGGGCGCGGCGGGGCGCGGGATCGAGGTCCTCGTCGCGGGCGCCGGCGGCGCCGCGCACCTGGCGGGCGTGGCCGCGGCGCACACGACGCTCCCGGTCCTCGGCGTCCCGATGGAGAGCGCGTCGCTGAAGGGCCTCGACTCGCTTCTCTCGACCGTGCAGATGCCGGGCGGGATTCCGGTCGCGACCTTCGCCATCGGAAAGCCCGGCGCCGTCAACGCGGCGCTCTTCGCCGTGGCGATCCTCGCCGGCCGACGGCCGGAGCTCTCGAAGAAGCTGGCCGAGTTCCGAGCGGAGCAGGCGGCGAAGATCCTCAAGGAAGAGCTGACCTAGGAACCGGCTTGCCTTCGGAAGTCTCGGTCGGACTGATCGGCCTCCTCCTCGGCGCCGCCGTCGCCTCCGGCCTGCGCGTCTACGCGACGGTCGCCGTCCTCGGCTTCCTCGGACGCTCCGGACTGATCGCGCTCCCGGCGGGGCTGTCCGTCCTGACGAACTCGTGGGTCATCCTGGTGGCGTCGGCGCTCTACCTCGTCGAGTTCCTGGCCGACAAGGTCCCGATCATCGACTCGGTCTGGGACTTCGTCCACACGTTCATCCGCGCCCCGGCGGCCGCGCTGCTCGCGTGGGCCGGCGCTTCCAGCCTCTCCGAGGAGTGGCGCATCGTCGCCGCGCTTCTCTGCGGCGGGGTCGCGCTCTCGGCCCACGGACTGAAGTCTTCGACCCGCGCGGTCATCAACACCAGCCCCGAGCCCATCACCAACTGGCTCGCCTCGCTCGCCGAAGACGGCCTGACGGCGTTTCTGCTCTTTCTCGCGGTGAAGTACCCGCTCGCCGCAGCCGGCGTGGCCGCCGGGGTCGTCGTGCTGGCGATCCTGCTCGTCGCCTGGATGGCGAGGACCCTGCGGCGCTTTCTCGCGTCGCGCCGCACCCCGCGGGAGCCAGCCGCGGCGTAGGGTCGGCCCGCGCGTTTTCGTGCCGGGCGAACGTCGATTGTCCTAAAATGAGCCGCCGCGCCCGCCGGCGGAGGAGGCCGTCCATGGATCTCGAGGAGTACTCCGAGGAAGAACTGCTCGAAGCAGGCCGCGAAGCGGTCAAACGCGAGCAGTGGCCGCGCGCGACCACCTTCCTGTCGGCCTACGTCGCGCGCTTCACCTCGCGCGGGGAGACGGTCCCGGCCTCCGGGCTGGCGAGCTACGCGCTCTGTATCGGCCACGGCAACGAGGTCCGTCGCGGTCTCGAGCTCTGCAAGAAGGCCCAGCACGCCGACCCCCGCAACGCCCATGTTTACTGGTGCCTGGCCCAGCTCCATTTGCTCGGCCGGTCGCGCAAGGACGCGATCGACGCCGTCGAGCGCGGGCTGCGGGCCGTGCCGGACAACTACCTGCTGCAGCGCCTGCGCAAACGGCTGGGGCTCCGGCAGTCGCCGCCGATCCCCTTCCTCGACCGCAAGCACGGGTTGAACAAGCGGCTCGGGCGGCTCATGCACCGCATGAAGGGGACCTCCGCCGCCGTCCTTCCCGCCTAGGGAGGAACCACAGCAGCGCGCCCGCGACGATCGCGGCGTCGGCGAGGTTGAACACCCCGGTGTGCAGGCGGCCCGCCCCGACGACGAGAAAGTCGGTGACGGACCCGTCGGGAATCCGGTCCAGGAGGTTCGCGAAGCCCCCGCCCAGCATCATGGCCACGGCAAAGCTCCGGCGCGCCGGGAGGCTCCGCTGCATCACGAGCCAGACGAAAGCCGTCGCGAGCGCCAGCCCGACGGTCGTGACGAAGGCCGTGAACCGCAGACTCTCCGGGAGCCGGCCCCCGAGTCCGAGGAAGGCGCCCCGATTCTCCGCGAGCCGAAACCGCAGGAGCCCGCCGAGAATCTCCACCGGCGCGCGCCCGGCGAGGAGCCGCACGGCCGCCGTCTTCGAGAGGCGGTCGCAGCCGAGAGTCGCGAGGACCGTCATCCCGAGGGCGACTCCCCGGCCGATCCGGTTCACTCTAGGGCTTCTTGGACTTGACGTCGATCCGGTCGATCGGAAGGGTGCTGAAGCTCTCGATCTCGATGGACTTGGTCTTCACGTTCCAGGAGTCTATGCCGCGGGAGCCGCCGGCAACGAAGCCCGGGCCGCGAACGCGCAGACGGCGGCGAGCGTCGATAACGCCGCCGGGGCGACGAAGAAGAACGTCCAGCAGACCACGGCCATCAGAACGAGGCCGGCCCCCAGGCTCGATGCGAAGGGCCGGGCCAGCATCGGGTCCCTCCGGCTGAGCCGGGCGAGCTGCCAGGTCAGCACCGCGAGGATCGCCAGGCTGACGCTCGTGAGGAAGTTGAAGCCCTGCCAGAAGTCCCAGATCGTCCGGTCCCGCCCCATGGCGTCGAAGTGGAAGTCCTTCATCGCCTGAAGGACCGCGTCCTCCTGCGGCCCGCTCGACTTCGCGGGCAGGAGGAACCCCGCCGTGTGCCCCAGTAAGAAGAGCGCCAGGAGAACCGCCGCCGCCCGAAGCCATCGACTCGCCTTCATCCCTCGGCCTCCTCCGCCGCCTTGACGGCGACATATGTAAGTGTATACTTATATTAGTTATGGCTTATATACAAGCGGTCGAGGCCCTCGCCGATCCGACCCGGCGGCGCCTCGTCGAGCGCCTGCGCCGCCGGCCGCACGCCGTCGGCGAGCTGGCGCGCCACCTGCGCGTCTCGCAGCCCGCCGTCTCCCAGCACCTGCGCGTGCTGCGCCGCGCGCGGCTGGTGGCCAGCCGCCCCCAGGCGCAACGGCGGCTCTATCGGCTCGACCCGGCCGGCATCGCTGCCCTGCGCGACTACGCCGAGCGCATGTGGACCGACGCGCTCGAGGCCTACGCGAAGTCTTTCGAGGAGTGACGCCATGAGCAATGCCGCCGTCTATCCGCCGATCCGAAAGTCCGTCCGCGTCCAGGCGCCTCCCGGGAAGGCGTTCCATCGCTTCACCGCGGAGATGGCGAGCTGGTGGCCGCTCGCCTCCCATTCCGTCGGCCAGCGCGACGCCGAGACCGTCGTCATGGAGGAACGCGCCGGCGGCCGCATCGTCGAGCGAATCCGCGGGGGCCGCGAGTGCGTCTGGGGCACCGTCACGGCCTGGGAGCCGCCGCTCCGCGTGGCGTTCACGTGGCATCCCGGCGACGATCCCGCGAGGGCCCAGGACGTCGAGGTGCGGTTCACCGCCGAGGGCGAGGGGACCCGGGTCGAGCTGGAGCACCGCGGATTCGAGCGCCTCGGGGCGCTCGCGAAGAAGGCCCACCGCGGCTACCCGATCGGCTGGGCGTACGTGCTCGGGCTCTACGCCGGCCGGCGCGGCCCGTTCATGGCGCTCGTCACCCTCATGACGGCGACCATGATGGGAGTCATGCGGGTGAAGGCGCGCCTCTCCGGAACGCAGCGCTCGAGGGCCTGAGAGCCGCCGGCGTCACCAGCGCGGGATCCTGTCCTGGCCGTCGCCGGGCGGAAGCTCCGGCCGAAGCGACGAGAGCACGGAAAGGTAGTCGCGGTTCTCCTGGATCCGGGTCTTCGCCCGGCAGAATGCGCAACTCGCCCGCCCGTCCAGAGGGACGACCGTCTCGTTGGCGCGGCCGCAACTCTTGCACGTCCAGTTTCGCAGGGAGTGTTCCATCGGGCCCTCGGGTGGGATCGCCGGCTTTCAGCGCACCGGCGGCGGCGCCGACCTGAGCCTGGACGAAACGAGGTCGAGTCGGCGGATGTCAGCGACGAGCGGGTCCTCGAGCAGGAGCCGGGGGTGTCCGGCCGCCCGATCCGCGCAGCGGGAACAGCGGGCCTTCTCGCCGGCGCCCGCCGCGGCCGAATGGTCGCACCGCCCGAACCGGGGCATCAGTGCGACTCCAGAGCGTTGCACGCGTTCTTGCAGAACCACCACCCGTTCGTCCGGAGCTCGTGCTCGATCGCGATGCCGCAAAACAGGCAGTAGACCCGGTTGAGCGGCTGGGCGACCGCCGTGCCCGTCCCGCGCAGGTGGCGCACCACGACGCCGAGACCGAACCGGCCGAGCTCGACGCTGGTCAGATCCTCCGGGCCCGTCCGGAATTCGGTCGATACGGGAACGAGAGTCCGACCATCCATGGAACACCCTTGTCTGCCGAAACCGGCGGCGGGTACTCGATTTTTGAGAGGGAGTGAGTCCGTCGAGGGAGTTCGGAGCTCACAGAGTATCACGCGGGAGCGGATCGGGCGTCGTCATTAGCCCAGCACGACTGCGATTCGGTGCTCGCGGCCGTCGTCGGCCAGCGGGATCTCGCGACCGGTGACGGGTCCGCCGTCGAGCGAGATGCTCGTCACGCCGCGCATCGCGCCGCGAGGGTTTTCCACCGAGAGCCGGTAGCGGGCGGAGTGGTAGCGAAAGTCGATCTCGTAGCGGGGCCACGCGCGAGGGATGCAGGGGTCCACGTGCAGGACCGTTCCGCGCAGCCGGAACCCCAGGATCCACTCGACGCCCGCGCGGTACATCCAGCCGGCCGCCCCGGTGTACCAGGTCCACCCGCCGCGCCCCGCGTGCGGATGCTCCGAATAGACGTCGCCGGCCATCACGTACGGTTCGACCTTGTAGCGGTACAGGCCCGAGCGGGTGCTGGCGTGGTTGATGGGGTTCAGAATCGCGAAGAGCTCTCCGGCCTTGTCGCCGTCGCCGAGCGCGGCGAACGCGATCATGGCCCACACCGCAGCGTGCGTGTACTGACCGCCGTTCTCGCGCACGCCCGGGACGTACCCCTTGACGTAGCCGGGCGCGAGGGCCGTTCGGTCGAAGGGAGGCGTGAAGAGCAGGACGAGCCCGTCTCCCCGCCGGATCAGGTGCTCGTCGACGGCCGCCATGGCCCGCCGGCCTCGCTCCGGATCGGCGGCGCCCGAGATCACTCCCCAGGACTGCGCGATCGAGTCGATGCGGCACTCGTCGTTGGCCGCGGATCCGAGCGGCGTCCCGTCGTCGAAGAAGGCGCGGCGATACCAGTCGCCATCCCAGCCGTCGCGCTCGAGCGCGAACTTCAGGGCGTCCGCGCCCTCGCGCCAGGCGAGCGCACGCTTCGATTCCCCGCGCTCCTCGGCCAGGCCGGCGAACTGGTAAAGGTTCGTCTGGAGAAACCAGCCCAGCCATACGCTCTCGCCCTGGCCGCCCGCGCCCACCCGGTTCATTCCGTCGTTCCAGTCGCCGGTGCCCATCAGCGGCAGCCCGTGACGGCCGACCGCGAGGCTCCGATCGAGCGCTCGGGCGCAGTGGTCGAACAGGGACGCCTTCTCGGAGGACACGGCGGGCTGGAAGTACCGATCCGTCTCCCCCGGCTCGAGCGGAGCCGCCGCGAGGAACGGGACCGGCTCGTCGAGCACTCCGCGATCGCCGGTGACCTCGACGTAGTGGTGGGCCGCGTAGGGAAGCCACAGGAGATCGTCGGAGATCCTGGTTCGCACCCCCTTGCCTCCGGGATCGTGCCACCAGTGCTGGACGTCGCCCTCCTCGAACTGCCGGGAGGCGGCGCGCAGCAGCTGACCGCGCGCCAGCTCTCGCCGCGCGACCGTGAGCGAGAGGACGTCCTGAAGCTGATCGCGGAAGCCCCAGGCGCCTCCCGCCTGGTAGAAAGCCGCGCGCGCCCTCAGGCGGCAACCGAGCGTCTGGTAGAGCAGCCAGCGATTGAGCATCAGGTCCATCGAACGATCGGGCGTCCGGACCTGAAGCGCGGTCAGAGTGTCCTCCCACTCCCGACGCACGACGGCGAGCGCCCGGTCGTGATCCTGCGCCCGATGCCGGGCGACGAGCTCGCGCGCTTCCTCGGCGTCGCGCCCCTGGCCGAGCAGGAAGACGACCTGGCCGCGCTCCCCCGGGGCCAGGCGCAGCCGCACCTGCAGCGCGGCGCAGGGATCGAGGCCCGCGCCCGCGCGCCGCGAGAGCGTCACTCCGCGCGCCAGCCCCGCGGGGGCGTGGAGACCGCCGTTGCGTCCGATGAACTCGGTGCGATCGGCCGTCCAGCCCGTCTTCTTCGCCCCCGAGGTCCGCGAACGCGACCCGCCCGGCGTGGGCTTCGTTCCAGACGTTGCGGGCGAAGATCGCGCCCGTCTCCGGATCGAGCTCCGTGACGATGAACGGCGCCCCCGTCGATCGCTGCGGACCGAGCACCCACTCCGCGTAGGCGGTGACGGTGAGCGTGCATGCCGAGGCGGAACGGTTCTCGATGGACAGGCGCGAGATCTTGACGGGGTCTTCCTGCGGAACGAACACGGTGAGCTCCGAGGCGATGCCCTGGTGCTCGTATTCGAATCGGCTGTACCCCTGGCCGTGGCGCACGACGTAGGATCCGCCGCCGCGGATCGGAAGCGCCGTCGGGCTCCAGACCTCCCCCGTCTCTTCGTCCCGCAGGAAGAGCGCCTCTCCGGGGGGATCGCTCACCGGGTCGTTCGACCAGGGAGTCAGCTGATTCTCGCGGCTGTTGACCGCCCACGTGTAGCCGGAACCCGATTCCGAAACGAGGCATCCGAACGAAGAGTTGGCGAGGACGTTGATCCACGGAGCGGGTGTCCACTGCCGCTCGCCGAGAAGGGTGACGTACTCCCCTTCCTCTTCCGAGAACCCCCCCATGCCGTTGAAGAACTCGAGGGGGATCCTCGGGGGCGGCAGGTCGGCGGCCGGCGGCCGCGCAGCCACCGGTTTCGCGGCCCGCGAGGCGGGAACCCGGCCCAGCAGCCGGATGACCTGCTGCGCGAGCGTGCCGTGGCGCGAGAGCAGAACGACGCGCGCCGCCGCGGCGAGCGCGTCGCGCTCCTCTCCGGAGAGCAGCTCCCCGCGCAGCACGAAGACGCGCCCGCTCGGGCCCTCCGGGGCGACGCCGGGAGCGCGGGCGCCGGCGCGGACGAGCGACTCGAGGGCCGCGCCGAGCTCCGGCGCGTAGGAGGCGGGCTGCTCGTTCACGATCACGAGATCGACCGCGAGGCCCTTCATCCTCCAGTACTCGTGGGCGCGGAGGAGTTGCCGCACGATGCCCTGGTCCTCGACCTGGTCGATCCGGACGAGCACGATCGGGAGGTCGCCGGAGATCCCGTGCCCCCAGAACGCCGAGGGACCCCGGCGGTTGCGAAGAAGCGTCTCGACCGGCGCGCGCAGCGTGGGATCGGAGTACAGGATCCGCGTGGCGAGCCGCTGGAAGAGATGCGCCTCGTCGGTGGAGATTCCGAGATGGCGCAGCTGGACCTGCGCCTGGGTCCAGGCGAGGCTCGACACGCGGTCGAACGTGGCCGGGTCCCGGTATTTGGCGGCCAGAGCGAGGACGATGTCCCGCGACTCGGCGACCACGGTGGCCAGCTGCACGCGCACCGTGGCGCCGGGCGGCAGGCGCAGCCGACGACGCAGGCTGAAGACGGGGTCGAGGACCGTGCCGGCCGTGTTCGAGAGCGGGCGCCGCTCCTCGATCGAGACCGGATCCCGAATGGTTCGCCCGCGTCCCAGGAAGCGCGCCCGGTCGGTCTCGTACTGCATCGTGCCGACCATCTCCCCCTGCACCGTCATCACCTGCGCGGCCCAGACCGGCGCCTCCCCGTCGCGGGGGCGGCGGCTGGCGACCAGCGCCTCGAGCTCCGGCACGAGCTCCGTCTGGACGAAGAGGTTCGAGAAGGCCGGATGCGCGGCGTCGGCGGCCGGGGGCGCGAGGACGATCTCCGCGTAGGACGTCGCCTCGATCTCGCAGGGGCGAGCTCCACGGTTCGTGAGCGACACCTGGCGCATCTCGGCGTCGTCCTCCGTCGAGACGGCGATCCGGAGGCTCGTCGTGATCGGGCCGTCGCCGCGGTGGATCTCCACGCGGTCTTCCGAGTAGACGGCCTCGTAGGAGTCCGGCTCGACCCCGACCGGCTGGTATCCCGCCGACCAGACCCTGCCGGTGGCGGCGTCGGCGAGAAAAACGAACGTTCCCCACGGATCGCGAGTCGTGTCTTCGCGCCAGCGGGTCACGTCCAGCCCCCGCCAGCGGCTGTATCCGGAGCCCGCGGCCGTCATCATGACCGCATACCGCCCGTTGGAGAGCAGGTGCGTGCGTGGGGTCGGATCGTGCGGGGATCGGAAGCGCCGCAGAGTCGGCGGCACCTCGTCGAGCACGTCGGTCCGCGCATCGCCCGAAGCGGGCCGGGCCACGGCCACCGTGCGGGGCGTGCGCTCCTGGAGCAGCAGCGCCGTCGCCTGGACGGCGGGCTCCGCGCCGAAGCGCCGGCGCATCGTGGCTTCGAGGAGCACGTTGGCGAGGGCGACGATCGTCATCCCCTGGTGGTGAGCCATGTAGGCCTTCACCACCTCGAGCTCCGCGCCCTCGGGCAGGCGGGATGCGGTGTAGTCGATGGATTCGTAGAAGCCGTACCGGCCGAGCGCGCCGATCGAGGCGAGACGCCGGAAATTCTCGCTCGCGGCGGCCGGATCCACCATCGCGGCCAGGGCCGTGGCATAGGGAGCCACGACGAGATCCTCCGAGAGACCGCGCTTCAAGCCGAGGCCGCTGACGCCGAAATTCGAGTACTGGTACGTCAGGTGGACGTCGCGCGCGTTGTACGCCGCTTCCGAGATCCCCCAGGGCACGCCGCGCTCCTCCCCGTAGCGGATCTGGCGCTGCACCGCGAGCCGGCGGCTGTGCTCGAGCAGGCTTCCCGACGGCGCATCCAGCACCAGGTCCGGCATCAGGTACTCGAACATGGATCCGGACCACGAGAGGAGCGCGGACCCCCGGCCCACGGGAGTCAGGGGACGGCCGAGGTGAAACCAGTGTTCGACGGGCACGTCGCCGCGGGCGATCGCGACGAAGCTCGCCAGGCGCGCCTCCGAGGCCAGCAGGTCGTAGTGGCCGGGATCGAGGGTTCCGTCCTGCGCCCGGTATCCGATCGCGAAGAGGTCCCGCGGCCGGTCGTAAAGAAAGGTGAAGTCCGTGTCCGCGACCAGGCCGGCCGCGGTGCGAGCGATCGCGGCGAGGCGCTCCCGGAGCGGCTCCGCCGGCTCGAGCGATTCCCGGGTCGCCGCGCGGTCGCGCGCGTGGCTCGCGATGCACGCGGAGAAAGCCAGCGCCCACTCGAGCGCCGGACCCGCGCCGGACGGATCGCCCTCGTGGCCGAGGGCGCGCACGATGTCCACCAGAGTCTCCGCGCGGGCGGACAGCGCCGCCAGGCGCGACGCCCACTCGGCCGACGTCGTCGGCTCCGGGGCGAGCAGGACGCTCGCTTCGCGCAGGGCCTCATCCAGCTGCCGGGACGTCACGACCCGCCCGGCCCCGCCGCCCGCCAGCCCCGTCGCATGGGTGCGCAGGAGATCGAGCGTATCGGCGATGCCGTCCAGGACACGGCCGGTCATCACGGGCTCATCGAGGCGTTCCAGGCAGGCCTGCTTGAGCGTGATCAGGTGCGCGGCCAGGTTTCCACTGTCCACCGTGGACACGTAACGGGGCTCGAGCGGCGCGAGGTCGTCCGTGGCGTACCAGTTGTAGAGGTGCCCGCGGAAGCGCTCGAGGTTCCCGATCACGTCCAGGGCCGCCTCGAGGCGATCCGCCATGTCGACGGTTCCAATCCACCCGAAGTCGTTGGCGGCGACCGTCGAGAGCAGTGCGAGCCCGATGTTCGTCGGCGAAGTCCGCCGCGCGGCTTCCGGCTGCGGCGTCTCCTGGAAGTTGTCGGACGGAAGGTCGTGGAACTCCACGCCGGCGAACCGCTCGAAATAGCTCCAGGTCCGGCGGGCAATCGACCGAAGCTGATGCGCCCCCTCGGCCGACAGGCGCGTGGACGGGTCCTCGCGAGGGGGCAGGCTGATCCACCGCGCGATGAGGGGCGACAGCAGCCAGGCCGCGAGGAAGGGCGCGGCGTACGCGAGGGTGCCCGAGCCCGAAACCGCGACCAGAGCTCCCGCGGCGCAGGCCAGGAGGATCCCGCCGCGCATCCGGCGATAGAAGCCCGCCACTTCCAGGTCGAGCGCGCGGTGCGCCTGCGCGGCCGGCACCCATTCGAGCAGATGGCGCCGCGTGATCCCCAGACGCCACAGCGTGCGTACGATCGCGTCGGTCCGCATCCATCCCGTGTGGGCGAGGAAGACGAGACGCAGCGCCGCCGCCGACAGGTCGATGGCGAGGTCTGCGGCCACCCCGCGAAGAAAGCTCCGCTTGGCCACCCCGCGCCGCTTCGGAACGAGGTTCGAGAAGAATGAGAGGACGGGCGGAACGGCGAGCGCGCCGAGGACGAACGCCGTCCACAGGCCGGCGGGGACTCCCGGAAGGCACCAGCCGGCAACGAGCGTCGCGAACGTCGCCGGCGCCGAGAGGCTGCGCCGGAGGTTGTCGATCATCTTCCAGCGCCCGATCACCGGGATCGCACGGGCGGCGCGCGCGTCCGCGGGAGAACGGGCCGTCCCCAGGATCCAGGGCAGCAGCTGCCAGTCGCCTCGGACCCACCGGTGCTGGCGCGAGACCGCCACCCCGTAGTGGCCCGGGAACCCTTCGAACACCTCGACGTCCGACACGAAACCGGCCCGGGCGAACAAGCCTTCGAAGAGATCGTGGGAGAGCTGCGTGTTCTCCGCCACCCGGTCGTCGAGGGCCCGCTCGAACGCGTCGACGTCGTAGATGCCCTTGCCCGTGTAGATCCCCTCGCCGAAGAGGTCCTGGTACACGTCGGACACCGCGAAGGCATAGAGGTCGATGCCGCGGGGTCCCGAGAAGACGAGCTGGAAGAGCGTGCCCCACCCCAGCTCGGGCAGCGTCGGGGTCACCCGGGGCTGCAGGATGGCGTGCCCGTCCACGACCCGGCCGGCCGCCGGATCGAAGCGGGGAAGGTTGAGAGGGTGGGCGATCGTTCCGACCAGCCGGCGCGCCGCCTCCCGCGGCAGCCGGGAGTCGGCGTCGAGCGTGATCACGTAGCGAATTCCCGTCGGGGCCGGCGGAGCGCCGGGGGCGGGCGGCAGGAACGAGGTGTCGGTCGCTCCGCGCAGGAGCCGGTTCAGCTCGCGCAGCTTGCCGCGCTTTCGCTCCCAGCCCATCCAGACTCCCTCCCGCTCGTTCCAGCGGCGGCGGCGATGCAGGAGCCAGAAGCGGTCGCCCCCTTCGGACGCGGGGCCGTGCCGGTCGTTGAGTTGCCGGATCGCGGCCCGCGCCTGATCGAGGAGAGCGGCGTCCTCCGGAACGCTTTCCGCCGATGCGTCGGGAAAGTCCGACAGGAGCGCGAACCGCAGCTCGGGATCGGTGTTGGCGAGGGAATGCACCTCCAGCCGTTGAACCGCGTCGTCGATCTCCGACTCGTCGGTCAGCAGCATCGGAATGGCAACGAGCGTTCGCAGGTCGGCCGGCACGCCGCCGGAGAGCTCGAGCTTCGGAAGGCGGCGGGGGCCCAGGAGCCGCGTGACGAAGCGCTGGACGAGGGCGATCGCGAGGTCGGACGCAGGCGCGAGACCCAGGAGCGCGAGCAGAGCGACCCAGGACGCCCGGACGCCGGCGAGCGCGGTCAGGGCCGCGGGCACCGCGACGATGGCCAGGGTCGAGAGCACGATCGCGGACAGATACAGGAGGGTCGCGGACCGAATCCACGCGCGGCGCAGCCACTGCCGGCCGGGGGGCCGAAAGCCGAGCTCGCGTTCGAGGAGCGGCCGCCCCTTCGCGATGAGGTAGTAGCCGGGGTCGCCGAGTCGGGCATCGGCAGTCTCGACGGACTGCTCCACCTGCGCCGCCGCGCCCGCCGCCATTTGCACGGCCTTCCGCGCCACCTCGAGCTCGGCGTGCGGGCTTCCCCGGGCGAGCTCTTCGACGGCGTGGCGATACCGGTCGCGCGTCGGAAAGTCCATCTCCGCCACGCGAGTGCCGTCGCACAGGGCCCGGTGAACCAGGCTCACGGCCTCGAAGAAGTCGGGCCAGTCGGCGG
This sequence comes from uncultured Acidobacteriota bacterium, assembly GCA_963810205.1. GTDB lineage: Bacteria > Acidobacteriota > Thermoanaerobaculia > UBA5066 > Gp7-AA6 > DAHUXD01. Next base: position 682,293 of record CAWEMP010000011.1, read on the forward strand.
ACGACAGGAGGCGCATGCTGGTGATGACGTTGCGCATCGTTGCGTGGTTGGCGACCTGTTCGTTGTGCTCGAGGTGAACCATCTCCTCCGCAGTCGTCCCCTCGCGCGCGAGACGCCGGTCGAGCCAATCGAGCGCCGGCGTGACCGCGGGATCCTGCTCCCGCAGCCTCTGGACGAGCTGGACGGCGAAGGCCTGCGAGAACGCGGCCCGCTCGAGCATCGGAAGGACCGCCGCCGCCTCGGGCTTCGGGATGCCGCCCGTACCGAGCAGGGCGTCGGCGATCGCGTCCGCCTGGTCGCGCGCTATCCCCCGCGCCGCGACGCGCTCCGCCAGTCGCCGGAGGTTCTCGACCAGCACGACGCGCAGCGAGATGGCCAGGGCCCACAGTTCGCCGATCGAGAGGGGCTGGATCTGCTGATAGGCGCGGACGAACCGGCCCAGCGTCTCGAGCTCGATGCGGCTGTCGGTGTGCGCGACGAAGGACCAGGCCAGCCCGTACACCCGCGGATAACCCTCGAGCTCGCCGGCGGCGAGCTTGGGCAGCTCCCGATAGAAGCCCGGCGGGAGGTCCTCCTGGATCTCCCGAATCTGTTCCTCCACGATGTGAAAGTTGTTCAGCAGCCAGTCCGCGGCGGGAGACACCGCGCGGGTTTGGCGGCTCGCCTCAGCGATCGCCCGATGCGATCCGACCAGAACTCGCGCGTTCTCGCGCAGCCGCAGAAGCAGCCGCCGGCCGCGTTTCTCCTGGAGGTGGACGCGCTGTTCCGCCGCGAGCTCCCCGGCAAACTGTTCCAGAACCTCGGCCGAAAAGAGCTCGTCCCGAATCGGGCTGGGGAGCGTCCGCATTACCTCTCTACTTACCACGGACGAAAAAAGCCGAGCCGCATAGCGGCTCGGCGGGTAGAAGCGAAACACGGACGGATCAGGCCGCGGGCGGCGACTTCACCTGGAGATTCGCGAAGGTGAGAATTCCTCGAGTACGACGATTCATGTCTTCCTCAGCCTTCGGAGCGGCTCCCCGGGCCCGGTTCCGGCTCCATCGGAGCCGCCGATGGCGACGATGGCAGGCGATCACGCAGTGAGGCGGTTTCCCTTCATGAGGTGCATCACGAGGGCGACCACCGCCAGCACGATGAGAACGTGAATGAATCCCGTCGAGACATGGAACGCGAACAGACCCAGGGCCCAGAGAACCAGCAGAACGACGGCGACCGTCATCAACATGGGGAACCTCCTATGGCGCCTTGGCGCGTTGATCGTGACTTGCGACTCGCAGGGAGCTCGTTTTTCACTCGATCGGACTCCTCACCCGACGCGGCCTGCAGCGCCGCCAGCAGGGTCGCCAGGCCGAAGGAGCTTTCGTGCCGGATGGAGTTGATGAAGAAGGCGGGCGCCGCCGCGACACCGCTGCGCACACCGCCCTCCCGGATGTCCCGGACCCTCTCGGTGTAGACGTGGGCGCGCATCTCGCGTCGGAATCTGAGGACATCGAGTCCGGCTTCCGCCGCGCGCCGTCCGAGCCGGAGCTCGTCCGTCGGGGCCTGACTTTCGAAGATGGAGTCGTGCATCTCCCAGAACCTGCCTTGCGCCGCTGCACACTCGCCGGCCTCGGCCGCCTCCACGGAGTGCCGGTGCTGCTCGGGCTGCGGAAAGCTGCGGTAGACGTAGCGCAGGCGCGGGCCCATCTCTTTCTGGATCTCCTGGACGGCGCGGTACGTCTGCGCGCCCGCCGGCGATGCGAAGTCGCCGTAGGCCACCAACGTCGTTTTCGCGAGCGGGGAGCCGCGGGCATGGTCTCTCCCCGACACTTTCCGCCTGAGCCTTCGGTTTTGACGCTGGGTCTTCACCGTCCAACCACCTTCACTTCGGTCTCCTTTGAGATCGGTAAGCCCTGGTCCGGGAACACCCTGAACCAGGCATTAGAATTTGAGGGCCAGTTCCCGCGTCAGCCAGGTTTCGATCATGCAGCCCCGGGTCCGGGTAGATCCAATCGTTTGTTTCGTCGGAGTTGAGACCTCGGAGCGATTGAGAGGCATCCGTTCATGGAGCTACGGCACCTTCGGTACTTCGTCGCGGTCGCCGAAGACCTCCATTTCGGCCGCGCCGCGAACCGCCTCAACACCTCCCAGTCGTCCCTGAGCCAGCAGGTTCGGAATCTCGAGACCGAGCTCAAGGTGGACCTCCTGCGCCGCGTCAGGCGCCACGTCGAGCTGACTCCGGCGGGTGACCGGTTCCTTCGGGAAGCGCGCGGCATTCTCGCAGCGGCCGAACGCGCGACCGGGCTCGCCAGGGAGACGGCACGGGAAGAATCCCGCAAGATCATCATCGGCATCTCGCCGGAGACCGACTGGGCGTTCCTGGGCAAGGCCCTCCGCCTCTTCGGGGAGCACGCACCGTCGGTCGACGTCCTTTTCCAAAACCTCACGCCGGAAGCCCAGATCGAGGCCCTTCGCGCGGGCCGGATCGACATCGGCTTCGTGGGCCTTCCGATCGAGGCCGAGGGGGTCGTCAGCGAAGTGACCGGACGCGAGCGGCTCGTAGCGGCGGTCCCCGAGGCGCATCCGATGGCTCGCCGGGGACGCATCCGGCTCCGGGACCTCTCCGGAGAGGCCTATACGCTCTGGCCGAGGCACCTGTCGCCCGGCCGTTACGACCAGCTGCTGGCGATCTTTCGGGAGGCCGGATTCGGGCCGCCGATCACGATGGAGGGAGGGCTTCCCTCGACCCAGACCGTCCTGGGAATGGTGGCCGCGGGCTTGACCGTCGCGCTCGTCGATCCCGCGATCAAGCAGAGGGCGACGCCGGGAGTCGTCTTCCGCCCCATCGACGATCGCGGCGTGTTCACCGAATCCGGGGTGATCTACCGGCGGGAGGATCCCTCGCCGCTGCTGGCCTCTTTCCTCCACGAGGTCAGACTGACTCCGCGCCGACGGCCGGAGGCCGAGATCGGCGTCGAGAAACCGAATTCCGTCGTGCCGAAGCCCCGGCATTCCGTCGTGCCGAAGCCTCGTCGTGCTCCCGCCAGGGCTCGAAGGGCTCGGTGACGGCCTCGTGTGATCCGAACAAGGAAGGGCCGCTGACGTCCCCCGTGCGGGACGCGCGGCTTGTGGGATGAGTTCCCGGGTTGAGCCGGGTGATTCGCCATTGTCAGCGGTCGAAGTCCGCGCCGTCCAATCGTTTGTTTCGCTCAAACTCCGACGAAACAACGATCAACGCCTCGCTCGCCGCTGGCGCGTCGCCTGAGGAGCGGCGTCTCGCCCGTCGCGCCCTGGTTAAGGGAAGAGCGCAAGTCGAGATTGCATCTACGTCGTTGGAGGCTTGCGTTGAGCCGCTCCTTCACCTTCGTTCGGGTCAGAACCCCCGCCCCGGGTCCATTCGCCCGAGTCCTCGCCCTTTTCGAGGGGAGGCGGCGTTTTCAGTCCTTGAGGCGCCGGATTCTCCTTGAACCCTTGAGCATCTCGGGGATTCGGCTGCGTTGTCTCCTCACTCGACCCGTCATGATTGCGAGTTTCGTTCATTGCTTCCTCCAGTAGCTGCAGAAGGGCCCCGAGACGAAAAAAGGCGCCGGGAGTCGCCTCCCGACGCCAGCGAATATCGGTCGCTGAGAGTCCTACTGGGCCGACGGCGTTGGCGCCGCGTCCATGGTGCTCGTCGTCGTCGAGGTCGTCGTCGTAGTCTCGGGAGTCCCCGAAGGCGCCGGAGCCTCGCGCGTGCTGGTCGTTTCCGTGGTCGTCGTCGCTTCCTTCTTCTGGCAACCGGCGGAAGTCCCGATGATTCCCACAGCGAGCAGCGTGCCGAGCGCGAAGAGCTTCTTCATGAGGTCAGCCCTTGTGCGGGTAGGCGACGATCGTCGTGGCCTTGCTCCCGCTGTCCGACTTCGTGAACGTGACCTTGACCCGCTCGCCGACGGTCACGGCCTTCTTCAGAACGGCCATGTCGGTCAGGTCGAAGCTGTAGTCCTTGGCGTCCGGCCCCGTCACCTTGATCGATTTGCCCGCCTCGTATTCCTTCACGGTCCCGATGACGACTTCCGTTTTCGTCGTCGTGTTCAATGCCGGGCCGCTGCCCGTCGTGGTCGATTCCGAATGCACTTTCGGGGCGTCGGCCGCCGTCAGGGCGTTGGCCGTGGCTTCCGAGACGACCGCGACGGTTTCCTTGCCGTCCGTACCCTTGGTGTACTTGACCGTGGCCATCTGCCCCACGACGATCGCGCCCTCGACCCTGGCGTTCTCGCCGAGGTCGAACGCATACGATTTGTCGCCGGGGCCGGAGAGCTTGATCTTCTTGCCCGCCTCGTATTCCCGGACCGTTCCCGACACCGACTGCGTCTCGCTCTTCAGGGTCTCCCCGGCGCTGGTCTGCTTGGTCGTCGTCTCGACGGCCTGCTTCTCCGGCGTCTGGGCGAGTGCCTGCGATCCGGCCAGCAGGCAAAGACTGACGGCCGTTCCCATGATTCTCTTCATGATGCTCAACCTTTCAAAGAGCGGACCGAGATTGGCCCGCATGCCCGGTCGCCGTCGGGGCTCCGACAGCCTGTAACACCGAGCGTCGATCGAGGGGGGATGATCCTGTTTGTCCGGCGGCCGGGTCCAATCGTTTGATTCGTCGAGACTGAGCCGTCGCAACGATCGGTCGGGCTCGCCAGGGAGGGGATCGACGGGGCTGGGTGCTTCCCGGGCTCCTAGCGCCCGCGCGTTGCCGGTCGCCGTTGTGACCCGCGAGGCTCTCCGCTGACGAGTGACTGGAGTCTCTCGGCGTAACCCACGAGCCGGATCTTCCAGGGCGAAAGAGCCTCAATCCTCATCGCGTCCGCGCAGTACTCGCACCTCGCGGTCCCATCCAGAGCGACCACGGTCTCGTTGGCTCGCCCACAGTTCGTGCAGTTCCAACTTCGGAGCCGTGCATTCACGGCGCGCCGACCTCGCGGATCGAGCGACTTCAGCCTCGACGCGACGAGATTGCGCTGCCGGCCATCGGCCAGGCCCCAGTCGCCGGGTTCGAACGCCGTCGTCGTAGCCTTCCCCACGAATGCGAGGCCGTCCGTCGTCCAGTGTCGAAGGGTTCTTCCGGCCCTGGCCCGGACGGAGGGCGTCCGATCCTGGAGGCTCGCGGAACGGTCGAATCGAACCGGCTCATCCATCGCCTGGTCGCAGCTTCCCGAATCCGACTGTCGGAGTTTGTTCCCCATGAGAGCCAGCACCCGCTTTCTGCCGAGTCCGGCGGCGGGCACTCGATTGTCGTATCGAGTCGGTCCGCCCGAAGGAGTCGGGAAATTCAGGCTACACCCGCCCTTGCCGGGCTGCCCGAGCACGCCCCTGCGCTCACACCGCTCGCCGGCGTGACCACGTCCGAACTGCGCCTGCATTCACGATCCATGCGCTTCCATCGTTCCGAGATCTCAACTCCAGCGAAAACAACGATTGGACGTGATTCCGCCACGACCTGCATGATCGCCATGGCGCGCGGCCGATGACGGCGCGTCTCGAGTTGCACGTCGCCACTCACGCGAAGGGTGACTCGGCCAACGACATTCACTCGTCGAGGAGGAAGTCCATGACCACCGCCGAACAACTCGAGCTCGCAACGACGGGCGCCGCGACCTCGCGATCGACCGCCGCCATGAAGGCGCTCGTCTTTCACGGTCCCGGCAAGCATGCGTGGGAGGACAAGCCGAGGCCCGCCATTCGGAGTGCGGGTGACGCCATCGTCCGAATCACGACGTCGACGATCTGCGGAACCGATCTTCACATCCTGAAGGGAGACGTCCCGTCCGTGACCGACGGCCGCATTCTCGGCCACGAAGGGATCGGCGTCATCGAAGAGCTGGGACCGGGCGTTTCCGGCTTTCACCCTGGAGAGAGAGTCCTCATCTCGTGCGTCACGGCCTGCCTGAAGTGCGACTTCTGCAAGCGAGGGATGTATTCCCATTGCCGCGACGGCGGCTGGATTCTGGGCAACACCATCGACGGGACCCAAGCCGAGTACGTCCGCATCCCGCATGCCGATGGCAGCCTCCACGCCTTCCCCCCGGGCGGAGACGAGGAAGCCCTCGTGATGTTGAGCGACATTCTGCCGACAGGCTTCGAGTGCGGCGTTCTCAACGGACAGGTGAAGCCGGGCGACACGGTCGCGATCGTGGGCGCGGGACCCGTCGGGCTCGCCGTGCTGCTCACGGCACAGTTCTACTCGCCTGGCTCGATCGTCATGATCGACCTGGACGACAAGCGCCTCGCGGTCGCTAAGCAGTTTGGCGCGACCACTCTGATCAACAGCGCCGATGGACAGGCCGCCCACCAGGTGATGGAGCTGACTGCAGGCGCCGGCGCCGACGTGGCCATCGAAGCGGTCGGGATTCCGGCGACCTTCGACATCTGCCAGGCCATCGTCGCGGCCGGCGGGCGGATCGCGAACGTGGGCGTTCACGGCAAGCCGGTGGAGCTGCACCTCGAGAAGCTCTGGGACCGAAACATCTCCCTCACGACGCGGCTCGTGGACACGATCACGACGCCCATGCTGCTGAAGATCGTGAAGTCGGGCCGGCTGCAGCCCCAGAAGCTGGTGACCCATCGCTTCGCGATGAACGAAATCATGAAGGCATACGACACCTTCGGGAACGCCGCCAGTGAGGGCGCGCTCAAGGTCATCCTGAAGAATGACGGCGCCACAGCCACGTCGATCGCGAGCTGAGGCCAGCGCCCTCGGCGGGTCGTGGGCGCCTCCCGGACTGATTCAGTTGGCTCAGGCGCCGGGCCGGCATCGGGTAAAGAGTCTGGAGCAGGAACCGAGGAGGTGAATATGCTTTTCGAAGGCAACATCAAGTGGGCGGCCAGGACGAACACCGATTTCCGGCGCGTCATCGCGACGGGGCCCCACAGCCAGCTCGTCACGATGAGCATCCCGCCGAAGGAGGACATCGGATCGGAAGTGCATCCCGGGACCGATCAGATGCTGTTCATCGTCTCGGGCGCGGGCAGGGCGGTCGTCAACAACGAGTCGGTCGAGGTGACGGAGAACGACGTGGTGTTCGTCCCCGCAGGCTCGCGACACAACCTCATCAACATCGGTGTCGAGGACCTGAGGTTGTTCACCGTCTACGCGCCGCCCGAGCACAAGGACGGCACCATCCATCACCGGAAGGCGGACGCACTCGCCGCGGAGAAGGAACTCGAGCACGCCGCCCGCTAGGCCCTGGCGAACCAAGCGCGACGCTCGTGATTGGGACATGAGGGAGGTTCTATGCTTTGGACAATCCTGGTCATCCTTCTGGTGCTCTGGCTGCTGGGTCTTGTTTCGGGCTACGTCCTCGGGGGCTTCATCCATGTCCTTCTCGTCATCGCCGTCGTCATTCTGGTGATCCAGCTCATCCAGGGACGGCGCGTGGGCTGAGCCGCGACTCCGAACATCGACAATCCACGGCCCGAGGCCGGGCCGACGCCGCCGAAGGTGTCGACGGATCGGGGTCGCTGTCGGCCCCGTCACCCCGCCGATCCGAACAGCGACCCGACGCCCGCCGTCAGCGCCATGGCGAGGGCGCCCCAAAACGTCACGCGTAACGCGCCCTTCACCACTCCGGCGCCTCCCGCGCGTGCAGCCACTCCCCCGAGAAGCGCGAGAAACACCAGCGAAGTCAAGGAAACGACCGGAATCAAGCCTTGCGCCGGCACCACGGCCGTGACCGCGAGAGGCAAGACGGCTCCTAGTGCGAAGCTGCCGGCCGACGCCAGCGCCGCCTGAATCGGGCGCGCCCGCAGTGTCTCGGAAATGCCGAGCTCGTCGCGGGCGTGCGCGCCGAGCGCATCGTGGGCCATCAGCTGATCGGCGACCTGTTTCGCGAGCGAAGGCTCGAGCCCGCGAGCGACGTAGATTGCGGCCAGCTCCCTGCGTTCGCCCTTATCGTCGGACTTGAGCTCGGCGCGCTCGCGCTCGAGCTCGGCCTGCTCGGTGTCTGCCTGGGAATGCACCGACACGTACTCGCCGGCGGCCATCGACATGGCCCCCGCCACCAGGCCGGCGACCCCTGCGACCAGGACGTTGCCGTGAGTCGCATGCGCCGCCGCGACACCGAGCACCAGGCTCGATGTGGAAACGATGCCGTCGTTCGCGCCCAGGACCGCCGCGCGCAGCCAGCCGATGCGTCCCGTGCGGTGTCGTTCCAAGTGACTGGTGCGCATTCTCGAGGCCTCCTACAACCGGCCGGCCGCGAGCCGGAGCCCTGCTCAGGCTGCCTTCATAACACCGGTCACCGACCTCGAGCCGCCGTCGGGGGGAGGGTTCGCCCGGTCTCTACCCTCGGCCCTCGTCGTTCCGATGGCTTCGTCACGCCCGTCGGGCGCGGTACCAGTATCCGCCGCCACCGAGAAGTAGCAGTACCAAGGCAAACAGGCAGATGGTTCCCATACAAGGTGTCCTTTCAGTTCCGAACGTCTCTATCCACCAACGAGCATGTGCGCCCTGCCCGGCCATATCCAATCGTTTGTTCCGTTGGAGTTCAGACGTGAAACTGAGTATTTCGTTGCGCGGGTCGCTCTCTGTCGATCCAGGCGAATGCCGTTCGTATAGAGCGTGAGAAGCCGGCACGGCGCCGGCGGCCGCGAGCGGGGAGGAGTGGACATGAGCAGGATCGTGGTGGTCGAAAGCCTGTCGCTGGACGGCGTGATGCAGGCACCCGGTCGTGCCGACGAGGACCGCCGCGGCGGCTTCGAGCGCGGAGGCTGGGCGCTGCCGTACAGAGATTCGGTCATGGGCGAGGTCATGGCCGAGGGGATGGCGGACGCCGGCCCCATGCTGTTCGGGCGGCGGACCTACGAGGACTTCTTTCGCGTGTGGCCCGGGCGGAAGGACAACCCGTACACGGAGGTGCTCGATAGGGCGCAGAAGTACGTAGCCTCGCGGACGCTTCAAGAGCCGTTGCCGTGGCAGAACTCGACGCTGCTCGAGGGCGATGCGGCGAATTCTGTGGCCCGGCTCAAAGAACAGCCCGGCAAGGACATCGTGGTCCTGGGCAGCGGAGAGCTGGTTGGATCGCTGATCCGCCACGGCCTCGTAGACGAATACGTGCTCCTGATCCACCCCCTGGTCCTGGGACCGGGGCGCCGTCTCTTCCCCGACGAGGGCGCATGGGCCGCGCTCCGGCTCATCGATGCGAAGACGACGACCACGGGTGTGGTGATCGCGACGTACGGCCAGGCCGAACTCCCCGATGCGGCGCGATACGATCGGGTGAACGCCCGGGAGAACCCGCGATGAAGCAGTACCTTCTGAGCATCTATCAACCCGATGGCGAAACGCCTCCGCGGGAGTTCCTGGAGAGGGTGATGCGGGACGTCGGAGCGCTGATCGAGGAGACCAGGGCCGCCGGCGCGTGGGTCTTCAACGGCGGCCTGCACCCCCCGAGCACCGCGACCGTCGTGCGGCTCCAGGATGGCGACCTGCTGACGACCGACGGCCCGTTCGCCGAGGGCAAGGAGCACATCGGCGGCTTCCTGGTCATCAAGGCGCCGGATCTCGACTCCGCGCTCGAGTGGGCCCGCAAGCTGGCGCGGGTGATCACCCTCCCGATCGAGGTCCGGCCGTTCCAGGGAGAGGCGAAGAGCTGATCGCGGGCGTGCCGACCCTCGACACCTCGGAGATCGAACGTGTGTTCCGCCAGGAGTACGGTCGCGCGGTGGCCGTCCTGGTCCGCCGCTTCGGGGACATCGACGTGGCCGAGGAGGCGGTTCAGGATGCCTTCGCCGTGGCGCTGCAACGGTGGCCGTCCGCCGGCCTGCCGCCGAGCCCGGCGGGATGGATCCTCACGACGGCTCGGAACCGGGCGATCGACCGCTACCGCCGCGAGGCGTCCCGCGACGACCGGCACGCCCGGGCCGTCCTGCTGCATGAGAGCAGCGAACCGGCCGAGGAGGGCGCCGTGCGCGACGACCGACTGCGCCTGATCTTCACCTGTTGCCATCCCGCGCTCTCGACCGGCGCCCGGGTCGCGCTGACGCTCCGCCTCCTGGGCGGGCTCACCACCGCGGAGATCGCGCGCGCGTTCCTGGTGCCCGAGCCGACGATGGCCCAGCGGCTGGTTCGGGCGAAGGGCAAGATCCGCGATGCGGGGATCCCCTATCGCGTCCCGAACGAAGCCGATCTCCCGGTTCGCCTCCGAGCCGTGCTGGCGGTCGTCTATCTCATCTTCAACGAGGGCTACACGGCGAGCTCGGGCGAGCGCCTCGTCCGCGAGGATCTCTGCGCGGAGGCGATTCGCCTCGGACGGCTCCTGGCCGAGCTCGTGCCGGACGACCCGGAGGTCATGGGGCTCCTCGCGCTCATGCTGCTGATCGAGTCGCGTCGGGCGACGCGGACCACCGCCGAGCGGCGACCTCGTGCGGCTCGCGGACCAGGACCGCGATCTCTGGGATCGCGGCCTCATCTCCGAAGGCCAGGGCCTGGTTCGCCAGTGTCTCGCGCGCAACCAGCCCGGCCCCTACCAGATCCAGGCCGCCATCAACGCCGTCCACAGCGACGCGCCGCGTCGCATCCGCCACGGACTGGCGCGCAGATCCTGCAGCTATACGACCAGCTGCTGTCGATCGCGCCCGGTCCCGTCGTGGCCCTCAACCGCGCGGTTGCCCTGGCCGAAGTCGAAGGACCGGAGGCGGCGCTCGCCCTCCTCGACGGCCTCGACCTCGATGGCTACTACCTCTTCCACGCGATCCGCGCCGACCTGCTTCGCCGTGTCGGCCGCAACGACGAAGCGGCGTTGGCGTACGCGGCGGCGATCGCCCTGACCGACAACGCGCGCGAGCGGGACTTCCTGCAGCGCAGCCGTCAGGCGCTCACTCGAGCGTGACGAGTCGGGGGTCGCCGGTGCGTCCCGAACCTTCTTCGGAGCGGTCAGGGCTGACGCGCGATGACGAGAATCCGAAAGCTGTCGGGCACCATGCTCGGCCTCGGGTGCGGCTGTTCCGCCGTCGGGGAGGGAGGCGGCCCAAAGTCGGCCGTCGACAGGAAGACCCGATGGGTTTTCTCGTCGAGCGCCATCGTGCGAGCGCCTCGCTGCGTCTTCACGTCTTCGAGAACGGTGAGCTTGTCCGGCGAGTCCTCGTGAACGACCGTGAGAGTTCCCTCGCCGTTCGAGCTGAAGGCGAGCCCGGTGCCGGGGTCGAAACCGTTGCCGTCGACGCCCTCTCCGATCGGGACGGTGGCGACCACCCTCCCGCTGACGGCGTCCAACATGACCATCATCCGATTGTCGCACCCGATGAAGAGCCTCTTCGTCGCGCGATCGATGGCCATGCCCGACGGCTCCTCGCAGGGCGCGAGCGGCCAGCGCTTGAGAACCTCCGGCTTTCGCGCGTCGAGGACGACGACCTCGCTCTTGTCCTCGATGTTCACGTAAACGCGTCCGTCGAGGTCCGTTACCGCGAACTCGGGCTTACCTCCGAGCGCGACTGTGCTGTTGACCCTCCCCGTCGCTGCGTCTAGAACCGTCACGTTCGCAGAGCGGCCATTGAACGCGAACACCTGCTTCGAGAGGCCGTCGTAGAGGATCGCGTCGGGGTTCTCGCCCGTGACTTTGACCTCGTTCAAGGGCTTGAGGGTCTTCAGATCGAAGATCGTGACCGTGGAAGCCCGGCCGTTGCTCGTGAACCCGCGGCCGAGATCCGGTGCGAGGGCGACGCCGTGCACGCCGGCGGTATTTGGAATCTCCCCGACCGACTCCAGCGTGTCGGCGTCGAAGACCATGACCCGGGTCCCTCTCGTCACGTAGAGCCGCCGCGCCGCAGCGTCGACCGTCAGATAGTCCCATCCTCCCTCGCCGCCGACGGCGACCTTTTGGACGATCGTGTAGACCAAACCGGGCTGCGGGAAGGCGCGCGAAGAGACGGCAAGAAGAGCCGCCGCAGCGAGAGCTGCGATTCTCGGATTTCGCATGGATTGCCTCCGCAGCCACTCTATCCCTGCGCCCACCCTGCACGGCTTGCGCGGCCTGGGCGATTCGACTCCTCAGCCAGACCGCCCCCTCGCACCGTTCAGCCTGCGTTCATCCACGGTCGCTACAATCGAAGGGGTGACCGTTCCCCACCACCCGATCCAGCAGAAGATCGGTCATGTCGTCACTCGACTCATGATGCGGCGCCCCATCCGGTCAACCGCGGTTGGCCGGCACGCCTACGCGAGGATGTATCTCGTCGGAAAGCGCCTCGCCGAGCGACGTGAGCAGGACCTGCTGAGACGGCACCTGCGACCCGGCATGACCGTCTTCGATCTGGGCGCGAATGTCGGTTTCTATACCGAGCGTTTTTCCCGGCTCGTAGGGGCGGCGGGCAAGGTCTACGCCTTCGAGCCGGACCCGTTTTGCTCGGAGGTTCTGCGCGATCGCACCCGCCTGCTCGGAAACGTCCGGGTGGAGAACGTCGCGGTCGGCGCGCGGCAGGGCGAAGCGACGCTCTTCTGCAGCAACCGGGACCGGGCGGAGAACCGGACGCGTCCCCTCGACCCGGGCGTGCCTGCGGAGGCCGTGCGGGTTCCCGTGGTCACGCTCGACGCCTATTGCCGCAGCCGGAACGTCGAACGGGTCGACGCCCTGAAGATGGATGTCGAAGGAGACGAGGTCCATGTCCTCCGTGGCATGAGCGAAACGATGGCCCGGACGCCTCCGGCCTGGATGTTCATCGAGTTCGGCCCGGCGCAGTTGCGCGGGGCGGGCGCCAGCCCCGAAGAGTTCTGGGATCTCCTCGACGAGCGTGACTATCGATCGTATTCGGTCGAGGGTCGCGGCGAGCTCCACAGGATTCCCGATACGCGCGCCTTCACCGAAGCACACGACGGGACGTTCACCAACATCCTGGCCCTGCACGAGCCCCGGCCGACCGCGGGACATTGAGGGAACGGCTTCCCCTGCGTTTCCCTTTCGAGTCGGACCCCTGGCTCAAGACGCTCGAGCACGAGCCGAGGTTCCTGGCGCTCCTGGCGGCGCTCCGAACGGAGCGTGACGGGTACCGGCGCCTCTACCTGGAGAACCCGACTCCCGACTCCTAGGTGTTGTTTCTCAAGACCTTGTTCTCCGGAGTGCCTCAATCAAGAGGAACCCTCTCCCCCGACCACGGGGGAGAGGGGGAAGGCCGCCTCAATCCCGATTCTCGCTGTGAACAACCTGTTGAGAAACGACCCCTAGGGCCGACGCACGTCCGCTAGTCGCCCTCGTGCTCCGGCCCGTCGCCCTCGCCGCGCCGCGCGGGGCAGCCCTGGAACTCGCAGCACCTTCAACCCGCTCGGGACGGTCTCGGGGATCTGCCGGCACAGCTTTTCGGGGCGCGCGTCCGGGTCGAGCAGGCCGTCGCGCAGGAAGGCCAGCAGGTCCCGGAACTCGCGGGGCGACAGATCGAGATCGCCCAGCGCGGCGATGCGGGGATCGAGACGGTCGAGGACCGGCTGCAGCGGGCCCTTGCGTACCGTCAGGTCGGCGTCCAGGCCCGCCGCGACGGCGTCGTAGGAGGGCGCGCGATCGAGCGTCTCGAGGTGGTAGCGCAGAGCGTCCTCGAGCCTCGTGAACGAGCCGTTGTGGAAGAAGGCCGCCTGGAGCGCGATGTTGCGCAGCGGCGAGGTGCGGAACTTGTAGCGATCCGCCGGATCGCCGGTGACCTCCTCGCGGCCGAAGTCCTCGTCGGCGGCCGGCCCGGAGAACGCGAAGTTCCCCGGGAAATCGTCGGGATTCAACGGGTCGCCGCCCGGCTTCAATCCGAAGCCACCGGGCGCGATCTGCGGGATTCCGGCCACGTGGTTCTCGAAGTCCGTGAACATCTCGTTGGACGCGCCCGCGACGCCGTGGCAGCTCAGGCAATTTCCCCTGCGTGAAGAAGATCAGCGCCCCGCGCTGTTGCGACTCCGTCAGCGCGTGGCGGTGGCCGCGCGCGAAGCGATCCAGCGGCGCGTTCGCGAACGTGTTGGCCATCTGGAACTCCGCCAGCGCGGCGCCGATCATCGCAAACGTGATCGTTGCCGCCGCGGGCTTCCGGGTAGATCCGCTCGAACCGGGAAACGTACTCGGGGTTTGCGTTGAAACGGTCCAGCACCTTCTGCCGGATCGAGTAGCTCATGTCGAAGGAGTCGGGCGGGCTGCCGTTGGGCCCCGCGATCGGGCCGGGCACGGTGTCCGAGAGCGCCCCGGAGGAGACCGCGTGCGACGGGTGATACAGGGCGGGATCCACGTCGCCGGGAACCTCGGCCGTGAATCCCGCCATCTCGATCAGCTCGGTGGGCGGAAAGTGGCCCTGCACGGTCAACAGCGTCGTCATCTTCTTCGGATCGAAACACGTGGCGTAGAAGCACGCGCTGCTCGGGTTCCACACGGTGTCCCCGCCGATGGCAAAGGGGACGCTGGCGCCCAGCGAGAGGTCGAAGGGATCGCCGGAGCGTGAGACGAAACGCAGGTTCAGCATCATGCTCGGAAAGAACGCCGTGTTGACCGTGAAGGGCGCGCGGCGCTGGTTGCGCGGCCCCGTGCGGTCGGGCCCCACGATCCCGTTGTTGTCCGTGCCGATCGCGATCGACTGCGAGTCTCCGAAGCCGGCGGCGGGCGAGTGGCAGCCCGCGCAGGCGTTGTCCCGGTGCAGGCCCATGATGTTGTCGAAGAAGATGGTCCGGCCGAGCTTCACGAGCTTCGGATCGAGCCGCCGGCCCAGGCGCGGCTCCAGGCTCTCCTGCACGCGCCCGGTGAAGCCCGCCGCCTTGAGCACGCGGGCCAGTCGATCTTCGAGGCGCTCCGGCTGGTCGGCATTGGCCGACGACATGAACGTGGCCGCGAGCGCTGAGCCCCGCCACGAGGATGGAAACCCGGTACGGACGGAACGGAGTCTTCATGGCCATCTCCTTGCTTGATACGCGTGGAGTCTAGTGCCCGGCGTCGGGTGAGACGGCGCCCTAATCCAAATCGAAGGAAATTCGAGTTCGACGGATACGACTGCGCAACACGAGGGCGCGCGGATTGCGCCGCTCGAGCGATAGTCGTCGATTCTCGCCCTTCGATTCATGTGACTCTCGACACCCGGCCGGCCGTCGATTAGGTTCGGAGCGATGAG
Source organism: uncultured Acidobacteriota bacterium (assembly GCA_963810205.1). Classification (GTDB taxonomy): domain Bacteria; phylum Acidobacteriota; class Thermoanaerobaculia; order UBA5066; family Gp7-AA6; genus DAHUXD01. The sequence continues at coordinate 697,356 of CAWEMP010000011.1, forward strand.
GGAGCGAATCGACGGCGCGGGCAATCCCGAACCGAACTGGCACGCCCGCGCCTTCGAGGACGTGGCCCGGGAGCTGCGGACCCACCCGGAGACGGGCCTGGCGATCGAGGACCTCTCCCCTGTCGCGCCGCCCACGTCGTCCGGGTCCTCAACCTCCCGCCGGATCTGGCGGATCCTCTGGACCCAGCTCAAAGGCAGCGTGATCGTCGTCCTGCTGGTTTCCAGCGTGGCATCGCTGCTCCTCGGACACGCCAGCGACGCACTGGCGATCCTCGCGTCGGTCCTCTTTTCGGTCGCGTTCGGGTTCGCCACCGACTGGCGTGCCGAAAGGGCGCTCGAGGCCCTTCGCTCCCTTTCAGCGCCGACCGCGCGCGTCGTGCGCAGTCGACTCGAGCGCGAGATCCCGGCGTCGGACGTCCGGCGAGGCGACATCCTGATTCTCTCCGGCGGGCAAATCGTCGCCGCCGACGGACGGCTGGCGGCAGCACGCGACCTGCAGATCGACGAGTCCGCTCTCACCGGCGAGAGCGTTCCCGTGACGAAGGCGCCGGAGCCGGTTGTGAGCGCCGCGCCGTTGCCCGACCGCACCAGCATGGCTTACGCCGGCACGACCGTCTTGAGCGGCTGGGGCAGACTGATCGTCACCGCGGCGCCGGGCGAAACCGAGCTTGCTCGCGTCGGCGAGCTCGTCGCCGCACAACAGCGGGAACCGACGCCCCTCGAGAAGCAGGCCGAGCAACTCGGCCGCCGTCTCGCCGCCGTGGCGATCGCGCTTTCCGCGGCCGTCGCACTGCTCGGAATCCTGCGGGGCCGTTCGATCTGGATGATGCTGGAGACGGGCGGGATCCTCGCCATCGCGGCCATTCCGGAAGGGCTCCCCGCGGTCACCACGATCGCCCTCGCCGTTGGAGTGCGTCGGATGGCGCGGGCGCACAGCCTGGTGCGGCGCCTCGCGTCGGTGGAGACGCTGGGCTGCACATCGGTCATCTGCACGGACAAGACCGGAACCCTGACCGAGAACGTCATGCGGGTGACCCGCATCTGGCTCTCGGACCGCGAGCTCGAGGTGACCGGCTCGGGGTATTCGCCCGACGGAGAGATCCTCGAGAACGGGCAGGCCGTCCGCGCCGCCGGCGACCCGGCGCTCCGGCGCCTGCTCGAGATCGCCGCCCTCTGCAACGACGCGCGGCTGGAGGACCACGACGGATGGCACATCCACGGCTCGTCGACCGAGGGCGCGCTCCTCGCCCTCGCCCGAAAGGGCGGCGGCGACCCATCGGCGCTCCACGAGCGCTTCGAACGTGTTCACGAGATCGCCTTCACGTCCGGACGCAAGCGAATGGCGGTCCTCGTCCGGGAAGCCGGGGGCCGGCTCTGGATGCTCGTCAAGGGCTCGCCCGAGTCCCTCCTGCCGCTCTGCTCACGCTTGCTCGAGCCGGGTGGCGAGCGGCCGCTCGGCCCGGCGGAGCGCGCGCTGCTTCTGACGCGCGCGCACGGGCTCGGGGAGCGCGGTCATCGCGTCCTCGGCTTCGCCTTCCGGGCCCTCGAATCCACCCCGGAGCCGGACGCCGCGGAAGAGGACCTGACCTGGGTCGGCCTGGCAGGCCTCGAGGACCCCCCGCGGGCGGGCGTGCGGCAAGCCATCGCACAGCTGCGGGGCGCCGGGATCCGGACCGTGATGATCACGGGCGACCAGAAGGGGACCGCGATGGCGGTGGCGCGAGAACTCGAGATTGCCGGCCCGGCGGATCTCTGCGTCGATTCGGGCGAGCTCGCCGACCTCGTCCGCGAGCGTCGATGGGACGACCTGCGCCAGACGGCGGTGTTCGCCCGCGTCTCCCCGGAGGACAAGCTCTCCATCGTCCGCGCTCTGAAAGCGGCGGGGCACGTCGTCGCGATGACGGGCGACGGCATCAACGACGCGCCGGCGCTGAAAGCTGCCGACATCGGCATCGCCATCGGCGGTCGTGCCGCCGACGTGGCCCGTGAGGCCTCCGACCTCGTCGTCACGAGCGGCGACTACGCCACACTGCCGGCAGCGGTCGCCGAAGGCCGGCGGATCTACGCGAACATCCGGCGCGCCGTCCATTTCCTTCTCCTGTGCAGCCTGTCGACGATCGGCGTCATGCTGGCCTCGGTCGTCGCGAATCTCCCGCTTCCCATGAGCCCCCTCCAGGTTCTCTGGCTGAACCTGGTCGTGCACATCTTCCCCGCCATGGCTCTCGTCGTAACGCCTGGTGAAACCGACCTGCTCCGAAGGCCGCCGCGCCATCGGAGGGAACCGCTCCTGACCTGGCGGGCGGTGGGCATGATCGGGTTGCGCAGCGGCGTCGTCGCTGCGGTGGTGCTGTGGATCTTCATCGCCGGCGGGGATCGGGACGGAGGGGTGCGGAGTCAGACTCTGGCCATGGCGACGCTCGCCCTGGTTCTCCTGACGCAATCTCTGGCGGCCCTTTCCGAAAGCAGGCCGTTCTGGACGATGACGACAAGCCTGACTCCGCCCTTCTGGCTTGCGCTCTTCGGCGGCCTCGCGCTCCAGGCTCTCGCCGTCTTCTGGCCCCCACTCGCTTCGATTCTGCCGACGGCGCGACTGTCGCCACGGGACGGGCTTCACATGCTCACGATTTCGATCCTGGCGCTCGCGATCGTCGAGGCGGGCAAAGCGTTGATGTCCAGGCCGCGGCGCCATCACCCGGTCCGGTCTTGGGCCCCTCCTGATGAAAAGCGAGGAGCACTGGCGGGTCTACCGGGAGAAGGGCACGCTCGACCCCCTGGGCGGCTTCGGCCCGGCGGCGACGAGTCCCGCACCGGGGGCGTCTAGAGTCCTTCATCGCCATGGCTCGGGAGCCGGCGGTACAGATCGACCTCGCTTGTCCATCAAGGCGATGGACCGACTTTCGGCTGACCATCGTCTGCCGACGCGGCCCGTGATCCCTAGCCTTCCTTGCGAATGAGCTTCCACAACGCCACGCGGTCGGGCGCGAGCAGCTCCTCGATGCGGGCGTGGTTGACGTCGGCGACGATGATCTGGCCGACCTCGGTCTGGACCTCGGAGAAGAGGCCGTGCGATTTCATCTTCGCGGTCTGGTACTGGTTGTCCTCGCTCGGGGTGACGTAGTGCACCGAGTCGCTCTTGTAGCGGTGCACCAGCCAGAGATGGACGAGCGTCATCAGCCGCTTCTTGCGCAGCGACTCCTCGAAGGTGTTCTGGTCGCGCACCGACAGGATGTTGCGGCCGCGGCGGTCCTGGATGGGAGCGAAGACGACGTTGGCGAACCGGTCGTTGCCGTCGCCCCCGATCCGGAGCTCGAGCAGCTCCGAGCCGGCGCGCTGCGGCAGCAGTTTCACGCCCAGCCTGTACTTGAGCTGGTAGTGCTCGCTCCACATCGCCAGCCACTCCTCGAGCAGCTTCTTGGGCACCTCCGTCTGGATGAGATGCTGGTGCTGGGTCGAGCCCTTGCCCATGGCCTTGGTGGTGGCGGTGCGCCCCGAGGAGGCCAGGAGGGCGGCGTCGACGCGCGGGCCGCCGACGAGCGTCTGCGGCGTCTTGTAGGGGGACTCGACGAGGCGGATCTTGCGCTGCAGGCGGGCGAGAGCCAGCATGCCCTCCTGCTTGAGGGCGGTGGCGAACTCCTCGGCGGCCACGCCGTCGATCTGGTGGCCGCCGTAGGTGATGAAGTTGAAGACGAAGCCCATCTTGCCGAGCTCCTCGGGGAAGCTCTGCATCTTCTCGTCGCTCATCCCGGTCGAGTCCCAGTTGAACGAAGGCGACAGGTTGTAGGCCAGCATCTTGTCCGGGAACACGGCGTGGATCGCATCGGCGAACTGGCGGGCGTCGTCGAGGTCCGCCGTCTTGGTCTCCATCCACAGGAGGTCGGCGAAGGGCGCCGCGCCGAGCGACTTGGCGATGGCGTAGGGGATGCCGCCGCGGATCTGGTAGTAGCCCTCGGGGGTCTTGGCGTGCTCGCAGTCCCAGATGATCTGGACGCCGAGCGTCCTGGCCTTCTCCTTGGCCGCCCACAGCGAGGCGCGCTCGGCGAAGTGCCGCCACTGCGGGGCGCTCATCTCGAGCGGCTCGCCCTCGCTGGCGCGGAACTCGAGCACCTCCGCCACCGCCTCGCCGTAGGTCTCGAGGCCGGCCTCCTCCTCCCAGGCCTCGAGAAAGCGCGAGGCGACGGGGTCGAACGCGTCGTCCACGGTGAGGCGCTTCTGCTGGTAGCCGGCGGCGTTCTCGGCGGCCAGGGCGGCGAGCCCCTTGCGCTCGAGCCAGCTCTCGGCGGCCCGGTACTCCTCGTCGCAGAGCGCGTAGAGCAGGTGCCCGTTGAGCTCGCGGACGCCGAGTTCGTAGAAGCGCTTCAGGAGAGCCAGGTAGCCGGCCTTGTAGGACGGCAGGTTGACGTTGGTGGCGCCGAGGATGAACGGCTGGTCGCGCTCGTCGCCGCGGCCTTCGAGCAGCGTCGCCGCCTCGGCGTCGGTGCGGGCGACGATGATGCCGGGGACCTTCATGACGTCGAGCTGGAAGCGCGCCGCGTTCAGGCGCTTGATCTGCTCGTCCTCCGGCACCAGGACCTTGCCGCCCTGGTGGCCGCACTTCTTGGTGCCCGGGCGCTGGTCCTCGATGTGGTAGCCGGGCACGCCGACCTCGACGAAGCGCCGCACGAGGTTGCGCACGTGCGGATCGCCGCCGTGGCCGGTGTCGGCGTCGGCGATGATGAACGGACGAAAGTCGACGGCCGGCGTCGCCGCGCGCTGTTTCTCGGACATGCGCGCGCGCAGGTACTGCTGGTTGCGGTCCGCGGTGAGCAGGGCGCGCACCAGCACCGCCGCCTCGTCGGGCACCTGGCTGAGCGGATAGCTCGCCAGATCGGGCCCGGGATCCTCGCTCGTCGAGCCCCTGGCCGAGGTCGCCCAGCCGCCGAGGTAGATGCCCTCGATCCCCAGGCGCTTGATCACCACCGCCTGGCCGGGCGAGTACGGACCGAAGGTCGTGATGCACTTTTTCTCGGCGAACAGCTGGCGCAGGCGGTCGTAGAACGCCGCCGCCGCCTCGCGCGCCACGGTGTAGTCGTGGGCGATGGTGCCACGCTGCTCGACGACCTGGCGCGCCGTGTAGAGGCGCATCGTGCCTGCGAACCGCGGACTCTCGAACCACCTCTGGGTCTCGGCGACCTCCTGCTCGAATGGAGTCATGTCGGCGCTCCTGCTCATGTCGCGGCACGGAATCCCGGATCGGGCGATCGAGTCTACGACACTAGTCTTGGAAATCGGGGTTCTCGGTCAGGCGCGTGCCGTCCCGCCGGAACGCGTCGAGGAAGCCTGCGATCCGTCGCTTCGCCGTCTCGAGGTCGTGGTTGTCGAGGTTGAGGTTGAGCAAGTCGATGTACCACGGCGGCTTGACGGGCTCGTGGACGTAGGCCTCGACGATGGCGCGGGCGATCGGCAGCGTCGTCGGCTTCGAGTCGTCGTGGACGTCGCGGTTGCCCGCCCGAAGCAGCTTGGCGTACTCCTCGTCGAGGAGCCGGGCGAAGAGCGCCGCGGAGAACGCGTCGCCGGCGGCGACCCCCGTCTCCGGATCGTCGTCGGTGAACCGGGCGCTCTTGTGCAGCCACTCCCAGAGGATGCTCAGCCGGATCTCGCCGGTCGCCATGTCCTCCATCAGGTAGAGCACGTCGTCGTTGCCGAAGAAGTCGGCGGGCTTGAGGGCCGCGGCCTGGAAGCCCCGGCCGAAGGCGTTGCCGTACTGCAGCGCGACGCTCAGGAGGTCGCGCGCGCCGCGGACGGTTCGCGGCGCCGGCTCGAGCAGCGTCAGGCCGTCGGCGTCCTCCGGCGTGTAGGTGAGGCGCGGGAACGGGCGGCCGAGCTGATTGTCGGCGCCGGCCCGCTCCCACACCGGCCGCACGATGTGCACCATCTTCCAGTGCGCCACCCACTTGCCGCTCGCGCCCTCGCGCTGCTCGCGCTCGCCGCCGGCGACCGCCCGCTTCATGCCGGCGGCGACGCCCGCCGCCGAGCCCACCGGGATGTTCGGCTCCATCCCGCCCTGCCAGAGCGCGCAGCGCCCGTCGCGGTCGGGCGTGTTCACCGCCCGGCGGACGCGGTCCTCGTAGCGGCGCATGTAGCCGTAGGTCATGCCGATCGCGTCGATGTTGGGGTTGACGAACGCCGGCGTCCCAGGCCAGCGCGTCGGCGACGCTGTTGATGTAGTCCCAGCGGCCGGTGTTGAAGCCGACGAAGTGCGTCCCGAGCGCGGCGCGGATCTCCATCAGCTGAAAGCAGGCCTCGATCTGCTCGACGAGCACGTAGACCTTGATCGTCCCGGCCGCGCAGCCCGAGGTGCCGCTCGAGCGCGGCGAGGATGTCGTTCCACAGCGCCGCCTCCTCGGCCGTCTGGATCTTCGGCAGGTAGAGGACGATGGACCGGCCCTCGGACCGCAGCCGCTCGCGGTTGTTCACGACGTAGAGCACGACGTCGACGATCGACGCGGAGAAGCCGGTCCCGTCGGCTTCGCGCACGTGACGGTCGTCGAGGTGCAGCCCGCGGGGACGGAAGATCCGCGTCGTGAAGTCGAGCTGCCTGCGCCAGTCGTCGATGATCGGACGGCCGAGGAAGTCCCGCGCCCAGCCGTTCATCTCGTCGGCGACGTCCTCGGCGACGCGCAGGAAGATCGGCTCCCCGTCGAACGCCAGCTTCAGGTTGCGCTGGTTGTCGAGCGACATCGTGTCGACCTGTCCGAGGGCGTCCTCGCCGTCGAACATCCAGCCGTCGGCGCCGGAGAGCAGCGCGTAGGCGACGTTGCGCAGGCCGCCCTCGGCCGTGGCGCGCGGCCGGGTGGCGGGCCCGGTCCCCTGGATCCACTGGCGCTGCAGGTCGGCCGGGATCTCGCCGCCGGCGAAGCGGCCTTCGCGGGCGTCGCGCACGCGGAGGTCGGTGCGCGGAATGAGCGCGTCGGGCTCGAGAAAGGCGATCGGCCGCCGCTGGAGGGCCCGCTCCCGCCGCCGCGCGATGCGCTCGGCCATGATCCGGCGCCGGTCGCGATTGAGCGGCGCCAGCGCCGCGAGCGCCGCCCGAGCCGCCGCCGTGTAGACGTCGGGATAGGCGGCGAGCAAACCCTGGCGGAACTCGAAGCGAGCGGACATCGCAGACCCTCCGTCGATCCTCGTTCTGCGGCGGCCTCCGCCCCGGTCGCTACGGGCTCCGGAGAGCGCTTGTGACGACGTCGAGCACCGACTGTTCCTCCGTGGAGACGCCGCTCCCGACTCCCAGCGCCTTCGCGAGACCGCCCGACGCCTCCGAGACCTCCCGACACGCCTGCACGATCCCCGCGATGCGCTCCTCGCGCTCGTTCGACGGGAAGGTGCGAGAGGCCGGCCTTGATGACCTGGATCGCCGCCTGGAAGACCGCATCGTCCGGGCGCCTGTCGAGCCATGCGAGCAGCTGGGCCTCGGCGGGCGAGCCCTTCTCGACGCCGCGTCCCGCCGCGAGACGCAGGACGGTCTCGCGCTCCTTGTCGGTGACCTTGCCTTCGGCCCAGGCCACCTGAACGAGCGGCGCGAGAATGAGTGCCGACCCCGTGCTCATGTTGATTCCGAGGTCCATGACACGGCGCAGGAGCTCCGGATTCTCGACTTGCAGAACCTTCGCCAGCTCGGCGACGATCTCGTCGAGCCTGGCCTTATCCCGCATCTTCTCGATCAGCTTGGCGTCGCTCTTGCGGAAGAAGTCTTCTTCCAGCCCGCGCTCGCGGTCCTTGAAGGCGTCTTTGGTCACGGTTGGCCTCGCATGCGGGACGGATGATATCCGCTACTCGGCTACCTCACAGCGACGATGCGGGCGATGAGCTTGGGGTCGTCCGGAAGGAGCCCGGCCTTCGGAAGGCGCGGCGTCAGGTCCCGCCACTTCGGATGGAGGCGGAAGGCCTTCGCGAAGACCGGAAGAGACTCGTCCACCCGCCCCATGTTCACCAGCGCGACGGCGTGCCAGTAGGCCATCTCCGCGCTGTCCGGGACGAGGGCCTCGGCCGCCGCGTAGGCCTTGAGCGCTCCGGCGTCGTCCTTCTTCTCGACGGCGAGGTCTCCCGCGTTCATGAAGTTGTAGGCGCGCTGCAGGGCGACCAGGCGCCGAAGTTCCACGAGCGGAGCCGGGTGATCCTCCACGCGAAGATCGAAGACCCGCTCCTGCCACGGCCGGCCGCTCGAAACACCCTTGACGACGAGGAGCGCCGCCGACTGCCGGCCGCGGATGTCGCCCCCCTGCGATTCGGCGGCGTCGAGCGCCGCGAGCATCCGCTCGGCGAGGTCCCCGCGGGACGCCTCGAAGGCCTTCGCCATCGCGGGCCACACGGTGTCTTTCTCCATCAGGTTGGCCTGGACGGAATAGCCCTCGCCGACGTGATCACCGGCGGCGGGAATGCACCGGGCGCCGGTGTGGGCCGCGACGCGACCCGCGGCGTCGATCATCGCCACCTGCCGCACATCGCGCCCCTCGTCGGCGAGAAGCAGTCCCTTCAACGCGTCGGGGGCGCTGCGGCCGGCGCGCATGAGCGCCAGGCCGAGCGGCCCGTAGCTCGGGTCGATGAACGACTGCGTGGCCACGGCCCCCACGCCCGCCTCGGCCCACGCGACGCTCGATCCGACCGAGAACCAGTGCGACTGGACGGCCACGCCCAGCTCTCCCGTCGCGGCGTCCCGGGCCACGATCGAGTAGGTGTGAACGGGGCGAAGGGGAACCGACGCGACCGGCTGCGCGAGCAGAGGGAGCGGCGCCAGGAAAAGGGAGGCAAGGACCGAGGCGGCGACGCGGCTCATGGGTGCACCTCCGGCGCGACGATACCGCGACGTTGTTCGGATAAACTTCCCGGCCCGTGGCAGACACCTCATCGATTCTCGGTCGGACCATTTCCCACTACGGCGTCCTGGAACAACTGGGCGGGGGTGGGATGGGCGTGGTCTACAAGGCCAGAGACAACCGGCTCGGCCGGAATGTTGCGCTCAAGTTTCTTCCCGACGACATCTCCCAGGACCCCCAGGCGATCGAGCGGTTTCGCCGCGAAGCGCGCGCCGCGTCGGCGCTCAACAATCCCAACATCTGCACGATTTACGACATCGGAGAGTTCGAGGGTCGGCCGTTCATCGCCATGGAACTGCTCGAGGGCCAGACTCTCAAGCACCGCATCGCCGCCAAGCCGATCGAAGTCTCGGAGCTCCTGGAGATCGGCATTCAGATCGCCAACGGCCTCGATGCGGCCCATTCGAAGGGAATCGTGCACCGCGACGTCAAGCCCGCGAACATCTTTCTCGTGGAACGCGGGCCGGCGAAGATCCTGGATTTCGGTCTGGCGAAGCGAACGCTGGCGCTCGGCAACGTCGCCGAATCGGTGGGCGCCACCTCCATTCCGACGCGGTCGCACACCCTCCAGGAAGACCACCTGACGAGCCCGGGCAGCTCCATGGGCACGGTCCTGTACATGTCGCCGGAGCAGGCGCGGGGCGAAGAGCTCGACGCGCGCTCGGATCTGTTCTCGCTCGGCGTCGTGCTGTACGAGATGGCGACGGGGATCACTCCGTTCTCCGCCCCGACGTCGGCGCTCATCTTCGACGGGATCCTGCATTCCACGCCCGCGCCGGCGAAGGAGCTCAATCCGCGCCTGCCCGTCGCGCTGCAGGGCATCCTGGACAAGACGCTCGAGAAGGATCCCGACCTGCGCTGCCAGACGGCCGCCGAGCTCCGCGCCGACCTGAAACGGCTCAAGCGCGACCTCGACTCCGGCCGACGACCCGCCGCCGACGAAGACAAGAGCGTTTCGGGCTCCGGGCCGCAGGCGGCCGCGGCCCTGCACCGATCCGTCGCCGTGCTCTACTTCGAGAACCAGAGCGGCGCGAAGGAGGACGAGTACTTCCGCGACGGGATCACCGAGGACATCGTCACGGAGCTGTCGAAGATCAAGCAGCTGGAGATCTTTCCCCGCTCGGAGATGCTCGCGTTCCGCGACAAGCCGGTGACGGCGCAGCAGGTGGGCCAGCAGCTCGGCGCCGCCTACGTGCTCGAAGGCTCCATCCGCCGCGCCGGCAACCGCGTCCGCATCACCGCACAGCTCGTGGAAGCCTCGACGAGGCACTCCGTCTGGGCCGAGCGCTACGACCGGCAACTGGAAGACGTGTTCGCCATCCAGGAGGAGATCGCCCGGAGCATCGCCCAGGCCCTGCGGATCACGCTCACGCCGCAGGAAGAACAGACCATCGCGCGCAAGCCCACGGAAAACCCGCTGGCCTACGACTGCTACCTGCGCGGCCGAAGCTACGCGCGCCGCGAGAACATGGACTACGCGCTGCAGATGTTCGAGCAGGCCATCCAGCTCGACCCGAACTTCGCGCTGGCGCACGCCGGGATCGCATACATGTGCGGGCTGATCTACCAGGTCCGCGAACAGAACCCGAAGTGGGTCGAGCGGGGACTGGCGGCCTGCGACCGGGCGACGGCGCTCGCGCCCGACCTGCCGGAGGTGCTGGTGGCGCACGCCCGCATCTTCTATGCGCAGAAGAAGTACGACGAAAGCGCGATGGCGGCCCAGCGGGCCATCGAGCGCAAGCCCGATTGCGAGGGATCCTGGAACATCCTCGGCCGGGCGTATTTCGCCGCCGGCCGTTTCGAAGAGGCCGCGGCGCTCACGGAGCGAGCCATCGAAGCCAACGGCGACGACTACAACACTCATGTTCCCTACATGCAGGCGCTGGAGCGGCTGGGGCGAAAGAAAGAAGCGGAGAACGTCCGGGAACGCATGACCCAGGTCCTCCGCAAACAGCTCGAGCTCGTGCCGGAAGACGTGCGCGCCCGCATCCTGCTGGCCACGAACCTCGCCTCCCTCCATGAAGACGAGGACGAGATCATGCGGCACCTCCAGACGGCCGTCGCCCTTCGGCCCGGCGATCCCGGCACCCTCTACAACGCCGGTTGCACCTACGGTGTCCTCGGGAAGAAAGCCGAGGCGCTCGAGACGATCAAGAAGGCGTTTGCGGCCGGATACAGCAACCGGGACTGGGCAGCCAGGGACACCGATCTCGCCTGCCTGCAGGACGACCCGGAATTCCAGAAGCTGGTCGGTCGCACGGTACCCCCCGGGCAGTAGGCCCGGCGATCGCCGTCATGCAGGGTTACGACACCCTCGCCAATGCCGCCGGAGAGAACTCGCGAGGTGCCGAAGGGATCTCAGCGCGCGGGCGCGAGAATTTCGTAGGATCCGCCCCTTCTCGTTGAAAATTCGAGCGCGCCGCCGGGCAGGACCTTCGCCTCCACGGCGCGGCCCTCGCTGAGAACTGTCACTGGCGCCTTCAACCGGACTCGGCAGGCCCCACCGAGGTCGGAACGGATGCCGGCGCGGATCAGTCGGCCCTCTTCCCACGCGAGGGCCACCTCGAAACCGCCGCGCGCGCGAAGACCCCGGACCTCTCCCGCCGTCCAGGCCGGTGGAAGCGCCGGGAGCAGGTCGAGCTCGCCCTCGTGCGACTGCAGGAGCATCTCGGCCACTGCCGCGCCGATCCCGAAGGCGCCGTCCACCTGAAGCGCGTTCGAGCAGATCGAGAAGAGGTTGTCGAAGGTGTAGTTCCGGATGGCGTATGTGAAGTTGTCCATGGCCTTGCCCGGCTCGTAGAGCCTCGCCCAGGCGGCCATCTTCCAGGCCGAGGACCAGCCGTTGCCCGTCAGCCCCCGCTGCTCCAGGACCACGCGGGCCCCCTCGGCGAGCTTCGGCGTTCTCCGAGCCGAGACCTGGTTGCCGGGGTAGAGCCCGTACAGATTCGAGATGTGGCGATGGCTCTTTTCCACCTGGCCCCAGTCCTCGAGCCACTCCTGGAGGTCGCCGTTGGCGCCGATCTGCATCGGCGCGAGCCGACCGCGAGCCTCGAGCACCCGCTCTCGGAACGCCGAGTCCACATGGAGGATCTCGGAGGCCGAGGCCACGTATCCGAAGAGGTCACCGAGGATCTGCATGTCGATGGTCGAGCCGGCGCAGATCATGGTTCCCGGGCTGACCCAGGCGTTGATCTCGTCGTAGAAGGTCTCCTCACCGGGCCGCCGCGGGTAGTTCTCGGGCGACATCGAAGGATTCGTGACGAGCCACCCGCGCTCGGGGTGGCGCACCAGGAAGTCCAGGAAGAACTCGGCGGACCCCTTCATGACCGGGTACACCTCCTTCAGATACTCCCGGTCCCCCGTGAAGAGGTAGTGCTCCCAGAGGTGCGTGCACAGCCAGGCGCCTCCGGTCGTGAAGGCTCCCCAGTAGGAGCCATCCATGGGCGCCGCGACGCGCCAGAGATCGGTGTTCTGGTGCTCGACCCAGCCGCGCGCGCCGTAGTGCTCCCGGGCGACAGCGGCTCCCTGATCGGTCAGCTCCCGGATCATCCGGACGAGCGGCTCCGTGAACTCGCCGAGATTCGCCACTTCGGCGGGCCAGTAGTTCATCTGCAGGTTGATGTTGGTCGTGTACTTGGAGTCCCACGGCGGGTTCTGGTACTGGTTCCAGATGCCCTGGAGGTTCGCCGGCTGCGTGCCGGCTCGCGACGAGGAGATCAGCAGGTAACGCGCGAACTGGAAGCACAGCGCCGCGAGGGCGGGGTCGTTGGCGCCGTCGAACGCCTTGAGACGCTCGTCGGTCGGAAGCCGCGAGCTCTCCGTCGTCGGCAGGGAGATCGAAACGCGCCGGAAGGCTTTCTGATGCTCCCGGACGTGTGCCGCGCGGATCGCCTCATAGGACCTGGCGGAAAGGCCACCCAGGGCGGATCCGACGCGGGCATGGGCATCGCCGGACACGTCCTTGAAGCTGACGAAGCTCGTCGCCGCCGCCACGTACAGCGTCGCGGCGTCGGCACCTTCCACGAAGAGGTCCTCCTCATGGACCCGCATGCGCCCGCCTTCGGGAACGACTTTGAGCCGCGCCTCGTAACGCAGTCGGCCCGGAATGCCGAGGTAGTCCGCGGACCTGCCGGCCAGGACGAGCCCGTCGCCGCCGTATCCGTCCATTCGGAAGTACTCGGTGCCGTAGTTCGAATGGGCGTCGTTGCGCACGCCTCGCAACTGTGCCTTGAAGGAAATGCTCCCCGGCCAGTTGGCGGTCAGCCGGACGACGATGACCTGATCCACGGGGCTCGCGAACACTTCTCGGCGAAATCGCACGGCGTCCCGCGCGTAGCTGACGGTCACGACCGCCTCGTCGAGATCAAGTTCGAGGCGATAGTCCTCAGGTACCCCCCCGTCCGGGAAGGCCAGCACGAGATCGCCGAGCGACTGGTATTTCATCTGCTCGACCGGGTATCCCATCAGGCTGCGTCCAAACGCCTTGTGGGCCTGCCGCCACTTGCCCTCAAAGACGAGCTTCTGGATCTCGGGCAGTGCCGCGGCGCCTCCCTTCACCACGGACGAATAGGGGCCGCCGGACCAGAGCGTGTCCTCGTTGAGCTGAATGCGCTCCTCGTCCGTCTTGCCGAAGACCATCGCGCCCAGGCGCCCGTTGCCCACGGGAAGTGCGTTCTCCCACTTTTGAGCGGGATGGGTGTACCAGAGGACAGTGGCCGAGTCGGGGCGATCGGCCTCGGCCCCCGCGGCCGCCACTCGGAGGGCCAGCCAGCCCGCGGCGAGCAGACAAACGGATCGGCCGGGCACGCGACGGATTCTATCGGTGCCCCGATCCACCGGCTGCCGTAGCACGGGCTCGACGAACGGCCGGGATCTCTCCCGGCCGGTCATTTCCCCGGGGAGTGGATGCCCTGCCCGAGCATGTCGGGTGTCACCAGGGTGATGCCGTTTTCGGTCACGTGGAAGCGGCGGCGGTCAGGCTCGGCGTCGACTCCGATCTCCATGCCGTCCTTGATCTCGCAGCCCCGGTCGATCACGGCGCGCTTCAGCCTGACGTTGTTTCCGACCCTGACGTTGGGCAGCACCACCGAGTCCTCGACCACGCTATGGGACTCGATCCGTACGTCGGTAAACAGCAGCGAGCGCCGCACCGTAGCGCCGCTGATGACGCAGCCGCCCGACACCATCGAATCGACCGCCATGCCGCGGCGGTCGTCATCGTCGAACACGAATTTCGCGGGTGGCATCTGTTCCTGGTAGGTCCAGATCGGCCAGGTGCTGTCGTAAAGGTTGAGTTCCGGCACCACCCTGGTGAGCTCCATGTTGGCTTCCCAGTAGGCGTCGATCGTGCCGACGTCTCGCCAGTACGGCACGTCGCCCGCGGTCACGCCAATGCAACTGTCGACAAGACTGTGCGCAAACACGCGATGGCGCGACATGACGTACGGAATGACGTCCTTGCCGAAATCGTGCGATGAGCGAGCCTCGGCGGCATCGCGGATCAGCTGTTCCTTCAGGAACTCGGCGCTGAACACGTAGATCCCCATGCTGGCCAGTGCCCGCTCGGGCTGGCCGGGGATCGGCCGCGCCTGCGCCGGCTTTTCTTCGAAACTCACCACGCGCCCATCCCCATCGATGCCCATCACGCCAAAGGAGCTGGCATCCGCGAGCGGCACCTCCGCACACCCCACCGTCAGGTCCGCATGGCGCGCGACGTGAAAAGCGAGCATTCGGCCATAGTCCATTTTGTAGATGTGGTCGCCGGCGAGCACCAGCACGTACTTCGGCGAATGTCGGTGCAGCACGGACAGGTTCTGGAAAATGGCGTCGGCGGTGCCGCTGTACCACGCTTCGGTCACCTGCTGCTGCGCCGGCAGGAGCTCGATGAACTCCTCGAAGCGGCCGTCGAGGAAGCTCCAGCCGCGCTGGATGTGGCGAATCAGGCTGTTCGCCTTGTACTGCGTGGCCACCCCGATGCGGCGAATGCCGGAATTCACGCAGTTCGAGAGCGTGAAGTCGATGATGCGGAACTTGCCGCCAAAAGGCACCGCCGGCTTGCAGCGCCAGTCGGTGAGTTGCTTCAGCCGGGTGCCCCGCCCTCCGGCGAGCACCAGCGCGACAGTGGAGTGCGTGAGCTCGCTGACGAAACGAATCGCCTCTGGTTGAACGTTCCCCGGGCTGTAATCCCCGTGCCGACGGTGTTGATCGAACGTCATGGTGGTCTCTCGAGGCGGACTACAGTAGCAGCCTCGGAAAATCGCCTCTTCCCGACACAACCGCAAGATGCGCTTGAATCAACCGAAGGAGGGATTGAGCGCCGGCCTGTGACAGAAAACCGGGCAAGCGCCCGGAACCGAAGTCACCGTCAGCCCCCGTCCAGCGTCTTCAGCGCCCAGGCGTACGCCCCCAGGCCCACCGCACGGCTCGTCCCGAGGCGCGAGAGGCCCACACCCGTCCGCTTCTCCGGCTCGTAGAGAACGGTCCGGTTCGAGCCCGGAACGCCGACCTCGCGAGCCCGGCCGGAAACGAACCGCCTCCGCTCTTCCTCGTCCTCCAGGTTGAAAGCCGAAAGCTCGAGACGCGGCACCTTCTCTCCCGAGAGGCGCTCGAGAGTGCCGTTGAGCTCCCCGACGAGGGCGGGCAGAAAGAGCCCCGCCGCACCCGCGAGACCTCCGCCCACGACGACGAGGCCGTCGAGGAGCGTGACGGCGTTGGCGATGGCGTCTCCGGCGACCTCCCCCAGCCGCCGGAAGGCTTCCCGGGCCGCCGGCTCGTCGCCGGGAGACTCTCCCGCGCGCGATCGCGGCGATCTCGCTCGGCTCCGGGGCGGCGTCCGGCGCGATGCCCGCCCCGCGCGCATAGGCGCTTTTGACGGCGCGGATGCCGACGCCTTCCTCGGCCGGGCATCCGCGGTCGAGCTTGTTTCGCACGAGCCAGATCTCGCCGGCCGCGCCGTTGTCGCCGACGAAAAGCTCGCCGTCCCGCACGATGCCTGCGCCGAAGCCCGTACCGAGCGTGACGCCGAGGAGGTTGCGATAGCGCCGGGGGCTCCCCGCCTCCGCGAGCTGCCGGTTGACTTCGGGCAGGAGGCCGTGGAGCGCCTCGCCGTAGGCAAAGAGGTCGCCGTCGTTGTTGATGAAGACCGGCGTGCCGAACCGGTCCTCCAGCATCGGCCCGAGCGCAACCCCGCCCCGAAACGCGGGAAGATTTCCGAGATCGCCGATCACGCCCGCCGAGTAGTCCGCGGGGCCCGGAAAGGCGAAGGAGAGGGCCGCAACGGCGCCGCCCGCCTCGTCCCGCACCCGGGAAAAGCCTTCGACGATCTGCGCCAGGCATGCGGCGAGATCGTCGCCGCGGGTCGGCAGCGTCACGCCGGGCGCGACCTCGCGATTGCCGGCGATGGCCGAGAAACGGAAGCTCGTCCCTCCGGCATCGAGCGTCAGGACGACGCGCCCGTCGGTCTCCCACGGCTTGCCTGACGGTCATGACGCGACGACCCGTCGCCGTCGGCCGAAAAACGCCAGGGCCGTCAGGTACGCGAAGCACGCGAGAGGAACGAGGAAGGCGAGCCGGACGCCCGCACGGTCGGCCGCGATGCCCATCAGCGCCGGCAGCACCGCGCCGCCGAAGATCGCCATGCACATCAGCCCGGACAGGGCCCCGCTGCGCTCGGGCTGGCGCTCGATGGTCAGGGCGAAGACGAGCGGCCAGATGTTCGCGAAACCGAGCCCGCAGAGAACGATGCCCGACAAGCGCGGCGGATCGGTTGCCCACGAAGAGAAGTCCGAGACCCGCGAGCCCCAGGAGAGCGCTCAGGCGGAAGAAGCGCCGCGCGTCCAGGAAGTTGAGGACGAGGGACCCGAGGAGGCGCCCCGCGGAGAGCGCGATGAAGAAGAGGCCGGGCCCGAGCCGGGTGGCCGAGGAGGCGAGATCCATGCCGAAGCTCCGCGCGAGAAACGTCGCGAGCCAGGAATTCAACCCGACCTCGGCGCCCACGTACAGAAAGATGCCGAGCACCGCCAGCGCGACCGCGGGCTCCTTCAGGAGCGCGAAGCTCGCCGAAACGCTCGCCGGGCGATCGTCCGCCGGCGGACTCGGCTCGCCGAGCAGGAAGAGCGCCAGCAGGAGAGTCACGAGCGTGACCGCCGCAAAGACCGGAAAGATCCGATGCCAGGCCAGGCCGAGCGCGACGATGAGCGTCGTCAGATACGGTCCGGAGATCGAGCCGAGGCTCTTCAGGAATTGGGCGAAGGTCAGGTTGCGGGCGTAACGTCCCGGAGCGCTGACGTCCCGCATCATCGGGTTGCCCGCGACCTGGAGGGCCGCCATGCCGACGCCGATCAGGAAAATCGCGCCGAGAAGCCAGGCGTAGCTCGAAATCGAGAGGCTCGCGACGACCTGCCCGGCCAGGACCACGCCCAGCGAGAGCAGGAGCAGGAACCGCTTTCCCCGCCGGTCCGCGAGCACTCCCGCGGGGACCGAGAAGAGAGCGAAGGCGACGAAGCCGAAGAAAGGCAGGAGGCCCTGCCTCGGCGCCCGTCAGTCGGAACTCCGTCTTCGCGAAGCCGACCAGCGTGCCGACCGCGTCCACGAACCCCATGACGAAGAAGGCGAGGAAGATCGGCAGCGTGCGGAGCTTCGCGCCGCCTTCCGTAACGGCCGGGCCGGCGGCGCTCACCACGTTCTTCGCAGCGGATGCGCCTCGGTGTTGAAGACGACCTTCTCCAGGTCCACCGGCTCCTCGGAGAAGAGGAGGTAGAGGTACTTGAGCGTCTCGGCGAGGAAGTAGCTCGGCATCAGGTCGCCCTTCTCGTTGGTGACCACGCTCGTCAACACCGTGTCCCCCGCGTCCGTGCGGCAATGCGCGCGGATGCTCTCGAAGAACGTTCGGCCCATGTCCAGGTACCGCGGGTCCTTCGTGAACCGATGAAGGTAAAAGGCCGATTCGATGATCTCCGGCCGGAGCGGGTAGCCTGGCGATACGACGCGCATCCGCCGGTAGTCGAGAAGCTCGGGCTCGATGCCGCGAAGGGTCCACATCTTGAAGCACGAGTCCTGCAGGCGACGGGCGTGGCCGAGGTCTCCCCCGAGCGCCAGCACGCCCGGCAGGAAGGCGTGGAGCGCCCCGAACTCGGTCGCGGTCCGCTTTCCGGTCGTCATGTCCACCTGGCCGTACCAGAGACCCGAGGGCGCTTCGTCGGCCAGGTGCGCGTTGAGCGCCCGAAGGCTCTCGGCCCACATCCTCTCGCAATCGGAGTCGCCGAAGAGCCGCCCGCACTTGAGCAGGTACTCGTAGTACGAGTCGATTCCTCCCCCCACGTGGCTCGCGGGGCTGAGCCATCTTCCCGTCTCCACGTCGATCTCTTCGCCGACGAGACCGAGCGCCGAGCGACGCGAGTACAGAGCGACCAAGGCCTTCTTCGCCTTCTCGTAGAAGACCGGCTTGCCGGTCAGCTTGGAGAGCGTGCCGAACTCGAGCAGCAAGGTTCCGATCTCCGCCGGGTTCGATCGCGCTCCGGACGTCTTGCCCGTCTTCAGGTTGACGTACATGTAGGGCATCCCGGTGGGCGAGGAAAACGCCGGCAGAAGCCGGGTCCCCAGGTCTTCCGCGAGACTCAGAAGGCGCGGATCGCCGGTCGCCTGGTGAGCGGATAGCAGGCCTCCGAGGATGCGAATGGTGATCTCGAAGTTCTTCACCGGGATGTCCTCGTCGAAGGAGAGCTTCTCGAGGATCAGGTTCTTCGCACGGGCGGCCTCGTCTTTCAGACCCACCAGGAGCAGCGTGTCCAGAGCGTCCACGGGGGTCATGAGGAGGGACTTCCGATGCCAGTCGTGAGCGGTCCGGCTCACGGGCTTCAGCTCGTCGTGACCCCACGCGTATCGCTCGTATCCCCGCCAGGCGTGGAGGAGCTCCTCCCGAACCTGCGCGGCCAGGGCCGCCCGATCCAAGGCGGCGGGGGCGGGCGTCGGGCCGGGGGTGGCGGCCGCGGTGAGAGCGGCGGCAAGCGCGGCGAGGGCGGCGCGGTTCGAGGCCTTCATCGGAATCCTCCGCCGACCCGATTCAGAGCGTCACGCCAGACCCACCCGTCGAACGAGGGCCGCGAAGCGCGGGTCGGAGCCCAGGCGTGTGCCGGCGGGGAGTGTCATCGGATGGTCGCGACGGGGATTCTATTCGGATCGAGGATCCGAGTCTTCGCACCGGTGCGGGGTCGCCTTTTGGCCTTTCGGCTTTCTGACGGATCGCTGATGAAAAACCAGTTTGACGCTCCGGGGACAGGCGCGTAAACGGAAACAGGGAGGAGGACGTCATGAAACTCACCCGATCTGCCCTCCTGTTTCGGTGCGCCAGGATTGCGCTCGCCATGTCGGCAGTACTTGCGAGAGCGGCGGGGGGTCACCCGGCGCCGCCAAATCCGGCTCGAACCGCCTCGGCCCCCGGCTTGATCACCGTGTGCGTGAATGGGAATCCGTGGCTGGACGGCGGCTTTGAAGCAACCGATCCGGTCACCCTGCTCAATCCCAACTACGTGTTAGCTTCCATCCTCTACGGGCCGCTGTGCGACCTGACGAACGCGGGCTGCGCGGAAGGCATCCCGCGAAGCGGCAGTTCCTGGGCCTGGTTCGGGGAACACTTCCCCACGGACACGGATCCTTGCGGCGGGTGTTGGGACTACCTGACCACTCCGCCGGCTGAGATCGCCTTGACCCCTCCGCCGGCTGAGATTTCGAGCGTCGAGCAAACCGTCACGTTTCCCTCCGACGGTCCGACCGTGACCCTCAACTTCTATCTTCGGATTGCCGACGTGACGTCCCCGTTCACGGACACGCTCGAGGTGCAGATCGACGGCGTGACGCAACGGACCTTCCTGGAACCGTCGGCCGCGGAAACCAGCTACACCCTGCGGAGCGTCGACCTCACGGCACTCGCCGACGGAGGAGCGCACACCGTCAAGTTTCTCTACACGCAGGAATTGACCGGGGCGCCGAACGTCGCGAACTTCTGGGTCGATGATGTGACACTCGACATCGTCTGTGACCCTCCGATACCGACGGCATTGGCAGTGGA
This sequence comes from uncultured Acidobacteriota bacterium, assembly GCA_963810205.1. GTDB lineage: Bacteria > Acidobacteriota > Thermoanaerobaculia > UBA5066 > Gp7-AA6 > DAHUXD01. The sequence continues at coordinate 717,267 of CAWEMP010000011.1, forward strand.
CGCCAGCGGCAATGGCATTTGGGAGCCCGGCGAAATAGCGACGATACAGCCGACGTGGAAAAGTGGCAGCGATGTGCCCGTTTCCCTGACCGGTGACAGCTCCAACTTCGCCGGACCGTCCGGGAATGTGTACGGCAACCCGGATACCAGCGCCGACTACGGCACCGTCGGTGCGGGCGCGTCGGCGACGTGCACGAATTGCTACTCGGTCCGGGTGACGGCGAGGCGATCCGCCCGGCCACACCGTGATGCGACGATCGAGGAGGCCTTAACGATCGACGGTACCCTCAGCGCTGTCAAAAAAAACTGGACTCTCCATCTCGGCGACAGCTTCACGGACGTGCCACACGACGGGTACTACCCTTTCATCGAGACGATCTTGCACAATGGCGTGACAGGCGGCTGCGGGAACGGAATGTTCTGTCCTGGAAGTCCCACGTTACGCTCCGAGCTGGCTGTGTTCGTGCTCGTCGCCAGGGAGGGCCCGACCTACACGCCGCCGCATTGCACACCGCCCGGCACGTTCTCGGACGTACCGTGCCCCGGTGGCCCGGCCGTGGACTGGATCGAGGAGGCCCACACGCGCGGTATCGTCGCCGGTCTCTCGGACGGTACGTATGCCCCGTTTCTTCCCGTCTCGCGCGCGCAGATGGCCGTCTTCCTCCTGAAAACCGCCGGAATCACGCCGCCGGCGTGCACGCCCCCGGGAATCTTTTCGGACGTGCCCTGCCCGGGTGGATACACGAATTTTGTCGAGGCGCTCTACAACATGGGAATCACGGCGGGATGTGCGTCGGTCCCGACGCTTCAGTACTGTCCGGACGATCCGACCCCGCGCAGTCAGATGGCCGTCTTCCTGACCAGGATGTTCCACCTCGTGCTCTACGGGCCGTAGACGGCGGTAAGCGCCGGGGGCGCGAAAGAATCTTGGTTGCGGGGGCATTGACCGCCGGGCTTCGCCCGGCGTTGCGCTCCGACGCGGCTTGCGGCCGCTCCTCGGGGCGCCGATGCGGTTGAATCACCTCTGAATCACCTCGCCTGAAATCCCGCATCCTCAGTCTCGCCTTGGTCGGCGGCAGGGAAGAGAGCCAGACGGGTGCCTGGCTCCATGGGAATAGGATCTCCCGAAGAAGAGAAGAGGAGGGCACCGTGATCAGAAAGCTCGCGTTCCTTACGCTGGCTGTGCTCGGAACCGTCTGGTCGGCCAGCGCCACGGAAGCGCCAGCGCCGCTCCTGCTTCAGCACCCGACGATCTCCCGCAGCGCTATTGCCTTCGACTTCGCCGGCGAGATCTGGACGGCCCCTCGGGAGGGCGGCATCGCTCGACGCCTCGTGGCCGGCCAGGGACGCAACGAGAAACCGCTCTTCTCCCCGGATGGCTCGCTGATCGCGTTCACCGGCATCTACGACGAGAACTCCGACGTCTACGTGACTCCCGCGGCCGGCGGGCAGCCGACGCGACTGACCTGGCATCCGGGGCGTGATGAAGCTCTCGGCTGGACGCCCGACGGCAAGGCCATCCTCTTCCGCTCGGAGCGCAAGAGCTCCAGGGACCTCTTGCAGCTTTTCACGGTCCCCGTTTCCGGTGGGCACCCGACGGAGCTGCCGCTGCCTTCGGGCGACCAGGCAGCCTACTCGCCTGACGGCTCCCGGCTCGCGTACGTGCCTCACTTCCAGTGGCAACCGGCCTGGAAGCACTACCGCGGCGGGCAGACCACTCCGGTCTGGATCGCGGACCTGGCGGATTCCCACGTCACGAAAGTGCCCCGCGAGGGTTCGAACGACGGGAACCCGATGTGGGTCGGCGACACCGTCTACTTTCTCTCAGACCGCGCCGGGGCGCGCACGCTCTTTGCCTACGACACACGCACCCGGACGATCCAACAGGTCGTGGCCAACGAAGGCGGCTTCGACATCCAGTCCGCCTCAGCGGGCCCGGGCGCGATCGTCTACGACCAGTTTGGCGCGCTCCATCTCTACGATCTCGCCTCCTCCCAGACGCGCCGGGTCGCGGTGACCCTCGCCGCGGACCTGCCGCAGCTGCGCCCGCATTTAGAGAAGCTGCAGAGCAAGCAGATTCTGCACGCCGCGCTCTCCCCTTCCGGCAAGCGCGTGCTCTTCGAAGCCCACGGCGAGATCCTGGCCGTGCCCGCGGAGAAAGGCGACGTGCGCAATCTGACGCGCAGCCCCGGGGTGGCCGATCGCGATCCTGCGTGGTCGCCCGACGGCAAGTGGGTGGCCTGGTTCTCGGACGAGAGCGGGGAATATGCGCTGCACCTGCGTGCCCCGGACGGCCTCGGCCCGGTCCGCAAGATCGACCTGGGAGAGCCGCCGTCCTTCTTCTATTCGCCCCGCTGGTCGCCGGACAGCAAGAAGATCGCTTACACGGACAAGCGCCTGAACCTGTGGCTGCTGGACCTGGACCGGCCCACGCCCGGGAAGCTCGACACCGACCTCTACGACACGCCGTTTCACTACCTCGACCCGGCCTGGTCGGCGGACAGCCGCTGGATCGCGTACACCAAGCAGCTCCGCAACCACCTGCGCGCCGCCTTCGTGTACTCGCTGGCCGAGAAGAAGAGCCGCCAGGTCACCGACGGCCGCAGCGACGTGACATCGCCGCGCTTCGACCGGGGCGGCAAGTACCTCTACTTCCTCGTCCTCCACGAGCGCGGGGTTGTCCCAGGGCTGGCTGGACATGACCAGCATGGCCCGCCCCGTGACGAGCAGCGTGTGGGCGGCCGTGCTCCGCAAGGACCTGCCCTCCCCGGTCGCCTGGGAGAGCGACGAAGAGGGTCAGGGCGGGAAGGACCAGGACGAAAAGTCCAAGGAGGCCAAGGCGTCCGGCAACGGGAAGGCCGACGGCAAGAAGCCCGACGAGAAGAGACCGGCGGAGAAGAAGCCGCCCGAGCCCGTGGCCATCGACTTCGAGGGGCTCGACCAGCGCATCGTCGCGCTCCCGATCGAGCGCGCGAATTACGCGGCGCTGGAGACGGGAGCCGAAGGGATCGTGTTCCTCGTGGCGAACCCGACAGTGATCACCGACGAGGACTACTCCGAGTTGGAAGAGGCCCCGCCCCAGACCGCGTTCCGCTTCGACCTCGGAAAGCGCAAGACCGAGAAGCTGCTGGAGAAGATCGACGGCGGCAACCCGGTCTACGGAGGCCTCACGACCTTCGTGCTCTCAAGCGACGGAAACAAGATGCTCTTCTCCCAGGGCAAGAAGTGGTTCCTCACGGACTCGGAAAAGACGCCCGCCGCGGGGGACGGGGAGCTCAAGTCCTCGATCGAGGTCTACGTCGACCCGCGGGCCGAATGGCGGCAGATGTACCGCGAGGTCTGGCGCCTGGAGCGCGACTTTCTCTACGCTCCGAACTTCCACGGCCTCGACCTGAAAGAGGCCGAGCGCGCGTACGCGCCATTCGTGGAGGGGATCGCCGCCCGCGAGGACCTGAACCAGCTCTTTCGCGAGATGACCGGGCACCTTGTGCTTGGCCATACGTTCGTGGGAGGCGGGGCGCAGCCCAAGCAGGAGGAGGTCGCGGTCGGGCTTCTGGGCGCCGACTACCGCGTGGTCTCGGGCCGCTATCAGTTCGCGCGCGTGCTCTCAGGAGAGAACTGGAACCTCAAGCTCCAGGCGCCGCTGACGCAGCCCGGGGTGGCCGTCGCGGCCGGCGAGTTCCTCCTGGCCGTGAACGGACAGGAACTGCGCGGCGACGACGACGTGTCCAGGCTCTTCCAGGGCACCGCCGGCAAGCAGACCGTCCTCACCGTGGGCCCGCAAGCCGGCGGAGCCCGCTCGCGACAGGTCACCGTCGTTCCCGTGAAATCCGAGGAGGGATTGCGCCTGCGCACCTGGATGGACGAAAACCGCCGGCGGGTGGACGAGCTGACGGGCGGCCGCGTGGCCTACGTCTACGTCCCCGATACGGGCGCGGGCGGCTTCGAAAACTTCAACCGCTACTTCTTCTCACAGGTCGGCAAGAAGGCGGTCATCGTCGACGAACGCTTCAACCACGGCGGCAGCATCGCCGACTACATCGTGGACTACCTGAAGCGCACGCCCCAGATGGCCGTTGCATCGCGCGAGGGCGAGGACGTGGTGGAACCCTCCGAGGGGATCTACGGGCCGAAGGCGATGATCGTCAACCAGATGTCGGGTTCGGGCGGCGACGCCCTGCCCTGGCTCTTCCGCAAGGCCGGCCTGGGACCCATCGTGGGCGTGCGCACTTGGGGCGGGCTGGTGGGCATCGGCGGCTACCCGCCGCTGCTCGACGGCGGCTCCGTCACGGCGCCTCGCTGGGGTCTCTACGGAACGAAGGGCGAGTGGGAAGTCGAGAATATCGGGATCACGCCCGACATCGAGGTCGAACAAGATCCCGCCCTGGTACGCCAGGGTCGCGACCCGCAACTCGAGAAAGCGGTCGAGGCCGTGCTCGAAAGCCTGAAGGCCAATCCACCCGTCGAACTCAAGCGACCGCCGTACCCGGACTACAAGCAGAGGTTGCCCGGGCCGCGCCGAGAATCACCTCCCAGCGTTTGATCAAATTGGCTGCGGGGGGAGGGATTTGCCGCGGTACTTCGAACCGCTGTGCCGCCCACCGAAGGCAGACACGCGGCAGTAGGCCGCGCCGGTAACCCGGCGCGCAATCCCTCCCCGTACCTCGCCTTCAGGACACAAAACGCCGGCACGAGCCCGGCGTTGAAAAAACTCGGTTGGGGGGGAGGATTGACCGCGGTCCTGCGGACCGCGTTGGCCTCCGGTGTTGCGGCTTCGCCGTCACCGGAGGCCTCGAACCTCTCCCCGCGGCTTCGCCGCGCGCCAGGTTCAAATCCCTCCCCCGACTGGCGGCCTAGAAATAACAACGCCGGGAGTTGCCTCCCGGCGTTCAAGAACTTGGTTGCGGGGGAGGGATTTGAACCCTCGACCTTTGGGTTATGAGAACACCCGAAGAGTTGACTCGAGGAGAAGAGGATCGACAAGACGCGCCTCGATCAGCCGTTCTGGGCGCCGGATTTCGCCTTCTGTAGCCGCCAGATCACCCGACTTTAGACCGACTCGCGCGTGCCAAAAAGCGCACCGAGTCCAGGAGGTCGGTGGTCCGAGGCTCGACGAACGGAAGCCCCTCACCGCAGGGCGTCGACGAGATAGAGCTCGGAGCGGACCGTGGTAGTGCCGTACACATAGAAGCGGCCGTCCGGGGTCACGCGCACCCGGATTCTCCCAAACGATTCGTCCAGCGGTAGCTCCTTCCACAGGCGCTTCAGGCCGGTCTCGAGATCGAGCAGGAAGACCTTCAGAGGCCGGTCTCGAGGGCTGAAGACGTAGACGCTCCGGGAGTCTGCACTCCACTGAATGACTCGATCGCCCCGCGCCACCCCGGGCACGGCGCGTCCCTCGCCGCCGCCGTCGATCGGAAAGACCCAGGGCAATCCCTTCTGATACCCGATCACGGACCGACCATCGGGAGACACCGGGCTCGTGTATTCCATCAGATAGGCGTCGTTCGGGCCGATGACACGCGCTTTGCCTTCCGCGATGTCCTGAACGTAGAGCCGCTCCTCGCCTTTTGTGTCTTCGGCGGAGAAGACGACGCGCTTCCCGTCCGGAGTGAATGCGCCCCACCACGGCTCGAGCTTTTCTATCGGCAGGTCTCTGGGCTCGCCCGGGCCGGTGGGAAGAAGGACGAGGCGCGCGGGCCTTCCCCCTTCTGCGGGAAAGGCAGCGAACACCCAGTGCTTGTCGGGCGAGAGCGCCATGCCCATGCCTTCGGAGAGTCGAAGCGCGGGACTGCCGTCCGTGCTTCGAAGATAGATCGTCGGCCGGGCGCCGGTCCCCTCGCCCTCCTCGTTCAGGAGCAGCGTCGAGCCGTCCGGAGAGAGGTCAGCGGGCAAGGGGCCGTCCAACCAGGACAGGTCGCTCTCCAACGACTGACCGGGTCCGAGCCCTCGAACAGTCTGCAAGGCCGTGCTGTGTGTCAGCAGGACGCGGCCGTCGCCGGAGATGTCATCGAGCTCGAGGATTCCCGGCACGCGAATGGCCAGGCGGAGCTTTCCGGAAAGGTCCACCCTCCAGAGGGCCGGCTTCTCTCCGCCTTTGCCCGCCGTAAACCAGATCTCGCGACCGTTCGCCGCCCAGCACGGCACACCGGCGATCTCCGTCCAGCCTGCCGACAGGATCTTCTTCGACTTGCCGAGCCGATCGATCACAGCGACGGAATTCGAGCGGCCGCTCATCTCCCAAAACGAGATCAAGCCGCCATCGGGCGAAAGGCGCGGATAGCCGAATTCCCCGACGGCCAGGGCCAGCACCTTCCCGATGGGAGACTCCAGCCGCAACTTGCCGTCGACGACGTGCAGCACGACCAGGCTCTTGCCATCCGGAGACCAGTCGGCGCCACCATAGGGAACGTCCTCCAGCACCTGCCGCGGGGCCCCTCCCGCCATGGGAACCGTCGCGAGAATGCCGCGGCCCACGGGTCGCAGGCTCTGAAGGATCGCGAGCTCCCCCGAGTGGGAAATCGACAGGAGGTCCCCGGGAAACGCGAGCAGGTTGGACTCGGGGCTCTGCGGCCGAGTCATATAGAGGCGGGCGCCGGAACTGTAGATGATCGTCTGACCGTCGGGAGCGAAACGCGCGTTTCCGATCGGACGCTGGCGGAAGGTCAAACGCTTGAACGATGGAGCGGGAGCGCTTCCCCTCGCGAGACCGCGAGCGATTCCCCAGACGACCGCAAGTCCCGCCGCGAGCACGCCGACGGCGGCAACGAGCAAGAGTCCGCGCCGGCGACGCCTTCCCGGCGCCGGGAACACCTCCGCGCCGCTCGAGGTCTCGGCGCGATCGCGCACACTGATCAGATCCCGCGCGAGATCCTTCGTCGAGGCGTACCGATCCTCACGATCCTTGGAAAGGCACCGCTCCAGAATCCACTGCACCGGCAACGGCAGATCCGGCCGGAGCCTCGCCGGCGGCTCCGGCTGCTCGCGGATGATCGCCGACATCGTCTCCGCCGCCGTCTTTCGCTGGAAGGCCCTCTTGCCCGTCGCCATCTCGTAGACGATCGAGCCCAGGGAAAACTGGTCCGACCGAAAATCCAGAGGGTCTCCCGAGGCCTGCTCCGGCGACATGTAGCCGACCGTCCCCAACACCGTGCCGGGAAGCGTCTCCGGATGCGCCAGCGTCTGCATCGCGGAGGCCTCGCCCGACCCCGACTCCCCGAGCTTGGCTAATCCGAAGTCCAGGATCTTCACGAACCCATCCTTCGACATCATGACGTTCTCGGGCTTCAGGTCTCGGTGCACGATCCCCGCGGAGTGCGCCTTGGCGAGCCCATCGGCCACCTGCGCCGCGACGCTCAACAGGCGGCGAACCGGCATGGGCCCCGACATCGTCAGCTCGCGCAGCGTCTTGCCCTCGACGAGCTCCATCGCGATGAAGGCGACGTCTCCCGCACGCCCGATCTCGTGGATCGTCACGATGTTGGGGTGGTTCAGCGCCGAGGCCGCGCGGGCCTCCTGCTCGAACCGGGAGATCCTGTCCCGATCCAGGGCCAGCGCCTCCGGAAGGACCTTGATCGCCACCTCGCGGCCGAGCCGAGGGTCTTTTGCCCGGTAAACCTCGCCCATCCCACCCGCACCCAGAGGCGACAGGATTTCGTAGTGGCCGAGGCGAGCGCCGGTAGCGAGTGTCATCGGAAGACCGCGGCGACGATTCTAGCCGCTTCGATGGTCGAAACTTGTTCAGGGGCGTCGCCGCATTCTCATACAATCGATGCCAACGGCCGGCCAGAGCAGGAGACTCGACGATGGCCCCTCTCTTCCGACGGGTATCGCTCGCGGCTGCGATCTGGGCAGGCGCTCTTGTCATCTGCGCCCAGACGCTGCCCTCGACGGGCAGCATCCATGGGACGGCGCTCGACGAACAGGGTGCCCCGCTCCCGGGCGTCGCGGTCAAGCTGCTCGGCGCGGGCGAGCGGGCGCCGGTCCAGACGGACGCCCGGGGCGAGTTCCGGTTCCTGTACATCTCCCCCGGGACGTATGGCGTGACGCTGTCCCTCGACGCCTTTGCCACGGTGGAGAACCAGGGAATCGTCGTCGCGCTGGACCGCAGCACCCAGCTGAGGGTCACGATGAAGCTCGCAAGCGTGACCGAGACGGTTACGGTCTCCGGCGCGCCCGCGATCGACCCGCGCAAGACCGTGACCGGCGCGACCTTCGGCGAAAAGGAACTCCAGGCAATTCCGAGCGCGCGCAACATCTGGGCAACCCTGTGGGCGGTCCCGGGGGTCGTCACCAACCAGGTCAACGTCGGCGGAAACACGGCGGTTCAGGCGTCGCCGTCGTCGAAGGGAGTCACCGGCGCCACGTACAACCTGGACGGGGCCGACATCACCCTCAGCGGAATCTCTCCGACGTTTTACAACTTCGACTCCTTTCAGGAGGTCCAGGTCGTCACGGGCGGCTCGGACGTCACCCTCCTCAACGGCGGCGCGACCTTCAACATGGTGACCCGGCGCGGCGCGAATACCATCCACGGCTCGGCCCGGTACTTCTACGCGCCCAACCGCTGGCAGACGGAGAACACGCCCGACGAGGTGGACCTCGCCCAGCTGTCCACCAACCGCACGAACGTCCTCCGCGATTACGGCGTCGAGGTGGGTGGCGCGGTGCTGTCCGACCGCCTCTGGCTCTGGGGCGCCTGGGGCAAGAACCAGATCGACCTCCAGAGGCTCGGCCAGCTCGATACGGAGGGCCGGCAGGTCAACGAGAACTCGACGCTCGAGAACTTCGATGCGCGGCTCGACGCTCAGCTCGTCGCGTCGAATTCCCTCGAGCTGTACTACCACCACGGCGACCGGGTCCAGGATGGGCGGGGCGTGGACATCAATACGGCGCCGGAATCCGGCTTCAATCTGACCCAGCCCGTTCCGATCTACAAGATCGCGGACACCCAGGTCTTTTCGTCGAGCCTGACGGCGACGGCGTTCTTTTCCTACATGGACTTCGTACAAACCGCGACGCCCGTCGGGGGCGTCGACACGCCGATGTACATCGATGCGAGCGGCGTGCTCCGCGGGAGCAGCCCGGCTTCGCAAACCCATTCGGTCGTCCGCCAGGGCGGAGCCTCCGCCTCGAAGTTCTTCACGACCGGGAGCTTGTCGCACGAGCTCAAGGTCGGGTTCGGGTACAGATCCGCGACGACCGAAGCCTCGTCGTCCTACCCCGGGGGAGGGGTCTGGGGCGACGAATCTCTGGGATTGGCGTACATCACCCGCGCCTCGGTCGGTACGACACAGGATCAACGGCTCGGAGTCTTCGTGAGCGACACGCTGACGTCCGATCGCCTGACGGTCAGCGCCGGCGTCCGCTACGACGATGGTCGAGCGCGAAACGCGGCCGCCTCCGTTCCCGCCAACCCGCAGTACCCGGACGTCCTTCCGGCTGTCCACTACCCGGGAGACGAGGGTTACCCGATCTCGGCCGGGAGGTGGCAGCCGCGGGTGGGCGCGACCTACGCGCTCGGGCAGAAGCGGCAGACTCTGCTCCGGGCCTCGTATTCTCGTTTCGCCGACCTCTTTCTCGACGGGATCGGGTTCGCGAGCCCGTTCCCCACGGCGCAAGGCATCTACTACTACTGGACGGACACGAACGGGAACCATCTCGTGGATCCGGAGGAGCTGGACCTCGACAATCGTGCCGGCTTCTACAACGTGGATCCTGCCAACCCCGGCGCAGCGAGCGCACCCAACGAGGTCAGCCCCAACCTCAAGGCGACGACGGTCGACGAGTTCGTCGTTGGGGCGGACCAGGAGCTCTTCGCGGGTCTCACGGCCTCGGTCCACTACACCTACCGCTCCATCCGGGGCATCGTCTTCAGCCCCTACATCGGCGTGACCCCGGGCGGCGGCGGGTACGAATATTCGGGCAATGCGACCGGCTCCGCGACGGACCCCTACGGCTTCACGGTCGCTTTCGATGTCCCGTACTTCGGTGTGACGCTCGATCCACCTCCGACCGGTCGCGTGCTCGAGAATCGGCCGGGCTACCGCCAGACGTACCAGGGAGTGAGTCTTCAGCTCGTCAAGGCGCTGTCGGACCGATGGCTCTTCCGAGGAACGTTCTCATGGAATTCGTGGATCCAGTCGGTGAGCCCCGACGGAATCTTCGATCCGAACAACGGCCCGATGGGCCCGAACGAAAACGGCGGCCAGGTCAACGGGGGGCCGGCCTCGGCCTGGGTCATCAGCGTGAGCGGCCTCTACCAGCTGCCGTTGGGATTCTCGGTGTCCGGTGCATTTTCCGCCCGGCAGGGATTCCCGCAACAATACCTGGTTCTGATCTTTCCGCACGACACGGTGGGCAATCCGATCTTCGTTCTGACGTCGCCGGTGGGCAGCTATCGCCTCCCCAACGTCTACGAGCTCGACCTGCGCCTCGGGAATACCTTCACGATTGGACCGGTGGCCGTCACGCCGTCGCTCAACGTGTTCAACGCCACCAATGCGAACACGGTCCTGTTCCGCCGCGGACTGACGGGAACCTACAACTCGTCCAGGAACGTGCCCTTCATCAAGGACCCTCGCTTCAATGCGATCAGCGACTTCGAAAGCCCGCGCATCTTCCAGGCCGCCATCCAGATCGCGTTCTAGCTGGCAGGCCACGAACCCCGCCCGGCGGGATTCGTCCAGGCGTTCGGGGCGTCGATCTCGCGAGGCCCATCCGCGACAAAGAATCATGGTTGCGGGGAAAGGATGGAACTCACGCCGCTCTACTCGTCTACTCGGGTTCAATCCTCCCCCAAGCTGCGGTCCAGGAACAAAACGGCCGGGGTTTCCCCCGGCCGATCAATCCCTTGGTTGCGGGGAGAGGATTTACCGCGGTCCTTCGGACCGCGTTTTGGACGAACCTCACGCCGCGCTTTGCGCGGCCACTCGGGTTCAAATCCCTCCCCCGATTGGCGATCCAGAAGCAAAATCGCCGGGCACGCGCCCGGCGATGAAAAATCTTGGTTGCGGGGGGAGGATTGACCGCGGTCCTGCGGACCGCGTTGGCCTCCGGTGTTGCGGCTTCGCCGTCACCGGAGGCCTCGAACCTCTCCCCGCGGCTTCGCCGCGCGCCAGGTTCAAATCCCTCCCCCGACTGGCGGCCTGGAAATAACAACGCCGGGAGTTGCCTCCCGGCGTTCAAGAACTTGGTTGCGGGGGAGGGATTTGAACCCTCGACCTTTGGGTTATGAGCCCAACGAGCTACCAGGCTGCTCCACCCCGCGGCAGAGCGCGCACCTTATCGGAGAGGCGGGGTCAGGTCAAGCGGTAGACGGGACGCGCGCCCGGCCGCCCCATCCGATATCCTCCGCCCCATGAGACGCGCCCGGCTGCTCGCGCTGGTTCCGCTGGCGCTCGCCGCACTCGGTTTGGATGCCGCGGGGCGTCCGCCGGTTCCGACGGTCCCCAAGGTCGACCTCGAGCGGTACATGGGCGAGTGGTACGTCATCGCGAACATCCCGACCTCGTACGAGAAGGAGGCGCACAACGCTCGGGAGTCGTACCGGTTGAACCCGGACGGGACGATCGCGACGATCTTCACCTACCGCAAGGGGAGCTTCGACGGGCCGCTGAAGACGATGAGGCCGAAGGGCTTCGTGCGCGACCCGGAATCCAATGCCGCCTGGTGGATGCAGTTCTTCTGGCCGCTCAAGGCCGAGTACCTGATCGCGTACCTCTCCCCCGACTATTCGCAGACGATCGTCGCCCGAACCAAGCGAGACTACGTCTGGATCATGGCGCGCACGCCAGCGATCCCCGAGGCCGACTACACGAATCTCGTCGAGAAGGTCGCCGAGCTCGGCTACGACACCGCGAAGCTCCTGCGCATGCCGCAACGCTGGTAGGAGCCCGTTTGACCACCCATTCGCCCGACCTCGACTCCGCGCCCCCGGCGGCAACCATCGGGCGGTACCGGCTGCTCGAGCGGATCGGCGCCGGTGGCTTCGGCTCGGTCTTCAAGGCCGTCGACCCGGAGTCGGGGCGGCTGGTGGCTCTCAAGACCTGCACGCTCGGCGAAGACGCGCACCCGCGCTTCTTCCGCGAGGCGCGGCTCGCCTCCGGGCTGAGTCATCCCAACATCACCGCCGTTTACGAGTCGGGCATCGAGGGCGACACGCCGTTCATGGTCCAGGAGCTCCTGACCGGGCGGGACCTGTCGGTCATGATCGGCCTGCGCGAGCCTTACGCGCTGGAAGAGAAGCGGCGGATTCTGATGGGCGTCGCCGACGGTCTCGACTACGCGCATCGCCAGGGCATCGTTCACCGGGACATCAAGCCCTCGAACGTCCGCGTGCTCGACGACGGCGGCGTGAAGATCATGGACTTCGGCATCGCGAAGTCGATCGGCTCCTCGACCGGCATGACCCGGGCCGGAACGGGTGTGGGCTCCCTCGGCTACATTTCGCCCGAACAGATCAGCGGCGACGCCATCGGGCCGCAGACCGACATCTTCCTGCTCGGCCTGGTCGCCTACGAGCTCCTGAGCTTCCAGCCGGCGTTCCGCCACCCGAATCTCTTCCGGCTCATGGACATGATCTTCACGCAGGATCCGGATCCGCTCATCGACGTCGCGCCGTCGGTGCCGTCGGGCCTCGCGGCTGTCGTCGAAAAGGCCCTTCGGAAGCCGCCCGGCGAGCGATTCTCTTCGGCCGCCGACATGCGAGACGCGATCGCGCGGGGGGCTCCTTGAGCTCTCTGCGCCGGCCCCTCGCGCAGCCCTTCCGCGTCGGCAGCGCGCGGCGCCGGCATGACGGGTGCAGAATGAGGAGATCATTCGAAGGAGGTTCCCGATGGGTACGATCCTCTTGGTCGTCCTGGTGCTCCTTCTCCTCGGGGCGTTTCCTCGCTGGAACTACAGCAAGAACTGGGGCTACGGGCCGAGCGGTATTCTCGGCGTCATCCTGATCGTTGTGCTGATCCTGCTCTTGACCGGTCGACTCTAGAGTCGACCGGGGACCCTGGTCAGCGCGGTGGCGCCGGCGGCGGCGCGGCAGGCGCGATGGGCGTTGTCTTCGGCTTCGTCAGGCTGCCCTGCGGATAAAGCAGGACGACGTCGTCCGGCTCGACGAGGTGGAGCTCCTCGCGCGCGATCTGTTCGGCGGGAAACTCGTGGCGGTTGGCGGAATCGATGGAGGCCTTGAGCCGTTCGTTTTCGGCCCTGCGCTCGGCGATCTGCCTGTCGAGGGTCTGGACCTCGGTGCGCGCCCGGCGGAGCTCCAGCACGCGGCGATCCGACAGCAGGAGCACGCCCATGAGCACGGTCGAGATCCCGAGGGAGACGAGGAACGCCGTCGCCGGCCGGGGACCCCGCCCGATGTGCTGCTTGTTCTTCATCGCGGAAATGCGGCGCGCCCCGCGTAGCGGCCCGCCCCTTCGAGCTCCTCCTCGATCGCGAGGAGCCGGTTGTACTTGGCCAGGCGCTCGCCGCGGCAGGCCGACCCCGTCTTGATCAGCCCGGCGTTGACGGCCACGGCGAGGTCCGCGATCGTGTCGTCGGGCGTCTCGCCCGAGCGGTGCGACGAGATCGTCCGGTAGCCCGAGGTCTGCGCGAGCCGGACGGCCTCCAGGGTCTCGGTCAACGTGCCGATCTGGTTGAGCTTGACGAGGAGCGCGTTGCCCACGCCCTCGGCGATGCCGCGCGCGAGGATCTCGGGGTTCGTCACGAAGACGTCGTCGCCGACGAGGAGGATCTTCCCGCCGAGCTCCTTCGTCAGCGCCTGCCAGCCCTTCCAGTCCTGCTCCGCGAGGCCGTCCTCGATCGAGAGGATCGGGTACGCCGCCGCGAGCTCCGCCCAGTACGCGGATCATGCCGTCGGTCGAAAGCGTCTTCTTCTCGCCCTTCAGGTGGTACTTGCCGCCCTCGTAGAACTCGGAGGCGGCCGGGTCGAGCGCGATCACGAGGTCCTTCCCCGGCTTGTAGCCTGCCGACTCGATCGCCGAGAGCAGACAGCTCGACGGCTTCCTTCGACGACGCGATGTCGGGCGCGAAGCCGCCCTCGTCGCCGACGCCCGTCGACAGCCCTTTCTTCTTGAGGATCGACTTGAGCGCGTGAAAGGTCTCGGCTCCCGCGCGCAGGGCCTCCGAAAAGGTCGTGAACCCGACCGGGCAGACCATGAACTCCTGCGGGTCGAGAAGATTGTCGGCGTGCGCTCCGCCGTTGATGACGTTCATCAGCGGCACCGGCAGCGTCGTCGCGCCGGTCGCCGCCGATGTAGCGGTAGAGCGGAATCGCCCGAGGCCTCCGCCGCCGCGCGCGCGACGGCGAGCGAGACGCCGAGGATCGCGTTGGCGCCGAGCCGCCCCTTGTTCGGCGTGCCGTCGAGCTCGATCATCACGCGGTCGATGAGCGCCTGGTCGCGGGCGTCGGCGCCCTCGAGCTCCTCGGCGAGCTCGCCGTTGACGTGCGCGACGGCCTTGAGCACGCCCTTGCCGCCGTAGCGTTTCTTGTCGCCGTCGCGCAGCTCGAGCGCCTCGCGCGTCCCGGTCGACGCGCCCGACGGGACGCCGGCCCGGCCCGAGGCGCCGCCGGAGAGCAGCACCTCGACCTCGAGCGTCGGGTTGCCGCGCGAGTCGAGGATCTCGCGCCCGTGAATGCCCTCGATCGCGAAGCTCATGCGATCAGCTCCCGCCCCGCCTTCGCGAGGGCATCCAGGTCCGCTTGGGACTGCGCTTCGATGTACACGCGCGCGACGGGCTCGGTTCCGGACTCGCGAACCAGAATCCACGAACCGTCCTCGAAAATCAACTTGATTCCATCGAGCGCGTTGACCTTCGCGACGCGGCGCCCCGCGACCGAGGACGGCGGCGTGCGCTTCTTCTCCGCCAGCCGCGCGCGCGCCTCGGCCGACAGCTCGCAGGTCGATCCGGCGCGTGAGAAACGGCCCGATCTCCTTCCACAGCTCCGCCCGGAGCTGCCCGAGGGTCTTTCCGGTCGCGCCGACGAGCTCGGCGGCGAGCAGGTCCGCCAGGATCCCGTCCTTCTCGGGGACGTGGCCCTCGACGGTCAGCCCCGCGCTCTCCTCTCCGCCGAAGATGATCTTCCCGTCGAGCAGCAGCTCGCCGATGTACTTGAACCCGACCGGCGTCTCGTGGAGCGGCACGCCCGCACGTTTGGCGATGGCGTCGAGGGCGTGCGTCGTCGCCACGCTGCGGGCGATGCCGCCGCGCCGCCCTTGCGCCCGACGAGATCCGCCGCGAGGAGCGACAGGATCTCGTTGGGCTGCACGTACGCGCCCGTCTCGTCGCAGATGCCGAAGCGGTCGGCGTCGCCGTCGCAGGCGAGGCCCAGCCGCGAGCCCGTGCGGCGGATCTCCTCGGCCAGCTCCCGCGAGCTCCGGCTCGCCGCACTGGGGCGACCGGCCGCCGAAGAGCGGGTCGGGATTGGCGTGGAGCCGCGAAAGAGCCGATCCCGTCTTCTCCAGGTAGGCGTCGAGAAATCCCGCCGACGTCCCGAACCGGAAGTCGAGCGCGAATCGGGGGGCGCCGCGGCCGACGTCGCGGCCGGCGACCTTCGTCTCCAGATCGAGCAGGTACGACGGCGCGGGATCGAAGCGCCGCACGGCGTCCTCCGGCGGAGCGGCCTCCTCGGGAATCGCGAGGATCTCGCCCTCGATCTTCCGGGTGATCTCGGGAAGGGCCGGCGCGCCATCGGAGGTGGAGAACTTGATGCCGAGGTACCGGGGCGGATTGTGGCTTGCGGTAAAGTTGATCGCGCCGGCGGCGTCGCGCCGCCGGATTTCGAAGGCGAGAACGGGCGTGGGGACCGGCCGGGCGCTGACCTCGGCCGGGAAGCCGTGGCGGACGCAGAACCCGGGCGGCCTCCGCCGCGAACCGGTCGGCGAGGAAGCGCGTGTCATACCCGACCAGCACGAGGCCGCCGGAGCGGCCCCCGGAGGCCAGAACCCGCGCAATCGCCGCGACGACCCGCCGCGCGTTGGGGAAGGTGAAGTCCTCGGCCAGGACCGAGCGCCAGCCCGAGGTCCCGAACTTGATCGGCGCAGGCGTCACGCCGTGAAGCTTACACGGGTCACGTGGGGCGTATCGGTCCTGGCAGCCGCATGCGCCGCCCTGCCCCCGCCTCGCTCTCCGGCCCGTCTCGAGGTGCGCGCGCCGAAGCTCCCGGTCACGGAAGCCGCACCGCAACCCGCGTCGCCCGAAGATCCGGTGAAGGCCGCCGTCTTCGAGAAGATCAACTCCGACCGCGCGCAGGCGAACCTGCCGCCGGTGGCGTGGGACGAGGCCGCCTCGCGTGTCGCCAACGCCTACACCGCGGCGCAGGTCGCCGACCGAACGACCGGGCACTTTCTGACCGACGGGATGCCGCCGTACGCGCGCACCGCGTTCGCCGGGATCTTCGGCCTGGGCTCGGAGAACGCCGTGGCATGGCACACGACGGCGCCGGCCTTCACGGACTCCGCGAAAGCGCTCGCGCTCGCCGGCCACGAGGACATGATGCGCGAAACCCCGCCCAACGACGGCCATCGCCGCACGATCCTCGACCCCGAGGTTACCCACGTCGGCGTCGGATGGGCCATGCACGGCGGAAGCTTCCGGATGGCCGAGGAGTTCCTGTCGCGGCGCCTCGCCGAGCTGACGATCCAGATGGAGGCCGCCAGCCTGTCCGTGCAGGGAAAGACACAGGCTCTCCGTGTCCTGAGCTTCGTCACGATCGCGCACGAGCCCGACCCCAGACGGCTCACGCGGGAGCAGGCGCGCTCGCGCAGCACGTACTCCTACCCCGAGCCGCAGTGGGCACTCGTCGCCGAGGGCCACAAGTCGATCCACGTCGTCGGAACCGAGACGGAGGACCGCATCCGCCTGGGGCCGGCCGGCGAGTTCGCGTTCCGCTTCCAGCCGACGCAGCCCGGCCTCTGGACGTTCGTCTTCTACACGAGCGACGGCCGCCAGAAGTCCAGGCCCGGCGGAGCGGCCGTCGTCTGGATGGAAACGGCGCCTTCCCGTTGATCACGATCCTCGCGGTGGGCACCGGCGCGGAGCCCCTGGCGGCCTTCGGGGCGGAGCACCCTTCGGTGGAGGTCGTGACGGCGGATGGTGCGGAAGGCGCCCTCGAGACGCTCGCGCGCAATCGGCGGATCGACGCCGTCCTGATCCTCGAGGGTCCCGGGGCCGCAGAGACGGCGCGGCTGGTGCGCGAGGAGGACCCCGGGGCGCCGCCGCTCTTCGCGTCGGCCGCCGCGGGCGAGATTCCGGGGGTGCGCGCGCTCGCCGCGGGCTCGCATACGGACCTCCTCACCGAGCTCATTCGCGCGATCGGCCCGAAGTAGCGAAAAATGAAAAGGGCGGCTATCGCCGCCCATGAACGTCAGCGTCGGCAGCAAATCGCGCCTGCCGCGCCCCCCTCCTCGAGCCCCTCGCGGAGCCCCACCGGCGCCTACGCTATGGCTCCCCGGAATCCCTGTCAAGAAGAGCAGGGGACCGAGCGCGACTGTCCTCATGGACAGGTAGCCCGGCCGGCCGCCCAGGTCCGGTCCGGCCGGCGGCGCCCGCCCATGGTAACTTCCCGCCTGGGGGTCTTGTCTATGGGTGGCTGTGGAACCGGAGGCGGCTGCGGGGTCGGGAACTCGTACAACCCCGGCCAGTACGTCGGAATCCGGATCAACGAGCACGAGGACGGGCGCAACGTCCTCTGCGACACGCTGGGCGTCGAGGTCTCCCGCGGGCTGCGGGTGATCGTCGAGGCCGACTCCGGCATGGAGCACGCGGAGGTGACCAACCTCCGTCCCATGATCCTGAAACAGTGCCAGTTGCGGGATTCCAAGCGGCTCGTCCGGGTCGCCACCGAAACCGATCTCGCCTCCTACCGGGCCAAGGTCACCCGCGAGGAGCGCTTCCTGGCCGACACCCAGGCTCTGGCACTCGAGAAGCGGCTCGCCATCAAGGTGGTCCGCGCCGAGGAGACCTTCGACGGCCGAAAGGTCACCGTTTATTACACTTCCGAGGCCCGAATCGACTACCGGAAGCTCGTTTCGGACCTCGCCATCAAGCATCCGGTCCGGATCGAAATGCGCCAGATCGGCCCCCGGGACGAGACCAAGATGCGAGGGGGTATCGGTCCCTGCGGCCTGACCCTGTGCTGCTCGACCTTCCTGAAGTCCTTCCACCCGGTAACCATCAAGATGGCGAAAAACCAGAATCTTTCGCTCAATCCGTCCAAGATCTCCGGCATGTGCGGCCGGCTGATGTGCTGCCTCGCCTACGAGGACGAAGGGCCTTCCGCCCCACCCCCGCGAAAGCAGAATAATCCCGCCGAACTGCCGGTTTAGCCTCTCAAAGCGTCCCACCTTAACCCGGGACCGAGAGAGACAGCCGTGGTCAACCGTAACACCGGCGGAGCCTTCCGAGGCGAGGACGAAGCCCCCGCCAACCGCAAGCTGATCCGCCCGAACCTGTCCGAGCTCGCCGACCGCTACCCCACGCGCTCCTTCGCCCAGCGCAAGCAGGTCCCCCCCGAGCAGACCAACGCGGAGAGCTACTACTACCTCAAGCAGATGGCGGCCAAGACGCCGATGGTCGTCGTTCTGACCGACGGCGAGGAGATCCATGGCTGGATCGAGTGGTACGACAAGGCCTGCCTGAAGGTGAACCGGGAGAAGGGCGCCAACCTCCTCATCCCGAAGGCCTCGATCAAGTACATGTTCAAGGAGTCCGAGAGCGGGGCGTCGGAGCGAGACGGGAACCGGTAGGAGCGGACCGGGCCCTCGGCCACCATCGGCACTCGAGTCCGTCATCCCGAGGCGCCACGCGCCGAGGGATCCCGTACTAGGCGAGCCCGGGATCCCTCGCTTCGCTCGGGATGACGGTGGCGGAGGCGCTGGTCAGCGCGCTCCCCTCCCCGAAAGCACCGCCGGGACGGTCTTCAGCAGGATCTTCAAGTCCAGCAGCGGCGACCAGGTGTCGATGTACTTGAGGTCCAGCGCCATCCACCGGTCGAAATCGAGCTCGCTCCTTCCCGACACCTGCCAGAGGCACGTCAGGCCGGGCTTCATCGAGAGCCGGCGCCGCTGCCAGGGCTCGTAACGCGAGACCTCGTCCGGCAGCGGCGGGCGAGGGCCGACGAGGCTCATGTCCCCGACGATCACGTTCCAGAGCTGCGGGAGCTCGTCGATCGACAGGCGCCGCAGGATCCACCCGACCGGCGTCAGGCGCGGGTCGCGCTTCGCCTTGAAGACGGGGCCGGTCATCTCGTTCAGGTGCGAGATCTCCGACAGACGCTCCTCGGCGCCGGGTTTCATCGTGCGGAACTTCAGCAGGGTGAAGGTGCGGCCGTTCAGGCCGCAGCGCACCTGGCGAAAGAAGACGGGCCGGCCGGAGGTCACGAGAATGGCGAGAGCCGAGGCGATCTGGATCGGCAGCGTCACGAGGAAGAGAATCAGCGACAGCGCGAGGTCGATCGCGCGCTTGGCCACGAGCTCGACCGGGTTCGACGGCGTCGTCGTGAACGAGAGCAGCGGGATCCCGTCGAGCTCTTCGATGACCGGCCGCGCGAGCACGTGGGGGAAGATGTCGAGAGAGACGTGCGCGCGCACCCCGTGCCTCTCGGCCGCGAGCAGCGCTTCTTCGTACTCGCCGAGCTTGCCCTTCTCGATGACGAAGATCACCTCGTCGACGACCTCCCGGACGAGGATCGCCTCCATGTCCCGGATGCCGCCCAGGCACGGCCATCGGCCGCGCAGGCCGATCTCTCCCCCGTTGTCGTCGTCGAGGTAACCGAGCACCCGGAAGCCCCAGTGCGGGTGCGCCTCGAGGAAGTCGGCGAACTGGGACGCCTTGGGCCCGGTCCCCACGATCACCGCCGTCCGGAAGTTGAATCCGCGGGCCCGCACCCAGCGCGAGATCAGGCGAAGCGCGGTCTTCTCGGTCGCGAGGAACAGGAAGTTCACGGCGCCGAAGAGGACCAGGAACCAGCGGCTCACGAAGTCGAGCCGGAGGCCGTAGATCAGGAGCACGAGGATCGCGTTGCCCCCGAAGGCCACCTTGGCCGCGGCCCAGATCTCCTCGCCGAGCGGCAGGGTCCGGTGGCTGCGGTAGAAGCCCGCCGCATAGAGCAGCAGGCCCCAGATCGGCAGGATGAAGGGGAGCAGGACCAGGTACTTGTCGAGCGGCTGGAGCGGCAGCGGGAAAAGCGTCGGGAAGGCGGACGTCAGGTAGCCGTGCCGCAGGGTCCAGGTCAGCGGAAACGCCACCGTCGTCAGGGCGAGGTCCGTCAGGAGCACTCCCAGGGCGACGGAGCGGGCTTTCTGTTTCAGCATCGAACGCCACCGGGCCGGATCCGACGGGCCGCAGCGATGTTACGAAATGGCGCCCCCGGCTTCAAGGACGGCCTCATACCGGTCGACCACATCCTCCCAACGATACCTCTCCCGAACGCGTTCGCGCGCCCGTTCTTTCCATACGGCGTAGCCGGCCGGATCATCCAGGATGCGGGCCAGAACCTTCGCGAGACTGCCCTTTTCGTGCGCGTCGAAGGGCAGCGCCGCTCCCCCCGCGACTTCCTCGTTCTCCGGCGTGGCGTGGTAACAGACGACGCGCCCGTACCCCAGCGCCTCGACGAGCGCCGGGTGCGTCCCCCCGACCTCGGTCGCCTGCACGTAGACGGCGGCGCGTGAGAGCAGCTGGCGATAGCCGTCGCCGTAGATCGCGCCCGGAAGGATCACCCGCCGGTCGGCCGCGGCGGAGAGGCGCGCGATGTACGCCGCCGCGTAGGGCGCGTCCCCGACGACGACGAGCGGAACGTCTCCCGGAACGTCGCGATACTCGCGAATCACCTCCTCCGCGTTGTTCTCGGGCTCGAGGCGCGACACGTAGAGAACGTACTTCTCGGGCGCCAGGCCGAGCCGCTCGAGCGTATCGGCGCCGGCGGGAGCCGGCAGGTCGCCGCCGTAGGGAATGAAGACGGAGGCGATGCCGTGCCGGTCGCGGTAGTAGTCCTGGATCACGCGCGCGTCCGCGACGACGACGTCGGGGATGCGCGTCGAGAGCGACTCGGAGATCCGGTAGGCGAGCCGGCCGGCCGCGCTCCACTTGCGGCGATGTCGCTCGAGGCCGTCGACGTTCAGGACGACCCGCGTCCTCCCGGCGAGGCGAGGCAGGAAACACGTCGCGGCGTTGATGGCGTTGCAGACGAGGACCGCGTCGAAGCGCTCGAAGGCCGCGTCGATGCCCGAGAGAAATCCGTGGGCCACCGTGTCGAGGTACTTGGTCGGAATCGTCGGCAGGACCCGGATCTTCGCGCCGCGCCACGCGTTCAGCCCCTTCTCGGCGTAGCGGGTGCGTGTGTAGACGGTGACGTCGTGGCCCCGCTCCGAAAGCCGCGCCGAGAGCTCCTCGGCGAGCGTCTCGAAGCCGCCGTAGCGTGCGGGAATACCGCGAGTGCCGAGGATGCCGACGCGCATGCTCAAAAATACGTCATTCCGAGGAGCGCAAGCGACGAGGAATCCCGGACTCGACCGGTGAGCAGGGCTTGATGAGTCCGGGATCCCTCGCTACGCTCGGGATGACGTCTCAATTCGGATGCCTCGATGCAACTATCGCCTGGATCTCCCTCCGCTTCGCCCACAGCCGCTTCCGGTTCTGCCACAGCCACGAAAACGCCGGCAGCGAGCTCCGCTCGACCGTCAGGCACGCGCCGAGGACGACCGCGTCCCTCGCGAACGTCGGCACGGCCGTGCGGATCATCTCCCCGCCGGTCTGGTTGTTGATCCGCAGGAGGAATCGGTTCTTGACCGAGTGGAGGTTGGCGAGCTCGGTCATCTGCCGCCGCCGTTCGGGAACGTTGCGGCGCCGGTGGTACGCGACGGCCGACGGAACGTAGAGGCTTCTCCACCCGAGCTTGCGCAGCCGCCAGGCGAGATCCGCGTCCTCGCGGTACAGAAAGAAGTCCGAATCGAAGTAGCCGGTCGAGATCTTCGCGCTCTGGAGCGCGTCGCGGCGGTAGAACCCGGCGGCGCCGGACGCGCCAAAGACCTCGTCCTCGCTGCCGTACCGACCGGACGCGGGCTCGCCCGCCCCCCGGTCGAAGTGGCGGCCCGCGGCCGTGAAGTAGATGCCGGTGGAGTCGAGGCGGCCGTTGGGGGACAGCGTCGGTCCGTCCCCGCGCAGAAGCCGCCCGGAGGCGGAGCCGACGTCGGAAGCGTCCTTCGCGTCGAGCCGCCGCGCCAGGACCGACGCGAAGTCCGGTTCGAGGCGGCAATCGGGATTGAGGGCCAGCACATACCGGCCCGCGGACGCGTCGATCCCGGCGTTCATCGCCGCGGCGAAACCGACGTTCTCGGCGAGCGCCACGACGCGCACCTCGGGCGCCAGCCCGCGGGCCACCTCGCGCGAGGCGTCGGAGGACGCGTTGTCGACGAGGAGCGTCTCGCACGCGACCCCCGTCTGCGCGAGCGCGGAGCCGAGCGAGACCGGCAGGTCCGCGGCATCGTCCTTGGAGACGACGACGATGGAGACGTCGGGGGCGGTCATTTCGGCTCGAAGCCCAGCGCCAGCTTCAGCACGCGCAGATAGGCCCGGGCGGCCTCGGGCCGGGGACGCGGGACGGACTGGCGGAACGGAAGGACCAGGAGGCGGAGGGCCATCCCTTTCGCGAGAAGCACCCGGTAGGCCAGGCGCGCAGCCGCGCCGTAGCGCGAGGCGCGGTAGAGGATCGCGTTGCGGTAGAAGATCGGCAGGAAGCGATCGTAGCCGAGCCGCGAGGCGGAGTCGCCGCCGCGATGCCTGAACCGCGCGTCCGGCAGATAGAGAACGGTTCCCTCGCGGCCGAGCTTCTCGCAGAGGTCGACGTCTTCGTGCCACGCGGGAACGAATCGCTCGTCGAATCCGCCGACCCGGGCGAAGACGTCCGAGCGCACCGCGAGCGCCGCCGCGGCCGCCTGCTCGACCGGGAACGCTCGGCCGCGGTCGCGATCGGCGTAGCGGGCCGCGCGGCGCCCCGGGTTGTTGGGCCAGACGTGGTCGATGAGCAGGAGCTCGCGCGCGTCCGATCCGAGAGTCGGGAGCCTGCGCAGTTGGAAGGTGGCCTGGTCCTCCCGGCCGGGCGGCGCGAGGGAAAGCGGCCCGTTCCCGGGCGCCGGGCCGTCCATCTCGATCAGTCTCGGCGCGACCGCCACGACGCCGGCATCCGCCTCGAACGCGCGCGCGATCGGCGAGAACGGTTCGCCGTCGGCCCGCGTGTCCGGGTTCAGGAACAGGAGCACGTCCGCGGAGGCGGTCCGGGCCGCCTGGTTCGCGGCGGGACCGAAGCCCCGGTTCTCAGAATTGACGAGCAGCGACACCCCCGGCCACAGCCCCTCGATCGCGGCCGCCGGGATACCTCCACCGTTGTCCACGACGGTCAGCGTGATGCGCACGCCGCTCGTCACGCGCCCGCGCGCCTGCGCGAGCGACGCGACGGCCGCCCGCAGCTCCTCCCCGTCCCGCCAGGAGACGTATACGGCCGCAATCTCGCGGATCACGCGCCGTGGCCCGGAAAGCGATCGAGAAGGTCGGAGTCCGGGCGAGCGCGCAGCGCCATCCCCGGAAGTCGCGGCCACACGAGCAGCGGCAGGGCCAGGCCGCGCCAACCCACCTGCCGCGCGTGAGCGAGGTCGGCCGCCAGCAGCGAGCCGAAGTGGCGTGCGAGCAGGCCGGGCGCGAAGTTGCGGAAGAGCGTTCTCCAGCGATTGCGCGCCGTCCAGAAGGCGCGCCTCCAGGGCGTGCGGCGGCCGGTGAGCGAGCCCTCGTGGCGCGCGACCGCGCGCGGATCGCAGACGAAGCGCCAGCCGACCCGTCTCAGACGCAGCGACAGATCCACGTCCTCGTAGTACGCGAAAAACGCGTTGTCGAACGCGGCGCCCTGGGGCGCGACGGCCTCGAGGGCATCGCGCCGGTAGAGGGTCGCGGTCGCCGAAACGCCCGAAACCTCGAAGGGCTCGTGCGGAGCCTGCGAGGCGTCCGTGCCGGCGAGCACCGGCACGGCTTCGCCCCGCGCGTTCCAGGCGAGGCCGGCCGTGTCGATGCGCCGGCCGTCGACCGAGAGGACGAGACCCTGGGCGGCCGCGACCCGGTCGTCGGCGGCCAGGCGGGCCGCCAGCCGGGCGGCGTAGTCCGGCTCGAGCACCGCGTCGTTGTTGAGGAGCAGGACGAACGGAGCCCGGGTCCGGGCGATACCCTCGTTGGCCGCGCCGGCAAACCCCAGATTGCGCGAGAAACCGATGACGCGGGCCGACGGGGCCTCGGCGGCGATGCGGCGCCGTTCCTCGGGACGGGAGGCGTTGTCGACGACGACGGCCGAGAGCTGAACGTCCCTCTGGCGCTCGAGCGAGGCCAGGGCGCGAAAGAGCGCGTCGCCCCCGTCGCGGTTGACCACGACGCAATCCACGTCCGGCGTCCGGGAGGTCCCGCTCAAGCGGTTGACTCGATTGCGGTTGACTCGATCGGCGTGCGCGATATGAAATCGCGTTTTCATGCTACCACGCGAGTACCTGCGGGAAAACGCAGCCCGGCTGCTCGCCGAGATGCCGGAGCGTTTCGGCGGCGCGGGCCTCGAAACGTATACGGAGCTCGACCGCGCGCGTCGCGAGGCCGTGACGCTGCTGGAGGTGAAACGCCGGCGCCGCAACGAGCTCACCTCGGTGGGCGGCAGGCCGTCTCCCGAGGCGCTCGAGGAAATGAAGGCGCTCAAGGACGAGATCCGCGGTCTCGAGGAGAAGGTCGAGGAGGCCGACCGGATGCTCGCGGCCGTCGAGAAGCAGGTTCCGAACGTCCCGCAGGACTCCGTGCCGCGCGGCGCCGACGAGAACGCCAACCGACTCGAGCGGAGCTGGGGCAAGCCCCGCAAGTTCGACTTCGAGCCGCAGGCCCACTGGGATCTCGGACCAGCCCTCGGGATCCTCGACTTCGAGCGCGGTGCGAAGATCGCGGGCGCCCGGTTCACCGTCCTTTCGGGCGCCGGTGCGCGCCTGTCTCGCGCGCTGATCAACTTCTTTCTCGACGTGCACGTCGAGGAGCACGGCTACCGCGAGCTGCTGCCGCCCTTCCTCGCCAACGCGGCCTCGCTCTTCGGCACGGGGCAGCTTCCCAAGTTCGAGAGCGACCTCTTCAAGACGGGTGAGGGCTACTACCTCATCCCGACGGCCGAGGTGCCCGTCACGAACCTGCACCGCGACGAGATCCTCGGGGCCGAAGACCTGCCGCGCCTGTACACCGCCTACACGCCCTGTTTTCGCTCGGAGGCGGGCGCGGCGGGACGCGACACGCGGGGGATGATTCGCCAGCACCAGTTCGACAAGGTCGAAGTCGTCATGTTCGTACGCCCCGAGGAGTCCGCCGCCGCGCACGAAGTCCTGACCGACCACGCCGAGGAGCTCCTCCGGCGGCTGAACCTGCCCCATCGCGTGGTCACGCTCTGCACGGGCGACCTCGGGTTCGCCGCGGCGAAGACCTACGACCTGGAGGTCTGGCTCCCCGGCATGAAGGCCTACAAGGAAATCTCTTCCTGCTCGAACTTCGAGGCGTTCCAGTCGCGGCGCGCTTCGATCCGTTTCCGCCGGACCGAGGGCGACAAGCCCGAGTTCCTTCACACGCTGAACGGCTCGGGCCTGCCCGTGGGCCGGACCATCGTCGCCATCCTCGAGAACTACCAGCGCCCCGACGGCTCGGTGGAGATCCCGGAGGCGCTGCGCCCGTACATGCGCGGCCAGTCGGAGATTCGCCGGGCCTAGTGCCGCAGAAGCACGTCTTCGAGGCCGTCCTGCGCGCCGCGCGGCGCCGGCCCGGGTACCCGAACCTGCGGGTGCTCGATCTCTCCGCCGGCCGGGGCGAGATCGCGGCCGCGCTCGCCCGGGACGGCTGCGCGGTGCGCGGGACGCACTTTCGCGCCGACGACTACAAGCTCGCCGACTCCTCGAAGCCCCGGCCGGCGGACGGGATCCCCATCGACGAGGACGTCGATCTGACCCGTCCGCTCCCCTACGCCGACGCTGCATTCGACCTCGTCGTGCTTTGCGAGGTCGCCGAGCACCTGGCGACGTACATCCCGATCGTCGCCGAAGTCGGCCGCGTGCTCGCGCCGGGGGGAAGCCTCGTCTTCTCGACGCCGAACGTGGCGCGGCTCCATTCCCGCTGGCATTTCTTCTGGACGGGGACGCACAAGCTCATCCGCCGGCGGGTCGGCTGGGATCTCTCGGCCGACGACCTCTACGCGTACCACATCAGCCCGGTCGACTTTCCGCTGCTTCACACGCTGCTCCACCAGGCGGGGCTCTCGGTCGAGCGCCTCGACGTGACCCGGTTCAAGTGGAACCACGCGTGGCTCTTCCTCCTCTATCCCTTTCTGTGGGTCTCGACCCGCATCGAGACGCTCCGGCATCGAGGCGGGCCCGAACACGCGCGCGGCGAAAACGACCTGCTCGGCTGGATGACCCGGCCCGCCATGCTCGGCAGCGAGCAGCTCCTCCTGACGGCGCGAAAGGCGACCTAGCGCGGCGGGACGAGGGCACCGGCCGAGACGATCATCTTCATCGCCTGCTCCGGCGTCATGTCGAGGTAGGTCACCTTCTCCTCGGGCACCACGAGGAGGAATCCCGTCGTCGGATTGACCGCGCTCGGGATGAAGAGGCTGCAGAGCTTCTTCCCGGTCTTCTCGCTCACCTCGCCCCCGGCCGTCGACGTGACGAAACCGATGCCCCACGACCCCGGCGACGGGAACTCCACGATCGCAACGCGCCCGAAAGTCCCGACGCGCGACGGGCCGAGCAGGAGCTCCGCGATCTGCCGCAGCGTCGCGTAGATCTTGTTGATCAGCGGGACCCGGTGCATCAGGCGGTCCCACAGTCCGAAGAGCCGTTTCCCGAAGAAATTCGTCGCGACGAAGCCGAGCAGGAGAAGCAGGACGTTGAGCATGACGAAGCCGAGCCCGAGCACCGAGATGCCCCGCGCCCGCAGCTCGCCGCCGAGGATGTCGTCGAAGAACTTGAAGAGGCTCCAGACGACCCATGCCGTCAGCGCGGTCGGCGCGAGGACCAGGATTCCCGCCACGTAGTAGCGTCGGAGGCGGGTTCCGAAGGTCGCCGACATGGCGATTTCATCCTAACCCGTACAATGAACGCTGATGCGATTCCGGCCGGCGGCGCTCTGGTTCTGGACGCTGACGGCGCCGGCCGTTCTCGCGCTGCCCGGATGGGAGACCCCGGGGCCGAAGGGAGTGCGGGCGAATGCCGTCAGCGCGACGGGGGACGACGATGCCCGCGCCTACACGGCCGCCACGATTCTGGATTCCTCGACGAGCGCCGTCTACCGGACCGACGACGCGGGCCAGACCTGGAACGCGCTCATCGAGGCCCCCCGAGGCGACTCCTACGCCCAGATCTTCGCGGATCCGCGCGACGGCTCCCGCGTTTTCGCGGCGGCCCAGAAGGGCACCGGAACGACGGACATCCTCCGATCCGTCGACCACGGAGACAACTGGAGCACCGTTCTCACCGTCTCGACGCGCTGCGTGCCGTCGTTCGCGACGGGCGCGGGCACGGATTCGCTCCTCTTCACGTGCGGCACGCGCTTCTTCCGAACGAGCGACGCCGGCCTCACCTGGGAGGAGCCGCCGACGCCCTTCACCGAGAACGTGCGGCTGACGCCGGGGGGCGGCGGAGCCCTCCTCGCCTACGGGGTCTCGCACATCTTTCGGAGCGTCACCGGCGGAACGACGTGGGTCGAGACGGGCGGCCCGCCTCCCGCGTGCCCGGGTCTCCTGTCTCTGCGGGTCGACCCGACCGCTCCCTCGGTGTTCCTGGCGGGAACAGGGGTCGTCGCCAGCGGAGGCTTCGAGTGCGGAGGCGTCTACCGCAGCACGAACGGCGGGGCGACCTGGTCGGCGCCGGGCCTCTCCGGCGTGTACGTCACGGACCTCGTTTTCGACCCGACCGACGCGACGCGCGTCTACGCCTGCGCCACCTCCATCGCCGGGATCCTCCCCCGCGGCGGCGTCTACGTCAGCGGCGACGGCGGCCGGACGTTTTCCAGCCTCGCCCTGCCGACGACCGGGGCCCTGGACCTCGCGATCTCCGCGACCGGCAACCTCATCCATGCCGCGACGCCGATCGGGGTCTTCGAGTATCGAGCCCGACGGACGCGCGTCGTTCCAGCCCGTTGACGGCGGGCCGAGGGCTATCATGCCCCCCCGTGGCCGGCTCCTCCAACGCGCCTCCGGCTCGCCATCGCGCGTGGCTCGACATACTCGTCTACGGTCTCTCGGGCG
Source organism: uncultured Acidobacteriota bacterium (assembly GCA_963810205.1). GTDB lineage: Bacteria > Acidobacteriota > Thermoanaerobaculia > UBA5066 > Gp7-AA6 > DAHUXD01. Next base: position 745,561 of record CAWEMP010000011.1, read on the forward strand.
GCGCTCTGATCGCGGTCCTGAAGCTCGCCGAGTACCGCTTCCTCGTGGTCGAGCACTCGGTCGAGATCTACGGAGGACTCGTCGCCGCGGTGTTCGCGGGGCTCGGCATCTGGCTGGGGCTCTCGCTCACGAGGCGGAAGACCTCCGTGATCGTCAGGGAGGTTCCGACGACGGGACCGTTCGTGCTCGACGAGGCTCGCGTGAGGGAGCTCGCCATCACCCCCCGGGAGCTCGAGATCCTCGGCCTGATCGCCGCCGGACTGAGCAACCGCGAGATCGCGGAGAAGCTCTTCGTCAGCGAGAACACCGTCAAGACCCATTCCAGCCGGCTCTTCGACAAGCTCGGCGCCAAGCGCCGCACCCAGGCCGTGCAGATCGGCAAGGCCGGCCGGCTGATCCCCTGAGGCGTCGCCGGAAAGCGTGATTTTGGACCGTGGCGGCGCAAAATCACCCGAAAGGATGACGACACCGCGCGAGGCCCCGACTAACGTGCCCGGGCGCGAGGACGACCTCGCGCAAGGAGGAGCTTCATGAAGAGAACGGTCCTGACCTTCGGATTCACGTCCGCCGCGATCTTTATCCTGCTGATGCTCGGGTCGATCCCCTTCATCCTCGCCATGGACCACCGGAAAGCCGACGTCATGGGCTATTCGTCGATGGTCCTGTCGGCCCTGATCATCTTCTTCGGAATCCGCTCCTACCGCGAGAAGGTCGGCGCCGGGCGCATCTCGTTCGGCCGCGGCCTCTCGGTGGGGCTGCTGATCACGGCGATCTCCTGCGCGAGCGCGGCCGTCGCCTTCGAGATCGTCTACTTCGGCATCGTGCCGGACTTCGGCGACAAGTTCTCGGCCTGCATGGTCGAGCGGGCCCGCGACTCCGGCGACACGCCCCAGGAGATCGAGAAAGTGGCGAGCCAGGCGCGTATGCTCAAGGGGCTGTACGACAACCCCCTGACCAACGCCGCCCTCACGTTCGCGACGTCGTTCCCGATCGGGCTGGCGGTCTCGGCGATCTCAGCGGCGATCCTGCGAAGGCGCTAGTCGCCGTCGTCACGGGCAGCGGAAGTGGCGGAGAGGACGGGATTTGAACCCGTGGTAGAGGTTTAAGCCCCTACGGCGGTTTAGCAAACCGCTGGTTTAAGCCACTCACCCACCTCTCCGCTATAGGCCAGGCCGCGGATGTTAGCGCATCGGCTTCGATCGGGAACCAGCGGTTCGTCGCTTCGCGGCGCTGAAAGGGCTTGATCAGCTCAGGTTACGATCCCACCGCATGTCGCGGCGGAAGTTGCTGATCGCTCTGGGCTTGGCCGCAATCGCCGCTGCGAGCTGGTTCGTCTACCGCAATGCCTCCATCGAGCGGCTGCGCGCAGAGTTTCGCCCGTGGATGGCGCGGCTCGAGCGCTGGCGGGATGCCAACGAGGCGGCGCGTCGGGCGCTGCGGAGCCGGGAGGCGACGGCGGCTGATCCGGAAGGGATCGCGGAGCTCCGCGCCTGGGCGTGGAACGGGCTCGAGCGTCTGGCCTTCGTCGACTATCGCGTGGAGAAGCCGACGCACGACGGCGAGTCGACGACCGGACGGGTCGCGTTCACGGTCGGCGGCTTTCGCACCGACGGAGCGCGGGTCGAGCGCTCGGCGTCGGCCATGGTCACGGAGTCGGGGGCCGAGCGTCGCTCCGCTTCGAGAAGCCGCTCGCCGAGCGCGTCGAGACCTCCCCGCGCTTTCGCAACGCCACCTCCGAAGCCGGGCTCGGTGCGCCGCGGCACGACCCGCCGATCGACAAGGTCAACCACCTCGTCGCGGACCTGTGGCCCGGGCTCGGGCGTCGCCGTGCTCGATTTCGACCGCGACGGCGCCGAGGACCTCTTCGTCGGTGACGGCTTGCGCTCGATTCTCTACAAGGGCGATGGCGCCGGGCATTTCACCGACGTTACGGAGAAGACCGGTCTGGCGAAGTCGCCGACGGAGGGCATCCCGGCGACCGGCCTCGCCGCGGGCGACGTGGACGGCGACGGCTATCCCGATCTCTTCGTGACCAACGCCTTCGGACCGGCGCGCCTCTTTCGAAACCGCGGCGACGGCACGTTCGAAGAGACCACGGCTGCCTCCGGCATCGCCGTCCCGGCCAACGCCCGCTCCGCCGCTTTCGCGGACGTCGACGGCGACGGCGACATCGATCTCTTCGTCGCGGTCACCGGCGACTACTACAGCCAGATGCCCGACCCCGCCTTCGACGCGAAGGACGGGCGCCCGAACTTTCTGTACCTGAACGACGGCCACGGCCGATTCACCGACGCCACGAAGGCCTGGGGCATCGCCGACGAGACGCGCTGGACGCTCTCCGCCCTCTTTCAGGACTACGACCAGGACGGCCGCGAAGACATCCTGGCGACGAACGACTTCGGCCTGAAGAATCTCTACCGCAACCTCGGCGGCCGCTTCGAGGACGTCGCGAAGAAGACCGGCACGCTCGCGCGCGCGTACGGCATGTCGGGCGCCTGGGCGGACTACGACGGCGACGGCCGGCCCGACATCTACGCGACGGGAACCGACACGCAGTGGTACTTTCTCCACGAGTACCCGTCGATCCCCGTGGCCTTCTGGGGCCGCGTCTTCCTCTCGGTAGCGGTCCAGTGGTGCGAGGACATGGCCTCGGGCAACACGCTCCTCCTCCAGCGTCCCGACCACACCTTCGAGGACGCGACCGCGCGCTCGGGCGCGAAGCACGCCGGCTGGAACTGGAGCTCCGTCGCCGCCGACCTCGACGACGACGGCTGGCCCGACCTCTACGCCACCAACGGCCTCTGGGGCGACGGCCGGGACCGCGACGTCGCACTCGAGTTCTGGTGGCAGACACTGGCGTATTGGGACGACTACGTCGCCGGAACGAAGACCTTCGACCGGAAGGGCGCCGGGATCAACGGAATCGAGCGCGACCGCTACTTTCGCAACCGCGGCGGCGCCGGCGCCGGCGACCCCGCTCTTCGAGGAGCGCGCGTTTCTCGACGGGCTCGATCTCGAGTCGAACGGCCGGGCCGTGGTCGCCTTCGACGCCAACGGCGACGGCGCGCTCGACCTCTTCGTCCGCTCGGTGCAGGCGCCCGAGGCCCTCTTCCTCGGCTCGCGGCGCGCCGGCGAGCATTACCTGCGCCTCCGCCTGGCGGGCACGCCCGGCACCGACAATCGGAACGGGATCGGCGCCCGCATCGAAGCGACCCTGCCCGGGGGCCGCCGGATCGTGACCGAGAACGCCAACGCGAGCGGCTATCTCTCGACGGGCAGCCCCATCGTCCACCTCGGCCTGGGGAACGCGGAATCCGTGGAGGGCCTCGTCGTGACCTGGCCCTCCGGGAAGATTCAGAATCTCGGACCGATCGCGGCGGTCGACCGCGAGGTCGTGGTGGACGAGGGCGGGCCCGCTCGTCCAGATCCCGCGTCCCCGCGCTAGACTAGGATCCCACTCATGGAAACCGCCTCCCGAGATCCCCTCGCCTACGACGTCGTCGTCGTGGGCGGCGCCGTCTCCGGCGCCTCGACGGCGATCCTCTTGAAGCGCGGCAAGCCGGACCTCAGGATCCTCGTCGTCGAGAAGACCGAGAAGTTCGACTGGAAGGTCGGCGAGTCGACCGTCGAGGTCTCCGCGTACTTCCTGACCCGCGTGCTCAAGCAGTACCGGCACCTGTCGCAGGACCAGCTCCCCAAGCAGGCCTTTCGATTCTGGTTCCACAACGACGACGTCACGTGCCTGCAGGAGGCGTCCGAGACCGGCCCCACGATGCTCGCCCGCACGCCGTCGTTCCAGCTCGACCGCGCCAAGCTCGACGAACGCCTTCTCTTCGTCGCCCGCGAGGAGGGCAGCGAGGTCTGGCGTCCCGCAAAAGTCACGGGCTACACGCTCGGGGAAGGCGCGGCCCCGAACACGCTGACGGTCGAGAAGAGCGACGGCACGACGGTCACGGTCACCTGCCGCTGGCTCGTGGACGCGACCGGCCGGCAGGCCATGCTCGCTCGCAAGCGCGGAGGCGTGACGCCGATCGACACGCACCCGACGGCGGCGATCTGGGTCCGCTACAACAAGGTCAAGGACATGGACGGCGTCGAGATCGCGGGCACCGACCCCGCCAACCCGTGGGCGCGCGCCGTGCTGACCGCGCGACGGTTGGCGACGAACCACTTCACGGGCTGGGGCTACTGGATCTGGTTCATCCCGCTGAAGGACGGCGAAACGAGCGTGGGCGTCGTGTGGGACAAGCGGCTCGTCGAGCTCGAAGGCCGGACGCCTCTCGAGAAGCTGACGCGCTTTCTCGACGGCAATCCCCTCTCCCGCCAGCTGATCGAGGGCGCCGTGCCGGTCGAGGGCGACTGCCGGTACTATGCGCACCTGCCGTACTTCGTCGACAAGTTCATCGGCCCGGGCTGGGCCCAGGTGGGCGACGCCGGCGGATTCCTCGATCCTTTCTACTCGCCCGGCCTCGACCAGATGTCCTTCTCGGTCTGGACGCGCACGCGCCTGATCCTCGAGGAGCTCGGCGGAGCGCCGGCCGAGAAGATGACGAAGGCCTACGCCGAGCACAACCGGCGGTACGACCGCTTCTTCAAGTATTTCTACGAGTCGATCTACCGCGACAAGTACTACGTCATGGGCGACTACGACACGATGACGGTCGCCTTCCTCCTCGACACCGCGCTCTACTACTTCGCGGCCGTCATGCCGATCTATCGGTGGTCGCACGAGCGCCTCGGCGTGCCTCCGTTCTTCGAGGACGGTGCGGAGATCGGGTACTACCCGATTCGGTTCTACAACCGCCGGCTCGTGAAGATCGCCCGGCGCAAGAAGGCGCTCGGCATCTACGGCAACCACAACGCCGGCCGAAGGCCGCGTTTCGTGGGCTTCTCGATCCGCAGCTCGATGTGGGTCATGCTCTTCCACGGGCTCCTGCGTTGGGGCAAGGCCGAGCTTTCCAACGCCTGGACCTACGTCGTCCGGCCGAAGCCGCTGACCAAGCCCGAGCCCGCTCCGGCCGCCGCGCCCGCACCGCGCAGCGCCGCCGCGAGGTAGGAATCCTCTCGGCCCGTCGGCCCCGGACCCGCGCATGCCGACGGCCCTGATCACGGGCGCCTCGAGCGGGATCGGGCTGGAGCTCGCGTCCGTCGCCGCGCAGGATCGCCACGATCTCGTCATCGTCGCCCGCCACCGGGAGCGCCTGGAGTCGATCGGCCGCGGCCTCGCCGAGGAGTACGGCGTGCGCGTGTCCGTCCTGGTGAAGGATCTCGCCGAGCCCGCGGCCCCGGCGGAGATCGGACGCGAGCTCTCGGAGCGCGGGATCACGGTCGACGTTCTCGTCAACAACGCCGGAGTCGGCGTCTACGGCTTCTTCGCCGAGACGCCGCTCGACCGGGAGCTCGAGATGATTCAGGTGAACCTGACGGCACTGACGCATCTGACGAAGGTCCTCCTGCCCCCCATGCTCGCCCGCCGGCAGGGCCGGATCCTCAACGTCGCGTCCACGGCCGCGTTCCAGCCGGGACCGATCATGGCCGTCTACTACGCCACGAAGGCCTATGTCCTCTCATTTTCCGAGGCGCTCGCCAGCGAGGTCTCGGGCACGGGGGTCACGGTGACGGCCCTCTGCCCCGGTCCGACGCGGACGGAGTTTCAGCAGCGGGCGGGATTCAGGCCCATCCCGCTCATGAAGTCGCCCCTGGTGACGAAGGCGCCGGACGTCGCGCGCGCCGGCTGGGAGGGGATGAAGCGGGGCAAGCGCGTCGTCGTTCCGGGCCTCGCCAACCGCGTTCTCGTCCAGGCCGAGCGCATCACGCCGCGCCGCCTGGTCACCGCCATCGCACGCAAGCTCCAGGAGTCGAGACAGTGAAGAAGGAGGCCGATCGCATGTTTCGCGTACGCCGGATTCTCATCGCCCTCGTCTTTGTCGCGTCGCGGCCGCAGCCGCCGCCGAGCCCTGACGCCGCTCGCGCAGAAGCCCGAGGTCGCCGCCGCCCTCGAGGTGTTCGACGCCTGGGTCGACTGGACCGCGAAGAACCGCGACCAGCCGGCCGTCTCCGTCGGAATCGTGTACGACCAGGAGCTCGTCTTCGCGAAGGGCTACGGCTACGCGGACCTCGGACAGAAGATCCCGGCCACGCCCGCGACCGCCTACCGCATCGCGTCGATCTCGAAGACGTTCACGGCGCACGCCCTGCTGCAGCTGCGCGACGCCGGGCAAGCTCCAGCTCGACGACCCGATCACGAAGTGGATCCCCGAGCTGAAGCTCGCGAAGGTCGATCCCCAGAGCCCCGCGATCACGATCCGCCAGCTCCTGACCCACACGGCCGGCATCCCGCGCGAGGTCGACGGGACCTACTGGAACGACATGAACTTCCCCTCGCGGGAAGCGATGATGCCGGTCTTGAATCGCATGGGAATTGCGCTCCCGCCGGAGACGGAGTGGAAGTATTCGAACGTCGCGCTCGCCCTCGCGGGCTACATCGTCGAGGCGGCCTCCGGCGAGCCCTACGCCGAGTACATCGCGCGCCACGTCCTCGCGCCGCTCGGCATGACTGGCACGCGCGTGATTCCGCCGACCGACATGCCGACGCTCGCCATCGGGTACGGCCGCCGCATGCCCGGCAAGCCGCGCCGCGTCGAACCGTTCTTCAACGGCGCCTACATGATCCCGGCGTCCAACCTGGCGTCGACCGTCGACGACCTCGCGAGGTACGCGTCGCTCCAGTTCCGCACCGGCCCGGCCGGCGGCGCCCAGATCCTCAAGGGCTCGACACTCGCCGAGATGCAGCGCATCCACTGGCTCCAGCCCGACTGGAAGAGCGGCTGGGGCCTCGGCTGGGGCATCGGGCGGCGCGACGACGTCACGCGCATCGGCCACGGCGGCTCCGTGCCCGGCCATCGCACCCAGATCTCGTTCGCGCCGGCGTCGAAGTTCGCCGTCATCGCGCTCACGAACTCCGAGGACGGGCGCCCGTCGCTCTACGTCAACCAGGCCTACGCCATCGTCCGGCCCGCCATCGCGAAGGCGACCGCCGCCGAGGCGAAGGTCCCGACGGCCGACCCGGCCTGGAGCAAGTACGTCGGCGTCTACACCTGGGAGGACGAAGAGATTCACGTCGCGATCCTCGACGGGAAGCTCACGATGTTCGACCCCGCCGAGGACAACCCCTGGGAGTCCCGGGTCACGCTCGAGCCCGTCTCCGGCAACGTCTTCAAGCAGAAGGGCGGCGACGCGACCGGCGAGACCGTCACCTTCGTCCTCGACCCCGCCGGCAAGGTCATCCGCTACGAGGCCCCCGGCTACTACATGTCGCGGAGGCCGTAGCGGGACGACAAGCGGAGACCTTTCGTTACACTGGAATCGTGGAGGAGTGGCCGAGTGGTTTGGGCCGACCACCAACGGCAGACCCACGGCAGTAGGCGGCGCCGTGCGCAGCACGGCGACAACGCGGCGGGGACCGCCGCCAGCCACGGAGTCGGTTCCGCCACGCCTCCGCTACACTGACTCCGTGGAGGAGTGGCCGAGTGGTTTAAGGCGGCGGTCTTGAAAACCGCTGTACCGGAAACGGTACCGGGGGTTCGAATCCCTCCTCCTCCGCCAGTTCCCTTGAGCCAGAGTGTGAACAGCAGGTTTCGAACCGCCACCGGAGTTCGCAGCGCGGGCCCCGGCCGGGACCGCGCCGCCGGTCTGCTCGGGGCTGGCCTCGGCGATTCTCGGTTCGAACCGGTCAATGACCTGTAGCCTCGATATAGAGTCCATTTCGTTGCCCACCTCTCGAGGACTCCGGCTGCTGCAGCTATCGGCGCTCGCGTCCGTCAGCCTCGCCATGAGTTTCGTACCGCCGACTCAGGACGTGGCCGTCGCGCCGGCGCAGGCCGCCGCGTTGCGGGACATCGTCGCGAGCGGCCGTCTCGCGGACCTGCGCTGGCCGGACTTTTCCGACTACAGGGTCCTCGTGGACGGCTTCTATGCGCCGGCCGGTTACGCGCCGGCCTGGGTCCGGGGAAGCCAGCCGTCCGCGTCGGCGCTCGCCCTGGTGCAGGCCTTCCGGGACGCCGGGAAGAGGGGACTCGAGCCCGAGGACTACGACGCGTCCCGATGGGACGCCCGCCTCCAGGCCTTGAAGGGTCCGAACGCCGATCCCGCGCGCTTCGACGTGGCGCTCACGGTCTGCGCGATGCGTCTCGTGTCCGATCTGCACATCGGGCGGATCAACCCGCAGCACTTCCACTTCGGTCTGAGCGTCCAGGGGAAGAAGTACGACCTGCCGAGCTTCCTCCGCGAGCGGCTGATGGCGGCCGCGGACGTCTCCGCGGTGCTGGACGGGGTCGAGCCGCCGTTTGGCGGTTATCGACGGACCGAGGCGGCGCTGGTGCGCTACACGGAGATGGCGCGGGGCCCTGCCGTGGAAGCGCTACCCGTCCCGGCCAAGGCCATCAAGCCCGGTGAGACGTACGCCGGCGCAGCGGCGCTTGGGCGGCGCCTCGTCCTCCTGGGCGACCTTCCGCCCGATGCGGCGCCGGCCGCCAATGCCGACGTCTACGGCGGCGCGATGGTCGAAGGGGTGAAACGCTTTCAGCGCCGCCACGGCCTCGACGAGGACGGCCGGCTCGGACCGGGCACCGTCAAGCAGCTCAACGTCCCGCTCGCGGATCGCGTCCGGCAGCTGCAGCTCGCGCTCGAGCGCTGGCGCTGGCTGCCGGCGGAGTTCTCGGCGCCCCCGATCGTCGTGAACATCCCCGACTTCCGGCTGCGCGCGGCCGACGCGAAGGGCAACGTCGCCATGGAGATGCGCGTCGTCGTCGGCAAAGCGGCGCCGACCCAGACTCCGGTCTTTTCGCGGGACATGACCTACGTCGTGTTCCGCCCGTACTGGAACGTTCCGCCGAGCATCCTCCGAGGCGAGATCGTGCCCGCCATAACGCGCGACCGGAACTACATCGCCAAGAAGAATTACGAGGTCACCACCCCGGACGGCAAGGTCGTCACCGACGGCCCGATCTCCGACGACGTCCTCGCGCAGCTGAAGGCCGGCCGGCTCGCCGTTCGGCAGAAGCCCGGCCCGGCCAACGCCCTCGGGCTCGTCAAGCTGATCTTCCCGAACGAGTTCAATGTGTACCTGCACAGCACGCCGTCGGTCACGCTATTTGCGAAGAGCCGGAGGGACTTCAGCCACGGCTGCATCCGCGTCGAGAAGCCGGCCGAGCTCGCCGCCTGGGTGCTCCGCAACAATCCCGACTGGACGCTCGAGCGCGCGCGGGAGGCGATGCAGTCAGGACCGGACGACGTGACCGTGAAGCTCGTCCGCCCGGTGCCGGTCTTCATCGTCTATGCGACGGCGCTCGCCTACGAGAACGGCGAGGTGCACTTCTACGACGACATCTACGGCCACGACGCCGACCTCGCGCAGGCGCTGGCCAAGGGCTACCCCTACCCGGTGAACTGAGCGGTCCCCTTCCGCGGGTTCTACCAGCGCCGGACGCGCCCGACGTCGACGTGCACGAAGTCGGAAGCGGCGTAGTACCCGACTCCGCCGCGACCCAGGCGCAGCGCGGCATCGCGAAGCTCCGCGGTCGGCACGCCCGGCACGCGGATGTCGATCGCCATCGCCTGCATGTGCATGCTCTGCCGCGCGACGCCGCGCCCGCTCCGCCGCAGGGACTCGTTCGTAACCGGCGTGCGATAACCGCAGATCACGTCGATCTCGGCGTCGGGCCGCCCGAGGGAAGCCAGCAGGTCGCGGAGCAGATCCAGAAGGCGCGGGTCGTACGCGTGGACGTCGTCTTTCCGCCAGTCGCGCAGGACTCGATCGACCCGGGTCAGCGCGGCGGGATCGTAGCCGTCCGCGTGCCGGTAGACGACCTCGAGACGCTCCCCGGTGTGGAGATGGTGGAAGCGCAGGCGGTACGGCCCTCCGGCCGCGGGCCCCACGTCCGAGACGGCGGGAGTCGGCGCGATGAGCACGCCGATGAGGCCAACGAGCGCCAGGAAACGCCGAGATGCGTTCGAATGCAGTAATCGCAAGGAATCCCCCGGATTGAAGAATCGCCGCCCGAGGGTCTCGGGCGCACGCCGGTCGAGCGACCGGTGGCGAGGATACCACAAGCTTTAGCTCACGGTTGACGGGGAGGCCTCGCCGGCCTGAGCGCACGGATGATGGTCATCTTCGAGAAGCCGAGGTGGTTGGCAATCTTGTCGAGGCTGAGTCCTAGAGCCCTTAAGCGCGTCGCCTCACCCGCGATACGCTGGTAGACGGGGATGGACCCGTCAAAGAGGACGGCTTGAAAACTCAAATCGCCGGCGGTTCGAATTCTTGGCGAACGTGTCCGCCACTTGAGATCTCGTGATCGAACTCCTGCCGCCGATCTGGCTCATTCGCGTGGCCGTGTCCGCTGTGTGGATCTACGAGGGACTCTGGTGCAAGCTGCTTCGCGGGCAGCCGCATCAGCTCGAGGTCGTCGAGGCCGTGCCCCGCTTCGATGCACGCACCGGTGCGCAGTTTCTCAAGATCCTCGGAGCCGTGGAGGTCGGACTGGCTCTCTGGGCGCTCTCCGGCGTGGCTCCGATCCCGTGCGCGGCGGCCCAGACGCTGTTGCTCGTGGCGCTGAACGCCGGGGGTCTCGTCTTTGCGCGGCGAATCATCCACGACCCGGCCGGCATGGTGGTCAAGAACTTCGCCTTTCTCCTCCTGGTGTGGGTGGCGGCCGGCCTGCGCGGATGGAGCTGATGTCGAGCCTCGTCGGAACCGCCTGGGAGCGGGGCCGCCTCGACGCGCGGGCCGGCCCGAGCAAGCTTCTCTTCGGCCGCATGCACGAGGACGCGTCGATCGAGCTCGGCGCGTTCCGCCCCGGCGGCCGTATTTTCTGCATCGCGTCGGCGGGTTGCACCGCCATGGCGCTGTCTCCCCGCCACGAGGTCGTTGCCGCCGACATCAATCCCGTCCAGGTCGCCTACGCGAGGCGGCGGTTCCTGGGAGAGCCCGGCGGCCGCGGCGCCGCGGAGCGCATGATGGCCTTCGCTCGCGGATTCGCGCCTCTGGTGGGATGGTCGCCGCTGCGGGTGCGCGAGTTTCTCGAATTCGCGGACACGGCGGAGCAGATGGCCTACTGGCGCCGGCATCTGGATACCCGGCGATTCCGCGCGGCGATGCAAGCGGTCCTCTCGCCGGCCGTCCTGGCCCTGTTCTACGCGAGACCCCTTCTTCGCTCCCTTCCCCGGAAGTTGGGGATCATCCTGCGCGCGCGCATGGAGCGATGCTTCGCCCGGCATCCCAATCGCGGCAACCCCCACGCGCGCGCGCTTCTTCTGGGCGAAGTCGCGGACTCCCCGCTGCCCGCGGAGGCCACGCAGATCCGCCTCGTGCACGCCGACGCCGCAACCTGTCTCGAGAGCGAGGCGCCCGGAAGCTTCGACGGGTTCACGCTCTCGAACATCCTGGACGGGGCCGGAGAGCCGTACCGGCAGCGATTGGCGGCCGCCGTCCGGCGAGCCGCGGCGCCGGGTGCGATCGCGGTTCTCCGCAGCTTCGGCGAACCACCGGCCGACTTCCCGGGTAACCGGGCCGCCGAGGACCGCTCGATGCTGTGGGGAATCGTCGAAGTCAAACCAGCGGCAGCGCTGTGAAGCTCGCCGGAAGCGGTCCGAGCGCGACGACGTCGATCGTGACCGGTGCTCGGCTCTCCGCGTCACCCGACCAGGTCTGGAACGGCCTGATGTATTACGAACAGATACCGTACGTCCCCCCGCTCCACTTGCGCCTCGTGCTGCCGACGCCAGTGCGGACCGAGGGCAGGCGATCTTCCGTCGGAGACGAAACCCGCTGTGTCTACGATCGGGGCCACCTGCTCAAGCGCGTGACCCGCATCGACCCGTCGCGGCATTATGGATTCGACGTCGTCGAGCAGGACCTCGCCATCGGCGGAGGGATTCGGCTCACGGGCGGCAGCTACACGTTGCGCGAGCTTCCCGACGGGTCGACCCGTATCGCGCTCGAGACCCGCTACGTCAGTCGGGTGCGCCCCCGGTGGCTCGGCAGGCTCGTCGAGGCGGCCGTCTGCCACGCGTTCCACCGGCACATCTTCGGCGCGATGCGACGCCAGCTGGAATCGCGCGGCGCGGCGCGGGAGGCCGCGACACGCTCATCCGACGGGCCGCGAGGCGGCGGCCAGGATTTTGAGACACTCCTGCTCGTGCCCGCGGACGACGCGCCGGCCCCGCAGCTCTCCTCCGGTCTCCGTGACGACGGTCCACTGACGCTCGCCCCGCGCCCCGTCGGCATAGAGAACGACCCAATCCCGTGAGCGTCCGAGCGCGTGCGCGCGAGAGGTGTTGGAGAAAAGGGCCGTGTAGTGGCGGGGGCCACGCTGCGTATGGAGCACGGGAAGCCAGGCCTCGCGGCGGGGATTGAAGCGGCGCGGGGCGATCTTCGGAAGGCGCCCCGCGACCGCCGCCTCGCGGTATTCGCGGTCCACGTCGAGGAGCTCGGACACCGGCGGCTCGGGGCCGTCGGCGGCCGGAGGGGGCCGCACCCTCGCGAGGCGCGACCCGAGGGAGTCCCGGATCCCGGCGATCTTCTTGGGACCGAAGCCGGCGAGACTCGCCAGACGCCCGTCGTGAGCCGCCGCCTCCAGGTCCTCCAGGGTCGCGACACCGAGGTCATGGTAGAGCCGGTCGGCGAGCGTCCGGCCGATGCCGGGAACCGAGCAGAGAATCGACGTCGGGTCGCTCTCGCCGCGCAGACGCTCGAGGATCGGAAGGCGGCCCGTGCCGAGCACGGCGTAGATCGCCCGGGCCAGAATCGGCCCGATTCCTGGCAGACGATCGAGGCCGCCGAGACCCTCGCGGGCGAGAATCTCCGAAAGCGGCCGCTTCAACTCGCGCAGCGTGCGCGCGCCGCGCCGGTAGGCCTCCACGCGAAACGGGTTTGCGCCCTGCCCCTCGAGCAGCGCCGCGACTTCCTCGAAGCGCGCGGCGACTCCGTGATTCTCGGCGATCATGCGGGCGGCGTCCCGCTCCGACGCGTCCGGGGGCGCACTGGCTTCGAGGCTCACGCCGACGATTGTCCGAGATCGCACGCCTGGCCGCGTGATCCGAACTCATCAACGACGCGGGCCGGGCGCCGCCTCCCGGATCTCTCGTCCGGACCCGGGGCTTGCCACCCGAGCCCCGCGCGTTAGAGTGTCTCCCGCGGTCGCCGACCGCCCTCCGCAGGAGTGAACGATGCCGGAGACCCGACCGCCCGTGCCGCCCTTCATGGGGGAAACCGCGTCGCAGAAGGTGCGCCTCGCCGAAGACGCCTGGAACTCGCGCGATCCGGAGCGGGTCGCGCTCGCGTACACGCTGGACAGCCGGTGGCGGAACCGCGCCGAGTTCCTCTCCGGACGCGCAGCGATCGTCGAGTTTCTCCGCCGCAAGTGGTCGAAGGAGCTCGACTACCGCCTGATCAAGGAACTGTGGGCCTTTCACGAGAACCGGATCGCCGTGCGCTTCGCCTACGAGTCGCACGACGATTCCGGCAACTGGTTCCGCTCCTACGGCAACGAAAACTGGGAGTTCGACGAGCACGGGCTGATGCAGAGGCGCATCGCCAGCATCAACGACCTGCCGATCGCCGAGGCGGACCGCAAGTATCGCTGGCCGCTCGGCCGTCGGCCGGACGATCATCCCGGCCTCTCCGATCTGGGTCTCTGAAGACGCCCGCGCGGTCAGTCGAGCGAAACGGACTTGACGAGGATCTCGTCTCCCTTGCGCTCGCCGTCGACGGTCACGCGCAGGTGGTCCGTTTTCTTCGTCGCCTTCAGGGCGGCTTGCACCTGGGTGTTTCCGGCCGCGTCGAACTTCAGGAAGGTCCCGTCCGGCGCCAGGATCCCGTAGCCGCCCTTCTGGCACTGGATGGCGCACTTGGTCGGGTGCGCGTCCGGGTTCGACTTGACATCCGCCTTCGTCGCGCACATCGAGTCCATCAGAGAGGCGTTCTTCCAGGTCTCCGCCAGGAGGGCCGGGGAAACGGCCGCCACCGCCAGGATCGCAAGCATCATCTTCTTCATCTCGGGTTCCTTTCGTAGTTCGCCGGCTCGATCGCCGGACGCCTCGTTTCAGTTCAACGGCTCATCCCCGGCGCGAGATTCCCGGCCGCGGCGCGCCTGGCCGCGTCCGACTCTCCGGCCATCTCGCGAACCTCGGTCAGGCGCGCCAGGGCAAAGGCCCCGATCGCGATTTCGAGGTCCCGAACGGCCAGATCGTAGAACATCCCGGTCGTCACCAGGTTGACGGCGATGGCGGCGAGCCAGGCCATCGCGACATAGGCCCCGATCCGGGTCCAGCGCGTCAGGATCGCCAGGCCGACGATCATCTCGATCACGCCGACGATCCGCATGAAGGTCGGCGCGCTCACGGGTAAGAGCTTGACCACGGCCGGACTCAGGTACATCTCCCAGTTCGCGAGGATGTCGAAGAACTTGTCCAGGCCCGCGAGCAGCGGTCCCAGCCCCAGCCCGATGCGGAGAGCCCACCAGGCCGAGTCGAGCCGTTTCTCAGCGTTCATCGTTCTTTCCTCCATCGCCTGACTAGAGCCCCCAGGAGGAAACAGGTTACAGATCCCCGGGGGCCGAGGCCATGAAACCTTTCGGCGGCGTCTGACTCTGTTAGGGTGAATCTCGAGATGGTGAGGCCCAAAGTCCTCAGAGAAAAGGAGCAGGATGCCCTCTCAGACGAGGAGGTCGTCCGGAGAGTCCGTGCGGGTCGGATCGACCTCTTCGAGGCCCTCATGCGCCGTTACAACCAGCGTGTTTACCGGATCGCCCGGGCCGTCCTTCGCAACGACGCCGAGGCGGAGGACGTCACGCAGGAGACGTGGGTCCGGGCCTTTGAACACCTCGGTCAGTTCGCCGAACGCGCTGCGTTTCGCACCTGGCTCGGGCGGATCGCGCTGCACGAGTCGTGGGCGCGCGCGCGTCGAGGCCGCCGCCACGAGAGCCTGGAGCCCGATCGGGGCGTCGAGGGCCGCGAAATGAAGAAGGAGTCCCCGGCCGCGGATCCCGAGAAGGCGGCGTTCGATCACGAGGTCCGTTCTCTCGTCGAGGCCGCCGTCGAAGGCCTGCCGGAGATCTACCGCACCGTCTTCATGCTGCGGCACGTCGAAGAGCTGTCGACCGCGGAGACCGCCGAGCTTCTCGAGTTGACCGAGGAAACCGTCAAGACGCGCCTCCACCGGGCTCGCTCGGCGCTGCAGAGAGAGCTTCTCGCACGAGCCGGTGCAGGCATCGAGCAGGCGTTTCCCTTCCTCGGGGCCCGCTGCGACCGGATGGTCGCGTCGGTCCTCGCCCGCATCGGAAGCCGCGGCCCGGCCGGCGCCTCCGATCTTTCGCCGAACTAGGCGGAAGCCGACCGCTGTTTTTCGCCGAACCCGTCCGGTAGAGTCGACGGAACGATGCTTCCGCTCGTCCTCGCCGCGGTCCTTCTCCACCCGGCCGCACCCGCGACTCCGGCGGTGCCCCTCGCCATCGCGCACGTCACCGTCATCGACACGACCGGCGGCCCGGCGCGGACCGACATGACCGTCGTGGTCGAGGGCGAGCGCATCACGCAGGTCGGGCCGGCGGCCACCGTCCGGGTCCCGACGGACGCGCGCACGATCGATGGCGCCGGGAAGTTCCTCATTCCCGGCCTCTGGGACATGCACATCCACACGTTCTTCGGAGACTGGGTGCCCGGCGGACGAGAAGTCACGCTGCCGCTCTTCCTCGCCAACGGCGTCACGGGCGTGCGCGACATGGGAAGCGACCTCGAGCCGATCCTCGCGGCGCGCCGCGACGTGGCGGCCGGAAAGCTGGCGGGGCCGCGGATGGTCGTCTCGGGACCGATGCTCGACGGCCCGAAGACACAGTTCCCCGCGGCTCTTCCCATCGTGACCCCCGAGGACGGCCGCCGCGCCGTCCGGGAGCTCAAGGGCCGGGGAGTCGACTTCATCAAGATCCAGTCTTACGTGCCGCGCGACGCGTGGTTCGCGATCGCGGACGAGTGCCGCCGCCAGAGGATCGTCTTCGCGGGCCACGTGCCCGACGCCGTCCGCGCCTCGGAGGCCTCGACCGGCGGCCAGAAGAGCTTCGAGCACCTCATCGGCGTCTTCGAAGGAAGCACGCCCGATCGAAGACCAGCTGATGAAGGGCCCGAAGGGGCCCGGCGCGCTTTCTCGACACCTTCGATCCCGCCCGAGGAGGCCGCGCTCACCACGCTCCTCGCGACGAACCGGACCTGGCAGTGTCCCACGCTCTACTGGGAGCGCGGGCAGTGGCTCGTGGACGTCGTCGACGTGAAGAACGACCCCGACGCGAAGTTCGCGCCGGCGTCATGGCGCGAGAAGAGCTGGCCCAAGTTCGCGGCCGGGATTCTGAAGGACCTCGCGACCGACCCGCTGCCGGTGCGCGAGAAGTTCGTTGGGCACGAGCTCGAGATCGTCGCGCGGCTCCACCGGGCGGGCGTCCCGTTTCTCGCCGGCACGGACACCCCGGCCGGGGTCAACGTCGTGCCCGGGGTCAGCCTCCATCGCGAGCTGCAGCGCTTCGTCGACGCCGGCTTCACGCCCCTGGAAGCGCTCCAGACCGCGACGACCCTCCCGGCCCGGTACCTCGAGCGGACCGACGACTTCGGCACCGTGGCGACGGGCCGCCTCGCCGACCTCGTCCTGCTCGACGCCGACCCGACGGCCGACATCGGCAACACCCGGAAGATCGCCGCCGTCGTCGCGAACGGCCGCGGCTACTCGCGCGCCGAGCTCGACCGGCTGCTCGCGGACATCGAGGCCTACGCCCGGACGCACTGACGGGCGCAACCTTTTCGGCCGACACCGGGTTGGGAGAACCGACATGAGCGCCACCAGCTTCCATCTCTTCGACACGGCGATCGGCCGGTGCGGCGTCGTCTGGGGCGAGCGCGGCATCGTCGGCCTGAATCTTCCCGGACCGAGCGACGACCAGACGCGGGCCCGAATACGGCGGCGCCATCCCGGAGCCACCGAGGCGGCGCCGACCGCCGACGCCCAGCGGGCCATCGACGGCATCGCCGCGCTCCTCGCCGGCGAGCCCCGCGACCTCTCCTCGATCGCGCTCGACTTCGACGGCGTCCCCGACTTCCACCGCCGCGTCTACGAGGTCGCGCGGTCGATCCCTCCAGGCGAGACCCTCACCTACGGCGACGTCGCGCACCGGCTCGGCGACCCGCTCCGGGCGCGCGCGGTCGGACAGGCGCTGGCGCAGAACCCATTCGCGATCGTGGTGCCCTGCCACAGGGTCATGGCGGCCGGCGGGAAGACGGGAGGCTTTTCCGCGCCCGGGGGCATCGTCACGAAGCTGCGCCTCCTCGAGATCGAGGGGGCCCGAGCCAGCGGGATCCCCACCCTCTTCCGCTGACGCGCCTCTGCCCTTCGCGGCGGCCGCCCGGCGCTAGAATGCTGCATGCAGGCCGCCGCCGAGCTCCGGCCGTCGCCCGTCGCGGCCGCTTCGCCGCGGGAGATGGCGCTCCTCAAGATCGTCGTGGCGGTCGCCGGGGCCGTCCTGATGGCCCTGGAGATCCTCGGCTCGCGCGTTCTCGCCCCGAGCTACGGGTCGTCGGTCTACGTGTGGGGCAGCCTGATCTCGACCTTTCTCGTGGCGCTTTCGGTCGGCTACGCCCTCGGCGGTCGCATCGCGGACCGGCGGCCCGCGCTCGCCGCCCTGTCGTCGGTGCTCTCCGTGGCCGCCGTCCTGATGCTTCCCGGCATCCTCTGGGCCCATGCGCTCCTCGATCGGATCGGCCGGTTCGGATGGGACGTTCGCTGGTCGGCCCTCGCCGCCGCGATCGTCCTCTTCCTCCCGGCTTCCCTGGCGATGGCCATGGTGACGCCCTTCGCGGTGCGAATCGGCATTCGGCGCATGGAGGCCGCGGGGGCCGTCTCGGGCGGTTACTCGGCCCTCTCGACCGCCGGCTCGATCGCCGGCACGCTCGCCGCCACGTTCCTGCTGATTCCGGCGTTCCCGGTCGACACGCTCCTGCTCGGTCTGTCCGCAACGCTCCTCCTGTGCGCCGTGCTGCTCGTGCGCGACCGCACGAGCGGCGTCGCCGCGGCCCTCGGCGCATTGACGCTGGCCGCGGCGGTTCTCGTCCGGGTCCCCCCGGCGGGGGTCGGCGGTGAGAAGATCCTGGTTCGCCGGGACACGCCCTACCATCACATCGTCGTCACGCAGCTCGACACTTCGCGCTGGATGAGGTTCGACGCCACCACGCAGAGCGGCGTGAACCTCGCTCATCCCGACCGGTCGCTCGTCGGCTACGACGAGGCCCTCGTCGCCGCTCTGGCCTTCCGGCCCGGAGCTCGCCGTGTCTGCCTCATCGGCCTCGGCGGGGGCTCGTTCCCGCGGGCGTTCGCGCGCCTGCGGCCGGACGCCGAGATCGACACGGTCGAGATCGACCCGGTCGTCCGGGATCTGGCGCGCGAGTACTTCCTCTACCGGGAGTCCGAGCGCGTCCGCACCGTGATCGCCGACGGCCGCGTGTTCCTCGCGCAACCCGGCCCGCCGTACGACCTGATCGTCCTCGACGCCTTCAATTCGACGGGCGTGCCGTTTCACCTGACGACCCGGGAGTTCTTCGAGACCGTGCGCCGCCGCCTCTCGCCGGACGGCATCTTCGCCGCGAACTTCGTCGGCCAGATGATGGGGACCGATGGGCGCCTGTTCTGGGCGACCTATCGGACGATCCGGCGCCAGTTCGGCCAGGTCTACGTCGCGAGCCCGCGCATCAAGGCCGGACTTCCGCCCTCGTCGGGCAATCTGATGGTCTACGCGACGGTCTCCGCCGACCCGCTCGACGTCGAAGGCATCCAGCGCCGGACGGCGGAGCTCGCCGACCGCTGGGGGCTGACCAACGCGAGGCACTACCTCGACTCCCTGGTCCACTCCCCTCCGGTGCCCGAGGGCATCCCCGAGCTCACCGACGCCTACGCCCCGGTCGAAGCGCTGCAGAATTTCTGAGGGGATCCGGGGGGCGTGGACGGTCGGCTAGGGGTTCGACTCCCGGCGCCGGTACTCCTCGAGGCTCTTGCGGTCGGTGACGTCCCGGCAAACGGCGAGCGCAGCGAGCGTGCGGCCGAAGTCGTCGAAGAGCGGCACGATCATGGTGTCGACGATGCCGGCGGTGCCGTCCTTCCGGACGAACCGCATCTCGCCGCTCCAGCGTCCGTCGCGCCGCATCGTGCCGAGAAGCTCCCGCGCCGTCGTCGTCACGTCGGCGGGCCGGAGCACGTCGGGGGTCTTGCCGAGCATCTCGTCCTGCGCGTACCCGAACATCTTCTCGGCACCCGGGTTCCAATCGACGATCCGCGCCTCGAGATCCATCGTGATGACGGCGTCGGAGATGTGGTCGAAGGCCCGCGCGTGGCGGCGGATGGTGTCTTCCATCAGGCGCAGCCGGGTCACGTCGTGGAAGCTCCAGACGCGCCCGACCGTGCGGCCCGCGATCTTCTGGGGCGAGGAGTACCGCTCGAACATCCGGCCGTCCTTGAACTCGAGCCAGTCGTAGCTCTTGGCCTCGGGCTCGTCGTAGAGCTCGCGCACCTTCTTGACGAAGCGGTCCGGATCGCGGAGCTGGTCGAGCACGAACTCGATGGCGCGGGAGTCGTCGCGCGAAGCGATCACGTCGTCGGGGATGCGCCACATCTCGACGAACTTCTTGTTGAAGCTGACGATGCGGCCCTCGCGGTCGACGACGAGGATGCCGTCGGCCGTGGCCTCGAGGGTCGCCTTCAGGAGCGACAGCGTTTCGTCGACGCCTTTCTCGGCGTGCGTCCGGTCGGTGACGTCCCGGAAGCTCCAGACGCGGCCGACCGTCTGGCCGTCGACGACCTGGGGCAGGGAGTCGCGCTCGATCAGGCGGCCGTCGGAGAGCTCGACGACGTCGTGGCTCCCGACGCCGGGCTGCGCATACACCGTCATGACCTTCTTGACGAAGGCGGCCGGCTCCTTGAGCTTGCCGAGCACGAAGGCGAGGGCGCGGTGCTCGTCGCGGCTCTCGGCCACGTCGTCGGGTATCCCCCACATGTCGACGAACCGGCGATTGAAGTGGACCATCTTTCCGTTGGCGTCGACGACGAGGATCCCGTCGGCGGTCGCGTCCACGGTCGCTTTCAGCAGTGCCACAGACCGCTCCAGCTCCGCCTGTGCTTTCTTGTGCTCGGTGACGTCGAAGGCCACGCCCACGACGCCCCGGATGGCCCCCTCGGCGTCGTGCTGCGGCTCGACGTGCGACTGGAAGGCGCGGCCGTTCCACTCGATCTCGTAGGTCACCGATTCGCCCGCGAGCGCCCGGCGGTGGGCCGCGATCGGCAGGAACTCCGGGTCGGTCGTCTTGAAGTAGGCGAAGAGGCTCATCCCGAGGATGTCGGGCGGCACGCCGATCGCCTCGCGGCCGGCGCCCATGCTCGCCGTGAAGCGCAGGTCGCGGTCGGTCGTCCAGAAGACGCCCGGAAGCTCCGACGCGACGATACGCAGGGCTTCGTCGCGCTCGTAGATGACCTCCCCGGCCTCCGCGCGCTCGACCTCCATGGTCCGCCGCAGCTCGAGCTGGGCCACCACCTGCCGCGAGAGCGCGCGCAGGGCGGCGGCCTGCGCGTCCGATAGCGTCCGGGGGCGGCGGTCCATCACGCACAGCGTCCCGACCGCGTGGCCCTCCGCGCTCAGGAGCGGAGCGCCCGCGTAGAACCGGATCCCGTCCTCCTTCACGAGCGGGTTCCCCGAGAAGCGCGGGTCCGCGGAAGCGTCAGGCACGACGAAGAGGTCTTCACCCAGGATCGCGTGCGCGCAGAAAGCGACCTCGCGCGGCGTCTCGGCCCGGTCGAAGTTGACCCGCGCCTTGAACCACTGGCGCGCGCCGTCGACGAGGCTCACGAGCGCCACGGGCGTTCCGCAGATCTGCGAGGCGAGGAGAGCCAGGTCGTCGAATGCGGTCTCGGCCGGCGTGTCGAGGACGCGGTAGCGCTCGAGCGCCGCGAGCCGTTCGGGCTCGTTCAGGGGAGGAGGCGCCTTAAGGACCTGGCTCATGTCCGATCGAGAGGATGAGGCGATCATAAAACAGTCCGCGTCCCCCACCGCTTACTGCTTACTGCTGACGGGGACCAGGGGCTTCCCGATCGCCGAAAGCAGGTCCGGCCGCGACGGGTCCCTGACGAGGACGGGATATCGCTCCCCCCCGTGATCGTCGACCTTGCAGACCCGGAAGGTCTCGGCATTCTCGACCAGGAGCTCGATCGGCTCCGTGCCGCCCCGGGCGAGGCGCAGGGCGTCCCGAAGCCGGTCGTTCGTGTAGCGTCGTCCGTCGACGGCGACCAGCTTCATCCCCGGCCCGACGCCGGCCTGCGCGGCCGGCATGCCCGGGACGACATCGGCGATGAGGCCCGGCCCATCCTTGCCGTCGCCCTGGACGACGATCCCGAGCGAGTCCCAGAAGTCGTAAGTCTCGGTCTCCTCCTCCGCCGCCGCCACGAGCGCCGGCGGGACGTCCGTGTATGCCAGCTTCCAGCCCGCGTTCTCGATGCCGCCGATCGGGGCGCGGGGCGCCACGTCGTAGACCCGCTCGCGAAAGAAACCGACCCAGTCCCAGGGCAGAACCGCGTCGAGGCCGGCGTAGACGTCCTCGGCGGTGTAGGTCCGGACCTCGGGCGCGCCGCCGGCGCCGCCATGGAACGCGCGGACGAAGTCGTCGAGCGACTTCTTTCCGCCGGACCGGCTGCGGATGAGGACGTCGGCGTCGAGCCACACGAGAGCGCCCTCCGGGTAGAAGTCGACGCCTCGCCGCCAGGACGCCCACTCGGGGCGGCCGTAGTAGAGAAGCTGCGCGGCGACGGCGGTGTCCGACAAGCGGGCGCCACGCCCGGCCGGACTGCCGACTCATCCGCGAGGCGAAGAGGGCGAGTGCCTCCCGTTCGAGCTCCGGCGAGCGCAGGCCGCTCCGCGCGCCGAGGACCTCGCCGTAGTACTCCGTCAGGCCTTCGTAGACCCAGAGCAGCTCGCTGTCGACCGGCGCCTGATAGTCGTCCGATACTCCCGACACGAGGCCCTCGGGCGACCGGTACTTGCCGTTCCAGGAGTGCACGTACTCGTGGGCCAGGAGCGTGCCGAGGTTGCGCCGCGCCGACTCGTCGAGAAGCGCGCGCTCCGCGGCCCGGTTGTCGCTCGACTCGTGGTGCTCGAGGCCCGTCGACGGCAGGAGGTCCGACAGGGAGAGGAGCAGGTGGTAGCTCCGGTAGTGGCGCACGCCGAAGAGCGCCCGGGCTTCGGCGACGAGGCGCCGGTAGCGCGCGATGTCCTCGGCGCCGAT
Organism: uncultured Acidobacteriota bacterium; assembly: GCA_963810205.1. Taxonomy (GTDB): domain Bacteria; phylum Acidobacteriota; class Thermoanaerobaculia; order UBA5066; family Gp7-AA6; genus DAHUXD01. Next base: position 767,911 of record CAWEMP010000011.1, read on the forward strand.
CTCGATCGACGCCGCGCTGTCGCCGGCGATGTCGAGGAAGTGGCCGACCTTGTCCCCCGGCGAGAGGTCGATCGATCGGAAATACCGGCCCGCCAGAACCGGCGAGTCGATGAGCGTCACGAGCGAGACCGGGGAAAAGGAGACGGCGTCCCCGGCGACCCGATCGACGGGAAGGGCCGTGCCGAACTTCCAGCCGGACGGCAACGTCAACGTCGGCTGGAACATCGTCTCGTTGGATCGGGGGCCGCGCGGATACAGCAGCACCGACCACCAGTTGACGTACGCCAGGCGCGCGGTCGCCGTCGTGTATGCCGAGAGGGACGCCAGATAGTCGAAGGACACCTCGAGCGTCGCCGCACCCGGCGGCACGACGATCTCGAAGTTCCACATCTCTCTGGGCGAACGCTTCCAGGCGACGGGCCGGCCGCCGGCGGTCATCGCCAGCCCGGCCAGGTCGCTGATCGGCCCCTCGGCCCCGTGCTCGCCCGGGATCCACTTCGGGTAGGCGAGCGTCAGGGGCCCGGGTACGACGGGAATCGTCTCGCGGACACGGAAGATCCGCCGCGGCGCATCGCTCGCGTCGACCGACAGCGTCACGGGCTGGCCGACCACCGCGGCCCCAAGAGCCAGGGTCAGCCCTGAAAGAATGACACTTCGCCACAAACCGCTGAGCGAATGCGACTTGAGCCTGTGTCCGCCTCCAACTGGCCCAATTCCAACTGTCAGAGTTTCAGGGCTGACCCCAACTTCCAGACTTTCAGGGCTGACCCTATTCATGGGCTCTCCTCTCGGCCCAGCCTTCGGCGGCTTCGGGCGACGGGTACGCGCGCGTCAGGATCGGAGTCGTGATGACCGTCGTGAAGAGAGCCATCGCCACGAGCCAGAAAAACGCCGCGGGCGAGATCACGCCCATGTCGGCGCCGATGTTGATCACGACGAGCGCCATGAGCGCCCGGGTGTTCATGAGCAGGCCGATCGACAGCGACTCCTTCCAGGGCAGCCCGGCGCCGCGCGCCGCCAGCGCCGTCGCGCCGAACTTGGAGGCGCAGGAGACCGCGATCACGGCCGCGAGCGCCAGCCAGAGGCGCGGATCGGAGCCCAGGGAGCCGATGTCGGTCCGCAGCCCCGAGAACACGAAGAAGATCGGGAGGAAGAGCACCGAGACGAGATCGCCGATCGAGTCGCGCACCGCCTCGGCCAGGTCCTTGTTGAAAGAGCCCGCGATTCCGCAGAGGAATCCGCCGAAGATCGAGAAGACGCCGAGCGCGTTGGTCACCGTCGCCGACACGAACGACGACGACGAGAACGGCCGCGAGCAGGCCCGGCGACAGTCCCCCGGACGGCGTGCGGGGCACGCGCAGCCGCGCCAACCCGTAGCGCCCGGCCGCCCAGAACGCGACCGCCAGGACCGTGACGCCGGCGAAGGAGACCGCGAGCGAGCCGAGGTCGGCCCTCCCGTGCGTCACCATCGAGACGACGGCGCCGAGGAGGATCCAGCCGAGCACGTCGTCGATCGCCGCCGCGGTGATCGACGTCAGGCCCATGCGCGTGCGGGTCAGGCGCGTGTGGATCAGGATCCGCCCCATGATGGGGATCGCCGTGATCGAGACGGCGGTCGCGAAGAACAGCCGGTAGGCGAGCTCGGGCGCCGCGACCGGCGCGATCCGATAGAGCCAGCCCGCCAGCGCGTAGCTCGAGGCGAACGGCACGACGATCCCGGCGACCGCGACCGCGGTCGAGGCGCGGGCCGCCTGCTTCAGCCGCTCGAAGGGGAACTCGAGCCCGATCAGGAGCATCAGCAGAACGAGTCCGACCTGCGCCATCGCCGACAGGACGCGCGGAGGTCTTCGGCGTCAGCATCGTCGCGATCGCCTCCGGGTAGAGCCGGCCGAGAAGCGACGGGCCGAGGATGACGCCCGCCAGAATCTCGCCCACGACCGGCGGCTGCCCCACCTTTCCGAAGAGCCACCCGGAGATGCGCGCCGCGCCGATGATGATCGCGAGGTCCGCGCACAGGAGCAGCAGCATCTTTTCGAGCGCCAGATACGAGTCCATCCGGCGCTCCTCGCTACGGCGCGGCCGGGGCCGCCGCGAACCGATCCCGGATCGACTTCGCGAGGGGAACCAGACCGCTCCCCTTATCGCTCGCCGCGCGGTCGTAGGCCTCGAAGAACGCGCGCGGCCCCCCGGACAGCGCCGCGCGGTAGGCCTCGAGGCCGGACACCTGGATGATCCCGTCGGCCAGGAACGCCCCCGCCGGCCCCGCCACCCGCGCCGTGAAGTCCGGCTTCTTGATCTCCGCCGCCACCGCCATGCGCGCGTCGAGATCGCTCTCGGCCGACATCGAGCTTGTCCGCGACGCGGTTCAATTCGTCGATCGACGACTTCATCGGCTCCTTGAGCCACACCGACAGGGGAAAGAAGTTCTCGTCCACGCTGTAGATCGCGACGGGCCCGGCTTCGGCGACGCTGCGCACCAGGGGCTCGAGCTGGCCGAGGGAGGCGTCGTGCCGGGACCAGGCGGGGCTGCCGCCGCGGTACTCGGCCCAGGCGCGCTGGTAGGCCTCGCTCGCCATCAGGCGCGACAGGTGCTTGATCTGCTCCGGCGGCGGCGAGGACTCGACGTCCGAAAGGGCGCGCGCGAGATCCACGACGACTCCCCACTCGGCCCCGCCGGCGCCCGGCACCATGATGTGGTCGGCGCGGCCCGGCAGGCCGAAGGTCAGGTAGAAGGGCAGCTCGACCGAAACGACCCGGTCGGCGGGGAGAAGGGCCCGCGCCCGGTCGGACGCGAGCTTCGCCAGCTCCCCCTCGCGCGACGAGATCATCGCGAGCAGGTCCTGCCAGCGGGAGCTGTCCTCTTTGATCTTGCGAAAGTCGAAGACGGCGATGCGGCTCTGCTCGTCGAAGGCGGCGGCGAGGTCGCGCTCGAAGGTCTCGGGCGGGCGGTTGGAGTCGCGGATCGCGTACTCGACGGCCGGCACGGTCTCGAGCAGCTTCGCGTCGGCCGACGAAAACGCGGGCCGCGCGAGAAGCGCCAGGATCTCCCGGGCCGCGCGCATGTCGAGCGTGATCCGGACCGTATCCTTCGCGACCGGCGGGCCGTCGTACGGCGCCCGCGATCCGCCGCCCGGGACCGGCGTCGACCCGGGCCGCGGCGGCGCGGAGGCGCACCCCGCGAACAGCAGGAGGGCGGCGACGAGCCGCCTCATCCCAGGATCGCCTCGAGAGCGCGGCCGGTGTCGGAAAAATCCGCGAGGAGGGCGTCGGGTCCCTCGGCGCCGAGCCGTTCGACGCTCGTGATCCCCGTCGCCACCGCGACCGACCGCACGCCGAGGTCGCGGCCGCAGGCGACGTCGTGGACGGAGTCGCCCACGATCACGATCGACTTGCCGGAGAAGCGTCGGCCCGTGTGGGCCAGCGCCCGCTCGACCGCGACCGGAGGCAGCGTGTACCGGTCGGCCGAGTCGCTGCCGAACGCGCCGAACGGGAAGTACCGGTTGTAGTCGGGCGGCGCGAGCTTCAGCCGGGCCCCGCGCTCGAGGTTGCCCGTCAGGAGCCCGAGGGTCACGTGGCGGTTGCGCCGTCAGGCGCTCGAGGAGCGGCGAGATGCCCGGGTTTGGGCACGACCACGCCCGGGAACGAGGCCCCGCGAGAGCTCTTCCAGGTAGAGATCGAGCGCGCGCGCGAGTCCCGTCTCGAAGCGCTCCGGGCCGACGTCCTCGAGGACGAGCTCGCGGACGATCTGGGGGTCGGTCTTGCCCGAGAAGTCGAACCGGCTCCGGTCCTGGTGCTCGTCGCCCGGCTTCCAGCCGAAGGCCGACTCGAGCGCCCTCAGGATCGAGTCGCGCGCGACCCGGCCCGCCGAAAGGAGGGTCCCGTCGATGTCGAAGAGGACGAGCCTGTGGCCGTTGCGGGAAGGGTCAGACATCACTCCGCATCATATTCAAAGCGCCGGCCGTGCCATTGGAGGATGTCCATCATGGCCCGGCTCCAGTAGCTCCAGTCGTGGTTCCCCGGCTCGATCACGACCGTCGTCGGCACGCCCCGCTCGTTCAGGAGCATGCCGTACTGCACCGCGACGCGCTCGAGTCCGTAGAAGTCCTCGGTGCCTCCGCGCATGTGCACGACAAACGGCGGCACGGTGAAGCAGCGGGCCCAGAGCACGTTCCAGGCGTCGTTCGCGTCCAGGGAATTGTCGTTCTCGTCCTCTCCGAAGATCCGCTTGAGCGAGTACCGCGCCACCACGTTGTACCGCTCCAGATCCTTCCAGCCGAACGGGATCAGCGCCCCGGCGAGCGACGACACGGAGCCGTAGAGGTCCGGGTGCTCGAGCGCGGTCTTGATGGCGCCGTAGCCGCCCATCGAGATGCCCGTGACGCCGCGCGAGGCCTGCGCCGAGAGGACACGGTAGCGCGACGCCACCCACAGGGGCAGGTCTTCGGTGAGGAATCGCTCGTAGAGCATCTTGCCGTCGTGCGAGTCCGAGAACCAGCTCCCCGAGCCGTCGGGCGCGACGATCAGGAATTCCGGCAGCCGGCCGTCCCGCATGCGCGCGAGCGCCTCCTTCGCGACGCCCCGCCGCTCGAGCGTCCGGCCGTCGCCGTAGCCGTCGTGCAGGAAGTAGAGGACGGGGTACCGCCGCAGGGTCGACGACGCGTACGAGGGCGGCAGGATCACGAGGCAGCGGACGGGCGAGGGCATCGCCGGCGTCTCGACCCTCTCGTAGGAGACCCCGGGGATCGCGGCGAACGCGCCCGCGGCGGCGAGCACGCCGCCGAGGGTCAGGAGAAGGAAGGCGACGGAAGGTCGGCGCCCAAGTCGCTCCCGCGTTTTCATGGCCGGATCATAGGCCCGACCCCGATACACTGGGGGCGTGGCGGATCTCGAGCGGATGCCCCGGGAGCTGCACAGGGCGCTCGCGGGCGAAGGATTCCGGCGGCGCCGCCGCCTCGTGCTGCCGCTGCTGACGACCGATCCGGAGGGCTTCCCGCGAGTCGCGCTGCTGACGCTCGCCGAGGTGCGCGCCAACTCGCCCGAGGCGCTCTCGGTCGCCGTCCGCGCCGGCAGCCGCACCGCGTTCAACCTCGTCCGCCGCGGCACGGCCACGCTTCTGTACCTGCACCGACTCATGAGCGCGTCGGTCCAGGCGCGCGCCGGGCACGGCCGCGTGTGCGGCTCGGATCCGGCGAGAAGGCTCTTTCCGCTCGTCGTCGAGCGCGTGCGCCTCGACCGGCCGGCGGCCGGGGAAGGCCAGGTGGAGCTTCTGACCGGGCCGACCTTCGCCGGCGCCGATGCCGACGGACTCTTCTCCGACGAGCTCTTCGCGGAGCTCGGAAAGGTGAGCTGCGGAATGAAGTTCCAGAACCGCACCGTGCTCGTCACGGGCGCCGGCCGCGGCATCGGCCGCTCGATCGCCCTGCGCTTCGCCGAGGAGGGCGCCCGGGTGGCCCTCGTCGCGCGCACGCTCGCCGAGCTCGAGGAGACGGCGATCCGCGTCGCGACCGCCGGCGGCCGCGGCCTCGCCATCGCCGGCGACATCACCGCGCGCGGCTTCGCCGAGGAATGCATCGAACGGACCGAGCGCGATCTCGGGCCCGTCGACGTCCTCGTCAACAACGCCGGCGTCTTCATCTGGAGGCCGTTCCTGAAGATGGCGCCCGAGGATTGGGACAGGGTCATCGCGACGAATCTGACCGGGGCCGCCGCGTTCTGCCGCGCGGCGCTGCCGGGCATGGTCGAGCGCCGCCGCGGCCGCATCGTCAACGTCTCGTCGATCCACGGCATGCGCGGCGACGCCAACGTCGCGGCGCAGGCGGCCGCGAAGTTCGGCCTGATCGGCCTGACCCAGAGCCTCGCCCGCGAGTTCCGCTCCCACAACATCGCCGTCAACGCCGTCTGCCCCGGCACCGTCGAGAACAAGAAGGACGAGGGCGAGGCCCTCCACGCCGAGCCGCTGGCCGAGAAGCTCTGGCCCCGCGACGTCGCGCGGGCCGTGCTGTTCCTCGCCTCCGACGACGCCGCCGCGATCACCGGGACCGCGCTCGAGGTTTTCGGCGGGACGCACCTGGCGATCCAGCCCTAGAAGCCGGGATCTCCCCTCACTGCAACCCGAACGTCCGGGTCAGGAGCGCCGCCATCTGACCGCGGCTGACCGGATCGCCGGGGCAGTATTTGCCGCCGCCGCACCCGGCGGTGATCCCGTCGTGGTAGAGCTGCTCGATCCAGTCGACGGCGAAGGCGGGGGTAAGTTTGCACGGGGCGTCGACGAAGATGCCCGCGCAGGCGGCGGGTGTGTAGCCCGACCCGTGCGCGGCCTTGAGGAGTAGCACCGCCATCTGCGCCCGTGTCACGGGGTTGCCCGGACAGTAGTGGCCTCCGCCGCAGCCCGCGGTGGTGCCTTCGTTGGAGAGCTGCTCGATCCAGTCGACGGCAAAGGCACGCGTGGGCCTGCATCGGACGTCGGGGAAGATGCCGGTGCAGGCGGGCGGAACGTGGGCGGATCCGTGCTCGGCCTTCAGCAGGAGAACGGCCGTCTGGGCGCGAGTGACCGGATTGTTGCCGCAGTAGTACCCGCCTCCACAGCCCGCCGTGATGCCGTTACGAAACACCGTTTCCACGTCGGCGTGGAAGGTGTCCGTCTGAGGCACGTCGAGGAAGTCTGAGAAGAAACCCAGGGGGAGGACGTCGGCCGCGGGCGAGCCGCTCGACACAGCGCCGATCGGGTTCGCCACGGCGACATCGATGAGCCTGCCTGGCGGAAGCGGCGGCGTGATGGCGGTGATCTCCGTCGGACTGACGACGGTCACTCCCGTCGCAAAATTGCCGCCGATCCGGACACTCACGGGTGCCGAGAAGCCGGTTCCCGTGATAGTGACCGCGGTGCCGCCGCTCGAGGGACCGGAGTTCGGCTCGATGCCCGTCACAGGCGCCGGTATGCCGTTGAGCAGGGAAAAGACCACGCCTCCCTGTCCAACCTCAGACCCACCGATAGTGGTCGTGCCAAAGAGATTGGCAGCGGCATCGGCGATGAGCGCAGCGTAAGGGTATGCTCCGTCGGGACCGCCGACGAAGGTGTGGAGGACCGTCATCGAGGAGTAGTTGGACGCTCCCCCCCAGAGCTTGAATAGGGTTTGGCGCCAGTAGGGACCGAAAGGGTCGGAATGGCCGGTTGTCGTTCCGTACAAGTTGCCCGAGGCATCAGCGATGACCGCAGCGGCCAGCCAGCATCCGTCGGCGACTTCGCCGCCGAAGGAATGGAGGGTCGTCAGCTCATAGTCGTTCATGGCGTCGAGCTTGAAGACGGTGCCGCAGACGTCGATATCCGTGTACTGTGCGCCGTAGGTCGTTCCGTAGAGGTTGCCTGAGGCATCGGCCGTCACCGCGGCGGAAGGGTATCTTCCGTCGAGGCCTCCGACGAAGTGGTGGAGGGTCGTCAGCGCGTAGTTGTTCGCGGCGTCGAGCTTGAAGACGGTGCCGTAGCCCGCGGAGCCGCCGGCGTAAGTCGTTCCGTAGAGGTTGCCCGAGGCATCGGCGATGACCGGGGCGGAAGGGTATCTTCCGTCGAGGCTGTCGAAGGTATGAAGGGGCGTCAGCGCGTAGTCGTTCGCGGCGTCGAGCTTGAAAACCGTGCCCCCGTAGTATTCGCCGAACACGTCATGGACGCCGTAGGTCGTTCCGTAGAGATTGCCCGAGGCATCGGCGATGAGCCCGGCGGACGGGCGCGACCCGTCGCTGGCGGCGAAGCTGTGGAGGGTCGTCAGCGCGTAGCCGTTCGCGGCGTCGAGTTTGAAGACGGTGCCGTGACCTGCGGTGCCGCCGCCGAAAGTCGTTCCGTAAAGGTTGCCCGAGGCGTCGGCGATGACCGCGGCCAACGGGATGGAACCGTCGCTGCCTGCGAAACTGTGGAGCGTCGTCAGCGCGTAGTTGTTCGCGGCGTCGAGCTTGAAAACCGTGCCGAAGCCTGCTGAGCCGCCGCCCGAAGTCGTTCCGTAGAGATTGCCCCAAGCATCGGCGATGAGCTCGGCGGACGGGGTTGCTCCGTCGGGGCCGCCGAAGCTGTGGAGGACCCGATACGTCTGTGCCTCGAGGGGTGACGCGAGAAGCCACGCGAACGCCGCCGAGCCGAGGGACGCTGCGAGCCGAGACAATGCGGGACACGCGACCCGCAGGAATTTGCAGGTTGCCGCCTTCCTCGACATCATCTCCTCCTTTGTCTGAAAGCGTTGATACATGCGCACGACACGCCGTCTGTCAGTGCGCCGCTCTGTCACCGGCACGGGAAACTGCTGGTGTCCTGCACGGGCTGGAACGGCGCTCGGGCCTGGCTCTCGTAGGTCGCCGTGTGGGCTCCGGCGCGAACGAGGATCTGCTTGCCCGAGTTGGCGGGCGCGAGAGCGGCTTCCAGCGCGTGATGGGCGCTCAATGTGTTGTCGGGGTTGAGCAGCAGGAGGTCGCCGTGGCCGTCTTCACTGCCGAAGAGCAGGCGGGTACGGCCGTCCGCGCCAGCGGCGATTCGCCGCGGCGTGAATCCCGGCAGCTCGTAATGCTGCCCTGTCGTTAGCTCTCCCGCGGCATCGACCGTCGCGACCGACGCGAGCCCGGCGGGACTGGTCCGGAGGATCCGCGGGCGACCGTCCGCCGCCACGGTCACGTCCTCGACGGCCCCGTCCTGATGGGCGGCGTACTTGTACGAGGACACCATCGTGCCCTCGCGGTGGACCGACAACGCGGCTCTCCCATCGGACGAGCGCCAGAGCACCCAGGTGTCGCCGCCGGGGCCGTCGGCGATCGCGACGGCCGACCAGCCCGACGCCGGCCCGTACACGGGTCCCTCGGTCGCTGCGCCGTTGGAGTCCACGCGCGCGATCGACATTCGTCCATTGGAGCCCGTCCAGAGGACGTTCGTCCGCCCGTCGGCCCGCACCGAGAGATCGGTCGCGATCCAGCCCGAGCGCTTTTCGAACACGGTCGCCGACTGCCTGCCCGAAGGGCCGATGATCTCGAGTGAGCCGCGGCCGTCGCCACTTTGCCAGAGCACGTGCGAACGCTCGCCCCCGGCGGCTGCGATCGCGATGGCCGTCCACGTCGCCGATGCGTCCCCGGGAGGCGTGCTCGTCCAGTGTCCGGACCCGTCGAGCGTGCTGACGCCGAGCCGATCACCGTCCCACACGAGAACGCGGCTCGCGCCGGCCGGTCCCGCGGCGACGTCCATGGGACCGCTCGCGATCTCCAGGTGGTACACACCGTTCGAGGTTTCCGCATGAAGAACGCGGCCCGAGTCGGCGATCGCCAGCGACGTGATCGACACTCCCGCCAGCTGCTGGCTGAACGGAGTCCAGCTCCGACCGCCGTCGCGGCTCCGGTAGACACCCGCCTCCGTCCCGGCGTAGAGCGTTCCCAAGACGGTCGGATCGACCGCGAGGCTCCGTACGATGCCTTCCGGCAGCCCGGCGCTGGCCGACATCCACGAAACGCCGCGGTCCTCGGAGCGCAGCACTTCCGGAGTCGGACCGTATCCTCCACTCCATCTGTAGGGGCCGGCTGCGGCATACACGGTCGAGCTCGCGACGGACTCGACTGCGACGGCAAGGACACTGTCGAGAGCCGGCGGGCTCATGTTTCGCCAGCTCGCCCCGCCGTCCGTGCTCTTGCCGAAGGAGCCGGGATAGGACCCCCAGTAGCTATAGCCTTCCGCGGCGGCATAGGCGATCGTGGGCTCGCGCGGATCGATCACGAGGCTGCCGATGATGCCGCTGAGGCTGGCACGCGACCAGGTGGCCCCGCCGTCCGTCGTTTTGAAGATCCGGTTCCACGCGCCGGCGTATAGGGTGGACGCATCGGTCGGGCTGCCGGCAAGAGACGTGACGGTACTACCCTCGAGGTACCTACCCGAAACGAAGGACCAGGTTTCTCCGGCATCCGAGCTCCTGTGCACGCCGAGATAATCTGCGACGTAAACCGTCGATGGCGACGCCGGGTGGACCAGCACCGCTCCGACCTCGTAGAAGAACGATCGCAGATGCCTCCAGGTTCGGCCGCCGTCGCTGCTGCGATAAAGCACGGATCCGAAACTCCCGTACAGGATCTCGGGACTACCGGGATCCGCGGCCACGAGCGCCGGAGCACTCTCGGCCGTCCCGATCGGACGGCCGCCCGTCCAGGTGTTCGCGCCCGCTCCCAGAATGCCGGGAGCCGCCAGCAGGACACCGACAATCGCAATGCGACGAAGCGCGTTCGGGATCATTGTTCCCTCCCTGGGCCGCTCGGCCCTTGGTCTGGAGCGCGCATCACTACTCCGTGAAGAACTCGGCCGGAGGGATCGCCTGCGGGAATTGCCCGGCGGGAATGGCGCCGAACAGGCGAGCCGATACCGGAGGCGCGACCCTGTGGAATCTGCAGATCGGCGCTATTCTCGACATCCTCCATTCGTCTGGAGAGCCACACGGATGATTCGATTGCTCTGCGCGCCGCGCCGTCAGCGGCACAAGAATGGGGCCATGACGCCCTCCTCCGCTCAAGCGGCCCGACGAGTCGGACCCGGTCTTCATTCCCGCTCCTGCCCGGGATGTGTAACGAGCCGCCTTGCCGTTACACATAAACTACGGGTGTGGACGTTGAACTGGAGGATGCCGAATTGGTGCGGCGAATCGGCTCCGGCAGCGACTGCGAGGCCGAAGCCGAACTGTTCCGTCGGATGTCTCCGCGCATCCGGCTGTATGGCTTACGCCACTTGAGAGACGTGCACGCCTCGGATGACCTGACTCAGCAAGTTCTCATCGCTACGTTGGGGGCACTCCGAGCCGGTCGCCTGCGTGATCCGGAGAAGCTCGCGTCCTTCGTGCTGGGCACGTGTCGGATGACGGTGCTCGACCTGCGCCGCAGCGCGCAAAGGAAGAAACGCCTTCTCGAACAGTTCGGGGCGGGTCTGCTGACATCGGCCCAGTCATCAATGCCACACCTCGACCATGAACAGCTCACCCGCTGTGTTGGGAACCTGAAAGAGCGGGAACGCGCCGTCATCGTCATGAGTTTCTACGACGAGCGGGTCTGCGCGGATGTCGCCAGTTTTCTGGGCGTTTCGGAAGCCAACGTCCGGGTGATTCGCCATCGGGCCATTCGCCAGCTGCGCGAGTGCATGGGGATTGCAGCATGAACTCACACCCCATCGACGCGACCGTCCTGGCCGACTACTGGCTCGCCGCGCTGCCAGGTCCCGAAGAGGAAGCCGTCGAAGAGCATCTGCTCGGCTGCGATGAGTGCGGGGCGCGGCTCCGCGAAGTGATCGCGCTTGCCGAGGGAGTCCGCAATCTGGCGCGCGCAGGATCTCTGCGAATGGTCGTGAGTGACGCCTTTCTTCAGCGCGTCGCGGAGGACGGCTTGCGTATCCGCGAACACGTCCCTCCCCCGGGAGGCAGCGTCCAGTGCACCGTGAAAGCCGAAGACGACCTTCTTGTCGTGCGCCTGGCTGCCAGATTGGCTGGGGCGGCACGAGTCGATCTCTGCGTCTGTGACGAGCAGGGCGTCGAACAGGTCCGCTTTCCGGACATCCCCTTTCACTCCGGAGCAAGCAGCATTTCCTATCAGGAGTCGATCACCGCCCAGAAGGGCGCTCCTTCGTACACGTTCATCGCGCGTCTGGTCGCCTTCGATGAAGCAGGGGGCGAGCGCGTGATCGGCGAATACACGTTCCACCACACACGCTCGTTGCCCGGCTGACCTCCGCGTCGCCTCGCTCTGCTCTCGGGAGTTCAAACACTCTGACAGCGGTCGGCGGGACTCGCCTCTGCATGCCTGCGCTCAGGCACAGGTCATCGGGTTCCCGGCAGGGTCGAACCGGCGTGCGTAGTTGAGGAACGGCGGTGCCTCTACTCCGAGAATCAGGGAGGGTCAGCGTACCGCCTGAAAGCGGTCACTCCGGAAAAGCAGCCGTTCCCGCTGCCGACGGCCGCTACCTCCTGGCCGGCGAAACAGGCTTTCTCGGACGGCTCGGTCGGCACGGGGGGGGCCCTCACGCCCGGCATCTTCAGCGCTGAGGTCACGGTCCGCCTCGGAGGAAATCGCTATCGCTTCCTGCCGGGGGGCAACGCGCTCGTGCTGATGCTGCGCAGTCTCCGACAGCATGACTTCTGGCTGCTGGACCTGGCCACCGGACGCCACCGCCGGCTCACGAACCTGCGTCCGGGCTACGACATGAAAAGCTTCGACGTCTCGCCCGACGGCAAGCAGATCCTGTTCGATCACTATCGCGAGAATTCGGACGTCGTGCTGATCGATCTGCAGCCGCGCTGAACGCGAAAATCGCCGACACGGCGGACTCCACGCCCCTTTCGCCGTAGTATCTGCCGCGGGCCCCGTGGCCCTTCGATTCCCGTGCTCGGAGGAACAGATGCGAAGACTCACCGGAATCCTCGCCGGCTTGGCTCTCGGTGCCGCGGCGCTGCCCGCCCAGACCGCCGACGAGATCGTGGCCAAGTACGTCAAGACGATCGGCGGCATGGAGAAGATCGACGCCATCAAGACCCTCAAGAAGAACGGTAAGTTCACCGGGGGCGGAGGCTTCGAGGCCCGGGTCGTCGAGGAGAACAAGCGGCCGGACCTGGTGCGCCAGGAGTTCGTCCTCCAGGGGATGACCGGCATCACGGCCTGGGACGGCAAGACGGGCTGGAAGATCGAGCCCTGGCAGGGCAAGAAGGACGTCGAGTCGCTCGGGGAAGAGGAGCTCAAGCAGATCATCGAGGACTCGGACTTCGATGGACCTCTCGTCCGCTACCGCGACAAGGGGAACACGGTCGAGCTCGCGGGGACGGAGCCGGTCGAAGGCACCGACGCCTACAAGCTCAAGGTCACGCTCAAGAACGGGGACGTCCGCTTCTACTTCATGGACACCGACTACTTCGTTCCGATCAAGATCGAGACCAAGCGCATGATCCGCGGCGCGGAGCGGGAGTCCGAGACCTCGCTTGGCGACTACAAGGAAGTCGCCGGGGTCTACATGCCCCACTCCTACGAGGTGGGCGCCAAGGGCAGTCCGAACCGGGCCAAGTACGTCTTCTCCCGCATCGAGGCGAACGTGCCTCTCGACGACAGCCTGTTCCACCCCCCCGGGCCGCCGGCCGGGGCGGCGAAGTGAGGCCCGTCATGAAGATACGAACGATGATCCCGGGCTCGCTTCTCCTCGGCGTCACCCTTAGCCTGGCCGCGGCCGGACAGACCGCGCCGCCCGCGGCGGCCGTCAGGGTCGACTCGGAGACCATCTCCGGCCTCGGCGCCCGCAACATCGGCTCGGCCACGATGAGCGGCCGCGTCGCCGCGCTCGATGCCGTCCGCGAGGGCGACCGTCTCACCGTCTTCATCGGCGCCGCCTCCGGCGGGGTGTGGAAGTCCGTCAACGGCGGCACGACCTACAAGCCCGTCTTCGACAAGCAGCCCGTCCAGTCGATCGGCGCCGTGACGATCGACCCGAAGAACCCGAAGGTCGTCTGGGTCGGCACGGGCGAGTCCTGGACCCGAAACAGCGTCTCGATCGGCGACGGGATCTACAAGAGCGTCGACGCCGGCGAGAACTGGTCGAACGTCGGTCTCGCCGGAACGGAGCGAATCGTGAAGATCCTCGTCGACCCGACGGCGAGCGACACCGTGTACGCCTGCGCTCCCGGCAAGCTCTGGTCCGACAGCGACGAGCGCGGCGTCTACAAGACGACCGACGGCGGCAAGACCTGGACGAAGGTCCTCGCGGGCTCGAACCTTTCGACCGGCTGCTCCATGATCTCGCTCGACCGCCAGAACCCGAAGACGCTCTACGCCGGAATGTGGGACTTCCGGCGCAAGGGCTGGACGTTCCGCTCCGGCGGCGACGGCGAGAACGCCCCGAGCGCCAGCGGCCTCTTCAAGTCTCAGGACGGCGGCGCGACCTGGAAAGAGCTCGACGAGAAGTCCGCGACGGGACTGCCCTCGAAGCCCTGGGGCCGCGTCGCGGTGACGGCCGCGCCCTCGAAGCCCAACGTCGTCTACGCCTTCATCGAAGCCGCCGTGCCGAAGAACGGCCTGTACCGCTCCGACGACGGCGGCGCGACCTGGCAGGCGCTGGACCGCAGCCCGAACATGGTCTGGCGGCCCTTCTACTTCGCCAATCTGATCGTCGACCCGAAGGACGAGAACAAGCTCTACAAGCCCGACCTCTCGCTCATCGCCTCGACCGACGGCGGCAAGACCTTCTCGGACATCGGCGGCGGGGCGCACGGCGACTTCCACGACGTCTGGATCGACCCCGCCAACACCGACCGCCTGATCGCGGGCGACGACGGCGGCGTCTGGTACTCCTACGACGGCGGGAACAAGTGGTGGAAGGCGGACAACCTGCCGATCTCGCAGTTCTACCACGTGAGCGTCGACATGGAGCGGCCGTACAACGTGTACGGCGGACTCCAGGACAACAGCTCCTGGGTCGGCATGTCCGCCTACCCCGGCGGGATCACGAACGCGCAGTGGGAGAACATGTACGGCGGCGACGGCTTCTGGATGTTCGCCGATACCGCGGATCCGACCTACATCTACGCCGAATCGCAGGGCGGCGAGATCGGCCGCGTCAACCGCAAGACCCACGAGACGCGGGCCGTCAAGCCGCTGCCGCGATACAAGGAAGGCAAGCTTCGCTACAACTGGAACACGCCCATCCACATGAGCCCGACGCAGAAGGGCGTCGTGTACATCGGCGCGCAGTACCTCTTCCGCTCGCGCGACCACGGCCAGACGTGGGACCGCATCTCGCCCGACCTGACGACCAACGACCCCGAGAAGCAGAAGCAGGAGCAGTCGGGCGGCGTGACCGTCGACAACTCGGCCGCCGAGATGCACACGACGATCTACGCGATCGCCGAGTCTCCGAAGGATCCCAACCTCGTCTGGGTCGGCACCGACGACGGAAACGTGCAGCTGACGCGCGACGGCGGCAAGACCTGGACCAACGTCGCCGGCAACATCGCGGGGCTCCCGAAGAACGCGTGGGTCTCCTCGGTCGAGCCGGGCCACTTCGCGGCGGGCACGGCCTACGCGACCTTCGACCTCCACACCTTCGGCGACATGAGGCCGTACGTCTACCGGACGACGGACTTCGGAAAGACGTGGACGGCGCTCGCGCCGGCGGACGGGTCCGGATCGTTGAAGGGCTACGCGCACGTCGTCAAGGAGGACCCGGTCGACGCGAACCTCCTGTTCGTCGGCACCGAGCTCGGGCTCTGGGTTTCGCTCGACGGCGGGAAGCGCTGGGCCCAGTACAAGGGCGGGGACATCCCCAACGTGGCCGTGCGCGACATCGCCGTCCATCCCCGCGATTCGGCGCTCGTCCTCGCGACGCACGGACGCGGCATCTGGATCGTCGACGACATCACGCCGCTGCGCTCACTGACGGAGGACATGCTCTCGCGCGAAGCCGCGTTCGTTCCCGGGAAGCCCGTGGTCCAGCGGCTCGTCGCCTTCGGAGGCTGGGGCTACGGCGACGCCGCCTTCGAAGGTCCGAATCCCCCGGCCGACGCCCAGATCGTCTACTACCAGAAGAAACGCCACATCTTCGGCGACATGAAGCTCGAGGTCTTCGGACCCGACGGCAAGCTCCTCACGACGCTTCCGACCTCCAAGCGGCGCGGCCTCTCGCGTTCCGCCTGGTCCATGCGGCTGAAGGCCCCGCGCGTTCCCCCGGCTGCGACCCTGGCCTACGGCGCCAACAACGGCCCGCGGGTCCTGCCCGGGACCTACAGCGTCCGGATGACGAAGGACAAGAACGTCTACGAAACGAAGCTCGAGCTCGTCCCCGATCCCCGCTCCAAGCACACGCCCGAGGACCGCAAGGCCCAGTTCGCTCTCGCGATGAAGCTCTACGGGATGCTCGGCGACATGACCTTCGCCGTCGACCGCATCAACGGCCTGCGCGCTGCGCTCGAGGAACGCGCCGGCAAGCTCCCGGCCGGAGATCCCCTCGCCGCGCGCCTGCGGAAGGCTTCGGCCGACGCCGACACCCTCCGCCAGAAGATCGTCGCGACGAAGGAAGGCGGAATGATCACCGGCGAGGAGCGTCTGCGCGAATACCTGACCGACCTCTACTCGAACGTCATCACCTACGAGGGCCGGCCCTCCGCGACCCAGGTCGAGCGCACCGACTCGCTCGGGCGCGAGCTCGCCGACGTCGTGAAGGAGTTCGACGCGTGGGCGGGCAAGGAGCTGCAAGGCCTCAACCAGGCCCTCGCCGCCCAGGGCGCCGCGCCGATCGAGCTCCTGACCCGCGAGGCCTGGGAGAAGGCGGGGACGGAGGAGGGCGCCGCGAGCGGCGCCGGCCCGGTCGAGAGAGACGGGATGCGGGAACGAGACTGAGGGGCTCTCCGACGCTCTGACGGGCTCACGGCCCGCGGCGAAACTTCGCGATCGCGCCCTTCGGGCCGATGGCCCAACCCGCGCCGTCCGCTCCGAACGCCACCGCGTTGTATGGCGTCGCGTCGAGCACCTTCCAGGTCTTCCCCGCGTCGCGGCTTTCGGCCGTCCCCGCGAGGCCGACGGCGAGAAGGCGCGGCGCGGCGCCCGGGACCACGGCGACGGCCGAGAAGAATCCGGTCTTCGACAGCGGCGCCGGTGTCCAGGTCCTGCCGCCGTCCTCCGTGCGCGCCCCGTTCAGGCCGGCGAAGGCCGGCTGCTTGTAGTCGCCGCCGGTGACGACGCCGCGCTTCGCGTCGAGGAACGCGACGGAGAAGAGGCCCGAGGAGGCATTGCCGGCGGGCACGGGCGCCTCCGACACGGTCCAGGTTTTCCCTCGATCGGCCGTGTGGAAGACTCGCGAGACCCTGGCGCCGCCGGTGACGAACCAGGCGTCGCGTCCGCCCTTCAGAGCGAAGAGGCAGGTGCCGCTCGCGGCGAAGGCGCCCTCGCCTTCGAGCGCCGGCGGCATGACCCCCTCTTTCGGGACGTACCACGTGAGGCCTCCGTCGATCGTGGTTCGGACGCGGAACCTGCCGTCGACCGGATCGCCCACGACGATCCCGTTCTTCGCGTCCCAGAAGGCGATCGCGTCGTAGAAGCCGGTCGGCTCCGGGTTCGTGTGGAAGGGCTTCCACGAAGCGCCCGCGTCGGTCGACCGGTAGATGCGCGACTGGTGGCCCGGTCCGGCCGCCATCAGCACCAGGACGTCGCTCGAGAGCGCTTCGAGGTCGCGGAAGTCGAGGGCTTCGCCGCCGTCGACGGCGACCTTCTCCCAGTGCTCGCCGTCCGTCGTGCGAAGCACCGTGCCGCCCGCGCCGCCCGCCCACGCGTGCGCGGCGTCGCCGACCGCGAGGCCCCGGAGCTCCGAGGTCGATCCGCTGACCTGAGGCGTCCAGACCGCGGCGGCGCCCGCGAGCGCCAGGGCGGCTACCGGCCCCACAGCATCTTCACCGAGACGACGAGCAGGAAGGCGCCGAACAGGCGCCGGAGCGTCAGGTCCGACACCGGCTCGACGAGCTTGGCGCCGAGAAACGCGCCGACGAGGAGCCCGGCCGCGAGCAGCGCCGAGTACTTCACGTTCAACTGCCCGTTCTTCCAGTAGACCCAGGCCGACAACGCGCCCACGGGCAGCAGCAGCGCGCCGAGAGACGTTCCGACGGCCTCGTGCTGCTTCATGCCGTACAGGATCGCGAGCGCGGGCACGATGATGAGGCCACCGCCGATTCCGAACATGCCCGCGAAAAAGCCCGCGAGGGTGCCGAGAAGCACGAGCCCCAGAATCTGCATGGGACCTCCCTACGTCTCCGCGGGGAACGCCAGGCCGGTCTCGTGCTCCTCGGTTCCGTCGCGAATCTCGAGCGCGACGTCGGGAGCATTGGTCGTGATCGATGCGACGCCCGCGACGAGGAGCCGGCGAATGTCGCCGGCCTCGTCGATCGTCCAGGGGTGAACGGAGAGGTTGGCGGTCGCGGCCTGTGCGAGGAGCGTCGGCGTGATGAGGTCCTTGCGCGGCGCGATCGCGTCGACGGGCGGGAAGAGCGGCGCGGGCTGGCCCGGAACGGGCAGAGCGACGCCGTGGTCGAAAATGTAGCTCGTGGCGATCCCGGGGAAGGATTCGTGCATCCGCTTGACGAACTCGGCGTCGAAGGACCCGACCAGGCAGCGGTCCGTCACACCGAAGACCGACGCCAGCTTCGCCACGCGGCGGGCCATCGTGCCCATCGGCATTCCGGGCGAGGTTTTCACTTCGACGATGTAGCGAAGCGCCGTCCCATACCGATGGAGGACCTGCTCGAGCCTGGGGATGCGGTACTCGCCCAGCTCGGAGGGAATGACGAGCTTCTCGAGCTCGCGCCAGGTGAACGTGCGCACGGGCAGGCGCTGCGTGCCGAGGACGACGTCCTCGTCGTGAAAGACCACGGCCTCGCCGTCCCGCGTGAGGCGGACGTCGAGCTCGATCGCGTCCGCGCCGAAGCTCTCGGCGAAATCGAAGCTGGCAATCGTGTTCTCACGGGCGCGCCGGGGGGCGCCGCGGTGGCCGACGATCCAGGTCGGGTGCGGTTGCTTCCAGTCGCTCATCGCCGCCGCATTATGCCGCGGCCGAGATTTCCGCGAGGATCGCCGCCAGCGCCGCCTCCGGGTCCGGGGCCGCGGTGACCGGGCGGCCGATCACGAGAACGTCTGCCCCGGCGGCGATCGCCGCCGCCGGCGTGGCGATGCGCTTCTGGTCCGCGACGTCCGCGCCGGCCGGGCGGATCCCGGGAACCACGGTGAAGAAGCCCGGGCCGCAGGCCGAGCGGATCCCGGCCAGGTCCGTCGAGGAGCATACGACTCCATCGAGGCCGCAGTCCCTCGCCAGGATGGAAAGCCGCCGCGCGATGCCCTCGGGCTGCCCCGCCATCGGGAGGTCCGCCAGGGCCTTCGCGTCGATCGACGTCAGCAGCGTCACGGCGACGAGCTTCGCGACGCCCGCCCGACGCGCGGCCTCGCGTGCCGCCTCCAGCATCGCCCGTCCGCCCGACGCGTGGACGTTGATCATCGCGGCCCCGGAGCGCCCGGCCGAGGCCACGGCCCCGGCGACAGTCGCCGGGATGTCGTGGAACTTCAGGTCGAGGAACACCTTCGCCCCTGCCGAGGCGGCCGCCACGTCCGCGACGAGCGACGGCCCTTCGGCCACGAACGCTTCGAGCCCGACCTTGAGCCACCCGACCCGCCCGCCGAAGCGCCTGGCGGCGGCGAGGACTTCGGTGCGCGTCGGGAAGTCGAGCGCGATGCAGATCCGGTCCGAGACGCTCATCCCTCGGCCCCGGCTTCTCCCCCGACTTTGGCCGGGATGCGGTGCGCGCGGCCGACGAGCTGCGGCACGCTTATCTTTCTTCGCTCGCAGTACGCGGCGAGCTCGTCGACCAGGCGCCCCGAGACGCCGGGGTCCTTGAAGTTGGCCGTGCCGACCTGCACGGCCGTCGCGCCCGCGGCGAGGAACTCGAGCACGTCCGAGAGGTCGGAGATGCCTCCGATCCCCATGACGGGGACCTCCGGCAGCGCCTTGTGGACCTGGTAGACCATGCGGACGGCGAGCGGCCGGATCGCGGGGCCGGAGAGGCCGCCGGTCCCGAAGGACGTCCGCGGCTTCGCCGTCTCCGGATCGATGACCATCCCGACGAACGTGTTCACGAGCGACAGAATGTCGGCGCCGCCGTCGCGTGCCGCCCGAGCCGACTCGACGAGGTCGGGAGCGTTGGGCGAGAGCTTGACGATGAGCGGCCGCTGCGTGGCGGCTCGGACCCTGCCGACGAGGGACCGCGTCAGCTCCGGAGAGTTGCCGAAGAGCATCCCGCCGCGCTGGACGTTGGGGCAGGAGATGTTCAGCTCCACCGCCGCGATCCCCTCGGCACCCTCGAGGGCGCGCACGACGGTGACGTAGTCCTCCTCGACGTCCCCCCAGACGTTGGCGATGACGGTCGCACCGAGGGACCGCAGTTTCGGCAGCTTCTCCTTCAGGAACGCCTCGACGCCGACGTTCTGCAGCCCGATCGCATTCAGCATTCCGGCCGGCGTTTCGCAGATCCTCGGCGGGGCGTTGCCGGCGTGGGGCTTCAACGACAACCCCTTGGTGCACAGTCCGCCGATCTTCGAGAGGTCCAC
Source organism: uncultured Acidobacteriota bacterium (assembly GCA_963810205.1). GTDB lineage: Bacteria > Acidobacteriota > Thermoanaerobaculia > UBA5066 > Gp7-AA6 > DAHUXD01. The sequence continues at coordinate 788,020 of CAWEMP010000011.1, forward strand.
GAAGTCGGCGAAGTCGAGGCCGTAGCCGAACGTGCCCGACGCCGTGGTGATCGGGTTGGCGAGCGTCAGCGGGCCGAGGCGGACGGCGAGGCTCATGGCGTCATCCCGAGCGCAGCGAGGGACCCCGGACTCGACGCACGACTTCCAATCGCGTCATCCCGAGCGCAGCGAGGGATCCCGGGCTCGACGCACGCCAAAGCGAACCGAGGACGGGATCCCTCGTCGCGCCGCTCCTCGGGATGACGCGGCAGGGCTTCGCTCCTCGGGATGACCCGCGACGGCTTCGCTTCGCGGGTCACCACTGGATCTTCTCCGGCGCCAGGATGGGCCCCTCGCTGCACGTGACGATGAACGGCTTCTCGGTTCCCGGGATCACGCAGCCCAGGCACGCGCCGAACCCGCAGCCCATCTCCGCCTCGGTCGAGAACTCGGCCGGGATGCCGGCCTGCCCGACGACCTTCGCGAGCGCGGCGAACATGGGCATCGGTCCGCAGGCGAAGACTCGGGCGTAGCGCGCGCCCGCGGCGAGCTTCCGCGCGAGGGCCTCGGTGACGAAGCCCTTCTCGCCGAGCGAGCCGTCGTCGGAGGCGAGCACCGTTTCCCCGCGCACGATTCCGTCGAAGCGCGACCGGATCGAGAGCTCGCGCTCGTTTCGACCGCCGAGGAAGAGGTCGCTCGGGATCCCGGCCGCGCGCAGGGCTTTCAGCAGGAGCGGGAAGGGCGCTGCCCCGATGCCGCCGGCGACGATGGCCGCCCGGGCGCCGCGCGGAAGGTCCGACACGCCAAAGGCGTTGCCGAGCGGCCCGAGCAGGCGCACAGCGGAACCCTCGGCCAGCTCCTCGAGCGCGGCCGTGCCGGCGCCGATGGTCTTGATCAGGAGCTCCACGGTCCCCGGCAGCGCATCCGCATCCGCGATCGAGTACGCGCGCCGCAGATACGGGCGGAGTCGATCGGGGACCTCCAGCATGACGAACTGTCCGGGAGAGATGACTCCGGCGAGCGGCGGACAGCGGAAGGTGACGGAAAAGAGACCGGGCGAGAAAACGTGGCGCCGGAGAAGCGTCGCTCGGTGGTCAGCCTTCACCGAGGCGCGATTCTATCCGTTTGCGGGGCCTAGACCTCGATCGCTCCGTCCAATTCCGCCTCGTTCGGCTCCCGCCGGGCCTTCTCGTGACACTTCTCGCACAGCAGCCGTCCCTGCACTTCCCCGCCCGGCCGCGCGTACGTGCCGCAGCCGTGGCAGCGGCGCAGGGCCCGGTGATGGGCGTTCAAGTCGAGGACCGCTTCCTCTCGTCTGATCATTTCTGTCCTTTCGCCTTCGATACACGAGTCGATAGAGCACGACCCATACCCAAACCGCAAACACTCACCATGCGCGACTTAGCGGCGCGCGCCACCGGAGGAGTGTCGCCTTCCCGGGCGACCGAGTCCTCCACCGAGGTCAGATTGTCTTCAGTACGTCGCGATCTTGTCGAGGGCCTTCCGGACGTGCGACGCCTGCGGAAGGATGTAGTCCTCGACCCGGGGCTGGTAGGCCACGAACGTGTCGGTCGCAGCCACGCGCTCGACCGGCGCATCCAGATACGAAAAAAGTTCCGAAGAGATTCGGGCCGCGATCTCCGCCCCGTAGCCCCAGGACATCGGATCTTCGTAGACCACGATCGCGCGGGACGTCTTCTTTACGGAGGCGGCGATGGCCTCCCAATCATAGGGCGAGAGAGTCCGCAGGTCGAGGATTTCGACGGTCTTTCCGGTCTCCTCGGTGAACGCCTTCGCCGCCTGCCAGGACCGGTACACGGTCGCGCCGTAGGTGACGATCGTGATGTCCGAGCCCTCCTGGACGACCGAGGCCTTGCCGAACGGGATCATGAAGTTCGGACCGGGGTACACGCCCTTGTTGTGCGTCTGCCGGTAGAGGTGCTTGTGCTCCATGAAGATGACCGGGTCGTCGCAACGGATCGCCGTCCGCAGGAGGCCGTTGGCGTCCAGGGCGTTCGAGGGCATGACGACTCGAAGGCCAGGATTGTGCGTCATGAGCACCGCGCCCGACTGCGAGTGGTAGACGGCGCCGCCCCCGATGTAACCGCCCGCGGCCACGCGCACGACGACCGGGCACGTGAACGCGTTGCCCGAGCGCCACCGCATGTTCGAGAGCTCGTTGCGGATCTGCATGTACGCCGGCCAGATGTAGTCGTAGAACTGGATCTCGACGACCGGCTTGAGCCCGCGGATCGCCATGCCGATGGCGCGGCCGAGGATGTTGGCCTCGGCGAGCGGCGAGTTGAAGACGCGGTCCGAGCCATAGAGCCGCTGCAGTCCGGCGGTGACCTTGAAGACGCCGCCCTTGCCCTTGCACTCGTCGAGGACCGCGTCGCGGGAGGCGTCGGCCACGTCTTCGCCGAACACGACCATGCGCGGATTCGCCTTCATCTCGTCCTTGAGGCAGGCGTTGATGAGGTCGACCATCGTCGTCGGCTGGGCGCCCTCCGCGTAGACCGGCGCGGTCGAGAAGGCCGGCCCGGTCGGATCGACGTCCGGGGAGTAGACGAAGTCGTAGGCGGATTCGGGCTCCGGGATCGGGGCGGCGAGCGCGCGGTCGGCGGCGTCGTTGATCTCGGCGTCGACCTCGGCGTGGAGCCGCTCGAGCTCCGCCTCGGACAGGAGGCCCTCCGCGACGAGGAACCTCGAGAGCCGGGCGACGGGGTCTCGCTCGACTTCCTTCTCGCGCTCGGCCTTCGGGCGGTAGTTCGCCTCGTCGTCGGAGAGCGAGTGGCTGTAAGGACGGATCACGTGAGCGTGCACGAACGCCGGACCCATCCGCTGGCGACAGTATTCCGCCGCGTAGCGCATGGCGTCGTACGACTCGAGGAAGTCCGTCCCGTCGACTTCGGCGACGAACAGGTTCGGAAAGCTCCGCACGAGCTTGGAAATCGACCCGCCCGGCGTGTTGACCTCGACGGGCACCGAGATCGCGTAGCCGTTGTCCTCGATGAGGAAGACGACCGGCAGCTTCAGATTGCTCGCCGAGGAGAGGGCTTCCCAGAACTCCCCTTCGGAAGTCTGCCCTTCGCCCCCCGAGACGTATGCGACCTCATCCCTCGAAAAAGAGGAGGCCCCCTCCCCAGCGAGCTCCGGAATCCGGCTCATCCGCCATCCGCCCTCGGCCGCGCCGACGGCGTGCAGGAACTGCGTCCCCGTGCACGAGGACTTGGAGATGATGTTCAGCCGCTTGGATCCCCAGTGGGCCGGCATCTGGCGCCCGGCCGAGGCCGGGTCGTCCCTGGCGCCGACGGACTGGAGGAACATCTCGTAGGGAGTGACCCCGAGCTGAAGGATGAGCGCCCGATCCCGGTAGTAGCAGTCGAACCAGTCGTACCCGGGCTTCATGACCATCCCGGCGGCCGTCCCGATCGCTTCGTGCCCGGCGCTGTTGATCTGAAAGTAGATCTTGTTCTGGCGCTTGAGCTGGATCTCCTTGTCGTCGAACCTGCGGGAAAGATAGATGTTGCGGTAGGCGGCGATGAGGGCCTTTGGATCGAGGCCGTGGTATCTCTCGGTTCGGACCTCGGTCGCCATTTCGCCTCCGTCGGCGAATATACCAAAGGGGTTTCCGGACGCCCCGTGCCGGGAAGCACGGGGGGCGGGGCTAGAACAGCTTGACGAAGCCCCAGAGCTCGAGGGCGGCCAGGCCCAGCGTCACGACCAGAAACAGGACGGCTTTGACGTCCAGTCCCGGGTTCGGATGCAGCTGTTCCGTGCTCATGACGTTTTTCGGAAGCAGAACTTGTGCCACCGACGATAGTTACGTGTGGAAGGGCCAAATCGTTTACGTCCGCCCTTGTTATGCTTCGCCTCCCATGAGCTCGGTGCCGGGAGTGCCGTCGTATCCGAGGTTTCCGCCGCGCCCTGCGCCGCCGGACCTTTCGACGATCGACCCGCGCCTGGACCTCGAGTCCGGGATCCGCGATCTCAAGCGACAAAAAAATGCAGTCGTTCTCGCCCACTACTACCAAGAAGAGGCGATCCAGGACCTGGCCGACTTCGTCGGCGACTCCCTGGACCTCTCCCGCCGGGCCCAGCAGAGCGACGCGAAGATCATCGCCTTCGCCGGCGTGCGCTTCATGGCGGAGACGGCCAAGATCCTGAACCCCACCCGCAAGGTCGTCCTTCCGGACTACGAGGCGGGCTGCTCGCTCGAGGACTCCTGCCCCCCCGACGCCTTTCGGAGATGGCGCGAGGACCACCCGGGCGCCGTTTCGCTGACCTACATCAACTGCTCGGCGGCGGTGAAGGCGCTGTCGGACATCATCGTCACTTCCTCGAACGCGGAGAAGATCGTGCGGTCGATCCCGCCGGACCAGGAGATCCTCTTCGCCCCGGACAAGCACCTGGGCGCCTACCTCGCGAAGAAGCTCCAGCGCCCGATGACGCTCTGGCCGGGCACCTGCATCGTCCACGAACAGTTCTCCGAGCGCGAGATCATCCGGCTCAAGGCGAAGCACCCCGACGCGAAGCTCGCGGCGCACCCCGAATGCCCGGAGGCGATCCTCAAGTACGCGGACCACGTGGGATCGACGCGCTCGATCCTGACCTACGTGACGACGGCGCCCTTCCGGACGTTCCTCATCGCGACGGAAGAGGGGATCATCCACCAGATGAAGAAGCTCGCGCCCGAGCGCGAGTACATTCCGGTCCCGCCCGACAACGGCTGCCGCTGCAACGAGTGCCCCTTCATGAAGCTCAACACGCTCGAGAAGCTCTACCTGTGCCTGCGCGACGAGCGGCCCGAGATCCTCCTGCCCGAGGAGCTCCGCAAGGCCGCCGAGAAGCCGCTCCTGCGCATGCTCGAACTCTCATAACCGTCGCTACGGCTTGCGGAGGGCCTGCGCCCGCCGGGCGCACCGGCTCGCGGCTCGCCCGGATGCGGGCTCGACCGCGCGCCTGGCCCTCCGCTGCGCCTCCGCTCCCGCGGCGCGAGGCTCCTCCGCTCGGTTACTTCGCGGAGACTCCTCGCGCCGCGCCCCGACTCCGATATCCTCCGCGCCCATGGAGCCCCTGTCCGGCGAGGCGCTCGATGACTGCCTGCGGCGCTTTCTCTCGGAGGACGTCGGGCGGCAGGACGTCACGACCGAGGCGACGGTCCCGGCCGGGACGCGCGCGCGCGGCGAGCTCGTGGCGAAGTCCGACATGCGTCGTCTCGGGGCTCCCGGTCGCGCGGCGGGTGTTCGAGCTCCTGGACCCCGAGCTCGCGTGGTCCGAGGAGGCCGCGGCCGGCGCCGCCGTGTCCGCGCCGGGCCGGCTCGCCCGCCTCTCCGGGCGCGCCCGCGCGATCCTGACCGCCGAACGGGTGGCGCTCAACCTCCTGCAGCGAATGTGCGGAATCGCGACCGCGACGCGACGTTTCGTGGACGCCGTCGCCGGAACCCCCTGCCAGATCCTCGACACACGCAAGACCGCGCCGGGCCTGCGTCCGTTCGACCGGCAGGCGGTCCGGGACGGGGGCGGCCGCAATCACCGATACGATCTGGCGGAGATGGTTCTCGTCAAGGACAACCACCGCCGCCTGGCCGGAGGAGTGGCGCGGGCCGTCGCGGCCGCCAGGGCGCTGGCTCCCGCGGCCACTCCCGTCGAAGTCGAGGTCGAGTCGGACGCGGACCTCGCAGAGGCGCTGACCGCGGGCGCGGATCGCATCCTCATCGACAACCAGACGCCGGAGACCGTCGCCCGCTGGTGCGCCCTCGCGCGTTCGGCCGGCCGGCCGGTCTTCGTCGAGGCTTCCGGCAACATGCATCTGACGACCGTGCGCGCCTATGCGCTCGCCGGCGTCGACGCGGTCTCGGTCGGCGCGCTGACGCACTCGGTCGCCGCGGCCGACGTCTCGCTCGAGCTCGAGCCCGCATGACCTCCGTGAAGACCGACGTCCTCGTCCTCGGCACGGGTGTCGCCGGCTGCACGGCCGCGCTCGCCGCCGCGCGCGACGGCGCCGCGGTCACGATCGTCACGCGGGCCGCGGAGGCCCGCGAATCCAACACGCTCTACGCCCAGGGCGGAATCGTCGCGCGACCCGACGGCGACACGCCGGAGAAGCTCGCCGCCGACATCGAGCGCGCGGGCGACGGGATCTGTTCGCCCGAGGCCGTCGCCCTGATCGCCCGGGAAGGGCCGGACCTCGTCCAGAAACTTCTCGTCGAGGAGCTGCGGGTCCCCTTCGACCGCGAGGGCGCGGGTTTCCACTGGACGCTCGAAGGCGCGCACTCGGTGCCGCGCGTTCTCCACGTGAAGGACGAGACCGGCGCTCCGATCGAGCGCGCGCTCCTCGAGGCCTGTCGCCGCGAAACCCGCATCCGGTGGCTTCTCGAGACGACCGCCGTCGATCTCCTCACGCTCTCCCACGACTCGGTCGACCCGGCGGACCGGTACCACCCGCCGGTCGTCATCGGCGCGCACCTGCTCGAACGCGCGACCGGCGCCGTGACGCCGCATCTGGCGCGCGAGACCATCCTCGCGACCGGCGGACTCGGACAGGTCTACCTCCACACCACCAATCCCCCCGGAGCCCGCGGCGACGGCTTCGCCATGGCAAGGCGAGCCGGCGCGCGGCTTCTGAACCTCGAGTACGTCCAATTCCACCCGACCGCGCTCCTGCATTCGAAGGGCAGGCTGCTCCTGACCGAGGCGCTCCGCGGCGAAGGGGCCCGGATCACCGATGCGAACGGGAAAGAGTTCCTCAAGGACGTGCATCCCGCCGGCGAGCTCGCGCCGCGCGACGTCGTCGCCCGCGCGATCCACCAGCGGATGCTGGAAAAGGACGAGCCGTACGCCCTCCTCGACATCTCGCACAAGAGCGCGGCCTGGGTGCAGGAGCGCTTTCCGACCCTCGTCGCGCGCTGCCGCGAGCTCGGCTTCGACCTGACCGCGGGCCCGGTCCCCGTCGTCCCGGCCGCGCACTACGCCTGCGGCGGCGTCGCCGCGGACGCCAACGGGCGCACGACTCTGGGGCACTTCCGCGCGGTCGGCGAGGTCTCCTGCACGGGCGTCCACGGCGCCAACCGCCTCGCCTCGACCTCGCTTCTCGAGGGGCTCCTCTGGGGGTGGCGGGCCGGCCGCGCCGCCGCCCGCGAGTCCGAGCGCCTGCGCCAGCGCCCCTTCCCCGAGGTGCGGCCGTGGCAGCCGGAGAACGAGCCCGTCGACCCGGCGCTCATCGCGCAGGACTGGATGGTCATCCGGCACACCATGTGGAACTACGTCGGACTCCTGCGCTCGGAGCGCCGGCTCGACCGCGCGGGACGGATCCTGGGCGAGCTTCGGGACGAGATCGAGAACTTCTACCGCCGCGGCACCATGTCGGACGCGCTCCTGGGACTGCGCAACGGCGTCCAGACCGCCATGGCGATCCACCGCGCGGCCTCCGACAACCGCGTCTCCCGCGGCTGCCACTACCGCGTTGATGGGTGAGGATCGAGAGTCTCGACGCTGAGGGCCCGCCGGACGTAGGGGCGGCCCTTGCGGCCGCCCGCTGTCGTCGCACTCGAAACGCACGCTTTTCCTGCCGAGATCGAAGGGGGCGGGAACGAGCCCCGCCCCTACGACCGGGGTGCGCGACGGCTTTGGGCTATAGTGCGCCGTTGCTATGAGCGTTTTGTACCTGCATTTCGAGACGGACGAGCGCGCCGGGCGGCTCGCCAAGCTCCAGAAGAGCGGCGCCCACGTGGTCGTCGCCGAGCCCCGCTGGCCCGGATTCTTCGAGCTCGCCAAGCGCGAGAAACCCTACGCGATCGCGATCGACTTCTCCCAGGCACCGTCCCATTCGCTCGAGACCGCGGACTACATGTCCAAGGCCAAGGAGACGAAAGACGCGACTCTCTTTCTGCTCCGGGTTCCGACCGACCGGAAGGAGGCCGTGGCCAAGCGCCTCCCCAAGGCCGTGCTGGTGACGGAAAACGAGCTCTCCGGCAGGCTCGCCCAGATGGAGAAGGACGCCGCGGAGAGGGCGCGCCAGAAGAAGGAAGCGGCGGCGGCGGCCAAGAAGGCGGCCCGGGCCGCGGGCGCCGCAGCCAAGGCGGCCGCGGCGGGCAAGACCAAGCCGGCCGCGCCGCCCGTCAAGGCCAGGCCGGCGCCGAAGGCCAGGCCGGCGCCCGCGAAGAAGGCGAAGAAGCCCGCCCCCAGGAAACCCCGCCCCAAAAAAAAGAAGTAACGAGGAGCCGAGGATGCCCGGATTCAGCCGAGAAGAGCTTCAGTCTCACGCCCGCGGAAAACGCCCGGAGTTCGAGGACGTCCTCAAGAGGATGGTCGAGATCCCGTCGGTTTCGGTCGAACCCGAGCGCAAGGGCGAGGTCCACCGGGCCGCCGAGTACGCCGTCTCTCTCCTGCGGTCGTTCGGCGCGAAGGCCACTCTTCACGAGACGAAGGGACACCCCATCGTCTACGGCCGGTTCGAGCGCGGCGCGAGCTATCCCACGGTCACCGTCTACAACCATCTCGACGTTCAGCCCGCCGACGGTCCCGACTGGAACACCGCCCCCTTCGCGTTCATCCGGGAAGGCGACAAGTATCGCGGCCGCGGCACGACCGACGACAAGGGCCCGGCGATGACGGCCCTCTTCGGCGCCCGCTACGCGTTCGAGCGGGGCATCCCCCTGAACATCCACTTCCTCTGGGAGCTCGAGGAGGAGATCGGCAGCCCCCACTTCGAAACGACGATCCGCGCCAACGCCAGGGAGTTCGCGACGGATTCCGTGGTCGTCTCGGACACCGTGTGGGTCTCCCGCGCTCGGCCGGCCTGCCCGGCCGGACTGCGCGGCCTCCAGGGCTTCCGCTTCGAGCTCCAGACGGGCGAGACCGACCAGCACTCGGGTACGGCGGGCGGCGCCGCGCGCAACCCCGTGACCGAGCTCTGCGAGCTGATCGCCGCGTGCGTCGACGGCAAGACCGGCAGGATCAAGATCCCCGGCTTCTACAAGGACGTCGTGCCTCCGACGAAGAAGGAGCTCGAGGACCTGAAGAAGTGCGGCTTCACGGTCAAGGACTTCAAGCGGGACCACCTCTTCCGCTCGCTCCGCGTCAACGACGCGCTCGAGGTCATGAAGCGGATCTGGACGATGCCGACCTTCGAGGTCCACGGCATCGCCGGCGGCTACCAGGGCCCGGGCGTGAAGACGATCATCCCGCCCAAGGCGACCGCGATCGTGTCGTGCCGCCTCGTCCCGAAGATGAGCTCGGCCAGGATCGTCAAGCTCGTCAAGGACTTCGTGAAGAAAAAGAACCCGGACGTGAAGGTCTCGGCCGAGCACGCGCTGCCGCCCTACGAGGGCAAGACCACGGGGCCCTACGCCGACGCCATCCGCGGCGCGATGAAGTTCGCGTTCGGCAAGGAACCCGTCTTCGTTCGCGAGGGCGGCTCGATCGGCGCCGTGCTCTCGATGGAGAAGGTCCTCAAGGCGCCCGTCTTCTTCCTGGGGCTGTCGCTTCCCGAGCACGGCTACCACGCGCCCAACGAGAACTTCGACTGGCCGCAGGCCGAAGGCGGAATCGCGGCGTTCGCGGACTACTTCCGCAGACTCGCCGAAATGTAGGGGCGGGGCTCGTCCCCGCCCTCCCCACAATCGGGCGGCCGCGAGGGCCGCCCCTACGACCGGGGGACTGATGAAACGTCTTCGGCTGGTTCTTGCCCTCTGGCTCCTTGCGCCAATCGCGCTTTACGCGCAGGCCGCCCGACCCGCCGATCCCCTTCCCGAGCAACTCGACCGGATCTTCAACAAGAAGGACTACGAGGAGAAAAAGTTCGGGCCTTTCCAATGGCTCGACGGCGGCAAGGCCTACACCACGGTCGAACCGTCGCCCGCCGCGCTCGGCGGCAAGGACGTCGTCCGCTACGACTCGGCCACCGGCACGCGCCGCGTCCTCGTCTCCGCTTCGAGCCTCGTCCCGACTCCCGGCGGCCAGCCGCTCGCGATCGACGGGTATTCCTGGTCGGCCGGCGGGAAGAAGCTCCTCCTCTTCACCAACACGAAGAAGGTCTGGCGGCAGAACACGCGCGGCGACTACTGGGTCCTCGACCTCGCGACCGCCCAGCTGCGCCAGGTCGGCGCGGACAAGCCCGCGTCGACGCTGATGTTCGCCAAGTTCTCGCCGGACGGCACCCGGGTCGCCTACGTCCAGGCCAACGACCTCTGGGTCGAAGACCTCGCCTCCGGCCGGATCACGAGGCTGACCTCCGACGGCAACGCGACGACCATCAACGGCACGGCCGACTGGGTCTACGAGGAGGAGTTCGACATCCGCGACGGCTTCCGCTGGAGCCCGAACGGGCAAGACATCGCCTTCTGGCACTTCGACGCCAGCGGCATCGGCGACTTCCAGCTCATCGACGACACCGACACGCTCTACCCGGTCGTCACGCGCATCCCCTATCCCAAGGTCGGCACCACGAACTCGGCGGTGAAGATCGGAATCGTCGCCGCCGCGCGGCGGCGCGCCGCGCTGGGTCGAGCTTCCGGGCGACCCGCGGAACATGTACGTGGCACGCATGGAGTACGTCGACTTCTCGGGCGAGGTCGTGATCCAGCAGCTGAACCGCCTCCAGAACACCAACGACGTCTGGCTCGCGAATCCCTCGACCGGCAAGGCCCGCCGGATGCTCCACGACGAGGACCGCGCGTGGCTCGACGTCGTGGAGACCTGGCAGTGGCTCCCGGGCAAGGAGCTTCTCTGGATCAGCGAGAAGCACGGCTGGCGCCACGCCTACGCCGCGCCCCGCGACGCCACGGACTGGCGCCTCATCACGCCCGGCGACTTCGACATCGTCTCGGTCGAGGGCGTCGACGACCGGAACGAGTTCCTCTACTTCATCGCCTCGCCCACGGACGCGACGCGGCGGTACCTCTATCGCGCGCGCCTCGACGGGCGCGGAACGCCGGAACGCGTGACCCCCGCCGGCCAGGCGGGAACCCACGACTACAAGATCTCGCCGGATGGCAAGTACGCCGTCCACACGTTCTCGACGATCGACCGGCCCACGGTGACCGACCTCGTCCAGCTTCCGTCCCACCGGACCGTGCGCGTGCTCGAGGACAACAAGGCGCTCGCCGCTGCGGTCGCGCCGGTCCTGACGCCCGCGACCGAGTTCTTCCAGGTCGACATCGGCGGAGGCGTGACGCTCGACGGCTGGATGATCAAGCCGAAGAACTTCGACCCGGGCAAGAAGTACCCGCTCCTCATGTACGTCTACGGCGAGCCCGCAGGCGTCGAGGTCACCGACGCGTGGCGAGGCGGCCCGACTTACCGGATGCTCTTCCACCGCGCCCTCGCCGACGCCGGGTACGTCGTCGCGTGCGTCGACAACCGCGGAACGCCGTCGCTCAAGGGCCGCGAGTGGCGCAAGATGATCTACGGGGAGATCGGCGTCCTGGCCACGCAGGACCAGACCGCGGCGGTCAGGGCCCTCCTCGCGTCCCGGCCGTACCTGGATCCCGACCGCGTCGCGTCGTGGGGCTGGAGCGGCGGCGGCTCGATGACGCTGAACCTCCTCTTCCGCTCTCCCGACCTCTACAAGGTCGGCATGTCGGTCGCGCCGGTCCCGGACCAGACGCTCTACGACACGATCTACCAGGAACGGTACATGGGCCTGCCGCAGGACAACGCCGAGGGCTACCGCAAGGGCTCACCCATCAATTTCGCCGAAGGCCTGAAGGGCAGGCTGCTTCTCGTCCACGGCTCCGGCGACGACAACGTCCACTACCAGGGCTCCGAGCGGTTGATGAATCGCCTCATCGTCCTCGGCAAGCCCTTCGATTTCATGGTCTACCCGAACCGCACGCACGCGATCGACGAGGGCGCGGGAACGTCGTACCACCTGCACTCGCTCCTCGCGCGGCACCTGCGGGAGAACCTCCCGGCCGGGGGCAAAGCCGATCCCGGCCGCGCCCCGGAACCCGTAGGACGCGTCAGCGCAGCGCGGATTCGAGCGCCGCCGACGCGTCCGTCCGGGCGTCGCGGTATTTCACGATCACGGGCGTCTGCAGCGACAGGCCCCACTCGGCCCCGCGGCCCTCGCGGATCGCCCGAGCGCCCGGCACGACGACGGCGCCCGCCGGGATCTCGAGCGGGCCGGCGTCCGTCTTGCGGTAGATCTCGCCGCGCACGACGTCGTAGACGGGTGTCGCCGCGGTCAGGATCACGCCGGCTCCGATGACCGCGCGCTCGCGGACGATCGCTCCTTCGTAGACCCCGCAGTTGCCGCCGACCAGGACGTCGTCCTCCAGGACGACGGGCACCTCGCCGACGGGCTCGATGACGCCGCCAATTTGCGCGCCGGCGGAGATGTGGACGCGCTTGCCCACCTGGGCGCACGAGCCGACGAGCGCGTGCGAGTCGATCATGGTCCCCTCGTCGACGTATGCGCCGACGTTCACGTAGGCGGGCGGCATGATCGTGACCCCGGCGCCCAGGTGGACGCCGCGCCGCACGGCCGTTCCGCCGGGCACGACGCGCACGCCGCTCGAGACCGTCAGGATCTTCAGCGGGAAGGTGTCCTTGTCGAGGAACCGCAGCGGTCCGGCCAGCGGAAGCTCCGTGACGGACCCGACGCGGAACCCGAGCAGGATCCCGCGCTTGACCCACGGCCGGGCGACCCAGCGGCCGCCTTCGTTCTCCGCCGCCCGCACCCGGCCGGCGTCGAGCTCCCGGAGCAGCTCCGCGACCGCGCGCCGCGCCTCGTCCAGGCGCGTCTCGGGATCGCCGAAGAGCTCGTCGATCCGCTGCGCGAGGCCGGGCTCGGAGGATGTCACGGCGGAGTCAGCGCCCGGCCGCCTTCTTCGTCAGCAGCCGGTAGCTGCCGAGCATGCGCTCGATCTTCCGCCGCGTGTCGTCCCGCACCGGCACGAGCGGCAGACGAAGCGTCTCGCCGCACCGCTTCATCAGCGAGAGCGCGCACTTCACGGGACCGGGGCTCGACTCCCAGTAGTTCATCTCCATCAGCGGCTCGTACTTGCGCTGGAGCTCCAGCGCCCGCTCCCGGTTGTTCTCGAGAGCAGCCCGGACGAGCTCGGCCATCTCCTTCGGTATCTCGTTGGCGACGGTCGACACGACGCCGCGCGCGCCCAGCGCGATCAACGCGAGCGCGGTGGCGTCGTTTCCGGAGAAGACGGCGAAGTCCGGCGGCAGCGTCGCCATGAGCTTGGCGAGCTTGGAGAAGTCGGAGGAGGCTTCCTGAAGGCCCGCGACGTTGGGGATCTCGGCCAGCCGCTGGATCGTCTCGATGTCGAGGTCGAGGCCACTGCGGGCGGGCGTGTTGTAGACGATCATCGGAAGGTCCGTCGCGTCGGCGATCGCCGAGAAGTGGCGGAGCAGACCGTCCGCGCTCGGCTGGTTGTACATCGGCGTCACCGAGACGATCCCGTCCGCCTTGGCGGCGGCGGCGTCGCGGGCCCAGAAGACCGCGCGCGCGGTGTGGTTGCCGCCCGCGCCGGCGATGACCGGGACCCGGCCGTTGGCGGCGCGCACGACGGCGGCCGTGACGGCCTTGCGCTCGTCGCGCGAGAGCGTGGGCGACTCGCCGGTCGTCCCGCAGGGAACGAGGAAATCGACGCCCTGGCCGATCTGCCAGTCGACGAGCTCCTCGAGCGGCCCGAACGCGATGCGGCCCTTGTCGTCGAACGGCGTGACGAGGGCCGTGCCGCAGCCTCTCCAGTCCACGCGCTTCCCGCTGCTCTTCAAGAAACCTCCTTCATGCGGCGGATCCGGGGGAGCCAACCGTATAATCGTTTCGCATCCGGGTTCGAGAAAAAAGACCGTGAGCACCGCCGCCGGCCCCCGCTGCCCGCGCTGCCACCGGCCCCTGGCCGCCTGGCGGCTCGATCACTGCGTCTACTGCGGCGAAGCCTTCCCCGCCGACCTCAAGCAGGGGCACGCCGAGCCCGAAACGCTCAAGTGGGTCGAGCGCCCGGCGTTGCCGGCGGACGTGACGAAGAAGCTCCAGCTCATGAAGGTCGTCCCGTCGGAGCCCCGCCGCAAGGGCGCCAGCTTTCTCGCGATCGCGGCGCTCGTGTCGATCCCGATCTTCGCGGTGATCTTCTTCCTGACCTACCGCATGCTCCACCAGTTCTCGCCCGTCGCCGGGCTGGCCGTCATCGTCGGCGGAGTCGGCGTCATCGGCTACCTCGTCTGGATCTTCAACCGCGCTCGAACCTGACGGAGCCTCGGAGGCTCAGTCGAAGAGGGACCTCGGCGGCCCGTCGTCTCGAACCGGGATCCCCAGCATCTTCGCGCAGGGCCCGGATCGTCAGCGGGGCGCAGCCTTCGGCGCGGTTGTTGACGAGGACGAAGGCGTCCGCGCCGGTCGCGGTGATCTGGCGGACCAGGCGCACCAGGTCGCGCCGCATGTCCTCGCGCGGCGCCTGCATCCGGTCGTAGGGCCGGAAGCGCTCGACCGCCTGCTCGTAGGGAACGCCCGGCGGCACGAGGATGCGCGCGACGGCGAAGTCCGCCGGCAGCGGCCGTGCCGCCTCCCACTGCTCCAGCAGGGCCGGCGTGCGCGTCCACCAGTTGAAGACGTGCGCGGCGCCCCGCCGCCGCAGGATGTCGAAATAGTCGGGCTCGAAGTACTGCGGCGTGCGGATCTCGACCGCCCAGCGAAGGCCCGCCGGCGAGTCGGCGAGAAACCGGTCGAGCTTCTCCAGGAAGGCGCGGCGGCTTTCGGGCGACGGCTGCCACTCGGTCGGGAACTCCAGAATGAAGGGGCCCGTGTGGTCCGCAAACGCTTCGCGGTACGGGGGCAGCACCTCGTCGCGGAAGACGCGCGGATCGAGCCAGCGAGGGTTCTCCTGCCCCGCACGCCCGGCGTGCCGCGGAAGGTCCGGGAAGCGCGGCATCGTCAGCTCTTCCCAGACCTTCGAGAGAACGGGAAACCCCGGCGGCAGGGCCGCGGCGTAGCGGGAAAGCTGACGCTCGGTCGGGGGTCGGTAGAACGTGAAGTCGAACTCGACGGTCCGGAGAGGCTCGTAGCGCGTGTACTCACGCAGACAGTCGACCTTGAAGGTCGCCTGCCGGTACCGCTCGTGGTAGACGATGCCCTTCCAGCCTTCGTAGGCGAAGCTCGCCGTGCCGAAGTAGATCTCCGCCACGCAGGGGAGTATCTCGCACGTAGAATCGCGGCGTGATTCCGCTGCGCGGCTCGGCCGAGATCGCTTCGCGCCTGGAGGTCGGCGCGGCCGGCCGCCTCCTCGCCGTCGACGCCCCGCCGGAGCTCGAGCGCCTGCTGGCCGCCGCGATGTCGCCCGATCAGCTCCTCCGCACCGTGGAGGCCCGCGCCATCCGATCCGTCAAGGAGACCTTCGACTGGATGCTGCTCTGGCAGGAAAGCCGGGTCGGTTCACGCGCCCTCTTCGAGGCGGCCGTCAAGCGCCTCGAGCCTTCCGGGCGTCTGTGGGTCGTGACCGCGATGAAGAAGGTGCAGGGACCCAGGACCCCCGCCGGCGAGCGGATCGAAGCCGCCGACCTGACGAAGGGGTTCGCGAAGGAGGGCCTGGCCTGCGACCGGGAAGCGCGCCTCTCGGCGTGGCACGTGGCGTACCGCTTCGCCCGCGGCGACGGGACGGGACCTACTCGAGGTACGGAAAAAAACGCCCGGTGACGCGAAAGAACCGGCCGCTCGGGGGCTCGACCGTCAGCTGGCAGCGCGAGACCTCGAGGGTCGTCGAGAACGACACGCCCGGCGCGGTGAGGCTGACGGGGTACTTCGTTCCGACCTTCAGGGGGGCGTCGAAGTCGAACCGGACGCCGGTCGGGGACACGTCGAGCACCTGACGCGCCTTCTCCCACCGGATCTTCAGCTCGTACTGGTCCGGCTTGAGTTTTCGCCCCGGTCGGGAGTCCTCCAGGGAACTCTTGACCGGGGGATCGGTTTTCCTCTCTGCCATTGCACTCCGGGGAAAGTAGCCTACTCCCGTTCTCTCGACGCTTCAAAAGCCGCGCCAGCGGCCCGGCGCAGGACCGCAACCCCGTTCCGGGGGGCGGGCAGTCTATACCAGCCCCCGGCGGCGCTCAGGCCAGAACGTCCCGCCGGACGAAGACGAGAAAGGCCGCCGCGACCGCCGCCACGGCCCACGCGGCGAGGACCGTCGCCGCGAAGGCGACGCTCAAACCCGGAATCGGCGGCGGAGAGCCCGAGTAGTAGTCCGGCAGGGGCAAATTGGTCACGAACAGGAACTTCTGCGCCTCCCAGGAAGAGGCCAGGCGCGGCAGGATCGTTCCGGCGATCAGCGCCGCGAGCATCGTCCCCATGGACGCGGCCGTCGAACGCAGAAGGACCGAGGTCAGGAACGCGATCGCGCCGACGCAGAGGGCCGCGAACCAGGCCAGGCCGTAGACGAGAATCGTCTCCTTCCAGAGGGCGATCGAACGCACGGTCGACGCGTCGAAGGTCTCTCCCCCGACGCGAAAGCCCGTCAGGATGGGCGCCTCCCAGCCGGCGTACCCGTAGGCGAAGCCGCCGAAGGCGTACGCGACGATCCCGCCGAAGAGGACCGTCAGAGTGATCGCCAGGAGGAGCGCGGCGAGCTTCGACGCGAGCACGCGCGCCCTGCCGACCGGCCGCGTCAGCAGGAGCTTGATCGTCCCCTGCTGGAACTCCGCCGACACGATGTCCGAGGCGAACACGATGGCCAGCAGCGGCAGCAGCAGGTAGCTCGAAGCGTTGGCGAAGGCGCGCGCGAAGAGCGGACCCGAGATCGCGTCGGGGTTGATGTCGCGGTCGACGTGATACTGGAGCCGGCCGAGCTCGAAGCGCGCCCAGCGCTGCCAGGTCGGCGGCGTGCGCGCGTCGCGCAGCCTCCCCTGCAGCCACGACATGCGCTCCTGGGCCTCGACCCTCCAGTCCTTCTCGTGGAACCGCTCGCGGGTACGCGACTGTGCGAAGACGATCAGGCCGATCAGCGCCATCAGGATCAGCACGACGACGCGAAAGCGCCGCTGTCGGGCGATCTTCAGGAGCTCGTTCTCGACGAGACCCGAAAACCTCATACCGTCTCGCCCCCCGTGATTTCGAGAAAGACCTCTTCGAGCGTCGACGCCGGCCGCTCGACCGTGTAGACGTCGATGCCCGCCGAGAGCAGCGCGCGCAGGGCTTCGGGGACCTTCTCGGCCGGCAGGCGCACGGAGACGGTCCCCTCGCCGTCGCCCGACGGCGCTTCGACCTCGACGGCGCCGAAGGCCGCGAGTCTCTCCGCCGCCGCGGCCGCCGGCCTCGCCCGGACGCGGACGCGGTCCGAGGCCGCGCGCGCCGCGAGGTCGCGCACGGCGCCCGAGGCGAGCGTGCGGCCGCGGTGAACGATCGCCACGCGGTCGCAGGTCTGCTCGATCTCCGAGAGCAGGTGGCTCGAGACGAAGACGGCGATTCCGCGCTCGGCGGCGAGGCGGCGCACCAGCTGGCGGATCTCCCGGATTCCGGCGGGATCGAGGCCGTTGGCCGGCTCGTCGAGGATCAGCACGTCCGGGTTGCCGAGGAGCGCCTGGGCGATGCCGAGGCGCTGGCGCATCCCGAGCGAGTACGTCGAGACCCTGTCGTCGAGACGCGAGGCCAGGGCGACCATCCCGGCGAGCTCCTCGATCCGTCCGGCCGCGCCCCGCGGGAGCATGCGGGAAAAGTGCAGGAGGTTCTCCCGCCCCGTCAGGTACCGGTAGAGGTCGGGCGCCTCGACGATCGCGCCGACGTGCGCCATGGCGCGGGTGAAGTCGCGTGCCACGTCGAGGCCCCGGATGCGGACTCGGCCCCGGTCCGGGCGCGCCAGGCCCACGAGCATCCGGATCGTGGTGGTCTTGCCGGCCCCGTTGGGGCCGAGGAAGCCGAAGACCTCGCCGGCGTGGACTTCGAAGGACACGTCCGAGACGGCCTCGCGCCGACCGAACCGCTTGGTCAGGTGCTCGGCCTCGAGAACGACCTCGGCCGTTTCAGCCACGTCGGCGCTGGCCCGAACGCGGATTCCGCATCGGGGTTGAACGTATCATCGCCGTTCGCATGGCTCGCCTCCTGTCGCGCTTCTGGCTCTGGACCGCTCCCGTCACCGTCGGGATCGCCGCGGCGCTCGTTCTGGCCGCGGGCTTCGTGCTGGCCCTGCGCGGCGCGGTGGGAGACCCGATCGGACAGCCGCCGCCCCCGCCCGCGCCGCCCGCGGCCCGACCCGCCCCGGATGGCGAACGGCGGATCCTCGTGCTCGGAGACTCGCTCGCCCGCGGTACCGGCGACGAAGCGGGAAAGGGCTTCGCCGTCGACGTCCTCGAAGCCATGAAGAAGCGCGGGCCGGTGGAGCTGACGAACCTCGGTGTCAACGGGATGGAGTCGCCCGAGGTGCGCGCGCTCGTCGAGTCCTCGAACGTCCGGTCGCTCGCCGCGCAGGCCGACGTCATCCTGGTCTCCGCGGGTGGGAACGATCTCTCCCACGCCGCGGCGCGCCCGACCGGATCGCCGGCCGACCTCGCCGACGCCGTCGCCGCGGCGCGCTCGGGCTACGTCGAGAACCTGCGCGCCATCCTGCGGACGCTGCGCGAGGCCAACCCGACGGCGCCGATCGCCGTCATCGGCCTCTACGATCCGTTCTCCGGCGACTCGGGCCCCGGGCGGCTCGGCTCCTCGGTCGTCCTCCAGTGGAACAACCTCGCGGCCGAGACGGCGCTGGCGTTTCCGGGCGTCGAGATCGTTCCGACGTTCGACATCTTCCACGGCCGGGCCGACCGGCTGAGCGCCGATCGCTATCACCCCAACCGCAAGGGATACGGGATGATCGCGGAGAGGGTGATGCAGGTGGTCGGAGGGCCGTAGTCGAGCGCCGCCGGACTACCAGAAGCGGCGGCCCGAGCGCACGCCGCGGCCGATGCCGATCAGAAGCGACGCGGCCGAAGCGATGCGGCCGGCCCTGGCCGCGAGCGAGTTGCGGCCGAAGAGCTTCCAGGCCGCGGTGGCCGCGGCGGCGAGGCCCGAAGCCGCGAATCCGGCGAAGCGCCAGCGCTGACGGAACGCCGTGGCTTCCGCCTTCGCCTCGCGCAGGGCCCCGGCCAGGTCCTCGCGTTCCCAGGCGGCCCGGCGCGTCAACGCGATGAGCCGCTCTTCCCGATCGCTCACCGCGGTTCTCCCCTCAGGCGCGCCTCGAGGTCCCGGACCTCGACTTCATCCGGCTCGCCACTCGGCGAGCCGGTCTCGTCGGCCTCGTCGTCGGCCTCCGGCTCGGTCGCGAGCGACGCGCGAATCGCCTCCCAATCCCGCGCGAGCTCCCGGCCCGTCGACGGGAACTCGCCGGGCCGGACGTCCGAGAGCGCCTTCCAGGCGATCCGCCCGGCGATCGCCACACCCGCCGCGTAGATCAGCATCGCGCCGAGAATCCCGAGCGCCACGCTCCCGAAGAGCTGGGCGAGCACGGCGGCCAGGAGCGCCGCCAGCAGGAGCAGCGCGCCCACGCCGAGCGCGGCCGCAACGGCGATCGCGGCGAGACCCCGGCCGGCGAGCGCGGCTTTGGCGGAGATCTCCTCGCGGAAGATCGCCAGCCGCGTGGCGAGGAGCGCCTGGGCCGAGGCGGCGAGTCCCGCCGCCCGATCGGCCCACGATTGCGCTTCTTCCTCGTCGGGAAGGTCCGCCCGCTCGGTGCTCATGGGGTGCACCAGTTTACCGTCAGCCCGGCGGAATGACGAAACCGTCGTGCCGCGGAACGCGCCCCGGTTCGAGGGGCGCGATCCGGATGCCCTCCCCGCGGAACCGCTCGTGGATCCGCTCGGCGATGGCCACGACCCCCGGCGTGTCCCCGTGGATGCAGATCGTGTCGGCCCGCACCTCGATCCGCGACCCGTCGGAAGCGACGACGGCCCGGTCGCGCGCGAGACGCACGGCCTGGTCGGCCGCCTCGTCGGGATCGGTGATGAGCGCGCGGGCCTGCGTGCGCGGCACGGTCGAGCCGTCCGGCATGTAGCGTCGGTCCGCGAAGGCCTCCTCCGCGACCGCCAGCTCCGCTTCGCGGCCGGCCTCGATGAGCATCGAGCCCGCGGGTCCGACGAGGACGAGGCTCCCCCGGAAACGCCGCACGCCTTCGGCGATCGCGCGGGCGACGTCGGGAAACGACGCCCCCGCGTGGTACAGCGCGCCGTGCGGCTTGACGTGCGTCAGCGTCCCGCCCCGCGAGCGCACGAAGCCGTCGAGCGCGGCGACCTGGTAGAGCACGAGCGCTTCGACGGCATCCGAGGGCATCTCGATCGAGACGCGTCCGAAATGCTCGCGGTCGGCGTAGCCCGGATGCGCGCCCACGCGCACGCCGCGCGAGAGCGCCAGCGTGACGGTGGCATCCATGACGCTCGGGTCGCCCGCGTGGAGGCCGCAGGCCACGTTCGCGGAGGTCACGAACGGCAGCAGGGCGGCATCGTCCATTCCCTCGCCGACGTCGGCATTCAGGTCGATGCTCACGGGAGGCCAATCGTACTCCCCCGCGCGCGCCGCGCGGCGTGGGCCTCGGCGAGGGAGACCCGCTCGAACCGAAGGACCGCGCCCGGACGGGCCTGCCCGAGGAGCGGAAGGTCGGCCGAGACGACCGTGGCGATCCGCGGGTATCCCCCGGTGACGGGACCATCCGGGCCGAGGACGATGGGTAGACCGCTGCCGGGCACCTGGATCGAGCCCGGCACGGTACCCGCGGGTGCGATCTCGGGCGGTCCGTCATGGACGAGCGGCTCGCCGGAGAGGCGCAGACCCCGTCGGTCGCTCTCCGGGGTGACGCGCCACGGCGAGGAAAGGAATCTCTCGAGCTGCCCGGAGGCGAACTGTCCCGCCTCGGGCCCGGCCATCACTCTCACCCGGAACTCGTTCCCGAGGCGGACGGGCTCGGGCCGGCCGCGACCCGGCTCGGGCGGCGAGCCACCCTCCGTGAGCACGTCGCCTGTCTGAAGCCGCCAGCCGGGCGATCCGCCCACGCCCCCGCGCACGGCGAGGTAGGCGCGAGCTCCGCGCGTGATCGGGCCGATGCGAACCCTCTCGCCCGCCGCCGCGCGAAACGCCTCGCAAAACGCGACGGGCGTTCCGTTCCGGTCGGCCGCCACCTCGCCGCCCGCGATCGCGAGCACGGCTTCGGCGACGAGCTCGATCTCCGGCCCGGCCAGAGTCGCCTCGAGCGCCGGCGCACCCGGAGGATTGTCCACGAGCGAGTTGGCGAGAGCGAGCGACGCGGGATCCATCGCGCCTCCCGGAGGCACGCCGGAGGAGCCGAGGCCGTATCGCGCGGCGCCCTGAACGGTCGTCCAGAGCCCCGGCGAGAGAACGCGGGCGACGAGACGCCCATCCGGCTCGGGCGGGCGGGCGGGCGCCGGCGGGCGCCGCGAGCTCCGCGGCTCCGACGCGCTCGAACTCCACGTGGTCGCCGGGGGCGAACAGCGAGGGCGGAGTCGCCCGCGGATCGTACGGACGGACGGAGGTCCGGCCGATCAGCCGCCAGCCACCGGGCGAGGCTGCGGGATAGATGCCGGTCCAGGGCCCGCCGATCGCCAGGCTCCCGGCCGGCACGCGCTGCCGCGGCGTCGCCAGCCGCGCCGCCGCGAGCTCCGGTGGCAGTCCCGACATGTAGGCGAACCCGGGCGCGAATCCGACGAACGCGACGCGATAACGGCCGGCCGCGTGCCGGCGCGCGAACTCGTCCACGGGGACGTGGAGCCTTCCCGCGAGCTCGGCGAGATCCTCTCCGTCGTAAACGACCGGGATGCGCAGCCGCCGCGACTCCCATGGACGATTCAGGCCTCGCGCACCGAGGTCGTCGACGAGCCGCCCGAGCCGCTCGACGGCGATTCGATCCGGGTCGAACACGACGAGCACCGTTCGGGCTCCGGGCACGGCGTCGAGGAGGCCTCGCTCCCCGGCGTCGCGGAGGCGCCGCCCGAGCGAAACGGCGGCTCGATTCGCCTCGTCGTCCGTCGAGCCCGGGTACTCGACGAGGAAGACGCCGTCGCGCACGTCGCGGCGCGCGAGCGCGATCACGCCCGCTTTCGCCACAGGAAGTAGACCGGCACTCCCGAGGCGAGCAGGGCGTAGCCCGGCCACGTCGTCGCGGGATTCCCGGCGAGGAGCAGGCCGATCAACGCCAGGCCCGCCGCCGTGTAACCGATCTGCAGCCACGGATAGGCCGGGGCGCGGAATGGGCGCGGCCACTCGGGCCGCCGACGGCGCAGTGCGACGACCGCGACGACGAGAAGCACGTAGAGCAGCAGATCGGCCGAGATCACGTACTTCAGGAGCTGACTGTACGTGCCGGTGAGCACCAGGAGGCAGGTCCAGGCCGCCTGAAGCCAGAGCGCGTTGCCGGGCACGCCCGCCGGGTTGACCCGCGCCAGACCGCGGAAGAAGAAGCCGTCGCGCGCCATCGCGAACGAGACCCGCGCGCCGGAGAGCACGAGACCGTTCACGCAGCCGAACGTCGACACGAGAATCGCCGCCGCCATCGCCCGTCCGCCGGAAGCTCCCCAGAGGCGCTCGGCGGTCGCGGTCCCGACCCGGTCCGCAGGCGCGTGCTGGATCCCGGAAAGCCCGAGGGTCCTCAGGTAGGCCGCGTTCGTCAGGACGTAGAGCACCGTCACCATGAGGCACCCGACCAGCAGCGCGAACGGAAGCGTTCGCCCGGGGTCCCGGACCTCCTCGCCGGCGAAGGTCACGTTGTTCCAGGCCGACTGGGAGAAGAGCGGCCCGACCATCGCGGCCGCGAGCGCCGTCGCCCACGGCAAGGGCTGTGCTCCGGCGTCGGGCACCGGCGCGGCGACATCGGCGACCCCGAGCGAGAGACCGCCGACCGCGAGCGCCGCGAGGGCCGCGACCTTGGCCGCGGTGAAGACGTTCTGCGTCAGTGTTCCGGCACGCAGGCCCGTGGCGTTCGAGGCCGTCAGCAGGACGACGACGGCGATCGCGACGAGCCGCTGCGGCGTCAGCGCGAACGGGCCCCCGGCGATCCAGGGCGTGTCGGAAGCGCCCGGGAAGAACACGCCCAGGAACTTCGCGAAAGCGACCGCGACCGCGGCGATCGTCCCCGTCTGGATGACGAGAAACATCGCCCAGCCGAAGAGAAAGCCCGCGAGCGGCCCGTAGGCCTCGCGGAAGAAGGCGTACTGTCCTCCGGCGCGCGGCAGCATCGCGGAAAGCTCGGCGCAGGAAAGAGCCGCGGCCATCGTCAGAAGGCCTGCGACCGCCCAGACCGCCAGCAGCCCTCCGGCGGAACCCACGAGGCGGGCGCTCTCGGCCGACACGATGAAGATTCCGGAGCCGATCATGGAGCCGACGACGAGAGCGGTCGCGTCGAGCCGGCCGATCCCCCGCCGCAGCCCGTCGGTCAAGGTGCTTCGGCGACGCCGCCGCTCAACGGCGCAGCCACCGAGTCCGGCGGCAGCGCCGGCGCCGCGCGATCCCGCGGGCGAGGAGGAACGCCACGCCCGCGACGGCCGCCGCCCCGGCCGCGAGAAACGGTCCCGCCGGAACGGGCGGAGGAGGCGGCGGGACCCGGGCGCGCTCGGCCGCCGTCGTCACGCGTCGGCGCGCGAGCTCCAGCGCGAGGCTCTCCTCCCCCATGCGCATCGCCCAGCGATGGTTGGCGGCCAGGAGCGGCCGAAGGACCGGTGACAGCAGCCTCAGCAGCGGCTTCTCGGCGCGAACGCTCCAGTCGTAGGTGACGAGCGTCCAGGCTCCGGCCTCCT
This sequence comes from uncultured Acidobacteriota bacterium, assembly GCA_963810205.1. GTDB lineage: Bacteria > Acidobacteriota > Thermoanaerobaculia > UBA5066 > Gp7-AA6 > DAHUXD01. The sequence continues at coordinate 811,714 of CAWEMP010000011.1, forward strand.
CGAAGGTCCAGACTCCGCGGCCGGTGAGATCTCCGGCGGCTTCGATCGAGAATCCGTACGGATGGCGCGACTCGGTGACCCGAAACTCCCAGTCGAGCGTGTACGGCAGCCACCCCTTCGTGTGGAGACGGACGCGGCGGCCCACGCCGTCCTCGCCGCCCGGCTCGAGCTCCTCGACGTCGAGATAGACCGACGGCCACCAGCGAGCGAGCTCCCGGGCGTCCGTCAGGACGGCGGCGACTTCCTCGACTGTGCCGAGCACCCTCCATCGGCTGACGAAGCGATACTCGGGGTCAGGCCTTGATTCTGTACTCAAGCTTCACTTGCTCTTTGACTGACTCCGACGCCTCCGCCCGGGGAGTACAGAATCAAGGCCTGACCCCGCCAGGTCACGCCCGCGTCGCGGCTTGAGCTCCCCCCTCAACAGTCCCATGCGGATCACGTCGATGTAACCTCCGCGCCGGAACGCCTCCTCACGCAGGACACCTTCCTTCCGGAAGCCGACGCGCTCGTAGGTTCGGACCGCGGCGGCGTTGCCGGCGTGCACGTCGAGGCGGATCTTGTGGAGGTTCATCTCCTCGAAGGCGAAACGGCAGAGCACGCGCGTGGCCTCCTCGCCGAATCCCCTGCCGCGGCAGTCCGCCTCGCCGATGAGGATGCCGAAGGTCGCGACGGCGTTGTCCCGGTCGACGCCCTCGAGACCGCAATTGCCGATGTGGCGGTCGCCCTCGAAGAGGCAGATCGCGAAGATCAGACGGGAGGGGTCCTGCCCCCGCGTCGTCCGCTCGATCCAGTCGGCCTCCTGCGCGAGCGACATCGGATAGCGCTGCGCGAGCGTCGAGCGCAGATCCTCGTCGTTGATCCAGTCGTGGCAGCGCTGGAGGTCGTCCCGCTCGATCGACCGGAGATACAGCCTTTCGCCTCGGATCACGCGCAACTCCTTGATCCGCAAAGATATCCGATCCGGACCCGGCTGCGGGGCCGGGAAACACCCGGAGGCCGCGCGGCGGCTGACGGAACCTGCCGCCCATCCGTGCGTAACTCCCTATCGAGGCCCGATTTCCCCGCGTCGGCCCGGTTCCGGCGCTTTTCGATTCCGGAGGACGGTATGTCGAAGCTTTTCAAGACGCTGCTGCTTCTGGCCGTTCTCGTGGCCGTCGCCGCAGGGCTCTATGCCCTGGCCCGAAACGGCAAAGGCAACGACAACGAGAAGAAGCTCGTGACTGTCGAAAAGGGCTCGATCACCGAGAAGGCGCTGGCGGTCGGGCAGATCCAGCCGCGCCAGAAGTTTTCGATCAAGTCGAAGATCTCGGGGATCGTCAAGCGTTGCATGGTCAACGTCGGCGACAAGGTCAAGGCCGGCGACCCGCTCTTCGAGATCGCGCCCGACCCGACGCCGCAGGAGCTGACGGACGTCGACCGGCAGCTCGATTCCACGAAGGCCTCCTACGATCGCGCGAAGGCCGACTTCGAGCGGGCACAGGAGCTGGTCGAAGCAGGGCGTCATCCCGAAGTCCGAGCTCGACGTCAAGCGCGAGGCCTTCGAGCTCGCCAAGGTCGCCGTGGCCCGGGCCGAGCAGGGCCGCGACCTGACCCGCAAGGGCCGCATCCAGACCGACACCGTCTCCATGGAGTCGATCATCCGCGCGCCCGCGGCCGGCACCGTGCTGACGCGCGCGGTCAACCCGGGCGACCCGGTCGTGCCGCTGACCTCTTACCAGCCAGGCACGGAGCTCGCGGCCATCGCCGACATGAGCGACCTCATCTTCAAGGGCACGGTCGACGAGATCGACGTCGGCAAGCTCAAGATGGCGCTGCCGGCGCGAATCAAGGTCGGGGCGCTGCCGACCGACGTGGTCACCGGCCAGGTCGCGCGCATCGCGCCGCAGGCGCAGCAGAAGGACGGCGCGACGCTCTTCGACGTCGAGATCGAGCTCGACTCGACGTCGAACGTGACGCTGCGCGCCGGATACTCGGCCAACGCGGACCTGATCATCCGCGAGCGCAAGGACGTCCTGACGATCCCCGAGCGCGTCGTCATCTTCGAGGACGGCGGCAAGAAGACCTTCGTCGAGGTTCCCGGCGCGACCGAGAAGGCGCCGCCGGTCAAGACGGCCGTCAAGCTCGGCGTCTCCGACGGGCTGAACGTCGAGGTCTCGGAGGGCCTCCCGCATGGGCGCGAAGGTCCTGGAGCGCCCGCCCAAGAAGCTGACGTCGGCGGTCGATTAGGACGACGCCCCGTGCTCTCCGTCCGCGACGCGTTCCGCCAGATGTGGCGGGACATCCGGAGCCAGAAGCTCCGCACGTTCCTGACGGTCTTCGGGATCGTGTGGGGCACCGTGTCCGTCAGCCTTCTTCTCGCCTTCGGCAAGGGCCTCCAGCGCCAGATGATCCTGAACAGCTCGGGCATCGGCGACGCGATCTGCATCGCCTGGCCGGGCCTCACGTCCGTTCCCTTCGAGGGCCTCGGCAAGGGCCGCAAGATCCGGCTGAACGAGGACGACGTCGAGGCGATCCGCCGCGAGGCGCGCGGCGTCAACGCCATCTCGAGCGAGTACTCGAAGACGCTGAAATTGAACTACGGCGCCAAGACGATCGCGATCGACATCTCCGGCGTCTCGCCCGAGTTCGGCGGGATGCGCAACCTGATCCCCCAGGCCGGCGGCCGGTTCATCAACCCGACCGACATCACCGAGCAGCGTCGCACCCTCTTCATCGGCAACAAGATGGCCGAGGACGTCTTCGGCACGGACGTCGACGCCGTCGGCAAGACGGTCATGCTGGGCGGCTCGCCGTTCCTCGTCGTCGGTGTCCTCCAGAGCAAGGTCCAGAACTCCAGCTACAGCGGCCGCGACAACCAGAAGGGCTTCATCCCGGGCTCGACGTATCGGGCGATCACCGGCGAGAAGTGGGTCGAGAATCTGATTTACCAGCCGAAGGTGGCCGCGCAGGCCGAGCAGGTCACCGACGACGTGCGCCGCGTCATCGCGGGCCGCCAGCGCTTCGACCCCGACGACAAGGAGGCCTTTTCGGTCTGGGACACGACCGAGAACCTCAAGTTCTTCGCCACGTTCTTCCTGTCCTTCCGGCTCTTTCTCGGGATCATCGGGTCCTTCACGCTCATCGTCGGCGGCATCGGCGTGTCGAACATCATGAACGTCGTCGTCGAGGAGCGCACCAAGGAGATCGGCATCAAGATGGCGCTCGGCGCCCGCGATCGGTGGCTGATGCGGCAGCTCCTGCTCGAAACGCTCCTCATCACCGCCATGGGCGGCGCCCTGGGGTTCGCGATCTCCTTCGCGGTGTGCGCGGTCTTCCCGACGTTCGGCGTGACGGAGTTCGTCGGCGACCCGGACCTCTCGCTCTCCGTCGCCGCGCTGACCGCGGCGATCCTCGGCGTCACGGGTCTCCTCGCGGGGTACTTCCCGGCGCGCGACGCGTCGCGGCTGGATCCCGTAGTGGCCATGAAGCTCTAGAGGCGGAGATGAAGCGCGATCTGTCCGTCGTCCTGCACCTCTTCCTCGCCTCGGCGCGACTCCAGAAGAAGCGCGCCACGCTGACGATCGCGTCGCTCGCCTGGGGCACGGTGACGATCCTGATCCTCCTCGCGTTCGGCGAGGGCCTGAAGCGGCAGATGATGTCCAACGACCAGGCCATGGGGAACAACCTGGCGATCATGTGGCCCGGCGAGACGTCCAAGCCCTACAAGGGCCTGCCCGAGGGCCGGCCGATCCGGCCCAAGCTCGAGGACGTCGACTACGCCCGCGAGCGTCTGCCCGAGCTCGACGCGATCTGGGGAGAGCTGACCTCCTGGCGCACGGCTCTGACCTACGGACGCAAGACCGTCAACGGCCGCGTCATCGGCACGCGGTTCGATTACGGCGACGCCCGCAAGCACTTTCCGACGCGGCGCGGCCGCTTCATCAATCCCCAGGACGAAGAGGAGAAGCGCCGGGTCGTATTCCTCGGCGACGAGATGGCCAAGGACATCTTCGGGCCGGAGGATCCACTCGGAAAGCAGCTCCTGATCAACAACTCGCCGTTCACGGTCGTCGGCGTCATGCAGCGCAAGCGCCAGTCCTCGACCTACGGCGGGCCCGACGCGACGCACGCCGTCATCCCGCAGTCGACCTTCAAGGCCGTCCTCGGGAGCGACCGATTGAACGTCGTCGTCTTCCGCGTGAAGAAGGCCGACGACATGCCGGCCGCGCTCAAGCACTTCAACGAGGTCCTCGGCCCGCGGCTCGGGTTCGACCCCGAGGACCCGCGCGTCTGGGGACTCTGGGACACCGTCGAGGGCCAGAAGATGCAGGAGAAGATCCTGGTCGGCCTCGAGATCTTCTTCGGCGTCATCGGCGCGCTGACGTTCATCATCGGCGGCGTCGGCGTGGCCAACATCATGTACGCCGTCGTCAAGGAGCGGACCAAGGAGATCGGCGTCAAGATGGCGCTCGGCGCCCGCCGCAGCTGGATCACCGGGCCCTTCATCCTGGAGGGCCTCGTCTACACTCTCGTCGGAGGCCTCTTCGGCGCCCTGATCGCGATCCTCCTCGTGACGGGCCTGTCGTTCCTGCCGATCGAGGGCAACGACGTCCTGGAGTTCATGGGCCGGCCGACGCTCTCCTGGCCCATCGGGCTCGCCACGATCGCCATCCTCGGGACCTGCGGCCTTCTCGCCGGCTACTTCCCCGCCCGCCGCGCCGCCTCGATCGACCCGGCGTCGACCCTGCGCTACGAGTGAACGGCCCGCGCCAGGAGAACGGAGAGACCATGACCGCGATCATCGACATGCAGGCCATCAAGAAGGTCTACGACACCGGCAAGGTCAAGGTCGAGGCCCTGAAGGGCATCGACCTCGTCGTCGAGCCGGGCGAGTTCGTGGCAATCGTCGGGCCGTCGGGCTCGGGCAAGTCGACGCTCATGAACCTGATCGGCTGTCTCGACACGCCGAGCGAGGGGACCTACCGCCTCGGCGGCGAGGACGTCTCGAAGTTCACCCGCGACGAGCTCGCCGACGTCCGCAACCGCCGCGTCGGGTTCGTGTTCCAGGGCTTCAACCTGCTGCCCCAGATCACCGCGTTCGAGAACGTCGAGATGCCTCTCCTCTTCGGCGGCGTGGCTCCGAAGAAGCGTCGCGAGCGGGTCACGGAGCTCCTGACCCGCGTCGGCCTCGGCGAGCGCATGGACCACCGGCCGACCGAGCTCTCCGGCGGCCAGATGCAGCGCGTCGCCATCGCGCGCGCCCTCGCCATGCATCCGGACGTCGTCCTCGCCGACGAGCCGACGGGCAACCTCGACTCCTCCGCCGGCGGCGACATCATGGGCCTCTTCACCGAGCTCTGGAAGCAAGGCTCGACTCTCGTCGTCATCACGCACGACATGACGCTCGCCCGGCGCGCGAGCCGCGTGGTCGAGATCCACGACGGGCGGATCGTGCGCGACGGCGAGGCGGCGGCCTAGCCGGGGTCAGGCCTTGATTCTGTACTCGCCCGGACGGATCGGAGAAGGAGTACCCTGCACTCGTAGCGACATTTCATTACACGGAGTACAGAATCAAGGCCTGACCCCAAAGAAGTTCGCGCCGACGTCCTTCAGCCCGACCCAGTCCACCAGATAGAAGCACGCCGGCGCCGTCTGATCGACGCGCACGGTGGCCGTGAAGCCCTGGGGCGTGAACTGGCCCTGGATCGTGATCGTGAACTGGCCGCCCACGGTTTCGGGCTGCATCGAGAAGGACCCGTCGTCCTCGACGGTCCCCTCGTACGTGATGCCCGCGTGCGTCAGGGTCAACGCGTGCGACCCCGGCGTCTGGACCACCGTCGTGGGGTTGTTCTGCACGTTGACGTTGCCGCAGGTGTTCTGCCCGGGGACGAGCGAGACCTGTGTCGAGGACACCCCGCCCACCGAGAGCACCGGCGGGACGTCCGCGGCCCCGGACACGAAGATGGGATCGGTCGTGGCGTTGTCGATCACGGCGGCATAACTGAAGACCGCGGGGCCGTTCGTCTGCGCCGTCACGACCGAATCGGAAGTCTCCAGCAGCGGGTGGTTGATTCCGCCGGACCCGAAGATGTTGTTGACCTGGATTCCCGAGTGCGCCGGGATCGTCCGCTCGACCTGGCCCACCCAGTGGCCCTCCCAGTACACCGCGAAGACCACGGTCGCCGCCGTGTCCTGGCCGTTGAAGGCGCCGACGTTGGTCCGGAATCCGGCGCCGGAACCCCCGTTGGCGATCTGCGTGAGCACGGAGTACCGGTGCGCGGCCGACGCGCCGACGCCGGGAATGAACATCCCGACGGTCGGCGTCGGAGCCGTCGAATACAGGCGGCTCGTGACGACGACGTCGGAGGCGGTCGCGGGCGCGGCGACGTCGAACTCCACGCCGCCGGCGGTGTTCGGCGCCGCGAACGCCGAGACGACCATGTTGTCGAAGGCCCGCGACTCGCGCGGCGAGAGCGAGAACGTCTCCTGCGCCGCCGCCGGGCACGGCCCGATGAAACAGCGATACGTCGCCGTGACGTCCGCGCTCGAAGAGTACGAGGTGTTGAACACCCGCACGTCCGAAAAGAAGGGCGCGGCGCCGACGATCGACGCGACGGCCGGGATCGTGATCCGGGACGATTGCGCCGCAAGCGGTGCGCTCGCGGCCAGGACGGCGAGGAGGGAGACGGCCGCTCCTCGCGTTCTCAGGTTCACGCGGTCACACTAGCACCGGCGCTCTTCGGCTGCTCTTGGAAAGTCATTGGGCCGGCGGCGCCGTGAAGCTCTTCGTCTCCTCAATCCCGTCCTTCGCAAACTGGGAGACGTTCGGATCGGGATCCTTCGTCAGGGCTTCGAGAATCGCGAGGTCCTCCGCACGATGGAGCTTGCCGAGCCCCTGGATCGCAGCGAGGCGCACGTTCCGGTTGCGGTCGGACGTCAGCGTCCGAAGTGTCGCCGCGAGCTTCGGGTCGCCGGGAGCCGACGCCTCCCAACCATTGAGCGCCGCCAGCCGCACGTCGGCCACGTGCTTCGGGCCGGTGTACTTCTCGAACGTTGCGGCGACGGCGGGATCGCCCAGCTTCGACAGGCCGATGAGCGCGCCGATCCGCACCGAGTCCCACCAGCGCGAGTCCCGGGAGAGCTGCCGCGTCAAGTAGTCCTTCGCGCCGGGCGCGCGCAGGCGCCCGAGCGAGATCTCGGCGGCCGCGACGACGTCCTCGGCTCGGTCGGTCTCGATGGCGCGGCGGAGGGCCTCGGCCGCGGAGGCCTCTCCTGCCTCGCCCAGGGCAAGCGCCACGGCGCGGCGCACGCGTGGATCCGTGTGTCCGAGAGCCCGGACGAGCGGCGCGGCCCCCGCCGAGCCGCCGATCCGCCCGAGATCCAGAGCCGCTTCCTGCTTCAGGCCCCAGTGCGCCGACGAGTCGGTGAGGAGCTTCGTCAGTGCCTCGGTCGACCGCGAGTCCGCTCCGAAGTCGTCGGCGAGCTGCCGCGCCGCCCTCAGCTTCGCCGCCAGGTCTCCGCCCGAGAGCTCGGCGAGCACCTCCGTGATCGGCCGCGCGTAGGCGACCTCGCAGACGAGCCAGCCGCCCTTGTCGAACGTCACCCGCGGCGGGTCGGGTCTCCGCGGGCAGGGCGACCTTCGTCTCCCAGCCGGAGAGCTCGCACGGTGTGCGTCTTCGCGCCGCCGGCCTCCGCGATCTCGATCTCGACCGGCAGGCGGAACTCGTTCTCGAACGGCAGGTCCGCCTGGATCTGCTTGACCGTCAGGTCGACCTGCTTTCGCTCGGGCGACCACCGGTACGACACCTCGAAGCGCGGGTGCCCTCCGCCTCCGACGACCCAGTCCTCGAAGAACCAGGAGAGGTTCCGCCCGGCCGCGCGCTCGATCGCCTCCTTCAGGTCCGCCGAGTCGACGTTGGAGAACTCGTGCTTCTTCAGGTACGCCGCGATCATCCGGTCGAAGTCGGCCTCGCCCAGGAAGTGCCGGATCATGTGCAGCACGAGCGACCCCTTCACGTAGGTCGTGTCCTGCTGGTACATCGCGCCCGGATCCTTGTAGCGGAGGTACTCCATCGGCCGCACGCTGCCCGTCGCCCGGACGTAGTCGACGTAGTCGTTCAGGTAGGACCAGCGCTGGTACGTCAGGTCGTCCTCGCCGTGGGCCTTCGCGTTCCAGATCGTGTGCCAGAACGTGGCGAAGGACTCGTTCAACCAGATCGAGCCGAGCGACCGGCAGGTCACCATGTCGCCGAACCAGTGGTGCGCGAGCTCGTGCGCGACGACGTCCTCGGACGTGAAGACCGGCCATGCCTCCTCGAAGGTCGGCGACATGTCCGGCGGGTCTCCGGCGAGCCGGAGCTCCGACTCGGTGAACCCCGTCGCGCTCGTCGTCTCCATCGCCCCCGAGAACTCCCGGAGCACGACCTGGTCGTACTTGGCCCAGGGGTACGGGTAACCCATCTTCTGGGAGAAGAACTCGACCATGTCGGGCGTCTTGCCGAAGACGAACTGCGCCGCTTCCTCGGTCCCCGGCGGAGTCCACGCGGTCAGTGGAACCGACTTCTCCCCGACGTTCGCGTCGCGGAGCGGCACCTTGTTCAGCTCCGCGACGTCGACGGTGAAGAGGTAGTTCGGGATCGGGCCCTCCTGGACCCAGTGAAAAGTCCGCGTGCCGTCCGGGTTCTCGCGCACGCCGTCGAGCCGGCCGTTGGCGACGACCGAGAGCGGCTTCGGCGCGGTCACGATCCACTCGACGGCGAAGCGGTCGTTGGTGTCGTTGTAGATCGGCAACCAGCCGCGGTGGAGCCCGCCCTCGCCGTAGTTCCAGGCCTGCGGAGAGCGCTTGCCGTCCTGCGGGAAAAAGTACATGCCCGCGCGGGGCTTGCACGCGTACGCGATCGCCACAGTCGCCGATTCGCCGATGCCGACCGGCGGGTCGAGGGCGACGTCGAGCTTGAAGGCCTCGGCGTCCGACGTGAACTTCTGGGCTTTGCCGGCGCGCTCGACCTTCGTCACCGCGATGTCCGCGGCGTCGAGCGAGAGCGTCGACAGGGGCGCCCGGAGGGCCTGGAACGTGATCGTCGCGGTTCCGGCGATCGACTCCCCCGCCATGTCGAAGGCGAGCTCCGCCCTGTAGTTCTGGATGTGGAAGGACCTCTCACGCACCGGTCGCTCCGGCCCCTCGGGGAGGCGGTGGCCGGGGACCACCTGGGCGGCCGAGGCGAGCGGCCAGGAAGCGAGCGCCAGGACGGCGAGAGCGCGTTTCATGTTTTTCTCCTGAACAGGCGCGGGGATTCTACCGCCTGGCCGATATCCCATAGCATGGCGCCACCTTCGAGGAGACACCCATGAGCTTTCGACTGGTTCGCCGGACGCTCGCCGCCCTCCTCCTGCTCTTCGGCGCGAGCGCCTTCGCCCTCGCCCAGACCACGCCGGCGTCCTGGCTCGACCGGGCGAGCTTCGAGTACGCGGTCATGCCCAACATCGTTTACCGGACCGCCAACAACGTCGACCTCAAGCTCGATCTCTACCTGCCGCCCAACCGCAAGACGCCGGTGCCGGTCGTCATGGTCATCCACGGGGGCGGCTGGGTGGCCGGCGACAAGGAAGAGAACGCCCTGACCTTCCTTCCCTACCTCGCCATGGGCTGGGCCGCCGTCAACGTGGAGTATCGCCTCGCCGGCAGCTCCAACGCGCCGGCTGCCGTCGAGGACTGCCGCTGCGCGCTCGGCTGGATCCTGCAGAATGCCCAGGAGCACGGCCTCGACCCGAAGCGCATCGTGACGACCGGCTACTCGGCGGGAGGGCACCTCGCGCTGACGACCGGGATGCTCACGCCCGCGGCGGGTTTCGACCGCGGGTGCCCGGGCAAGCGCACGATGGATTACTGGGGCGCCGGCGCGGCGCCGATGCCGAAGGTCGCCGCAATCGTGAACTGGTTCGGCATCACCGACGTCGCCGGGATGCTCGACGGCGCGCCCAACGCGCGCGGCTACGCCATCGAATGGATCGGCAACGCCGCGAACGCCTTCGCCCTCGCGACGAGCGTTTCCCCGCTCGCCATGGTTCACCCCGGCATGCCGCCGGTCCTCACGATCCACGGCGACCAGGACCCGTGGGTCCCGTACAGCGACGGCGTTCGTCTGCACGAGGCGCTCCAGAAGGCGGGCCTGACGAACCAGCTTTTGACGATCGCCGGCGGCAAGCACGGGGATTTCACGTCAACCGAGAACGACCGGATCTGGGCGACGATCCGCGAGTTCCTCCGCAAGCAGGGGTTGCCGACCGACCCGGCGCGATGAACACTCGGGGCAAGCGCCTACTTCAGGCTCTGTCTGCCGTCCTCCTCGCGTCCCTCGAGGCGTCCGCGATCTCGGCCGCGGACTACACGATCGACGCTGCGGGATCGAACGTTCAGTTCTCCGTCCCGCTTCTCGCCGTCTCCAAGGTGAGCGGCAAGTTCATGAAGTACGACGTCCGGATCGACGCCGGAAAGAACCCCGACCTCTCGCAGGCGAAGGTGACGGCCGTCATCGCGATGGCGAGCGTCGACACGGGCAACGACACCTGGGACGCGAAGCTCAAGACGCCCGCCTTCTTCGACGCCGCGAAGTATCCCGAGATCCGGTTCGCGAGCCGACGGGTGCGCCAGGCCGGCAAGGGCTGGGAAGCCGACGGGACGCTCTCGCTCCACGGCGTGCAGAAGGCGATCACGCTGCCCTTCGCGATCCAGGGCCGGTTCGACGGCCCCAACGCCGACGAGCACCTCGGGATCCACGCGAAGTTCGCCTTCGACCGCCGCGAGTACGGGATGGCCTGGGCGGGCAACACGGAGGCGAAGGCCGTCGGCAACAACGTCACGGTCGAGATCACGCTGCTCGCGACGAAGGTCCCACCGACCCGCAAGTAGGTGCGGCCCCTGCGGTCGCTGCGCTCTTCGACCTTCGGGAAGTCCGGGGTCAGGCCTTGATTCTGTACTCGCGGGCGGCAGACCAGTGCAGATTCAAGGCCTGACCCCAGTCAGCGGACCGTCAGCGTCGCCCCCGCCGAGTAGGCGTTGAACTCGGGGGCGTACATCGACTGGACCGTCGCCGGCGACACCTTGAAGGTGCCCGCCATGTTCGCGCGGATGCGGTGCTTGAACGTGTACTCGCCGACCGGCAGCCGCTCGAAGAAGAAGTTCGCGCCCGAGTCGCGCGTCTCCTCGTACCAGGAGATCCCGAGGTCCCACTTGTAGCGCGACAGGACGTTCTCCGGCTCGGCCCCGGCCGGCCGCGGATCGCGCAGGTGGACGTACTCGGCGGCATGCTTCGACCGCAGCGAGATCTGGACCTCGATCTCGTCGCCCGGGCGCACGACCGCGCCCTCGGACAGCGGCTTCAGAACGAAGCCCGACGGAGTCGACTCGCGCAGGAAGTAACGGCGCGACACGGCGAAGAAGTCGCCCCGATCCTCTTCCGGCAGCTTCTCGGTGGAGAAGTGCCATGTGGCCGACGCGAACGCCAGGCCCTTGCCGGTCTTCTCGACGCCGATCGAGGAGTCGCGGCGCGGATCCATCTTCTCGCCCGGCACGACGACCTGGTTGCGCCTGCCGGTGTACCGGTCGGGCTCGAACGCGAAGGTCGTCGTCTGGCTCCCGACGTCGACCGTGACGTCCTCGCGCACCGCGAGAGCGCCCTCCTTCTTGAGATACCAGACGAGCGCGTAGATGGCTTCGGCGGTGGCGCGGGTCGACTTCCACTGGTTCATTTTCTTGTTGAGGAAGAGCCACTGGACCAGGCCGTGGCGGCGCGGATCCTCCGGGGCGAGCTCCGCGAGGACCCGCAACGCGAACGCCTGCGTCTCGACCGTATCGTTGTACCAGAGCCAGGAGCGGTCTTCGGGAGCGAAGTACGTTCCGAGGTCCTGGTCCGTCTTCGCGGCGTCCATGACGGAATCCCAGACGAGCTTCGCGTCTCCCGGCCGGTTCATGCGCTTCAGCGTCAGCGCGAGCTGTCCCTTGAGCATCGGCGAGTGGGACTTCCAGCGCGCGAAGGAGTAGTCGAGCAGCGTCTTCCGGTAGGCGGCGTCGAAGCCCGGCCCGTACCAGCCCTCATCCGGATAGGACGAAAGGACGTAGTTGACGAACGTCGCGTACTCGCAGGTTCCTTTTCCGGCCATGCACGTGCCGACGTCGCGCCGGATGTCGGCGGCCGCGTACTTCCACGCCCGGAGCGCCATGTCCTTCGGCACGTCGACGCCGAACTCCAGAGCGTGGGCGAAGCCGTTGAGGAGGTAGAGCGTCATGTACGGCGAGGGCGGGCCGCCCGGCCACCACGGAAAGCCCCCCGAGTCGGTCTGCGCCTGCCGGAGCTTCGCGAGGGCCGTGTCCCGATCCGCCTTCGCGATGCGCGGATCGAGGACGCGGGCCAGGTCGGCGCCGGACTTTCCGCCCTTCGCCTCCTCGAGCCACGGCGTTTCCTCGAGCTGCATCTTGCGGTTGGGGTCCGCCGCGTCCCACGGCTCGAGCCGCGTGTCCCGCTTCGACAGCTCCTGCGCCATCGCGGCGACCGCCGGATAGTCCCGGAAGACGGAGGACACGATCCCGGTCGAAAGGAAACGGTTCAGGGTCTGTTCGGTGCACTCGTAGGGGTAGTTGACCAGGTAGGGCAGCGCCGAGAGCACCGAATAGAAGAGCTGTCCGTCGACCGTGACGACGAGCTGCTCGTCGATGCGCGACGGGTCGTCCGTCTTCGCCATGTCGGCGAAGGTCAGCGTCCGGCGCTCGCCGCCCCGCAGCGCCGCGAAACGCGACTGCGCGAGCTGCATGCGGCCCGGCAGCACCGGCACCGGCCGCCGCTCGCCGTCGGAGAGATCGCCGGCGACGGCCGTGGCCTGGATCGCGTAGGACCCGACCCTCCGGGGCGTCGACAGTCGGAAGCGTCACGTCCGCGCCCGCTCCCGTCGCCGCCGAGAATGGGAGCCTGGCCCGCTCGGGCGAGAGGCCGAACTCCGCGAGCGCGCTCGTGTTCGTGGCCGTGTCGAGAATCTCGAGGAGCACGCTGCCGGAGAGCCCGCGGTCCGAGGCGTTGTTGACGACGACCTTCAGGTCCGCGAGATCGCCCTCGCGCAGGAACCGCGGGACGTACGGCCGGACCATCAGGTCCTTGACGCTCCGCGCCTCTTTCTGCACCGAGCCGGCCCTCAGGTCTTTCGTCACGGCGTGGACCCAGACGTTCCACGACGTCACGGAATCCGGCACCGTGAACTCGATCGAGGCGGAGCCGTCGGCCCCGGTCAGGAGCTGCGGCTTCCAAAATGCGGTCTCGGAGAAGTCGGAACGGATGGCCGGCGGCGCGGGAGCGTCGGGCCGGGCCTTCTCTTCCCGCCGGCCGGTGTTTCCCGGGTCGCTCGACAGCGCGATGCCGCCCATCACGGCCGCCTCGCCGGGCGCGGGCGGCGCCGCCGCCACGTCCATCGCGGACGCCTTCGCCATCGCGAGCATGGTCCTCCGCCCCGGTCCGCCGAAGGCGTAGCCGCCGGGGAACTTCAAGTAGTCCGCGCGAAAGGCGGTGTATCCCGGCAGCTCCGGGAAGCTCCCGCGCACCTGTCCGAAATAGGCCTCGCCCAGGCTGGAGTAGCTCGGCCAGACGTCGGTATGCGAGGGATACAGCGACAGCGGGCTCGGCGGGTGATACTCGGCGAAGGCGTCGAGGCTCCGGTCGTACATGCTGGCGAGAATCTCGGCCGCGGCGGTCTCGACGGGCGAACCGTCCGGCCGCTCGACCTTCACCGTCCAGGTCTCCTTCTGTCCGGGCGCGAGCCTGTCGCGAAACGTCGCGAAACTCACCTTGAGCGTCTTGTCGTCCCACGGGACGAAGACCGATTGTGTCTGCGTGACCAGCTGGTGGTCTCGCAGCATCGTCAGCCTGACCCCGAACCCGCCGCGGTGCTTCTCCTCGATCGGGATCTCGATCAGGGCCGGCGACTCGCCGGCGACGAGCGTGCGCCGCTCGACCGGCGACCCGTCGCGGACGATCTCGAAGTACAGCCGCTGGCCGGCCAGCCCCGAAGCCGCCAGCAGCCGCGCCGTGCCTCCGACGGGAACCGAGGGCTCCTGCGCCAGGAGGAGCAAGGCCAGCGCGACCGGCGTCTTCGCCCCGGCCACGACGAGATCGCGCGGAACCTCGAGCTCGGCGCCGAACTCGTCCCGGGTCTCGTACAGCAGTCGATAGGCGCCGGCCGGAAGGCCTTCGATCGGGATCCGGGCGACGCCCTTCGCGTCGTGCGTGGTTTCGCCGCGCGCCACCTCGGCGCCGCCTTTCCACGACGCCAGGACCTGGTCCGGCGCGTAAGCGGTCTGCCAGCGCGGGCGCAGGGCGTCTCCGGGGGTCCGATAGCCGCCCGCGGGTTGCCCGTCCGGATCGGGAGGCAGCTCCGCCGGCAGGAGCGCCGTCTCGGGCTGCTGCAACCGGACCAGGCGCCAGGCGCCCTTGCCCGCCCGCGGCGCGCCGTCGAGGTTGGTGCGGAGGACCGTCATCTCCTCTTTCTCGCCGGCCCGCAGGAAGGCGCCCGGCAGCTCGATTCGCGCCTCGACCGCGACGAATCCGAGCCGGAACGTCCGAGTCGCGGACCGCGTCTCGCCGCCCTCGTCCGAGGCGTCGGCCGAGAGGGTGTAGGAATAGGTCGTCCCCTTTTCCCGTCCCGCCAGCCGCTCGTCGGCCTTCGGCGTGAACGCGATCGTGAAAGCGCCGTCCTTGTCGAGCGCGGAGGTCCCGGTCGCGATCGTCTCGGTCCGAACCTCCGCCCCGGATCCGCGCCACCAGAACCACCAGGGGAAGCTCGGCGTCCGCGTGACGTTCCAGCGCACGCTGCCCGAGGACACCGGAAGGCCGAAGTAGTAACGCGCCTCGCCGGAGAGGCGGGCCGGACGATTGAGGCGAAGCGGCTCGGCCGGGTCCTTCAGCGTCACCTCGAAGGTCGGCCGCTTGTACTCCTCGACGCGCACCATCGCTCCGTTGCCCTCGAGCGACGTCGCGACCCGCCAGGCGCCGAGCGCCCGTCCGGACGGAATCGCGAACTCCCCCGCCACGGTGCCGAAGTCGTTGGTCGTGACGGTCCGGGCCTCGACCGACTGGCCGTTCTGGTCGTAGAGCGTGACGGTCACCGGTGTCGCGGGGAAAGCGCGGAAACGTCCCTCGCGGGAGTCGCCCGTATACGCGAGCACCTTCCAGAGGATCTTCTGCAGGGGCCGGTAGATGCTCCGGTCGGTGAACACGAGCGACGAGGTCGTCGGGCCCTCGGCCGGCCCCGGGCGCCAGCCCGAAGGCATCCCCGTCGAGACGGCGAGATCGTCGCCGCGGCGCGCGAAAACGAAGCGCTCGGACCATCCCCTCTCGTTGGCGAATTCGAGCCGAGCGCGGCCTGCTCCGTCGGTGGTCGCCTCGGCGATCCGATCGGCGCCGGTCGGATTCCAGCGCCCCTGGAGGACCGTGATCGCGACGCCCCCGAGCGGTCGGCCGGTCTCTCCGGACAGGGCGAGGATCTCGACGCTCCGACGGGAGTCGCCGCCCGCCGGGGCGCCCGGCGTCTCCACGAGGACGAGGTCCGATACGAGAAACCCCGCCGCGACGACGGGAAAGCCGCCGCCCGCGCCGAACCCCGAATCGCCCGACGCCGCGACGAGGTAGTAGCCCTTCGTCTTCATCGGCGGCACGACGAACGTCCGGTGGTCCAGGAAGTCGGGCGTCGCGGGAAGGGCAAGCGACCACTGCGCCGCGGGCCGCTCCGCGAGCAGGCGCTCGATCTCCTTGCCCGCCGGGAGAATGCGCCGCAGGTCCCTCTCGGACGCGACGCGGCCCGGCAGGTCGACTGCGTAAGCGCGGAAGGTCAGCGTCGCGACGTTCCGGTGGCTGACGAGAATCGACCGGCGGTCGGGGCCGTCGGACTTCATCGCCTGCAACTGGTAGCCCGGCGCCTCGATCCTTCGGACGATGGAAAGGCAGCGCCTCCCTCCCGGCGACTCCGGATACGCCCGGCGTCCCATCCGAGCCGCTTCGCGCGCCCGAACGAGACGATCCGGGCGATCGCCCTGCTCGAGGAGTTCCGCGAGCTGAGCGTGGCCCATCGCGTACCAGGGCAGGTCCGCCATCGCCGGCAGGCGGCCCTCGAGATCGCGCACGATCGCCGCGCGATCGTCCTGCTCCGGAAATGCGCTCGTCAGCCGCCGTTCGCGCTCGAGGCGAGCCTCGAAGGCCGCCTCGCGCTCATCCCGGCTGGCGTGCCATCCCTCGAGATCGGCCAGAACGGCGACGAGCCGCGTGACGGGGTGATTCGCGGGGTCGTCGAGCCGGACTCCGTCGGTCGACGCCGCATCGGCGCGAAGAAGCTGCGGCAGGTCGAGCGTGAAGACCGCGTTCGACTGGGCCGGAGTCCAGCCCGAGGAATCGGCCAACAGGGCGGCGAAGAAGTAGCTGACGGCGTCGCGGAGCGTGTCGCGGATCCCCGGCGGGTAGTCGTTGGGCTCGACGAACTCCGAGAGCGCCTGGACCTTCTCGCCGCCCAGGGCCTCCCGCTCTTTCCAGAGAGCGACGTAGGCGCGCGTTGCCTCGTCGTAGATCTGCTCCCGCGTCCACGCCTTGAGGTCCACCTTCCCCGTCGACTCGACGCGCTCGCGGCGCGACACCTCCCAGGAGTACATCTGCGCGTAGTTCACGAGCGCCTGCGCGTAGAAGAGCTCGAGCGCGGTCCGTGAGAGAAGGTCCGGCGGCCAGGGCTCGTCCTTCAGGAACCGCACGGCCGTCTCGTAGCCGTGGAGCCCGGTGCGGAGCTGGAC
Source organism: uncultured Acidobacteriota bacterium (assembly GCA_963810205.1). GTDB lineage: Bacteria > Acidobacteriota > Thermoanaerobaculia > UBA5066 > Gp7-AA6 > DAHUXD01. The sequence goes on from CAWEMP010000011.1 coordinate 828,509, forward strand.
CGACCGGATCAGCGCCTTCGTCCAGTCGGCGGAGTTCTGGCGCGCCTTCGCCGACCGCAGGAGCTCGTCGACCTGGCGTGAGGCCTCCTCGTACTTCTGCTCCGAGACGAGCCGGTCGACCTCCTTCCAGGAGGGCGGCGCCGACGGGGTGGGCGTCGGCGTGCGGATCGCGGACACGGCGGCCGGCTTCTTCTGGGGACCCGGTGCCGCCGCCCACGCAATGGCGGCGAGCGCCGCCGCGATCGCGACCCCGACCCACCGCCCGGACGCCCGCATGGCCGTCATTCTGCCAACAGAGGAACCCGCGCGGCCGGAAAAGTTCCTGGGGTCAGCGCCCTCCGGCCGTCATCCCGAGCGGTTTGCGCCGTCATCCCGAGCGGAGCGAGGGATCCCGGACTACTTCACCCGCGGCGCAATCCAGTCCGGGATCCCTCGGGCCTTCGGCCCTCGGGATGACCGCTACGCCGTCGCGGGCGACGGCTGCGCGGTCACTTCTGAAAGGCGTAGGAGAGCTTGAGGAGGAACTGGCGGTTCTGGGGCTGGAGGTTGACGTTCGTGGTCTCGAAGAGCGCGCGGTTGTCGCCGTAGCCGAGATAGAGCACGGTCTGCCAGTTGAGCTTGTAGGAGAACAGCGCCGACCCGGAAAACTCGGACTCCTTCTCGAGCACCGGGAACGCTCCACAGCGAAGGATCGCGGGTCGTCTCGATGTACTGGCCGATGACGCGGAAGAGCATCCGCGAGTTGAAGACGTAGATGGCCTTGGCCCGCGCGACCGTGGCCGTGAAGAGGCGGCCGTGAGCGCCCCTCCACCGTCTCGTCGATCCACTGGCGCTCGCCGACGAGGTCGAGCCCGAGGTGGTCGGTCGGCCGGATCGTCGCGGTCATCGACAGCGTCCCGCCGCTTCCCGACGCGCACGTTGGAGACGTCGGGCTGCTCGCCGTAGTTGCCGGCGAAGGTCAGCCGCGGAACGAGGCGCGACGGCGAGGCCTGGAGGTTCCAGACGACCTGGTCGAACTCGAGCGTCTGCCCGTCGATGCGGACGGCCTCGAAGTTGTAGTCGATCTCTCCCCTCAGGCTCCACTGCCCCTGGAACGAGACGCCCGGGAAGTAGCGCCGCGAGATCAGGTCTCCGTTGCGGTCCGTCGTGTAGTTGGCGCCCGCGAGCGGGCGCAGGCGCGAGAAGAAGCCGCTCGGAAAGAAGCGGTAGCCGAGCCCCGCCGTCTCCTCGCGATAGCCGACCTGGGGAACGAAGCCGTCGTCGGCGAGGAAGCCCGGCGCGAAGTCCTCGTAGCCCAGGTTCCAGTCCCAGTGCCGCGTCGAGTGCGTCCACGCCGCCGTCCCGCCGAAGCCCGACTGCTTCTGGCCCGTCCAGCCGGGGTACAGGTCGGGGCGGTCGGGGTTCTCCGAGAAGCTGTACAGGTACTGCGCGTTGACGACGTCGTTCGCGCCGGCCTGCCAGTGCACGTCGCCGCCGACGACGTAGTTGTAGCCGCCCCCGTCGGCGCCGTCGATGGACCCGCGCGGTCCCGAGAAACCCGGCGAACGAGTCGCCGAGGTCCTGGCGGACGCGCAGGATCGCGACGGTCGACTCGTAGTCCTGAGGCGCCGCATCCGAAAAGACCGGCCCGGGGATGATGACCGTGCCGCCGCCGCGGTCGTTGCCGACGAGGGCGATGTAGTTCGTCCCGCCCGTCTTGCCGGTGACCCGCGCGCCCCACAGGGGCGACGTGATCGTGCGCGTGTAGACGGCCTGGATCGGCGTCTGCAGCAGGTCGACGTGCTCGAGGAAGAACGGGCGCTTCTCCGGATAGAAGAGCGCGAACCGCTCGTTGACGGAGATCTGCGCCGTGTCGGACTCGATCTGGGAGAAGTCGGGGTTCACCGTCGCATCCACGATCGTGTCGGGGTCGGGAAGCCACTTCGCGTCGATGCCGACCTTGCCCTTGGTCACGTTCCCGTCGGCGTAATAGCCGTCGGCGCCGGGATACGTCTTCGTGTTCGTCACCGCGCCGTAGGGTGCGAGCACCCAGTGCGCGCCCTTGGACAGGCCGGAGATCCCTTCGATCGTCGCCGACTGGCACAGGAAGCAGCTCGAGCCGCGCGGAACTCGCACGTTGTAGAACTGGTAGTTCCGGTCGCGGGGCCAGACGCGGTAGAGCATCAGCGCCCAGTCCTGCGGTTCCTTCTCCGGGTAGCGGAGCGAGGACAGCGGGATCGCGACCTCCGCGACCCAGGAGTCGGTGCCGATCTTGCCGGCCGACTGCCAGAAGTAGTCGGGCCCGAAGTCCTCGTTGAAGGTCCCCTCGTTGAAGACCGAGTCCGCCTGGATGCCGCGCGGCCCGATCCAGAAGTCGATCGCGGAGTGGTTCTGGTTCTCGACGTCGAGCAGGATGCCGACGTAGTCCTGGTCGTCGTTGATCCCGTCGCGGTCGACGTAGGGCGCCCGGATCTTCGAGACGTCGGGCTCCTCGGACCAGAACGAGGCGTAGAAGAAGTCGTCGTCGTATCCGATCCGGGCGATCGTCTTGACGGGCGGCGTGATGTTGTCGCCGGGATTGATCTCGTAGATCAGGGGGACTTCCGTGGCCTCCGCCCAGCCGGGGTCCGAGAGGTCGCCGTCGACCTTGATCGGAGAGGTGATCCGTCCGAGCTTGAGCTTCGGCTTCTCGGGCTCGTCGGCCAGGAGGAGAAAGGGCGGCGCGCACACCATGGCCATGGCGGCAAGCGCTCGGAACCTCATTGCCGTCGATCCTACGGGTTCGGGGAGAAGGTTGCTGGGAAGTCGCGATTGAGCGTCGAGAGTCGGATGCCGGCAGACCCGGGCTGCGCGAGACTGAGGCCGAGATCCGAGATCGACTGCCCGATTTCTAGCGAAAGTCGTGGCTCGGCAGCCGCGCGAACTCCGGGATCGTCCAGAACTGCTCCGCCTTGACCGACAGCGAGCCGTCCTGCCGCTGGAGCTTGCCCTGGACGACGAGCGCCCCCGACCCGACGACCACGGCGCGCTGCTCGCGGAAGAGGTCGGGCCGGACGATCGCCTGGAGCATCCCGGTCTCGTCCTCGAGCGTCAGGAAGACGAAGCCCTTCGCCGTCCCCGGCCGCTGGCGCACGATGACGGCGCCGGCCGCCGTGACGCGGTCCCCGTCCCGGCGCCGCGCGAGCTCCGAGGCCGACAGCACGCCCCGGCGGGCGAGCGACTTGCGCAGGTGCGACAACATGTGCGGCCCCGTCGTGATCTCCGTCGTGGCGTAGTCGGCGCGGGTCTCCTCGATCGGCGACATCTCGGGAAGCGGCGACGGGTCGTCCGTCGGAACGTCCGCGAAGAGCGGCCCGGCCTCGCGCGCCACCTTCGCCACCTGCCAGAGCGCGGCCCGCCGCGTCCTGCCGAACGCCGCGAGCGCTCCCGCGTGCGCGAGCAATTCCAGCTCCCCGTCGCGCAGCCGACACCGCCGCGCGAGATCGTCGATCGAGAAGAACGGCGACGCCGCCTGCGCCCGCTCGATCGCCTCTCCCGTCTCCTGCTTCAAGCCCTTGACGAAGCGCATCCCCAGCCGGACTCCGCCCCGCTCCCACCGGCTCATCCAGCCCGAGCGCGTCACGTCGACCGGCCACACTCCCGTCCCGTGGAGCTGCGCGTCCTTCACGAGGGTGGCCGGGTGGTAGAAGCCCATCGGCCAGGCGTTCAACAGCGCCGCGAGAAACGCCGCCGGATGGTGCGCCTTCAGGTACGCGCTCGCGTACGCGATCAGCGCGAAGCTCGCCGCGTGCGACTCCGGGAAGCCGTAGAGCGCGAAGGACGTGATGCACTTGACGATCTGGTCCTGCGCCGCGGGGCCGATGCCGCGCGCGGCCATGCCCTTCCTCAGCCGCGCCTCGATCGAGTCCATCCGCTCGACCGAGCGCTTGAAGCCCATCGCCCGTCGCAGCTCCTCCGCCTCGCCGCCCGAAAAGCCCGCCGCGACCATCGCCATCTTCAGGATCTGCTCCTGGAAGAGCGGGACGCCGAGCGTGCGCTTCAGGATGGGCTCGAGGCACGGATCGGCGTACTCGACGGGCGCCCTCCCCTGCCGCCGCTCGAAGAAGGGCCGGACCATGCCGCCGACGATCGGCCCGGGCCGGATGATCGCGACCTGGACGACGATGTCGTAGAAGCACTTCGGGGCGTTGCGCGGGAGCGAGGCCATCTGCGCGCGGCTCTCGACCTGGAAGAGGCCGACCGTGTCGGCCGCGTTCAGCATCCGGTAGACCGCCGGGTCGTCCTGCGGCAGGTGCGCCAGGTCCACTTCGACCTTCTCGTGCGTCGAGATCATCGGGATCGCCTCCTCGATCGCGGCGAGCATCCCGAGGCCGAGCAGGTCCACCTTCACGATCCCGAGGTCCGCGCAGTCGTCCTTGTCCCACTGCACGACGACGCGCCCCGGCATCGAGGCGGGCTCGAGCGGCACGACCTCGTCCAGGCGCCCGGCCGCGACGACGATCCCGCCCGAGTGCTGGCCGAGGTGGCGCGGGAGGTTCTGGATCTGGAGGAAGAGTCGCAGGAAGTGCCGCGCGCGCCGCTCCTCCGGATCGAGCCCCGCCGCGCGGATCTCCCCCGCGAGCTCCTCCGGCGGATCGCGGATCTCGCCGAAGTTCCAGCCGCCGAGCTGCTTGGAGAGCGCGTCCACCTGCTCTGCCGAGTAGCCGAGCGCCTTGCCGACCTCGCGCGCCGAGGATCGGTCGCGGTAGGTGATGACGTTGGCGGTCATGCCGGCGCCGTGCGGCCCGTACTTCTCGTAGACGTGCTGGATGACCTTCTCGCGCTGGTCTCCCGAGGGCAGGTCGAGATCGATGTCCGGCCACTCGCCGCGCTCCTCGGAGAGAAAGCGCTCGAAGAGCAGCTCCATCTTCACCGGGTCGACCGCCGTGATCGAGAGCGCGTAACAGACGGCGCTGTTGGCGGCCGATCCCCGGCCCTGCGCGAGGATGCGGTTCTCCATGCAGAAACGCACGATGTCCCAGACGATCAGGAAGTAGCCGGCCAGATCGAGCTTCTCGATCATGGCGAGCTCCTTCTCGATCTGCGCCTGGGCCTTCGCCGTCAGCGGGCGGAAGCGCGCGCGGGCGCCGTTCCACGCGACCTGGCGCAGGAACGAGGACGGCGTCTCGCCGGGCGGCAGCGGGTAGTCCGGAAACCTGTAGCCGAGGTCCGCGAGCGTGAAGTCGAGACGGCGCGAGAGCTCGACGGCCGCGTCGAGTGTTTCGGGCAGGTCCGAAAAGAGCTCGGCCATCTCGGCCGCGCCCCGGAAGTGCCGCTCGCGCTGCGCGGCGAGAAGCCGGCCCGCGCCGTCGAGCGTCGTGTGGTGGCGGATGCACGTGAAGACGTCGTGGAGCTCCTTGTCCTTCCGGCGCGCGTAGCGCACGCCGTTGGAGGCGAAGAGCGGAAGGCGGAGCCTTCGCGCGAGGTCCACGAGCGCCTGGTTGCGCCGCTCCTCCTCCCGCAGGCGATGCCGCTGGAGCTCGACGTGGAGCCGTCCCGGGAAGATCGCGCCGAGCTTTTCGAGGAGCGCCCGCGCCGCGTCGAGCCCGCCCTCCGCGAGGGAGCGCGCCACCGGCGACTCGTCCCCGCCCGTCGCGACGTGCAGCCCCTCCGCGTGCGCGGCGACCTGCTCGAGCGTGACGGCGGTTTCGCCCTTCGGCTTGCCCAGCGCGCCGGCGGTGATGAGGCGGCAGAGGTTCCTGTAGCCGGCGCGGTTCTCGACGAGGAGCGTGAGACGAGGCGTCTCCCCACCGTCATCCCGAGCTCCCCTGCCGTCATCCCGAGCCCCCTCGTGGCCGTCATCCCGAGCGGAGCGAGGGATCCCGAACTTCATCGCCGATCTCGCCAATCGAGCACGGGATCCCTCGTCGCTTCGCTCCTCGGGATGACGATCCTGACGGATCGTCACCTCCGCCCCGACCAGCGCCCTCACCCCCGCCGCCTTCGCCGCCTTCCAGAACCGCGGCGCGCCGTAGACGCCGTTGCGGTCGACGAGCGCGACGGCCGGGATCTCCAGGCGCGCGGCTTCCTCGACGAGGTCCTCCGGCAGCGACGCGCCGTCGAGGAACGAGAAGGCGGAGGCGGCGCGCATCTCGACGTAGGGGCGCGGCGCCGGCCGCGGGGCGAGCTTCAAAGCGTGCGGGAAGTCGCGCTGCCGCAGCTTCTCCTTGCGCGCCCCCGGCGCGACGATCAGCGCGGCGACGGGATCGGCATCGCCGTGCCGCCCGCCGCAGCTCGCGTTGCCCACGCCGAGGTTGCGGGAGGGCGGCATCTCCGGCGAGCTTCCCGAGGGGCGCGTGCGCTTGTCGGCCACCCCGAAACGATAGGCGGTAAAAAGGCGTAAGTCAACTGCCCGCGACCGCGAGACGGAGGCTCTCCCGACGATCGATCCGCTCGCGATAGCCGAGCTCCGCGCGAATCCGCCGAGTGTCGGCCACGAGGTCATGTGAGAAGTCGTAGGGCTCGGCGAGCTCGGCCGGAAGCTCCTCGAGCGGGAGCGCCCGGACGCGGCCGGCCCAGCCCGCCGCCTCCGCGATCGCGCGCACCCACTCCGCCTCGGTCGGGGCGTCCGGCTCTCCGACGTTGTAGACGCGCCCGGCGGCGCGCGGATCCGTCAGCGCGAGGACGATCGCATCCGCGACGTTCTCGACGAATCCGCGGGTCCACCGCCACGAGGCCTTCGCCCGGTCCAGGACGATCTCCGGAGCCGACGCGTTCATGCTGATCGAGGTACGCCCGGAGGCCCTGGCGCGGGTCCCGAGGTCCGTACACCTTCGGAAGCCGGAGGATCGTGACCGGTGACTCGGCCTCGCGTTGCACCGCCCGCTCGACCAGGACCTTGTCGTAGTCGTAGGCCATCTCGCCGGGCTTCGCCATCGCACGGTAGGGATACCGGCTCGTGCGCAGCGGGCTGTCCTCGACCGCCGGTTCCGCATCCGGCGCGCCCGTCTCGAGCCTCAGCAGCCGCCCGTACGCGGCGTACACGTCCTGGCTCGAGAGGACCACGAGGCGCGGAGCGATTCCGCGAAACGTCCGCGCGAGCGCGCGCCCGTCCTCCTCCGTGTAGGCGATCGTGTCGAGCACGACGTCGGGCCCGAATCGACGAAAGGCGTCGAGGCCGGACGCGAGGTCGCTGCGGTCGCCGCGAAGCGTCTCCGCCCCGCCCGAGGAGTCGCCGCGATGAAACGCCGCGACCGCGTGCCCCTCCGCGAGCAGTCTCCGGACGACCGCCCCGCCCACGAACCCGGTTCCGCCCAGGACGAGGACGCGCATCGGGTCAGCCGGGTTTCCGGGTTCAGACGCCGACCCGGGCACTCCGCCGCTCCAGCAGGGCGACGTCCCGCCAGACGCCGGCGAGCCTGCCGAACTTTTCGCGCACCCCGACGACCCGGAACCCGCAGGCCTGGTGGATCGCGAGCGAGGCCGTGTTCTCCGGAAAGATGCCGGCCTGAAGGGTCCAGATGCGGGCCTCCTCCGACGCGCGGACCAGCTCCTCCAGGAGGGTCCGTCCGACGCCGCGCCCCCGCGCGGCGGCCGCGACGTAGACGCTGACCTCCGCCACGCCTCCGTACGCGCAGCGCTCCGAGACGGGCGAGAGGGCCGCCCACCCGAGAGTCCCGTCGGGGCCGCGCGCGACCAGGCGGCAGTCCTTGCGGTGGGCCGAGTCCCAGGCCTCCCGGGGCGGCGGCTCGGTCTCCATGGTGGCGTTGCCGGTGGCGATGCCCTCGGCGTAGATGCGCCGCACGTCCTCCCAGTCGCCGGGCTTCATCGGCTCGACGCGGACCATGGGGTCAGGTCTTGCGGTTCGATCTGTCATCGATGGAACCGGCTGCGAGTAAGACCTGACCCCCCGAAGGGTCAGACGTCCATGTACTCCGGCACGTAACCGGACATGAGGCTGTTCTTCGGGAGGATCGTCCGCGGGGACCCGCCGGCCGAATCGTCGCCGGTCTTGACCCAGTGCCACGCGTGGAGGATGTCGGGGCCGTGGTAGTAGCGCGTCTCGGCCTGGATGAGGACGGTGCCGCCGAGAATCTCGGCCTTCAGCTCTTCCCACTTGTGCGCGCCGACGACGGCCACCCGCTCGATGTGCTCGGCGTACTTCGAGATGAACTTGATCTCCTCCCAGCGCGCGCTCCACTCCGTCCTGTCCATCTCGGAGAGATCCGCCAGGATCCCGATCGTCCGTTTGCCGCGCTCGCGGATCGCGAACTCCAGCTGAGGCAGAAAGGCCCGGACGTCTTCGGCGGTGACCTTGCCCTTGGCGCGGAATCCGAAGGCCCGGCCTTCGCTCTCTTTCAGTCTCTCGATCATGCGCTGCGGTCTCCCTTCCGTGTCGGGCGCACGATATCGCAGCCGGGCCTACGCCGACCCCGAGATCTGCCGGCGATGATGATGCGCGTGGGAGGTCAGGAGCGTGAGGACGTCATGGGCCGACAGCTTCCCGAAGTAGGCGTGCGTGAGCCGGACACGCCGGTCCCGGCACGCGCTCGCGATCCGATCGAGGAAGGCCTCCGCCTGGTCGGCGAGCCGCCGCGCCGCCTGCTCCGGGTCCGCCGACGTCGAGACCGGCCGGATCTCCCGCGGCGCCGGGGCCCCTTTCGGAAACCCGCCGCGCCGGATCGAGCGGCAGCGCCTTCCACCGCACCAGCCGCCGCTTCCACCAGGGCAGGCGCACCGCGAAGCCCGGCGCCGCCGTCGAGCTCGGAGAGAGGCGGACCGTACGCGATCGCCAGGTGCTCCGCGATCTCGGCCCGCGTCCATCCGCCCGGGCGCGCGGGCTCGTTCCACTGCTCAGCCTCGACGCCCCGAATCGCCGAAAGGCAGTCCGCAATCGCCCGCCGGTGCTCGGCCGCGGCCCGCGCGAGAGCCTCCATGTCTTTCACGCCGTCATCGTCTCCTCCGACCGGCGCACCGCCTGGCGCTCGAACGCGTTGTCGGCGTAGACGCGGCGGCCGCGCGCGAGGGCCGCGAGGCTCGACGCGGCGTAGAGGAGCGGAAAGAGGACTCCCCAGCGCTCGTACTGCGCGACGTGGGCCCGCTCGTGGGCCCGGCACTCCGAGAGCTCTCGCTCTCCCGCGCCGAGAACCACGTGGCCGAGCGTGATCGCGCGGATCGAGAACCCCGGCACGCCGCGCGAGAGCAGGAGGCGCAGCACGCCGCCTCCCGCCTCGAGCACTCCACCTTCGACTCGAACGCGCCCTCCGGTCGCCGCCGCCGCGGCGACCAACGGAAGGGCCGCGAGCGAGACGGGGCCGGCCCACAAATAGGCCGGCAGCCGCCTCACGGCGCCCCGGCCATCCCCGCTTCGCCGCCCTCGGGCCCGTAGAACATCACCCACACGACCAGGTCGTCGGTGAAGCTCTCGAAGCGGTGCTCGGAGAACGCCGGGACGAAGAGAACGTCGCCGGGCGCGAAGCGGTCGAGCGTCGAGCCGTTGCGGAATTCGCCGCGGCCGGCGACCACGACGTAGAGCTCGTCGCGCGTGTGGGGCTTCTGCGGATCCGTGCCGCGCGGGGCGTAGATCTCGACCTCCAGCGTCCCGTGCTCGAGGACCTTGGCGAAGCGGTCGCCGTTCGGGCGCGGCAGGAGCTCCATCGCATCGGCGACGCTGACCTGCCACTTGTCGCGATACATCGCTGCCTCCTCCCGGCGCAGGAACGCCGGTCGCCCGAATTCTTACATCTCTTCCAGCGTCCGGCCCTTGGTCTCCTTCACGTACTTCAGCACGAGCACGAACGACAGCGCCGCGGCGGCCGTGTACAGACCGTACGCGAGCCCGAGGCCCATCCGCGAGAGGCCCGGAAACGTCAGCGTCACGAGCCAGTTGGCGATCCACTGCGCCGCCGCCGCCAGCGCCAGCGCCGCTCCGCGGATGCGGTTGTTGAACATCTCGCCGAGCAGGACCCAGACGATCGGACCCCACGAGAAGCCGAACGCGAAGACGTAGAGGTTCGCGGCCACCAGGGCCCCGGTCCCGCGGGCCCCCGTGAGGACCGGCGAACCGCCCGGGTCGAGCGGCGCGCTCGCGAAGAGCACCGCCATCGTTCCGAGCGTGAGGGCCATGCCGATCGAGCCCGCGAGCAGCAGCGGCTTTCGTCCGAACCGGTCGACGAAGGCGATCGCGATGAGCGTGGTGACGATGTTGATCACGCCCGTGATCGAGCTGATCCGCATCGAGTCCGCCTCGGTGAATCCGACGGAGTGCCACAGCGCGGTGCTGTAGTAGAAGATGACGTTGATTCCGACGAACTGCTGGAAAACCGACAGGCCGATGCCGACCCACACGATCGGAAGGAGCAGCCCCGTCGGCGCGCGCAGATCCGAGAGTCGCGACGGGCGATCCTCGCCGACCGTCTTCTGGATGTCCGCGATCCGTTCCGCGACGTCGGGCTCGCCGATCTTCGTCAGGATCGCCGCCGCCTCGGCCGACCGGTGCGTGGCGACGAGGTGGCGCGGCGACTCGGGGATGAAGAGGGCGCCGAGGCCGTAGATCAGCGACGGGAGGACCTCGACCCAGAACATCCAGCGCCAGGCCGGCACGCCGAACCAGAACGGCGCATCCGGCGATCCGGCGGTGTGCGCGATCAGGTCGTTGACGGCGAGGGCGAGAAAGATGCCGACCACGATCGCCAGCTGCTGCAGCGACCCCAGTCGGCCGCGGATGCGCGCCGGCGCGACCTCCGCGATGTAGGCCGGCGCTATGACGCTCGCGGCGCCGACCGCGATGCCTCCGAGAAAGCGCCACGTCGAGAAGGCCCAGAGGCTCTGCGCGATGCCCGATCCGAGCGAGCTGGCCGCGAAGAGGAGCGCCGTCAGGCGCATGGCCTGCACCCGGCCCGCCCGGTCCGCCACCCGGCCGGCGAGCAGGGCCCCGACCGCCGAGCCCAGGAGCGCCGAGGCGATGGCGAATCCCAGCCGCCCGGGGTCGGCCCGGAAGTGCCGCTCGAGCGCGCCGACCGTTCCGTTGACCACGGCCGTGTCGTAACCGAACAGGAAGCCGCCCAGAGCCGCGACCGCGGAGATGAAAACGACGTAGCCGATGCCCGTGGAAGCCGCCGTGGACGATCTACTGCTCATCGAGAAACACCTCCGCGATTGCCGGCGCTCTTCCGGTGAAAGACTCGTCGCTATTGACGAGCAGGGCGACCACGAGACGCTCTTCCGGATAGATCACGAGGTTGGCTGTCCCGCCCTGCGCGCCGCCGGAGTGCCGCACCCGACGCCTCCCCTTCGAGTCGCGGTCGACCGACCAGCCGATGCCGTAGTCGGTGTCCTTGCCGTCCGACGTCTTCTGCGAGGTCCACAGGAGCCGCAGGGTCTCCGGCCTGACGAGGCGGCCCTCGAGCAGCGCGTTGGCGAACGCGACCAGATCCTCCGCCGTCGAGAGGAACCCGCCTCCCGCCCACTTGTAGCTGTTGTCGACGTAGAGGGCGTTGACGACGGCCCCGGTCTCCGGATCCCGGGTGTAGAACCGGCCGCGGCCGGGCACGATCGGCGCCGGATCGTCCGCCGAAGTGTGCGTCATGCCGGCCGGCATGAAGACACGCTTCTCCATGAAGGCCAGAAACGGCTCGCCGCTCGCGCCTTCGACGACCGCCGAGAGCAGGTTCCAGCCGTACGACGAGTAGGAGAACCGAGTGCCGGGCTCGAAGAGCAGAGCGTCGTTCTCGAAGATCGCGAGCCCTGCGCGCACGGTCGGGTAGTGGTCGCGGATCTGGAATTCGTCGCCTTCGTAGTGCCGGATGCCGGCGAGGTGCCCGGCGAGCTGGCGCGTCGTGATGGGCCAGGCCTTCTTCGGAAAGTCCGGCACGTACGCCTGCACCGGCAGGTCGAGATCGAGCTTTCCCTCTTCGACGAGGAGCCCGAGCGCCGCGGCCGTCAGCGGCTTCGAGACGCTCCCGATCCGCAGGCGCGTGTCGCGCGCGACCGGCACGTCGAGCTCGACGTCCGCGCAGCCGAAGCTCTCGCTCCAGACGGTGCGGCCGGCCCGCGACACGGCGATCTGCGCGCCCGGCGCGAGCGACCTCCGCATGCCGAGCTCGACGATCGCGCGGGCCTGCGCGACCGCTCCGCCGGGCTCCCTCTCGCGGGCCGGCGCCGAGGCGGGAGGGGCCTGAGCGAGCGCCGACGCGGTCACACCGAGGACGATCGCCGCCGCGAGCGCCGCGGTCCGCCGCGGAGGCGCTCATCCTCACGGGGCCTTCTTCTCCGCGGGGCTGCTGAACCGCGCCGCCAGCTTCCAGTCGGTGCCGTAACGCTGCCAGACGTCCACGGGAAGGAACTCGGGCACCGCAGCCGCGACACTCAGAAAGAGCGCCCACGCCGGGTTGTTCGGAGCACCTCTCATCGCCGCCTCCCTTCTCCGCACTACCGCCACGCGGCGACGATCGCGCCCATCAGGATCAGGTACGCGATCTGGTACGCGGCGTCGATGGCCCAGGCGGAGAGCTTCCTGTCCGAATACACGGTTCCCGTCAGACCGATCGTCGCCGCGAAGCCGAAGCCGATCAGCGCGCCGAGCTTGGCGCCGGTCAACCACGACACGACGCCGATCCGATGAAGGAGGACGCAGAGCGCCGCAGCCATCGCGAGGTTGCACAGGAAGGAAACGGTGTACGCACGCGGGGCCGTCGCACGCATCTCCTGGATTTTCTCTATCGTCAGTGAGTTGGCCGCGACCCAGGCCCTGCCGAAGAGGGCAGGCGAATACCACAGGGCGCCGAGGACGAAGGCCGCCACCGCAGCGACGGCGATCGACAGCACGTGACATGACCCCAACATGGAGACCTCCCCTCTTCAGGATGCGCGCGCCTCGGCCGCCATCGTGCGGTCGAGGAGGGCCTCGTAAATCGGCCGCGCGCCCAGGGCACGGGCCGTCAGATCCGCGACGACCGCCGCATAGACCAGGGGAAGGGTGAGCGGGAGGGCGCCGGTCATCTCGATGATGATGAGCACCCCGGTGGCCGGCGCCCGGACCGAAGCGGCGAAGAGGGCTCCCATGCCGACCACGGCGAAAGCCGGGAGGCTCGCGGCCGGCCCCGCCGCCAGGACCTGGCCGGCCCGACCGATCAGCACGCCGAGCTCGGCGCCGAGGACGAGCAGCGGGGCGAAAAGGCCGCCGGCCGCGCCGGTCGCGTAGCTCGCGAGAGTCAAGACGAAGCGGAAAACCAGGGTCGCCACGGCGCCCGCCGCCTCGCGCGGGGCGTGAAGCGCGCGCTCGACGAGGCCGTCTCCCGGTCCGAGAAGCTCGGGCGCGAAGAAGCCCGTCAGGCCCACGGCCGCTCCCGCGGCGAGGGCGATCGCGACCGCGTGCCGGCCGCCCGCGCCGCGCAGCCGGTCGACCAACGCGAGCGCGCCGAGGAGGCACCGATTGAAGAATGCCCCGACGACGCCGGCCGCGGCGCCGAGGGCGAGGAACAGCGGCAGCGCCGCCGACGTGGGTCGCGCCATCCCGGCGAGTGCCAGCTGCGGCGCGCTTCCGAGCAGCAGGCGGCAGACCTGGTCCGCCGTGACCGCGGCGAGGAGGGCCGCGAGAGCGTGGCGGGGCGTGCGGAGAACGCGCATCTCCTCGAGCACGAAGACGGTCCCCGCCAGCGGCGCGTTGAACGCCGCCGCGAGCCCGGCTCCCGCGCCGGCGGCGATGAGGGTGTGTCCCCGCTCTCCCGGACCGCCCGACGGCCCGCCCAGCGCGCGGCCCGCGGCCGCTCCCATCTGGACCGTCGGCCCCTCGCGCCCGAGCGTCAGGCCGCCTCCGATCGCCAGGAGCCCTCCGACGAACTTGACCCACAGCACACGCCACCACGCCATGTCTCCGCCCCGGTGGAGAAGCGCCTCGACCTCGGGGATGCCGCTACCCGCCGTGCCGGGCTCGAACCTTCGGACGACCTCCACGCCCGCGGCGACGGCGAGCGCCGAAACCAGGACGGACAGCGGAAGGCCCCAGCCCCACAGCCCCGCGCGCAGCACGGCCGCCTCGCGCAGGGCCCCCAGCGCGGCCAGGGACTGCTGGAACGCCACGCTGACCGCTCCGGCGGCCAGGCCGACGACGACCGCGAGCCCGAAGAGCGACGAGTGCTCGGCGAGGCGTCCGAAGCGGTCGTCGCTCGCCGTCATGGCCGGCTAGCCGTGGCGGCTCACGGCGATCCAGTACGCCGCGAGCGCCGCGCAGATGCCGATGCTGACGAACACGTTGACGAACGCAGCCGCCATCGCCACGAGGTAACCCGGCACGCCGATCCGGTAGCTCTTCGAGAATGCCGCGATCATGTCCTCGGTCACGTTCGCCCGCAGGAGCCGCCGCTCGCGGATCGCCGACTGCCACAGGACCCGGAAGGCGACACCGATGAGAACGAAGGTCCCCGCGTAGAAGGCCGCCGCGGCCGGGGCGGCGGGCCGCTCGAGGTACTCCGCGAGGATCGCCGTCGGAAAGGGCACGAACGTCACGAGAAGCAGCAGAAAGCCGTTGGTGTAGAGGAAGCGCGGGTCGGACGTGCGCACCAGGCGAAAGATCGCGTGGTGGTTCGCCCACATGATGAAGATCGTCACGAAGCTCGTCAGGAACGCCACGTACGAGGGCCAGAGCCGGGCGAGCGCCGACCACAGCGCCGGGGCCCCGCTCTCCCCCGGCAGGTGCGGGACCTTGATCTCGAGGATCAAGAGGGTGATCGCGATGGCGAACACGCCGTCGCTGAAGGCCTCGATGCGGCCCGTATCCTTCTCCTCCGCCGACGGGGTCACGGCGGCGGCGTCTACTTCGCGGCAGCCGGAGGCGGAGGCGGAACGGGCTCGACCGATGCGTGGTCGGCGACGTATTGCCACTTCCCGCCGGCATTCCTGGCAGCCACGACGAAGCGGCCCTTCATCACCACCGTGTCGCCCCCCTTCCTGGGCTTGAGGGAGAGCGTGAAGTGGCCCCACGCCGTCGAGAGGTCGCCCGAGGTCTGGTAGACGGCGTTCGTGATCGTCGCGCCGACGACCGTGTTGGCGCCGAGGAGCCCGGCGTACGCGTCCCGGATCGCCTTGGAGCCCCGCGCCTCCGGCGTGTCGGGCAACCACATGACGGCATCGGGCGCGTAACAGGCGACGAGCGCATCGACGTCGTTCGCCTGGACGGCCTTCAGCCAGGCCGCATCCACCGATTTCGCGCCCGCCTCCTCCGCGAGCGCCGCGGCCGCGCACAGGGCGAGCCCGCAGGTCAAAACCACCGAAGCAGCAAACCTCGTCTTCATCATCTTCCTCCTCGATTCGTTGCGGCGGATCATAGCGTGGGGTCAGCCCTGCAACTCTTCGGGCGTCTCAGGCGATCGGCCGCCGAAGCTTCGGCCCCGTGAACACGAAGCCCTGCGACTCGTAGAACCGCACCGTCCGTTCCCACTTCGGCCCCGGCGGCGCCGTCACGTCGATGCGGCGCCAGCCGCGCGCCCGGCCGAAGGACAGGGCCGCGTCCACAAGCGCTCGTCCGACGCCGCGCGCCCGGCATTCCGGCGCCACGTAGAGCTCGTCGATCACGCCGTACCGGCCTCCCGCGTAGAGGGCGAAGGTCTCGGTCAGCGTGAGGACCCCCACCGGGTCTCCCGGCCCCTCGCGCGCGACGAACGCCTGGAACGCGCGCCCCGCGCTTTCGAGCGACCGGAGAGCTCCGCGTGCGTCGAGCCCGGCGAACTCCCCGGGCGAGTCCTCGAGCTCGGCGAGCAGGCGCCCGACGAGCCGGACGACGTCGGGCCAGTCCGACTCCCCGGCCGCGGCGATCTCAAGCATGCCGTCCCTCGATCGCCACGCTGACCGCGACGGGCGCGAGCACGCGCTGGAGATCCGCCGGCCGGATCTCCACGAGGAAGCCGCGCTTGCCGCCGTTGATGAGAAACCGGCCGAGCGCCAGAATCGAGCCCTCGACGTAGACCGGCAGCCGCGTGCGGGTGCCGAACGGGCTGACGCCTCCCGGCACGTAGCCCGTGTGCTTCTCGACCGCGGCCGCTGTTGCCGGCGCGACCTCGCGCGCGCCGATCTGCCGCGCGAGCTCCTTCGTCGACACCTCGCGGTCGCCGTGCATCAGCACGAGGAGCGGCTGCGGCTTGCCCTCCCGGCCACGAGCCTCCATGACGAGCGTCTTGACGACCGCGTGCTCTTCGACGCCGAGGGCCTGCGCCGAGTGGCGGGTCCCTCCGCGCTCGACGTAGGCGTAGACGCGGGGCTCGAAGGCGACTCCGGCCGCGCGCAGCGCCCGGACCGCGGCGGTCGCGGGCACGTCGGGCTTCAGTGGCACCCCTGGAAGAACAACGCCCAGAGAGCCACGGCGAGCCAGCCGAAGACGAGGAGGCCCGCCACGCCGAGGACGATCGGCCGTTGAAACAGGGAGAACGTCGTTTTCTCGAGCGGAGCGCCGCAGCGAACGCACGTCTGCCGCTCGTCGAGGCGGTTCTCGGCCTGGCAGCTCCAGCAGTTCATCCCTTTTCCCCCGCGAGCGCGATCCCCGCCCCGGCGCTCAATCGAACTCCACGCGCGGCGAGGCCTGGTCGGCGCCGACGCGCCCGGCCTCGATCTCGCGCCTTGAAGTAGTTCTCGCCTTTCATCGGCGCTCCCGCCATGCGGCGCAGCATCGCAATCTGGCCGACGTGCGTCAGGGCGTCGGCGACGGGGCCCTGGAAGAGCTTCTCCGCAGGACAGCCGAGAGGCGCATCGGAGGCGAGGCGCGCATCGAAGCGCGCGAGGCCGGCGTGGAACCGCGCCACCTCCTCCTCCCAGGCCAGAGGCGCCGAGTCCTTCCAGACGTGCGCGCCGTCGGCCAGATGCAGCGCCCAGTCGAAGAGATCGTTGACGTGGGCGAGAATCTGCACCGGCGTGCGCGTCCCCGGTGCCGCGAGAAAGCCCGCAAACGACGCCGGCGCTCCCCGCACCGCCTTGCCGCCGCGGTAAGCCACCGTCGCCACCGCATGCCTCAGCCACATGGCGTCATGCTCCATCCAGGTCTCCCAGCTGGGTCAGCATCCCCAGATCGTCCACGTTGTCCCAGTGCTCCACGATCTTGTCGTCGCGCAGGCGGTAGAAATCCATGCCGCGCACGAGAATGGTCTTGCCCGTCGGCGGGACGCCGAGGAAGCTCCCCCGGTGCGTTCCACGCCAGTGGTAGCGCGCCGCCACGATCTCGTCCTCGCCGACGATCTCTTCGAGCGTGAAGCGCAGGTCCGGAAACGCCTCGCGCAGCGCCGCCACCCTGGCCTTGACTCCCGCCGCCCCCGCGGCCTGACCGGGCGCCGGGTTGTGATCGACGTACGCCGCTCCGACGAGCGTGTCGAGAAGGCCGAGCTTCCCGCCGTTCAGAACGGTGTCGAAGAGGCGGCGAATGATCTCCTTGTTGCTTTCCGTCACGCGCCGACCTCGGGCGCCACGATCCGCGCCGCGATCTCCTTGACGAGCTTGGCCGCGACCATGGCCGTCATGCCCGACGAATCCATCCGTGGGTTGAATTCGACCACGTCGGCGCCCACGATCGTCCCGCGCAGGCGCCGGATCACGTCGATGGCCTGGCGCGTGGTCAGCCCGCCCGGCTCCCGGTGCGAGACGCCGGGCGCGCACGACGGATCCAGGCCGTCCAGATCGAAGGTCACGTAGACCGGCGTCTCGAACTCGAGGACGACGTCGTCGCGAAAGTCCTTCATCTCGATCATCTCGACGCCGAAGCGCGCGACCTGGGCGCGCTGCGGCGGGTTCGCCGTGCGGATGCCGACCTGGACGAGGCGCTGCGCCAGCCCCTCCTCCATGATTCTCGCAAAGGGGCAGGCGTGCGAGAGGCGGTTGCCCTGGAACTCGTCGTAGATGTCGGGATGGGCGTCGAAGTGGAGCACGGAAAGCCGCGGATGCTTCTTCGCGAACGCGCGCAGAATGGGGTACGTGATCGCGTGATCGCCTCCCAGCGAGACCGGCGCGTGCCCGCGGTCGAGCAGGTGGCCGACCGCGGCTTCGATGCGCGCGAACGTGTCCGCGCCCGCCTCCTCGCCCAGGTCGCCGGCGTCGTAGAAGGCTTCGCGCGGAAGGTCGATCCCGCTCTCGGTCCACGTGTTCGACGACTCGCAGAACATCGCCTCGCGAATGAGCGGCGGCGCCTCGGCCGCCCCGCGCAGATACGAGGAGTTCGCGTCGCTGCGAAAGCCCGCCAGGGCGAGGCGCGTCACGGCGCCTTCGCGCCGACACAGCCGGGGTAGAACGGGCGGAAGTCCCATACGTCGAACACGAAGACCTGGCCGACGACCGACGGATCCGTTGCGAAGAGCTGCCGAACTTCCTCTTCCGACGCTCCCGACACCACGAGGAACCCCCGGTCCGAATAGCGCCCGCCGAGCAGGATCCGCCCCTCCTGGCGCAGCCGCTTCAGGTTCTGGGAGTGCTCCTGGAAGTGCGGCTGCTCGTTCGGCGCCTTCGCCGCGTCCCACTTCGGCCCGGTTCGGAACTCGACGGCGTAGAAGCGCGCCGCGGCAGCGGTCGGCGAGGGCGCGTCCTGCGCGGGAGCGGTCGCGGCGACACCGGCGAGAAGGGCGGCGGCCAGGATCATCGGAACACCTCCGTCAGCGGAGGCATCATAAGTCCGCGAGCGGCAGGTCTCTCTCCATCCGGATCACCGGCAGCGACAGGCCCCCCGGCATCGGCACTCCGAGGGGCTCGCGCTCCTCGAACCCGAAGGCGCGATAGAACGGCACGCCGGGCAGTGTCGACGCGAGCTCGACGCGCCGGAATCCGGCCGCGCGCGCGGCGTCGAGGCACGCCTCGAGGATCGCCGAGCCCACGCCCCGCCGCGCGAACGCGGGATGGACGAAGAAGGCGCGGACCCGCGCCGCCTCCGTCCGCGGGTCGAGGAGCGGGTCCTCCGCCGCCTTCATCTGGTCGCCGCCGTACAGCGTGCGGCGCCGGCTCCATCCGCCGCACCCCGCGAGCTCGCCCCTCTCCTCGGCGACGAAGTACGTCCCGTCGGAGATCAGCCGCGTGTCCGGGCCGAAGACGTGGCGGATCGCCGCCTCCGTCTGCTCGTCGGTGTAGTAGCCGCGGGAGAGGGCGCGCGCCGAGAGCGGAATGAGCTCGGTGAGCGCCGGCACGTCGCCGATCGTCGCGAGGCGCAGCGGAATTCCCGAAGCCAAGGCGCCTAGCGCACCTTCTCGAGCGAGAAGTGCGGGTTCTCGATGATCCCGAACGGGTTGCCGAACGGGTCTTTCACCGCGGCGACGCGGATCCCTTCGCCGACATCGGCGAGGTCCTTGAAGGGCCGCGCGCCGAGCTCGAGAAGGCGTGCCAGCTCGGCGGCCGCGTCCGGCACGCCCCAGTACGCCATGACGCCGCCGGCCGGGCCCGCCCCGCTCATGTCGGGGTCGAGGCCCAGCTCGAAGCCGCCGACCTCGAAGCCCACGTAGAAGGGCTGGGCGAAGTACGGCTCGATCCCGAGGACGCGGCTGTACCAGCTCTTCGCCTGTTCGAGATCCGGCACCTGGTAGATCACCGTCCGCAGTCCCTGGATCATCGTCGCCTCCGTCCGCGGGAGTCTACCGACTCGGGGGCCGACCTCGGAAGGTTGCCAGCGAGCGGCCGGAGGCGTCGGAGAGCTCGAGGGCGCCGCCGACGATCCTCCAGCGCGCGGTCGCGCCGAGCGCCTCGAGGAACCGACGCTCGAGGTCCATCGCCGGGCAGGCCATCCGCGTGGTCGCGAGCGGGCCGAACTTCAGGGCGCCGCCCTCGCGCGTGTAGACGCCGGAGAGGCGGTTGCATCCGGCCGAGCCCTGGACCTTGCCGTCGGCCGTGAAGCGAAGCTCGACCGGGCGGCCGCCCGTCTCGGCGGGGACCGCTTCACCGCCGAGCGAGACCAGCCTCCAGTCCGTGTCCGTAAACGTCGGTTCCGTGGCCTTCGGCGCCTCCGCGGCCGTCATTTCTACCGGCGGCAGGCCCGCGGCCTTTCGCCACTCGACGAGGATCGCCTCGAATCGCCGCGGCCGGTCGCCGGTCGGGTCGAAGTGGCCGCCGGGCATGAGGTACTCGAGCTCGGCGGGCTTCTCCTTTCGCGCCCAGGCCTTGAATTCGTCGAAGCGATCGCCGGGGACGACGGCTCCGCGCGGCTCGAAGAGGAAGCCCGAGATCTTCCCGGAGGAATCCAGCCACCACGTCGCCCGAAACTTCTGCGGAGAGCGCTCGATCAGCCGGTAGAAATCATTCATCTCGACGCCCGAGGCCGTCACCGAGTCGCGACCCTCCCGCCAGTCCGAATACTCGCTCTTCGAATGGAAATAGGCGTCCCAGCCGCTCCATTTGCCGCCCAGGGTCCACGGCTCGCCCGGCCCCTTCTTCTCCTCCCACCAGATCCGGGCGTCCGGCGCCATGAGCGCGCCAGCCGCCGCTTCGTCGCCGCGCTTGCGCGCCGCCAGAAACTCCTGCACCTTCGCGATGCCGAGCGCGTCCTTGAACACGACGCCGCCCTTCATGACCCACGCGACGCGCTCGAGCGTCGGTGACGTCCTGGAGCGGGTTGCCCCGGACCGCGATGATGTCCGCGTACCTGCCGGGCGCGATCGAGCCGACGCGGTCCGACCAGCCCAGCAGCTCCGCCGCGTTGACGGTCGCCGCCCGGATCGCCTCGAGCGGCGTCATCCCGTGCGCCGCCATCCACACGATCTCCTTCGCGTTCTCGCCCTGCGGCAGCACCGAGGCATCGGATCCCATCGCGATCTTCACGCCCGCCGCGACGGCCTTCCGGAAGCCCTCCTGGCTGCCGCGAAGGAACCCCGCCTCGCGCTCCTTGCGCCACGCCGGGGCGTCGGCCCTCTCCGCCTCCTCCTCCATCTCCCAGATGGCGCCCGTCGGCACGAGGAAAACGCCTTTCTCCTTGAGCATCCGGACGCCCTCGTCGTCGAGGAGCGTGCCGTGCTCGACGGAGTCGACGCCGGCGCGGATCGCCGTCTTGATTCCGTCGGTGCCGTGGGCGTGCGCCGCCACCTTCTTGCCGTATCGGTGCGCCTCGTCGACGATCGCCTTCATCTCGTCGAGCGTGAACTGCGTCTCGCTCGCGACGTTGCTCCCTTCGCTGCCGCCCTCGGTCGCCATGATCTTGATGACGTCGGCGCCGTACTTGAGCTCGTAGCGGGTCAGCTTGCGGACGCCGTCGACGCCGTCCGCGATGCCCGACTCGCCGCCGACGGTGATCGTCGGCGAAAGCCCCTCGACGTCCTCGTTGTGCCCGCCGGTCGATCCGATCGCCAGGGTCGCCACCAGCATGCGCGGCCCCGCGACTTCGCCGCGAGCGATCGCGTCCCGAAGCGCGACGTCGGTGAAGTCCTTCGCCCAGAGGTCCCGCACCGTCGTGAATCCGGCGTCGAGGGTGATCTTCGCCCGCGCGTAGGAGGTCACCGCGTCCTGCATCGGCCCGCCTTCGAGGAGGAACCGGTACGTCGTCGTCAGGTGCGTGTGGCAGTCGATCAGGCCGGGCAGGATCGTCGACGTCGCCCAGGTCGAAGACCTCGAAGCCGGCCGGGACGGCGAGCCCCGGTCCGACCGCCGTGATCCGCTCGCCGTCGATCAGGACGACCGGGTTCTCGACGATGCGGCCGGCGACGACGTCGAGCATGGCGCGGGCCCGGACCGCCCTGCGGGCGGGCGGGACCGGCGCCGCGCCGCAGAGGAGCACAGCGGCAGCGAGAAGGACAATCCCCCCCCTCACCCCGGCCCTCTCCCCCTACGGGGGGCGAGGGGGTGCTGAAGGGTCCCCTCTCCCGGCGGGAGAGGGCAGGCTGAGGGGCGCCCCCCGTCCCGATCTTCACGCGATCATCCTACTTCGCCAGGTACTGCTGCACGTTCTCCTTCGTGATCATCGCCGTCGGCAGAACGATCTTCTTCGGCACCTTCTCGCCCCGGAAGATCTTCTCGGCGACGTCGATCGCCTCGCGGCCGCCGGTCGGGTAGATGAACGTCGCCGACAGCTTGCCGTCGGCCACGGCCTGGCGGCCGCCATCGAGCCCCGGCAGCGCGTCGATGCCGACGAAGAGCATCTGTCCGTCGCGGCCCTTGGCCTTGGCCGCGAGGAACGCGCCCATCGCCATCGGATCGTTGTGCGCGTAGACGAGGTCGATCTTCTCGTGCGCCGAGAGCGCCGACTCCATCTGGGCCATTGCCTCCTCGCGCAGCCAGTTGGCGACCGGGTCGTGGACGATGTGGATGTCCGGAAATCCGGCGATCGCCTCCCGGAAGCCTTCACTGCGGTCGCGTGCGGGGGGCGAGCCCGGCAGCCCCTTGATCTCCACGACCTCGCCCTTGCCGTTCAGGATCTTCGCAATGAACTCGCCGGCGGCCTTCCCGATCTCCCGGTTGTCGGCGCCGATGAAAGTCGTATAGGTGTCGCCCTCGATCGCCCGGTCGAGCACGATGACCGGGATGCCCTGCTCGTAGACCTTACGCACGATCGGCGTCAGGGGCTTCGCCTCGTTGGGCGAGATGATCAGCAGGTCGATCTTCTGGCGCAGGAAGTTCTCGACGTCGGCGACCTGCTTGGCGTTGTCCTGCTGCGCGTCGGCGTACGCCACCTCGATGTCCGGGAAGCCCTTCGCCGCCGCGGCGACGTCGGCGTTCATCGAAACCCGCCACGGCTCGCCCAGGTTGCACTGGGAGAAGCCGATCAGGTGCTTGCCGGACTTCGCCTTCCCGCAGCCGACGGCGGCGACGCCGAGCAGCGTCATCGCCGCCACGGCGAACCAGCGACGCGCCAAACTACCGCTTCTTCCGCTGGAGCCAGACCGCGCCGAGAATGATGACGCCCTTGAGGATGAGCTGCAGGTTCGCATCGACATTGTTCAACCCCATGATGTTGTTGATGACTCCGATGATCAGCACGCCGACGAGCGTGCCGCCGACCGATCCGGTGCCGCCCGAGAGGCTCGTTCCGCCGATGACGACCGCGGCGATGGCGTCGAGCTCGTAGGCGACGCCGTCGTTGGGGTTGCCCTGCTCGAGCTGCGCGCAGTGGACGATGCCCGCCAGGGCCGCGAGCGTCGAGGCGATGACGTAGACGCCGGCCTTGTGCCACGCGACCCGGATCCCGGACAGCCGCGCCGCCGTTTCGTTGTCGCCGATCGCGTAGAGATAGCGTCCGCCGCTCGTCCGCGTCAGAAACACGTGCATCCCGGCGACCGTCAGGAGAAAGAGCACCGCCGGCGCCGGCACGAACGGGAGCAGCGTTCCGGCGATGCGGTGCACCGACTCCGGCGCTCCGCCCTCCCCGAAACCGAGCGGGATCGCCATGCCGCCGCTCAGGTAGCGCGCCACGCCACGCGCCGCGCTCATCGTGGCGAGCGTCGCGATGAAGGGCTGCAGCTTCCAGCGCGCGACGACGAAGCCGTTCACGGCGCCCCAGAGGGCGCCGACGGCGAGGACCGCGAGAATCGCCGCGCCGAGCCCGAGGCCGGCCTTCATGAAGAGCCACGCCGTCAGCGTGGCCGCGAGCGCCAGGACCGAGCCGACCGAGAGATCGATTCCGCCCGAGATGACGACGGCCGTCATCCCGACCGCGAGGATCCCCTTCTCCGCGACCTGCCGCAGGATGTCCGTGAGGTTCCCGATGTCGAGGAAGACCGGCCGGCCGCCGCGCACGGGCGAGAAGACGACCGAGAGGACGAGCACCGCGGCGAGCCCGAAGAGACCGGTGAAGCGCGCGAGCCGGCGGCGGCCCGGGCCCGGAGGTCCGCCCGACGGCGGCCCGCCCGTTTCCTCGCGCCGATCCGTCGCCGTCGTTCCCGCCGCGGCGGCGAGGACCCGCTCCTCGGTCGCCTCGGCGTGCGGCAGCTCCGCCGTCACCCGGCCCTCGCGAAACACCAGGACGCGGTGGCACTGCGTCAGGATCTCCGACATCTCGGAGGAGCAGAGGATGATCCCGAAGCCCTGCGCCGCGAGCCGGCGGAGCAGCGCGTAGACTTCGGCCTTCGCGGCCAGATCGATGCCCCGCGTGGGCTCGTCGAGCAACAGGACCGAGGGCGAGGCGAACAGGCAGCGCGCGAGCACCGCCTTCTGCTGGTTGCCTCCGGAGAGGGTCGCGATCGGGACCTCCGGCGAGGCCGCACGCACGCCCGTGTCGCGCATCAGCGACACGCCGGCGTCCCTGGCGCGCGCCCTGTCGATCCACCCGAGGCGAGAGACCTTCGGCAGCGAGGCCACCGTCACGTTCTCCGAGACGGCGAGGTCCGGGAAGATCGCCTGCGACTTGCGCTCCTCGGGCAGCAAGTACGACGCCGGAGTCGCGCGCCTCGGCAGGGGTGGACGGCCGGTACTCGGCGCCGTCCACCAGGACGCGCCCGGAGACGGGGCGCTCGAGGGCGCCCGCGAGCGCAAGCAGGAGCTCCGTGCGCCCCGCGCCGATGAGGCCCGCGAGGCCCAGGATCTCTCCGCGACGAAGGATCAGCGACACCTTCGAAAGGCGCCGCCCGTCCGGTCGGTCCGGGTCCTCGACCGAGAGGCCCTCGACGCGCAGGATTTCCGGCGCTCCTTCCTCGAGCGGAGGCAGCTCCACGCGCTCGATGTTGCGGCCGACCATCAGGCGGACCATCTCGTCTTCGTCGACGCCCTCGGCCTCGCGCGTCACGATGCGCTTCCCGTCGCGCAGGACCGTGATCCGGTTCGCGAGGCGCCGCACTTCGTCGAGCTTGTGGGAGATGTAGACGATCGCGACCCCGCGCTCCGTCAGGCGCCGGATCAGCCGCTCGAGCCGCGCGGCCTCCGAGGACGACAGGGACGTCGTCGGCTCGTCCATGATGATCAGGCGCGCGTCGAGCGACAGCGCCCGCGCGATCGCGACGAGCTGGCGCTGGCCGGCCTCCAGCCGCCCGACCGTTTCGGCCGGCGGAACGTGGGTCTCGCCCAGGGCCGCGAGCGCCTGCGCGGCCCCCGGCAACAGCGAGCGCGGCCGGCCGAGGAAGATGTTCTCCGCGACCGAGAGCGACGAGACGAGCTGCAGCTCCTGCGGGATCACCGCGATCCCGGCCTCGATCGCCTCGCGCGGGCTCTCCATCCGCCGCGGCGCGCCGTCGATGTGGACCTCGCCGCCGTACGTCGAGATCTCTCCCGAGAGGACCTTGATCAGAGTCGACTTGCCCGCGCCGTTCTCCCCGATCAACGCGTGCACCTCGCCCGGCCGCACGTCGAAGTCGACGCCGTCGAGCGCCCGAACCCCCGGGAACTCCATCGACACCCCGCGTGCCTCGACGAGGGCGGTCATGGGCGTGGCATGCGCCGCAACCCGGCGACCACCGTCATCCCGAGCGCAGCGAGGGATCCCGAACTCGTTACGCCCCGTACGGCGATCGAGCGCGGGATCCCTCGTCGCGCCGCGCCTCGGGATGACGGCATGTCGTCCGTGGCTCATTCTCATCCCCGTTGTTTCAGCCGCTTCATCAGATCCGTCTCCCGCCCGAAGTGGTCGTGCAGCTCCAACCAGTCCCGGTAGAGCGCGTCGTACGCGTCGGCCGCCTCCGCCCGCGGCGTGACGCGCTCCGGCCGCAGCCTCGCCATCGCGCGCGCGGCTTCGGCAAAGCTCGCGTGGCCGCCCTGGCCGGGCCCGGCCGCCACCGCGCCGAGCATCGCCGCCCCGAGGGCCGACGCGTTGGCCGCCGCCGCGAGGCCGATCGGGCGGCGTGTCACGTCGGCGTAGATCTGGAGGAGCAGCGGGCTGCGCTCCGCGAGGCCGCCGACCGCGATCAGCTCCGCCACCGGGATGCGCTTCTCCTCGAACGCGTCGAGGATGCGACGGGTCGAGAAGGCCGTCGCCTCGATGAGCGCCCGGTACATGTCGCCGGGCGTCGTGGCGAGCGTCAGCCCGACGATCAGACCGGTGAGGTTCGCGTCCACCAGGACCGAACGGTTGCCGTTCCACCAGTCGAGTGCGAGCAGGCCGTGGCCTCCCGGCGGCGCCTTCGCGGCCTCCCGCTCGAGGGCGGCGAACCCGGCCTCCGTCCCCGCGACGAGCTTCGCGAACCAGCCGAAAATGTCGCCGACGGCCGGCTGCCCCGCCTCGTACCCCGAGAACCCCTCGACGATGCCGTCGCGCACGACGCCGCCGACGCCCTCGACGAGCTCGTGCCGGTCCGAGAGCAGCATGTGGCACGTCGAGGTGCCCATGACCATGACCATGCGGCCGGCCTCGACGACCGTCGCCGCGGGCACGGCGCTGTGCGCGTCGATGATCGCCGCCGCGACGGCGGTGCCGGGTGTCAGGCCGAGCCGCGCCGCCATCGGCCCGGTCAGGCCGCCGACTCGGCGCCCGGGAGGCACGATCTCGCCCGACAGCTTCGACTCGAGTCCCGCAAGGCGGGGGTTGAGGGCCGCGAAGAACTCCTTCGCCGGAAACCCGCGCTCGCGACTCCAGAAACCCTTGTAGCCCGCGCCGCAGGAGTTGCGCACCCGCGCTCCCGAAAGCTCGCCCACGATCCAGTCCCCGCCCTCGACGATCGAAGCCGCCGCGTCGTAGACCTCGGGATCTTCCTCGAGGATCTGCAGCGCCTTGGCCGCGAGCCACTCCGAGGAGGTTTTGCCGCCGTAGTCGGCGAGGAACGCTTCGCCCCGCTTCCCGGCGAGCGCGTTGATCCGGTCCGCCTGCGGCTGTGCGGCGTGGTGCTTCCAGAGCTTGACCCAGGCATGCGGCCGCGCCGCCCACCCGGGCAGCAGGCACAACGGCCGCCCGGCTGCGTCGAGGGGGAGCACCGTGCAGGAGGTGAAGTCGACGCCGATCCCGACGATCGCCTCCTTCGCGACGCCCGCGGCGGCGAGCGCCTGCGGTACGGCCTTCTCGATCGAGGCGATCCAGTCGCCCGGATGCTGCAGCGCCCAATCGGCCGGCAGCCGGACGCCCGAGTCCGGGAGCGCCGCGTCGATCACGCCGTGCGCGTACTCCACGACGGCCGAGCCGCGCTCTTTTCCCGTCCGGGTCTCGACGACGAGCGCCCGCACGGACGCCGTGCCGAAGTCGAGCCCGAGGGCGCAGGGCGCCTGGGGAACCGTCACGCGCGGTACTTCGCCGCCTGGTGCCGGTCGAGCGACTGCTCGGGATCGCCGCACAGGTTCACCTGCATGCCGAGCGCGCGGGCCATCGAGGCCTTGCGCACGAGCGCGCGGTTGGCCGTCGCGGCGTCGGGCGCGTAGGCCACCTGAATGTGGTTGGCCATGTGCTTGGCCATCATCTGGTCGCGCGTGATCCCGTAGAGCACGGCGTGCATGATCGGCCACTGCGGGGTCGTCGCCCGCCACCGGCGCTCCGTCTCGGCGTCCGAGAGCTTCACGACGCCGCCTCGACCGATGTCCATGTGGAGGCCGTGGTTCTTGACGTAGACGCGGGAGAAGACGATCTCGCCGGGCTTCGAGATTCCCTTGAGGGTGGATCCGCCCTTCGGGAAGTACATCGGCGGCTGCCGCTCCCCTTTCGCACCCGCGTACCCGCCGATGAAGTGCGAGGCCGGGGCCGCGCCGGAGATCTCGAAAACCCAGACGAACCCGTCGACGCCGCTCTCCGCGACGGCGGCGCCCCAGCGCACGTCGTGGAGCGTCGTGGAAGGATCGATGCCGAGGTCCGTCCAGACCCGGTTGGTCAGCAGGGCGTCGACGCCCGCGCACTCGTCGACCTCGTTGAAGTGCGGCACGGCGAGGCCGGCGAACAGAGCCTGCCCGTCGGCGCCCGAGACCGGCGGCCGGTCAGGATTGTTCAGTAGCCCCTCCGCGAGATCCGAAGCGACGCACGTGTCCTTCAACCCCTGCTGGTACTGGATGCCGATCGCGGAACAGCCGAAGTCGTTCGCCATCCGGACCGCGGCGTCGTACATCTTGAGGCCCTCGAGGACCTGGCCCTCGGTCAGCTCCGACGCCTCGTCCCGGCCGAGCGCGAACCGCATGCCGCGCGAGGTCAGCCATGCATAGTGGCGCCGCGCCGTGTCGTCGGAGACCTCGCGCATCGCCGCGTAGAGCATCGACTGGGAGAGCCGCTCCTTGAACAGCCCCATCGCGTGCATGAGGTCGTCGGGGATGATCGCGTTGTACATCCCCATGCAGCCCTCGTCGAAGACGCCCAGGATGGCCTGGTCGCGCTTCAACGCCTCGCCGAGTACTGCGCCGCGCGCCCGATCCTCGGCGTGGTTTCCGTTGAACGTCCGATCCTCGATCGCCTGCGCGTGGCTCGTGTCGTGGGCGATGGCCCCCTCCGAGAGCCACTGCCGCAGGGCCCCGCGCGCGAAGCCGTCCTCGAAGTCCTCGCTCCAGATCGAGCTGTACGGGATCCCCGCCTTCGTCAGCGAGGCGTTGACGTTCAGCATCCCGACGAGGCCCGGCCACTCGCCGCTCCAGTTGGCGAGCGTCAGGATCGGGCCGCGGTGCTTGGTCAGGCCGGCGAGGACGTGGCTCGTGTACTCCCAGACCGCCTCGGCGACGACGAGCGGCGCCTCCGGATCGATCTTGCGGAAGATCTGGATGCCCCGCGCCTGGCCGTCGATGAAGCCGTGCTTCTTTTCGGGGTCGTAGGCGTGGCCTCGCACGATCCGCGCGCCGAGCTCGCCGAAGGCCTTGTCCACGGCCTTCTCGAGCGTCTGCTGCGCGGGCCAGCATCTCTGGTTGGCCGAGATCCGCGAGTCGCCGCTCGCGACGAGGACGACTTCCTTCGCTCCGGGCTTCACGTGTGCTCATGGGGCTCCTACTTCTCTACTTTTCCTCAATCGGAAAGACCGGTTTCTCCATGGGCGTGCCGCCGATGTAGCGGGCCAGCCACTGCTGCACTTCGTAGTTCCAGTAGATCGAGTTCTGCGGGGTCAGGACCCAGTGGTTCTCGTTGGGGTAGAGCAGCAGGCGCGACGGCACCCCCATCGCCTGCAGCACGCCGTAGAGCGACAGGCTGTTGCCGTAGGGGACGCGGTAGTCCTGCTCGCCCGCGACGAGGAGCATGGGCGTCTTGAAGTTCTTCGCGTAAGTCATGGGATTGTTCTTCTGCATCGCCTCGGTGTCGTTCCAGGGCGTGCCGCCCCAGACCGAAGAGTCGAAGGCGTAGTTCGTCGAGTCGCTGCCGTACTCGGTGATGAAGTCGTTGACGCCGGCATGGTTGACGAGGCACCGGAAGCGGTCGGTGTGGCCGAGGAGCCAGGCCGCGAGATATCCGCCGTAGCTCGCGCCGGCCGCCGCCACCCGCGACCCGTCGATCGCGGGGACGTCCTTCACGAGGACCTCGGTTGCGGCGAGGACGTCGGCCGTCGGCTTGTCCCCCCAGGCGCCGTCGATCGACGCCAGGAACGCCTCGCCGAATCCGGTCGATCCGTGCCGGTTGACGCGCGCGACGACGTAGCCGGGCGAAGCGAAGACGTGGGAGTTCCAGCGGTACGAGAAGTCGTCGCGGACCATCGTGGCCGGCCCGCCGTGAAGGATCTGCACCAGGGGGTACTTCTTCGCCGGATCGAACCCGGCCGGATACGTCACCCACATCTGGACGTTGTCGCCGCCGGCCCCCCGGAACTCCCGCGACTCCGTCCGGCCGAGATCGAGCGCCGAGAGGACCGTGTCGTTGAACCGCGTCAGCCGCCGCGCCGTGCCGCGAGAGGCGTCGAGGGCGTGGATCTCGGCCGGGCGGTTCGACGCCTCGTTGAGGATCAGGATCGACCCGCCGCGGACCGTCAGTCCCGTCGACGTGGCGTCGGCGTAGATCCGCGAAAGCCCCGAGCCGTCGGCGCCGAGGCGGAAGACCGCGACGATGCCCCGATCCTCCGAGGTCGAAAAGAGCGACTTCCCGTCGCCGGAGAACGAGACGGCGTCGAACGATCGGTCGTAGGCCTCCGTCAGCGTCGCGCTCTGCCCCGTCGCGACGTCGACCCGCGCGATCCGGCGGTTTCCGGCGTTCGCCTTCGCTTCCCGGAGGTAGTAGACGGCTCGCCCGTCCGGCGAGAAGCGCGGCGCGTCGTCGGTGAAGGGATTCGAGGCCGTCAGGTCCTTCATCGCGCCCGTGCCGTCCGCCGCGATCACGTACACGTCGAGGTTGGTCCGCTCGCGGTAGGGCGGCGGCACTGCGTTGATCGCCATCGCGATCGACCGGCCGTCGGGCGAGACGTCGAAGCCGGGCTCCATGACCGTCGAAAACAGCCGGTTCCACCCGGGCGTCAGGTCCGCGAGCGCGCCGCTCTCGGCGTCGACGGCGACGAGCTTGTCGGCGACGCCCTCGGCGAGCGTGCGGTCCCAGAAGCGGTACTGTCGGTCCTCGGTCGCGCGGCCCGTCATCGGCGAGTCCTTGCGCCGCTTCATCTCCTTGCGCATCGCCTCGAGATCGGTCTTTTCGAGCTTGCCCGAGAGCTCGGGAAGGACCTGGGTCAACGCGGCGATGCGGCCGTTCGAGAGCCACTTCGGCGCCCGCAGGCCGTACGGCATGCTCGCCACTCGCCGCGCCTCGCCCCCGCCGACGCGGATGACGTAGAGCGCGGCCGCGTCGTCGTCGCCGCGCTTGGAAACGAACGCGACCCGCGAGCCGTCGGGGCTCCACGCGGGCGCGCCGTCGGTGCCTCCCTGCGTCAGCCGCCGGGGCTCGCCGCCCGCGACGTCGGTGAGCCAGAGGCTCGACGTGCTCTTGCTCTTCGGGATCGACCACTCGGTGACGGCGAAGACGGCCGTCTTCCCGTCGGGCGAGAGCGCGGGCGCGCCCACGCGCTGAAAGGCCCAGAGGTCCTGGGCCGTGATCGGGCGGCGCGTCTGCCCTTCGAGGGCGAGCGCCGCGAGGAAGGCGAGCGCGGCAACGACGCTTCGTTTCATGACTGGAGGTCGAAGTACATGTTGTATGGCATGTCGGGTCCCACCTTGTAAAACGGAAGGAACAGCCCTTCCGGCTGGCCGGGCGCCGCGAACTCGAGGCCCGGACGGCCGACCATCCACTCCGTCGGTCCGCCCTGAAGCTTCAGCCGCGGCGTCTCGTCGCGCACGAGGACGACCGGGCCGAATGTGACCGCGACGCGCTTCGGGTGCTGGGGGTCGATCGGCGCGAGCGCCAGCCGCATCGGCAGGCGGATCGTGACGCGATCGCCCGCGCTCCAGGTCCGCCGCAGGACCGCCCAGCCTCCCGGCTCCGCTGCGACCGGGAACGGCTTCCCGTTGACCGCAACCTCGACGCCCCGGGTCCAGGCGGGCACGCGGAACTTGACGTCGAAGGCGGCGATCCTGCCGGGCCGCACCGTGAGCGTCGTGGTGTCCGTGGCCGGGAAGGTCGTCTCCTGTTCGACCGATACGAGCGTGCCGCCCTGGTTCCACGCCGCGCGCGACGGGACGAAGAGGTTGACGGAGATCCCGCCGGCGTCGCGGAAGTAGACGACGTTGTGGTAGTCGGCGAGCACCTGCGGGTACGTGCCCGAGCAGCAGGGCCAGTTGCCGTCGGGGTGGTAGAACTTGCGCGCGCCCCCCATCCGATAGTCGGAGTAGTAGAACGTCGCGCCCTTCGGCCCCATCGGCAGGGCGCCCAGGATTCCGTTGTAGAGGAGCTTCTCGATCCAGTCGCCGTAGCGCGCCTGTCCCGTGTACGTCAGCAGGTAGCGCGCGAGCTTGAAGCCGGCCCACGAGCCGCAGGTCGTCTCGAAGGAATAGGCAGTCGTCTCGAGCCGGCGGCCGAGCTCGCCGTCCTCCGCGACGAGATCCTCCTCCGGTCCGTAGCCCCCGGTCGCGTAGCACTGCGTCCGCTGGAGCCAGTCGTACTCGTTGACGATCGCGTCGAGGTACGGCTTCTCGCCCGTGACCGCATACGCCATGGCGCACGACGACATCGTGTTGACGTGGCTGTAGGCATGGTGGCCGTGCTTCTTCACGTCGGTCGGAGCCGCGCCCGAGAACGCGTTCCAGTAGTCGGTGAACCGCCAGAGGTCCGCGAAACGGCGGTACTTCTCCTCGCCCGTGACCTGCCAGGCGCGATAGAGGTTCTCCGAGAGCGTGTACCACTCGGTGTTGGAATCGAGGCTGCGGCTCCGTTCCAGGTTCTCCACCGCCCAGTCCGTGATTTTCGAAAGGTGCGCCAGCGCATCCTTGCGACCGCCGTACACGGCCATGTCGACCAGGCCGCCGACCTGCTTGTCGTAGATGTAGTGCGGCTGCCACGGCCGGCGCGAGTAGAAGAACCAGCCGTCCGGCTCGATCGTCGAGGCCCACTCCCCCATGAGGAAGATCGCCTTCGAGCGCATGTCGGCGTCGCCGGCCGCCTTCGACATGCGGGCCATGCCCGAGAGCCACTGGCCGAACGTGTTGAAGGTGTCGCCGTTGGACCACCAGAAGCGGCGCTTCGGGTCGCCGCTGTACCAGCCGCCGAGCTCCTCGCCGACCGCGCGCTGGCCCGCGCGGGACCGGAACCCCTTGAGGATGTCGTCGTTGGGGATGGCGTAGTAGTAGGCGCGCATGGTGTCGTACTGAGCCTTCATCGGCCCGTCGAGAAGCGCGACGCCCTCGTAGTCGAAGGGCTCGAGAAACGTCTTCGGACCGGCCGAGGACGGCGGCGCCGCCGGCGACGCCGGGCCGAGCGCCGCGAGCCTCCCGGCGAGCGGCAGAGCCGTCGCGCCCAGGAGGGCCTTCGTCACGAACTCCCGCCGGCTGGTCCCGTCGCTCATCGTGCCTCCTGCGTCGAGTGCCGGAATTCTACGTCGTCCGCTCCGCCGATCTCGGGCCGGATGCGCAGCACGCCGATCCAGAGGATGCAGAGGAGGGTGACGAGCAGATGCGCCGCCTCGAGCGAATCCGTGGCGGGGTCGCCGTTCTTCGCATGGGTCGCGATCGCCCCCACCATGACGAGCGCCAGCCCGCTCGCCGCGACGAGGCGCACGCCCGGAACGAGCAGTCCCACCGCTCCGAGCGTCTCGGCCGCGATGACCGCGTACAGGAACCAGACCGCGTAGCCCGAGGCCACGAAGAAGGAACGCATCTCGGAATCGTGCGCGAGCTTGCCGAGCTCCGTCGCGAGGAAGGCGAGCGACACGGAGACGCAGAGCCCGCGGATCAGAAACGGCGACGCCGCGAAGGCCAGGCTGCCGCCGCGCTCCTCCCCGGGGCGCCGGGGCCGGACCACGGCCCGCCACAACACGACCGACGAACCGATGGCGGCGAGAAGGACGAGACCGAATCGAAAGATCAGCGCGCGGAAGACCTCGGCATACGCGCCCCGGATCGGGACGAGCCCGAGCAGGGACAACACCGTGAGCGCCGGCACGGCCGCGCCGGCGGCGAGGCAGAATCCGTAGAAGAGGCGCGCCAGCCGCTCGCCGCCGGCCGGGGTCATTTCCCTTCGATCTGCCGGATCGCCCGCTCCGCCGCGAAGGAGGGCGACCGGTCGATCACGCCGCCGACGTTCGAGATCGCTTTGGCTGCGATCTGCCGGAGCACCGGCAGCGCCGCCCTCGCGGCCGGCCCGATCGCCCCGAGCGCCTCCGCGCACGCCCGCAGGACGTTTACGTTCTCGTCCGCGACGCCCGCGGCCGCGATGAGCGCGGGCACGGCCGGCGCCGCCTTCGGCCCGATCGACGCGAGCGCCTCCGCCGCCGCCATGCGCACGACGCGATCGGGGTCCTTCAGCCGCGCGGCGAGCGCGTCGACGGCCGGCGCCGCCGAGGCGCCCAGCTTGCCGAGCTCGCGGGCCGCGAGGCCCCGCACGACCGGGTCGGGGTCCGACAGGGCGCGAGTCGCGCCGGCCAGATCCGCCGGCACCTGCGGGGGCTTGACGGCCGCCGCCTTCGCCCAGCCGGCGGGTCCGACCTGCGCCAGCACGATGTTGTCGACGCCGAGCACGTAGCCCGTGGACGCCGCGTTCTTGCCGAGGCAGACGTAGGTCAGCGTGTGCCGGCCCCTGGTCAGGCGCGGCCAGCCGACCTGGTAGTCCATGCCGACGTAGATCTCGTAGGCGTAGCCGTCGAAGGAGAGCTGGGGCCGCACGTCCGCGCCCGGCTCGTGCTCGAGGACCGGCGCGACCGGGGGCTTGCCGTCGAGAAGCACCGTGTAGATGCCGTAGTCCGAGCCCTGTGCGACCTGCGTATACAGCTCATAGTCGCCTGCCTCCGGGACCTCGAACGGGATCTCGAGCTTCGAGCCCGGGCCCTCGCCCTTGAAGATGAGGACGTCCTTGGACCAGAACAGGTCCTTGAAGCCCTCCGCCGTGCCCTTCTCGGTCTTCACCTGCCCGATCGCAGTCTCGACCTCGAACTGGCTGGCGTTGCCCTGCGGCAGCCTCGCCGAACCGTACGGCACCGGCCAGAGCCCCGTCGCGACACCCTCCTGGTACCAGTACGCGACCGACGACATCAGGTCGTCGCGCGTGCCATAGGGCGACTTGAGCGATCCGTCGTTGTTGAAGGTCCAGCCCAGGTGCTCGAGGTCGAACCGGAACGAGGTCTTGAACGGAATCGGGTCCCTGATGTGCCAGCGGTAGCCGGTCATCCGGGAGCCGAGGCCCGTCCCGTCCGCCACGGTCACCCCGGTATAGGGCCCGTCGACCACGTGCAGCCCCCAGGCGTCGTTGAAGTAGTCCTCCGAGCCCGTCCCGACGATCGACGGCTCCTGTTCGCCGTCGACGTAAATGCGCTCGTCCCCTTCGCCGAACCAGCCGGCCTCGGGCTGGATCACGTTGAGCACCGTCCCGGCGTAGAAGCCGCGGCCCTTCACGTCGAGAAACGTGTAGACCTTCTTCGCGGCGGGCGCCGGCAGCTCCTGCTTGTACCGCGCGTGGAAATAGAGAGTGTCCGGCGGAAGGGCCGGCACTTTCGACCAGTCGACGTGGTAGTAGACGTGATCGAGGCCGCGCCGCCCCTCGTTCGTCAACGTGATCCGGCACGATTTCGCGAACGGCATCGGCCAGTAGCTGTTGCGGGCGCGGCCGTCGGAGCTCGCGCGGATCATCTCCGACTTGACCCAGCGCTCGAACCCATGGCCGACGGCGAAGAAGTCGCCCACCGGGGCGTCGACCGAGGGCTCCGCGCTCCCGTCGTAGTACACGCGCAGCCGCACCAGCCGCGGCCACGCGTACTCGTTGGCCGCGATCGTCAGCCAGATGTGCGTGACGACGCCCGGGCCCCGCAGGTCCGCGAGCGTCAGCGTTTCACCGGGGATCGGGTGCTTGCTGTCGTTGTTGGATGCCGGATCCGGGCTCGACGAGGAGACGCGCTCCGCCTTCGCGTCTTTCATCTGGGCGAACCGCAGCGCGTCGAGCGGCGGAAGCGGGGGCTGCTGGGCGAGGCCCGCGGTGGACGCGAGCGCGAGACCGAGAACGACGGACACCGGAGCCCTGCTCTTCATCGAGTCCCCCTTCCCACGGACGCGAACCACCGAACCCGAAACCGGGGGGATTCTACGCGGGGTCAGGCTCTCAGCTTGCGGATTTCGGCTCCCGCTCCTCGCTCTTCGCGGCCGACGCGGCCGCGGGCTCGAAGACGGCGGACCGCGCCTTCGCGAACCACTGGCGCGCGAGGAGGGGGCGCAGAATGGCTTTTCCGTCGTCCAGCTCCACCCCGAGGATGAGGATGCCGGTCTCGATGAGGAAGGCGCCGCGCGCCTTCTCGCCTCGCCGGTCGTAGTCGCCCTCGATCGTGAACTTGCCGCCTTTCGCCTCGAGGCCGCGGACCGCCGTGCGCGGCTCGGTGAGCACGATGTCCGCCGACGCCGTCAGGCCTTCGAGGTCGATCAACCCCTGCGTCCACTTCGGGAGCCCCTCGCCGAGGAACGCGAGGAGCGGCCGGCCGTCGCTGCACTTCAAGGCGACGCGGCCGGTCAGCCCCTTCGATAGCCGGCCCGACGGAATCTGGAACTCGCCCCACCATCCCTTCGTGCCCTTCGCGGCGCCGGCCGCGAAGACGTCCGTGACCTTCAGCGCGGTCCCCCCGATCGCGGGCGCGCCCCCGTCGAGCACGAAGTTCGAGATCACGACCCGAGCGTCCGCGTTTCCCACCAGTGTGAGCCCCGGCCGCACGTACTTGCCCTGCTTCGCGGTGAGCTCGACCTTCCCGGCGGCCGTTCCGTGATCGATGGAGCCCGAGATCGACACGCGCCCCGGACCGCCCGAGACGTGCACGCGCCGCCCGAGCATCAGAATCCCGTCGAGGAAATCCACGCCGGGCGTCGGCCCGGAGAGCTCGGCCTTCGCGGTCACGACCTTCCACACCTTTTCGTCCGGGAGCTCCTGGACGTTCCAGTCCTCGAAGGTGGCCTCGAGCTTGCCCTCGAGCTTCGTCACGGCGGGCGCATCGCCGAGCGTCAGCTCGCCGCCCGAGAGCGTGACCGACGCCGGGCCGATCTGCGCGCGGTATCCCGGCTTCAGGCGGAAGCGTCCCCGCAGCGCCCCGGGCCCGCGGTAGCGGAAGCCGTCGAACCAGATGTCGTCGAAGGCGTCCGTCGCGACGTCCTCGACCTCGATCGTGAAGGGGTTGGGCTCGGGGGCCGGCAGCCTCTCGCCCTCGACCTTCAGCGGCGGATCGCCGAAGCCCGGGATCGGCGGCAGGAACTTGACGCGCGCCTCGGTCACCTGGCCGGGCGGGAGCTTCTGGCGGATGCGGAACTGGATCGACTTCGGGCGAAGCTCCGTGACGAGAAACCTCCGCGACAGGAGCGCCCGCAGCGAGTACCGCAGGCTCGCTTCCGGGAGGGTCACGATCCACTGCACGTTGGGGTCGCTGCCCCGGATGCTCAGGTTCTTCACCGTGACGCGCCCGGGCCAGGTCGAGACGGCCTCGTCCCAGTCGATCAGGAGCTCCATGGGTTTCTTGTTGATCTCGGCGCGGAGCAGCGGACCGGAGAGGGCCTTCTTCGCGACGATCCGGTACGCCACGAGGAACACCCCCGGCGAGAGGACGATCAGCGCCGCGAGCGTGATCAGAATGCGCCGGAGCGTCCGTCCCGGGCGCGCTTTAGACATCGAGCTCCACGGACCGAGCCACCCGGATTCGCCAGCCGCGCTCCGACGCGACGAAGACGTCGGTGAAGGCGCCGCGCGACACGATCCGCTCGCCCGTGCCGAGCGCGACCTCGGCCCGCTGGACGCCGTTGACCACCGCGAAGCCGCCGACGACGTCGACCGCCAGGGACTCGAAGGTCGCGTCGAAGACCGTGAAGGACGAGCCGAGAACCTGCGCGATGAATTCGCGCCGTTCGGTCTTGCCCCCGGTCGAGTCGAAGTGGGCGAACTCCGGGTCGAGCAGCTCCTCGAGAACGGCCGCGTCCCGCGACACGATGGCCGAGAGCAGCCGCTCGCTCACCCGCACGAGTTCCTCCGGCCGGCCGGAGCGCCCCTCCGTCAACCGTTCACCGCGAACGCTGGTTGCCGTTGTCCATGTCGGACATGATGAGCCATCTCCCGCCGGCGTCCTTCTTCAACGTCAGCGTGAATTTCCCGACATCCGACTCGCCCGCCTTTCGCGAGAACCCGCCGATGATGTAGCCGATCGGCCCCTCCGTCGCGTAGGCCAGCGCCCGGAGGACGAGCGGGCCGCCGGAACCCGCGTACGCCTTCTCGATGGCCGCACGCCCGCGCACGGGAGGCGCGCCGTTGGCGAGGACGAAGCCGTCCTCCGCGAAGAGGCGCGCGAGCGCCGGGGCGTCCTTCGCGGCCCAGGCCGTCTCGTAGTCCGTCAGGACGCGCGCGAGCTCCGGCGGCAGGGTGACGCTCGGCATCGGGGCCGGGGCGGGCGGCGTCACGGCCTGAGTCGTGAGCACAAGGGCGATCACCGCAGCGAGCATGTGGACTCCTTCCGCGCTTCTTCGATGGGAGCGCGCGACCGCCGAGGCTATCTCACCTCGAAGACCGCCTCGACTTCCACGGCCACGTCGTACGGCAGGACCGCGACGCCCACCGAGGCCCGGGCATGCCGGCCCGCGTCTCCGAAGACGTCCACGAACACATCCGAAGCGCCGTTGACGACCTGGGGCTGGTTCACGAAATCCGGCGTCGAGTTCACGAAGCCGCCCACGCGCACGCAGCGCACCGCGCGGTCGAGGTCGCCGCCGAGGGCGTCCTGGAGGTGGGCGATCAGGTTCAGCGCGCAGAGGCGCGCCGCCTGGCGTCCCTCCTCGACGCCGAACTCGCGGCCGAGCTTGCCGATGAAGCGCCGTTCGCCGTTCCACTGCGAGAGCTGCCCTCCGAGAACGACCAGGTCGCCGGTCCGGACCCAGGGAACGTAATTCGCTCCCGGCTTGCTCGGCTGCGGCAGCTCGATCGCGAGCGCACGGAGACGGTCGGCGATGCGGCCCATCACTTCCCCCGGGCCCACGCCGCGGCGCTGCCGGCGATTTTCTTCAAGGCCGCGGCGTCCACGTCCTCGAGCCGCTTGACGTACAGACAGCCTCCGCCGGTCTTGTGCTTCCCGAGCTTCGCGAGATGCGGCGCGAGCCGCTTGAGGCCACACATGAAGTAGAGCGTCAGGCGCACCTTGCGCGGCGAGAAGCCCATCACGAACCAGTCGCCCTCGCGGCCGCTGGCGTACTTGTAACGGTAGTCGCCGAAGCCGACGATCGACGTGCCCCACATCTTCGCCTTCGCTCCGGTCGCCGCCTTCATCAGGCCGACGAGCGTCTTGCAGTCCTTGCGCACGGCCGGGTCTTCCAGCCCCGCCAGAAAGGCCGGAACGCTCGCCTTCGTCTTCTTCGTCTTCAGCTCCGCCATGGGCATACTCCCGGCCTCACGGCCTCTTGACCGCGACCCGCCGGATCAGGTTGTTCTCCGGCAGGTCCACGAGCGTCCCTTCCATGGAGGTCCCGTGCACGACGTATTTCCAGAGGATGTGATTGTTCCGATTGCGAAACTCCCCGAGCCAGGCGCCTTCGCCGGCATCCCAAGCGAAGTCGAGCTCGCCCATCGTGACGCGTTGCCCGTCGACGATCTTGTCGGCCTGGAGCGAGACAGCGTCGGGCGCGCCGGACTTCTCGCGGACCTCGTAGACGACCACCTCGTCCTTGCAAGCCGGGTACCGCGCACGGTCCACGCACGTCGAGGTGCCCGTCCAGGTGCCGAGAATCTCGTCCCGGCGGGAGGGCGAAGCCGGCGAGTCGAGCGCCAGCAGGAGCGCCATCGAGGCCGCCGCCGCCGTTCTACGGAACTTCATGCGCCGCCTCCGGCTTGTACTCCGTGATCTCTCCGAACTTCTCGAACCCGATTCTCTCGTAAACGCCGAGGCCTTTGGCGGAGGCCTGGAGCACCGCCCTCGAAAGCCCCTCATCGCGCGCCTCGAGGAGCGGGTGCGCCGTCATGGCCGACCCGTAGCCGCGGCGCCGGTGCGCCGCGATGGTCGAGATGCCGTAGAGGCCCGCGATGCCGCCTCCGACCGTCAGCTCGGACGCCGCGACGGCTTCCCCGCCCGCGTAGCCGACGTACATCCGGAGCGGGCAGCCCGGCGCGAGCAGCACGGGGGCGGCGAGCTCGTAGAAACGGACGACGAGCCGGTCGGGCGGATCCCAGTTGGCCGCGTTGACGCGTGCGAAGTCGGCGAGCTCTCCGGGCGTGCGGGCCCGGCGGATCTCCAGGCCCCCCGGCGAGGTGTCGGTCGGCCGCAGCCGCGCAAGGTCGGCCGCCATCGCAACCTCGGATTCCGCCGGCGAAAGGCCCTCGGCGGAAAGCTGCGCGCCGAGGTCCGCGGGCTCGTCGGCCGGCCCGACCCACCAGGACAAGGGACGGCCCGCGAACCATGCGATCGCCTCCCGGATCCGCGACGGAGCCGGCGCCGGCGCGAGGCGGGCCCGGAAGACGGCGTTGAACGTGTCGCACGGCATCCCGCATTCGGTCAGGACCAGGTCGTCGCCGACGAGCGCGCGCATCCCGGGGGTGCGGGCCTGGACCCACGTGAAGTGCGCCGCCAGGTTCTCGTCAGCCGCCGCCGCCAGTTCGGCGCGCGCGCTCATCGCGGGCCGGCCCTACCCGGGAAGCTTCGCCGCGAGGACGTCGACCTTCTCGATCGACGGCGGCTTCGCCAGGAGGTCCGCGGCCTTCGCCATCAAAGCCGCCGCGACCCGGCCCGTCAGGTGCGCCTGCCTTCCGGCCTCTCCGGGGAACGCGTCGAAGATCCCGAAGGTCGACGGGCCCATCCGGATCGCGAACCACGCCGTCGTCTGGGGCTCGTCCTGCACGATCGCGAGGCCTCCTTTCAGGAAGCTCTCGACCTCCGCCGCTTTTCCGGGCTTCGCTTCGAGCGTCACGAGCAGGGCCACGGTCACCATCGGGAAACCTCCTTGAAAGGGCCCACTCTATGCAAATCGGAGCGGAGAGGATCAGGCCTTCCGCTCGAGAGCGGCCTCGCGCATGTAGAGGAAGAGCGGTAGCCCCAGCGACACGCCCACCGCCAGGACGGCCGCGATCGGAGCCCAGAGGCTCCGCATTCCCAGACGCCGGCCCTCGACCCGGACGAAGATGACGAGAGCGACGGCCGACACGAGGACGTCCATCCCGAAGAAGGCGCCCACACGCGTCGAGAAGAGCTCCTGGACGAAAAGCCGCAGATCCAGTCCGTGATCGCGCAGGAAGGGAAGGAATTGCCAGTAGGGCAGGACGATGCCCGCCAGGCAGAGCCCGAGGTACCTCGTCTTCGGCTTCACTTCGACCTCCGTTTCTCCGGCGCCCGCGGAAGCGCCGGGATCGGCCGCTCCTCCCGCGAACACGCGATCAACACCGCGAGACGTTTCTCGCGAGTCTCTTCCTTCTTGGCGCTGACCACCCACCAGCTCGCCGTGCGCCGGTACCAGTCGGTCCGCGTTCGGAAGAATTTCCAGGCCTTCGGATCGGCCTTGAACCTCCGTTCGTGTCCGGCCCCGAGCTTCGGTCCCGCCTGCTCGTAGGAGTAGATGCGCGCGCGGTCCTCGCGGCGCGCCCGGAACGCTTCGAGCCCCCGGGGCCGCATCCGGCCTGCCGCGAGGAGCTCCTCCGCGCGCCGGATGTTGATGGCGCTCCAGACGCTTCCCGGCTTTCGCGGCGTGAACCGGATCGTGTAGCGCCGGTCGTCGACGCTCTTGCGGATCCCGTCGATCCAGCCGCGGCAGAGCGCCTCGTCCACCGATTCCGGCCACGTGAGGCTCGGCCGGCCCGAGCCTTTCTTGTAGTAGCCGACCCACAGCTCCGCCTCGGAGGCATGGTGCTTTTCGAGCCACTTCCCGAACTCGGCCGGGCCCTCGAAGTAGACGATTCCCGTCGCGCGCATGCGTCGCTCACGTTCCTACCGGGTCAAGGCCTGGAGCGGAACCGGACCGCTCGACCGGCTGTCCCCAGTGACGGCGCGCCGCACGTAGCCCGCCTGGCCGAGGTGAAATGCCGCGTGCGCGGACAGGTGCATGAGAAAACGGTCCGTGCGAAGCCGCAGGTCGTTGAGAAGCTCCGGATAGTCGGCTTCGAAGCGCTCCGACGGCAGGGCCCGCAGGACCGTGTCGACGACCTGCGACGCGGCGCGGAGCTCGGCGAGGACGTCCCCGCGCGGGCCCGAGCGCCGCCCGAACTCGAGCTCGCGGTTGCGGACGTAGCCCGTGCCGCCGAGCACCGCCCCGACGTAATGCTGAAGGTTCCCGGCGACGTGGAGCGCCAGGTTGCCGGCCGAGTTCGGCAGCCCCGGCGCCGTCTTCCAGGCGGATTCGTCGTCCGGAAAGAGACCGAGCTCGCGCTCGAAGCCCGCGAGCTCCCGGACGAACAGTATCGCCAGGTTGCCGCCGAGGTCCGTCACGGCGTTCCCTCCTGCAGCTGGATGTCCCGGACCACGTAGCCCACGATCCGCCAGCGGCCCTCGCTCGAGCCGAGCAGCCAGGCCGACTCCTCGTTGCGCCATTTCCGGACGCGGTTGCTCCCGGTGTCCCGCGTGAGGACGACTGCGGCGTCGCCCCGCACGCTCACCGAGATCGTCTCGAACGTGTTCCGATAGGGCCCGGCCTGTTCGAGGAAATTCTTCGGCCAGCGCCGGAGCTTGTCACCCGACAGAAAGAGGTGCGCCCTCAGCCGCTCCGCGCCCGTCGTTCTCTCGTCGGCCATGAAGTACGTCGGACCGAGCACCTCGAGCACCCGCGCGGCGTCGCCCGCTTCGAGGCCAGCATGGTACTGGCCGAGCGCGCGACCGACCGCGTCCTCCGCCGGTCCCGCCGGCGACCCGGCCGCGGCGAAGAGCATGAACAGAACCGCCAGACTCATGAATCCCTCCCGGTTTCGTCCTACGGGCCCGCGACGCGGCTGTCGTGAAACGCGGCGCGGCGCCAGCCCGACGGTCCTCGGACCCAGACCTGCGTGAAGCGCAGACGGCTCTGAAAGGGCTGTCCGCTGCGCACGCCGCTCGAATCGTTGATCCCCGTGACGATCGCCGCGTCCCCGTGGACCCGGACTTCGATCTCGGAATTGCGATACCGGTCCCACCGGAACTGCCCGGCCGCGATCTCCTGCCTTCGCGAGGCGAGCCAGTCGAGCCAGGCCTCGCGCGTGAGCCTCGAGCCGTCCGAGTTGCAGTGCACGTAATCCTCGGCGAGGAGCGCGTCGAGCGCCGCCGTGTCCGCGGCCTCGAAGGCCCGAGCGAAGGCCTCGACGCGCGCGAGCACTTCCGTTTCGGCGGGCGAGCGCCCGGCCGCGCCGACGAGCAGCGACAGCATCGCGACACCGGCGAAGGCGAACGTCGCCACGGTTCGCGATCCTAACGCCGCGCGAGGCGCGCCCGGCAGGGGGCGCGCCTCTCCGGCACACCGCGACTTTCTGGCACTCCTCCGGCGCGGCTACCCGGCGCGCCGGCTCACGCCTTCGCGGGCGCCGACCGATAGACGAACGCCGCGACGATGCCGAGGATCACCATCAGGATCCCGTCGAGGATCATCTGCTTGACCACCAGCGCTCCCGGCATCGGCTGCACGACGTAATAGACCATGTACGTCGGAATGGCCGCCATGAGCGCAACGGCGACGCCGAAGCGAATCCCCTGCGGCAGCCACGGCTTCGGCTCGATGCCGCGGGAGTAGATCCAGACGAAGGCGCCTGCCATGATGACGTGCGCCAGGATCATCAGCGGGAAGTAGGGCCCCGTCTCGGCCTCCGCCCGGAAGAGGTTCGGCAGGTTCGCGTAGTCGTCGTGCAGGAGCATCCCGTGCACGACGAAGCTGCCGGCCATGAACACCACGAACACGGCGACCCACCCCAGGA
The DNA here is from genome assembly GCA_963810205.1 of uncultured Acidobacteriota bacterium. Taxonomy (GTDB): domain Bacteria; phylum Acidobacteriota; class Thermoanaerobaculia; order UBA5066; family Gp7-AA6; genus DAHUXD01. Next base: position 871,635 of record CAWEMP010000011.1, read on the forward strand.
AGAACTTATTCTTCATGCGTTCTCCTCCCTGCTCCGACCGTCGAGCGCTCGCGTTGCGCCCGCGTCCTACTTCTTCGGGTCGTCTCCGCCGGCCCAGGCGATGAACTGCCAGCGGCCGCCGTCCTTGATGAAGACGTCCGTCCAGCGACCCGTCGAAGCCTCACGGTCCTTCTTGTAGTTCTCGCGCACGACCATGTACGTGTATTGCGCAACGGCGACGTTGCCGGTGACCGTGACGGAGATCGGAAAGATCTCCTGCTCCAGGATCGTCGAGCTGGCGTCGCTGAAGCGCGCCCACCGCGTCAGGCTGGCCTTGTTCTGCGGCGAAGGGCGGCCGACTTCCCACGTGCTGATGTTCTGATGGACCAGCTTGTCGATCCAGGTGAGGTCCTTGTCCTTGCTCATCTTCCACTGCTGCTCTTCGACGCGCCAGATTTCCTGCTGGTCCGCGCTCCAGGTCTGGGCCGAGGCGACTCCCGAAATGGCGACGAGAAGGAGGATGAAAAGACCCGTGGAAAAACGCCGGGTGGACATCGCGCACCTCCTGCGTCCGCGATCGGACGCACGAACGAGAGCGGCGTCAGGGAGACGCCGAGGTGCGTGGCAGTCTGTCACAGCCCGCCGGGGGCTGCCAGCGGCCCTCAGGCGGCCGGAGATCCGGATCGGGGCTCGCGAAGCGCCACCCTCAGCACCCGCGCCGACAGCACCACGTACCAGAGGCCCACGAACGGCCCCGCGTCGAAGAGCCCGGCCTCGGCCGGCGGAACCGGAAACGTCGCGATGTTCAGGACGAGCAGGAGGAGCCCCGTCAGGATCCCGCCTCCCGCCGTCAGCGGCCGGAAGCGCGGGTGGCGCCAGAGGGCGAGGCCGAAGAGCACGGTCCCGGCGCCGATGAACAGGTCCCAGGCCACGTCGAGTCCCAGCCAGATCGCCGTGAAGGCCGCGTCCGGCTTCGGGACCGCCGCCTTGACCGCCATCTGCACGAGGAGCATCGCCGCGAGCTCGCCGGCGGCGACCGTGTTCGCGACGGCCGCGACGAGCCCGAGCCGCGGCGCGACGCCGCAGGTGACCCCCAGGTGCAGGCCGATGCTCGCGGCGGTCAGCCCGAAGGCGAAGCCGAAGACGAGGAGGGCCTGGACCGGCGGCGGCGCCGGCAGCGCCATCAGCGCGATGTAGCTGCCGAGCGCGCCGAGACCGGATGCCCCCGACCAGATCGCCCACCTCGGGTCGGGAAGCGCGCCTGACTCAAGCCTCATCGTCGTCATCCGCACCTCCAGCGCCGCGCACCCTACCGGCCCGGGGACCCGGACCGGTCGACGACCACTCGTCCGCCCTTCATCACCCAGCGCACGCCGCGCACGACCGCGTCGACGCTCGCGAGAGGATCGCCCTCGACGGCGACGATGTCGGCGAAGCAGCCGGGCGCGACCGCACCCAGGCTCTTCTCCATGCCCAGCAGGGCCGCGCCCTGTCCCGTCGCCGTGTCGAGCGCCTGCGCCGGGGTCATCCCGGCCTTCACGAACCACTCGAGCTCCCGGGTGTTCTCTCCGAAGCCCGTGAAGACCGCATCCGATCCCATCGCGATCCGAACGCCCGCGCGAACGGCGCGGGAGAGCGTCTCGAGGTTTCGGCGAACGTAGTCGTTCAGGCGGTCGGCCACCGCCTGGTCGTAGCCGTACTCGTCCCGATGCGCGACGTAGTAGCGGTTGTGATCCACGGTCGGGACGTAGAAGGTCCGGCGCCGCGCCATCTCCGCCAGGGTCGCCTCGTCCATGTCCGTCGCGTGCTCGACGGAGTCGGCACCCGCCCGAACCGCCGCGCGCGCGCCGTCGGGACCATAGGAGTGGATCGCAATCCGCTTGCCGGCCTGGTGCGCCACGTCCGCCGCCGCCTTCATCTCTTCCTCGGTGTAAGTCTGAAAACCCGTCACGTCCTGGTCACTGCCGGTCGAGCCATAGACCTTGATCCAGTCGACTCCGGCCGCGATCTGCCGGCGCGCCGCGCGCCGCACTTCTTCCACCCCGTCCGCCTGGCCGGGATCGGGCGCGGCGGCGCCGGGCCGGTAGGGAGAGCTCGTCACGTGCAGCCCGTCGCCGGCCACGAACATGCGCGGCCCCGTCATCGCCCCGCGCTGGATGAGGTCGCGCATGGCCAGGTCCATCGACTCGGCGGAGCCGAGGTCGCGGACGGTCGTCACGCCGGTCTCGAGGGTCTTTCGCGCGTTCTCCTGCGCCAGGAAGACGGTCACGGCCGGGCCGAGCGTTCCCAGCTGCGAGAAGGGCCGCGTCCCCGGCGCGCGGTCCCAGTAGAAGGTCATGTGCGTGTGCGCGTCGATGAGCCCGGGGATGCCCGTGAACGCACGCAGATCGATCACCGTCGCACCCGCCGGGACGGAGGCATCGCCCGACCCGACTTTCGTGATGCGCTCGCCCTCCACGACGACGACGGCATCGCGCACTACGCCGCCGCGCCCGTCGACGAGTCGGCCGAAGCGGACCGCCGTGATCCCGGGCGACGCCCGCGAGCCCTCGGGGGCGAACAGGAAGAGGGCGGCGAGTGCGACGACGAACCCGAGCGAAGCTCTCATGTCCATGGGACGCCTCACGGCCTCACTGGAAATCCCGCGGGATCGTCTGTTCCCAGCTCTTCTCGCGCACGAGCACGCCGTCCTTCTTGAGCCTCCGCACGCTCGAGTAGTAGAAGTTCTCGCGGTCGCTGCGGAACGAAACGACGCACTCCCACAGGAGCGTCCGGTCCGCGAGCTTGACCTCGGTCGAGTACTCGCCCCGCACGGACGTCTTCGCCGGGTCGCCGTCCTCCGCCTCGTGGGTGATCGACTCGGTTTTGTGCTCCTCGCTCCACGGCGTCCGGTCGGCACTCGTGCTCGTCGCCACGACCTTGACCCTGCCCGTCTGCGGGTTGCGGTCGATGGACGAGATCTCTCCGTAGCCGGAGGTGGTGCCCTTGTCGAGGGACTCGAAGCCCGGAAGCCGCTCCTCGCGGGCCTCGATCGACGCGTAGTCGGGCCACGGGCGCACGGCCGCCGGCACGACGGGAAGGACGAGGCGCGAGCCTTCGGCCCCCATGAAGAGCGTCGTCGTCATCGCGTACGGCGTGGGCCAGATCATCGGCCACTGGGCGTTCGAGACGGCCAGTCGGATGCGGTGCCCCTTCGGGAAGACCCACGAGGTGAAGTGGAGCTCGATTTCGAGCGGGAACGGCTTGCCCGGCTCGATCGCCTTCGGGTCGCGGGCCGACTCGCGATGCGCCCCGTTCTGCCCCGCGTTGGCGACGAGCGTGACCGTCCCGTCGGGAGCCACGTCGTTCACGCGGGCGAACCAGTGCGCCAGCGGCGCGTCCGCCGAAACCTGGAGGAGCGCGCGCGGGAGCCCGAGGATCTCGAGGTCCTCTTCGAGCGGCGGCGTTTCGTAGACGAGGCTGAACGCGTCCGAGGGCCGCTGGTCCGGCGCGACGTCGCCGAACCACATCACCGGCCCCCCGGCTTCGATTCCCGTCGTCGGCACGTAGCGCAGTTGGGCGGAGGCGGCGGCCGGGGCCTCCTCCGCGAGCGAACGATCCGGCCGCGGATACAGGGTCCGCTCCCGGATCCGCGCGATCGGCCAGCCCTCCTCGTAGCGCCAGAATCCCGGCGCCTCCTCGAGGTACGGCCCCGGCGGATGCCACTCGCGCACGTACACGGACAGGCGCGGCTCCTCCATGATCCCCGTGTCGCGGCCCTTGAGCCACCGGTCGAACCAGCGCACGGCTTCGCGGCGCCACTCGAACCCCGGCTTCGGATAGGGCTCGTCGGGGTACGTGTGGTTCCACGCGCCGACGATGGCCTTGACCGGCGCCTTCATGTGCTCGAGCATCCGGGGCACGCTGTCGCGGTAGCCGTCGTACCAGCCGCCGATCACGAAGGTCGGGATCTTGATCGCGTCGTAGCGGGTTTTCAGCGCCGTGCGGTCCCAGAACGGCCCGTCGCGCTGTTGCCGCTTGTAGGTCAGCATCCAGGGCGGCTGGTCGAAGCGCTCGCGGAAGTAGCGCTCGTCGATCCGGTAGTCCGGCGCGCCGGGCATCGCGTTGGCGAGGTCCATGCTCATCTCCCAGGAGTCGACGTGGATCATGCCGTCCATGAAGTGGACGTCGTCCTGGTACAGGTCGTCGGTCGCGTCGACCGCGATGATCGCCTTGAGCGCGGGCGGGTTGCGCATCGCCATGTGGATCGAGTTGAAGCCGCCCCAGGAGATGCCGAACATCCCGACGTTGCCGTTGGAGAAGGGCTGCCGCGCGAGCCAGGCGATGACTTCTTCCCCGTCCCGCTGCTCGATCTCGCTGTACTCGTAGGGAATGAGCGTGCCCTCGCTGTTGCCGGTGCCGCGGATGTCCACGCGAGCGACGACGTAGCCCCGGCGGACGAAGTACGCATACAGCGAGGCGCTTCCTCCGCGCGCCTCGGTCTTGCGGTACGGCAGGTACTCGAGGAGCACGGGGAACCTCTCGTGGGCGCGGGCCCCCTTCGGACGCCAGATGTCGGCCGCGAGAAGGACGCCGTCCCGCATCCGGATCCGGGCCTCTTCCATGGCGACGTCGAACCGGGGAGGCGAAGGAGGCTGCTTCGGCGCGGTCGGTCCGGGGGCGCCGAAGACCGCGGGAAGCGCGCACGCCGCCGCCAGAATCGCGGCCGCCGCGGCGCGGCGCGGCCCCGTTCCGAATCCGATCGCGGCCGTCATGACGTCATTCCATCACCGAAAGGATCGCCGCCGTCAGGAAGCCGAGCGTGGCGAGCAGGCCCACGATCTTGCCGCCGTGCTCGAAGGCCTCCGGCATCATCACGTCCGACAGCATCGTCAGCACGGCTCCCGCGGCGAACGCCTTGGCGTACCGCCCGTCGGCCGCAGGGATCGACCGGACGATCGCATAGCCTGCGGCCGCCGCGACCGCCGATGCGATCACGAGGGACATCCACATGCCGAGGACGTGCCGCGGGGACCGGCCCGCGGCGATGAGTGAGCGCGTACCGGCGACGCCCTCCGGCACGTTCGAGACGAAGACCGCCGTGAGGAACGCGACGCTGATCGCCCCGCCCGTGGCGAGGCCCATGCCCAGGATCAACGACTCGGGAACGCCATCGAGGAGGGTGCCGAGGAAGATCGCGGTGCCCGACCCGCCGCCCTCGCCTCCCACGAGGCTCTTGCGCTTCGCGCCGCCGCTCCGGTCGATCAGCCAGTCGGCGCCGAAGAAGACGAGCGCTCCCGCGGCGAACGCGAAGACCATCCCGCGCCCGGCGCCGCGGACGAGCGACGCCGGCACGAGCTCGTAACCGATGCTGCTGACGAGCGCGCCGGACCCGAACCCCATGATGGCCCCGGTCAACCGCTCCGAAAGGGTCCAGCGCAGGGCGAGCGCCGCTCCCAGGAGCAACGACGCGGCTGCAAGCCCGCCCCACATCGCGGCGGCGATTGTTCCACTCATTGTTGCCCTCCAGCGTCTGCCAGCCGGTTGATGTCCTCCGGAGCGAGGACGTTCTTCGCATCGCCGCGCTCGGCGAGCGCGATCATCGCGCGGCCGACGGCGACAGTCGTCGTGATCTGTCGGGGGAAGATCCGCCGAAACAGGGGAAGCAGAGGGCCGACGACGACGTAGAACGCCCGGTACACCGGAGTCCGCGACCGCACGCCCCGCATCGGCTCGATGAACCCCGGGCGCAGCATGTAGGCCCCGCCGATCGGCAGGGCGAGCAGCGCGTTCTCGGTCCTCCCCTTCACGCGAGCCCACATCACGCGCCCCCGCTCGGTCGAGTCGGTTCCCGCGCCGGAGACGTAGACGAACACGAGGCGCGGGCTCGCCGCGGCGAGCGCCCGCGCGGCGGCGAGCGTCAGGTCGTACGTCCGCCGCGTGTACTCGGCCTCCGAGAGGCCGGCGGCCGAGACGCCGAGGCAGAAGAAACAGGCGTCGAGGCCGCGCAAGCGCGGCTCGAGAGCCCGGTAGTCGAAGAAGTCCTCGTGGAGGAGCTCGGTCAGCTTCGGGTGCGTGACCCCGCACGTCCGGCGGCCGACGACGAGGACCGACTCGACCCGCGGATCGTCGAGGCACTCGAGGAGCACCCCGCCCCCGACCATGCCGCTCGCCCCGAAGAGGACGACCTTCACGGCGCGCAACGTATCACCGGCGCGACAGAAGAAGATTGACGCTACACTCCCGCGCCACAGAGACAGGAGGAGACATGCCCACGCTCCCCCGCGCCGCCGTCATCGTCGCGTTCGCCGCCGTCGCCGTCCCGCTCTCCGCACAGCAGCCCTCGCCGTCCCCCTTCAACGGGATCACGACGGGAGTCGGCGACCTGCCGCGCCTGTCGAAGGCGAAGACGCGCTCGATCTCTCCGGAGAACTTCACCGGCGAGAAAGGCAAGGGCGGCATGGCCACCGAGGGCACCGGCAAGAGCGACGCGCGCGACCTCGGCGTCGGCTGGAAGATCTCGCCGTCGGTCGTCATCAAGCCCGGCCAGGTCTTCACGCTCGCCGACATCCAGGGCTCCGGGGCGATCCAGCACATCTGGATGACGCCGACCGGCACCTGGCGCTACTCGATTCTCCGCATGTACTGGGACGGCGAGACGACGCCCTCCGTCGAGGTCCCCGTCGGCGATTTCTTCGCCTCGGCCTGGCAGCGGTATGCCCAGATCTCCTCGCTCGCCGTCGCCGTCAACCCCGGAAGCGCCTTCAACAGTTACTGGGTCATGCCCTTCCGCAAGGGCGCGCGCATCACGATGGAGAACATCGGCGAGAAGGAGATGACCCTCTACTACCAGGTCGACTACACGCTGACCGACATCGGCGCCGACGAGGCTTACTTCCACGCCCAGTTCCGCCGCGTCAATCCCCTGCCCTACAAGGATGTCTACACGCTCGTCGACGGCATCAAGGGCCAGGGCCACTACGTCGGCACGTACATGGCGTACGGAGTTCACAACAACGGCTGGTGGGGCGAGGGCGAGATCAAGTTCTACATGGACGGCGACAAGGATTTCGCCACGATCGTCGGCACGGGCACGGAGGACTACTTCTGCGGCTCCTACAACTTCGAGAACAAGGCGACGAAGCAGTACCAGGAGTTCACGACACCCTATTCCGGCATGCCGCTCGTCGTCCGGCCGGACGGGCTGTACCAGTCGCAGCAGCGCTTCAGCCTCTACCGCTGGCACATCACCGACCCGATCCGGTTCGACAGCGACCTGCGCGTCACGATCCAGGCCCTGGGCTGGCGCTCGGGCGACCGGTACCTGCCCCTGCAGGACGACATCGCCTCGGTCGTTTACTGGTACCAGCGCGAGCCGCATGCGCCCGTTCCCGAAGCTCCCGAGCAAGGACTCCCTCGAGATCCAGTAGGCCAAACGGCCCACCGGCGCCCCCGGAACGGGGACTAGTATCCGGGCCCAGGGAGGAAACCAAGATGTCGCCAAGAACTCGGGTCTACATCGGGGTCGCGCTCTTGGGTCTGATTCTGATCGCTTCGGGTCTGTCCGCTCAGGAGATCAAGGGCTCGGGAACCAACATGTTCGTGCCGAAAGTCGAGGAGACCTTCACGCTGGCGGACGGAACGACCGTGAACCGCATGACCTTCAACGGCTTCATCATCGCGGACGATCCGTCCAACCCGCTTCGGCAGGCCAGCATGGTCTGCACCGGCTCCGCGGTCGTCGCCAAGGACGGCAAGCCCGTCCGGTCCGGCGGCACCTGCGACTCGGTCGACAACGACGGCGACGTGGCTTTCTACTGGTGGCGCTCCGAAGGCACCGCGGGCCGCTGGGGCTTCCTGGGCGGCACCGGGAAGTGGGTCACCGTCGAGGGCGGCGGCACCTACGAGCCGAGCGCGACCTGGAAGGACGGGCGGCAGGCGAACAAGTGGAAGGGGAGCTGGAAGACGACGAAGTAGCGGCTCGCGTTGCGGGAGCGGAACGTCCCGCTCCCGCCTACTGCGGCGGCGCGAGCACGAGCTTCGGGAGGTACGCGAGTCCCGACGGCGTCACCTTCGCGTCGAGCGGCGCCGGCGTCGTATAGCCGGCGAAGGTGCTGAGGACCTGGTACTGGCCCACCGGCACCGCCGGGAAGTTGTAGCCGCCGTCCGCGCCCGTCGTCACCGTCTGGACGAGCTTGCCGTCCGGCGCCTGCAGCGACACGGTGATCCCCGGAAGGGCGTTGCCGTCGGTGTCGACCGCGATCCCGCGCACCACGCCGATCTGCGCCGGGGGAGCGCTCGAGCACGCCCACGCGAGTGCCGCCATCAGCGCCCATGCTTTCTTCCGTTGCCGCAAAAGCGTCGCTCTCATCTTCTCTCCGATTCTTTCTCTACCCTCTCCACCGCGTCCAGGCTCCCCGGATGATACCCGGCGTCCTCGGCCGACGTTCGTCGCTCATTTCGGCGTCCCGACGCCGAGCGCGCCGGCAAGCCACTCCGTGAGGACGCGCGTGTACTCCTCCGATTGCGGATCGGTGTCCGTGTCGTGCGCGGGGTTCGTCGTCGCCGCCATGAAGTGATTCGTGCCGGGAATCCTCCGTATCGTCGGCTCGGCCGCGGACCGGGCCTTCCACACGGCGACCGAATCGTCGATCGGAATCCAGGGATCGCGCTCCGCGTAGAGAAGAAGAACGGGCGCCCGGATCTTCGAGATGCTGTCGGCCGGATCGAACGAAAACTGGAAGTACCACTTGCTCTTCCGGACGTCGGGCGGGGGCTGACTCGGCACGAAGGCCAGGGGAAACCACGGCTGCGCGGAAGCCGCCGAGAGCCGCGCGGCGGCGTCCTGGCGCCTCGAGCGGCCCGCGTAATAGGCGTCGACCTCCCGGCGCAGACGCGTGGCCTCGACGACGACGTCCTCCGGATAGCCGGCTTCCCGCAATGCGACCTGCGCGCTGTAGGTCATCTGCGCTGCCGGCGTTCCCCCGGCGCCCGAAACGACCACCACGGCGGCGATCGTCGGATCCTCGGCCGCGACGAGCGGCGCGATCCAGCCTCCCTGGCTCATCCCCCACACCGCGACCCGGCGGGAGTCGACACCGGCGCGCCCGCCCACCCAGCGCACGACCGCCCGCGCGTCGGCTGCCAGGTCCGGGAAGCTCGCCGTCTCGAAGTCGCCTGACGACTCTCCGGAGCCGCGGCGGTCGAAGCGGGCAACACCGATCCCGCGCGGAGGCAGGACACGGGCGAGGTGCCGGTACACCGCGAAGTCCCGCGTCCCTCCGCCGGAGGCGTGCAGCAGGAGGACGACCGGGTGCGGGCCCGGCCCATCCGGCAAGTCGAGTGTGACCGCCAGCCGTATCTCTCCGTTCGCGGCCACGCCGGTCGTCGAGAGCGGAATCCCGCGCAGGCTCGTGCACGTCGCCCCCAGAAGGACGGCGGCCGCAATGGCGGTCATCCGTCGGCCGGCGCCGAATCCGCGCCGCATCAGGGCTCCGGCAGCGTGTAGTCGAAGTCGTAGAAGTGCTTGCCGCCGGCCTCGATCCGGATCGCGAGCGTGCCCGCGATGCCCTCGAGCTGCCCGGTCCCGGAGCCGGGAACCACCACGATCGTCAGCGAGGGCTTGCCGCCATCCATGAGGCCATCGTGCTGCAGCGCGAAGGTGCCCTTCTTCCCGCCGAGCGCGCCGTCGACGATCTCGAGCGCGACGTATCCGCCGGAGCCCTTCGCCTGATCCATGACCGCGAGCATCTGTCCGCGGCCCGAGGCCTCGAGATCGCCGTGGTACTGCTTGTCGAGCGCCATCCGCCCGATCTTCGGGATCGCCGACCTTCTCGTCCGGCGCCTGGGGAATCATCTTCACGTCGAAAGCTCCGGTGGCTCGTTTCGTCATCGCGTCTCCTTTTCCGTCCCCGCCCGCGGCCCGTTCCGCCGGCAGGGCGAGCGCCAGCGCGAGGACCGCCGCGGTCCGCAATCTCGTTCGCATGATTTTCCGTTCCTCCCCGCGTGCTACGGGGATACCCGGCCGTACTTGCGCAGGGCCGCCATCACCCGGTCGCCCGGCAGCCCGTAGACGCGGAACCCGTCGGCGCCCGTCATCGTGTCCGCCGCGAGCATGGCGTTGACGACCGCTTCCTCCGTCGCCTCGATCGTCGCGCGAAAGAACGGATTGAGGCTGTCGTTGGGAAGCATGCGTACGGACTTTTCGCCCCTGTCCTCCGCGGTCCCGCGATTGGCCGTCGAGAACGCCAGGAACAGGTCGCCGGACTGGTTGCCCGCCCAGCTGCCGAGGCGCCCGAGGCCCATGCCGACGCGTTTGGCGAGTCGCTCGAGCTGCGTCGGCAGGAGCGGCGCGTCCGTCGCCACGACGACGACGATCGAGCCCCGCCCGAGCTCCTCCGCCGCCTCCGCCGCGTCGAGGCCGCGCTCGCCCGACTTCGCGGGCTGCCCGCAGCGGCGAACGTCCTTCAGCCAGCTCCGCGTGGGTGGCTCGTCGATCGCGAGGCAGGCCTTCAGGTCCGTGATCTCGCGGGCGACCGGCGCTCCCAGAATCTGGAGGTCGCCGCCGTAGTTGCACTGCACGAGCACGCCGACGACGTAGGACGGGGCGTTCTTCTCGGCGACGATCCGCGACGACGTGCCGATCCCGCCCTTGAACCCGTTGCACACCATGCCCGTGCCGCCTCCCACCGCGCCCTCGGTGACCCGCCCGCCCTTGACGCCGTCGAGCGCCGTCCAGACGTGCTCGGGCTTGACGTACTGGCCGTTGGCGTCGGAGAGCGAGTCGAAGGTCTCCGAGACGATCGGGTACGTGAACTCGAACTGCCTCCCGCGTGCGATCTCCCACTGAATCGCGGCGTCGCGCACGGTCCCGACGCTGTGGGTTCCCGTCAGCAGGATCGGGCCCTCGAGAAAGCCCGATTCGTCGATCCAGTTGACGCCCGTCATGTCGCCGTTGCCGTTCTGGTTGAACGTCGCCGCCATGACGAAGTCCCAGTCGCCCCGGGGCCGCGTGAGGATCGCCGTGACGCCGGTCCGGACGGGGCCCTGGCCCGGCACGACCTTGCCCTCGCCCGAGATGAGCGTCACGTGCCCGACGGCGACGCCGGGAACGTCGGTGATCGCGTTGTTCGGGCCGGTCTTGCCGGGAAACGGAATGCCGAGCTCACGCCCGCGCGGCCGCTCCTGCGCGGCGAGCACGGCGGGAAGCCATCCGGCGAGCAGGATCATCCTGGCGACGAGTCTCATCCACCCTCCTCTTCCGGCTCCGAGCCGAACCGAAGCACGTTGCCGTCCGGGTCCTCGATCTGCATCTCGAGCGCCCACGGAAAATTCTTCGGCTCCCGCCGGATGATCGCGCCGCGCTCCCGATACGCCCGGTGCAGCGCGCGCACGTCCTCGACGCCGACCCAGACCCACGCTCCCCCTGTCCCTGGCCGCCGCGGCAGAGATAGAGCCCGCGGCCGTCCCGTCCCACGTAGGTGAACTCGTCGGTTCCCCAGGGCGCGTTCTCGAACCCGAGCACGTCGACGTAGTAGGCGACGCTCCGGGACATGTCCTCGACCCGGAGGATCGGATCGATGCACTCGAAATGCGTCGGCAGAGGATCGGGCATCTTCTGGCCGGCGATTCTATGCGTGGCTGCCATCTACCAGACGCCCGGGAGGAGCCGCCGCGTGACTGCGCGCCACCTTCACGCCCCGGCTGCGATGACCATGCGGCGCGCGAATCGCGATCATCGCGAGCGTCGCCGCGAGCGTCACCGCCTTCGCGATCCACGGATTCACCGCGGGCCGATCCTACGGCTTGCCGAGAAAGCGGAGGATCTCGCTCATGGTCCGGTCCCCCTGGTCCGTGTCGAAGAGGAACTGGGCGTGGGCGGAGCCCTCGAGCACGACGAGCTCCTTCGGATCGGCGGCCGCTTCGTAGGAAGCCCGGATTCCCGGCAGCCGCTTCTCGCCGCTTCCGTCGGCGTCGTCGCGGGCGACGATGAAGAGCTTGGGACAGCGGATCTTCTGCGGATCGCGGCCGGCCCGCGCGCCGAGCAGGACGAGCGCGTCGATTTCGCCGGGTCTTGCCGCGGCGGCGGCGTTGCCGGCGGCGAACCCGCCCATGCTCGCGCCGACCACCGCGACGCTCGTCGCGCCTGCGCGACGCAGGTAACGCACGGCGGCGAGCACGTCGTTCTGCAGGGGCGCGCTCATCGGATCCGCGGCGCCCGGCCCGCGCGACTTGCCGTACCCGCGGAAGTCGATCGCGAGCACCCGGAACCCTGAAGCCTCCAGCGCCCGGGCCACCTTCGCCCAGCTTGCCTTGTCGAACCGGCCGCCGTGGGCGAGCACGACGCCATGGCTGCCGGTCCCGTACAGGTCGGCGGCGATCGAGCCGCCATCCTGCGTCTCGAACGAGACGGTCTCCTGGGCCCGAAGCGGCGCGAGCAGCGCCCCGGCCAGCATGGCGGCCGCAGCCGCGGCCTTGCGGCGGCACATCGCCTTATTCGGAGGCCGCGTTCTCCGCGAACAACCGCTCGAGCGAGGACTCGTCCTCGAGCCCCGAATCCGCCTCGCCGCTGCTGTAGACCTCGACCTCGACGTGCCCGTCCGGGAAGAACTCGACCTCCCAGTGCTCGCCCGGCACCATCACCTCGACCATCACGGCCTCGCGAACGCTGTCGAGCCGGAACAGGATATTGGCCTCCCGGAGCCTCTCGAGAAAGTCGATCACCTTCTGCAGCGGGTTCATCGTCGATCACTCTCCTCTTCGGACGGGCGACGCCCGCCTCGCAATACAGCTATCACAGGGGCGGCGGCGTGCTCATTTGTCCGGCTGCGGGGGCGCCGCGAGAGTCCACTCCCGGACAAGCGCCTGGTCTTCGGCCGACAGGGCGGCGTCGCGATGGGCGATCACGTAGAACCAGGGCGGCATCTTGCCCTCCGCGACCTGCTCCCGGCATTCCTTCAGCTTCTTGAGCTTCCGCTCCGGGGCGTACCGGCCCCAGTCGGAAAAGTTCACCTCTCTGCGGCCCTCGCGCACGTCGCGCGCAACGAGCCAGGAGACCGGGGCCACCCGGCTGTACCAGGGCCACGCGGTCTCGTTGGAGTGACAGTCGTAGCAGGCGCGCCGGAGTACGGCGCGGACGTTCGCCGGCGCGACGACTTCGGCTTCGACCGGCGGGCTCGACCGATTCACGGGGACGAGTTGGATGGCGGCACATGCCAGGACCAATCCCAGCAGGCCCCGCCGCACGACACCCCATCGAAAGGTTGCTTCCACCGGACCCCCCCCGCGTTTCGCCGCATACGCTACCAGCCGCCAGACCAGCTCGCTTCGGAGCGGTGCCGGGCGGGCGACAGTCGACCGGAGAGCCTTGCCGGACAGGCCTCTTTTCCTACTTGACGGGCCACAAATCGCGATATATATTACTATTCAGTTATGGAACTTACTAGTTATGGAAGCGTGACCCCAGCAGCGCTCGATGCCACTTTCGCCGCGCTCGCGGATCCGACCCGCCGGGCGATCCTCGCCCGGCTCGCTACCGGGGAAGCGTCGGTGACGGAGCTGGCGGAGCCTTTCGCCATGAGCCAGCCCGCGATCTCCAAGCACCTCAAGGTGCTGGAGCGAGCGGGCCTGGTTTCGAGCAGCCGCGACGCGCAACGGCGTCCGCGCCGGCTCGAGGCCGAACCGCTCGTCGCGGCCACGAAGTGGATCGAGGCCCTGGAGGGAAGCTTCCAGCGCCTCGATGCCCTGCTCGAAGAACTGAAGGCCCACCGACCGAAGCGTGAACCCAACGAGTGATAGGAGAACACCGATGAAGACCGTCGGAAAACTGCAGATCGACACGCCCAGCGATCGCGAGATCCGGATGACGCGCGTCTTCGACGCGCCACGCCAGCTCGTCTTCGACTGCTGGACCCGGCCCGAGCTCCTCAAGCGCTGGCTGACCGGACCACCCGGCTGGTCGTTTCTCGTCTGCGAAGTCGACCTGAGAGTCGGCGGCGCCTATCGCTTCGTGTGGCGGAATCAGTCCGGGACCGAGATGGGAATGGGCGGCGTCTACCGCGAAGTCCAGCCGCCGGATCGGATCGTGAACACGGAGTTGTTCGACGAAGACTGGACGGGCGGCGAGGCGGTGTCGACGCTCGTCCTCACCGGACAGGGCGACAGGACCACCGCGACGAACACGATGCTCTACGTGTCGAAAGCCGCCCGGGACGGCGTCCTGGGCTCCGGCATGGAGAGCGGCATGGCCCACAGCTACGACAATCTGGCGGAGCTGCTGGCTTCGGCTCTCGCCGACCGCACTTGACGGGCAAGAAGGAGAACGCTCATGCAGAAGATCACACCGTTCCTGTGGTTCGACGGCAAGGCCGAAGAGGCGACGAACTTCTATGTTTCCATCTTCAAGAACTCCCGGGTCGTGAGCGTCAACCGGGGACCGGACGGCGCGGTCTTCTCCACGACGTTCCAGCTCGAGGGGCAGGACTTCTACGCGCTCAACGGCGGTCCGCAGTTCAAGTTCACGGAAGCGATATCGCTCTTCGTGAGCTGCGAGACGCAGGCGGAAGTCGACGAGCTCTGGGAGAAGCTCTCCGCGGGCGGTCAGACGCAGCAGTGCGGGTGGCTCAAGGACAAGTTTGGCCTGTCGTGGCAGATCATTCCCACCGTTCTCGGCAAGCTGCTGCAGGACAAAGATCGCGAGAAAGCCGGACGCGTGATGCAGGCCATGCTGCAGATGAAGCGGATCGACATCCAGGGCTTGAAGCAGGCCCACGAGGGGAAGTAGCCTCTCGAGCCACGAGGAGCGCGAAGCGACCATGCCGCCGACCAGGAAAACGACGTCCCGCCCGAGCGACCCCCGGCGCCGCGAAGCCCCCGGTCGAGGAGCAGGTGCGATCGGCGCTCGCGTGGCTGAAACGCCACGGCACCAGGGCCACCCGCGAGGGCATGGCGCGTTACGGCCTCCCCTCGGACAAGGCGCTCGGCGTTTCGATGGCGAACATCCAGGTGCTGGCCAGGCGCCTCGGGCGGAGCCACGAGCTCGCCGCCGCCCTCTGGGAGACGGGCGTGTACGAGGCCCGCATGCTGACCTCGTTCGTCGACGAGCCGGCGCGCGTCACGCCCGCGCAGATGGACCGCTGGTGCCGGGACTTCGACAACTGGGGCATCGTCGACACGCTGTGCTTCAACCTCTTCGACCGCACCCCGCACGCCTGGGCCAAGGTCTCGCAGTGGAGCGACAAGCGCCCGGAGTTCGTCAAGCGCGCCGCCTTCGCCCTGCTGTGGAGCCTGAGCGTGCACGACAAAGGCGCCGGCGACGCTCCCTTCCTCGAGGGCCTCGCGCTCATCGAGCGGGCTGCCACCGACGAGCGTCACTTCGTCCAGAAGGCGGTGAACATGGCCCTGCGCGCCGTCGGCAAACGCAATCGCGCGCTCCACGCGGCCGCTCTGGCGGTGGCCCGGCGCCTGGCGGACTCGCCGAATGCCGCCGCGCGGTGGGTCGGCAAGGACGCGCTTCGAGAGCTCGCGAGCCCGTCGGTGACCCGGCGGCTCGCGTCGCGACGCTGAAGGAGATCACCGATGAAGACCGCGGAAACGCTGCAGATCGCCACGCCCACGCCCCGGGAGACCGTGCTGACGCGCGACTTCGATGCGCCGCGCGACCTGGTCTTCGATGCCCTGACCAAACCGGACCTGCTCAGGCGATGGTACGGACTTCCCGGCTGGACGATGGTCGTCTGCGAGGTCGACTTGCGAGTGGGCGGCGAGTTTCGCTTCGTGTCGCGCCGCGACAAGGGCAAGGACATCGGCCAGCGCGGCGTCTACCGCGAGATCGTCCCGCCCGCGCGCATCGTCAACACGGAATGGTGGGAGGACTGGGACGCGGGCGAGTGCCTGGTCACGACGGTCCTGACCGAGCGCGGCGGCCGGACCACCCTGACGAGCACGGTGCTCTACCCGACCCGGGAGGTCCGCGATTCGATCCTCGAGTCCGGCCTGAAGCACGGGGCGACGGCGCTCTACGGCCAGCTCGACGAGTTCCTGGCGTCGGCCGAATCGCACCGGCAGCCGGCCGAATAGAGTCTCGTCGCGTCGCTCATTCGGGAGTCCGCCCGCCTGCCTCGGTTCCGGGCGGGCGCCGGGCGCGGGTCGGACGGCTTCGCGCCCGCATGGCCCTGGGCCTCGCGTGCCTCGGCTGATAGATGCCGAGCTTTCCGCCCCCGGGCAGCTCCACCTCCGTGCGCATGCCCCAGCCCAGGTTCTCGACGCGACTGCACCGGACACCTCGCTTGCCGAGCGCCGCGACGAGGGCGTCGACGTCCGCGCACATGAGGTAGAACTCGTGCACGTCGTTCTTCGCGCCCGGGTGAACGGCGACCTCCGACGGAGGCAGGCCGAAGATGAGCCACCCGCCGCCCACGTCGACGCTCGGCAGCCGGAGCACGTCGCGCAGGAACGCCCGGTCCGCTTCCGCATCCTTGCTGTAGATGATCGAGTGCGCGCCGATGATCATGGTCCTCTCCTTACGAACTCAAACCTCCCGCGGCGACCGAGCGTCCAGGCCAGGGTCAGCGCAGTCGCCACGAGGACCGGGGCCGTCGCGAGGCCCGGCCGATAGGAACCCGCCGACACAGCCCAACCCATGTGAGCGACGCCATTCAGGAATTCGAACACGACCCAGAACCATGCGAGGGCCCGTGCGGACGGCCGAGCGTGGCGAACCGGACCGAAGTAGCACCAGAGGCCGAAGGCTACCAGCGAGACGTTGAAGACGGCGAATCCGATCCGGCGGTCGCTCGAGAGAAAGTCGCTCACCAGGCGCGCGGGGACGAGCACGTCGTATAGCCGGGCGGAGTACTCCTCCACCGAATGACCCGCCTGCGCGAGGACCAGGGCCAGGAAAAGGCCGCGGCTCAGGCGACTCATGCCGTTCCGCGACACCCACCGGCTCAGGTGTGCGTGACCATGATCACGTACCCGTCGGGATCCTCGATGCGAAATTCGCCCCGCGGCGCATAGAAGGGGTACTGGATCGGGCCCGCCTCGATCCCCTCGGCGATCAGGGACTCGCGCAGGCCCGGGACGTCGTCGCAATACGAATAGAACAGGACGGCCTGCTGGCTCGCGATGACCGGCTCTTCCGCCCGGGCCAGCATGAGCTGGGCCCGGCCGGAGGCCAGGTTCGCCCAGGACGGATCTCCCTGCTCGGGCGGAGTGAAGGTGTTCTCGATTTCGAAGCCGAGTCGGCGGTAGAACGCAATGGACGCGGGAACGCTCTTGACGTGAGCCAGCGGCACCAGGAAGCGGACCGGGACGGCCACGGCCTCAACGCTTGCCCGACTGCGCTTCGTAGATCCGGCCGCCCGCCCAGCATTGCGGTATCGCCAGCACGACGAGCAGGATCGGATACCACCTCGGCCCCAACGCCAGCTTCCAGGTGGCCGCCAGGCCCACGAGCCCCAGGACGACGCCCACGCCGCCGAGGATCAGGGCGTGCTTCATGGGTTTCTCCGGCGCGAGGCGGGCGGTGAGCCAGGCGCCGGCGACGCTGATCACGATGCGATAGGACGTGGCCAGCAGGGCGAGCCGATCGTTGATCGGCTGATCCATCGGCGGAAAGACGCCGGTGGCGTGCAGCACGACGTCGACGAGTGTCGTGACGACGATGATGAAGAGGACGCCCGCGACCACGGCCCAGACGGATTTCTTGTTCATGCTGTCAGCCTCGCTCGAAAGTCTTTCGGCGAGATTCTATCCACAGACCTCGAGGGCTCCGACTTCACGGCTGGCCGGAACGCAAGCGTGGAAGCCACCGCCCCACCTGCTCCGTGTACCGTTCATACGCTGCGCCGAAGCGCCGGCGAAGCGCGGGCTCCTCGTACGCCATCACGAAGACGTTCACGGCGACGAACCAGACCGCCCAGTACAGGAGCAACGGACGCGACCAGGTCAGAAGGACCTCGCCGAGCACGATCAGGCTCACGCTCAGGTACATCGGATTTCGCACGTAACGATAGAGCCCGTGGACCACGACCTCCCGCGGCGGGTCGAGGGGGGACAGCGTCCCGCGACCCCGGCGAGCGAACTCCCAGATGCACGTCCCCAGGAGCACGGCGCCGAGCGTGATGCCCAGGAGGCCGATGAGATCGACCGGGTTCCGGAGGCTCGGCTTCACGCGCGCGAGCCCGAAGTATCGCCACGGGAGGTACCCCGCGGCGAGGCCCGGGAGAAGGATGGTCCAGGCGATGCTTCGAAGGGCGAGGCCGATGGAGGACCAACCGGTCATCGCGGTACCTCGACCTCATCCCCGGACTCTTCCAACGCAATCGCCGCGGCGAGAGCCGCGTCCTTCTGGTCCCTGCGCCACGGCGGGCCGACCGATTTCCCGAGCAGGGCGATCCGCGCGACGACGGCCGCGGCCCGCGGCCCGAACGCCGCTCTCGTTCGCTCGGCCAGCTGCTTTGCGGGAATCGGCACGACGGCGATCCCGCACGCCCGCGCGGCGGCCGCCAGCGCGTCCTGGAACAGCGCGCCCTCGGCCCTGTGCATGCGGAAGTGCACCGCGAGGATCTCGTCCACGCTCCAGTCGGGCATCGGGTCGCCGACGAGCAACGCACAGGCGGCGACCTCGTTCTTCTCCGCCCGAACGTCCCGCACCGCGGCTCGGATCTCGCGAGCGGCCATCTGCCGGGCCGCCGCCACTCCTCGACTGACCAGCTCTCTCGCGGCCTCCGGTTTCCGGTGCTCCGCGGCGTGGTAGGGCTGCCTGGCCCACGCATCGGCCTCGCGGGCGAGCTCGAGTCGCCGCCGATCGACGACGCGGAGCTCGCCTCCCGCGGCGCCGACGACGACGAGCGCCGCCCAGCCCGAGTGCGCTTTCAGGCCAAGAACGGTCTTCACGGCGCCTCGGCTCGTGGAGTTCAGGCGGTGCGACGGGCATTCGACATCGAAGCTCGCGCCCTCCCGTGCGCTGTCCGCTATTGTGGCGTGAGAGGATCGTTCGATATCCGCTGCTCCCCGGGGGCCGCGCCAGGTCTGCCGTCACGATCAGGATGGCGCCGGGCCCGCCGCCTGTGCTTCGCCACCCGGAAGGCGAGCCAGTGGAAGGCGACGAAAAGAACCAGGACGAGCCCTCCGAAGATCCAGGCCTCGGGCACGTTCCGTTCCATCAGCGAAGCCGGCGGCGCGTCATGCTCTTCGAGATTACGGCGCGGCTCGCCCTGGTCTGCCGGTCGGTGAAGACGACCGAACGGCGCCCCGGAGCGTCGTCTTGCCGGATCCGGCGACCTCGAAGTCGAGCTCGATGCGGACCCCGGGAACTCCGCCTTGAACGGTTCGAGCCGTGGACGGGAGGGACACCTCGGCGATGGCTCCAGCTCCCCCGCTCACGCCGGGTCCACCGATCGATACGGAATAGGGCCAACCCTTGAACTGGAGGACGAGCTCGCCGCCGACGCGGGCGGTGTTCGAGCGGGACTCGAAGAAAGACTTGGCGTTCTCCGGCACGGGGTTCTTGTGCCCGCCAGGAATGCTGACGACGAGCGTGTAGGCTCCCGGCCCGAGCTCGCCGATCGAGAACGCGCCTTTCGCATCCGTCATGGCGCTGCCGGCAGGCTGGCCGCCCGGCTTCTTCCGGATGCCGACCTCGACGCTCCCAATGCCCTGGCCCGACTCCGCCCGGCCGGCGATCGGCAGGAGCAAGGCGGCAACGAGGATTGACCACGACTCTCTTGCTCATGCGGCCTCCTTTGCGCTGCGTGACCATGGAACGCTACTTATCGGCCGGGTCCACAGCGCGCTCACGCCCCGTCCCCCGAGATGAAATACCAGTAATACACCGGCTCGGCAACCGGGCCGGCGAGGAGGATGGCCAGCCGCCACACGCGCTCCGTCCCTTCGGGCACCCGCTCGTTTCGGCCGACGTCCCAGAGATAGACGAGCACCAGAACCGCCTGCAGGAACAGGATGGCGACGATCAGCGTGAGATCGAGATCGACGTAGAACAGGGCCGCCGTGGCCACGAGCTGAACGGCGGTGGCGGCGCCGAGCGCCATTTTCCCGGATCGGCTCATGGCCGCACGCGGTCACCCTTCACGGTCGACTCGAGCGCCTCACGAGGCGCCAGGCCCAGAGGCAGAGCATCGCGGCAGCGGCCGTGACGAGGAGGTACCAGGGCTCCGTCGCCAGTCGCCGTTCCTCGACCATGCGCCACAGGTGCACCACCGTGAGCAGGCCAAAACAGAGTGCCCGTGGCCGCGACACAGGCCTTCATCGCCACACCATGGAGCCCGAAGTCTATGCGCATGGACGTCGAGGTCGACGAGTCGCGCGCCGCGAACGGGACTACGGCATCTGGAAGCCGCCGGCCTCGAGCATCCGGGCAACCCACTCGGCATGCGGAAGGCCGCAAGCGGAGAGCGCCCGGCGTTCCTCGTCCACGTCGTACTCCACGCGCCGGATGGACGGACCGGTCTCGTCCACGAGGAGGTACGCGGCGCGTCGATCCCCGTCGTAGGAGAGACTCACGCTGCCCGTATTGGCGACGACCATTCCCGAAACACTCCGAACGTAGGGGCGATGGATGTGCGCGTAGACGGCGATGGGCTGGCCGAGAGGTCCGTACACGGTCTCCAACTCGGCGTCGCTCGCTTCCGGCGCCGGCGCGCGCCAGAGGTTCTCGGGACTCGCGTGCACGAGCGCCAGCGGACCTCGAACCTGGATGCGCGGCAGGTCTCGCAACCATGCGAGCCGCTCGGCGCCGAGCGCTTCGCGGGTCGCCACCGCCATCTCCTCGACCCACGCGAAGAGCGTCTCCAGATGCGGCGACTGTCGGGCAAACGCCTGCAGCGATTCGGGCCGGAAGAGCATTTCGTCGGTATTGCCGGCCACGCCCTGCCAGCCGAGGGCGCGAATGCGATCCACGACGTGGACGGGGCTCGACCCGCTGTCCGCCAGGTCGCCGCCATGAAGGACGAGGTCGGGAGAGGTTTGCCGCAGGTCCGCCAGAACCGCCTCGAACGCGGTCCGGTTCCCGTGAATGTCGGACACGATGGCGACTCGCATCAGCGGTTTCCGTCGCGAGGTCTCACGGATGAGGTGTCAGCAACGCACACGGCAAGCCGAGCGTCCCCTTCAGCCGGCGATCAGGTACTCGCTCTGGACGAGTCCGCTCGCGTACTGACGAGTGGCGACGTGCCTGAGGGGGATGTCGCGACCCGTGACGCCGAAGAGCGGGATGCCGGCACCCAGAAGCACGGGCACGCGAGTGAGGATGAAACGCTGAATGAGCCCGGCCTGAAGGAACCCCTGAACGGTGATCCCTCCATCCACGTAGGCATGTTCGATGCCGCGCGCCGTCAGCCGGGAGACGATCTCGGCGGGCGGCCCGGACATGTGCTCGACCACGGCCCCGGCCGGCGCCGGGGCGAGCGCGCGGCTGCTGAGAACGAACACGGGCTTCTCGCCGTATGGCCACGCCTCGAAACCCAGGACCGTCTCGTACGTCTTGCGCCCGATGATGAGCGCGTCCACCGAGGCGATGAATTCGTCGTAGCCGTGGGGCTCGCCGCCGCCGGCGGGGAGCCAGTCGAGATCGCCATTCGCTCGGGCGATGAAGCCGTCGAGACTCGTGGCGATGAAGACGGATGCTTTCATGACCGGGCTCCCTGCAACCGAGACGGCCGAACTTGCGCCCTCTCGACGACTCTCGTCATGGGTCGCTTCGGCTGGTCGGTCGCGATCTTACGCCCAGGACCTGCAGCGCGCGGAACCCCGGGGGCCTACCGCGTTCCGCGGCGCGTGGCCTTGCCCGCGGCGCCCGGCCGTCGGACGGCGGCGTACTCCGCGATCCGGGCCTTGACCAGCTTGCGCACCAGCGTGGCCGGCAGGGGACGGTCCACGGGAAAGCGGATTGTGCCCTTGCTGGTGTCGTAGCCCTCGAGCTCGTCCTCGAGGGCTTCGATGGGATGGGAGCCTGGGTAGAAAGCGCAGTGCTTCGCGGCCGCCCCGAAGGCCACGAGCATCCTCCCGTCGAGGCGGAAGGCGGGGATGTTGTAGCTGATGCACTCCTGCGCCCCGGGCGCCGCGGACCGGATGTCCCTGCGCAGCTTCTGGAGGGCGGCTCGTTTCTCCTTGCTCAAGGGTGCGAGGTACTCGTCGATGCTACGGGTTCTGGCTTGCATGGCTCGTGCTCCTTCGAGAGGTCACTCCGGCCGGGACTCGCGATAGCGCTCGGGAGCGTATCGCGTGGCGAGCAGGCCGGTCGCCTCTTCGACCTCGATGGCCTGCACCAGCAGGCCTTCCTGCCCGTAGGGGAGATACGCCTGGCACCGGCCGGACGGGGCGATGAGGCTCGTCGCCGATTCCTGGAAGCGCAGGGCGTAGTTGACGCTGGCGAAGTAGATCGTGTTCTCCAGGCTGCGCATCATCATCGCCTTCTCGTAGTAGGGCCCGCCGGCCGCGCCCCACTGCGTCAGCCGGACGCCTTCTCGCTCGCTCCCCGTGTGCTGGGGATGAAAGACGATCCGGGCGCCCCGAACCGCCGCCCATCGCACCGTCTCGGGATAGCGCCAGCCCTCGTGGCAAATCGCCACCCCGAACTTGACCCCTCCGATCTCGAAGATTCGCCGGGTGTTCCCGGGCACGTAGAACCGTTCCTCGGTCGGGTCGAGCTGGTTCTTGGTCTGGAATCCCTGGACCCGGCCCCCGGCATCGATGACGAAGGAGGCGATCTGCCGCCCCGCCTTCCGTGAGCGTTTCCATTCCGAGAATGGCGGCTACCGAATACGTTCGCGCCCACTCGGCTGCGGCCCGCAGTGTCCGTTCCTGCTGCGTTTCGTCGAAGGGCGGCACTTCGAAATCCTGTCCCCGCAATCCCGGGATGTAGGCCTCCGGAAAACACACGATCTGCGCGCCCCGGGCCGCGGCCTCGGACAGGAACCGCTTGATCTTCTCGAGGCCCTCATCGAGCGTCGAGGCGATTCGAGGCGACGCCAGGGCAATGATCAAGGATGACCTCCGGCGAGAATCGAGTCGCTCGATCGAGACCGGGCTCCGGAGTTCGTCTAGACCGGAACGGCTTCCACGACACTGACGGCGGACTCGGTGGGGACCACCCGCTGTAAGCGGAACCCTGCCCTGCCCAGAAGTTCCGCGTATTCGGCCTCGGTCCGCTCCTGTCCGCCCGGCATCACCAGCATCGTCATGTCGAGCATCTTTCCGGGGTGCGGCGTGTCGCCGGCGGGCAGTACCATCTCGACGATCAACAGTCGGCCGTCCGGCCGCATGGCCCGGCGGCAATGGCCCAGGATCGTCAGGCACTGGTCCTCGTTCCAATCGTGGATGACGTGCGAGAGGAGATAGGCGTCGCCCCCCGAGGGAACGGTTTCGAAGAAGCTTCCTTCCTCGATGGCCACCCGATTCGCCACGCCTCGTGCCTTCAACAGTGCCGGCGCGTCGCGGACCACATGCGGCAGATCGAAGAGCACGCCGCGGGGCCCGGCATGGCGGGCCAGGATCGCCGCCAGCAGGTTGCCGGTCGAGCCTCCCACGTCCACCACGGTGCCGAAGCCGAGAAGTCGTAGGCCGCGGCCACGGCGGGCGGCTCGGCGCCGTGAACACCGATCATGGTTTCGTTGAACTGAGCCGCTTCTTCGGGATTTCGTGCGAGGTAGTCGAACGCGGGAACGCCAAAGGCTTTCTCGAAGCCGGTCTTGCCGGTCTCCAGCGAATACATGAGCTCCTCCCAGGAGCGCCAACCCAGGTGCCCGGCCAGGGTGATCACGGTGGCGCGAGCCGAACCGGGCGCGCCGGACCGGAGCGTCTCACCGAGGGGCGTCAGGGCGAAGCGTTGCGCATCCCGCTCGGTGAGGATGCCGAGGCCGGCGAGCGTGCGCATCAATCGATGCAGCGAGGGCGGGTGCGTACCCGTGAGGCCGGCGAGCTCCGCGGCGCTCCTGGGCCCGTCCGCGAGCCGATCGGCGAGCCCCAGCTTCGCGGCCGCGTAGACGACCCGGGACACCCAGAAGGCCGTCGCCATCTGGATCACCAGGACGTGCGGCGGCAGGGCGTCGCCTCTCCTGGATACTTCCTCTCCCACGGCACTCACCGGCCCAGAACTCTGCGGATGCGGGCCAGGTGGTGCCAGGGGTGCCGCAGGGCATGGTCCTCCACGACGAACTGGGCGGTCATCGGCGCGCCGTAGCTGAGCGAGAAGGGCGCCGCCCGGTCCAGCTCGTCGTCCGTGAACGCGCGCACCGCGTCGGCGGCCGCGCGGCTGTTCTTGCGCAGGAGCTCGAGCGCGGCCGCCTTCGTCACGTCCGTTTTTTCGCTCGCGTGCCTGGCGTTCAGCTCGGCGACCGCTTCCCACGTGACGTCCGTGACGGCCTTGCCGCTGGCGATCGCTCGCGCGAGATCGATCTCGATGGGGTAGACGGTGGCGACGTGGTGCACGATGACGCCGACCGAGCGGCTGTCCTTCCCGATGCCCGACATCGGAGTGCGCCACTGCGCCTCCGACAGCCCTTCCGCAAAGGCGGCCAATTCGGCGGCGCCTTTCTCGATGCGATCCGCCAGTGCCTCAGCGCGACGACCCATGGAAGCCTCCTCTGTGTGAATAGCGGTCTGCGGGAGGGCCAGCATACTCCGCGACGCGGGCGGCACAACGGCAGGCGAGCTGCACCGGCGGCTCAAGAATGCACCGTGCCCGTCGCGCCACCGGATCGCGGCATCAGGAACGCGAGGGCGGCCGCGACGACAAGCAGCGCCGGGACATCTCCCCAGAGATGGCCCATGTGCTGCGGATTCGCAAAGGACTGCGCGGCCATGATCCCGCCGTGCACGACACTCGACCAGACCGTGAACCAGATCAGGCTTCGGTGTGCGAGCGGGTCCCGCGACGCGACGACGAGAAACACGCCGAGGGTCGCGTAGATCCCGACGATCATCTGCAGGTAGTCCGATTGTCCGGTGTGCCAGGCCCAGCCCGATGGCCAGACGATCGTCAGCGGGTAGAACCCGACGATGAAAAGCACGCCCACCAGCAGCAGAACGAGACGCAGGGCCTTGACCCGCCAGGCTTCGTTCATGGGTCCGCCCTTCACGAACCGATCTTCTCCCCGCGCAACGCCCGCTCGATCACGTTCTGCCCGGGCCGCGCGGATTCCCACGACTTGCACCGGGGCTCGACCGGGCCAGCTCCTTCGCACTCACCGCGATACACGAACTCCGGCGTGACGATGACCACGATGAGCCTCTCACCCGGAATCATCGCTCGCGGCCTGGCGTTGCCCGCCGGGACTTCCTGCTGGAAACCGGAAGGGACCTGGCCGTACTCGATGTGTTCCGCGGACCGCACGCCCGGCGCGGGCGCCGACATTCTCCAAAGGGTCTCCGATCTCCCATCGATCACGGCGAACGTCGTCACGCGATGCGACCCGTCGATCGGGTTGCCCAGCATGTCGCGCTCCGTCCGGCAGCTCGCCGCTGCCACCGCCGCGGACAGGACCACGGCCATGACCCACGGCCGCCCGGTCATCGGTCCGGGTCGGCGACCGACCGGAATACGAAGAGTCCGCATTTGTCGCACTGCCAGGCCGGCAGCACCGCCTGTGCCCCGACCGGTCTCACGCTGGCCTTTCGCAGGTCGACCTGCTCGAGACTCTCGCGTGACAAGAACGACGCCGTCGCGCTCTTCGACCAGAACAGCGCGCCGCCAATGCCCCGGACATAAAGGAATCCTTCGCTCAGGTCTGCCGAACACGCCGGACATTTCACGACGTCGCTCCAACCGAGACGTTCAGAATTGGCGTGACCTTCCCTGAGAGCACGGTTTCAACCCCCATGACCGACCACTCACATCAGCGCCGCGTTTTCCGGCAGGAGCGCGCCGCCATCGACGATGATCGTTTGGCCGGTGACGTAGCTCGCCCCCTCGCTCGCGAGGTAGAGCATGGCATGCGCGACGTCCATCGGCGTGCCCCAGCGCTTGAGCGGCACGAAGCGCGCCATGGCGTCTCGTTCTTCCGCCGTCGTCACGGCCTCCGCGCCGGGTGTGAGCACCAGCCCCGGCTCCACTCCATTGACGGTGATCCCGTACGGCGCCAGCTCCATCGCGGCCGAGCGGATGAAGCCGTTGAGCCCGGCTTTGGACGCGGCGTAGTGAGCGAGACCGCCCACGCCGGTCCGGTTCCCCGTGACCGACGACGTGAACAGCACGCGCCCGTTGCGCCGCGCCTTCAGGTGAGGAATGCATGCCTTCGTGAGGCGAAACGCACTCGTCAGGTTCACCTCCAGCACCTGGCTCCAGTCCCGATCTTCCATCTTTTCCAGCGGCTGAAGCGGATAAATCCCCGCGTTGTGCACCAGAACGTCGATGGCCCCGAATCGCTCCACCGTTCCCCGGACCAGGATTTGCACGCCTTCCGGACCGCCGATGTCGGCGGCGATCCCGTGGGCGGTGCCAGCCGAGCCCGCGATGTCGGCGACCACCCGCCGCACGTCGGCCTCGGTGCGGGCGTTCACGACGACGAGTGCTCCCTCGGCCGCAAAGAGCCGGGCGACGGCCTCCCCGATTCCCCGCCCCGCGCCGGTGACGATGACCACCTTGCCCCCCAGTCCGGAGGAGGATCGCCCGGTCATGCGCCGTCCTTTCGAGGCCTCGTGATCTGGTAGACGAAACTCTCCCGCCCGCCGCGGTCCGTCCTGGATCCCACGCGAACTCCGCCGATCTTTTCCATGGCCCTCTGCGAGCGCAGGTTCCGGGGTCCGACGAGAAAGATGACGCTCTTCACGAATCGGAATGCGTGCCGCAGCATGAGCTGTTTCATTTCCCCGTTGTAGCGGCCGCCCCAGTGGGACCTCGCCAGGAACGTCCAGCCGATTTCGATCTCGCTCCTGGCGGGGTCGTATCCGTGGAATCGCGACGACCCGATCACCCGGCCATCTTTGGAATCCGTGACGATCAAGGCTCCGCCGGATTCCAGGGCCTCGCGGAAAAATCCCTGGAATACCTCTTCTTCGTGGCGATCCGGGACCGGATGCTGTTCCCAGATGAGCGGATCGGAAGCCACCGCGTACAGGTCGGGAAAATCTTCCGGTCGAAGCGGCCGGAGTCGGAGAAGCTTTCCCTCGAGAATGGGCTGGAGATCGAAGGCCATTCCGGGCTCGGCGCTCACGGTCTCGGCTATTCGACCCTGGCCCCGTTCTCGACGAGGAGCTGCTTCAAGAGAGAACGGTGACAGCGGTCCTCGTGCTCGCAGTAGCAGCCCACGGAGAAGTCGGCCCTGTGGGACAGCGCGGCCAGGAGCTCCAGGTCGTGCCTGGCCTCGGGCGCGGCCATTTCGGCTTTGTACTTCCTCGCAAACGCGGACCATTGCGCCTGCGACACGGCCTTCTGTCCGAGCTTCATCGTCTCGAGGCTTGGAGCAAGATTCGGGAACCACACGTCGTACCAATTCTGCGCCGCGAATTGTGCCTTCGGCACTCCCCGGGGAGGACGGCGAACCGTCCCGATCCTCGTTCCTTCTCCCGGAAGGCGCCGGCTTCCGAGGCGGACGACACGTACGCTCACGGGCGCCTTGCGGGGTGATCGGGGCGTTTCACGGCGGTCACTGCACGTCGAAGCGCCAGCGTACCGTGAGCTTCCCGGCATCGCCGAATTCGCCCTTCAACGTCACGACCTCTTCGCCGGCCTGGCTGCGCCAGCCCCCCTTGAGCGCGCACGGTGAGCGGCTTGTCGTGCGTGACGCCGCCCGCGGCGTTGACTCGAAAACGATACAGCTTCTGCTGCGGGCCCTTGGGTGTGGGCGTGTCGTGGGTGCCCTCGGGCTCGTCGGTCGTGATGGTCTCGGTGTAGGGCAGCGGGAACATCGGCACCGGCAGCGCCACCGTGAGCGTGTTCTTGCCGGCGTCGACCTCGACGGCCGAGACGCCGGCGGCCGCCCCCGGGTTCTTCTTCGCATCCGGCGGCAGCGGGATCTCGCCCGAGCCCTTGCGCACCTCGTCCCGGGTGCAGCGATGGCGCGGCTTGCTCGTGCAGATCGGGTCGGTGACCGAGATGTGCACGGTCTCGTCGATGAGGTAGCTGCCCTTTTGCGCCGTCGGGCGCCACGCCTGGTAGCGCGGCGCGCCGGGCTTGCCCAGCTCCTGCGACGTCCTTCTTCGCGCTCATCGCCGCCGCCATCTCCGGCGTGCCCTGCAGCGCCTCGCCCATCTTCTGCGTCTCGCGGGTGATGCACGCTTCGTCGTCGCCGCACTTGGCCATGATCTTCTGGACGTCGGCCATCATCGGCTCCATCTTCGTTGGCCACCGACTGGGCCTTCGTCGGCTCTTGCCCTTGAGCTCGGCCGTCTGCGAGGCGTCCATGGCCTGCACCGTGGGCATGGCCGTGGCGGGCTGCGCAGCGAGCTCGGCCACGAGGTTCGCGCTGCGCTTGACGCGCCACTCGTAGGGGTCGTACATGCCCTCGCTGCTCTTCTTGCCGGCCGACTCGTAGACGTATTCGACGCTGAGCGTGGCCTTCGCGCCGGCTGGTGCGAAGGCGTCGGCCGCACGGGCCGCCGGCGTCATGACCGCCAGAGTACTCAGCAGCGCTGCCGATACGAACCGCATGGCACTGCCCGGCTTCGTGACATCGCCGACCGTTTCCGATGAGTTGCGAATGACGTCCTCCGTGCCTCGGTTGCGCCGAGCCCCGCTCGGGGATCGGCTTGCTGTCCGGCGTTGCTTGACCAATGGGATGTTTCTCATTGTATCCCCGCAGGTCCCGCCGCGGCATGCACGCGCTGCCGCGCGAGTACCTGGGCCACGAAGGCGAACGCAACGTAAGACACCAGCGCGGTGATCGCGGCCGCAGCGGGGGAAGCCGGCGGCGGGCCGAAGAAGATGTAAGCCTGAATCCCGAGCATCAGAAGCCCGAAAACGGGCGGCCCAAAGCGACCAACGGGATTGATGGGAGCCGTCACCCTCAGGTACAGGATCATTCCCCCGAAAAGCAACGCCGCTTCGAGCACGAGGGCCGGGATCGGGTAGTTCCAGAGCCCCAGGCCGACCTTCATCGTGTCGTCGTAAAGAGGCAGGTCCGGCCTGTGAACCAGAAAGTCCAGTACCCAGTGCGAGAAAACCGCAGCCCCGACCCAGAGGCCGGCATTCCCGGCCCTCATGCCGGGCAGGAACCGGACGAGAATGACGGCGGCTGCCGACCAGACGATCGAGGCGAACAGGCTGTGGGTGTAAGGCATGTAGTAGAGATCCAGAGGATTCGAGGCGGTTATCCCCGGGACGATTCGAACCTTCTCGACGCCGAGCAGAACCAGCACCGCCCATGCGACGTCCACGAGCTGGACGGCGACGAACAGCAGCCAGAGAGGAATTGCGGGACGCGCTGCCTTGATCGCGAAGCTCGGGCCGTAGTGTCCGACGAACATGTCAGTGCGGCTCCGAGAAGCCGGGCCCGGCGTCGCCGATCACGCCGAGCGCCGGACGGAGCATCGTCGATTTCCGCCTGCCCCGGCTCGGCGTTGCAGCGAGACTCGCCGCCCGTCCGGAAGTTCGATCGCCACGGAGCTCTCCCCGGCCCTGCCGAACTCGAGACGCGTCACGGCCATGTTCGCCGGGTCGAAGGCCGTGAAGCGGTTGCCGTCCTGCGGGAAGAACATCACGTTCGTCGGCACGTCGAGCCGGTTCCCGGCGACGTACAGATACCCCGCGCCGGCGTGGAATTCCAGAGAGTCCTGTCCCGAGACGTATCGCCCCTGATGCTCCTCGAGCGCCTCCCGGGCGATCGGCGCGACCGGCGGAAGGGCGAAGGAGTCGTCTGCGAGCAGGATGGCGGGAAGTGTCTGGTTCAGCGCGCGCCGCCAACGTTGCCGCAGGTTGTTGCACGCCCATACGATCGCGACGCGCTCGCGCGGATAGTAGAGGAGATGGCTCGCGAAGTCGTCGGATCCACCTCCCTTTTGGATCCGAAGCCTGCCCTCCGGGGTGGTGGTCTCGACGTGCCATCCGAATGCTTCCTGCGCCGGAGGGAGCGGTGGCGTGATCATCACCCGCCACTGCGCGTCGGCCAGGATACGGCGTTCTTCGAGTGCCACCAGCCACCGGTACATGTCCCCGACCGTCGCCCACAGGCCTCCGGCTCCCCGGGTGCCCCACACGTAGGGGTTCGGAGGTCCCGGTTCGAGGGCAGCGGGCGTGCCGACGTAGCCATGGGCGAAACGGGCATCGTTGGTCGGCACCTCATCGCGAAACACCGCGGTCCGCAAGCCCGCCGGCGCGAACTCATGGCGACGCAGGTAGTCTTCGTACCTCTCGCCACTCACCGTCTCGATGATCGCCGCCAGGAGGGAGAAGCCCGCGTTGGTATACCGGTACCGCTCACCGGGCGCCGACTCCCGAGGGGTTCGTTTGACGTCGCGTACGAACGCTTCGCGTGAATCTCCGCCGAGATCACTGCCTTCCACGATGAGGCCGGACGTATGCGTCGCGAGCTGCTCGATGGTCGCCCCTCGCTTGCCGGTGGGAAAGGCCCCGAGATGGCGCTCGACCGGATCGCCAGGACGCAGGCGCCCCTGCGCGGCCAACTGAAGGACCGCCACCCCCGTGAACATCTTGGTCATGGAGTTCATCTCGAAACGGGTCGCCGGCGCGTTCGGAATGCCATGTTCTACGTCCGCGAGCCCGTATCCCTTGAGCAGCACGACCTCGCCGCCCCGGACCACGAGCACGGTTCCGGAGAATCCATACGCAGCGAATCGCGTCAGTTGGGAATCGAGACGGGCTCCCGTCGGCCCGGCGACGTGCTCGCGAGCGAGCGAATCCGCCTGCTCCGGCGACTGTGCCAGGCCGATCAGGATCGCCAGCGCGGAGACGAGGTGGATCATGACGATGGCGTGTGCGGCCGATCAGAGATCCCAAGGGAGTGGCAGGGCTCGGCCGCCCGACCGTCAGCGCCTGTCACGTCACACGTCCGACGAGAAACCGGGTCACGTTGCGAAAGTGCCTCGGGCCACGGCCATGCGGCCACATGACCGCCTGGACGGCCTCCTTCGCCTCGCGTCGCCGCTCCGGAGGGAGCTCTGCGGTGGTCACAACCGCCAGCACCTCCCACGCCAATTCGAAGTCGTCGAAGTCGAAGCCCAGCTCCTCCGTCTCGACGTGGACGTCCATCCCCGCGTCGGCCAGCTGCGCCAGGAAGGCGGTCGGGTCGGCCAGCGCCCCCGGGACCGACGCCGGGCACCGGCGGAGTCGGCGCAAACCTCCCCGCCGTCTGCTGGAACAGGACGATGTCGCACTGCTCGGGGTCAGCCCAGACGGCGGCGACGAAGCGCCCGCCGGGCCGCAGGACGCGCCGGATCTCTCGTGCCGCGGCGGCGCGGTCGATGACGTACATGAGGCTGAGAGAAGCCAGCACGACCTCGAACGATCCGTCGCCGGCGGGGAGCTGCTCGGCGCGGCCTTCCCGGAGATCGACATGGGAATGGCCCGACTCGACCACCCGTCGCTTCGCCAAAGCGAGCATGTCCGGGCTGATGTCGACTCCCGTGACCTGGCCGGCAGGCCCGACGAGATTTGCCGCCGCCATGGCGACCGCGCCCGTTCCCGTGCCGAGGTCGAGGACCCGGTCGCCGGGCTTCAGGTCACCGCGCCGGACGACGTTCTCGACGACCGCCGCGAACCGAGGCTCCACCTCTCGGCGGTAGAGCTGAGAGATCCTGTCCCAGACTCCGACCTGCCATCGAAGGCCTTCTTGCTCGGTGGCGCTGTCCATGGATCGCCCTCCTCAGCCGAATGGAGCCGAGGAGGCAGCCCGTGGCCCGCGCGGGCCAAGGCACGTGGCCCGGCCCTGCGTGCGCATGGCTATGCGGACCCCAGGATCTGCGCGACGTGGTGCTTGAGATGACCGACGTAGTCGCGCATGAAGTACTCCAGCGTCGCGGGCCGGTCATGCGGAACGGTCTGCCATGCGATCTCGTGCAGGTTGTGCTGCGCGCGCGGCTGGTGCCGAACGGAAGCCGGTATCGCCTCGACGACTCGTGCGAGGTGGAGGTTGAAGAGACGCCACAACCCCACCAGGTCGGACCACGGAGCGGCTCGATAGCGCTGCGCCGCCACCCACGTCTCCTGCTCGTAACCCGGAAACACCAGACTGTCCATGAACTGGGCGCGGACGAACCGCTGATGGTTGTTCGAAGCCGAATCGATCAGGTGGCCGATGATTTCCTTTGGAGACCACTTACCTGGAGCCGTCGGCCTGGCCGACTCCGCCTCCGAAAGGGTGAGCAGGCGAGGCGTCACGTCCGCGACGACGCTACGAAGCTCGGTCTCGACGGTGTTCATGCCCACACAACCTGTCTTCGTCGCCTGGTCGCCTGGAAGTCGAGAAACGATGCGGGTGCCAGCGCGGCGAGCAAGGCTCCGGGTGCTAGCATGCGCCCCGCCCCTCAGCCTGATACAGGAGAACAGCGATGCGCAAGGCGATCCTGGCGATGACGATGGCCCTGGCTCTCGTGACCGGTCAGGTCCGTGCAGCGACTCACAAGTCTCCCCCGGCGGATGTTGGACCCGGGCGCGTCGCCTGGTTCGACATCACCACGACCAACCTCGCGCAGTCGAAGGAATTCTACGGCAAGCTCTTCGACTGGCAATTCACACCGGTGCAGGGCACCGATCAGGCGGCCGAGATCGTCGCGGGTGGCACCGCCGTCGGAACGCTGCGCGTCGCGGAGGGCAAGATCGGCACGTTCAACGGCGTGGTCTATGTCCAGGTGACGGACATCCAGGCCAGCTGCAGGAAGGCGAGCCAGCTCGGGGGAACCGTCGTGGCCGGATTCCCCTTCGATCTACCGGACGGCGCGGGAGCCGTTGGTCTGGTCGTAGATCCAGCCGGCCACCCGATCGGCCTCTACTCGAGAACCCCGCTCCCTCCCGCGCCGTCCCCGACCAGGTGAAGGGTACGGGCTACGCAGCTTCCCGCCTCGGCCAATTCCATGCATACCAGACGATCAGTACGGTCAGGATGACTTCCACGACTCCGAGGAATTGATAGAAAGCCCAGGATCCCGGCATCGTGATCGCCACAATGACCGTGTAGACCAATCCCAGGATGATGTTCACCCGGCGGTTCGGACCGGGCTTCAGCACCAGCGACAGGAACACCATGACGCTCGGGATCGCCATGAGTATCGCGGTTCCCAACAACACTCCCTGGGTCGTTGCGCCGAGCGGCCCCATCCTTCCCTCGAGCATTCCTTGCAGCTTCCCCGGTTTGTAGAGCCCGAAGTAGTCGCCGTAGATGTAGCAAAGCATCACACTCACCCATAAGGCGGACAGCTTCAGCTTCACGTGGACCCTGACGTCGTCCCGGGCGGGCGCAGCCTTCTTCGTCGAGTTCATGTCGAGCTCAGGCGCTCGTGATCGATTTCCAATTCTTCAGCCGTTCCGCGAGCAGCTCCGCGCGCCGCCGATCGTCGCGCCCGTCGAGGATGCCCATGTCCTCGGAATCGGCGCGCCAGTAGACACCGGCCGTGCGCGCGTTCAGGGCCGGTCGCGTGTCCACTCGCGTCGTGAAGTAGCCCGATGCGCGATCGGGGGACTCCATCCGGATCTCCCCCGTCCCGTCCAACTGCGGCGCGTTCGAGTCCATGGGCCGTTCCCCCTTCCAGTAGTAGAAGACTCCGGAAGGCTCCCTTCTCTCCTTCACCGCTTCGCTCCAGTATCTGGCCGACAGACTGCCATTCTCTTGCCAGGAGCGACCGGCGACCTCCAGCGCACCGTCGCGGCCCCGCGAGATCCGCAGGAGGCTCACGGCGGAAGGCTCCCGCATGGTGCGCTCCGTCAGGGAATACTGCCACCACAGGCCCTCGATGCGGGCGACGCGACCCTCATTCTCGATGGCCTTCCGAAGCTTTTGGTTGACGACCCTCATCTCCGCAGCGGTCGCAGCGTCGCCGTAGCGGACACACGTGAAGCCGAGGAGATCGCTGGGAAGCTTGGAGCCGCTCGCGTGGAGGATGAAGGTCCGACGCATTCCGAGGGCTCCGCCGAAAAGGCCGGCTTCGAAGACGACGTTGTCTCGCGGAGAAGCCTGAGCGGATTCGGAAGCAGGCGATGCCGCCGAGCTCGTGCTCGTCCAGTCGTCCCGAGCGAACACCAGAGCGGCGAAGTCGACTTCATGGGCAAGCTCGAGGAGGCGCTCCAGCGTGGTCGTGCCGGGATTGAAGGATGTCGTCCAGGGCTCGACGTGCGCGACGTCTTCGAGTCCGCGTGTCAGCGCCTGCAGCAGTTTCTCCTGCTTACCCGACGAGCCCAGGAAGATCCGAGGCTTGTCCATCCGCTGCCTCCCGGCGTCAGATCGGGGCGGCCCGCCCGGGCGGCAGTGTACATCCCGGCGATTTCGGCTTCGCCTCTTACACGCTCATGACCGGTGCCACCGCAACGGTGTCGCCCCTTCGCGCGCGACGAGCCGCTTCGCCTCGAGGTCGAGCTGAACGGTCTTCAGCCACCAGCCGGCTCTGGCCCCACCTGGAAAGACGTCGGCCGGCAGATGAGGCAGCACGGCGCGGATCATTTCGACCTGCGTGAGACCTGGAGCCCTGCGAGGCAGCACCTTCAAGAGTGCTCGCCGCATGGCCTGGTAATCGGCCGCGCTCACCCGGCGCCTCTGGCCGGGGTGGTTGACGTTCTCGACGACGACGCGAGGCGCATCTCGAGTTTTCGCCGAGCGCCGTAGCGGCCGATGCGACGCGCTTCGTTTTCTCGTCGTCATTCTCACCTCCGGTTCCTCAGTCACCTCACCTCCGCGCGGTCCGTAGAACACGCGCCACACGAGCAGATCATCGCTGAAGTCTTCGAATCGATGCTCGGTTGCGGCCGCCACGAAGAGCAGGTCGCCGGACTCGAATGGATCACGCCTGCCATCGTGAAACAAGACGCCTCGCCCGCGAATCGCGACGTAGAACTCGTCCTGTCGTGTGGCGTCTGTTCATTCGGGCGCGCCGGTGTCCCGAGGGCGACATCGAGGGTGCCGCGCTGCAGAACGCTCACGGAGCGCTCGCCGGCGGGTATGCCAACTCGAGCCTCGGCGAGATGGATCACATGGCTGCGATCAGTCGTGCCCATCCTTCAGACTTTCTCCCGCCTGGGGGGGTGACAGGTCAGCGGCGTGCCTGCGTGGCACAGGCATGTCTGACTTGGGCCTTGCGATTGGCGCGCCAGAGAGGCGGCTTGCCGTCGCCTCCGGAGTCTCATGCCACTCCCGCCGCCGCGGTGCCGGCGCCGACGGGCGAGGCGATAACCCGCGGCGAACAGCAGGGCCGACACCACGATCAGGATCAGGGCGCGCCAGAAGACGTAGTCGGCCATGCCGCGAGCGCGGCCGGAGGCGTCTTCGAGGGATCGTCTGGCCAACGCGTCGAGCCCGGCCTGCACGGCGGCGCGTTCCTGGCTGATGGTCGCCAGGGCGGCCTTGCGCTCCTCGCTGAGCCCGGCGAGCGACGCCTCTCGCTCCGCCGTGATGAAGGCGGTCATAACCAGCCGCTCCCGGTCGATCGCCGCCAGGAGGTCGGTGCGCTGTTGGTCGAGCAATTCCTGGATGGGTGCGGTCGCCTCGCGTACGGCGCCGGGGATGTCTGCGAGCAGTCTGTCGGCGCGGCGGGCGGCGGCGCCGACGGCCTGAAGATCGTCCAGAGTGCCACGCAGGCTGTCGCGGCCCGTGATGTCTTCCGCCGCGAGCTCAGCCTGCCAGCGGGCCACCTTCGGCACGAGGGTCACATAGGCATTCAGCCGCAGCGAGATGTCGGAGAGCGTCTCCGTGGCCTGCCCGACCGAGGCGAGCGCGCCGCCGCTCTCCGCTTCGGACAAACGCGCAAGCTCGATCAGGGCGGTGTCCCTCGACGAGAACGCTCCTTCGATCGGGTGCGAGCGGGCAAATTGCTGGATCCGGGCCGTGCGGCGCTCGAGCATCTCCGGGTCGGGCGTCAGTGAGGCCGCCGTCTCCTGGGTGATGGCCACCATCCGTGCGGCGGCGGCGGTGGCCAGCGGCTGCTGCGCGCCGAAGGCGTTCTTGCCAGCGCCCTCCCGAAAATAGAGGTTCATCTGCTCGACGAGCAGCCAGAGGTCGAGGGCCCCGGCCAGCGGGTCCGGCCGGAGCGCGGCGGCGTAGAGCGCCGGAATGCCGTCGGCCTTCCAGAGGAGCGCCCGGTGCCGCACGGCCGGGTCGGAGGACTCCGCGCGAATCCGGTCCGCGGTCGTTTCGATCACTGCTCCGAGCTGTCCCGGCAGTTCGTAGAGCCGCAGGCGAAGCTCCGCGGCGCTGACGCCGCCCTTGCCGATCTTTTCCTGCAGCACCGAGCGCTGGGGCGGAGCCGTGCTCGCACAGGCGGAGGCGAGTCCCCAGGCCGCCAGAAGCCAGGCGGCCCCGCGGCGCCGGCCGGCGAGCCCGGTCAGCGATGTCACCGTCGCCAGCGGCGCCATCGGGTGCCGTAGCGGATCTCGAGCCGAGCACGTGTTCACGACCTGACTTCGCCAGACTCTATTCTGCGTCATGAGGCTGGCCGAGTGGGCCACGCGGACGGCGGCGTCCTGGGCAGCTTCGGCCACGAAGGGACCAGTGCCTTCGATCGCTCGTCGTCGACGGCCCAGCTGTTTCCGAGGCGGTGGAGAATGACCCTTGCCCTCAGTTCTGCCGGCCGGCCCGCGCCCTCGGACTGCGGGTCCCCGCGCCAGTGATACGAGAACTCTACGACGCATGAGTCGCCGTCCTGACGATCCGGTGTCCAGCCTTCCACGCCGGCGAGCAGTGCGGACACCCCATCAAACACCGGCTGACTCTCCGGCGGGCCAGAGAGGAACGCCTTCGAATGACGAATGATTGTCGCCGCCCGCGAGGGTGTCAATCGATCGGAGCAACCGAGGCCCACGGCACAGAGCATCAGCCAGGCGACTCTCGAACGGCCGAATGGGTGGCGGGTCCGCGGCGCGCCCCGAGCCGAAGGCCGGAAGCGGGCGATCACTTGAGCTCGACGATCAGCACGTGCGTATCGGTGGAACCGATGTTCTCGCCAATGTGTGATTGTGCCTTGCCCCACGCGACCTCTCCCGGGTGAAACTCGCGAACGGCTTCCCGTCCGTCGGACAGGACCAACCTGCGCTTGAACGCGCTGAGCGCGCACAGCAAATAATCCGGATGATGATGCGGCGACGTTCGCTGGCCGGGAGAGTCTCGATATTCGAGAACGCGGATGCGGTCGTTCTCGAGGACCGCCTTGTACTTGTCACCGTCGGTGACTACCGGATCGCGGGATGCGTCACGAAGTTGATCCAGTTCGGATGCGGTGACGTTGCTCATGGGCCCTCCTTGCAAACGGGGACGGCGATCGAAGCGAGCCATGGACGAGCCGAGGGCGACGGGCGATTCGGCCACACGCGCGTGCCAGGCGTCCGCGCGGAGCAGGCCCTGCTACTCGACGGCACGTTTCGTCCACTGCCACAGGCCACCGGCCACCGCAGCCGGCAAGCGGGAGCCCATCTGCCTCGCCGCCAACAGGATCTGTCCTCGGTGATGGCCCTCGTGGGCTACGAAGTAAGTCAGGACGTGACCGACGTCCAACGGCAGATTCCGCCACACGTAAGCCGGGCTGGCGGGGACTCTGCCGCCGCTGCGACACCCCAGCCGCAAGAGCGCCTCGATGCCCCGGCTGCTCCTCTTCAGCGCGGCGGCCAACTGGCGGCGGCTCACCTTCCGGCGGTCCACGGCCGACGGAACCGGGATGCCATGGGGCCGGCCCAGGGTCTTGAGCCACATGCACCGGGCATTGTGGAGGTGGCCGGCCAGCATGCGAATCGTCTTCCGCGGGGCTCCAGGGACCGGAGCCGCCCAGACCGCGGTGGGGATGCCCCTGACGAGAAAGACAGTGACCAGATTGTTCGTCCGCCAGGCCGCCAGGATGGTCTCGGTAAGATCACGGCTGGCGGGCATTTCAGGCCTCCCCTGAGGTTTCGCGCTGACGCCTGACGGGCGGCGGGTCCGCGGCGAGCGAGGAGCCGTACGCGACGAGCGAGTCCGCGGCACGCGGGAATCCGGCGGTCGCCTCGTCACCACGCAAGCGCCTCGCGCTCCAACATCGTTTGGCGGCTCTCACGTCCATCCTGCACGAGCATGATCACGGCGACAGCGATCGATCCATGAGCGTGGGACCGCCATGCTCGGCGATGGAAGCGAACACCGCGCGGCCGCCGAATCGATGCGCCTCGTAGGACCGCTGCGCGCGCTCAACGAATCCCTGCTTGCGGAAGATTCGCTGCGACACCTTGTTCGTGGCCTCCGTGACCGCCAGCCGATAGCCCCTGCCGGCGCCGTGCTCCAGGCAAGTCGCGACGAGCTGTTGGGCGACCCCTCGTCCCGCGACTCGGTCGGAGACCCCCAGCAGGAACAGGTGGAGTGAGTCGCCCGGACGCACCGCCCGGTCGCCCCGGTACTCGGCATCCAGCTGACCCAGAATATCGAAGATCGGATCGAGCTTCGCGCTCAGCCGATCCATCCCTTCAGGCGGCGCCGACGCGGAATCCTCCGTCAGCAGCGCTCCGACCAGCTCTCCCGTGCCGCGGAGCCGCGCCACGACGGTCAGGCCCTCGGCCTCCGCCCTTGGGCAGAACAGTCTGACGAACGCCTCGAACTCGGATGCGGTCAGCCCGACTGCGACGGCGGGCGGATCTCGACGACTGAACACGTCACCGAGAAGACTCGCCATGGCGGCCGCGTCGGAGGCGGAATAGACGTCGTACTCGATGGGGATGACTTCCGGTGTCACGCCGGATTCCCCCGAGATGCTAGCCCGCGAGGAACCAGTACACGGAGACACATGGAACACTCCTCAAAGCGGCCCTCTCCTCCGTGAGCTACCGCATGACCTCATATCGCAGCCGAACGACGCCATCGGCGTACTTCCTGGATGACCTCAAGCGAAGCGGCACGTCCCGATGACCCGGCGCCACGAGTGGAATGCCCTCGCCGATGAACACGGGAATGACATGGATGTCGAATTCATCGATCTCGCCGGCGTCGAGAAAGGAGGCGATCAACTCTCCGCCACCCATCATCCAGATGTGCTTTCCCGGCGTTCCCCGCAGACGCTGCGCGAACGCCTTCACTGGCTCGGATACGAATTCCACGCCTGGCGCCGCCCGTTGGGGAGGCTTGCGGGAGAATACGTAGTTCGCGAGCTTACGGTCGAATATCCCGGCCTTCTGACCTGTCCTCCTGGAGTAGTCGAGAGCCCAGTCGTAGGTCTTGCGGCCCAACAGGATCGTGTCGATCGTCCGGTGGAACGCACGCATGCCGTAATCCACCGTGCGAGGGCGGCGATTGAGCCAGTCGACGTCGCCATCCGGCCGGGCAATGTAGCCGTCGGCGCTCGTTGCGACGTAGACAACCACCTTTCGGCTAGGTCTCGTGATCACGAAGGATGCCCTCGATTTCCTTCATCGTGAATGCGTTGAGCTGCACGATCGTCGCCTGCGCGCGAAATGCCGGTGGGACGATGCCCCGCGCTTCATCCTTGCTGCCGACCTCCACCACGATCCATGCCTT
The DNA here is from genome assembly GCA_963810205.1 of uncultured Acidobacteriota bacterium. Lineage (GTDB taxonomy): Bacteria > Acidobacteriota > Thermoanaerobaculia > UBA5066 > Gp7-AA6 > DAHUXD01. The sequence goes on from CAWEMP010000011.1 coordinate 911,174, forward strand.
GTGCACCCCGTCCTTGCATCCCCAGTCTGCATTGCTCAAGAAGTGAGACCCGGTCCTGAGAAAGACGTCGACGACCCGAGCACAGGCTACCGTCGACTCTTCGTGGGGAACCTCGATGAGAAACCTTGCCGTCACTGGCGATCTCCTCTGTGTTGGAGCGACCTCATGAGCTGCCTCACCTTGTCCGGGACTGCGCCTTCTCCCGCCTCGCCTCCTCAGCCATGGCCTTCGCTTCGGGAGTCGAAAACGGAAACGCATCCAGAACGTCGTACTCCCATATGTTGCTTGGAAATATCACGACGAGCTCGGCCACTTCTTCATCGAGGTTCTGGAACGAGTGGGGCACCCCCGCCGGAATGTTGACGACGTAGGGCCCCTCCTTGACGAACAGCTTGTCGCCGAGCGCGTAGCGGACCTTTTGTCCTTTCAGAAGAACGTGGGATTCCTCGCCCGTGTGGGAGTGCATCGGCGGAGCGCCTCCTGGCGCGGTGTAGGTGATACCGATGGTCAGGTTGTCATAGCCGTGTCTCTGGCCCTCCATGACATGCACGTACTCGCCTGGCCCCGGATGGATTACGTCCAGATCACTCTTCGAGAGTGCGAAGTCCTTCACGTCGGTCATCGCGGGCCGCCGCACCGGCCCGGGCACTCGGCGGGTTTCGAGGACCTTGTACGAGTGGTGCTGCGCGTTCAGCTGCTTCTTCGCGTCATCGACATCGAGAATCAGCTCACCGTGCGCGATCCGGTGCCCCGGCTCTGCGTCTGAGGGGGAATGGTTTACGACGGGCTCCGGTAGGGTCGCTTTCGCCATGGCTTCTCGCGGAGGCGCAGCAGGGGACCTGGAGCATCCCAGAAGTGCCAGCGTCAGACCCAGCGCGCCGACGATGTCGCCCACCCGGTGGCTCATGCCATGCCTCCTACTGTACCCGCGGGTCAGGCGCGCCGGACGCACCGGCCCACTGTCCAAGCTTGCTCTCGAGCGGACCGATGAGCCGCTGGACATCGGCGGTCGGCTCCAAACCTACCCCGACGTGACCGCCCGCGACCGGCAGGAGGAACGTGAAAAAGTTACCGTAGCGGATCAGCACGTAACGAACCCCACCGCAGTCGATGTTTCCGCGTTGCCGAACCAGAGTGAGCACTGTTGGGTTGACCAACAGTTCCTCGTACCGATCAGACTCGGTCGCGCTAGCGCCGGCCACGCCCGTTCGCTCACGGCTCCGCAGTATCCCGTCGCGATACACCGCGACGTACCGCACGTCGGGGCTGAGTTCGAAGCAACGATCGATCAAGGCATCGTGGCTAAGCATCCAGCACCATTCTTCCCCCCCACGGGTGGCGAGCCCGCAGCGCCCGCGAGTTAGACGTCATCGAACCGCAGCCCACCTGTCAGAGTCAGGTAGTTTCCGCGCGACGGTTGCGAGCCTGGCGTAGGCCCAGACCGCGGCTGTCCCCACGACCAGGACTGACACGCAGGAGATCCAAAACGACGCATCGGTTCCCGTTTCCCAGATCAATGGCTCCGAGCTCGACGATGCTCGCCACTCCGCGCGACCCCGCCCAAACATGTCAAGGGCGCCCAGGGCGTTCCCGCCCGCGTGAAGAACCACGCTCGGCAAGATCGAGTTCGTGAGGTAGGCCAGAGCACCATAGATGGCGGCGACGGCCAGGTAGTACGGCATCAGAATCAGCGTGACCTCCGGATGCGTGAAGTGAGCGAAGCCAAACAGGCTTCCCGTCACCAGAATCGCGACCACCGGCCCGTGACGCCGCTCGATGGGCCCCTGCATGTAACCACGGAACGACGATTCCTCAGCGACGCCGGCGACGACAGAGCCCATGAGCAACCAGGACACCAGGGTCGCGAACGGGACATGCGCTACGTCGTTAGTCGACTGCGGCGGCAGCCTGACCAGGCGGTTCACAACGCCGAGAAACAGCACCAGGGCCACGAGGCCGAGGCCCCCGGCGAAAAGCGCCGCCCCCCAGACTTCCTCCGACAGGCGGTTGGCGCGACAATTCGTGCGTCGTGCCTCCGCGGTCGACCGGGGCCACCCCGCTCCCCGGACATATCGCCAGAAGAGCCACAGATAGAGAGCGGTCGGAGGCACCGCCCACGGCACGGCGGGCCAGTACTTGGAGTTTGCCGACACAAGGACAGCCCAGGGTGTGGTGCCCGCCGCGGCCACGACTAGCCCGGTGAGAACAGCCCGCACGACGAGGGGAATGCGCCTCCATAGCGATATCATCGCCGGCCAGCCCTGTCTCCTCCGTTGAGGTATGTCGTGGCGTCTAACGGACGGGTCGGCGGCGAGCTCCGAGCCGAAGCCGAGCAACGAGTCCGCTCGCACCCGCGGGTCAGGCGGCATCACGGGCAATCCGTCTGCAGCAGCAGACCTTTCGGGTCGGTCGACGTGACCGTAACCTTCCAATGCTTATCCTCGAGCCTGAGGGTGAGGTGTTCGGCTCTCCCGGGCAAGTCGCAGTTCCAGGCGAGCGCATCCCAACGCCATGCCGTCAGGGTGGCCCACCCGCCGCGCAGATTCGGCGCAGATACCTCGAGTATCGTGGTTTTGCCGGGGAAATCCGTTTCAAAGACCCTGGCGCGGTAGGTCGCCGATCCGGTATCGATCGGCCCAAGCTGGCCGCCGACGTCTACGGCAACCGGTACCTGATTATTCAGCGAAGCCAGATCGAGCCGTCGATAGATATCGCCCGCGTATCGTGCGAGCACCACGGATTTGGCGTCCGCTATCGTCAAGGCAGTTATGGCGGCCACCAGCACGGAACGGTCCGGCTCTTGAACTCGGGAGATGGGACCCCATGGCCCAAAGTGAGTCGGCGGAGGTTCCCTGGACGCGCAGGCGCCGATGATCAGCCCGAGACCCGCTAGCCACGGAGCACGCTTGAGGCCGCCTGACAGGCGGCGCGTCAGCGGCGAGGCGAGCGAGCGAAGCGAGCGGCCGAGCGAAAGCGAGGGCGGCACAGCCCGCGGCAAGGCGATGCAGGCCGCATAGACCCTGATGGCGAGCATCAGCAGTAGAACGGCGACCAGGGCGAGAAGGACGAAGGTGGCTCGGCACCAGTTTGAGGCCGAGCCAGAGGATCGAGGCATGGAGCAACGATCGCCGCCATAGGTGCAAAACGAGAGGGCGTTCGATGAGTTACGGATCGCGACCCAAAGTGTCTGGTCTTGCGTCGCTGGAACTTCCGCGCGGCGCATGGTTACGCCCACGGGACCAGTCGGAGAGTCAAACGTTGCAGAACACTCGGCACCGTCCGGTGGTCTCCGCCCGTTGCGGCCGTCGCCAAACACGATCTCGGTCTCGCTGTTGGGACCGAAAGTGAGCCGGTAAACAGCGTCACCCGGCCCGGAGTGGGCGAAGTCTCTGACCTGCTGCCAAATTTGGCCGTCTATCGTCAGTTTTGTCAGGTGAAGTCCCGGGGACGTCATGTGTTACCTCGGCCAGATCAGGCCGCACCTTTCCAGTACCGGACAAGAATCACGAAAGTAATGTAGTGCGTCACCAACAGCGCAGGAACCCAGAAAGCAGGAATCCAGTAAGCTGGCCCCATGTAGGGTTCTGCGCCGTAGACCGTGGCGAGAGTTATCGCGGCGATCAGGTCGGCCGTACCCACGATACTGAAGAGCCAGACGAGGGGCCGCGCGCTCCCTGAGTTCTTGGCCACAGCAGGAATCGAGATCAGCGCCAGGGCAGCCGCCAGAAGGTCGCCCACGGCTGCAGGGTAGGCGAACTCGCGAGGGATACCCGGATACGTGGCGCCACGCGCGAGAAACATCAAGCCAAAGTGGCGGAAGGTGTGGAGCAAGAGGATCGGAAGCAGGACGGTTCGCGGCTTCCACTCATCGAGCCTGGGAAGCACGTAGATTCGGGCGGCGATCCAGAATATGACCGTGCTGAAGAGGAGATTGACCGTAAGGATGGTCATGGGGACCTCCCGACAGTTACATCTACAAACTCATCGCCAACGACTTTGTATCCCAGCTTCTCGTCGAGCCGTCAGCTTCATGCGCTTGTCAGGCAGCGCCGCGACGCCATCGCTACGCGAGTTCATAGTTCAGGGTGAAAGGATGCTCGGTGCCGTGGCCAACGGCCGAACTGCCATCGCCCAGGAGGCCGCGGAGCTCTCCCGTTGCGGAGCCAGGGATGACCGCATAGGACTCCTTCGCCTGACCGCTCTCGAATACGCCGATGCGTTGGAGTACAAAAGTGCCGGTCCTACCGCCGATTCGTCCGACGATACGTTCGAGGCCGACGAACGTAGCCGAGCCGTCGCTGCGGTACATCATCAGGTATTCAACCTGCCCCTCCCCTTCGATATCGCCGGTGAACGATTTCGTTACGGTGGCCCGAGTGAGTCTTGGCAGGTCCTGGCCCTCACCATAGGGCTTTTCATCCCAGCTCTTGATAGCGAAACGAGCATTCGCGCTCTTCTTCATGTGCCCTTCTCCGGGTAATCGCGCACGGGGTGTGCACAGAGGCACCCGCGATGAAGAGCCGGCCGACTCATTTGTACTTCGCGCGCCCGCGCGTCGGCGTCACAGGCTTCGCCGCGTCAGCCGCACGCCGCACGTCGTCGTTCGTGAACACCGCGAAAAGGAACGGCTGCGATTCGAGGAAGTGAGCCAGGTCTCGCAACGTCAGACCAAGATACGACAGCCGGTCCTCATCGACGAAGATCTGGCAGTTCTCCGCTTCGAAGGACGTAATCAGCTGCTTCGCCTCGGGATCGAACTTCTCGTGCAACAGGTCGACGATCGACGGCGCAAAGTGCCGGCGGTCCGGCGACGACGGTTCCGACGGCATGCCATGGTCGGCGGTCACCGCGAGAAGATAGTCACTTCCCAACCTTCGCCTCGAGCGCAGCTCAGCATCCGCGCCAGCTGACGGTCCATCTCGCCGAGCGTGACGCGGAGCTCGTCCGAATCCGGACCGTACTTGTGGCCCACGAAATCCGCGCCTTTGTAGTTCAGCAGAATGAGATCGGCGACGTTGTCTTCGCCCACGGGCTCGCGCTCGATCATCGCGGTCATCGCATCGGCTTCGAATGCCGGAAACAGAGCCGAATAGCGCACCGCGGCGGTCGAGTCGATTCTGTGACCCATCCACTCCCCGTCAGCCGGCCACAGCGTGCTCGCGTTTCGATCCTTCAGATACTCGGGCAGCCGGAAACAGGCGGGATTCGTGGTCCAGCCTGCCCGTCTGCTGATCGTAGCTTGCGAGCACGACTGGCGCTCCATTCAGCTGACACGCTCCATGCCCCGCGAGCGGCGTCGCCGCTCGGTCGATGCTTCCCTGCGCCAGTATGATCGCGCGACCAGCTGTCGCGAGCTGCCAGACGTCTGCCAGCGTCAATGCCATCAGATCTTGCGGCGTTGCTCCCGCGAACAGGTCGTGGCGCCGGCGGTGGATGCGATCGTACACGCTGACGCCGGTGATTCCGTGCACGCGGGGATCGGCTCCCGTCGAGATCGTCGAGTGCCCAACGGCGGTGTTCGTCGGAAGGATGTTGACCCGCGCCTGAGTGAACCAGGCGCCGCGCTGGCGCAGGGCGGTAAGCGTTGGCATGGACGCGGCGTAGCGATCGAAGTAATCCCGGCGCATGCCATCCAGGACGAGCAGCATGATCACTCGCGGTCGGGCAAACGCCGTTCCGCAAAACCGGCAATACACGGCCTGTCGCGGTCGGGGGCATCTGCACGCCAAGCGCAGCCGCAAGAGTTGGCGCAACGTCCTGCTGCACCGCCGGCATCGAGTACACTCCCGTTCTCACTGCAGGGCCCGCAAACATCAGCGGAATCGAGACGTCATACGCCCATGGCGAACCGTGCATGTACGCCACGTCCGGGTCAGGCCGCGTGATGAAGTCGCCTTCACGCGGAACGATGAGGAGTTGGCCGGTTCGTCCGGGAAAGTATGCCCGAGCGAACATGTCGAGGAAGCGCTGTCGCGCCGCAAGGGCGGCGGCATCGGCCGACGCCGCACCTCGGGTTCGAGGCCCGCCGCTCCCGGAAGATCGCTTGACCTGCTGGCCGGAAATCGGCCAGGCCATCGCAACCAGGGTCAGGGCGAGGAGGACGGCACCGCAAGCGGTCAACCTCGAGGAGATGACAAAGGTTCGCCGCGTCGTCGGGTGGCGGGTCGGCGGCGAGCACCGAGGCGAAGCCGAGGAGCGAGTCCGCCACACCCGCGGGTTAGGCGGCGCGTGCTCCTCCGCACGTCGAAAGTCAATCATGGTGGAAGTAGAAGCGGTTCCCGTCCACATCTGCGACAGTGAACTGTCTCAGTCCCCATGGCTTGTTTTCCAAGGGTTCGACGATGTTTGCTCCTGACGACTTCAGCTCGCGGTACGAAGCATCAATGTCTTTCGCAAACACCCAGTGAACCGCAGGTTCGAACGGCGGCTTTCTCCTCCGGAAGAAGATCACAACGTCTCCACGTGAGACGGCTCCGATCTCCTTGTCCGGATAGAGCCAGCCGATCTCGAAGCCGAGAGCGTCTCGATAGTGGTGCTGCGCTCGTTCGACATCCGCCACAGGTAGCTCTGGCACCGGCTGACTGATCGAGGACAAGGGCTCTTTCAGGCTCACAAGACTCTCCTGCCGCGGCACTCGATGCTCATCGTTTCGCGGCCCAGGCCGGCGCTCGCCAGCGCTGGGGTTTTCACGTGAATATGCCCTCCAATTGACGCTTGTACTCCGCCTCATCGAAATGACCGAGGGATTTGGCAATGAGCCCGCTTGCACCGATGATCCACTGTTCGTACCCGCTGAGGTGGACGCGATTGCCGGTACCGCCAGGCCCCGTGTTCGTGCCGACCAGGGTCCAGTGGTAGACAAAGCCAGGCCCGTTTTGCTCAACCGCGTCCATGCGTACGACCATGTCGGGGAAGGCGGCCATAAAGCCACGTGCGGCAGCCGTGATCGCACCACGCCCGATTGACGGGGTTCCAGAGTTAATGGTGAGCGAGCCGTCTTCAGCAAAAAACGACGCCACTTGCGAGGGATCCTGGCTGCACCACGCCGCGGTATACCGAGACGCAAACGCCCTGACGCTGGGCAAATTCACAGGCCTACCTCCTGAAGCGCAGCCGCTGCTAGAGATGTCCTTCCCAGGCCGCTCTCGAAGACGGCTCGTCCGCGCTGGTCGCGATGTGCGCGACGACGTTTAGGCGCTTCGTCATGAGTACCGATTCTCCGTTTTCGAAGGGCAAAGAACAATCCGATAGGCCCAGCCGTCTAACGCTCAAGCTCAGCCGCAGAGCGCAGGCCGAGGACCTGGCCCCCCGGGGGCGGGTGGTTCGTGGGCGCTGGGGCGAAGACAGATCCTCAGGACGGTCGGCCAGGAACCCAGCCGGGCAACGCGGCCGCCTGCTTCACCCAGGTCGCCATCTGCGCCTCGTCGAGCTCGTCGCCTTCGTGGATGTCGATGTAGCGCGTGTCCTTGTCCTTGCTGGGGCCGGGCGGGACCGGTCGCAGCGACGAGCCGCGGAAGAAGGCCACCTTGACGTAGCGCGTGAAGGTGTGGACCCCCAGGAACCAACCCTGGCCCTCGATGCCGTAGAACGGCGAGTTCCACTTCACGGCCTTGCGCACGTTGGGCACGTTCCGCACGATGAGCGTGTCGAGACGCTTCCCGAGGTCGCGCTTCCAGCCCGGCATCGCGGCGATGTACGCCTGCACCGGGGCGTCGCCGTCGGCCTTCGCGATCTGCGGGTTGCCGCCCGAGAGCAGGACGACCTTCCCGCCCTTTCGCACCCTGGTCGACCTGGTGGCCGACTTGCGAGGCTTGCTTGCGCGCAACATGCCCCTGGCCTTCGGCTTCAACATTTGAAGCCGTGAAAACGCGAGGGATATCACAGGTCTTCGTGGCCGGCCACGGGTGCTGCCGGCGGCTTAATATGCCTTGACAGGCATATGAACCACAACGTATATTCTCCCCATGGAGTCATCGTTCGCGATCATCGCGGAGCCGAACCGCCGGACCATCCTCAGTCTGTTGGCGTCGTCGGAGCGCTCCGTCGGTGAGATCGAGCGCCGGCTGCGGATGCCTCAGACCTCCGTGTCCAAGCACCTCCGCGTGCTGCGCGAGGCCGGCTTCGTGGAGGCGCGCGTCGAAGCCCAGCGGCGCGTCTATCGGCTCCGGCCCGAGCCGCTCATGGAGGTCGACGCCTGGCTGGAGCCTTTCCGGCGCTTCTGGACGGCCCGCGTCGATGCGCTCGAACGCCATCTCGATCGGATGGAGCAGACATCCAGGAAAGGAAAGAAGCGATGAGCAACCGTGAGAAGTACGCGCCCGGCCCCGCGTCCGGAGCCGAGGTCCGGAAAGACGGAGAGAAGTGGACGCTCGTTCTCGTCCGCGACCTCCGCCATCCTCCCCCTAAAGTTTGGCAGGCGCTCACGGATCCCGAGCAGCTCCGCGAATGGGCTCCGTTCGATTCTGACCGGAACCTCGGTGCCGTTGGCACCGCGAAGCTCTCGACGGTGGGAGCGCCGACGCCGCACGTAACCGAGACCCACGTGAAGCGGGCCGACGCGCCCAGGATGCTCGAATTCAACTGGGGGGGACAGGACATCCGCTGGGAACTGGAGCCGCTGGGAGGCGGCGGCACCCGGCTCACGCTCTGGCACAACATCGACCGTGGCTTCATTTCGATGGGCGCCGCGGGCTGGCACATCTGCTTCGATGTGCTGGATCGGCTTCTCGCCGGTCAGCCCATCGGGCGCATCGTCGGCCCCGAGGCCATGAAGTTTGGCGGCTGGCAGCGATTGAACGCCGAGTACGCAAAGCAGTTCGGCGTTGAGACCCCCGGTTGGCCGTCCAACGCCCCGCAGCCTTGAAGGAGGGACGGACATGAGCATGCCCCGCTCCAGGAAAATCGTCATCGGCTTCTGGATCTTCACCTCGCTCTTCTGCCTGCAGATAGGCTTCACCGCCTACGCGCAACTGCGCCTGCCGCAGGTGGCGGAGATGTTCACTCACCTCGGCTTCCCCGCCTACTTCCGGGTGGAACTCTCGTGGGCCAAGCTCCTCGGCGTGGTGCTGCTGCTGGCGCCGGTGCCGGCGCGGCTCAAGGAGTGGGCCTACGCCGGCTTCGCCATCACTCTCGGCTCTGCGCTCATCGCCCACTTTTCGGTGGGCGATGGCCCGGCGGTGTGGGGCTGGGCGGCGGCCACCGGCGTGCTCTGGGGGCTCTCGTACTTCTTCTGGCGCCGCCTGCAGGCCGCGCCCGCGAGCGCCTGACCGCGCGGCGAGAGCACCGCAGCTCGGAATCGCTCCTCCGGCTCTACCGTTTTACCGCTTCTTCGCCGTCAGGCCATTCAGGCCCACCGCGGCCTTCATGAGCGCCTTGAACGCGCGCGCGTCGACCTTCTCCCCTTCGTGGATGTCGATCGCCCTTCGCGTGTTGCCTTCCAGGCTGGAATTGAAGAGGCGCGATGGGTCGGGGATGCTGGCCCCCCGGGCGAACGTGAGCTTCACGACCTTCTTGTACGCCTCCCCGGTGCAGACAATCCCGTGGTGCGACCAGACCGGATTGCTCCACTTCCACTCCTCGGTCATCTCGGGGTCGGCTTCCAGGATCAGCGCCCGCATACGGGCCAGGGTCTCCCCGCGCCATCCCGCCAGGTCGCGGATCCGCTGGTCGACGAGCCGGGAAGCGGGTTCCCCGGTCCCTTGCTCACGGCTTCTCATGACCTTCGCACCTGCCTTCGACGGGGACTTGGCCCTGGTGGCCTTGCCGGTGAATGACCTTCGGTCCAGGCCGAGACCACTCCTCTTTGGTTTTTGCGCCACGGTTCATTCTCCAACTTGTCGTGATGCCCAACGGTTCATTACCACCGACTTCGATCGCGAGCAGAGCATTTCATGTCGTCACCCATGTCGCAGATTGGTCCTTGGAGCGGTCACTGGAGAGGTGGTCCCACCACTTCCATCTTGTGCTTTTTCATGAGCGCTCGGTTCGTCTCCGCATCCACACCCTGCCGTTCCTCGAACATCTTCTCAAACCCCCCTGGCGTCACGCCTACCAGCAGCACGCCAGGCTCCGTCCCGACGTTTTCGAAGGTGTGCTCGGTCCCTCGAGGGACGAACACGACGGACCGAGCGGGCGCGCTCACAATGCGATCACCGAGCCTGACCTTAAACACCCCGCTCACGACGTAGAAGAACTCGTCCTCCGCCTGGTGGATGTGCGTGGGCGGTCCGCTCTTGGGCGCAATGGTCTGCCGAACCAGGCCGAGCGCCCCGCCGGTTTGGTCTGTGTTGCCACCATTTCCGTGACATCCGCTTCTCTGCCCTGGGGCCCGGAGAATCGAGGTGCGCCGCCTGGCAACACAACGAACCCCGCTCTTGCAGCGGCCTCGGCGAGAAGCCAAACCGAAGTCACCGTGGCAGGCCCGGAGAGCAGGGCGATCAGAATCCACGCGGCGACGGGCCAGGACCAGGTGCCGAGACGCAACTTCATGGCTTGGTCCTCCTTGCCAAGTGTCTGGATAAGAGTAATGCCCTAAGCCACGCGCCACGCGACCATGGGCGCGACCTGCCACCCAGAGATCACGATCCCAGGCTCGCGATGAGCCACGGGCGTGCGCAATCTTGATTAGCGTGTGAAGTAGCACGACCGCGGAGCCGACCCAATCCACCATTCTCTTGCTCATGGCTCTTTGCCGCCTAATCTCCGGCCGGGTCTGCGGCGACAGTTCAAACGACCTTTACCATTCGAAAGTGGGCGACAGTCAAATCGACAAACTCATCGCCAACGACTTCGTACCCCAGCTTCTCGTAGAAGCCCACGGCCGATGCCCGTGCGTGCAAGACGAACGTCGTGAAGCCGCGTGACCGAAGGTTCGCCTCAAGTTCCTTCATGAGCCTCTTCCCCACCCCTCTCCGCTGATGAATGGGGGACACGGCCATTTGGCGGATCCTCGCGTCGGTTGGCGAAAGCTTGACGGCGACGACGCAAGCGACCAGGTTGTCATCCGGTTCAAACAACCCGAAGTGCAATTGACCCTCCTCCTTGGCCAACTCCTCGACGGTCAAAGCGAGACCCAACGGCTTGCGAAGAACGTCGTTGCGAAGGGCGCACTCGAGTCGGTATTCATCCGTTCCAAAAGCGATTTCTCTAAAGAACATGGCTTATCCGCCCAACGGGTGGCGGGTCAGCGGCCAGCGACCGAGCGAAGGGAGGAGCGAGTCCGCTCCACCCGCGGGTTAGGCGGGGCTTGCACTGGAGGCGCCACTCGGCCTCGCGCTGATGGTGGAGAGCATGGTTGCGACGAGATCGTGCTCGACGCCATTAACGCCGATAACCTCAGCTAGACAGACAGTCAGACGCCGCCCGGCACGCAGAACCCGGCCGCGTGCGAGAAGCCGCGGTGCCCTGGCCGGTGCCAGGAGGTTGATCTTGAACTCCACCGCCAAGACCTCGTAACCGGGAGGAGTTAGCGTGAGCGCGGCATAGCCATTTGCGGAATCGGCGATCGCGGTGGTGGCTCCAGCGTGCATGTAGCCGTGCTGCTGAGAGAGCGCGGGAGAGAACGGAAGCGCGATGTGCACCTCGCCTGGCTCGACGAGCTCGAGCGAGGCCCCGATGGTAGACATCAGGCCTTGTTGCGCGAAGCTCGCGCGGACGCGAGCCGCGAAATCAGGATCCTGCGGCGTTGCGCGATGTGCCATGCGGGTGAGATTAACGGATCGGCCAGTCGGCGGCGGCGCGGACGCCTGGGGCGTTCCTGGCACAGCCTAACGGGAGGCGGGTCAGCGGCGAGCTCCGAGGCGAAGCCGAGGAGCGGGTCCGCTGCCCAAGGCTGACTTGCCAGCCATAGCGCGGCCAGAGCTTGCCGATCATGCTGACGATGCCGAAGTTGATGTTGCGCGGCCGCTCATTTCAGTCCCAGTATCTTGCCAGCGGTGAGGAGGCGAATCGCCTCCGTCAGGCGCCTGGCCTTCGTTTCCTCGTGCTTGGCAGATTCAATCCACGCGAAATACCGTCGGCGCTGTGAGGGCGCGAGCACTTCAAAATGGCGCAGTGCTCTGGGATGGTTCCTTAACGCTGTCTGTATGTACGGTGGAAGCTTCGACGGCATCGTCAACCGTAGTGGCCTTGGACCATACCTGCGGTCAGTCGGCGCCCGATCAAGACCGGCTGGCTTCAACCTCCCACTGGCTTTGAGTGCCGAGTAACGTTTCCGGTTCGTGGCAGACCATCGGCTGTCCGATCTCCGCGGCGTAAACTTTCGCGCGTAGCGTCGGTCGTCCAGGCGCTTGACCAGACTGTCCACCCAGCCGAAGCACAGTGCTTCGTCGAGCGCATCCTTGTAATCGAGCGAAGCCACTTTGCTGTGCACCTTATGAAAGATGAGCCATACCTCGGACTCAGAATCGTGGTGCTCGGCGAGCCAGTCCCGCCAGTCCTCCACGGACTTGGCGCGAAACGTCTTCATGGTCCGGCTCGCCCGTTCGACAGGCTTCGTCCGCCTAACGGTCGGCGGCTCAGCGGCGAGCCCCGTAGCGAAGCGTAGGCGCGAGTCCGCTGCACCCGCGGGTTAGGCGGCCACGGTAACTTCGCTGGGCGGGTGGGGCTAGCTCTCACCGCGCCGGTACCATGCTGTGGGGTTGCTCGAGGAGAGTCGGCATCCAAGTCCCCTCGACCTTGAGCCAGAGCTGACCTCTTACCTCACCCGTCGCTCTCCCGCTGATCTTGCTCGGCTTCTCGATCACGATGCCGGCCTTCTCGCCCAACATCACCCACTGGTCGGGTGACACGGACGGGGGCAAATCCGCCTTACCTTGCGAGGCGAAGACCGTAGCCGTGATGAGGATGACCGCGACAAGAATAGCGCCACGAAGCCGCGGACTGGTCATTAGAGACTCCTTTCTCTTCAAACGATTTCGATAGCGCATGGCCGCCCAACGGCCAGCGCGTCTGCGGCGAGTGAGGAGGCGAAGCCGACGAACGAGTCCGCTGAACGCGCATGTTAGGCCGCTCGTCGATTCACTTGACGTTGACCGCTATTGCAATCGTGGGACCGGGCATCGCATGTGCGTGATGCGGGTCTGGTTGCCCCGTTGGAAGGAAATACCACTCGCCAGGGGTCATTCGGCCCAGCCCGGGTAACTGTTTCATACGCGTTGGGTCCAGGCCTGCCGCGATAAGGCCAGAGGCGTCGAACTCGTAGATAACGTCCTCCGAGGTGCTCTCCGGCTTGGCAGCGAAGTGAACCATGGTACCGAGGCTGCTCTTGAAGCAATATTCGCCACTCGCAGCCGTACGGTCGATCGCCACTTCGGGATTTGCGCGCAGAATCCGGGCGATGGCCAGAATTTCGCCCTTTGACGTCCCCTGAAGCGCAAGTACGTCCGCGTACTCGCGTTTGAGGGTAGTGAGCTCGTCCTCGGTTACCGGCTTGTCGCCGGCGAGGAGGCGGCCGGTCAGAAGGGACATGTGGGCAGCCAGGGCTACGAAGATCACGCGTCGCATAGTGCTACCTCCTCTTGGTTTTGAAGCGGCCTAACGGGCGGCGGGTCAGCGGCGAACGAAGGCGAGGAGCGAGTCCGTTGCACCCGCGGGTTAGGCGCGTTGCTACTTGTCACGTGCGGCTCCACATCCGAATGATGGTCCACAACAGAGCGAGAACGATCCCGAAGACGAAGAGCCAGGTCCAGCCCTGAAAGAACTCCTTCACCCCTGGCGCCCGAAACTCGCTTGGGGGCTCTGGTTCCTGAGACACCGGCAGCTTTGCGATGAACTGCACTGCTCGCTTGGCCCAACTCCCAGGCACGGCTATCGCCCAGCGGTTGCCCGGCAGAAGGCCCGGCGCCGGGTTAAGCGGCATGGCAGCCGACAAACCGCCGATCGTCTCGACACGCCGAAAAAATGGCACCTGCGCGCGGCTCATTGCTTCGGCAACCACGTCGGCCTCGTTCAGGTACCTCGTTCGATACACCACCACCGGATCGTCGCTCTCAACCGAGGTCGGACGAGAGCGCCCGCCCCTCATGGGTAAGCGCCTAACGAGTGGCGCGTCAGCGGCGAGCGCCGAGGCGAAGCCAAGGAGCGAGTCCGCTGCACGCGCGTGTTAGGCGGCGCGCCCGCAGTCGGCAGGTTGCAAGCGACTCTTCTCCCTGTTCGGTCGCTCATCACACACCTCGCTATTGGACCGAGATCCCGGCGGCTTTGACAATTTGCGCCGCGCCCTCACTCTCGCTGATGATAAAACGCGCGAACTCGGGCTGCGTCATACTCATCGGCTCGCCCCCGTGCCGAGCAACCCGGTCGCGCAGATCGGGACCGGCGAGCACGCGGCCGATGTCCTCTGCAAGCTTGGCCACCACCCCGGCGGGAGTACCAGCCGGGACCCATGCCCCATACCAAATCGGGAAGTCGAATCCGGCAATGCCTGCCTCCGAGATCGTCGGCACCCTTGGTAACAGGGCCGACCGTCGCGCCGTGCTCACGCCTAACGCAATGAGTGTGCCGTCACGAATATGAGGCAGGGCGAGCGAGATGGGTGCCATCATGTAAGTGGTGCTCCCAGCGATTGCGTTGGCGATCGTGTCCGCAGTCGAATCAGCCGGTCGTGGGGGCACGTGCACTGCCTTTATGCCTGCCGCGAGATTGAATTTCACGACGCCCAGATGTGTGCCGGTTCCTGTACCTGCGGAACCAAACTTGAGCTCACCCGGTCTCGCCCTCGCCGCCGCGATGAGCTCGCCGACGGTGGCAACACCTGCCGACCTACACGCGACGAGCACGTAGGGCTGGCTTGTGAGCGGAACGATCGGGATGAAATCGGTCAACGGGTCATAGGGAAGATTGGTCGAGAACGCCGCACTGTATGCCTGAGCGCTGGTGTTTATGAGTAGCGTGTAGCCATCGGCCGGTGACTTGGCAACCTGGGCGGGGCCCGCCGTGGCTCCAGCGCCGGTGATGTTCTCCACCGTCACAGACTGGCCCCACAGCGCAGCGAGCTTCTCAGCGAGGGCATGGCCCAGCAGATCGGGTCCACCGCCAGCCCCGAACGGCTCGATCAAGCGCACCGGCTTGGATGGAAAGCCTTGTGCAGGCACGGGCTCGCTAGACGCCGTGTCTAAGGCGTTCCCCATGTCGGTCAGCGGAAATCCAACGAGAAGAAGAGAAAGGAACGCGGCTGATCGCATGCTCCGTCTCATCAGCTTCTCCGTCGCGCCGCCTAACGGGTGGCGGGTCAGCGGCGAGCCGGGGCGAGCGCAGCGAGCCATGCGAGTTCGCTGCACCCGCGTGTTAGGCGGCATCCGGGGCCTGCCCCTCGCGCAGCGCGAGCCACCCGATAATTCCAGAGCTGAGATCGACAAGGACGTGGAGCACGATTGCTGGCCAGAGGGAGCCGAGAAACGCCACCACCAGCGTGAAGAACGCGCCGACGATTCCCGTGCGGAGGACGCCATTCCATCCCTGGTAAGCGTGCCCGGTCGCGAAGATCAGAAGTGACAGCGTCGCCGCGCCCCACCAGCCGAGCCACGGGGCCAGGGCCCAGATGAAGTATCCCCGGAACAGGAACTCCTCGCAGAACCCCGCGGTCAGCGACACCCCTGCGAACCAGTACAGTTCGGTCCGCGTGTGCGGCCCCGTGACCTCGGCGAGCTTCCCCATCTGCTGCCGCACGCTCGCCCTGGCCTGGGAGTCTCGGGCGACCGTCGCGGCCGACAGGACGTTATAGACCACGAGCAGGAGCACCAGGCCAACCGCTACCCACAACCGCCAGCCCTCGGGCACGGAAAAGCCGAGCGACGTCCAGGATCGGTCGTTAGCTACCCACAGCGCCGCCCCGACAGCGACCAGCGCCCACAGGCTACCGATGGCTCCGGTCCAGAGCCGCTTCCGAGCCCGGGCCGGATCGGCTTGCAACTGGCGATGAAATGCCGGCCAAAAGACGAGGTAGTCCCACAGCGGCATGGCGACCGCAAACAGCGCGACGTAGAGCAGGTCGGGGAGCGTAGTCATCAGCACTCCGCTGGCAGTCTGGAACCAAACATCCCGCTCCGGAGAGCTACGTCCCCGGCGCCGCCTAACGGGTGGCGGGTCAGCGGCGAGTGACGAGCCGAAGGCGAGGCGCGAGTCCGCTGCACCCGCGGGTTAGGCGGCGGAACATTGCAGACATACGCCATGAGAAGATTCAACCTCTGAGCAACGGAGCACAAAATGAGATGCCCTCCTCGGTTTGGCGGATGGCTCCTAAGTGTCGCCGTGCTGCTTCTCACCGCTAGGATAGAGGCTGCCCGAGGCCCCGAACCGAAGACGGGGTCGGCAAAGGCCGACTGCGCTTTCAGCAACCGCAATTGGTCCGGCTGGTGCAGAGTGACTATTCCATTGCCTCCGGACCAAACGCCACAGGCAGCCTGCGCCGTGGTCCTGAGCTGTCTTAACGGCAACAATGCTGCCTGCCAAGGAAACATCACCCCTTGCCACGCATACGATGTTCGCAGTGGCTGGAAGATGGAAGAATCTGGGCCGGCGCGACCACAACCGACGCCAACTCGCTGACCAATCCCACCCGACGCCTAACGGGTGGCGGGTCAGCGGCGAGCGCCGTAGTGAAGCGTAGGGGCGAGTCCGCTGCACCCGTAGGTTAGGCGGATCGCTGCGCATCACGCTTACGCGCCCTCCTCGACAAAAGGATAAAGAATGTGGCCCACCACACGAGGATGCTTGAGAGACCAGCGAACCAGATTACCTGGGCGCTACGCAACCCGCCGATCAAATAGACAAGGCGGACGAATGGCAGCGCGATGATCTCGATAGCGATGTGGAGTGGACGGGGTTCCTCCACATCGGCCCAGAGCGCGGTGAAGCCTGCCGCCGCAACCAGCAGCGCTGCGAGGAGGGACCCGAGTACGCGGCGCCACGGGAACCTGCCCTCACCCGGCACAATCATCCTTCGGCCCGCCTAACGTTCGAGTCAACCGGCGGTTGAACGAAGTGTTAGGCCGCGGTTCGCGGCCGTGAGTAACGAGCCTGCTCATTGGCCTTGAGGCGGCTCCCATAGCTCGACCTTGTTTCCCTCTGGATCAATCACCCAGGCAAACTTCCCATACTCGGATTCGTCAATCTTCTCGAGCACATTGCAGCCTTCTTCCTTCAAGACCTTGACCAAGGCGTGGAGGTCTTCCACTCGGTAGTTGACCATGAAGGGAGCAGAGCTCGGAGCAAAGTGATTACTTTCTTGCGGATCGATTAACCAGGCAGTTGTGCCTGCAACCGGCTTGCCCTCGGCGTCGGTCCAGGTGAAGGCAGCTCCGCCCCAGGCTTGGACATCGATTCCCAAGTGCCCCTTGTACCAAGCCTGCAGTGATGGAGCGTCTTTGGCCTTGAAGAAGATGCCGCCGATGCCAGTGACTCGTTTCATGTGACCTCCGATGAGCGTGTGGAAAGAGGAATGTTTCTTCTGCGGCCTAACGGACATGGAGTTCAAAATGCTACGAGGTCGAAGTGCTCGAGCACCAGTTAGGAGCCTCTCACTGTCGGCCTAACGGCTGGCGGCTCAGCGGCGAGCGCGCAGCGCGAGTCCGCTGCAGCCGCGGGTTAGGCGACGGAAACTCAAGGTTCACGGAATGCCGGGCCGGACTTCACCACCCGGCTCCAACCGGCAGCCATCGGGCGGCGGCATCGGCGCTGTCGTCAGGCCGTGTATTGAAGGCAATCGCCGCATGCGGGGCAGCCTTGTGAACAGCGTTGATGACGGCTTCGAATATCGCGAGGCGCCGGGGTGGCAGGCGGACGCCCGCGCCGATTACGACACAATCGTAGTTCGTCGAGGCTAACTGACGCTCCACAGTCGGCCCGGCGGTTTCGTCCGGCCGGATGAAGCCCAGGTCGGCCTCCCAGCCACGTTCAGCGAACTGCTTCATCGCTACCGCAATACCGGCATGGACCGCCTCGGCGGTCATACCCGGGGGCAAAGCAGGGTCGGAAAAATCCACAGTCTCGGGATCGTAGCCGACCAGCAGAATCCGCTTCATGAGCCCTCCCTCGTTTTGCGGCTCCTCACTCTAGCTCGCTTCGCCTAACGGGTGGCGTGTCAGCGGCGAGCGAAGAGCCGAAGGCGATGAGCGAGTCCGCTGCACGCGCGTGTTAGGCGTCGGAGCAAGCACCCGACTGGCGGTCATTGCGAAGAAGACACGTCGTTCCAAATGTCGATAACGCATTTCCACACGCCGTTCTTCTCCCGCCGCCACACCGCCACAGCCTTTCCCTCCACCGTGACCTGCTTGCCGTCGGCCGCATTGAAGTCAACCCGGTTGGTTCCGGTCGTGTAGGCAATATCGCCGCTTTTCGACACTGCGACGGTCGTCGTCTTCCAGGAAATGCTGAAGCCGGGCGCTCGGAAGCTCTTCATGACGAACTCTCGGATGGCCGCTTTTCCAACCACCGCAGGACTTCCCGGCGGGAAGACAATCGCATCGTCCGCCCAGAAGGAAACAGCCCGGTCGACATCCCGGTCCTGCGCCGCCTTGGACCACTCCGCGTCGAGTTGCAGAATCTGAGACTGCACATCAGCCTGGCTGCCCGACGACGCACAGCCTGTGTACGCGAGCAAGACCCCAACGATCACGAGAATAACGAACCGATTCATGCTGGCGCCTGATCGTACAACTCCTTTAATGCACCTTCCAACGCGTAACGGGTGGCGGGTCAGCGGCGAGCCCCGAGCCGAAGGCGAGGAACGAGTCCGCTGCACCCGCGGGTTAGGCGGCGCTTCACCGCCACCATGCCCTGCCGCCACCGACTCCCTCAGCCTTACGCCCATGGCCGCTCTTCTCCGGGCGCCACAACCGCCCCATGAATGGAGACACCGAACAACCTGCGTTCGCAACTATCGTTGTCGACCCCGGTGCGCCGCCACGCTGGAAAAGCCCTGCGCAGGAGGGCGTGACTCGGGGCCCTCACTTCTCCGGCACGCCCGCCTAACGGTGACTTCACCGGCTCGCCGAAGGCGAGCCCGGTGCAAGACAGGGTTAGGCGTCGTTTTCATTAGGTTGCGGATAGCGACGCTTCGTCTCCGCTACCGATCGGGCTACCAACGTCTCCAGGACCTTCAGATCGACGTTGGCTAGGCGCCTGATGTAGACACATACCTTCCCAGTCTTGTGCTTTCCCAGCTTGGCCAACAAGACGTCACGACCTTCGAAGCCCGCCGCGATGTAAACAACCAACTCACTTCCCCGCACGGCAAACCCAGCGAGAGCGGAATCGCCTTCGTGACCACTGGCGTACTTGTAATGGTAGCTCCCGAAGCCGACGATGCTTGGCCCCCACATCCTTGGTTCTTGCTTGACAACTCTTCGCATGAGAGCAACCAGAGTCTGGGCATCATTCCGTTGCTCCTCGTTCGCGATGGCAGCAATGTGACTCTCGACGCTGACTTCTGTGGGTTTGGTCTTGGGTACGGTCATATGCGCCTCCGAACTTCTTTTCGACGCCTAACGGGTGGCGGGTCAGCGGCGAGCGCCGAGGCGAAGCCGAGGAGCGAGTCCGCTGCACCCGCGGGTTAGGCGGCACCCCGCCGGCCTCCCTGGAGTGCCGCCGATACAGCACGCGGGTTGCGTTCGGCCACGCGGAGCAGAGCCAGTGCTGGCCCCTCAGGGACACGGCGGCCTTGCTCCCAATTCCGCAGTGTTGCCACGCTCACACCGATCATGAGGGCAAATTCTGCCTGCGACTTCCCCAGCCGAGCCCGCACCGCTTTTACGTCGGCTGGCCGAAAAGTCGTCACCCGCGACGGCCGCAGCGTCCCACGCCGAATGCGACCGGCCTGGCGAACGCTGGTCAGTAGCTCCTTGAATGCCGCGTCCTTCATCCCAGCTCCTCCCGAACGAGCCGCGACAGAATCTTCACTTGCTCACGTGTCAGGTCGCCCTGCTCGTTCTTCCCGTAGATAAACAGCATGTACGCCACTTCTCGTCGTGCATCCCAGTGATAGATCACTCGAAGACCGCCACGCTTGCCGCGGCCCTCGATTCCCCAACGAAGTTTTCGAAGGCCCCGCGATCCTGGAATGAGCGATCCCTGCTCAGGCCGAAGGACCAAGGCAAGCTGCAAGGCTCGATACGAGTCATCACGAGATGCGCGCGAAGTCGAGCTGTGAAGACCGGAGTCTCGACGAAGCGCATGGCCAACTATACGCCAATGGCGTACCACCCGCAACCAGAGCGGTCTTGAGCCCAACCGCTGTCCAATGCCCGCCTAACGGGTGGCGAGTCAGCGGCGAGCGAAGAGCCGAAGGCGAGGAGCGAGTCCCCTGCACCCGCGGGTTAGGCCGCCTGCCGACAGTCACGAGCACGCGTCCATATCCGCACCGTCGAAATTCTCGTCAAAAAGAGTCCAGCCAACGAGTCCAGCGTCGTTCCTGACCTTGACCATCAGACTGTCTGGGGCAGGGCTTCGACGGATGGCTACCTTCTCGGCTCATACCGCATCGCCACCGCCCCCGAGCCGAACTCCAGCCGGCTTACGAGCTTCAAGTCGACATGCTTCGATAGCCCGGCGAACAACGTCGGCCCATGGCCCGCTAGCCTGGGCTGTACCACGAACTCGTACTCATCGATCAATCCCAGCTCCGCCAACGCCAGCGGGAGCTTCACGCCTCCTAGGAACAGTCCCTTACCCGACTCCCGCTTGAGCTGCCGAACGGCCTTCCCCAGATCCCCGCGCACGAGCTCCGCGTTCCAATCGACCCGGTCCAGGGTGCTCGACACCACGTACTTCCTTGCCGCGTCGATCGTCCGGGCGAAGGGTTTCGTCCAATCAGGCATCGCTCCCATCCCCGCCGGGGACCGCCACGCTACCTCCATCATTTCATAAGTCACCCGGCCAAGAAGGAGGGCATCGGCCCGGTCGATGTTCTCGACCGCGTGACGATGTATCTCTTCGTCCGCGATCATTGCACGGTGGTCGCAGCACCCGTCCAATGTGACGTTGATGGAATACCGAAGGGGTCGCATTACGTAAGACCTCCTATAGTGATATGGCCGCCTAACGGGCGGCGGGTCAGGCGGCCTAGTGATCGCTTGAAAACTCACGGCGGTACTGAGCTAGCCCGGACACACCCTGCATCCTTCCTTCGTCAAGAACGAGCAACATGAACGCGTCGTCGGGTACTTCCCATTCGCACTTGATCCCATGAGTACTTGCGGGTACGAACCCGAATCGAGGGTAGAAATGCGCGTGCCCCACGAGGATGATGAATGGGCAGCCCCCCTCTTTGAGTTTTCGGTTTCCGGCCTCGACCAGCTGGCTCCCGATACCTTGCCGCTGGGACTCCGGGACCACAGCCATGGGGCCTAAAGCAGCTCCCGCCACTTCGCCATCCACGGACGCATGGCTGTACATGATGTGACCGACCACTCTACCGTTCAATGTCGCGACCAAGGACAGCAAGGCAGCTCCGTTAGACCTTAGGGCATCGACGATATCGCCTTCCAGGTCCCCCCCGAATGCACGCCTGTTCAGGTCGCGAATGGCCACGATGTCGTCAGGACCCTCTTCACGAATTTGAAGCAAGACGTGGACCTCTCTCAGCCGCCTAACGATACTCGAGTTCAGCGGCGCGCCGCTCTTGGCGCGTCCGCTGCAACGAGGGGTTAGGCGCCGCTAGCGCTCGGGCGCCCACCGCATTCCTGTCTTCAACGAATCGAGAGCCTCCTCGATAGACCAGAGAGATAGTTTCGCTAAAGCGTTAAAGCGGATAAGAATGTTGACGGAGGGAACAAATGAAAGCCCCCGCCTCAATCACCATCACGCCGGTCCGCGTTGCCGACCTGCTCGCCGAGGGCGAGCGGATGCCGGTCTACGTGCACGTCATCGACCATCCCGATGCGCGCGTGCTGGTCGACACCGGCTTGACGGAGCCGCACCCGGCGGTGGCCGACCTCGATCCCCGCCTCCGTCCACTGAGCAAGCAGAACTTCGACCTCGCCGGCATCGACATCGTCGTCAACACACACCTGCACTTCGACCACTGCGGCGGCAACCACCTCTTCGCCGGCAGGCCGATCTACGTCCAGCGTCGGGAGCTCGACGACGCGCGCAACGAGGACGACTACACCATTCGCGAGTGGGTCGAGGCGCCCGGCGTGCGGTACGTGCCGGTCGACGGCGAACTCGAGCTGCTTCCCGGGCTCCGGCTCGTCCCGGCGCCGGGCCACACACGCGGCATGCAGGTCGTCGTCGTCGAGACTGGCGGGCGCCCGGTCGTCGTTGGCGGCGACGTGGCGGTTTGGTTTGGCGAGCTCGACGAGCCGCACACCGAAGGCCAGCTGCGGGTGCGCGCGCTCGACCCCGAGCTGGTCTGGCTCGCGCACGACGCTGCACGTGCCAGCCGCTTGGGAAGCCCCGCTACAGGTGCCAGCCGCTTGGCAAGTCTCTTCTAACAGGAACGATGAGTTTCGGTCGTCCCACCGGTATCAGTTTTCGTAGAGGGCCCCGATGGCCGGTCCGATCGGCGCCAGAATGGAGGTCCGGTGAACGAAGAAGCGACGACGATCCAATCGACCGAGGCTGCGGCGCTGGCGTCTGCGGTCCGGAGCGGGGACCAGGCGGCGTTTGAGGAGCTCGCGGGGTTGCGCCGGCGCGAGCTGCTCGTCCACTGCTATCGGATGCTCGGTGCGCTCAGCGATGCCGAGGACGCGTTGCAGGAGACGTTTCTGCGCGCCTGGCGCTATCGGGAGAGCCTCCGGGAGGGGCTGCCGCTCCGCCCTTGGCTCTATCGAATCGCCACGAATGTGTGCCTCGATACCATCGCACGGGATCCGCGGAGAACCGCGATGGCGGCTACGGAGAAAGCCGGGCCGGCCTCCGAGGTGGCGTGGCTCGAGCCGTTCCCGGACGCCCTGCTCGAGCCGGTCGCGCCGCGTCAACTGGAGCCGGAAGCCTCCCTGCTGACCCGCGAGACGGTCGAAATCGCATTCCTGACCGTGATCCAGCAACTCTCACCGAAACAGCGGGCGATGCTGATCCTGCGCGACGTTCTCGGCTGGTCCGCGAAGGAGGCCGCCGAGCTCCTCGAGCTGAGCGTCGCGGCGGCAAACAGCGCGCTGCAGCGGGCGCGCTCGACCGTGCGCGCCCGGATTCCGCCTCGCCGGCCGGCGTGGCCCGCGGGCGTCGACGCCGAGGAGTCCGAGCGCGAGCTGCTGCGCAAGTACGTCGCGGCCGCCGAGCAGTCCGACGTCTCATTGCTCGTCTCTCTGATCCGTGAAGACGCTGTGTTCCGGATGCCGCCCGAGCCGAGCTTCACGGGCCGCGACCGGATGATCCGCCTGTTCCTCGAGGCGGGATTCGGCACCGAGCGCATGGGTCGGCTGCGTTGCGTGACGACGCGCGCCAACGGCCTTCCCGCCGTGGCGGTCTACGCTCGACGCGAGGGCGAACCCTCGTGGAGCGCGCTGGCGATCGACCTGCTGCGCATCGAAGAGGGATCGATCGCCGAGGTCGTCACTTTCGCGCCGGACGTCTTTCCAGCCTTCGGGCTCCCGCCGGATCTCGAAGATATACCGGTCGACGGCGGACGGGGTGGAGCGTGAGCGCCGGCATGACGCAGCGCCGGGCGGTCGACGACACTCCCGGCGCAGGATCAAGAGCACGCGCGCTACCGGCTGTCGTGCGGCTGCTGCTGGGACTGCCGCTGGTCGTGTTCGGGCTCGACGGGTTCTTCCGTTTCCTTCCCCTTCCCTCGACACCCCTACCGGAGGGCGCGGCTGCGTTCCTCGGCTCGCTCGCGCAGACCGGATACATGATCCCGCTGATCGCGCTGACGCACCTCGTCGCCGGCCTTCTGCTGGTGGTGAATCGCTTCGTGCCGATCGCCCTCTGTCTCCTGGCACCTTTCCTGGTCAACAGCCTCGCGTTCCATACCTTCCTCGAACGATCGGGCCTGCCGATGGCGATGGTGCTCCTGCTCTTCGAGCTGTACCTCGCGTGGAAGTACCGGAATGCCTTTCGCGGGATGCTGGATTCGGGCGCTGGCGTGACGTAGCCGGCAGGATTTTCCGGCGCAGTGAGAATGGGTCGGGTTAGGCCGCTCTCTACGAGATGGAATATTCATAGGCTTCGCGCAGGTACGGCTTCATGGCTTCGAGTTCCTCCATGTCTTGAAGCTTAACCACGTGCGTAACGTGCTTTCGATCCGCGCCTACTTTCATGAACAGTTTGCTCTCTGCCTTTCGTCCCAGGTGGATTGCGAGCCGCAAAGCATCAGACATGACCCTCAAGTCCGCGAAGATGCGGTTACTCCGAAGTAAGACGTATCGCTCGCGTGTCACGAACTCCACGGGACCGAGCGACTTCGCGAACGACTCCAACGCGGCATACAGCTCGATGAGTTGTGGCGATCTATTTCGTAACACCTCGGCTCGGTTGCCGGTACCGCAAGCGTGGCCTTGGTTCTTGCGTGTGAATTGGCGTTTGCACTCCGAGCATCTCCAAGTACTAGTCATAGCTGCCTAACGGGTGGCGGGTCAGCGGCGAGTGACGAGCCGAAGGCGAGGAACGAGTCCGCTGCACCCGCGGGTTAGGCCACGGCCTCAAGACAGCCTCCACGTGACGTGCACCTTGAACCACACGGTCACGGGTCTGCCGTGTAGCGTTGCCGGGCTATAACCCCACTGCCGTGCACAATCAACTGCTTGCTTGTCCATCAGGTCGTTCACGCTCTTGATGACGACCACATCCTGGACTGCTCCTTCTTGGCTAACGAGCAGCTTCATCACCACCGTTCCCTGATTGCTCGACATCCGGTACGCTGGTGGCCAGAAGGGGTCGACGCGCTTGATTATCACGGGCGCCACTACCCGTGCCGCATCGTCATGCCACACCCCATCGTCTGCCAGATACGCGATCACCCCGTACGTCTCGGGCGAGCTACTGACGCAGCCACCAATCGCGATCGCGACGATTGCGAGAGCGACCCTAGCGTGGCGTAACGGGCAGCACATCAGCGGCCAGCGACGAGCCGAAGGCGATGAGCGAGTCCGCTGCATGCGCGTGTTAGGCGGCCGCTTCGTTTTCGCCGCCCTGCTAGCAGCGCACCCGCTCGCTTCGCGTCCCGGCTCGGCCTGCCAATCACCAAGAGACGGAATACCTGTCAATTACCCATAGCCACGTTCCATCCTTCTGGCGCCGCGCAACTTCCGTGGTCACGGTACCATTACGGCTGCGCGTCGAGGTAAGGGCCAGATCACCGCAAATGAGCGCAGGTCGCTGTTCTCCGAACTCGAACTTTCGTTTTTCCGGTCCAAACCCCGTAACCTGGAGTTTGGTAAAAAACTCGTGAATGGCCTCTTTGCCACGCAGGAACGTCCCACCGCCAATGTCGACTACCGCGTCTGGCTCGAACAACGCCGTCATGCCAGTAACATCTCCCGCGTTCTCTCTCGCTACCAACAATCGCTCCAAGTCCTGGGGATCGTTTGCCGGTTCTCTTGTCGTTGAATCATTCATAGTGACGCTCCGCCAACTGTTGTGGGTTGCTCGGCAAGCCACGAGCCGCGGCGCGGCTTTCGCCACTTGCCGCCTAACGATACTCGAGTTCAGCTCCGCGACGCTTTTGGCCGCGTCCGCTGCAACGAGGGGTTAGGCGACAGACCACGACTGCCGAAAGAGCTTGCCTGTCGGCTCCACGTAGATCGCAAGTCAAATGTCGAGCGCCAGATGCCACTCGATTCCCTCGCGCGCTGCGCGCTCGAGGATCTGCTCCATGCGTTCGAGATCAGCGAGTACACGCTTCCTTCCGCGAACGACCATCGGTGTGGATCGCACCCAGTCTGCGAGGCCGCGCAGAGTGGGCAGACTCTCTGCTGCAGAAAACCACCTTTCCTCGGGGATTGAGATGGCAATCACGCCGCGGCCACTCCACGATTGGACTGCAACGCGACAGCTCGGACGATGCGAATTCGCCGGCAGGCCGACCGCCGCCTTCCGTCAACGCAACCCCATCAGTCCTTCGACCGAACGCATCAGCTTCGCGGGGTCGTAGCCGACGCCGTCTTTGAAGACGGTCTCCACTCTCTCGACGTCGTCGATGTTCTTCGCCCGGTTACCGGCAAGGACCACCAGATCCGCAGCCTTTCCGGCCGCTATGGAAACGAGCGCCGTGAGTCCGTCAAATCGCCAGTCCAACGTCGCCTTCGAGCACCGATGTCTTCAGCTGCGGGCGCTCTCCGCTCTTCCACAGTGCAGCAGTGTGTAGTACCCGATACCTGATGGGCCCCCCGTCCGGTCTTTCGCTGCGCGCGATGGGGCGTGGGATGCAGACATACTCGGTGCGCATCTCATCGGCCGACAATTGGACCTTCGCGTAACCGTGTCCTCCAAGATCGACGAACTCGAGGTGCGGAGCGAGATCCGGGTTGGACAGCGACCGTGCGCGCTTGAGGTCGAAGCTCTTTGCATATTCGAAGCACGAACGGACGCCGTGCTTCAGCAGCATGTTGAAGGTCCAGTCCGGCTTCGCCCCCGCACCCTTGTCCGCAAGAAACAACGGTCGGAGCGGCGCGTCCTTCGGAAGCTTGTGCTCATAGGCTTCCATCGCTCCCGGACTGACGAGAGACCCGCCAACGAAGCTCAACCCGATCGGATCGAATTTGCCGGGCGGAAGTTCCGCGGTCGCATATCCGGCCCAGAAGCTGTGGCGGTCGCCGGAGACGATGGCGAAGCCCGTGATCTTCGCGTCGCGCACGAGATTGTAGATTTCCGCACGCTCTGCGTACGCCGTGCCGTAATCACCGCCGCCCAGGGCTGCGAAGGTGTCGTGGGGCCAGGACTCCTTGGTGAGACCCGCCGGCAGGTTCTGCGGGTCGGCGCGCCAATCCAGCGCGCCCAGCGAGTTGGCCCAGATCTTCCACACCGCTGTCGAGCCCTTGAGCTTGTCCTTGAACCATGCCTTCTGCTCCGCCCCGAGAATCGTCTGCGGCGGCGCGCTCCGCTGCGGGTTGGGGACATGCGCATCGTTGAAGCGGATCTCCGGAGGAGGATTGCCGCCGTTGAAGCCGCGCCCGCCGTCGAGGACCTGCATCTCCGGCTCGGGGAACATTCCTATGAACTCGTCGCCGCCGAGCTTTTCGAGAGACGGATCGCCGAAGGGATCCGCGCTCCGATAGCTGCGCTGGTCGGTGATGATCAGGTCCAGGTGCTGACCGTACCGCAGCGCCCGGTAGACCTTGAGGCTGTTGATCGCCGTCAGGTTGTTCGGTTCGATCCCCAGCCCATCGCTGTCGAACTCCTTGATTGGAACGTCTTTCACGGAGGGCGGATCGAAACGCTCGAGCAACCCGCTCGGCGGAGCGACACGTGCGGGGAGGTATTCGAACCACGCCTGATTCGCCGCGACCTTGACGCTCTGGCCAGGCTGCTCGAACGACCCCGCCTTGACGATGCTTTGCCAGCCCTGCCACGAGAATTCGTGGTTGTCCCAGATGGCGACGAACGGCCAGCGCGCGCGGGCGTCCTGGAGGTCGGGATCGGCCAGATAGCCCTTGTAGATCGACCGGTAGCCGTCGACGGTCAGTGGGATGTGGAAGTTGCCGGCCTTAGGGCCGTCCGGGAGGCGCGCAACCTCATAGATCGTGCGGTCGTAGCGTGTCTTCACCTCGTCGGGATACTCGACCACCTCGTAGATGAAATCGCCCAGGTGCAGAACGAAGTCGAGCTGTTCGGCGGCGGGAGCGCGTTCATCTTCGTAAATCATCCGCCGATAGGCGTTGAGCTTGCCCTCATTCACATCCTGACAGCTCACGAATGCGAAGTTCACCGTGCGCGGATCGTTTGGCAACGGCGCAGTGATCGTGCGGCCGACCCGGCTGCCGTTTCCGTCGGCGTCGGTAAACCGATACCAGTAAGTGCGCGCCGGCTTGAGTCCGCCAATCAGAACGCGCGCGGTCCAGTCCGCGGCGCTTGAAACCGGTGCCTTCGCGTGCGCAATGACTCGGCGAAATGCCTCATCCTCGGCGACCTCGACGGTCAGGAGCTGGCGTGTGCCCTGGGCAAACGGACGCCTCGTCCACAGGATGACGCTGTGCGGATCGGGATCGCCCGAGGCGACCCCCTGGGGATAGAGATCACGCCGCTCATGCCAGTGGACACGCGAACCTCGAGCCGGTCCGACCCATGCGAACGAAGCACCGATTGCTGTTGCGGCTTTGAGAAAGGATCGGCGGCTAATCTTCATCGTCTCACTCCGTCCGGGCTGCAGTTGGCGGCACCTCAGGGTTCGGACGCGAACGCCCGCTGAGACAAGTACGTACTCTCTGCCCGTAGGTTGCTGTGGCGTGTAACGCTTCGAACAATTGGAACGATCCGGCAATCTGGACGCCGGTACGTCGTCGCCGGCCTCCCACTTCGTTCGGCCCATGGCCGGTCGGGACTCGCTGAGCCGGTTGATACCTCCAGGGCCGCCTGTTTCAGCTGGAGGGCATTGCTGTCCGACTCCTGGAATGACGCCTAGCTAACCTTCCGACTGTCGCCTAACGGGTGGCGGGTCAGCGGCGAGCGAAGAGCCGAAGGCGATGAGCGAGTCCGCTGCACGCGCGTGTCAGGCGACGCCATCCACGGCACCGCGCAGCGCAAGTTGCCATTAGTCATGGTGACCACTCATTCCCGACCTGAGAGGCGATCCGGAAACGTCGGACCGCCACGGCAAGGACGCCTGTCCGAACTGCCCCGCGAGGGCAGCCAACAAGCCGAGGTATGCCAACCACAACGGCGTTCCAACAACCGTGAACATCCGGAAGGCGCCGGGCCGGAACAGAAAGTTCCTTGTCGCGGGAAACCGCATCGCAAGAAACGCGCCGAGAACCGGCGCGAAGGCGTACTCGATAATGTACGTGGCTGCGGCCACGAGTCCGAATCCCAAGGCCCAGCGGCGAAAACTGACCGATCCAAGCGCGTACGAGACGAGCAGAACCGGCCAGAACCAGTAGAAGTACTGAGGCCCGTAGCCCGGACCGAGAGCGGGAACAAGGACGAGCATCAAGCTGGCAGTCGCGACCAGTCGCTCTGGCGTCGCGATCCTGTCCAGGTATGCCGCGGCCGCGAGCACGATGCTCAACGCCACAATCACCGACGTAAAAGCGCCGGCGTACGGTCCGATCCAGGCGTCTCGGCCAATCAGATGAAGCCAACCGGTGACACCGAACCATCCCGACACAGATCGATAGCCAAGGATCTGCGTACGAACGTTCGCGGCACGAAACACGTGAAGAAAACCAAGCCCATAAATGGTTGGCCCGAGCGCGAGTACCGCTCCCAGAAAGCGGACCCGCGGGGGGAGTTGGCGGCTGCCGGACAGCAACAAAGGAAGGAGTAACACGGGGACGCTCTTGAGCGCGATTCCGAGGCCCAGCCACAAACACGCACACAACCAGTCGTCCGACATGTGGGACCGTTCGAATCGTACTAGCCACCCGACAAACAGCAACACGAGAAGCCCAACCAGAACGTCAAAGTTTCCATGCTGACAGACAAGGATGACGCAGATAGGGTTCAGCGCAATTCCGAGAAGCACGAGCGCGCGGCGGCGCCTGTAGCCCAAGTCGCGGAGAAGCCAGAGGAGGGCCACGATCAGGGCCGACTCCGTTGCGATCAAGAAGATCGGAATGAGCCACATCAGCGAGACCCCCAGGTAACTGCCGATGCGCTGAAGCAGGAATACGATCTGGATCCAGACCGGCGGCCACGAGAAAAACGGGGTGATGAGATATGGATTGCGCCCAGCGGCCAGCAATTCCCCGGCATCCCTCCAGGCCGAGAGATCCGCTGAGTAAGACCCCGGACCCTTGAACCAGATGAAGGTGGCGCGGGCCGCCAGCGACACTCCGACGACGACAACGGAATCGTGGAGCAGCGTGAAGGGGCTCGCCCGATCGCTGCGTCCAGCACTCTGCCGACGGCTGGTCGAACTGGCCGCGGCGCTCATTCAGCGTCGCCTAACGGGTGGCGGGTCAGCGGCGAGCCCCGGAGCGAAGCGTAGGGGCGAGTCCGCTGTACCCGCGGGTTAGGCGGCACGCTCGACGGTTCGTTATGCGGCACCACAACCGAAAGCCTCAGCGGTGCTCGATGTCCTGACCAAAGACGATGCCCACTCCATTGACATCGCTCACACCAAACTCGCGAATCCCATACGGCTGGTTGATAGGCCCGTTGGCAACATGGGCGCCTCGAGCGACGATCTCTTTGTAGTAGGCGTCCACGTCTTTCACCCACTGAAACAGGTGGATACCACGGGGGCTCGTTTCGTCTTTAACGAAGTGAATCGCTGAGTTGTCTCGCCAGACGACCGCGTACGTGTCATCGCCGAAGTCCCATGTAAACCCCAGCACATCACGATAGAACGCTGCTGTCCCTACAACGTCTGGTACGTGCAGCACTGGCGCGCCCTGAACGAATTGCCTCGGATTGGAAGACGGTAGCTCAGGCATAGGCCACTCCTAACGTGATCACAGCCGGCTCGCAATAACTCTCGACAACGCACCCGCTCCGCGCCGGGTTCGCCGGGCCACGACGGCTTTCGTGCCGCCTAACGGGTGGCGGGTCAGCGGCGAGCGCCGTAGCGAAGCGCAGGGGCGAGTCCGCTGCACCCGCGGGTTAGGCAGCCGGCGCACGGTCAAACCGGAAGTCTTGAATCACAGTTCCACAACATCTGCCCCGGGCGGTGCCAGAGAATGCGACCGAGGCCCCTGACGAATTGCGATCTATCCTCGAGATTGAGAGCGTGAGACTGCTGCACATGCCTTGATTTGGTGCGCTGTCCAGCCCGTACACGAGGAAGCTCCCTCTCGCGCCATCGAGGCTCCCTTCAACCGGGAAGACATTGCCATCACGTGTCGTAAGGCTACCGCTGAGAGTCGCCTCATGCTGGTCGACTTGAAGGGTGACCGAACTCCAATCACCTGCGCAGATCCTCCCAGACATGTCCGCGAGCCATCGCCCTGCGAGGCTCGGTGTCGACGGGGCAGTCGGAGGGTCATCCCCACAGGCAATGCAAAGCAACAAGACCAAGACCACGACACTGCCAAGCCGAACCACGAGGTGCCGCGTCGGCGTTTTCACTGCATGACCGTTCATGGTCTACGGTCGCCAAAGCGATCCAGCGGAGGGCGATTTCGGCTGCCTAACGGGTGGCGGGTCAGCGGCGAGCGCCGTAGCGAAGCGCAGGGGCGAGTCCGCTGCACGCGCGTGTTAGGCGGCGGCAAGTTGCTCGCCACTATGGCCGCTGCAATTCTGCGGTCCCCCCCGGCACGTGCCCAGTTGGGTCGGACAGGACTTCGATCGTAAGGTTGAGTTTAGAACCCGTCAGACTTCCCGTCACGGCTCCTGTCTTAGGGCCCTCTCTGGCGACGCCCTCGAGATCGTTCCCAGTACGGGTCAGCTCGAGCCTCGCACTGAGAATGCACGTGCCGCCCAGCGCTTCAACTAAACCCATGACAGCCGCACCGGTCTCACTCAGATCAACGCGGGCCGGGCCGTAGGTCTGAGAGCAGAGGACTGGGTCAGAGCTCAAAAAGGTGCCTACCCAGACCCCTCCAAGGGGGACGGGAGAGGGCGTTCTGGTAGGAAGCGGACCAGCCACGTTATCCGAGTCACCACACGCTGCCAGCACGGCGACCGCGAAGGCCACGGTTGCGATCCTCAGGACTATCAATCGCTTCATCGAGTGCTCTCGCGAGGTATACGTATGAACCTGGGTCACCATTGCCGTTCGCATCTACCGCCGCCTAACGGGTGGCGGGTCAGCGGCGAGCCCCGTAGCGAAGCGCAGGGGCGAGTCCGCTGCACCCGCGTGTTAGGCGCACGAGAACGCCTCACAACTTCGCTCCTGTGCTCTGTGATCGCCGAGCGAACCAAATGATCATCACCGCGACAGCGGCAGAGATGACTATTCGCGACGCGGATCGCCTGCGCCTGACCTCGCCAACCGATGCCGTCAGGTCACCAACAACACGCACGTGCTTATCGAGAATCCAGGGCCAGCCTAGTGCACCCGGCATCACTGTCAGGGCGACGGCTCCGCCGGACCCGACTCGCAAGTAGATGTCGCGGCCCTCCAGCCATCGCGACTTCCGCTGTGTACCTGACCCCTCCTCGATCAACAGAGTGCTGGGGGGCAGCCTGCGGACGACGCCGACGACTTGCTCCTGGGGCTTCCCTTGGTCGAATACAGCGTTCGCGGTCTGGAGCAGACTGAGCACCAGCCAACCGAATCCGAGTGCAAAACCCACAACCCACACTGCGATCACGAGTCCTCGGGTCTCCCGGCCAAAGATTCGCCGGCGAAAGAACAACACAACCGCACCGCCAAGGATCAGGGCCGCCAGACCGACGCCGAGGAAGCCGGGCTCGTGGGAGTCAACAAGCGGGTACCGCCGTGAGGCAGACTGAAAAAGAGCAGGAGGAAGAAAGACTACGAGACCAAGCACGACCAGAAAGTTAAGTACCTCCCGACCGCTCTTGAAGAACGGATTGGGCCGCATTGCGGCTACCGTGCGCCTAACGGGTGGCGGGTCAGCGGCGAGCCCCGTAGCGAAGCGCTAGGGGCGAGTCCGCTGCACCCGCGGGTTAGGCGCCGGCGACGAGGGGGAAGCGCTCCGGATGCTCGATGGATTCCACCGAGAGATCCACGTCGAGATCCGGCCAGTAGAGATGATCAGCATGTGGCCACTCGACATTGAGAATCTTCGAAACCGGCGCGCTTGCAAACCAGGGGAACTTCTCGAACGAGACGAACAACTCCCGACCCCCGAGGAAGAGCCAGAACCCCTGCCTCGAGATGTTGGCAACTTCAACCTGCGAAGTGCTTGCGCCAAGCTTGTCGGATCTCATCCTTCCGCCTCTCCAAGAGCTCTCGGATTCTAGCAATCTCTCGCTCAGGAAAACCGTAGTTTGCCTCCAGCTCGACCTGCGGCTCCATCCAGAACTTCGCTTCCGCCTCAGCGGATTGGACATGGACGTGCATTCGTGTCTCTTCCCGGGAGAAGAAGAACACCCTGATTCCGCCCTCCCGAAAGACAGTCGGGCTCATGCCTCTATCCGGCGCCTAACGGGTGGCGGGTCAGCGGCGAGCCCCGAGCCGGAGGCGAGGAGCGAGTCCGCTGCACCCGCGGGTTAGGCGCGACGTCCATAGACTGCGTAGCCCATGACCAGAACCAAACAGATCACGATGATACTGACTCCGATCCCTATCGTGAGCCAAGCCAACAACAGTTCGGGCCGAATCTGAAGCGGAACCCTCTGCGAAGTGCCACACGAACGGCAACGGAGCTTCGATCGCCAAAACCAAAGCGGAATGAGGAGGGCGGTCATCACGGCCAAGGTTTTTCGGGGGCCGCTCTCGAACTCCAATTCGAACAGACCGCAGGCGGGACATTGCTCATCGCGCGAGCCAGCCGGAAGCTCGGGCCACTCGACCTCGGTTGGGCTGCCCAGCAACGCCTGAGCCTCTACGACGTCGCCGTCCAGCACGTGTAGCCTGATCCCGCCAAGGGCCGTAGAGTAGTACCACGCGACCCCGATCGTCTGGGCGTCGGCCAAGACATTTGTTATGCCTGCGGCTTCCAAGCTGGCGCTTGCGACTTCTGCGCCGGCCAAGTCTCGGTAACGCGCGACTATCGCCATCTCATCTCATCGGGCGCGCCTAACGGGTGGCGCATAAGCTGCGGGCGCCCGGAAGTGATCAGATCCCTGGCCACGCCACGAGCTTCCCTTCCGACGGAGTGCATGGCGACCGTCAGCTTCATGCGCGGGTTAGGCGCCCCTTCCCTGTCGGGTTTACACGCCACGCGACACCTCGCTCACCTCAGACCTCGACCACGGGATGCGCCGGCTGGCGCGCGCTAAGGATTGTCCTCCCTCTCGCCACTCGCGCGCCAGAGCGGCGCAGATCAAGCCGGGGGGCGGGCCGACAGATAAGCCGCCTGCTGCCACGCCTCCAGCAAATGCCACGCGGCGCCCCGCTCCTGGAGCCGAGATAGTCGGCCCGCATCCCGCAGGCGGCCGGCGCGCAGAACTTCTACCGATTACGCCAACCTCTCCCCTCTGGACACAATCGCCAGCCTCGTGGTCGTCGACGCGACTATTCAGCCCGCGCGCCGGCCGCCGTCTCATGTCCGAAGCGCCTAACGGGCGGCGGGTCAGCGGCGAGCCCCGAGCCGAAGGCGAGGAGCGAGTCCGCTGCACCCGCGGGTTAGGCGGCACGCTAGAAGGTCCTCGTCTCTTCCTCCGCGACGAGGACGATGGGCGCCCCACCACTCGAGATTGAAATAGCGTGCGCAACCACCTTTTGCGCCGACGGAGATGCCACGGCTGCCTGTAGCGCCTCCATGGACGGAAAATGTAGCTCTGCGAGCCTGTAGAAAGGCGGTGCGCTGCCGTCTGGGGTGCCAACGACTCGGGATGCGACGAATTTCTGAATCCCCTTGAAATTCTGCGCGGTCACCATCGGTACGTGATCGTGCGCGTACGCGCGCTCGAAAGTGCCTTGGTCGCGCGGGGCTGGATAGATGACGACCACTTTCGCTCCTGGCATTTCTGCTCCTTTTGCGAGTGCTCCAACGTATCAACCAACGTGGGGCAGTCTCCGCCATGCCAGCCCGGCGAGAGAACTGGCGCCTTTTCATGACTTCCAGCCGCCTAACGGGCAGCGGGTCAGCGGCGAACTCCGAGCCGAAGGCGAGGAGCGAGTCCGCTGCACCCGTGGGTTAGGCCGCCGCCAGTACACTTTCATTGGCGCTTCAGGCCGAATGTCGAGCTGATTGCGAGGTAGACGCGTATCGGCTCTGACGATTTGCCGCAGTAGGCGGGCGTGTATTGCCACTGCTTTACCGCCTCGATCAGGAGATCGCTTAGTGGCTTTCCCGGGCTCGACCGCACCGTGATGTCCGAGACCTTCCCGTCCGTGCCGATGATCGCCTGTAGTGTGACTGTCCCTTCCCACTTTTCTTTTCGGACGCGCTCTGGGTACCTGGGTGAGACGCGATGAATCAGCTTCGGGGCTTCTACGGTGCCGCATTTGGTATCAACCGGGATCGGACGTTCCACCTTGTCAGCTGTGGGCGCGGTCGACGTGCACGCGGCCATGGAGGACAGTACCCACAACACCGCCAAGACAAGCAGCTCCAATCGGCGGCCTAACGGGTGGCGGGTCAGCGGCGAGCTCCGAGCCGAAGGCGAGGCATAGGTCAGGCCTCCCGCAAATACCCAGTAGTGATTGAAAGGATCAACACAGGCATCAAGTACTTTCGTCACCAACTCGACGTTCCCCGGATCGAAGAACCAGAAATACCCGGTGTCGTTTGTGAGCGGAACCGCTACGCCAGCACCCGCTCCTGTCGCTGTTCGCCACGCTGCCGTAGCACTGAATCGGTTGTTGTTTAGGCACAGCACATTAGAGCTTGGAGTGCAACGTTGTGCTGGGAAGCATCTCACGTGCAGCACGTATGGGCCGGGCTCAGCCTCAACGAGGCCAATCGAATACACACCGGCAATGGCCGTCGTGTAGTTGGCGAGAAATGCGTTGATCGCTACGACGTTACCTAACGGATCGGTGATGCTGACCTGCCACGGACTGAACTGCCCGGCCGAAACACTGGCAACGATAGTGACGCCGGTGCCCACACTAAGATCGTAGACGTCGGTGCCGCCGGGACAGTGCGGGAGTACGCCGACATAGTCTCCGCCGCAGACGGCCGTGAAGTGGGTACACCCAACCTCGGGAAGCCCATTGACTCGCGTTGCCGCCACGGCGTGGGGAGGAAGCCAAGCCGGCGACATCTCTTGCCCGTTTGTGCCCGAGCAGAGCGCGATCGTCAACCAGCCAAAAGCCAGCAGGGACCGGTTCATGGCCATCCTCCAGATTGGGCAGGCCCGATCAGCCCAGTATACGGATCGCGCGTACCGAGCGAGGGCCGCCCCCCGGGAGGGGCGCCAGGTCGCTGCGCACTCCGGAGGACGCGCCTCCACCGCCCGATGCTCGTCATGGCTATCACCACCTCGCGCGGCCTAACGGGCGGCGGGTCAGCGGCGAGCTCCGAGCCGAAGGCGAGGAGCGAGTCCGCTGCACCCGCGGGTTAGGCGGCGCGCTACAAGTCCTCGTCTCTGTCGCGACGATGACGATGGGCGCCAAACCCTCGAGATCGCAATAGCGTGCGCACCCAGCTGTAGCGCCGACGAGCTGCCACGGCTGGCGTAGCGGTTCTAGGACGGAAGATCGTAGCTCGCGAGCCTGTAGACAAGGCGGTGCGCTGCGAGTCTGGGCTGCAACGACTCGGGATCGACGAATTTCTAAATGCCCGTCGAAATCGCCGGTCACGATCGGTACGTGGCATCGCGCGCGTACGGGCTCGAAGTGCGTTGGTCGTACGAGGACGGTAGCACGACGACCACTTCGCTGCCGAATTTCAGCTGCTTGAGCGAGGTGCTCGAACGTGTCAACGGAACGTGCGGCGAGTGCCCGCCATGCAGCCGGCTCACGTGCGCTTCGACTTCGAGCGCGGCCTAACGGGTGGCGGGTCAGCGGCGAGCCCCGAAGCGAAGCGCAGGGGCGAGTCCGCTGCACCCGCGGGTTAGGCGGCCTAGATCTCCACGCATCCACAATGGCACCGCCTCTAACGCCCCGCCATCACGAGGCTTGTCCGGCTACCAGGATCGTAGCTCCGCTTCGTTCACGTACAGTGCTTCAGACGTTCAGTGCGATACGTCGAACCAAGCAGGAGCGCGTCGAACGTCGCCCAGAGTTGCACCAGGCCAAGCTTCCAGGAACGCCCGCGGCTCCCAGGGACGCAGTAATTCCCGCGCTCGTCAAAGACGCCTGATCATGTGGCGGTACCGCCTGAGCCGAATAGGCCTCGAAATCCATCGGTCGAGTACGGATACACATGCTGCTTCAGCAGCGTCGCCATCTCCGGAACGCAACGTCCACGACCGACAACTCGCCCGGCCGGATCCAGTAGGACCTTCGATCACGCCGGGACTCGCGAGCTCATGTCATCCACCGTGCTCACGATGGCACGTTCTCCAGACTTCAGCCGAGATCACCTCGTACCCCACAGAGTGACGCCGTCGAACTCGTCTCGGAGTATGCGGTCTCAAGTCCGACGAATCCTCGTCGATGGAACCCGGCTCCTGCAATCGGCGAAGGGTGCCGAACGTCACAGACAACGCAGTAGTCCTTGGCACCGGATCTGTGAAGCGAGCATGCAGCGTCCGCCTTCGAGGCGGCTGCGGCCTGGGCAAGACCTCGACACGCGATTGCCGACCAGCGCCTCCTCCGGCCCATTCGGCAAGCGGAACCGCATGATCCGCGACCAGGGTCTGCTGATCGCGAGCTTCGGGCGACTGTCGCCTCCTCGCTTCCAGCGCACGCGGAGAGCACGACGACACCGCGCCAGGAACGCGATGACCCTCATGCGACTGCTACTGCCCGGCCGCCTAACGGGTGGCGGGTCAGCGGCGAGCTCCGAGGCGAAGCCGAGGAGCGAGTCCGCTGCACCCGCGGGTTAGGCGGCCGGCCAGGTGCCTCCGAGGGATCGCGTGAGACAATTGCCCTTGTCGTGGCGTCACGACATGAGAGTGGCGCGCAAGACGCGACCGTACACGAAAGGCCAGGGCGGCCTTACCCTCTTGATACTGCTGCTCTCTGTAGCAATGCGAGGTGTGGAATCCTCGCCAACGAGCGACGACTCCCCGAAAGCCGACTGCTCTTTCAGCAACCCACACCTACCTGGGCGCTGCAACGTGACGACTCCGATGTTGGGGCGTTCGACCCCGCAGTCGACCTGTGAAGCAGTGTTGCGCTGCATTAACAGCAGCGCGTGCCCGGATAGCGAGAAATACTGTCATAACCCTGGAGTCCCGACGAAGTGGAAGTTGGAAGAGGCCAAGCGCTGGACTCCGCCAGTCAATTGTGCTTACAGCAACCGATACTACTCGGGGTGGTGCAGGATCACGGCTCCGGTCCCGGAGGGCTTTAGCCCCCAGCAGGCCTGCGAAGCAGTGCTCTCCTGTTTGAACGGCGCGCAATGCGAGCAGCAAACCTTCTGCAACGCCCCCGAGATTACAAGCGGCTGGCGGCTCGAGGAAGTTACCGCGTCGCCACCTCAGCCGACCCCCAAGCGCTGACAACTGACTTCGGCCGCCTAACGGGTGGCGGGTCAGCGGCGAGCGCCCGAGCGAAGCGAGGGAGCGAGTCCGCTGCACCCGCGGGTTAGGCGAGGCAGACCTCACGTCCGCCTGCTAACGATCCATGGACAGCATGAGGCAAGTAGGGCCTCAGAAAGGAACTCCGACAGCTGAGATCCGCCCGGCTGACCATCCCATTGCCATCCAGCCTACGACAGGTACATGAGCGCGGCTGGGCCCCAACACAATACGCGCAACCACCTGAATGAACGAGACCCTCGCTTGCGGCCACGACGAGGCCGCGTCCAGAGCACAAGTCCAGGCTCGCACGTCAGGAACCAGGACAACGGGCTACGCCGGCTCGGCGACGCGCTCAAGACTTGTCCGTCGCCTAACGGGTGGCGGGTCAGCGGCGAGCCCCGAGCGAAGGCGAGGAGCGAGTCCGCTGCACCCGCGGGTTAGGCGGCTGCATCTTGCGGACCTTCACAACGCGCCCGGCGCCGAACTGTCCAGCATGCAGCGACAGCAACGACCCGGTCACACCGGCGCGTGCGCCCTGAGCAAGAAGGTCGGCCCGAGGCGTCACGACCATCGAGCGTCGACCAGTGCAAGTGCCACGAAATCGCCCACGACCGATGGCCCAAGCCGTCGTTGTCGTCTCGACGAAGTAGCCGCTGAGCATGCCGCGAGCACGGCTGCACAAGCAACTGGAATCACGTTGAACGCGCCCATCACGATGGGACTCGCACCCAGGGTGGTAGACACGCCCCTCAGCCAGCCTCGCGATGGGGACCCAGATCGGCCAGGACCCACGCGCTCGACAGTAGCCGCCAACCATCAGCCAACGACGCTCCGAAGCCGCGGTGCTTGGACATGACGTCAGCCGCCTAACGGTCGCTTAGGCTGCAACTTAGACTTCCTAAGTAAGACTGTCATTTGCTGCATAGTTGGCCTCGTGCTGCTGTCTATTCATCTACGTCGTCGGGGCCTGATTCATCAGGAATCTCCTCACCCGCCAGAAGCTGTCGTTCCGGCGGCACCAGAGAGGTCAGGTAGTTCGACTGCGCCGGAAGCTGTCTAGTGTCCGGGCCGCCGGCGACGCCGGCCCACAGGATGTCGGCAGGGCTGCGCACGCCGCGACCACCTCGGTTCAACACGTGGGTGTAGATCATGGTGGTCTTCACGTCTCTGTGGCCGAGGAGCTCCTGGATCGTCCGAATATCGTACCCCTCTTCGAGCAGGTGGGTGGCGAAGGAGTGGCGGAAGGTGTGGCAGCTGATCCGCCGGGAGATGCCGACGTCGAGGACGGCGCGGCGCAGGGCCCGCTGGATCACGGTCTCGTGCAAGTGGTGTCGGCGCTCGGGTTGGGTCGGGTCGGAGGAGCCGGGCAGCGCGGGCCGTCCCGGCTTCTTCTCTCCCCCGCGGGGGTCGTGGCTGCGGTGCTCGCCGGGGAAGACGTACTGCCACCCCCACTCGCGCTCGGAGCCTGGGAACTTCCGGGCGATGGCGTCGGGCAGGTAGACGGTACCGAATCCGTCGGCGAGGTCCTTGTCGTGGAGGCGCTTGACGCGAGAGAGCCAGGTCGGGAGCTCGGCGCGGGCGACGAGGGGGAAGGGGACGACGCGGTCCTCGCCGCCCTTGGTGTCGCGGACGACGATGCGGTTGTTGCCGAACTCGAGGTCCTTGACGCGCAGCCGCAGGCACTCGAGAAGGCGCATTCCGGTGCCGTAGAGGAGGGTCGACACGAGGCGGGGTGTGCCGTTCATGCGGCCGAGGATGCGGCGCACTTCCGGACGGGTGAGCACGCTCGGAAGTCGGCCGGGGCGCTTGGCGCGGATGACGGTGTCGAGGTCGGGCAGGGGCTTCTGGAGGACGTGGCGGTACAGAAACATGAGGGCGGAGAGGGCCTGGGTCTGCGTCGACGCGCTGACGGGGCCTTCGACCGCGAGATGGGTCACGAAGGCGTTGATCTCGGGCTCGGCCATCTCGAGGGGATGGCGCTTGTCGTGAAAGAGGATGTAGCGGCGGATCCAGCCGACGTAGGCCTCTTCGGTGCGCAGGCTGTAGTGACGGGCGCGGATGGCCTGGCGCACGCGGTCGAGCAGGCGCGGCTGACCGGGAGGCGGAGTCGGCCCCGGGAGTGGCCCCGACGGAGGCATCTACACAAGAGTTGTCGCGAGCGGCCTCGCGGGGGTCTAGGCGAAGGGATTCCGGACGGTGACGCCCTCGTAGGTCTGGCCATCGCTGAGGTCCTCGGTCCAGAGGGTCTGGCATCCCATGCGGCGTGCGCTCTGCAGAATCATGGCGTCCCAGAAGGAGACGCGCAGGCGCTGGTGGAGGTCGATGGCGGACACCAGGTCGCTCTTGTCGGGAAAGTGGAGTTTCCACTCGGTAAACGAAGCGACTCGGGCGGCCGCATCCGCCGGCGTCAACGGCTGACGGAGCTTCCCGGTCACGGACACGTAGAACTCCTGCAGGACCTGCAGGCTGAGGCAGCCGGCTTGCCTGGCCCAGAGATCGTTGAGCAGGCGCATGGCGGTTCTCTGCTTTTCGACCGATGCGACGTCGTGCCCATAGAGCAGGACGTTGGTGTCGACGAACTCGGGCGCCAGCTCAGCGGCGCTCGTGGAGCTCATCGCGCGTCCAGGGGATCTTGTCGTCGAGGCCGAGGTTGGGTGGATTCTTCATGCTCTCGCGCCAGCGCGCGTACGCCTGCTCGTAGGCGTCGTTGTGGCGGACCATCTCCTCGAGCGCTTCGACGAGGAGCCGGGAGATGGACTTCTCCTTCTCGACGGCGAGGTGCTTGACCTTGCGAAGGAGAGCCTTGGGCACGACAAGGGTGACGTTCTGGGTTTCCACGTGTCTACCTATATGGGTGTTGTCGTGAGGGGTCTTCTTCACGCAAATAAGTGTAGCACGCGGATACGTGACACATATCAGAGACGATCTCTAAATGCTGGTGAAGCTCGACTTGTCCGAGTTCACAGCTTCGGCACTGTCGCCCAGGGCGCGATCGCCAGGGCGTTCATGACGAGCTCGACGGAAAGCGCGGCGAGGATGATCCCCATGACACGGACGAGGATCGAGGCGCCCTGGCGGCCGATGACGCGGAGGATCGCGTCCGAGGCGAGAAAGAGTCCCCAGGTCATCACGAGAACGACGAGGAGCATCCCGGCCGTCATCACCTGCTGCGGCACGGTGTAGACGTCGTTGTCGGTCAGGAGGAGGACGGCCAGTCAGGCCGGCGAAGAGCGCGAGGTTGCCGATCGGATCGACGGTCGTCCAGATCAGCATGAAGTCGCGAAAGAGTTTTCCGAGCATGGGGCGTTTTGGGCCGACTATACGCCCGCGCTCGCCGCTTCAGTCGTACACGCCGTCCGCGAACCACTCGCTGCCGGCGCGATCGCGGTAGATGCGGTACAGACCGCCGTCGGAGAGTTCGATGTCCCAGTAGTCGCGGTCGGCCGGGGCCTCGGTCCACCAGCCGTCCTCGAGGGACCAGGGCCCCGAGGCGACGCGCACGGAGCCGGAGATGGGGGGCG
Source organism: uncultured Acidobacteriota bacterium (assembly GCA_963810205.1). Taxonomy (GTDB): domain Bacteria; phylum Acidobacteriota; class Thermoanaerobaculia; order UBA5066; family Gp7-AA6; genus DAHUXD01. Next base: position 952,876 of record CAWEMP010000011.1, read on the forward strand.
CGGCGTCCGGCGCGGTTCGTATGGAGTAGGGGCGGGGCTTGTCCCCGCCCGCCCCGGGTCCATCCGTCACGATGACTTCCAGCGCCACCGGCGGCCGCAGCACGCGCACCGAGAGGAGGCCGCGTCCGTTTTTCGCCGGCGAGCGCAGCTTCGGCGGAGGCGGCGGAGCGTAGCCGGTCGAGGCGTAGCGCTCGGGGCGGTGGCCGTCGACCAAGCGCGGGGAGCCGACGCGGTCGGCGCCGAGAAGGGCGGCAAGGCGCGCGATGGTCGTCGCGAGACGGTCGGGCGAAAGCGCCGCGGGGCCGAAGAGGGAGAGCTGCGCGCGGCGCGGCGCATCCGGGTGCGCGGAGAAGACGAAGCCCGCGACGGGCGCTCCGGGCGGACGAGCTTCGAGCTCGAGGCGGACGAGGGTCAGAAGCGTCTTCGCGTCGCGGGTGGGGGCGGGCAGCGCGATCGCGCGCGCGTCGTGGCCGTCGGGGTCGAGCTTCAACGTCACTTCGAGGCGCGTGCAGGAGAGGGCGCGGGACTCGAGCCTCGCGAGCAGGCGCTCGAGCGCGGCGTGCGCGAGAAAGAGGAAAGGCTCGAGGGTGGCGAGCGGCCATTCGAGGTCCATGCCTTCGGTGAAGGAGGGAGGCGGGACCCAGGGCTCGAGGGGCTGCGGGTCGATGCCGCGCGCGGACATGTGGAGCGCGCGGCCGATCTCGCCGAGGCGGCTGGCGACTTCGCCCTCGGGCAGTTTCGCCAGCTCTCCGATCGTCGCGAGGCCCCAGCGGTCGAGCGTCGCGGCGATCTCGAGCTGCGGGGCGAGCTTCTCGAGCGGGAGCGGGGCGAGGAACGCCGCCTCTTCGCCTTCGGCGACGACGGTCGGCGAGTCGGCAAGCCCCGCCGCCACGCGCGCGGCGAGCTTCGACGCCGCGACACCCGCGCGCGCCGGCAGCCCCGCCTTTTCCGCCGCGCGGATCATGTCCCGCGCGAGCTCGCGCAATTGTTCCCCTCTCCCCCCCGCGGTGGTATCGGGCAGGGTGAGGGGGGAGATCCGCGCGTGCCCCTCCAGATCCACGAACACCACTCCCTCCCCCGCATCCTCCACGCGCGGCGAGAAGGACTCCGCGACTTCGAGCAGCGCCTCCGACGCGGCGCGCTCGCACTCGGCGTCGCGGCCGCGCGCGACGAGTCCGGGCATGCGGCCGCGTGCCTGGGGCAGCGTCATGCCGGGGGCGATGCCGGCCCTGCGCGCCTTGCGCGTCGAGGCGACCACGCGCGCGGCGTTGCCGTTGCCCTCGAAGATCGCGACGGCCTCGCCCTTCAACTCCGGCTCGCTGCGCAGCCGCGCCGCGAGCGGGAAGAGCGGGACGAAGAGGCAGGCGATCATGGAGCGTCCGCAGCCGTCATCCTGAGGCGCGCAGCGCCGAAGGATCCCGGACTCGATCGCCACTTCCGCCAGTTGAGTCCAGGATCCCTCGCTCCGCTCGGGATGACCACCGCGCCTCCTCCGTTATTCCGCCCCGCGCCCGCCCGTCTTTCTCGAGCGTCAGCCGCACCCCCATCCCTTCGAGCAGTCGCGGCGACTTCCCCGTGCCGCACCAGAACGCGCGCGCCGCGCCGGCGGAGACGACCGCTTCGGCGGCGACGCCGCTGACGCGATAGGGCGCGAGCACGAGCAGCGCCGCTCGCCGCTCGCGGGCCGCGCGCGTCAGGCGCACCCACGCGGCGTCGGGAATGAAGCGGCCCCGCACGGGCGGCAGGCCCAGGTCGACGACGACGAGCGGGAACCCCGTCGCGAGAAGCATCTCGGCGCTCGCGACGGTTTCTTTCAGCTTCGACGGCCGCACCCAGAGGAGGCGTGCGAGATCGACGCCGGCCTCCTCGGCCGACTGCGGATCCAGATGCCCGCCGAGATCGACGAGCGCCGCCGATTCGCCGGCGGAGGTCGCCGCGGCGAGAGACGCGATGCCGATCGAGAAGCGACCGCACGATCGGCGTCCCGAGATCTCCGTCAGCGCGCCGCGCGGCAGTCCACCCGAGAGGAGCCGGTCGAGCGCGGCAACTTTCGTCGCGAACGGGTTGCGCGCGGTCGCGAGCGACGGCAGCTCCGAGGCGCGCGTGAGCCTGACGCCCGATTCCTCCAACAGCCGCTCGATCGCCGGAGCGCCCATGTGCCCTCCTGCCGTGTAGAGAGGCCACGATAGGCGTAAATAAGGCGTAACTCAAGAAGCATCTGTGTATGTAAGTCTGACTTGACTTAATGTAAAGGTAGCATTACATTTTCAGCGGACAGAGCCTAAGAATCAGGAGCCAGCGCATGGAAAACGCCCCGGAATCGGCCGCCAGCTTTCCTCGCGCCCGCAGCCGCGGATGGCTCACGCTCGCCGCCGGCATCGTCGCGCTCGTCGTCTACTTCGCCAGCCGCGTCCTTCTCGAGCGGCCGGACCTTCCGTCGCGCCTGCCGGTCGCGCTCGCACCCCTGCCCTTCTTCGTGCTGTTTCTCTTCGCCTTCTTCCGACTCGTGCGCGGCATGGACGAGCTCGAGCGCCGCATCCAGCTCGAGGCCCTCGCGTTCGCGTATCCGGCGGTGCTCGTCCTTCTCATGACGCTCGGCCTGCTCCAGCTCGCGGGCGTTGCGCTCTCGCCGGCGGACTGGAGCTTCCGCCACGTCTGGCAGATCGGTGTCGTCCTCTACGCCGGCGGCATGGCGCTCGCCTCGCGGCGGTACGGGTTCAGGTGAGGAACCGCCTGCGCGTCCTCCGAGCCGAGCGGGACTGGTCCCAGGCGGAGCTGGCCGCGCGCCTGGCCGTCTCGCGCCAGACCGTCAACGCGATCGAGACCGGCCGCTATGACCCCGGCCTGCCGCTCGCCTTCCGGATCGCGAAGCTCTTCGGCGCCCTGATCGAGGAGATCTTCCTCCCCGACGGCGAGCCCCTGCCCCAGTCCTTCGGGACGTAGAGGGGTCAGGCCGGATTCTGGGCTCCGGGCACAGGCGGCCGTACGGATTCGAGGCCTGACCCCATAGAATTCCCGCATCACTACGCGGCCGGAGCCCCCCGCGGCGCACGACGTCTTCATCAGCTACTCGCACCGGGACCAGCCGGTGGCGGAGGCCGTGCGGGCGGGGCTGGAGGAGCGGGGCGTCCGATGCTGGATCGCGCCGCGGGACATCCTGCCGGGAGCGGACTGGGGCGCGGCGATCGTCGACGCGATCTCGGCGAGCCGGGTGATGGTCCTCATCTACTCGGGCCATGCCAACGCTTCGCCGCAGATCAAGCGCGAGGTCGAACGGGCGGTCGCCAAGGGGATCAAGCTCGTTCCCTTCCGCATCGAGGACGTTCCGCTCTCGAAGAACCTCGAGTACTTCATCTCGACCGCGCACTGGCAGGACGCGCTGACGGAGCCGCTCGAGGGGCACGTCGGCAAGCTCGCGGAGACGGTGCGGTTCCTGTCCGCCTCGCGCGACTCGACCCAGGTGCCGCCGCCTCTGCGCCGGCACAGCGGTGCCCGGCTGGGCGACGCTCCGGCGCGGGCGAGGCACGAGACGCCGCCGCTCGTGCCGAACTACAACGTCTGGAAGCGGCCGGCCGCCGGGGGCCTCGCGGCCGCGGCGGTCCTCGCGGCCCTCTACTTCTTCGTCCTGCGCAAGGAGCCGCCGCAGATCGCCGCCGTGAACTTCCCGCCCGTGATCGTCGCGGGCGGCCGCGACGCGGTCGGCACCGTGCAGTTCACGGCGGGCCACGACGAGGTCGCGGAGGCCGCTTTCGAGGTCGTCTCGGCGGAGAAGTTCGAGTCCTTCACGCTGCGGCCCGCCGCGGGAGGGGAAAAGCAGGGCAGCTTCTCCTTCTCGATCCGCTCGAGCGTGCCCCAGGTGGTGGTCTTGAGGACCACGCTGGTCGACGCTCGCGGACGCCGGTCGCGACCGGTATCCTTCTCCTTCGAAGTGAAGAAATCCGCCCCCGCCGAGACTCGACGCGCCATCGAGATCCCGCTGCCGCAGGGCCTCAAGCTGAAACTTCCTCACTGACGGACACGCGGCGCGAATACCCATGAGCTTGTTCGTCAAAGGCATGATCGTGGGGTTCTGCCTCGCCGCGCCCGTCGGCCCGATCGCGGCGATCTGCGTGCAGCGCACGATCGCGAAGCGCTGGATCTCGGGCGTGGTCTCGGGGCTCGGCGCCGCGACGGCCGACGCCGTCTACGGGGCGGTCGCGGCCTTCGGCGCGACGATCGTCTCCGAGTTCCTGATCACCGAGCACGAGTGGCTCCAGCGGGTCGGCGGCGTGATCCTGCTCGTCCTCGGGCTGCGACTCCTGCTCATGCGGCCGATCGAGCGCGAAACCTCGAACGGAAACGGCGGCCGCAGCCTCGTCGGCGACTTCGCATCGACCTTCGTGCTGACGCTGACGAACCCGATGACCTTCGTCGCGTTCGCGGCGATCTTCGCGACGATGGGCATCGGCGCCGTGCGCGGCCAGCCGATGTTGACGATCGAGCTCGTCGGCGGCGTCTTCGCCGGCTCGGGAGCGTGGTGGATCATTCTCTGCGCCGGCGCCTGGGCCCTGCGGCGCCACTTCGACTTCAAGCGGCTGGTCTTCGTCAACCGCGCCACCGGCGTCTTCGTCATCGCCGTCGGCCTCGTCTACCTCTTCCTCAAGACCTCCGCCGAGCACGCCCCCACGATCCCCATCCCCGAACGCCTCCGCGCCCCGACCCCCGCCGCCGGCCCGTAGGGGACTGGGGTCAGGCCTTGATTCTGTACTCCGCGGTCGATAGCCGGTACAGATTCAAGGCCTGACCCCATCTCATCGACCTCCGGCCTGCACCGCGGGCGAGAGCACCATCCGCGCTTTCTCGAGCGCCCGCGTCAGCGAGGCATCGACTGCCCGCCGAGAGCGCGGCCTCGAAGCTGTACCACGCCATCGGGCGCGCCGCGTCCTCCGAGGCCGCCGGATCGACGTCGCCCGCCGTCGTGACGAGATAGCGCACGTCGAAGTGAAAGTGCGCGGGCTCGCCGCGCCGCGCCGGGATGGCGTGGACGTCGACGTCGAAGATCGCCCGGCCGAACGGCGCCTCGAGCGCCGCGATGCCCGTCTCCTCGCGCGCCTCGCGCAGCGCCGCGTCGTAGGCCGATGCGTCCTCGCCTTCTGCGTGCCCGCCCGGCTGGAGCCAGCGGCCGAGCTTGGCGTGGTGCACGAGCAGGAACGCGGAGCCGTCCGGCCGCGCCACGACGGCGCTCGCGGTGATGTGGCCCTCGGGGTTGTCGCGAGCGAACGGGTCCGCCGGCGCGGCGAGAAACCGTCGCATCCACTCGAGCGCCTCGGATTCGCGCGCGTCCGCGGGCGCGTAATCCGCCAGATCCGACAGGAGCTCTTCGCGGTTCATGGAGTCCTTTCGAGAACCAGGACCGTCCAGTCGTCGGCGAGCACGGGCCCGGTCGCGGCCCGTACCGACTCGAGCAGCGCGTCCACGTCGCGCGCGCCCGCGAGAAGCGCCTCGAAGCGCTCGTAGCCGAGCGGCTCTCCCTGCGCGGTCGGCGCTTCGGGGAGCCCGTCGGAGAGTAGCAGCAGCCGCTCGCCCGGCGCGAGCGTGCCGCCGATCTTTTCGTACGCGACCTCGCCGCGGACGCCGAGCGGGAAGCGCGGCCCCGGCGCCGACACCGCGCGCGGCGCCCGCTTCCCATCGAGAACGTACGGGTCCGGCAGGCCGGCGTTGGCGAGCTCCCAGGCGCCCGTCTTCGGGTCGTACCGCACGTAGGTCAGCGCCACGAACTCGCGCGCGTCGAGGCGGGGCTTCAGTCTCCGGTTGGCTTCCCGCAGGGCCTCGTCGACCGAGCGCTCGGCCGCGAGGAACGGCAGCGCCGCCTTGACGGTGGCCATGATGAGGCTCGCCCCCATGCCCTTGCCCGCGACGTCCGCGACGACGAGCCCGACCGCGCCGTCCGGGAGCCGGAAGACGTCGTAGAAGTCGCCCGCGACGAACCGCGCCGGGAGGTTTCGCGCCGAGATGCGGTAGCCCTCGCCCGAGAGCTCCTGCGGCGGAAGGATGCGCTGCTGGATCGAGCGCGCGAGCTCGATCTCCTTCTCCGCGAACTCGGCCTCCTTGAGGCGCTCCACGGACTTCTCGAGCTGGCTCTGCATGAGACCGAAGCCGTAGAAGAGAATGCCCACGAGGGCGCCGATCGCGCCCGCGACCGGGAAGTAGCCGCGCAACTCCGCGAAGCCGATCTTGAAGTGGACCAGGCCGAGCGCCAGGCCGAGGCGGCTCGCGAGCAGCCACCCCACGACACCGCCGACGAAGTAGACCGCCGTCCGCGCGAGCCAGGACGGGAGACGCGTGCGCTCGAGCCAGCCGCGCAGGATCCACGCCAGCCCCGCGCAGAAGACGTAGCCGAAGACGCCGATGAGCACGCCGTAGGCGGCGGCGCCCCACGTGAAGCGCGCCGCGTCGTCGGCGGTGACGAGGTAGACAACGCCGAGGCCGATCGCGGCGGAGATGGCGACGTCGCGGAGCTGACCGAGGACGTGCGACCGGCCGGCGTTGCCCACGCGCCGATCGTACAGCGGGCGGGTTCGGGCATCGGCAATAATGCCGGCCGCGAGGTGAGCGAATGATGACCAACCCCGACGCTGCGTCGATCGACGGGATCATCACGGCGATGTACGAATCGATTTCCGGCAAGGCGGGCGAGCCCCGGCAGTGGGACCGTGACCGCGCGCTCCACCATCCGAAGGCGCTCCTGATCCCGGCGCGGCAGGCTTCGGGCGGGCCGGGCGCGGGCGTCTTCGACGTCGACGGGTTCATCGCGTCGCGCTCGCCGTACTTCGCCGAGACCGACTTCTACGAGGTCGAGATCGGCCGGCGGGAGTTCCGATTCGGCGCGATCGCGCACGTGCTCTCCTCGTACGAGGCGCGCACGGCGCCGGCGCCCGCGGGCAAGGTCCTGCGCAAGGGCGTCAACAGCATCCAGCTCATGCACGACGGCGAGCGCTGGTGGATCATGTCGACGCTCTGGGACAACGAGCGCGACGGCGTCGCGCTGCCGAAGGACCTGGCGGGCTGAGGCGCTACGCCCGCGCCGCGCGGAGCTTCTCGCGGCCCATGGCGAGCGCTACGACGGCCAGGCCGCCTGCGAGATAGAGCCCGCTCACCGCCAGCGACGGGGCCTTGCCGAGGGCGCCCGTGAAATCCGCCCCCGGGCCTCCGGACATCGCCATGTACCAGACGACGACGTAGAGGCCGGTGAAGAGCTTGCCTCCCGACGTCAGCGACCCGAGGCCGACGCACGCGGCGGCGACGGCGAGAAGCCCCGCGACGCACGCGAGTCCCTTCGCCGGCGACTCGACGAAACCGTGGATCGTCATCGGCATGCCGAGCATCAGGACGACGAGCGCGAGAGCGGCGGACTTCCAGAGGACGGGCGACGCGGGTACTCCGGGCTGGGAGAACACGAGCGAGCGCGTGCCGGCCATGTCCTCGCGCGCCGCCGCCTCGGAGATGACCGGCACCAGGAGCACCAGGAAGATGCCCTGCGCGAAGTTGCCAGGAAGGAGTCCCGCAAGGATCGCCGAGAGAGCCAGCGGCCACTTGATCCACGAGGCGCTTTCCCAGATGAGGCGCGCCTCGGCGAGGACCGCCCCCGTCATCGACGGATGGGGCGTGACGGGCGTCAGCCGGACGGTGGAGAGGGCGCCGAGCTCGGTTTCGGGCACGAGGTCCGCCCGGCGACGGAACCTCTCCTCCAGGCGCGTGACGAAGCCGGGCTTGCGGCTCTTGCGCCGGCCACGCGCCGGGTCGAAGCGGTCGAAGAGAAGGACCGCGACGGCGAGCGGCGCGAGGGCGAAAGCGAAGTTCAGTGCGCGCATGGCGGCGAGCGCCGGCGTGACCTCGATTCCTGGCCAGGGCACGCGCTCGAAGGGCTTGCTGTGCGTGACGTGGCCGGAGGAGACGCCCTTGACGGCCTCCGGCAACGACTTGCGGACGAGGTACTGGTCCGTCGCGAGGCCCGTCGGGTCGAAGATCGGCTGCCGGACCATCTGCATCGGCCGGGGCGACGGATCGTCGACGTCCTCGCCCGCCAGATCGAGCGGCAGCTTCACGAGGCCGAAGAGGAAGACGAAGAACCAGATCACGAGGCCGCCTCGTCCTCGCAGCCCCGGCGTGACGTCGAAGAGAACGGCGAAGGCGGCGACGACGGCGATCGCGGGGATCGTCGAGAGGAAGTACGGCAGCGCGAAGGCGACGGGCGAGAAGGGCCCCGCGCCGAACCGGATGAACGCGACGAGCCCCGCGGCGAGGCCGAAGGTCGCGATCACCAGGAGGTACACGAAGTGCGCGGCCCACTTGCCGCCCAGGTACGCCGTCTTCGACAGCGGCGTCGCGGCGAGGATCGCCCCGACGCCCCGCTCGCGGTCGCGCCGCACGGAGCCCGCGACGAGGTAGAAGCCGCTCATCGCGAGGATGATCCCCGAGAGCACCGAGACCGCGAAGCCCACGTACGCCGCGCTGTAGACGGGGGCCTGGACGCGCCCGTCCGGGAGCTCCCACGACAGCGAGGTCGCGTTGCCCTTCGGGTCCGGGATCCAGAAGAACGCCGCCGCGACGAACGCGGCGACCGCGATCGGCGTCGCGAAGGAACGCAGCCGCATGCGGACCTCGGCCCCGATCTGGGCGAGCAACGGATTCACGACGGCGACTCCGAGGACTTCGGACCCGAGCCCCGTCTCGAGGTTCAGCATCAGGTAGGCGTCCTCGAGCGTCGGCTCGATCGAGCGCGAGTCCGGCAGCGCCGCGCCGGTTCCGTTGGCCACGTATCGCACGTGGACGCCGTCGGCGCGGCGGATGAGGTTGGAGACGTGAACGCGCTTCTGCGCCTCGGCGAGGCGCTCGGAGGAGACGACGGCGGTGAACACGCGCCCGGCCGCCTTGCGAAGGAGGTCTTCCGGCGTCGACTGCGCGACGAGGCGCCCGCCGCGGATGACGGCGATCTGCGAGGCGACGGCTTCGACGTCCGACACGATGTGCGTCGAGAGGATGACGATGCGGCCGTGCGCGATCTCGGAGAGCAGGTTGCGGAAGCGCACCCGCTCTTCCGGATCGAGGCCGACGGTCGGCTCGTCGACGATGACGAGCTTCGGGTCGCCGAGCAGCGCCTGCGCGATGCCGACCCGCTGGCGCATCCCGCCCGAGTAGCCGCCGAGGCGCCGGTCCGCCGCGCCGTGGAGGTTCGTCAGCTCGAGGAGCTCCTGGACGCGCCGCGAGAGGTCGGCGCCGGAGAGACCCTTCAGCCGGCCGAGGTAGAGGAGGAACTCGCGCGCCGTCAGCCGCTCGTAGACGCCGAAGTCCTGCGGCAGGTAGCCGAGCCGGCGGCGGAGCGGCAGCGGATCGGCCACCGCGTCCTGGCCCTCCCAGAAGAAGGTGCCGGAGGTGGGCTTCGTCACGGTGGCGAGGATCGACATCAGCGTCGTCTTTCCCGCGCCGTTGGGCCCGAGCAGCCCCAGCACCCCCTCGCCCGCCTCGAGCGAGAAGTCCGAAAGCCCCACCGTCCCGCCGGGGTACCGCTTTCCCAGGGCCCGTATCGACAGCATGGCGTCTTCCCTCGGGGTCACAAACGCAGCCCGCGCGCGGGAGTTCCCCGGCTAGGTCAGGTCTTACTGTTTCGGCTTATCGCGTACCTGACACTTCAAGCCCCGACCCCCATCGAACATTCTTAAGGCGGGCTGCGTATTAAGAGGGCGTGGCTCGACTTTTCTCCGCTTTAGGGGGGTTTTTCGTGAAAAAGAAGAAGTGGATCGCGATCGTGACGGTCGTCCTGGCGGTGGGCGCGGTCGCGCTCGTGGCCGCCAAGGGCAAGGAGAAAGACCCCAAGGCCGAGAACTCCCCGTTCCGGCTCGGCAAGGTCCAGGCCGAGGACCTTCAGGTTTCCGTCCGCGAGGTCGGGGTCGTCGACCCGGTGACCAAGGTGGACGTCAAGTCGGTCGTCTCGGGGCGCGTCCTGTCGCTGTCCGTCCGCGAGGGCGCGGTCGTCCGCCAGGGCGACGTGCTGGCGACGATCGAGCCGGACGTCAACCAGGCGCAGTCGCTCTCCGACGTGCAGGCGAGCGTTCGGGAGTTCGACCTCAAGCTCCAGGACGCCGAGCGCGAGTACGCGCATGCAGAAGGCGCTCTTCGACCAGGGCCTCGTCGGCCGCGACCCGTTCCGCGCGGCCGAGATCAAGCGCGACCAGGCCGCCGACAACCTGCGCGCGTCGAAGATGCGCTACCAGATCGTCGAGGACCGGGGCATCCCGATCTCGGGCAACGCCTCGTCGCAGAACGCGCGGGTGACCTCGCCGATGTCGGGCGTCGTGATCAAGAGGGGCGTCGAGCTCGGCGAGACGGTGACCTCGGGCGTCTCGTCGTTCAACGCCGGCACGGTGCTCTTCACCGTGGCCGACCTGAAGTCGCTCATCATCCGCGTCAACCTCAACGAGGTCGACATCGCCAAGGTCCACGTCGGCCAGCCGGTGCGCATCTCGCTCGACGCGTACCCCCAGAAGGTCTTCACCGGCAAGGTCAGCTTCGTCGCCCCGTCGGCGGAGCTCGTCGAGAAGATCAAGGTGTTCAAGGTCGAGGTCACGCTCGACGAGCTCGGCGACTCGTTCCGCACGGGCATGAGCGCCAACGTCGAGATCCTCGGCGAGAAGCGCGACAAGGCCGTCTCGATCCCGCTCGAGGCGCTGCAGAAGCGCGACGGCAAGACGGTCGCCTACCGCCTGAAGGCGAACCTCGATCCCAAGAAGGTCGCGGCGGCCAAAGACGGTCTCGGCGGCCGCAGCAAGTTCGTCTGGCTCTCGGACCACTGGAAGGACTACTTCGACGTCGTCCCGGTCCAGGCCGGCATCGCGACGCTCGAGCGCGTCGAGATCATCGCGGGCCTGAAGTCCGGCCAGGAAGTCGCCCTCGAGGACCCGACGAAGAAGCGCGTCGAAAAGGACGAAGAGGACAATTGACATGTGCACCGGGCTTCGCTCGGCGCACATGTCATCCCGAGCGGAGCGAGGGATCCCGGACTCGACGAGCACGGGATCCCTCGTCGCTTCGCTCCTCGGGATGACGGCGAAGACGGGAGGACGCCATGTCGGCAATCATTCAGACCCACGGCCTGACCAAGGTCTTCGGCTCCAACGGCGCCGCGGTCCACGCCCTGCGCGGCGTCGAGATGACGGTCGAGCGCGGCGAGTTCGTCGCGCTGATCGGGCCGTCCGGCTCCGGCAAGTCGACTCTCATGGCGATCCTCGGTTGTCTCGACCAGCCGACGGCGGGAACCTATGCGCTCGACGGCGAGCGCGTGGAAGGGCTCTCGGGCCGGGAGCTCGCCGCGATCCGCAACGACAAGATCGGCTTCGTCTTCCAGCAGTACAACCTTTTGCCCAAGGCGTCCGTCGTGCGCAACGTGGAGCTGCCGATGCTCTACGCCGGCGTCTCCCGCATGGAGCGGCGGCAGCGGGCGCACGAGCTGCTCGAGCGCGTCGGCATCCCGGAGAAGGCGAAGGTCCTTCCGGCGGCGCTTTCGGGCGGGCAGCGCCAGCGCGTGGCGATCGCGCGCGCGCTCGCCAACAAGCCGGCCCTGCTGCTCGCCGACGAGCCGACCGGGGCGCTGGACCAGAAGACCGGCCACGAGGTGCTCGAGCTCTTCGTGGACCTCCACCGCCAGGGCAACACGATCATCATCGTCACGCACGATCTCTCGATCGCCGCCATGGCGCAGCGCCAGGTCGAGATCATGGACGGACTGATCAAGCTGCCCGAAGCGGCATGAGCAGCATGTTCAACGGGGCCTTCCGCGAGCGCGTCCGCAACTCCTGGGTGGAGATGCGGGAGAACCTCACCCGCTCGACGCTGCAGTCGCTGGGCGTCATCCTCGGCGTCGCGTCGGTTCTGGGAGGCTTCTCGATCTCCGACAGCATGCGCCGCCGGTCGATGGAGCTCTACGTGAAAATGGGCGGCCTCGACAAGCTGAACGTCCGCCAGTCGGCGGTCGTCAAGGAGGGCGCGCCGACGGCGCTCCAGATGGCGAACCTCGGCCTGCGCACGGCCGACGCCGAGGACGGCGAGGAGATCGACTCGTCCTCGGTCGACGGCATCTCGCTACGCAAGGACGCGCGGGCGCGAGTGCGGTCTTCGTACGCCGACCAGGAGCGCGACATCCGCGGTGTCGGAGGCGACTTCCTGGCTCTCGACGGCTACGAGATCGATCAGGGCCGGGACTTCACGATGCACGACATCGACACGGCCGCACCCGTCGCGATCCTGGGGACCGAGGCGGTCGCGGCCTTCTTTCCCAACGGCGACGCGCTGGGACGGACGCTCCGCATCGGCGACACGCCCGTCCAGGTGGTGGGCATCCTCAAGGAGCGCGTCTTCCGGTTCCGCGACGGCCAACGCAACATCTTTCGCTGGCGAAACCGCGTCATCGCCATACCCACGACGCTCGTGGCGCGCCGGTTCGAAGGAGACCAGTATCACCGCGTCGATCGCGTCACCTTCCGCATCCGGAAGCTCGACGCCATGGCCAAGTTCTCGAAGGCGCTCTCGAGCGTGCTCAAGGCGAATCACCGCCAGCAGGAGGACTTCCGCCTCGACGACGTGGGCGCGCGCGTCCGCAAGGAGCAGTCCCAGGGAGACGTCTACGACATCATCTTCCTGCTCTCGGGCTTCCTGTCCCTCATCGGCGGCGGCATCGTCAACGTCAACATCCAGATGGCGACGCTGAAGGAGCGGATCCGCGAGGTCGGCGTCAAGATGGCGATCGGCGCTCCCGGCCGCGAGGTCTTCAAGGAGTTCATGACGGAGGCCCTGCTGTTGACCGGGGTGGGCTCGATCGTGGGCCTCATCATCGGCATCGGGTTCTCGAAGATCATCACGGCCTCGATCGGCGTCCCCCTCCACATCGACGCGAAGAGCTTCGTGTCGGCGTACCTGCTCGCCGGGGTCTTCGGCTTCGTGTTCGCGCTGTTTCCGGCGTGGAAAGCCTCGCGCCTGTCGCCCATGGAGGCGCTGCGGTATGAGTGAGTCGGCGCTTCCGCTCCCCGCCGCTGCCGCGCACCCGGCGCGCGCCCGGCACCTGTCCGTCGGCGCGCGGCTCGCCCTCGGCTGGGAGATCGTCAAGGGCGGGCTCGTCGAGCTCTGGGCGCACAAGCTGCGCTCGACGCTGACGCTCACGCTCCTCATGCTCGGCGTCTTCGCGCTCGTCGTCATGTCGTCGGTCATGGACGGCGTGATGGACAAGATCGGGACGGGCTTCTCGGGCATGAGCTGGGACGGCACGATCATGCTCGCGCCGAAATCCGCTCAGACGACGGAAGAGGTCAAGCGCTTCGCGATGAGCCCGGGCCTGCGCCACGAGGATCTGCCGCGCCTGACCGCTCCGGACCCGATGGTCCTGGCCTACCTGCCGAGGGCGACGAAGGAGTCCGCGGTCAAGGTGGCCGGCGGCACCGAGAGGTGCTGGGTCAACGGCGTCTGGCCCGACTACGGGCGCTGGATGAACCGCACGATCGCGATGGGACGCGGGTTGACCGAGAACGACGAGCGGCGGCGCTCGACGGTCGCGGTCGTGGGCGGCACGCTCGGTTCCAAGCTCTTCGGCGGCGCCGATCCCGTGGGCCGCGACATCACCGTCGAAGGCGTGCGGTTCCGCATCGTCGGGGTGCAGGCGCCCAGCCAGATCTTCACCGAGGAGCTCTGGTACGACTCGAACGGCATCACGATCCCGCTCCAGACCTACATGGACCGGATCGATCCCGACCACAAGCTCGCGCACATCGGGGTCAAGCTCGCGAGGACGCGGGACATGGCCGAGGTCTCGGCCATGATGATCGGCCGCGCCAAGCAGGCCCACCACGGGATCGAGGACATCGAGATCACCGATCTCGAGGCCGAGTCGGCGCGGGCGTGGGCCAACTTCCTCGAGCAGATGTTCGGGTGGCGCGTCGTGCTGACGAGCCTCGCCGCGACGGTGCTGCTCGTCGGAGGCGTCGGTGTTCTGTCGGTGATGCTCATCTCCTTCTCCGACCGCCGCTACGAGATCGGCCTGCGCAAGGCGATGGGCGCGTCCGACGGCGAGATCCTCGTGCAGTTCCTCCTCGAGGCCTGCGTGCTCGCGGCCGTCGGCGCCTCCTTCGGGACGTTCCTCGGGACGGTCGTCTGCAAGGCCCTATCCGCGAACTTCCCCTATGGCCTCGTCGTCAACCCGATGGGCCTCCTCGTCGCCTGGGTCACCTGCATCGTGCTCGCGATCACCTTCGGGATGTATCCCGCCGTCCGGGCGTCTCGCCTCTCCCCCATGGAGGCGATGAGGTAGGACTAAGCGCCGGCGGGTTTCTCCTCGAGACCCGGTCCCCCGACGAGAGGCCGGCCCGCCAGTGCGGTCCGCGTCGCCCAGAAGGCCAGCGCGAGCACACCGACGACGGGGATCATCCCGGCGTAGAAGGCCCAACTCGACGAGTCGCTGGTGTAAATCCCGTAGCCCAGGAAGAATCGGCAGGTTTCCGACGCGATCGCGGCGAGGACGCCGAAGCGCACGGTCACCGCGACGAGGATCCCCACGGAGATCGCAGCGAGCGGCAGCGTGACCCAGGGCGACGGAGTCCCCAGATAGTTTCCCGTGTACACGAGCGTCACGATGAGCCCGGCCAGCCAGCCCCGGCGAACGATCCAGCGCGCCAGAACCAGCAGAAGGACGATTCCGAGGACCCAGAACGTCGCGTAGACCCCGTACGCGAGCAGCCACCCCAGCGCGCTTCTCAAGGTCACCGGCGCGGCGAACGGATGCGGCGGTGGGCCGGGGATGCCGAGCCGGAGCGGAAGCAGCACGCGCAGAGGACCCATGATCAGGCCCGACGTCGTTCCGACCAGCGCTCCGATCAACAGGTCCCGGGCCACGAGCGGATCGCGCCAGCGCCCGGAAAGGGCCCGCGTCCAGGAGATCAGCATCTGCGGCCAGCGGCGCCGCGCGAAGGGCTCGAGCGCCAGGTAGACGAGCCAGAAGCCGAGACCCATTCCCGCGGCGTTGGTGAAACCGGAGATCAGCAACCAGCCCTCGTCGGCCGTCGCGACGTGATGTCCGCCGAGGGCCCAAACCGCGAGCTGAAGGACGAAGACGGCCACGCCGAGGCGAGCCGCACCGCGCCGGTCGCCTCGGCCGGCGCGCAGGTTGTGGCGACCGAGCACGGCGCCTCCGATCAGGCACAGGAGGAGAAGGGACAGGAACACCAGGTCGCCGACGCGCGAAGGCGGCGATGTGGAGTCCTGCAAGGGCTTCGTCCACGGACCGATCCACTCGAAGCCCACGGGCCGGCCGTGATAGGACGCGGCCTCGACGCGCATCGTCACGCCCGGACGCTCCGGGTGCGGCCCCTCCCAGGCCGCCCGGGTGGTAGCGAAGGCGCGCGGCGACCAGCGCGGCTCGACCGGCGCGAACCGACTCATGTCCAGGCCGGCTTGCCGAAACAGCGTGGCCCAGTCCGTCTCCGCGGGCGCGGCAGCGGGGTCGCCCACCTGTGGCGGCACGATCGAAAGCCGGATCAATCTCCCGCGGGGATCGGTCCAGACCTCGGCCATTCCCGGCTCGACGGGCGCCGGGTTGAGTGAATCCACCAGCGGAGTCGGAAATGGTCCCGTGTTCGGTAACGGAACCAGCGGCGATGGACTCTGGCGATAGTCGAACGCCACGGCGTCCCGCGACAGATCGCCGCCGAAGCCCCCGTGGCTGGCGGCCCAGGCCAGAAAGCCCGCGTCCGTGCGGAACCAGCACGCCCAGTCGTCGGGCTTTCCGAGCCCCGCGCTCTGGAGGATCTCCCGGGCGCGCTCGCGAAGGACCTCCGGCGACTTCTCGACGCCGGCAAACGCGGAGACCTTCGCGCGCGGCGTGAAGAGGACCGACAGCGCGACCGCGGCGGCGAGGCCCAGGAGGAGCCGGCGGACCACGGACGGCGGGACGCCGCCCCTCTCTCCGGCCGCCGCGACCATCTCGGGCGAGGGCGTCTCCCCCGCCGCGAGGGCGGCGGCGAGCGGATCGCCTCCCGGGAGCGACGCTGCGACCTTCGCCGCCGAAGCCGGACGCGCCGCCGGGTCCTTCTCCAGACAGCGCAGGATCACCCGCTCGACGGCCGGATCGAAGCCCGGCGAGATCGCCGACGGCGATGTCGGCGGATCCTCCGCTGTGCTTGCGCTCGTCAGCTCCTGGAGCGTGGCGCCGTCGAACGCCTTGCGTCCGGTGTAGAGCTCGTACATCACGAGGCCGAGCGCGTAGAGGTCGCTTCGCACCGACGCGCCCTTGCCCGCGAGCTGTTCCGGCGCCATGTAGGCCGGGGTGCCCGAGACCTCACCCTCGGCGACGTCGCCCGCCGCAATCGCAAGACCGAAATCCGTGATCCGCGCCCGACCCCGCCCGTCCACCATGACGTTGGCGGGCTTCAGGTCCCGGTGCAGCACGCCCTTGTCGTGCGCCGCGGCCAGGCCCGCGCAGAGCTCCCGCGCGATCTCGAGGGCCTTGTCCGCGGGCAGCCTCCCGATCCGCTTCAACAGCGAAGCCAGGTCCTCCCCGTCGACGAACTCCATCGACAGGTACTGCTGACCGTCGATTCGCCGACGTCGTAGACGCGGCAGACGTTGGGGTGCGAGACCTGACGCGCGATGCGGACCTCCGCGTAGAAGCGCTCGAGCCGCTCGCGGTCCGAGGCGAGGTGCCTGGGGCAGGAATTTCAGCGCGACCGGCTGGCCGAGCTTCAGGTCGTCGGCGCGATAGACCTCGCCCATCCCGCCGCGGCCGAGCAGCCCGATGATCCGGTAGCGCTCCGACAGGATCGCGCCCGGCGTGAAGCCGCCGGAGTCGATCGCGTCGGACGACGCGAGCTTTCCGACCTTCGAGGACGGACTGCGACGCCTCGCCGCCTCCGCCACGGAAGGAGAGGCGAGGTTCGTCGGCATCCGCGAGACGGAAGAGACCGATTCCCCGCAGGCCGGACAGAAGCGCGCCGAGCCGGGGACCTCGGACGAGCACTTCGGGCAGCGGATCAAGGTGGGAGGATTCTAGCCCGCACGCGTAGGGTCGGGGCTTGTCCCCGCCCGCTCCCGTCGCCTCACACGGAGGGGGCGGCCACAAGGGCCGCCCCTACGAAAAACGTCGATGCCCGGATGCTCTACTTCTTCGTCGACTTGCCTTCGGCCATCGTCGACCAGGTCTTCCCGTCCTCGGAGGTCTCCCATTTGAACGTCTGCGTCGTCGGCGACGTCAGCACGACGGTGTACTTCGACTTGATGAGCTTGCCGCCCATCCGGTCCTCGCCGCTCCAGTTCCAGGTGTTTCCGGAGTTGGTGCCCGTTGCCGAGCCCATCATGCCCATGCTGTCGAAGCCCATGTACTTGTAGACGTTGTCCTCGGCGCTCCAGCCCAGGACGGCCTCGCTCTTCATCTTGCCCATGGCGCCCGCGCCGCTCTCGCGGCAGACGAGCTGGAAGCCGCCGTCGAACCACGAGCACTCCGACTCGCTCGTCATCTTCCCGCCCGGGCCCCACGGTCCCGGCTTCATGTCCGCCTCGCCCTTCCACTTGCCGGCGAAGGGCTCGAGCTTCTTGGTCTCGGGGCCGGGCTTGGGCGGGCCCGTGGGCTGCTGGGCCGACGCGATTCCAGCCGAAACGATCACCGCCACGCTCAGAGCACCGATCGCAAACTTCCGCATGACTCCTCCTTTTGAATCCCGTCCTACTTCTTCGTGACGCGGCCGTCCATGACGACCGTCCACGTCTTGCCGTCCTGTGAAGTTTCCGCCCTGAAGTCGTAGCTGGTCGGGGTGCCCTCGGTGATCGTGTAGCGCGTCTGGAAGGTCGGGCCGCCCATGGATTGCTCGCCCGTGTAAGTCCAGACCTTTCCCGCGATCGTGCCCGCGGCGCTCTCGTGCTCGCCCATGCTGTTGAAGCCGTTCCAGGTGTAGACCTTCTTCTGCGCGTCGTAGCCCATGACGCCGAGGCCGTGGATCGCTCCCATCGGGCCGGAACCCTCGGAGCGGCACACGACGAAGAACCCGCCCTGCATCTTCTGGCAGTCGTCGTCGCCGGCCATCGCCCCGCCCGCCCCCCAGGGGCCGGCTTTCATCGATCCGGTCGAATGCCACTTGCCGACGAAGTAGTCGAGCCGGGCCAGCTCGGGGCCGGGCCTGGGCGCTTCCGGCAGGGCCAGGACGGCGGCGGCGAAGCCCGAAACGACGGCCGCGAGGACAGCCCGGGCAGTCGAGCGCATGGCGTTCTCCTCCTCTCGGGATTCTATTCAACGCCGGAGGCGGTTTCTTTGAGTATCCTGCCGGAATGAACAAGCTCACGACACGCCTCGCCTCGACCGCCGCTCCCCTCCTGGCCGCCGCGGTCCTCGTGGCCGCCGACGGAACCGCCGGAGGCCTCCGCTGGACGGTCCCCGCGACGTGGTCCGCCGCCAAGGAGCGGCCGATGCGCGTGGCGACCTACGCGATCCCGGCCGCCGCCTCCCAGGAGGCGGGCGAATGCAGCGTCTTCTTCTTCGGACAGGGCCAGGGCGGCTCCGTCGACGACAACCTCTCGCGCTGGGTCGGACAGTTCGAGTCCCCGTCCGTGCCGAAGAAAGCCGAGCGCACCGTCAACGGCCTCAAGGTCCAC
This sequence comes from uncultured Acidobacteriota bacterium, assembly GCA_963810205.1. Taxonomy (GTDB): domain Bacteria; phylum Acidobacteriota; class Thermoanaerobaculia; order UBA5066; family Gp7-AA6; genus DAHUXD01. The sequence continues at coordinate 971,530 of CAWEMP010000011.1, forward strand.
ACGATCGACGTCTCCGGCACCTACCTCGCGCCGGGCGGACCGATGATGCAGTCGCAGGGCAAGAAGGCCGGCTGGCGGCTCCTCGGCGCGATCGTCGAAGCGCCGGAGGGGATGGTCTTCTTCAAGTGCACCGGCCCCGCCGCGACGATCGCGAAAGCGGAGAAGGATTTCGAGGCGCTGCTGAAGTCGGTGACGAAGGCGGCCAAGGCGTAACCCTCGTGGTAGGGGCGGCCCTTGCGGCCGCCCGCCTCGGGAGGGCGGGGACGAGGCCCGCCCCTGCGATCGAAGCTAGTACCTCGCCAGCTCCTCCCGCATGCTCCCCTCCTGCGCACCGCGCAGAGCGATGCAGAGCTCCATCCCTTCGAGCACCTGGGCGAGGTTGCGAGAGCCGCCGGGCAGCTTCTCGGCCCGGCCGGCGAAGAACTCGGCGACGTCCTTGCGGTGGGCGTCGTCGCAGAAGCCGCTGCCGAAGAGCGGCAGAATCCCCGTCGCCTCGCGCGGCATCCGCGCGACCAGCGCGTCGTAGTGGGCCTTCATGAACTGCCACGTGGCCTCGCGGCCCGCCGGCGTATCGAGCGAGGTGTAGAGGATGCTCCCGGTCTCGCGCGAATCGAAGTCGCCCGAGAGCGCGAACGCCATCGCGTCCTTGAGGATCGCGGGGTCCTGGAAGGCGCCGAGGGCGCGGAAGAGGCGGACGCGGTCGCGCCGTTCCTTCGCCGCCTTCACGCCTGCGCGATAGGCGTCGAACAGCGCGCGGTCGCCGTGGCGGGCCGCGCTCTCGAGAACGCCGCCGACCATCTCGGCCTCGAGGGCGGAGCGATCCGCGAGCCACGCCAGCGCCAGCCGCCGCGCCTCCTTCTGGAGAGCTCGCTCGTCGCCTTCCTGCGTGACGAACGGCACGAGCGTGGAACGCAGGAGCCGCGTCTCCTCGTCGTCGCCCGGCTTGCTCGCGAAGCCCAGGGCCCGTGCGCGCGCGCCGTAGGTCTTCGAGACGTAGCGCGCGTAGGCGGGGCGCAGGCTCTCGGGCAGCACCTTCTCGCCCGGGTCGCTGGAGATCCGCATCGCGGCGAGGACGATCTGCCGGTCCGGATCGTCGGCGAACCGCGGCGCGAGGGCGAGCGCGTCGCCGAGCGGGAAGGCGCCGCCCATGGCGAGTGCGTCGAGGTCGCGGAGCAGCCCGACGCGCTCCGGGACCGTGAGCTTCTCGTCGGCGACGGCCATGAGCTTTTCGAGAAGGTCGCCGCCGTAGAGGCCGCGGTAGTAGCCGACCTCCCCGTCGTTGGCGAGCACCCAGGCCGGGCAGCCGCCCGCCGGCGCCGGCGCGGCCATCGATCCCGATGCGCCGGTCAGGAGCGTGCAGCCCTTTTCGGCTTCGCCACCCCGGCCGCCCCGCGCGCACACGGGGATTTCCCAGACCTGTGCCGCCGAGCCGGTCGTTCCCACCGGGAGAAACCGCCTCTGCGCGAGGGAAAGCTTCGCGCCGCCGCCCGCGCAGTCGAGGGAGACCTCGAGCAGCGGCACGCCCGCCTGATCGAGGAAGGTCGAGAACGCGGCCGCGACTCCCGGGCGGCTCTCCGCCTCGATCGCCTCGAGAAAGTCCTTCGACGTGGCGGTGCCGTAGGGATGGGCGTTCATGTACCGGCGCACGCCCGCGCGGAACTTGTCGGCGCCGATCCACGACTCGAACATCGAGATGACGGCGCCGCCCTTCTGGTACGAGATGCTGTCGAACGCGTTGTAGATGTCGTCGGCCGACGCGATCTCCTGGCGGATCTTGCGCGCCGAGACGAGCGTGTCGTCGCCCATGACGTTCGAGCGGTCGACGATGCGGTCGGTCGCGACCCCCCAGCCGGGCTGCCACTCCTGGATCGTTCGGTCCGCCATCCACGTCGCGAAAGACTCGTTCAGCCACACGTCGTCCCACCAGGCGAGCGTCACGTAGTCGCCGAACCACTGGTGCGCCATCTCGTGGGCGTTGATCGAGGCCTGGAGGCGGCGCCACCGGATCGTCTCCTCCTGCGGCGGGGCCAGCAGCACCGACTCGGCCCACGTGACGAGCCCGGCGTTCTCCATGGCGCTGAACGTCACGGCCTGGGGGATGACGAGCTGGTCGAGCTTGGCGAACGGAAAGGGCATGCCGAAGTAGGCCTCGAGCCGCTCGAGCAGCGGCCCCGTCGTCTCCGCGGCGTAACGCGCGCGCGACGACTTGCCCTTCGGGACGACGATGCGAATGGGCGTCTTCTTCATCCCGGCCCGGCCCGCGTCGACGTAGTCGAAGGGACCCACGCCGAAGGCGATCAGGTAGGCCGGCAGAGGGTCGGTCTTCGCGAAGCGCACGACGCGGCCGCCGCCCGGCGCGGGCGTTTCGGAAACGATCGGCGTGTTCGACAGGGCGTTCGAGCCGGCGGGGATCGTCAGCGTCAGCTCCCAGGGCGACTTGTACGAGGGCTCGTCGAAGCAGGGAAACGCGCGCCGGCCGTCGGTCGTCTCGAGCTGCGTGTAGACGTACCAGGCGTCGCCGTCCTTCTGGCGAAAGACTCCCTGCGTCGAAGTCTCGGCGATCGAGCCCGTGTACTCGACGTGGAGGTCGAGCTCGCCCGCGGCAACGGGCTTCTCGAAGGCGAAGCCGAGAAAGTCGCTCCCGCCCGGGACCACGCGCACGGCGACGGGAGACCCGCCGGCCGTCGCCGACGCCTTCTGGACCTCGAGCTCCGTGGCGTTCAGCCAGAGGAGCTCGGTCGGCGCCGAGAGCCTCACGCCGATGTCGGCCGCCCCCCGGAAGGTCGTCCTGGCGGGGTCGATCGTGAGCGCGACCCGGTAGCCCGTCGGGACCGCGCCGGCGGGAAGGCGCAGTTTCGGGGGCTCGGGCTCCGGGGCGCCGAAGGCGGGACCGGAGAGGAGGAGGAAGGCGGCGGCGAGCCGAACCCGGACCGAAACGCGCGACTCCAGCATGGGCGCCCTCCTTCGGACACACTCCGACCGCGTTTTATCCGGATCGCGACGCGAAAAGTTTCGGGGTCAGGCCTCGAAATCTCACTTCTCGGCGACTCCTCGGAGTACAGAATCGAGACCTGACCGCGGGGTAGACTCCCCGGCCGGAGGGGCCGCATGTCGCTGATCGCCGCCGCCGTTCTCGCGGGCACGCTCGCCGGGGCCGTCCCGCAGGGAGGTCAGACCGAAGCCATGAAGCAGACGATGGCGCGCCTCGAAAACGAGCTGGCCACCAAATACGGGCAATCCGAACGGCCGCGCATCCAGATGGGGATCCAGCAGGCCGCCAGCTTCTGGCGGCCGGAGGACGGGGACGAGAAGGCCTTCGAGGAGCTCGTCGTCACGTATTTCGCCTCCGACTCCGTCGTCCGCAACGCCCTTTTCTCCCGCATGGAGCGGTCGCTCGAGTCCCTCGACGGGCACATGAACGAGATCTCGCGCGACTTCAAGTGGCAGGCGGACCTCGACCTGGGCGAGATCTATCCGTTCGACGAAGTCCTCGCCGGCTACGACCCCTCGGCGCACTTCGTCGACGACTCGTTTCGGAACCGGCTCGCCTTCGCGGTGCTCCTGAACTTCCCGATCACGACGCTGAAGGAGCGCCTCGACCAGGGGCCCGCGTGGACCCGCCGGCAGTGGGCGGAGGCCCGCCTGGCCGAGCGCTTCTCCAAGCGCGTGCCCGCCTCGGTCAACCTCGCGATCACCGAGGCCGCCGCCGAGGCCGACCGGTACATCGCGCAGTACAACATCTGGACGCACCATCTCGTCGACGTGAAGGGGACGCGCCTCTTCCCGCCGAAGATGCGCCTGCTCTCGCACTGGAACCTGCGGGACCAGATCAAGGCCGACTACTCGGACGGCCGCAACGGCCTCGCCAAGCAGCGCCTGATCGCGCAGGTCATGGACCGCATCGTCACGCAGACGATCCCCGCGGCCGTCGTCGACAACCCCTACGTCGACTGGGACCCGGCGACCAACGCCGTCAAGGTATCGCTCGAGCGCGACTCCGACCGGGCCGCCTCCCCGGACATGAAGGCGACCAACGCGCCGGAGCCGGATACGCGTTACGCGATGCTCCTGAGGACCTTCCAGGCGGCCCGCAAGGCCGACCCATTTTCGCCGACGGCGCCGACGCTGATCGCGCGCCGCTTCGACGAGGATCGCCAGCTCCCCGAGGAGCGCGTCCGGGCGATGCTCGTGGAGGTCCTCTCCTCGCCCCTCGTCCCGAAGGTCGCCGCGATCATCGAGGCCCGCCTCGGCCGGCCGCTCGAGCCCTTCGACGTCTGGTACAGCGGTTTCCGCCCGCGCGGCAAGTACACCGAGGAAGAGCTCGATGCGGTCGTCCGCAAGAAGTACCCCAATGCCGAGGCCTTCCAGGACGACATCCCCGCCATCCTCGTCCACCTCGGATTCTCGGAGGACCGCGCGCGCTACGTCGCGTCGCACATCGTCGTCGATCCGGCGCGCGGATCGGGGCATGCCCTCGGCGCCCAGCGCCGCGCCGACAAGTCGCACCTGCGCACGCGCGTCGAGAAGGAGGGGATGAACTACAAGGGGTACAACATCGCCGTCCACGAGCTCGGCCACAACGTCGAGCAGACGTTCTCGTTGAACGACATCGACTCGACGCTCCTGTCGGGCGTTCCCAACACCGCGTTCACCGAGGCCCTCGCCTTCGTGTTCCAGGCGCACGACCTCGAGCTCCTCGGCCTGGCGAAGCCCGACCCGAAGAGCGAGGCGCTGAAGACCCTGAACGACTTCTGGGCGACCTACGAGATCGCCGGCGTGGCCCTCGTCGACATGGCTGTCTGGCACTGGATGTACGAGCACCCCGACGCCAAGCCCGCGGAACTGAAGGCCGCGACGCTCCAGATCTGCCGGGACCTCTGGAACCAGTACTACGCCCCGGTCTTCAAGAAGAAGGACGTGGTGTTCACGCTCGGCATCTACTCCCACATGATCCACTCCTTCCTCTACCTGCCGGATTACCCCATGGGGCACCTGATCGCCTTCCAGATCGAGCAGCAGATCCAGAAGGCCGGCAATCTCGGCAGCGAGTTCGAGCGGATGTCGAAGGCCGGCAACATCGCGCCGGACATCTGGATGACGCAGGCGACAGGCGCGCCCGTCGGCGCGGGCGCGTTGCTGACCTCGACCGAGAAGGCGCTCGCGCGCCTCCAGTAGAAAGGCTCGACACGCCGGTCTGCTGGGCCGCCGCTCGCAAGCCGCGCCCCCGGCGCGCAGGGAATTGATGCAAAAGCATCATCTCGCCCCGGACCCCGCCCGATACGTTGGGAGGCATGGGATCCCCCGCCGCGCGCGTCGTTCTCGATGCCAATGAGGCCGTCGCGTCCGTCGCCCACCGGGCGAGCGAGGTCATCGCCATCTACCCGATCACGCCCTCCTCCGGGATGGGCGAGCTCGCCGACGCCTGGTCCGCCAAAGGCCGGCCGAACCTCTGGGGACAGGTTCCCCGGGTCATCGAGATGCAGTCCGAGGCGGGCGCGGCCGGCGCCGTCCACGGGGCGCTTCAGGCCGGGGCGCTCGCCACGACGTTCACGGCGTCGCAGGGCCTGCTGCTGATGATCCCGAACATGTACAAGATCGCCGGCGAGCTGACGGCCTTCACGATGCACGTGGCCGCGCGCACGGTGGCGACCCACGCCCTCTCGATCTTCGGCGATCACTCCGACGTCATGGCCTGCCGGCAGACCGGATTCGCGATGCTCGGCGCGGGCTCGGTCCAGGAGGCCCAGGACTTCGCGGCCATCGCTCACGCCGCCTCGCTCGCCTCGCGCATCCCGTTCCTCCACTTCTTCGACGGGTTCCGCACGTCGCACGAGATCGCCAAGATCGACCCGCTGCCGGACGAGGACCTGTTCGCCCTGATCGACGCCGAGGGCGTCGCGATGCATCGCAGCCGGGGGCTGACGCCCGACCGGCCGGTGCTGCGCGGCACGGCCCAGAACCCGGACACCTTCTTCCAGGCGCGCGAGGCCGCCAACCGGTTCACCCTCGCGTGCCCGGACATCGTCCAGGCCACGATGCACCGGTTCGCCGAGCGGACCGGGCGCTCCTACTCCCTCTTCGACTACGCGGGCCATCCCGAAGCCGAGCGCGTCGTCGTCCTGATGGGGTCGGGGGCCGAGACGGCGCACGAGACCGTCGACTGGCTCGTCGCGCGCGGCGAGAAGGTCGGCGTCCTGAAGGTCCGGCTCTTCCGGCCCTTCGACGTGGAGCGGTTCGCCGCGGCGCTCCCGAAAACGGTCCGCGCGATCGCGGTGCTCGACCGGACCAAGGAGCCGGGCTCCGTCGGAGAGCCCCTCTACCAGGACGTCGTCACGGCGCTCTCCGAGGCGGACAAGGGCGTTCTCCGCGCGCGCGTCGTCGGCGGACGGTACGGGCTCTCCTCCAAGGAGTTCACGCCCGCGATGGTCGTCGGCGTCTTCGACAACCTCGCCCGGCCCGAGCCCCGCAATCACTTCACCGTCGGGATCGTCGACGACGTCACGCACACGTCGCTGCCCTGGGATGCCGAGCTCGACATCGAGCCGGACGACGTCGCGCGCGCGGTCTTCTTCGGCCTCGGCTCCGACGGCACCGTGGGCGCCAACCGGAACTCCGTGAAGATTCTGGGGGAGGAGACCGACGCCTCGGTCCAGGCCTACTTCGTCTACGACTCCAAGAAGTCGGGCGCCGTGACCGTCTCGCACCTGCGGGTCTCGCCGCGCCCGATCCGCTCGGCGTACCTCGTGCGCCGCGCGAGCTTCGTCGCCTGCCACCAGTTCGAGCTGCTTCTCCGCCAGGACGTCCTCGGCCTCGCCGGCCCGGGCGCGACGGTGCTCGTCAACGCGCCCTACGGCCCGGCGGAGCTCTGGGACCGCCTCCCGCGGGAGGTCCAGGAGGAGGCGATCGCCCGGCGCGTGCGCCTCTTCGCGGTCGATGCGTTCCGCATCGCGCGCGAGGCCGGACTGAAGGGCCGGATCAACACCATCATGCAGACCTGCTACTTCGCGCTGTCCGGGACGCTGCCCCGCGAGGCCGCGATCGCGAAGATCAAGAAGTCGATCGAGGAGACCTACGCGAAGAAGGGTCCCGAGGTCCTCAAGCGCAACTTCGCGGCGGTCGACCGCGCGCTCGACGGCCTCTTCGAGGTCCGCGTTCCGGAGGCGGCGACCTCCGCGCAGGGTCGCCCGCCGGCCGTGCCCGCGGCGGCGCCCGAGTTCGTCCAGCGCGTGACGGCCACGATCATCGCCGGCCACGGCGACCGCCTCCCGGTCTCCGCCTTCCCGGTCGACGGCACGTGGCCGACCGCGACGGCCCAATGGGAGAAGCGCAACATCGCGACCGAGATCCCGGTCTGGGAGCCCTCGCTCTGCATCCAGTGCAACAAGTGCGCCCTGATCTGCCCCCACGCCGCGATCCGGGCCAAGGTCTTCGAGCCGGCCCTCGGCGCGAAGGCCCCGGCGACGTTCAAGTCCGACGCCTTCCGCGCCGCGGACTACGAGGGGTTCCGCTACACGATCCAGGTCGCTCCCGAGGACTGCACGGGCTGCTCGCTCTGCGTGGCGTTCTGTCCCGCCAAGGACAAGGCGAATCCCAGCCGGAAGGCGATCGGCATGGCGCCGCAGGCGCCGCTCCGGGACGCCGAGCGAGACAACTACGCCTTCTTCCTCGATCTGCCGGACCCCGACCTCTCGCGGCTGCGGCAGATGGACATCAAGGGCTCGCAGTTCGCCCGACCGCTCTTCGAGTACTCGGGCGCGTGCGCGGGTTGCGGCGAGACGCCCTACATCAAGCTCGTCTCGCAGCTCTTCGGCGACCGCGCGCTCGTCGCCAACGCCACCGGCTGCACGTCGATCTACGGCGGCAACCTGCCGACGACGCCGTGGACCGTCGATCGGGACGGGCGGGGGCCCGCCTGGTCGAACTCGCTCTTCGAGGACAACGCGGAGTTCGGCCTCGGCATGCGCCTCGCGCTCGACAGCCGCGAGGCGAGGGCGCGGCGCCTCCTCGAGGCCGGGGCCGCGTTCGCCGGGGGCGAGCTCTCCCGGGAGATCCTCGAGGCCGAGCAGAAGAACGACGCCGGCATCCGCGAGCAGCGCGCGCGCATCGCGACGCTCAAGGCGCGCCTCTCCAAGGCGCGCGCGCCGGAGGCCCGGCAGCTCGCCGACGCGGCCGACGACCTCGTCCGCAAGAGCGTCTGGATCGTCGGCGGCGACGGCTGGGCCTACGACATCGGGTTCGGCGGCCTCGACCACGTGCTGTCGCTGCCCTACGACGTCAACGTGCTCGTCCTCGACACGGAGGTCTACTCCAACACCGGCGGGCAGCAGTCCAAGGCCACTCCCCTCGGCGCGGCTGCCAAGTTCGCCGTCCGCGGCAAGTCGACCGGCAAGAAGGACCTCGGCCTCATGGCGATGACCTACGGGCACGTCTACGTCGCGCGGGTCGCGATGGGCGCGAAGGACTCCCAGACCCTGAAGGCGATCCAGGAGGCCGAGGCGCACCCGGGGCCGTCGCTCGTGATCGCCTACAGCCACTGCATCGCCCACGGCTACGACATGGCCCAGGGCTGCGAGCAGCAGAAGCTCGTCGTCGACTCGGGCCTGTGGCCGCTCTACCGCTTCGATCCCCGGCGGCTCGCGCAGGGCCTCGCACCGCTGCAGCTCGACTCGGGCGCGGCGAAGGTGCCGCCCGAGCGGTTCATGCTGAACGAGAGCCGCTTCCGGATGGTCGAGGCCGCGGATCCCGCGCGCTGGAAGCTCCTCGCGGCGGAGGCCGGCGCAGACGCGTCCCGCCGCCTCCTGTTCTACAAGCACCTGTCGGAGTGGAAGCCCTTCGCGGCGCCGGAGCGCGCGGCGGCGGCGCCGCTGCAGGAGGTCAAGTGACCATGGACCTTTCGACGACCTATCTCGGCCTGCACCTGCCGCACCCGCTCATGCCCGGCTCCTCGCCCCTGGCCGACGACCTCGACACGGTCCGGCGCCTCGAGGACGCGGGAGCGGCCGCGATCGTCATGCGCTCGCTCTTCGAGGAGCAGATCGTCGGCGACGAGATGGCGACCTACCATGCGCACGAGGCGCCGAGCGAGTCCTACGCCGAAGCGCTTTCGTACCTGCCCGAGCCGCTCGATCTTCTCTCTCGGCACGCACGAGTACCTCGAGCAGCTCCAGCGCATCAAGGCGGCCGTCGCGATCCCCGTGATCGCGTCGCTCAACGGGACGACGCCCGACAACTGGATCGAGTACGGGCGCCTGATCGCCCAGGGAGGGGCCGACGCGCTCGAGCTCAACATCTACGACCTGCCCACCGATCCGCGCGAGTCGAGCGAGGACGTCGAGCGCCGCGTCCTCGACGTCGTCACGACGGTGCGCGAGGCGGTCAGCCTGCCGCTCGCCGTGAAACTCTCGCCCTTCTACACCTCGCTGTCGAGCCTCGCGCGGCGGCTCGAGCTCGCCCGGGCCGACGGCCTCGTGATCTTCAACCGCTTCTACCAGCCGGACTTCGACGTCGAGAATCTCGAGGTCGTGCCGCGCGCGCGCCTCTCGAGCCCGACCGAGCTTCTCCTGCGGCTGCGGTGGCTCTCGATCCTCTCGGGTCAGGTCGACCTCTCGCTCGCCGTCACGGGTGGCGTCCACACGGCCGTCGACGCCGTCAAGGCGGTCATGGCCGGGGCCCACGCCGTCCAGCTGGTCTCGGTCTTGCTACGCCGGGGACCCGAGGCGCTCTCCCGCATCCGCGCGGAGCTCGGCCGGTGGCTCGAGGAGCATGGCTACGAATCGCTCCGGCAGATGCAGGGGAGCATGAGCGCCGGCCGCGGCGCGAGCCCGGCCGCCCTCGAGCGGGTCCAGTACATGCGAGTGCTGCAGAGCTGGCGTCCCGAGGACGAGACGCCGGCACGGAGGGAATCATGATGACGATCGAGATCTTCACGGCGCTGCCCGAGGGCCGGACCATTCCCGACGAGGGCACGATCGTCCGGTGCCCGTGCTGCGGGCGCAACGGCATCCTCCAGGAGCACGGCCTCTGCGGCCCCCGGTGCCTCCACGCGGAGACGACCACGGTCCAGGGCGACGGGATGCTCGTCGAGCCCACGGACTGCTGCGAGCTTCCGCCCCTGCGATAGCATCGGGGTTTCAGGAGGCGACCGCCCCATGACCGAGGATCCGGACGACACGGCCGAGCTGCCGGCGTGGCAGGAGCCGGGTTGGGCGCAGCTCGCGGGGGCGTCCTCGCTCGTGGAAGTCGACCTCGCGGCGTTGTCCGATCCGGGCCGGGTCCGGCGCAACAACGAGGATCACTTCTTCGCGGCGCGATTCGACCGCTCGATGCGCACGCTGCTGACGAACCTGCCCGAAGGCGAGATCCCGCGGAAGTATTCCGAGACCGCCTACGGCCTGCTCGTCGCGGACGGCGTCGGCGGCGCGGCCGCAGGCGAGATCGCCAGCCGCACGGCGGTGCATGCCCTCGTGGACCTCGCCATCGAGACGCCCGACTGGATCATGCGCCTGGACGAGGCCCGCTCGCGCGAGATCCTCCAGCGCATGGAGCGCCGCTTTCAGAAGGTCCGGGAGGTTCTCGTGGAGCGCACGAAGGCCGACCCGGCCCTGCGCGGCATGGGGACGACGATGACCGTCGCCTGCAGCCTCGGGCCGGACCTCCTGACGGCGCACGTCGGCGACTCGCGCGCGTACGTGCTGCGGCGGGACGGCCGGCTCGAGCGGCTGACGCGCGACCAGACGATGGCCCAGTCGCTCGCCGATTCCGGCGCGATCCGCCAGGAGGAGGTGGCGACGAGCCCCTATCGCCACGTGCTGACGAGCGCTCTGGCGACGCGCGGCGCGTTCGTGCAGGTGGAGCTCAAGCGCTCGACCCTCTCCGACGGCGATCAGCTGCTCCTCTGCTCGGACGGTCTGACCGAGATGGTGCCGGACGACGCGATCGCCCGCGAGCTCGCCGCCCCGGGGCCCGCGGCCGGCGTCTGCCGGCGCCTCGTCGACCTCGCGCTCGAAGCGGGCGGCAAGGACAACGTCACGGTCGTCCTGGGGCGTTACCGCATTCCGGACACCGCCGCGGCCTGAGAACCGCGAGAGAGAGACCGGCGATCGGAACGATCCGGCGCGCCGCTCTCCTGCTCGCTCTGGCCTCGCGTCTCGCCGGGCCGAGGAGCCCTCCTCCCCGGCCGCCCTCGGCGATCTGCTCCTGATCGACAGCTTCGGACACATGGTCGTCGTGCCGGCGACGCAGCTGCCGCGAAGCCTCCTGCCGCCGCCTCACATCCCGATCGAACAGCAGGTGCCCGATGTGCCGGCGGGCTCGAAGCTGCCGCCCGAGCTTATCCGCCGCACAGACTCCGGCCGCAAGACCGCCTTCACGCTCTTTCCCGCCACGCCCCCCGCGCTCGCGTCGTACCTCGGCGGACTCGATGAGCTCGGCAACACGGCGATCCAGCCCGGCCCGGCGGTCGACGTCGCCCCGCTGGAGCCCCTCGTCCAGGGCGCGAAGTACTGGCTCGGCGCGCGCGGCCTGCGCTACAGCCTCTCGCAGGTCTTCACCTATACCGGCGTTCCCGACACGCCGTCGGGCTCCTCCAGCATGGGCTACTACTCCTTCAAGCTCCTGGCGAAGTGGGCGGTCTACGAGTCGCCCGCCTCCGGGACCGCCGGCTGGTTGAGCACCGAGGTGAACGCCAAGGAAGGGCTCGGCGGCGCCGGCATGAACCAGAGCGCCCAGGGCAACATCGGGTCTCTCACCAGTCCGACCGGCGTCCTGTCGATACGCAACGGCATCCGCGTGCCGGAGCTCGCGTGGCAGCAGTCCTTTGCGAATGGCCGGATCGTCGCTCTCGCCGGTGTGGTCGACCAGAGCAACTACCTCGACACCAACACCTACGCGAACACCGGGCGCGGTCAGTTCCTGAATTCCGCCCTCGTCAACAGCATGGTAGTGCCGCTGCCCGAGTTCAACTTCGGCGTGAACCTGCAGTGGCAGCCGGCCGAGGAGTGGTACGCGATTCTCGGCGCCGAGGCCGGCAACGCCACCGCCGGACAGACTCCCTGGAGCAACTTCAGCTGGGACGACTGGTCCATCGTGTCGGAGATCGGCTTCGCGCCCGAGGACTTTCTCGGCCTCGGTGCCGGCGTCTACCGCATCCAGCCTTTTCTCGCACGCGCCGGCGGACCGACCCAGGGCGGGGTGGGCTTCAACTTCCAGCAGGAGCTCGGCCACAAATCGCCCTTCGCCGTGTTCGGCCGCTTCGGCGTCGGGGGGTCGCAGGTGTCCGCCGCGGCCTCGACCCAGGTCGGCACCGGCCTGGTCATGAAGGGGCCCTTCCAGGGGTTCGACGTCCTCCAGGACCTGACGAACGACGTCGTTGGCGTCGGCTTCGTCTGGAGCCAGCCTGCGGCGACGACGCAGACCGTGTACCACCGCAACGAGTACGTCTTCGAGACCTTCTACACGCTCCAGCTTTCGCCGTTGTCCCGTTTCGAGCCCGACTTCCAGCTCGTCTGGAACCCGGTCTTCAACCCCGACGCCGGCCCGTACGCGGTCGTCCAGGCCCAGTTCATCCTGGCGTGGTGAGCATCTGAAGTAGCATCCGCTCCGGAATTCAAGGCTCACACATGCGCTGCTCCTCGTGCTCGGCCGAGCTGCCGGAAGCGAGTCGCTTCTGTCCGGCCTGCGGCGCGCCCGCGGGATCCCAGTCCCAGCTGCCCACGGGTCTGGCGACGCCGTCGGTTGCGGAAGCGGCGCGCGCGGCGGGGCAGCGTCGGACAGTCCGGTCGGCCGCCTCGCCTCTTCGCCCGCGCTCGACGGGGGCGGCTTTTCTCCGGGAACGATCCTCGCCGAGCGATACCGCATCATCGGCCTCGTCGGCCACGGCGGCATGGGCGAGGTCTACCGCGCCGACGACCTGAAGCTCGGCCAGCCGGTCGCGCTGAAGTTCCTGCCGGAGAAGCTCGCGTCGGAGCCGGCCTTCATCGAGCGCTTCTACGCCGAGGTGCGCCACGCGCGCGGCGTCTCGCATCCGAACGTCTGCCGCGTCTACGACGTCGGCGAGATCGAGGGACGGCACTTCCTCTCGATGGAGTACGTCGACGGCGAGGACCTGGCTTCGCTGCTGCGGCGCATCGGACGGCTTCCCGCAGGACAAGGCGATCGAGATCGCGCGCGAGCTCTGCGCGGGTCTCTCCGCGGCGCACGACAAGGGCGTGCTCCACCGCGACCTGAAGCCCGGCAACGTCATGATCGACGGACGCGGCCGCGCGAAGATCACGGACTTCGGGCTCGCCGTCGGCGTCGACGACGACAAGGGCGGCGCGGAGGTCTCGGGCACGCCCGCCTACATGGCGCCCGAGCAGCTCGCGGGCAAGGGCGCGTCGGTCCAGAGCGACATCTACGCGCTCGGCCTCGTCCTCTACGAGCTCTTCACCGGACGGAAGGCGTTCGAGGCGGCGACGCTCGCCGAGTGGCGGCGCAAGCACGCCGAGGAGCAACCCACCTCGCCCTCGACGGTGACGCCGGGCTTCGATCCGGTCGTCGAGCGCGTCATCCTGCGCTGCCTCGAGAAGGACCCGAAGGCGCGGCCGCGCTCCGTCGCCGCCGTCGCCGCGGCGCTGCCCGGAGGCGATCCACTCGCCGCCGCGATCGCCGCCGGCGAGACGCCCTCGCCCGAGATGGTCGCCGCGGCGGGCGGCGACGAAGGGCATGAAGCCCGCGGCCGCGTGGGCCTGCCTGGTCCTGATCCTCGCGGGACTGGCGCTCGCCGCCTAGCTCTCGCCGCGCGCTTACCGCCACGGACACGTACCGCTCGAGAAGCCGCCCGAAGCCCTCGCCGAACGGTCGAAGGAGATCATCCGGAGGCTCGGTTACACCGAGAAGCCCGTCGGCACGGCGTGGGGTTTTTCCGGAAACGGCGAGTACCGGCGCTGGGTCGAGGACCACGACAAGTCGAAGAACCGCTGGGAGGACATGGAAGACGGGCGCCCGGCGGCGATCTACTTCTGGTACCGGCAGAGCCCCGGCCAGCTCATCCCCGAGCGCTTCCGCGGGGAGGACTTCGGGGCGACACAACTGACCGAAAGCGATCCGCCGCAAACCACGAGCGGAATGGTCGGCGTCGAGCTCGACCCGTTGGGCCGCCTGATTCGCTTCGAGGCGGTCCCGTCTTCCGAGCCGCAGGCGTCGTCCGGCGCGCCCGATTGGTCGATTCTCTTCTCCGAGGCCGGGCTCGACGCCGCGGCCTTCTCGCCGGAGAAGCCGCAGTGGCTTCCTCCCTCGTACGCGGATACCCGGATGTCGTGGGCCGAAACCAGGCCCGAACGACCCGACCGGCCGCTGCGCGTCGAGGCGGCGGCCGTCGGCGGGCGGCCCGTCTTCTTCGAGCTCGCCGGCCCCTGGAGCCGTCCGCCGCTGACGACTCGCCCGGCCGAGCTGACGGGGATCGGCCGGGATTTCGACCTCCTGTTTCTCGGCATACTGGTCGTCGGCGGAGCGCTGATCGCGAGGCGGAACCTGCGTCTTGGCCGCAGCGACCGTCGCGGGGCGATGCGCCTGGCCGTCCTCACGTTCGTTGGCTCGATGCTCGGTTGGGCGCTCCTGACGAGCCACGTCGCGGGCGATTCGGAGCTCGCCCTGCTCGTCCTTGGCGCGAGCGTCTTCCTGCTGCTGGCCGCCGTGAGTTGGCTGATGTACGTCGCTCTCGAGCCGCTCATCCGCCGCCGCTGGCCGGACTCGCTGATCGCCTGGACGCGTCTGCTCTCGGGCCGTTTCTCCGACCCCCTGGTCGGACGCGTCCTCCTGGCGGGCGCCCTGCTCGGCGTCTTCGCGGCCATCTCCCGGGAGCTGCGCGAGCTCGCGCTCCGGGCCTTCGAGGCGACGCCGCCGATCCCTCCCTTCCCGTGGGATACGACGCTGCGTGGACCGCGAGCCGTGGCGAGTCACTTCTGCAACCCCGCGATCGCCATGTTCTTCGCGCTCGCCACCGCGATGCTCTTTTTCCTCCTGCGCGCGGTTCTCAGGAAGGAGTGGCTCGCGGCCGCCGCCTTCGTGCTGATCTGGGCCGTGCCTTCGTTTCTCGACGGTGGCCCCATTTCGGGGGCTTTCGTCCTCGTCGTGGCCGCCGTCGAGATCTTCGTCTTCCTGCGTTTCGGCCTGCTCGCTCTGGTCTTCGGCAATCTCTTCGGTCACTGCCTGCAGTTCCCGCTGACGACCGACTCCTCCGCCTGGTACGCGGGGACGTCGCTCTTCGTCCTGCTCCTTCTCGCCGCGCTCGCGGTATATGGTTTCCGCATCGCGCTCGCCGGCCGGCCGATGTTTTCGGGAGCGCGCCTGGAAGATTAGGAGGAGCCCTCATGGCGTTTCGCCGCCCGCTCTACGTTGCCGCGTCGATCCTGACTCTCGCCCTCCCGCTCCTCGCCCAGGAGGGCTACCCGCTCTTCACGACCGACTTCCCGCCCGAGGAGTTCGCCGCGCGGCGCGCGAAGATCTACGAGGCGATCGGCACCGACGCCTTCGCCGTCGTCCAGGGCGCGCCGTCCCCGCCGAGCTACACGCGCTTCCGGCAGTCGAACGAGCTCTACTACGTCTGCGGCGTCGAGGTGCCCCACGCCTACCTCGTGATGGACGGGAAGACGAAGAAGGCGACGCTCTACCTCCCGAACCGCAACGAGGGACGCGAGAAGGGCGAGGGGAAGGTGCTCTCGGCCGAGGACGCCGAGGAGGTCAAGAAGCTCACGGGTGTCGACGCCGTGGCCTCGACCGACGTCCTGGCCGAGCAGCTCGAGAACCGCTACGCCCGGCAGGGCCTGCGCGTCCTCTACACGCCGCTCGCGCCGGCCGAGGGCGGCTCGATGAGCCGGGACCTCGCGCTGCGGTTCGTGGCCGACGCGGCCACCGATCCCTTCGACGGACGGCCGTCGCGCGAGGGGAACTTCGCGCGCCTCGTCCGCGAGCGCTTCCCCTTCTTCGAGATCAAGGACCTCTCGCCCACCCTCGACGCGCTGCGCCTGATCAAGAGCGAGCGCGAGCTCGCCGTGATCCGCAAGGCCACGAAACTCGCGGGGCTCGCGATCCTCGAGGGCATGCGCTCGACACGGCCGGGCCAGTACGAGCGGGAGCTCGACGCCATGGCCAAGTTCGTCTTCTACCGCAACGGCGCGCAGGGCGACGCGTACTACTCGCTCATCGGGAGCGGCCGCAACGCGTACTGGCCGCACTACAACGCCGGCAAGCGCAAGATGGAGGACGGCGACTTCCTCCTCATGGACTACGCGCCCGACTACGGCTACTACATGGCCGACGTCACGCGGATGTTCCCGGTCAACGGAAAGTTCTCGCAGTGGCAGCGCGAGCTCTACGGGTTCTACCTCGCGTGCTACCGCGAGATCCTGAAGGCGCTCGGCCCGGGAAAGACCGGCGCGGAGGTCATCCGCCAGGCCGGCGCCGCGATGGACCCGATCCTCGCCGCGGCGAAGTTCACGAAGCCCTCCCACCGCAAGGCCGCCGAGGACTTCGTCGCGAGCTACAAGAAGAGCGGCGAGAGCGAGTACCCGTACATCGGCCACTGGGTCGGGATGGCGACGCACGACGTCGGCTCGCACGAAGGGCCGTTGAAGGCCGGCATGGTCTTCACGATCGAGCCGGCGCTGACCGTGCCCGACGAGAAGATCTACGTACGGCTCGAGGACATGGTCTTCATCACCGCGACCGGCGCCGAGGTCGTGTCCAACGACGCTCCCTGGGACATCGACGCGATCGAGAAGGCGATGAAGGACGAGGGGATGCTGGAGAAGTACCCCCGCGTCTACCCGCCGGCGGGGAACTAGAACCGCCGCCCGATGGGGTCAGGCCTTGATTCTGTACTTGGGAGTCAGAACCTGAGGCGGGGAGCCTCGAGCGACGGGAACGCCGCGGAGTACAGAATCAAGGCCTGACCCCGCGCTCCGCTGTGAACGACGGCCCGGGTTCGCATCGATCCGCCGTGGGGCATACTCCCTCGATGCCCATGGAGGCCGTCAGCGCCGTATTCATGACCGGCCCCGGCCGCCCGCTCGAGACGCGGCGGCTGCCCGCGCCGCGTCCGCGCCCCGGCGGCGCGATCCTCGAGACCGTCGGCGAGCGAGGTCTGCGGCACCGACGTCCACCTCCATCACGGCAGGCTCTCGGGCGTGCCCTACCCGATCATCCCGGGCCACGTGAGCGTCGGCCGCGTCCTCGAAGCGAACGGGCCGCTCTCCGACGTCGAGGGCCGGCCGATCGCGCCGGGAACGCTCGTCACGTTCTACGACGTCTACGGCACCTGCGGCGCTTGCTGGCACTGCCTCGTCGCGCGCGCCGCGACGCGCTGCCCGCACCGCAAGGTCTACGGCATCACCGCGGCGGCCGCGGACGGACTGCTCGGCGGATGGTCGGAGCGGATCGAGATCCTCCCCGGCGTCAGGCTCGTGCCGCTCTGCCGGAGGGGATCGGCGTCGAGGATTTCCTCGGCGGCGGGTGCGGCCTGCCGACGGGCTTCCACGCCGTCGAGCGCGCGGGCATCGCGATGGGCGACACCGTGGTTATCCAGGGAAGCGGACCCGTCGGATTGAACGCCGCGATCTTCGCGCAGCTCTCGGGAGCGCTCGCGGTCTACGTCGTCGGCGCGCCGGAGGCCCGTCTCGCGGCCGCGCGGCGGCTCGGCGCGGAGGACACGCTCGACATCACGCGGGTCCCGTCCGTCGCCGACCGAGTCGCCTGGGTCCGCGACCGCACGCGCGGCCGCGGCGCCGACGTCGTGATCGAGGCCTCGGGCAACCCGAAGGCCGTCCCGGAGGGGCTCGAGATGCTCCGCGACGGCGGCCGCTACGTCGTCGTCGGCCAGTACACCGACTCGGGGGACGCCACGGTCAACCCGCACCGCCAGATCAACCGCAAGCACGCGACCGTGCTCGGCTGCTGGGGCTACGAGTTCTCGCACCTCCACCGCTCGCTCGCGTTGATGGCGCGGCACAACGACCGCTTCCGGTGGCGCGAGCTGGTCACCCGCGAGTACCCGCTCGAGAAGGCGGGCGAAGCGCTGGCGGACATGGAACGGCTGGCGGTCGTCAAGGCGCTGATACGGCCCTGAACTCGACTATGCGTCGGGACCCGGCTCCTTCTCGATCCACAGCGGGTCCGGCACCCTGACGCCGAAGCGGACCGAGACCATGCGCAAAGCCACGATCGTCACGAAGCCGATTCCCGCGGCAGGCAGCGGTGGGGCGCCGAGCCAGGTCGAGCCCAAAAAGGCCCACGCTCCCGCGAACGACGAAACGGCGTAGAGCTCGCCTGGCCGAAACACCACGGGGATTTCGGTCGACACCACGTCCCGGAGCACGCCACCGAAAGTCCCGGTGATGACTCCGATCAGCGACGCCACGAAGGGCGGCATCCCCTGATTGAGCGCGAAGCCCGTCCCCGTCAGCGTGAAGAGCGCCAGCCCCATCGCGTCGACGAAGACCGCCTGGCCGTGCCAGCGGCTGACGCGCTCGTAGACCGCCCTGCTGTACACGAATCCGACGCAGAGTACGGCGATGACGAGCAGGTACTCCTCGTGGCTGACCCAGAAGAAAGGCCGGCGGTCGATCAGGAGATCGCGCAGCGTTCCGCCGCCGAGCGCGGTCACGACGGCGAGACAGTACGTCCCGACGATGTCCATGCGCTTGCGCGCGGCCGTGATCATCCCGGAGACGGCGCTGACGACGACCGCCGCCGCCTCGAGCACGCCCGTCAAGTGCGGCACGGACTAGTGGCGACGGGGCGAAGCGACCGCCGGCGGCGGCGCGAGGATCGGAAACCCGTTCGCACCGATCGGCGGCGGGACCGACCCCGCCGTTCCCGGCGGCGCGAGAATCGGGAAGCCGTTCGGCCCGATGCGAGAGGGCGGCGGTGGCAGCGGGGGCCGCGACGGCGGGAAGTAGCCCCCGCCTCCTCCCCAATAGTAGCCGCTGTATCCGTAGCCAGGGTCCATGTAACCCGGGTACGCGGCGGGCTGCGGCGGGGCTGGCGGCATCTCGTAGCCCGGCCCCTCCACGGCGTTTCCCACGTAGAGAGTCCCGCCCGGCGCGAGCGTTTCGGAGGCGGGCGGCTCGGCCTCCAGGAGGGCCACCTTCTCCACTTCCGACGCCGCCAGGCTCATGTACGTGCCGTCGGGGTACCTGTGGAAAAGCAGGACGCGGCCGTTACGGACGGGCGCATCCGCCGAAAAAACCCGGGAACCCCCCTTCAGCTCGAGGGCGTAATACTTCGCTGAGGCCGCGGGGGAGGCGGAGGCCGCCAGGGCCCCGGCCAGAAAGCAGCTCAACAGGCGATTCATGACCGGCGCCCCCCTGTTCTTTGGGTCAGGAACGCTATGGTATAGACTCAAAGGCCTGGGCGAAACAGGGCCGATTCCGGCACGGGTGGTGGGGATCCCGCCCAGCTCACGAAACCGTAAGACATCGAGGATCGACGAATAATGTCCGTCCGAAAAGATTCGGGCTTGGGGCCCGATAGCGTCCCGAGCCAGGCGCAGCGCGCGTCCGTCCGAAACGCCGTCGAGGCTGCGCAGCGGTATCTCCTTTCGATTCAAGCGGAGGACGGCCATTGGTGCGGCGAGCTCGAGGGAGACACCATCCTCGAGTCCGAGTACGTCCTCACGATGCATTTTCTCGGACGCGTCCAAGAAGATCGATGCCGCAAGGCCGCCGAGCACCTGCGCCGAAAGCAGCTGCCCGGGGGCGGCTGGGCGATCTACGAGGGCGGGCCCGCCGAGGTCTCGTCTTCAGTCAAGGCTTACTTCGTCCTGAAGCTGATGGGCGACGACCCGAACTCGCCCCACATGGCGAGGGCGCGGGAGATCATCCTCTCGCTCGGCGGCATCGAAGCCTGCAACTCCTTCACGCGGATTTATCTCGCGATCTTCGGACAGTGCTCGTGGGACGACTGCCCCGCGGTGCCGCCGGAAATCGTGCTGCTGCCGGACTCCTTCGTCTTCAACATCTACAAGATGTCCTCCTGGTCCCGCGGCATCGTCGTACCGCTCTCGGTCATCTGGGCCTCGAAGCCCTTCTGCCCGGTGCCGGACTTCGCGGCGATCCCGGAGCTCCACATCCGCCATCCGAAGGCTCCCCACGTGGCGCGTTCGCACAAGGAGCGCTACTGGCGGCGCTTCTTCACCAGGATCGACCACATGTTCAAACGGCTCGAGGCGGCCGGACTGACTCCGCTGCGCAAGAAGGCGCTCGCCGCCTGCGAGCAGTGGATTCACGAGCGCCTGGTCCAGTCCGACGGCCTCGGTGCGATCTTCCCGCCGATCATCAACACGATCATCGCGTTCCGCTGCCTCGGCTACGCGCTGGACGATCCGCGTCTCCAGAAACAGATCAAGGAGCTCGAACGGCTCGAGCTCGAGGACGAGGAGACGCTCCACGTCCAGCCCTGCTTCTCGCCGATCTGGGACACGGCGCTCGTCATGGAAGCGCTCTCCGACGGGGGCACGGCCCCCGACGATCCCGCGATGCTGAAGGCGGCTCGCTGGCTGCTCGACAAGGAAGTCAAGAAGATCGGCGACTGCAAGAAGGCCTGCCCCGAGGCCGAGCCCGGCGGCTGGTACTTCGAGTACGCCAACGAGTGGTACCCGGATACCGACGACACGGCCGAGGTCCTCACTGCTCTCTCGCGCGCGAAGTTCCCCGGCGAGGCCGACGACCTCGCCCGCCAGGGCGCGATCGCCCGCGGACAGGCGTGGCTGCTCGCGATGCAGAACAG
This sequence comes from uncultured Acidobacteriota bacterium, assembly GCA_963810205.1. GTDB lineage: Bacteria > Acidobacteriota > Thermoanaerobaculia > UBA5066 > Gp7-AA6 > DAHUXD01. The sequence goes on from CAWEMP010000011.1 coordinate 992,290, forward strand.
GGACGGCGGCTGGGGCGCTTTCGACAAGGACTGTGACAACGAGGTCCTGACCTACATCCCGTTCGCCGACCACAACGCGATGATCGACCCCAGCTGCGAGGACATCACCGGCCGCGCCCTCGAGGCCTTCCACGCGATCGGCGTGCCGGCCGACCACCCCGCGGTCCGCCGCGCCGCCGAGTTCGTCGAGAGCAAGCAGTATCCCGACGGCACCTGGTACGGGCGCTGGGGATGCAACTACATCTACGGGTCCTTCCTGGCGCTGCGCGGACTCCTCCACGCCGGGGCCGACCTGCGCGAGCCGCGCTTCCAGAGAACGGCGGACTGGATCCGCTCCTGCCAGAACGCCGACGGCGGCTGGGGCGAGCTGCCGCACTCCTACGACGATCCGTCGACCAAGGGCCAGGGGCCCTCGACGCCCTCGCAGACGGCCTGGGCGCTGGTGGCGCTGTTCTCGACCGGCGATCGCGACTCCGAGTCCGTGCGCCGCGGGGTCGAGTACCTGCTGTCGCACCAGCTCTACGACGGATCCTGGAAGGACGACCACTGGACGGCGACCGGGTTCCCCAAGGTCTTCTACCTGCGTTACCACCTCTACGCGACCTACTTCCCGCTCCGGGCGCTCGCGCTCTACGCGCGCGAGGGAACGACCGGAGTGTCCCGCAGGGCCGAGTACGGCGAAAACGTCCACGCCCCCCGGCGAACCGATCACGGAGTGAACTGATGCGTTTCCCCACCCACATCATGACCGACACGATCCAGAACTCGGTCAAGAACGCGATCCGCGGCAACAAGCGATACCCGTTCGTCCTGATGCTCGAGCCGCTCTACACGTGCAACCTCGCCTGCCTCGGGTGCGCCGTCGAGCGCCACACGGGCAAGCTCAAGGACCGGCTCACCCTCGACCAGTGCATCGAGGCCGTGGAGCGCTCGGAGGCCCCCGTCGTGTCGATCTGCGGCGGCGAGCCGACGATCTACCCGGAGCTGCCGCAGCTGGTCGAGGAGATCATCAAGCGGAAGCGCCACATCTACCTCTGCACCAACGGCCTCCTGCTCGACGAGAACGTCTACGGCACGATCCCGCCCCACAAGCGGCTCATGATCAACGTCCACCTCGACGGCATGCGCGAGACGCACGACTACGTCTGCGCGCGCAAGGGCGTCTTCGACAAGGCGATCGCGATGATCGAGCAGGGCGTCTCGCTCGGCCACCACATGATGGCCAACACGACGGTCTTCAAGGAGACCAACGTCGACGAGGTCGAGGAGCTCTGCGAGCTGCTGACGAGGATGGGCGTCGAGGGGATGCTCGTCTCCCCCGGCTACCACTACGACTCGGTCGGCGCCGACATCTTCCTGACGAAGTCCGAGATCCACAAGAAGTTCCAGCGCGTGCTCGACATCTCGAAGAAGTACAAGCTGACCTCGACGCCGATGTTCCTCGAGTTCGCCGCCGGCCTGCGCGAGTACAAGTGCTCCCCGTGGTCGACGGTGACCTTCACGCCCAACGGCTGGAAGGGGCCCTGCTACCTGATCGGGAAGACGTGGTCGCCGACGTTCGAGGAGTTCTGGAACGGCACCGACTGGGCCTACTGGGAGTCCCGCAAGGACCCGATGTGCCAGAACTGCCTGATGCACTCGGGCTTCGAGGCCTCGGTCGTGATGGAGCTCCCGAAGCACCCGGGCGACATGGTTCGGATGATCGCCTGGAATTTGGCCGCATAGCGAGCGCAACGCGCTCGCGGAGCGGCCATCCCGAGGCCGAAGGCCGAGGGATCCCGTGGTTGAACAGTTCGGGATCCCTCGCTTCGCTCGGGATGACGGCGTAAGCCGCCGGATGACGGCGTCCGGGATGACGGCGTAAGGCGCTCGGGATGACGTCCCGAATGACGGTATAAGCCACCCGTGGACCTAGTCACCGGCGGAACGGGGTTCGTCGGCACGCACGTCGTCCGCGCGCTCGTCTCGCGGGGAGGCTCCGTGCGCTGCCTGGCGCGGCCCGCGAGCCGGCGCGAAAACCTCGAGGGCCTCGACGTCGAGATCGTCCCGGGGGACCTGACCGATCCCGGCCTCGCTCGCGCGCGCGATGCAGGGCGTCTCGACGCTCTACCACGTCGCCGCGGACTACCGGCTCTGGGCGAGGGACCCGCAGGAGCTCTACCGCGCCAACGCGGGCGGGACCGAGAGCATCCTGCGCGCCGCCTCGGAGGCGGGCGTTTCGCGGGTCGTCTACACGAGCTCGGTGGCGGCCCTCGGCCTGACCGAGGACGGCTCGCCGGCTACGGAGGAGACGCCGGTCGCCCGCGAGCGGATCATCGGCCACTACAAGAAGTCGAAGTTCGACGCCGAACGCGTGGCCCTCGGCTGGGCGAAGAAGGGCCTGCCGGTCGTCATCGTCAACCCCTCGACGCCGATCGGCGAGCGCGACATCAAGCCCACGCCGACCGGGCGGATGATCGTGGATTTCTTGAACCGCAAGATGCCCGCGTACGTCGACACGGGCCTGAACCTGATCGACGTGCGCGACGTCGCGGCGGGCCACCTCGCGGCGGCGGAGAAGGGCCGGCCCGGCGAGCGCTACATCCTCGGTCACCGCGACATGACCTTGAAGCAGATCCTCGACGCGCTCGCCTCGCTCACCGGACTGCCCGCGCCGACCGTGCGCCTGCCGCACTGGATCCCGCTCGCTGCCGCGGCCGTTTCGACCGGAGTCGCGCGGGTCACCGGCCGGCCGCCCGGCGTCTCGCTCGAGAGCGTGCGCATGTCCACGCACCGGATGTTCTTCGACGCCTCGAAGGCGGTGCGGGACCTCGGCCTGCCGCAGACGCCGGTCGAAGAACCCCTCGCGCGCGCGGTCGCATGGTTCCGAGCCAACGGCTATGTGCGCGGCTAGACCGACCGAGGCGGACCGCCCGGCGAGGGTGCTGATCGTCACCGCGCTGCCCGAGGAGCTGGCCGCCTTCACCCGACGGCGATTGCCCCCGGGAGTCGTCGCCGCTTCGACCGGAGACGGGGCGGCGAAGGCCGCGCGGACCGCGGACCGGCTCTGCGAGCGCTACCGTCCGTCCCTTCTCGTCGGAGCGGGCGTCGCCGGCGCCCTGTCGCCCGATCTCGAGGTCGGCGACATCGTCGTCGCGTTCCGCGTCGTCGACGACGCCGGCGAAGCGCCCGCGCCAAACGGGGTGCTCGTGGTTCACGCCGCCGCGAAGCCCGGAGCTCGCCAGGGGACCCTGGTTTCGGTGGATCGGCCCCTGGTCACCCGGGCCGAAAAGGCCGGCTGGTTCGCCCGGCTCGGCCCCGGGCCCGCGGCCGTCGACATGGAGTCGGCGGCCTGGGCGCGAGCCGCGGCGGCGCACGCCATCCCCTGCCTGATCGTCCGTGTCGTGAGCGACACGGCGGACGAGGAGCTGCCCGGATATCTTTCCGAGTGCATGGACACGGAAGGCGGCATCCGGCGTGCGGCGGTGGTTGGGCGAGCCCTTGCACGCCCCGCCTCGATCCCCGCACTGCTGCGCATGCGCCGGCGCGTCCACGCGCAGAGCGTGCGTCTGGCCGCCTTCGTCGAGCAGTTCATCTCCGAGGTTCTCCGATGACCCGGCTCGAAGATCTCCTCGAGAAGACCAGCCGCACGTTCGCGCTTTCGATCCCGGTGCTGCCGGAGCCGACGCGGCGCGAGGTGATGGTCGCGTACCTGCTCTTCCGCATCGCCGACACCTTCGAGGATGCGTCGCACTGGCCGCCGGAGGCGCGCATCGCGGCCATCACCGATTTCAACGCGCTGCTTCGCGCCTACGACCGTCCACGCGCCGAACGCCTCGCGGAGGACTGGGTCGCGAGGCAGGTCGCGCATCACGCCGGCTACCAGGAGCTCATGTCCGAGACTCCCTTCGTGCTCGACGCCTTCTTCGCCCTCTCGCCCGGCGCCATCCCGCCCATCCGCGAGCACGTCGTCCGCTCCGCCGAGGGGATGGCCTCGATCGTCGCACGCACGCAGGGCGGCCAGCTCGAGCTCCGCTCGGTGCAGGAGCTGAAGGACTACTGCTACATCGTCGCCGGCATCGTCGGGGAAATGCTCTCGGAGCTCTTCCTCCTCGACCGGCCGGGGCTCTCCGGCATCGCCGCGTACCTGCGCGAGCGTGCGGCCACCTTCGGCGAGGCTCTGCAGCTCGTCAACATTCTCAAGGACTCCGCCGCCGACGCCGAGGAAGGACGGCGTTACTTGCCGGAGAGCGTGCCGAAGACCGAGATCTTCGCGCTCGCGCGCCGCGACCTCGGAATCGCCGGCGAGTACATCCGGGCCCTGCAGAAGGCCGACGCGCCGCGGGGCCTCGTCGAGTTCACGGCGCTGCCCGTCCAGCTCGCGTGGGCCGCCCTCGAACAGGTCGAGAAGCGCGGGCCGGGCTCCAAGGTGTCGCGGCCCGAGGTCTTCCTGATCACGCAACGGTTGAAGCGCGCGCTCGATCGCGGGGAGCCGGCCGTCGCGCGGTGAGCTACGCTGTCCCGATGAAGCAGCGCATTTTCATCCTCCTCGCCTCGACGCTCCTCTCCGCCGCCGCCCTGACCGCCCAGGCTCCCGCAACCTCCGTCGTCGGAACCTGGACCCTGACGGCGGCCGACGACCTGAAGCCCGACGGAACGCGGGTCCGGGCCTACGGAGCGAACCCGGTGGGTCTTCTCTTTCTCGGTTCGGACGGACGTTATTCCGTCCAGATCTTCCGCTCGGACCGCGTCCCGTTCGCCTCCGGCGACAAGCGGCGCGGCACCGCCGCGGAGTACGAGGCCGCCGCGCTCGGGATGAGCTCGCACTTCGGCCGTTACATCGTCGACGCCTCCGCCGGCACGATCACGTTCAAGATCGAGGCCGCGTCGTTCCCGAACTGGAACGGGACGGAGCAGAAACGGCCGTTCACGCTCTCGGGCGACGAGCTCGAATGGCGGGTCCCCGTGACCCCGAGCGGCACGATCCCGATCTCGGCCTGGCGCCGCGTCCCCTGAACGCCGGGCGTTGCGCCGGTCTTCGATTCGGAGATAATGCGGCCGCTCCCAGAACCGACGCATGATCCGAATCAAGACCGGGACCACGATCAAGGTGCGCCTTCGGCGGTCGGCGCTGCTGCTCGCCGCGGCGCTCGTCGCGGTCCCGCGCGCCCGGGCGGAGGAGTTGCGCCTTTTCCCGGACCCGCCCGCCGGGCCCCGCGACGCCGCGGGCTTCCAGCGGGTGGTCGAGCCGGAGCTTCACATCGTCGACGTCGAGCACGCGTATCCGTGGAACGCCGGCCGCCCGGATCCCGGCATGGAGCTCGCGGCGCTGGCGGAAAGCTTCGCCTTCCAGGACGCTCCGCCGCCGGCGGGAGACCCTCAGGAGCTTCCCCCGCCTTCGGTGAAGGTCCCTCCGCCGAAGCTCTTCACGACATCGACGACGCTCGTGACGGCCGGCACGCTCGTCGGCGGGTTCCTGCAGGGGCTCGGGGCACCGCTGCAGTACGGATGGGTCAGCTTTCACACCACCGACGAAGGCTGGTTCGGCCGCGACACGTACGTCGGCGGATCCGACAAGGTCTCCCACTTCATCATCTCGAGCGGCGTCTCGCGGGCGATCTACGAGGCGTACGTGGCCCAGGGGCACACGGTGGACCAGTCCTTCAACCTGGCCCTCGCGACGGCGTTCATGGCGGGCGCCTTCGTGGAGATCATGGACGGCGTGTCCGTATACGGCTTCTCCTTCCAGGACCTCACGGTGGACGCTCTCGGCTCGGCGGCCGGCCTGCTGATCCAGCGCAATCACCTCGAGGACATGCTCGGGCTGCGCCTCGGGATCGCCACGACGGAGATACCACCCGGAGCCGTCGGCTCGAGCGTGCCGACGCTCGGCCGGAGCTACAACGACGAGATCTACGCGGCGGACTTCAAGCCCGCGGGTCTCGTCCGGCGCCTCGGGGGAAAGCCCGGCTTCGAGCGGTTCTTCCTGACCTCGTTCGTCTACTTCACCCGGGGCTTCGGCTACGATCCGCCGCTCCCCACGCGATACCAGGAGGTCGGCTTCGAGGTGGGGCTGAACTTCCCCGAGATTCTCCGGGCCGTGGGCGTCGACGAGAAAACGTGGTGGGGGACGGGGCTGATGGCGATTTTCCAGTTCTTCCGCTTCCCTTTCACCCAGGTCGGGGTCTACTACAACCTCTTCGACCACAAGTGGTACGGCCCGGGCGCTCCGTACCACTACTACTGAGCGACGCCCCGGAGCGGGCGGACCGAGGCTTCAGCCGGCGGACTGGGGGCTCGACCGTCCCGGGCCCGGCGCCCCCTGCAGCCGGCGGCCGCCGAGCGCCATCACCAGAAGCGCCAGGAAGAAGCCCGGGCGTGCCCACCGAAACGGGCGCCAGGAACCAGTAGGCCTTCCCGAAGAGCCCGAGGACCATCACGAAGTAGATGAAGTCGCGGCGGGCAAGCGCATCCAGGACCTGCGTCAGCCGCGACCGGCGCGAGGGTGAAACCGTCGTCAGGAGCGGCCCGCCGCCGGGCCGGGGACGCATCGCGTACGTGTAGATGAACCCCGCGCAGAGGACCGTTCCAGAGACCGCCAGAGCCGCGAGATAGAGCGGCCACGGCTTACCGATCGCCGCGCTCCAGGCGATCCCGAACGCGGAGAAGACGGCGACGTGCACGAGGTTGTCGCCCCAGAAATCGAGGACGCCGCCGAAGCGGGACTCCTGGAACTTCAGCCGCGCGAGCTCCCCGTCGCAGCCGTCGAGGATCGAGTGGAGAAGGAAGAGCAGGCCGCCCGCGACCTGGCGAGGCCAGGCCGGGGAGAGGAAGGACCACGCCCCCGCCAGGCCCAGGGCAACGCTGACCACCGTCATCGCGTTGGGAGTGACGCGCGTCGGCGCCAGCCGCCGGGTCACGGCGAGCGAGATCTTCCGGCTGACGAACCTCGTGAGGATCCCGTCTTCCTTCTTCACGAGACCCTTCAGGAGCAGGGTCTCCGCGGCCGCGAGGTCCGCCCGGGTCGTCACCTCGAGGGGCGGGTCCACGTTCGCCGCGGCTCCGGCCGGCAGCGTCGCGGCCCACTCGGAGATCACGGAGGACAAGAGCGACTGGCGCGCCAGCGCGCGGGCGAGCGGCGCGGGCTCGGTCGTTTCGACGACCGCCCCGGCGCCGAGGCGATGGATGCGTTCGGGCTCGGCGGGCATTTCGCGAACGCTCCGAAGCCACGAGACGTTCGCGACCACCCGATCCGGCAGCAGCACGATGCGACCCGCCGGCAGCGCCGCCTCGTCGCCGTCGCGAGGGAAGGCGCGAGCACCCGTTTCGTCGAGCACGGGGCTGCCGGCTTCCGCGCCGAGCACGTAAACCCGGTCGAACCCGGCGCGCCGCGCCGCCAGCGCCGTGCGGCGCACGAGAGGCAGTCCCAGGAGGGCGGTCTCGGCCGACGGGTTCCCCGTGGCCGGCGTCCCGGAGCTGGCGAGAACGAGCGTCCCGGTCTGCGTCATACGGCCACGCGAACCCGGCGGCGCAGACGGGCCGCCAGGTGCGCGGCGATGTGGTCGGCCGCTTCGTCCCGGAAGAGCGCGAAGCTCGGCCAGGCGTTGACGTCGATCACGAGGATCTCACCGGCCGCTGTGACGATGGCGTCGCCGCCCCAGACCTCGAGCTCGAGCGCATGCGCCGTCCGGCACGCGATTTCGCCGAGTGTCCGCTCGTCGAAAGGATGCCCCGAGACGGGCTTTTCCTTCGGGTAGAACCAGCGGAACCACGAAGCGGCCGGGGCCGCGCCGGCGGCCGCCGCGCCGTCGGCGACGCCGTAGAACTTCACGAGGTCGCCGATCACGTGGCGCTGCACGACGGCGCGCGGGAGACCGAGGCTCCGGAGGCGGTCGAGCGCGACCCGGACCGAGGACGGGTCCGTGGCGAAGACGACGTCTCCCTCGCGCGTCTTGTGCTCGGTCGCCTGCTTGATCCAGCAAGCCGAGAAGAGGCGGTCTTCCTCCGCGCCCCGGGGAAGCGGCCGCTCGCAATCGAGCAGCCGGCTTTCGGGCATCGGCACCCTCCGGCCCTCGAGCAGGGGGATCATCCGCTCGCGATGCGTGTTGGCGACCGAGCGCGAGCTGTTGACGACGCAGACTCCGCGGCTCTCCCACCGGCGCACACGCTCGAGAGCCGCCAGGCCTTCGCACATCGAAAAGGCCAGTGCGGGGAGAACACTCTCGTCGCCGGTGAGCGCGTCCGGCGCCCGGTAGGCGACGGCGATTCCCGCACCGGCCTCTGCGAGCCGGCGGCCCGTGGCTTCCAGGATCCCGGCGTCGTCGGCCTCGCGGCCCGGAGAGTGCTCGACCTCCCGGAAGATGCCCCAGCAGGTCCCGGCCTGCCCGGTCCGGTCGGTCATAGGTCGAGCCGCAGGATCTCCGCCAGCCGCGCGATCACGAGATCCCCCGGGCAGCAGGGCCCGCCGTTGCCGGCCGCGCTCTCGGAGCGCAGCCAGACGTGCCGCATTCCCACCTCCCGCGCGCCCGCCATGTCGCGTCGAAGGGAGTCGCCCACGAAGACCGCTTCCGCCGGCGCCGCTCCCAGAACGTCGAGCGCCGCCCGGAAGATCGCGGGGTCCGGCTTCTTGCAGCCCGCGAGAGTCGAATCGATGGCGACCGTGATCGAGGGAGACAGGCCCGTCTCGTCGAGGACCGCCTGCAGGTTCCCGTAGAAGTTGGACACGATCCCGATCCGGTACCGGCCGGCGAGTCGCGACAGGAGCGCCGCGCTCTCGGCGAGCTGGCGCAGGGAGTCGTTCGTGAACCGTTCGCCGATCCTCCCCAGAAGGCCGCTCTCGCGCCCGAGCCGCAGCGCCAGCCCCGCGGCGACCCGCTCGACCGTCTCTCGAAAGCCCGCGCTCGCGGGAATCCGGCCTTCGAGCGAGTCCGTCGCTCCGTAGAAGGCCGGATCGAACTCGGCCTGGGAAATCTCGAGCCCTTCCCGCCGGGCCGCCTCGAAGAAGCGGTCCTTCCAGGGCACGCCCTCGGCGTCGAGCGTGCCGCCGAAGTCGAAGAGCAGGGCGCGGGCCGAAGACGCCGTCATCGCGCCTGCTCGGACCCGGCGAGCTTCGGGTCCGGGACGACGGGGACGAGCCCCGCTTTCGCGATCGGACGGTGCGCGAGGAACACGAGTCCCGGCACGACCCACAGGAGCTCGCGCGCCCGGCGGACGAGCCCGTAGGCCACTCCCGTCGAGGCCGGGAGCCCCAGCAGGACGAACACGCCCGTGCGCACGCTTTCCGCCGTTCCCGCGCGACCGGGGACGAAGAGGAACATGTTGTTGAGCAGCATGGCGAGGGACTCGGCCGCGATCGCCGTGGCCCATCCACGGCCGGGAGCCATCAGGCGCAGGATGATGTAGGTCTCCAGCAGCCCGCCGCACCAGCCGAGCACGCACCAACCCGCCGCCGAGAAAAAATGATGAGGGCGGTGGTCGTAGAAGCGGCGGATCAGGTCGTCGAGGGCCTTCGCGCCGTCCCGGTACCGGGCGAGCCGGTGCGCCAGCGGCTTGAACCGGGAGAGGCCGGAAAGCAGCGGCTCGAAGGTCCCTTTCTGCAGCGCCCAGGTCATGAGCACGAGCAGCGCGGTCAGGACCCCGAGGCTCGCCAGGGCCGTCCAGCGCACGGCGGCGGGTAGGTCGAAGTAGACGACGGCGACGCCGAGGCCGACCGCGACGAAGAACGACTGCGAGAGCATGTGGGCGTGCTTGAAGATCGTCACCGACGCGATCGCTTCGGATGTGTTCATCCGGTCGCGCAGCATGCTGGCGCGAACGGGCTCCCCCGCCACGCTGCCGGGCGCGAGGTAGTTCAAAGTGTTGCCCGCCAGATAGATACGCAACAGGTCTGGAATGCTCGAGAGCGGGGGACGCGGCTCCATCACGCCCCGCCAGCCCAGAACGAAGGCGATCTCGGCCAGCAGATACAGGGCCACCAGCCCGAGAAACCTCCAGCCGATCAGGGCGAGGTTGGCCTCTACCGCAGGCCAGCCCGTCCTCCAAACCAGGACGAAGGCGATGCCGATGCCGACCAGAAAGAGGATGGCTCGAGCGTGTCTGGCGCCGAATCCGCGCCCGTCTTTGGGAGGCATGTGGACACGGGAAGAATACCAGCAGGCAGCGGCCTCTCCGGGGCCTCGGTCGCCGCCTACGGGCCGATCGCGAGGGGGACCCGGAAGGGATTGGCGGGGTACCGCGCGGTGTCGTAGACCGCGTCGACCGGAGAGGCCCCGTCCCACGCCTTCTTGTCGGCGTAGGACGGACGCGGCTGCCCGTCGACGAAGGCCGCGATCTCCTGGGCGTCCCGGGCGTCGATCGTTCCGGGCTCGTCCCGCGGCATCGCGTGGCGGAGAAAACCGGCCAGCATGTAGACGCGTGCCAGCCCCGCGGCGTCGTCGTACGACCGCGGCCCCCAGACCGGGGGAACGTAGTCGTAGGGCAGCGGCTCGCGCCGCTCCCGGTAGCCCTGTCCGTCGAGGCCGTGGCATCCGGAGCAGAGGTCGCCGTAGCGGGCGCGGCCCCGCTCGGCGTTCAACTGCCCGAGGGGGATGAGCGCGTCTTCCGGAATGAGGCTCCGGTCCGCCGCGGCGGAATCGTCCTTCCCGGCGATCGAGGTCACGTAGGCGGCCAGGGCCCCGACGGCCTCGCTGTCCCTCTCGGGCGGCCGCGCGGCGAGGCTGTGCGTGAAGCAGCGGACGATGCGGTCCTCGAGAGTCACTTCGACGCCGCCGGCCTCCTTCCGCGGATAGACGGAGGCGGCCCCGGTCAGCGCGAGCGCTCCCGCCATCCGGCCGCCGTCGAGGTGGCAGTTGGTGCAGGCGAGCGCGTTGGCGCCGAGCGCCGGCGCGAGCGTCTGCGTGCGGAGGAAGTAGCGTTCGCCGACCGCGGCGTCGCGCCGGGCGACCGCCGTCGAACCGTCCTCGCGGCCGCAGGCCGAGGCGATCAGGAGGGATGTGGCGAGCGCGGCTGCGGGAAGCCTTCCGGGGCGCGGCGGCGCCAAGACTAGGCCGCTTTCTCCTCGGGGCTCGGCGGCCGGGACGAGGCGCGGCGCGGGAGCACCTTGACGAACTGCCGCACGACCGACGGCACCAGCGTCGGCCGCAGAAGCCGCGGGTCGTAGGGCGCCAGGCGCTTTTGGTTCTCGTCGAGGCAGGTCTCCAGGAATGAGCGCAGCGAAAAGTCGCCGAAGATCGAGTGGGCCTTGAGCGTGAAGCCGGCTTGCGTGGCGTCGCGCCCGGTGGCGGGATCTGTCTTCTCTTCCTTCTTCTTTCCGTCGCCGCCGGCCATCTGGAGGGCGCCTTTCACGCGGTCGATGGCCTGCGCCGCGATGTTCCAGCCGCGCCACGCGTCGAAGCCCGGGCGCAGCAGGACGGGGCGCTGGGCGCGCAGGTACGCCGCCCAGTTGACGATGAAGAGGATGTGGCGGGCTTCCTCCTGCATGATCGTCTCGAAGATCGAGATGAAGGCCTTGGGGAAAACCTCCGCGTCGGCCCCCAGCCGGAAGAGACCGAAGGCGAAGAAGGAGTCCAGGCACTCGCCGTAGCCGGTCCGCAGAAAGGCCAGGGTCGGGTCCTTCGGGACCTCGGGCGGCGGAAACGGCTTCACCTCGATCCCGTAGTGCTTCGTCAGGAGCAGCAGGGTTTCGGAGTGCCGGGCCTCCTCATACCCCTGGAGGCTGATGGCCTCGGCCAGAAGCGGGTCCTTCTCGGTGTCACCCAGGGACTGCACCTTGACCGCCGTGGCGGCCTCCGTCCGGGTGGCCTCGTTCCAGATCGGCATGGCCTTCAACCGGGCCAGGCTCTCCGCATCGAGGTCGGGCCACCGGATTTCGGCCGGTTGGAAGGGATCGTGGGTCTCGATGAACGTGCGGCAGAGCAGCTCTTTGTGCTCCGGACTGCCGATCTTGAGCGTATTCGCCATACGAAGTTGTAGAGTATCATCCGCGTTTCTTGTCGGTGGGGGGTAGGAAATCGTATGCCCATTCTGAGCCGGATCCAGGGTCCGAAGGACCTCAAGGCCCTCTCCTACGGAGAGTTAGCCGAGCTCTCGCAGGACTGCCGCGACATCATCATCCAGACGATCACGAAGACCGGAGGGCACCTCGCCTCCAACCTCGGTGTCGTCGAGCTGACGCTCGCCTTGCACCGCGCCTTCGACAGCCCGAAGGACCGCCTGGTCTGGGATACGTCCAACCAGTGCTACACCCACAAGCTCGTCACCGGCCGGCGCGACCAGTTCGCCTCGATCCGGACGCCCGGGGGACTCTCCGGCTTTGCGGAGCCTGCCGAAAGCGACCACGACACGCTCGCCGCCGGCCATGCGGGGACGGGGCTCTCTTATGGCCTCGGCGTTTCGATGGCCCTCCAGGGCGCGCCGAAAGACCCCTACGTCGTCGTCATCGTCGGCGACGGGGCGCTGACCTCGGGCCCCTCGTACGAGGCGATGAACAACATCGTCCACGTCAAGCCCAAGCGGATGATCGTCATCCTGAACGATAACGGCTGGTCGATCTCCGAGAACGTCGGCTGGCTCGCCCACTGGCGCAACCGCTTCGAGCTCCATCCGACTTACCAGAAGTTCGTCGACGCGGGCCACAGCTTCTTCAAGCGCCTGCCCAAGGGCGACAAGGCCTGGGAGCTCGCCAGGAAGCTCAAGAGCTCGGTCGAAGGCCTCTTCTTCCCCAACCTGATCTGGGACGAGCTCGGTTTCCACTACGTGGGCCCCGTCAACGGCCACGACTTCAAGGAGCTCGAGGAAGCGCTCGCTCGCGCCCGGGACGTTTCCGCCGACGGCACCCCGGTCGTCATCCATGCGCTGACCCACAAGGGCCGCGGTTTCCAGCAGGCCGAGCAGAACCCCTCGAAGTTCCACCAGCCCGGCACGCCCACCGGGGCGGGAACCGCCGGCGCCCGCTACACCTACTCGCAGGTCTTCGCGAAGACCCTCATCTCCATGATGGAAAAGGACCCGAAGATCGTCGCCTTCTCGGCCGCGATGCTGGAGGGTACGGGACTGATCGAGGTGCAGAAGAAGTTCCCGGACCGCGTCTTCGACGTCGGCATCGCCGAGGAGCACGCCGTGATCTGCGCGGGCGGGATGGCCAAGGAAGGCTTCAAGCCGGTCGTCTCGATCTACTCGACCTTCCTGCAGCGGTCCTTCGACCAGCTGATCCACGACGTCGCCCTCCAGAAGCTCCCGGTGACGATCTGCGTCGACCGCGCCGGCCTCGTCGGCGACGACGGCAAGACCCACCAGGGCGTCTTCGACATCTCGTATACGCGGATGATCCCGAACATGACGGTCGCCGCGCCGAAGGACGAGAACGAGCTGCAGCACGTGCTGCACACCGCGATCAACTCCGGTCAGCCGTTCGTCGTGCGCTACCCGCGCGGCCTGGCGCTCGGCGTCGAGCTCGATCCTGCGCTGAAGACCGTGCCGATCGGGAAGGGCGAGCTCCTGCGGGAGGGACGCGACCTGACGTTCGTCGCGTACGGCTCGATGGTCTCCGTCGCCGGCGCCGCCGCCGAGGAGCTCGAGAAGCGCGGCCTCTCCGTCGGGGTCGTCAACGCCCGGTTCGCCAAGCCGCTCGACATGGACCTGCTCGCGAAGGTCGCCGCTTCCTGCCCGCGTCTCATGACGCTCGAGGAGCACCTGGCGGCGGGAGGCTTCGGCGCCGGCGTGCTCGAGGCCTTCCACGCGGCGAACCTGCCGACGGCGGGGCTGAAGGTCCACGCGATCGCCGACCACTTCATCGACCACAGTCCGCAGCTCCAGCAGCGCCACAACCTCAAGCTCGACGTCGAAGGCGTCGTCGAGACGGCGTTCGCGCTCTTCCCCGACCTCGCCCGCTCGGCCGCGTCGGCCTCCGGGTCGGGCAGCGACGCGCGGAGCAAGAAGGAAAAGTTCGCCGAGACGGTGAACTGGTGAGCCCCACGGGCGATTTCTCGGGCATCCGCGTCGAGAAGCTCCTCGTCGCCGGCCTGCGCGGCTTCTGCGCCGGAGTCGTCCGGGCGATCGACGTCGTCGAGAAGGCGCTCGAGGCGATCGACGGGCCCGTGTACGTCCGCAAGGAGATCATCCACAACCGCTACGTCGTCGACGAGCTGCGCGACAAGGGCGCCCGCTTCGTCGAGGAGGTGGACGAGGTGCCGGACAACGCCTCGCTCATCTTCTCCGCGCACGGCATCGCGCCCCAGGTCCGCACCCTCGCCCAGCAGAAGAAACTGCAGACGATCGACGCGACCTGCCCGCTCGTGACGAAGGTGCACCTGGAGGCGATCCACTACGCGAAACAGGGCTACACGATCATCCTCGTCGGCCACCACGACCACGACGAGACCGTGGGCACTCTCGGCGAGGCGCCGGACGCGATCCGCCTCGTCGAGACCCGCGAGGATGCCGAGAAGGTCACCGTGCCCGACCCCGACCGCGTCGCTTACCTGACCCAGACCACGCTCTCGATCGACGACACGCGCGACATCCTCGCCGTCCTGAAGCGGCGCTTTCCCAACCTGAGGGCGCCCTCCAAGCAGGACATCTGCTACGCGACCCAGAACCGTCAGGACGCCGTCAAGGCGATGGCCCCGCACGTGGACATGCTGCTGGTGCTCGGGGCGCCGAACTCCTCCAACTCGCTGCGTATGTGCGAGGTCGCGCGCGCCAACGGAGTCGCGTCGCACCTGATCGAGCGCGCGCGTGACATCCGCCCCGAGTGGCTCCAGGGCATCCGGGTGCTGGGCCTGACCGCCTCGGCCTCGGCTCCCGAGATTCTCGTGCAGGAAGTCGTGACGTTCGCGCGCGAGAAGCTGGGCGTCGGGGTCGTCGAAGAGTTCGAGACGGTCAAGGAAGACGTCCACTTCCCGCTGCCCCAGGAGTTGAAAGCGCTTCTGCCCGTCAGGGTCTGACTCTTCGACACCCCTCATGACTCTTCCCACCGCGCCCGCCGCGGCCCCTCGCGACGTTCCCAGGCGCTCGAAGGCGTGGCGGCTCGCCCTGTTCGCCGCGGGGCTGGCGGCCGTGGGAGCCGGGCTCGCCCTGGTGGGCTGGAAGCCGATCGTGTCGAACCTCGGCCTCATCGGACCGTACTTTCCCCTTCTCGTGGCCCTGTACGCGGGCGCCCAGGCCGCATTCGCGCTCGGATGGTGGGTGATCGTCGGCCGGCGCGGTCCCCCGGGGTTCCGCGCGCTGTTCGCGGCGTACCTCGCGGGGGACTCCGTCAACTACTTCACGGGCGTCGGCGGCGAGCCCGTCAAGGCCCATCTGCTGCGCGATCCGATGGGCTTCGGCCCCGCGTTCGCGACGATCTGGGTCAATCGCAACGCGGACGTGCTCGCCCAGTGGCTCTTCCTGGTCGCGGGCGCGGCGGTGGCGCTGACGCACTACGCGCTGCCGCCCCTGCCCCGCTACCTCGTGATCGCCGGTCTGATCGTGCTCGGCGCCCTCGCGATCGGTTTCACGGGCATGCAGCGTCGCGGGTTCTTCGGGCCGATCCTGCGGCTCCTGAAGAGGGTCCCCGTGCTCCGGGCGCGGCTCGCGCGGCTCGAGGCCCACGCCGACCAGGTCGACGCGAAGATCCGCCTCTACTACCGCCGCGAGAAGCACGGGGCGCAGTTCGCGATCGCCGTCGCCTGGGGCTTCCTCGGGTGGTGCGGCGGGCTCGTCGAGACGTGGATCGTCCTGAAGCTTCTGTCCCCGACGCACACGTTCGCGTCGGCCTTCGCCGTCGAGTCGCTGGCGATGATCCTGAACGGCATCCTCCTCTTCATTCCGGCGCGGATCGGCAGCGCCGAGGGCATTCGCCTGGGCGTCGCGGCGCTGGTGGGCCTGACGCCGGCGCAGGGAGCGGCCTACGCGCTCGTGCGGCGGGCCCGCGAGCTCCTCTGGCTCGCGCCGGGCTTCATCGTGCTCCTGAAACATCACCTGATCGACGTGTCGCACCTCTCCCTCGAGCCGCTCGGGCTCTCCGAGGAGGAGGCGCGGCCGTGACGAGCTTCTACGGTAACCTCCCAACCGTGTGCGCCCGGGAGACCGTTCCGTGAGCGCGATCGTTTCCGGCGCCGTCATCGCCGCCGGGGAGGGCTCGCGCCTGAAGGCGCTCGGCGTCGCGAAGCCGCTCGTCGAAGTCGCCGGCGTGCCGCTCATCGAGCACGTGCTCGGCAACTTCGAGGCCGCAGGGATCGCCTCGGCCGCCGTCATCTTCAACGAGGCCGAGCGGGACTGCGAGGCCTTCGTGCGCCAGCGCTTCGGGCGCCTCGTCCGGACCGTCCTCGTGAAGACCACCCGCTCCTCCCTCGAGAGCTTTCGCGCCGTGCTCGAAGCCGCCCCGAAGGGACGGCTCCTCGTCTCGACGGTCGATGCCTTCTGCCCGCGCAAGGACTTCATCCGCTTCGTCGAGCGTGCCGCGGAATTGCCCTCGAACGCCACGGTGCTCGCGGTGACCCGCTTCGTCGACGACGAGAAGCCCCTCTGGGTCAACCTCGCGGGCCACGGCCGCGTCTCGACCGTGGGTGGCTCGACGGGAGACGCGGTCACGGCCGGGATTTACGTGTTCCCCGAGGGAGTGCGGACCCTCGGAGTCCCCCGCGAGCTCGGACGCCTGCGCGACTTCCTCGCGTGGCTCGCGAAGTCCGGCGAGCCGATCCAGGCCCTCGAAATCGAGAAGGTCATCGACGTCGACCGCGCCGAGGATCTCGCGGCGGCCGAAGAGCTGGCGGCGGCCCGATGAAGAACGGCGCGCCGCGCTGCTGGGGCATCTACCGCGAGCTCGCGCACTCGCCGGGCCGAGAAACCGAGGACGCCGAGATCCTGCGCGCGACGGCGGCCGAGCTCTCGGCCCGCGGGCTGGACGTGGCCCTGAAGTCTCCCGACGAGCTGCCCGACGCGGACGACTTCGCGGCCGTCCCGCCGTTTCTCTTCGTCATGTGCGAACGAATCCCGGTCGTCGAGAAGCTGGCCGCCTGGGAGCGGCGCGGCGCCCGCATCGTCAACCGGCCCGCCGGCATCCGGAACACCGACCGCGAGCGCACGATCGCGCTCTTCGGAAAGCACGCCGTGCCCTTCCCCCGGAGCGTCCTCGTCGCGACCGGGTCCCGCGACATCGACTTTCCCGGCCCCTGCTGGGTCAAACGCGGCGACGTCCACGCCACCGAGGCGGGGGACGTGTCCTTCGCCGGCGACGCCGCGGCGCTCGCCGCGCACCTCGCGGGCCTCGCCGGCCGCGGGATCACCCGCGCCGTCGTCCAGGACCACGTTGCCGGAGACCTGGTCAAGTTCTACGGAGTCGCTGGCCTCGACGACGATCCCGGCCGGCCTTCCTGGTTTCAGTGGTTCTATCACCGCGACCAGAAGCTCTCGAGCCATCCCTTCGACCCCGCGGCCCTCGCCGCCGCGACCGCCCGCGCGGCCTCGGCTCTCTCGCTCGAGGTCTATGGCGGCGACGCGATCGTGTCCGACGACGGCCGCATCCACCTCATCGACCTGAACGCCTGGCCGAGCTTCGCCCTCTACCGGCCGGTGGCCGCAACATCGATCGCCGCTCTTCTCGCCGCGCGCTTCTCTCGAGCCCACGCACCGACGGGAGCCTCCCGATGACCGGGGTCAGGAACCGCATCGAGGTCGGCTCGCGCTCGAAGGCCATCGTCGAGCTCGAAGGCCGCCACATGGCGCCCGGCCTCCAGTCCTTCGCCCTCTACTCCGGCCTCGCGATGGCGCGCGGCCAGGGCAGCCGGATCTTCGACGAGGACGGCAACGGCTACATCGACTTCATCGCCGGGATCGCGGTGGGCTCGGTCGGCCACTGCCACCCCCACTACGTGAAGGCGCTCCAGGAGCAGGCCGCGAAGCTGACCTTCGGCAGCTTCACGACCGAGATCCGGGCGAAGTTCCTGAACCTCCTCGGCAGCGTCACGCCGCCGGGGCTCACCCGCATCCAGCTCTTCTCGGGCGGAGCGGAGGCGGTCGAGGCGGCCTTCCGACTCGCCAAGGCGGTCACGAAGAAGTTCGAGTTCGTCGGCTACTCCGGCGCCTTCCACGGCAAGACGGGCGGCGTCCTGCCGTTGCTCTGGGGCGACTTCAAGGAGGGCCTCGGGCCCTTCGTGCCGGGCACCTACTCGGCTCCCTACGCCTACTGCTACCGCTGCCCGCTGAACCTCACGTACCCCGACTGCGGGATCGCGTGCGCGGAGGAGACCCGAGAGGTCATCCGGAACCAGTCCGGCCGGCAGGTCGCCGCGATCATCGTCGAGCCGATGCAGGGCACGGCCGGCAACGTGATTCCGCCGCCCGGCTTTCTGCCCGCC
This sequence comes from uncultured Acidobacteriota bacterium, assembly GCA_963810205.1. Taxonomy (GTDB): domain Bacteria; phylum Acidobacteriota; class Thermoanaerobaculia; order UBA5066; family Gp7-AA6; genus DAHUXD01. The sequence continues at coordinate 1,010,604 of CAWEMP010000011.1, forward strand.
GTCCAGGCGATCGCGAAGGACGAGGGGGCCCTCTTCATCGCCGACGAGATGATCACGGGCTTCGGGCGCACCGGAAAGTTCTGGGGCGTCGAGCACGACGGGGTCGTTCCGGACGTCATGACCTGCGGCAAGGGGATCGGCGGCGGCTTTCCGCTCGCCGCGGTCGTCTCGACGGGCGCGCTCATGGCGTCGAAGCCCTGGTCGAACCCGTCCGGAAGCTCCTCCTCTTACGGCGGCAACCCGCTCGGCTCGGCCGCGGGCCTGGCGGCCCTCGAGATCATCACGCGCGAAAACCTGGTCGAGAACTCGCGCCGCGTCGGAGCGGCGATGCTCGCGCGCCTCCAGGCGATGCAGGAGAAGCACCGGCTCGTCGGCGACGTCCGCGGGAAGGGCCTTCTCCTCGGCATCGAGCTCGTGAAAGACCGGAAGACGAAGGAGCTCGTGTCGAAGGACTTCACGAAGGCCCTCTTCCAGGAGTGCCTGCGGCGCGGACTCGTCGCGATGGCCTACGCTCCCATCATCCGCATCAATCCGCCCCTCAACATCGACGAGGCCACCGCCCTCGAGGGACTCGAGATGCTCGACGAGGCGCTGACCGCCACGACTCATGCCTTTCCCACGTAGGGGCGGCCCTTGTGGCCGCCCGACGGCGGGGACGAGCCCCGCCCCTGACGCCACCTCGCCGGGTGAGCCGCCCATGCTGAAGGGTGCGCTCCTCGGGTACGGCCACGTCGCCGCGGAGGGCCACGCTCCCGGCTGGCGCGCGCGTCCGGACGTCGAGATCGTCGCCGCCGCCGACGCGCGCCCGGGGCGCCGCACCGCGTTCTTCGCGACCTTCCCGCAGGGGCGCTGGTACACGACGGCCGAGGACCTGCTCACGAAGGAGGATCTCGACTTCGTCGACATCTGCACGCCCCCGGCCTCCCACGCCATGCTCGTCCGGCAGGCGCTCGCGCGATCCCTTCACGTGCTCTGCGAGAAGCCGCTCGTCGTGTCGCCGGAAGAGCTGCGGGGGCTCCCCGCGCTCTCGGCCGAGAAGGAACGCGCGGTCGTCACGGTGCACAACTGGCGTTTCGCGCCCGCCGTCGCAAAGGTCGCCGAGGTCATCGCCTCGGGCGCGCTCGGGGATCTTCGCCGCGTTCGCTGGCAGACCCTCCGCAGCCAGCCGGCGGCGGCCGTGGGCGACGCCGGCAACTGGCGGGTCGACCCGGCGCAGTCGGGCGGCGGCGTCCTCGTCGACCACGGCTGGCACGCCTTCTACGTCGTGTCGGGCTGGATGGGCGCGGCGCCGCGCACCGTCGCGGCGCGCCTGGAGACGCGCAAGTACCACGAGTGGCCGATCGAGGACACCGCCGATCTCTTCCTCGTCTACCCGGCGGCCTCGGCCGAAATCCTCCTGACCTGGGCGGACCCGGAGCGGGCCAACCGCGCGGAAATCACCGGAACCAAGGGCCTGCTGCGGCTCGACGGCGGCAAGCTCACGCTCTTCGAGCCCGACGGGGCGACCCTGAAGCAGGAGTGGAGCGTGCCTTCGCTCACCGAGGGATCCCATCACTCCGACTGGTTCTCGGGCGTCATCGAGGGCTTCCTCGACGAGGTCGCGGACGCGAAGTGGCGCGGCCGCAACCTCGCCGAGGCGACCCTCTGCGCCAACGTGCTCGCCCTCGCGCGCGAGTCGAGCCGGCAGGGCGGCGTGCCTCTGCCCGTCGAGCGCATGCCGGCGGGCGCGCGCCGGTGAGCCGCGCCCTGGTGCTCGGCCCCCCGGAGGGGCCGCCCGGTGTCGCGCCCGAAACGGCCCTCCTCGGTCTCCCGATCGTCCGGAGGACCGCGCTCGCCGCCCGGCGCGCCGGGTTCGAAGAGGTCGCCGTTCTCGACGCGCCCCTCCAAGTCCGCGCGGCGCTCGTGGGCACCGGAGCCGAGCTGCCCGAGCAGGCCCCCCCGGATGCCGTGCGCATGGATTGGAACCGCGTCGTCACGGTCCGGGACCTGGAGGCGGTGCGCGCGGGCGCGCCGCCGTCTTCCGCCGGGGTCGCCGCCGCTTCCGCCGCCGACCTGCCGCGCGCCGAGCAATATCTGCTCGGAAGCCTCGTCAAGGACACCGAGGGATTCATGTCGCGGAACTTCGAGCGAAAGATCTCGCTCGCCATCAGCCGTCGCCTCGCCGGAACGCACGTCACGCCCAACGCGGTGACGCTCGTGTCGATCGGCATCGGGATCTTCGGCGCGTCCTTCTTCCTCGAGACATCGGCGGCGAGACAGACGGCGGGCGCCCTGCTCTTCCTGCTTCACTCGATCCTCGACGGGTGCGACGGCGAGCTCGCGCGCTTGAAGTTCCAGGAGTCCCGCTACGGGGGGCTGCTCGACTTCTGGGGCGACAACGTCGTCCACGTCGCGGTCTTCTCGGCGCTGGCGGTCGGCTGGAGCCGGTCCTCCGGAGCGGCGTGGCCGCTCGTCCTGGGGGCGCTCGCCGTGGCGGGCACGCTCGCCTCGGCATCTCTCGTCTACTTCCGGACGATGGCGGCGGCGACGGCGGCGCCCCGCGAGGGGCCGCTCTACACGACGGTCGCGACGCGCGAGGCGACCCGCCTCTCGCGGGTCGCCGACGCCCTGTCCCGCCGGGACTTCATCTACCTCGTTCTGATACTGTCCGCCTTCGGCAAGGCCGCCTGGTTCCTCGTTCTCACGGCCGTCGGAGCGCCCATCTACTTTCTCGTGCTGACGGCGATCGCGCTTGCCGAAAGACGCCATCCAAGGAGTGCCTCATGACGGACCGGACCTCGTTCTACCCCGAGCTCGCGAAGTCGATCGCCCCGGCCCAGGGCAAGCTCGCCGTCCTCCTGCCCGGGCTCGGCGCGGTTTCGACGACGCTGATCGCCGGCGTACACCTGATCCGCAAGGGCCTCGCCCGGCCGTTCGGCTCCGTGACGCAGATGCAGAAGCTGCGGCTGGGCAAGCGCTCGCAACCGCGCTTCGTGCCGGTCAAGGAGCTCGTCCCCCTGTCGGGTCTTTCCGACCTCGTCTTCGGAGGATGGGACATCTTCACGGACAACGCCTACGAGGCGGCCGCGAAGGCCGGAGTCCTGTCCTCGGAGATGCTCACGGCGGTCCGGCCGGAGCTCGAGTCCGTCCGGCCCATGCCGGCGGTCTTCGAGCGCGCGTGGGTCAAGAACCTCGACGGCCCCAACGTCAAGAAGGGCGCCACGAAGATGGACCTCGCCGAGGCGCTCGTGAAGGACATCGCCGGCTTCCGCACGTCGTCCGGCGCCTCGCGCGCCGTGATGGTCTGGTGCGGCTCGACCGAGGTCTACGCTCAGAAGAAGGCGGTCCACGAAACGCTCGCTTCGTTCGAGAAAGGCCTGAAGGAGAACTCTCCGGACATCCCGCCGTCGATGATCTACGCCTACGCGGCCATCGCGAGCGGGACGCCCTACGCCAACGGCGCGCCCAACCTCTCCGTCGACGTACCGGCGCTGTGGGAGATGGCCAAGGCGAGGGGCGTGCCGGTCGCCGGCAAGGACTTCAAGACCGGCCAGACGCTGATGAAGACGATCATCGCGCCGGGCCTCAAGGCTCGCATGCTCGGCCTCCAGGGCTGGTTCTCGACCAACATCCTGGGCAACCGCGACGGCGAGGTCCTCGACGACCCCGGCTCGTTTCGCTCGAAGGAGGTCTCGAAGGCCTCGGTGCTCGACGCGATCCTCCAGCCCGAGCTCTACCCCGAGCTCTACGGCGACTACTTCCACAAGGTCCGCATCGAGTACTACCCGCCCCGCGGCGATGCCAAGGAGGGCTGGGACAACATCGACATCGTCGGCTGGCTCGGCCAGCCGATGCAGATCAAGATCGATTTCCTCTGCCGCGACTCGATCCTCGCGGCGCCGGTCGTCCTGGATCTGCTCCTGTTCCTCGACCTCGCCGGCCGCGCCGGCCTTTCGGGGATCCAGGAGTGGCTGTCCTTCTACTTCAAGTCGCCCATGGCGCGGCCGGACCTGCGTCCCGAGCACGATCTCTTCGTGCAGCACTTGAAGCTGACGAACACGCTGCGGATCCTGGTGGGGGAAGAAGTCATCGACCACTCGGGGCTGGACTACTACGAGGGCGTCTCGGCCGGGGCGTAATCAACGTCATCCCGAGGAGCGGAGCGACGAGGGATCCCGTGCTCGAAAGCCGACGCAGCAAGTCGAGTCCGAGATCCCTCGCTTCGCTCGGGATGACGGAGACCGCGTGACACTGCGCCGCATCCTCCACGTCGACATGGACGCCTTCTACGCGTCCGTCGAGCAACGGGACGATCCGTCGCTCCGCGGCAAACCCGTCGCGGTGGGCGGGCCTCCCGAGAGCCGGGGCGTCGTCGCGGCCGCGAGCTACGAGGCGCGCAAGTTCGGCGTGCGCTCCGCGATCCCGATGGCTCGGGCCGTGCGCCTGTGCCCGGAGCTGACGATCCTGCGGCCCGACTTCAAGAAGTACGCGGCCGTGTCGGAGCAGGTCTTCGGCATCTTCCGGAGCGTGACGCCGCTCGTCGAGCCCCTCTCGCTCGACGAGGCCTACCTCGACGTCACCGAGAACGCCCTGGGCCTCGCCCTCGGAGTCGAAGTGGCCAGACACGTGAAGGAGCGGATCCGCGAGGAGACGCGCCTGACCGCGTCGGCCGGCGTCGCCCCGAACAAGTTTCTCGCCAAGATCGCTTCGGGCTGGAAAAAGCCGGACGGCCTGACCGTGATCGCGCCCGAGCGCGTCGAGCGATTCCTCCACGAGCTTCCCGTCGACGCCCTCTGGGGAGTGGGGCCGGTCACGGCGCGCAAGCTCCGCGCCGCCGGGATCCACAAGCTCGTCGACGTCCGCTCCGCGCCGGCGGACGTGCTCCAGCGCGCCGTCGGCAATTGGGGGGAGTCGCTTCGCCGCCTCTCCTTCGGGGAAGACGACCGCACGGTCGAGCCCAACCGCGAGCGCAAGTCGATCGGCTGCGAGGAGACCTACGCGAAAGACCTCCAGGACCTCGCCGCGATTACGAGCGAGATCGAGCGGCTCGCCCGCCGCACGGCGGCCATCCTCGAGCGCAAGGACCTCTATGCCCGCACCGTGACGTTGAAGCTGCGCTACGCGGACTTCACGACGATCACCCGCAGCGGCACCCGCGATCCTGCCACGCGGGACGCGGAAGACGTGGTCGCGCGCGCGATCGAGCTGCTCGCGAAGACCGAGGCCGGCCGCCGCCCCGTGCGCCTTCTCGGCGTCTCGGTGCATGCTCTCATCACCGAGCCGACTCCCCGGGCGAGTGACACCGACGACCTGCTTCCGCTGGCCTGAGCCTCAGTGTGCGGAGCGGGAGGGCGGCCCTTGTGGCCGCCCTATTTCCCCGAGGTCATCCCCCTGCGCACCGCCGCGAGCGGCGCCGCGTCGTCGTAGACGATGCGCCCGCCGGAAGACGACACGCCCAGCTTCTTCCAGAGCTCCGGCAGGTCGACCTTCATCGGCGCCTCCCCCATCCTCGCGTACAGCTCGGAGAGCACCCGTGTCCCCGTCGCGCGGTCGCCCGCCGCCAGGGCGCGTTCGATGGGCCAGGAGACCGTGACGTTGCCACCGGCGCGCACGATCCCCCGCAGGGCGTCGTCGAGCGACCGGCGATTGCCGGTGCGCTCGCGGATCTGGACGTCGGCGAGAAAGCAGAACGCCGCTCCGCCCCAGTACGTCGCGCCCCAACCCCCGGCGTCGTCGAGCCCGCGACTGCCCATCCCCTCCACGCCCTTCGGCAGGCCCCACAGGAGCCAGCGCCAGACCTCGTCGGGGGCGATGAGGCCGGCCCGGGCGCGCGCCAGCGGCTCGACGTAGGTTGCGAGGCCCTCCTCGATCCACTCGTGGCCGGTCATCGACGGGAAAGCGAGATGCACCATCTCGTGCACCAGCACCCAGTTGGACGCGAGGTCCGCGGCGGTCGTGTCCTGGCCCGCGGTGATCACGATCGCGGCCCGGCCGCGATCGCCGAACGTCCGGCCGCCCGTGATTCCGCCCCCGCGTCCCGTGCGGATCGTCAGGTCCACCCGCTCGACCGGATAGCCGCCGTAGTAGGCCGCCACGGCTCGGCCGGCCCTGCCGACCCACGCGAGGAGGTCGGCCCGCGAGGGCGAGGAGCCGTCTCCGGCGAACGACACCTCGATCGTGCCGCCGGGAACGTCGATTCGGGAATCCGCCGGGGGTGAGAGGAAGGCCGCCGCGAGCGCCAGGGCGAGGATCGCCGCCGGCTCCAGCGCCTAGCGCTTCTCCATCGGAGTGAACGGCCGCTCGCCGGCGCCCAGATACACCTGCCGCGGCCGGGCGATCTTCTCCTCCGGATCTTCGAGCAGCTCCTCCCACTGGGCGAGCCAGCCGGACGTGCGCGGGATCGCGAAGAGAACCGTGAACGCCGCCGTCGGGAGGCCGATCGCCTGATAGATGAGGCCCGAGTAGAAGTCGACGTTCGGATAGAGCTTCCGCTTGACGAAGTAGTCGTCCTGCAGGGCGATCCGCTCGAGCTCCAGGGCGATGTCGAGAAGCGGGTTGCGCCCGGTGACCTCGAAGACCTCCTCCGCCATCCGCTTGATGATCTTGGCGCGCGGGTCGAAGTTCTTGTAGACGCGGTGGCCGAAGCCCATCAGGCGCTTTTCGCCCTTGCCCTCCTTGACCTCCCGGACGAACTCCGGCACGCGGGAGATCGAGCCGATCTCCGCGAGCATCTTCAGGACTTCCTCGTTGGCTCCGCCGTGGAGGGGCCCGTAGAGCGCCGCCGCCGCCCCCGCGAGCGCCGAGTACGGGTCCGTGTGAGCCGAGCCGATGCTCCGCATCGCGTTGGTGCCGCAGTTCTGCTCGTGATCGGCATGGAGGATGAAGAGGATGTCGAGCGCCCGGACGAGGGTCGGGTTCGGCTTGTAGTTCTCGGCCGGCGTCTTGAAGAGCATCGTCAGGAAGTTCGACGTGTAGTCGAGGTCGTTCGAGGGATAGACGTAGGGCATCCCCATCGAGTGCTTGTAGGCGAACGCCGCGATCGTCGGCATCTTGGCGATCAGGCGGTGGATCTGCTTGGTCCGCACGGCCGGGTCGTGGACATCGCGCCCTTCGGGATAGAAGGTCGACATCGCGGCGACCGTCGCGATCAGCATCCCCATCGGGTGCGCGTCGTAGTTGAAGGCGTCCATGACCTTCTTGAGGCTCTCGTGGATCATCGTGTGGTACGTGATCGCGTGGACCCACTGGTCGTACTGCTTGCGGTTCGGCAGCTCGCCGTAGAGCAGCAGGTACGCGACCTCGAGATACGTGCACTTCTCCGCCAGCACCTCGATCGGGTAGCCGCGGTACTGCAGGATCCCCTTGTCGCCGTCGATGAAGGTGATGCGGCTCGAGCAGGAGGCCGTGTTGAGGAACGCGGGGTCGTAGGTCATCAGACCGAAATCCTCGGGGCTCGTCTTGATCTGGCGCAGGTCCATGGCGCGGATCGTGCCGTGCTTGATCGGCACCTCGTAGACGCGCCCCGTCCGCTCGTCTCGAATCGTCAGCGCGTCCTTCTTGCCGCCGGCGGCCGACGCCGTCTCTTCGCCCTTCGCCGTTTCCACGGTGCCCATGGGAACCTCCGCCGCTATTCTCTAACGAAAGGCCGAGCCGGCGCGCCTACGTTCGGCACAGGCCACGGTCGAGATGCTCGATCAGGACGTCCGGCCCTTCGAGGCCGACCGACAGCCGGATGAGCCCCGGGGTGATGCCTCGGGCGAGGCGGTCCGCCTCCGGCACCGCGGAATGCGTCATCGAGGCCGGGTGCTGGATGTACGAGATCGCCGAACCCAGGCTGACGGCCAGCTCCATCGGCGTGTCCCGGCGCGCGAAGTAGTTCATGAGCTTCTCGCCGGCCGCCACTCCCTCGACGAGGTCGAAGCTGATGAGCCCGCCGCCGCGGCGCATCTGCCGGCGGGCGAGATCGGCCTGCGGGAAGTCCGGAAATCCCGGGTAGCGGACGTGCGCGACGGCGGGGTGCCCGCGCAGGAACCCGGCGATGACGGCCGCGCTCCGGCATTGCTCCTTCTGTCGGACGGCCAGGCTCTGGAGGGTCGTGGAGTTGAGCCAGGAGTCGAAGGGCGACGGTGTCGCGCCCAGGTCCTTGTACCAGGGGAAGAGATCGTCCTTCATGAACCGGAACGGCCCCAGGACCGCGCCGCCGACCGAGGTGGAATGGCCGTTGACGTACTTGGTCAGCGAATGGACGACGATGTCCGCGCCGAGCCGGAAGGGCTGCTGGAGGTAGGGCGAGCAGAAGGTGTTGTCGACGGCGAGGAGGATCCCGCGCTCCTCGGTCAGTCGGGAGATCGCCTCGATGTCGGCCAGGCGCAGCGTCGGGTTTTCGGGGGTCTCGAGGAAGACCAGCGCGATGTTGGGGTGCGCATCGAGGGCCGCTTCCACGGCCGCGAGGTTCCCCATGTCGCAGAATACGGCGCCGACGCCGAATTTCGCCATGCCGCGCAGGAGGCTGTCGGTGCACCCGTAGATGTTTCCGGCGAGCACCGCGTCGCCGGCCGCGAGCACGGTGGTGAAGAGCGTCGACAGAGCGCCCATGCCGGAAGAGAAGATGAGCGCGCCGATCGTCGGCTCGGTCTCGTCGGCGGCGAGGGCCTTCTCGACGACGTGGTGGGCTTCGAGCTGGAACAGGACGCGCTCGAGGTACTCGGTCGTCGGATTCCCCAGGCGGGTGTAGATGCGGGCGTAGGGCCGCTCTCCGCCGCGGGTCATGCCCAGGAAGCGGTCGGCGCCGTCGCGCACGCTCCGGAAAGCGAAATTGGAGCGCTGGTAGATCGGCGGGAGCCCGGTGCCGACCGCGAGCGCGCGGAAGACGCCTTCGGCGAGCTGCGGCTCCCGGTCCCGCACCCAGCGGCTCTTCCGGTCGATCCACCAATCCCACCACGGCCAGCGGCTCGCTCCCAGCGCGAGCCCGGTCCTCGAGAGCTCGGTTCGTGTGTCCATGGCCATGGAATACCCCAGGTCTCCCGCGTCCGCGGGATGCGTTTGCATCAGCCCCGCGCGAAACCTCGTTCGGCGCGCCCGCGTCTCCCTCGGGAGGCAGGCATGCGCGCGATCTCTCGAATCCCGGCCCTCCGGGCCCTGCTGGTCGCGGCGATCGCGGCCGCCACGGCCATTCGTGCGGACACCGCGCCCCCGGCCGCCATGCCCGAGGCGGACCGGATCCGCCTCGCCGAGGCCTTCCGCCTGGCGGACCGGATCGGTGACGGCATCTGGCCGGGCTGGAGCCGCGTCCCGTTCGCCGTGGTGCTCGTCACGAGCGAGACCGAGTACTTCGTCCGCCACGGGAGGCCGCCCGCAGACGCCCGGCCGCTCGGCAAAGACCCCCTGCTCGGCTCGGAGATCTACGCCCGCCCGCGGAGCTTCCCGACGCAGTTGCTCGCGACTTTCCCGGTCGAGGGAATCTCGACGGTCGTCGTCGGCCAGCCCGGGAGCACCGCGACGACTTCGCCGACCGACTGGGTCGTGACCCTCCTCCACGAGCACTTTCACCAGCTCCAGGACTCGCAGCCCGACTTCCACGCGAAGGTGGCGGCGCTCGGCCTCGCCCGCGGCGACGACACCGGGATGTGGATGCTGAACTTCCCGTTTCCGTACGACTCCTCCGCCGTCGGCGAGCGGTACCGCGCGGCGGCCACCGCGCTCCGGGCCGCCGTCTCGGGCGGGGATCCCGCGGCCTTCCTCGCCGCGCGGGCGAAGTTCCGGGCGGGTCTCGCGGCGGACGATCTCAAGTACCTCGACTTCCAGCTCTGGAAGGAGGGCGTCGCGCGGTATACGCAGCTCCGCGTCGCGCGCTTCGCGGCGGCGGGTGACGATCCCCTGCCCGACTTCGCGGCTCTGCCCGGATTCGTGACGTACGCGGCCCTCGCGCAGTCGCTGCTCGAGACGATCTCGAAGGAGCTTTCGCAGCTCACGCTGACGGAGGCGCGGCGGGTCGTCGTTTACCCCTTCGGCGCCGGCGAGGCCCTCCTGCTCGATCGCGAGCGGCCGTGCTGGCGGGAAGAATACTTTTCCAAGATGTTCACCCTGGCGCCGGCCTTCGACCGGAAGGATTGCGGGAAGGGGAAGGCCGCGAGAGGATAGCGGCCGTGAGCGCCGTCCGAAGCCTCCAGGACACCTGGGCCCCGCAGAATCGCTGCTTCGGCTGCGGGCCGGCCAACGCGCAGGGCCTCCAGATCAAGAGCTTCGTCGAGGGCGACGAGGTCGTCGCCGAGTGGCGGCCGCAGCCCCACCACCTCGCCTTCGAGGGAATGCTGAACGGCGGCATCTGCGGCGCGCTGCTCGACTGCCACAGCAACTGGGCCGCGACCCATCACCTGATGAAGCAGTCCGGGGCGGCGACGCCTCCCTGCACCGTCACCGCGGACTTCCACGTGACGCTGAAGCGGCCCACGCCGATGGACGCCCTCCTGAAGCTGCGCGCGCGCGTCGTCGAGGCGACGGAGGACCGCGCCGTCGTCGAGGCCACGCTCGAAGCCAACGGCAAGGTCACGGCGGCCTGTCGCGGAACCTTCGTCGCGGTCAAGCCGGGCCACCCCGCGTACCACCGGTGGTGAGCCTGCGCCGTCGCCTCGCGGCGTGGCTGTTGCTCGCGTTGCCGGCCGCGGCGCTCGCGGGGGCGCAGATCGAGAAGCGCACCGTCGCCTCGCGCGGCAAGAACCGCGTCTACTACCTCTACGTTCCCGCGAGCGTCACGCCCGAGAAGAACGCGCCCCTCCTCGTGACCGTCCACGGATCCACCGCCGACGGACGGTCGCTCGTCGAGCGCTGGAAGGACATGGCCGACGCGAAAGGGATCGTTCTCGCCGGCCCCGACGCGACCGACAACTCGCGCTGGGCCTCGCCCCAGGACGGGCCGCTCTTCCTCAAAGACGTCGTCGACGACGTCTCCGGCAGGCACGCGATCGACGGCCGGCGGATGTACCTCTTCGGCCAGTCCGCGGGAGCCGTCTTCGCGCTGCAGATGGCCGTCCTCGAGTCCGAGTACTTCGCCGCCGCCGCCATCCACGCCGGCGCCATCAGCTCGGATTACTTCTCGATTTTCGACGCCGCCACCCGCAAGATCCCGCTGGCAATCTACATCGGCACGCTCGATCAATTCTTTCCGCTCGAGGTCGTGCGCGCCACGGGCGAGGCCCTGAAGACTCGGGGCTTTCCCTTGCTCTACAAGGAGATCCCGGACCACCGGCACAGCTACCGCGAGGTCTCGGACAAGATCAACCCGGAGATCTGGGAGTTCTTCGAGAGCCACCCGCTCCCGGCCGATCCGCGGTACATCCGGTACAAAGACCCCTGACACCGCGGCGGGGCCTCCGGCGCGTTCTCGCTAGTTCCCCTTCAGGATGTCGATCGACCCGTTCGAGTCGGTCAGAGTCAGCGGGCACTGGCCGTCGCCGATGCGGCCGTTCAGGACTTCGCTCGAGGGCGAGCCCGAAACCGTCAGCGGCAGCTCGGTCTTGATCTTGCCGAAGGACGTCCGCGCATCGACCGTGTAGCCCGCGCCCTCGGGCAGCCGGACCGTGATGGGGCCGAAAGACGTCCTCAGGGAGACCGGCTGGCAGACGCCCGACTTGCCGGAAGCCGCGCGAACCTCGATCGAGCCGTTCGAGTTGTCGACGTCGATCTTCCCGGCGACGTCCTGGAGCCAGACCGAACCGAACGAGGTCCGCACCTGCGCGCCGCCCTTGACCGCCTGCGCCTTCACCGCGCCGTTGGCGTTCTCGATTGTCAGGTCTCCCCCGATCCGGGCCGCCTCCGCAGGGCCGAAGCTCGTCTTCAGAAACGCGGCGCCTCCGACGTCGGTCGCTGAAACCGGCGCGTTCTCGGCCACGATCTTCACGCCCTTCTGCACCTTCGTGGCCGCGATCCGCGCGAACGAGCCCCGCAGGTCGGCCGCGCCGGCCACGTCGTTGACGGAGATGGCGCCGTTGGAGCACGTGATGGTGACGTCCGCGCCGAGGGCGGCCATGACGACGCTCCCAAAGGACGAGCGAACGGTGGCCGCCCCCCGGATCGTGTCGGCGCTGACGGCTCCGTTCGAGTTCTCGACATCCAGCGATGCCGCGAGATTGCGCGCCTCGACGCTGCCGAAGGAGTTCGTCACGGACACGGGGCCCTTCGCGTCGTTGACGGATGCCGCGCCGTTGGAGCCCGAGACCGTGAGCTTGCCCTGGATCCGGGCGGCCGAGATCGGGCCGAACCGGTTCCGGATCTGCGCCGCCCCCGCCACGTCGTTGACCGTGATGCTGCCGTTCGAGCCGCTGACCTCCACGTTTCCGGCGTTGGTCGTCAGCTCGATCGCGCCGAAGGCGTTCTCGATTCGCTGGTCGCCGCGGCCGTTGCGAAACACGACCTTGCCGTTGGCGTTGGAGATCGATCCGTTGGCCTTGAGGCCCTCGACGGATACGTCGCCGAACTTGTTGCGAGCGGAAAGTGGCATCGACTCGGGCAGGACGATGTCGAAGTCGACGGAGTAGGACACGAACCCGGAGCCGAGGAACTTCCACTTCTTTTCCGGGTACCGCGTCCTCACCGTGATCGCCGAAGCGCTCTCGTCGACCGAGATCGCGATCCCGTCGCCGAACGCCTTCGCCTCGGCGCTCGCGGAGGTCGAGACCGAGACGTGCGCGCGAATCCGGACCTCGGGCAGCGCATGGGTCGTGATGCGCACCGCTCCCTGGCTGTGTTCGATCTCGAACCGCTGGCCGGGCTTGAACGCCAGCGTCCTCGAGAAGTCGCGCTCGTAGTCGTCGCGGCTCTCGGCGGAGAGGACGGGAACGGCCGCGGCCAGGACGAGGAGCGCGGCGAATTGCGGGAGACGACGTTTCATGACTTGACCTCTTTCATCAACTCCTGCAGGGTCTCCTGCTTCGCGCGGTAGACGGCGAGCAATTCCCGGCGCAGGTGGGTGTTGTAGCGGTTCTGTTCGATCGAGGACTTCAGATCCGCGATCGCGGAATCGAGGACCGCGAGCTTCTCCCGGTAGTTGAGCGCGATGGGCGAGCTGGCGGCCTGGAGCCTCGGGGCGGCCATGCGCGAGAGCTTGTCGATCGACTCGACGTAGCCCTTCTCGGCCGCCTCGACCGCGTCGACCGCCACGTCGGCGAGGATCGGGTCGCGGGTGGTTTCCCATCGGCTGGCGAGCGGATCGCGCCCCCCGCTGTTGCGGAAGACCCAGAGCCCGGCCGTCGCGATCGCGAAGAGCGCGACCATCGCGCCGGCGGGCAGGAACCGCAGCCAGCTCCTCGTGCGCGCGGGCGGAGGCGTCGCGGCCGGGGCCTGCGACTCCTCGGCCAGGCGCTGGCGGATCGCGGGCCAGAGCTCCGGCGAGCTCCAGGAAACCTTGAGCGACGGCGCCGCGGAGGAGAGCCGGCGCCACTCCGCGAGCTCCCCGGCGCAGGCCGCGCACGCGCGCGCGTGTTCCTCGACGGCCGAAAGAAGCGCCGGATCCTCGCTCGAGAGCGCGCGCTCGAGATCGCGGCAGGAGGCGGTCATGACGACTCCGCCGGCAGGAAAGCACCCGCCGCCGAGAGGGTCTTCTGGAGCCGCCGTTTGGCGCGGAAGAGAAGGCCCCGCGAGGCCGCCTCGGGCACGTCGAGAATCCCGGCCGCCTCCCGGTGCGACAAGCCCTCGACTTCGCACAACAGAAACACTGCGCGCTCCCGCGCGTCCAGGCGCGCGAGCGCTCCCTCGAGGGCCAGGCGGAGCACATGGTCGGCGCCGCCGGCCTCGACCGCGGCCGGCATCGGGCCCTCCGCGCGGCGGCGGTTCTTGCGCATGAAGTCGTAGCAGGTGTTGACGAGGATCCGGTACAGCCAGGTCGAGAGGCTCGCGCCGCCGCGGAAGCGGGGCGCCGCCCGGTAGGCCTTCAACATCGCCTCCTGCACCGCGTCCTCCGCGTCCGCGATGTTGCCGAGCAGGTTGGCCGCGATCGACTTCATCCGGTCTCCGTGTTCCGTGAAGAGCCGCTCGAAGGCCGGCAGACGGCCTGCCTGAAGACCCTCGAGAAGCTCCCCTTCGCCGGGCCGGACGTCGCTGCCTGACAGGACGAACTCCTTTGCCGTCTGTGCGATGCGAACGATACACCTGCCTCCCGGCCAGTCGAAGGAACCATTCCCGGCTGCTTAGACGTCCGGGCCGGCCGTTTCGTTCGTGCGGTCCCGAATTTTCGAATCTCCGGTTCCGGCGAGACGGGAGAGACTGGGTCGTGCGAAAACCGATGGAGGCCTGACCCCCATGCGCCGAATCACCCTCGTCATCGGTGTCGTCGCGGTTCTGGCTGCCACGGACGCCGTCGCCCAGCAGGCCGTCTTCGTCGTCCGCCACGGCGAAAAGATCTCGGACGAGGACGAGCGGCTGAGCGAGGCCGGGCGGGCGCGGGCCGCGCGCCTGGCGGAGATGCTGAAGCACTCGGGGGTGACCGCCGTCTACTCGACCGACACCGAGCGCACGCTCGGCACGGCCCGGCCGCTCGCCGATGCGCTCGGCCTGAAGATCGCGATCTACGAGGCGAAGGCGATGGCCGGGCGGGTCGACTCCGCCGCACTCGTCGATCGCCTGCATCGGGAAGCCCCGCGCGGCATCGTTCTCGTCGTCGGCCACAGCAACACCGTTCCGTCGCTGCTCTCGGCCCTCGGCTGTCCCGACGCCGTCACGATCGCCGGCGACGAGTACGACAACCTCTTCGTGGTCGTGCCGAGAGAAGGCGCGAAGGCGCTGCTCCTGCGATTGCGGTACTGAGGGGCGGGGACGAGCCCCGCCCTACGATCGGCGGTCTACCAGCCGACCGGCTTGCCCTTGTTCTGCTCGTCGAGCCACTTCTGGAGCGGCGCGAAGTAGTCGCGAATCGCCGTCGCGTCCATCTGCCGCTGGCCGGTCAGGGCCTCGAGCGCGTCCGGCCACGGTCGCGACTGTCCCATCGCGAGCGTGTCGCGCAGCCTCTGGCCGGCCGCCTCGTTGCCGTAGATCGAGCACCGGTTGAGCGGCCCCGTACAGCCGGCCGTCTTCGCCAGCGCCCGGTGGAACTGGAACTGCAGGATGTCCGCCAGGAAGTATCGCGTGTACGGAACTCCCGCCGGTACGTGGTACTTCGCGCCCGGGTCGAATGCGTCGCCCGGACGCGCGGCCGCCGGCGCCACGCCCTGGTACTTGCGGCGCAGCGTCCCACCAGGCCTTGTTGTAGTCGGCGGGCGAGATCTCCCCGGAGAAGACCTTCCACCGCCACTGATCGATGAGGAGGCCGAAGGGCAGGAACGCCACCTTCTCGAGCGCCTTCTGGAGCAGCAGCCCGACGTCCTTGGACGTGTCGGGAGCGGACGAGAGCAGCCCGAGCTTGACGAGGTACTCGGGCGTCACGGAGAGCGCGATCGTGTCGCCGACGGCCTCGTGGAAGCCGTCGTTGGCGCTGTCGCGGAAGAGCACCGGCTGCTTGTCGTAGGCACGCTGGTAGTAGTTGTGGCCGAGCTCGTGGTGGACGGTGACGAAGTCCTCGGCCGTGATGTCGATGCACATCTTGATGCGCAGGTCTTCGACGTAGTCGATGTCCCACGCGCTCGCGTGGCAGACGACTTCGCGGTCCTTCGGCTTGACGAACATCGAGCGCTCCCAGAAGGTCTTCGGGAGCGGGTCGAAGCCGAGCGAGCTGAAGAACCCTTCGCCGTACTTGACCATCTGGCGGGCGTCGGTCTGGCGCGCCTTCAGGATCTGCGTCAGGTCGTAGCCGGGGTCGGCGCCCTGCGGCGCGACGAGCGGATAGACGTTGTCCCAGGTCTGCGCCCACATGTTGCCGAGCAGGTGCGCGGGGATCGGCCCCGTGGCCGGCACGGCGTCGCCGTACTTCTCGCGGAGCTTCCAGCGCACGTAGGCGTGGAGCGAGACGTAGAGCGGCCGGACCTGCTCCCAGAGCCGGTCGAGCTCGGCCGCGAACTCTCCGGGCGTCATGTCGTACTTGGAGCGCCACATCGCGCCCGTGTCCTTGTAGCCGAGCTCGCGCGCCCCCTTGTTGGCGAGCTCGACGTAGCGCACGTAGTTCGCCTTGATCGGAGGCGCGATCGCGTGCCAGCCCGCCCAGACATCGAGGAGCTGTTTCGCGTCGCGCGAGGTCGCCATGATCTTCGTGATGTCCTCGAGGTCGAGGCACGGGCCTTCCGGCGGGCAGTACTTGCCCTTGCCGTACATGCCCTCCATGGCCGCTCCGAGGCGGGTCAGCTCGGCCGCCTCCGCCGGGTCGGCGGGCGCCGCCACCGTCAGGGACAGCTTCAGCAGTTTGAGCTTGCGCGCCGTCTCCGCGTCGACCTTCACGCCGTCGAAACGCGTCGCCTGCTTGGCGTACTGAACACCGGCCGTGATCGCCTTCTCGTTGGCCTGAGCCGCCAGGATCTCGGTGTCGTCGGTGATGTAGGTGGACTTGACCCAGTCGGCCCGGCTGGCGTCGATCCAGAGCTTCAGGAGCTTCGGCTCGGCCCCGTCGACGAACGCCTTCGCCTCCGCGGCCGTCGGCGGCGTCGGGCCCGGCGTCTGGGCGGATACGTCAGCGGCCACCGCGACACCTGTCAGGAGCAGACCCAGAGCGGTCGTTCGCGTCAACATCATGGATCCCTCCCGTCATTCGGACGGGAACTCTACCCGATCCGCACGAAGTCGATGAAGCCTCGCTCGACGTCGGTCGAGATCGAGCTTGACGCGCAGGCGGTCGCCGACTTCGAGGCCTTCCCAGCCGTGGACGAGCTTGCCTTCGACGGGCGGCTGGAAGATGCGGACCCAGGTCCCCTTCTCCGACGCGCCCGTGACGACGGCGTCGAAGCGATCGCCCGTGCGTCGTTCGAGGAGGAGCGCGGCGGCGGACTTCCTCACCTGCCGCTCGACCTTGTCGGCGTCGTCCTCCTGCTCGGTGCAGTGTTCGGCGAGTGACGAGAGCTCCGCCGGCGTCGTAGGCCGGCGGCTCCCCCGCGAGCGCCGCCTTGACGAGGCGCTGGGTGATCAGGTCCGGATAGCGTCGATTGGGCGCGGTCGAATGCGTGTAGTCGCGCACGGCGAGGCCGAAATGGCCGATGGGCGCCTGGCCCGGCCGTTCGACGACGTACTCGCCGGCGCCCATGAGCTTGATGACGACGAGGGAGAGGTCCGGGAAGCGCAGCGGGTCGGCGCGCCGCCGGGCGACGAGGAAAAGCTCGAGCGCCCGGGCGTCGGGCTCGGCGGGAAGCCGGTGGCCCGTCTCCGCCGCGAGCGCGACGATCTTGCCCCAGCGTTCGGGCGACCGCACGACGCGCCGCAGCGACGCAATCCCGCGGCCGGCGAGAAACCGTGCCGTGACGCCGTTGGCGGCGATCATGAAGTCTTCGATCAGCTGGCGGGCGCGGTTCTTCAACTGGACCGCGAGGTCGACGACCGCGTCGTCGGCGTCGAAGACGGCGCGAGGCTCGATCGTCTCGAGATCGAGCGCGCCTTCCTCCTGGCGCCGGGTCCGCAGCGCCTGCGCGACCTCGTCCTGGACGCGGAGCTGTTCGGGGACGCCCGGCGTCTCCTCCGCTTTCCGCGGCATGGCCCCGCCTTCGAGGCCGACCGCGACGCTGTCGTAGGCGAGCTTGGCCTTGTTGTGCACGGCGGCCCGGTACAGCCCGGATCGGGCCAGGGCGCCGTCCTTCTCGAAGTCCATCTCGGCGACGACCGCCAGCCGCTCCTGGCCCTCGTTCAGCGAGGTCAGGTCGGTCGACAGCTTCTCCGGCAACATCGGAAAGATCTCCGCCGGCGTGTAGACCGAGGTCGTGTTCGTGCGCGCGTGCGCGTCGATGGCCGAGCCCTTCGAAACGAGTGCATCGACGTCCGCGATCGCCACGTAGATCCGGATCCGTCCGTCCGGGAGGCTCTCGGACAGCGTCAACTGGTCGAGATCGCGCGAATCGTCGTTGTCGATCGAGACCCAGAGCCGGTCGCGCAGGTCGCGGACGCCGCCGACGCCCACGGGCGCCGCGGAGCGAATGGACTCGAGCTCCGAGAGAACGTCGCGCGAGAAGTCGGGCTCGAGCCCCTTGTCGACCATCGCGCGCCGCGCGATGGCCTTCAGGTCGGCGCGGTCGTGACGCGGGCTGCGCCCCTTGCGCCGTTCGAGTCCGCTGCGCCGGTCGCGATCCACGCGCGGGAGTCTACGCGAGGAGGCGCGGCCCCGCGGCGAACTATCATCCCGGCGTGAGCTCCCCCGCCGCGCCGGCGCCCGCCCGTTCGCCCCGCTTCTACGCGTGGCTCTCGATCGGCGCGGCGGTCCTGACGATCACGCTGAAAGTGGCCGCCTGGAAGCTGACCGGGTCGGTCGGCCTGCTCTCGGACGCCGCCGAGTCCGTCGTCAACCTCGTCGCCGCCCTCATCGCGCTCTGGGCGTTGACGGTGGCCGACCGGCCCGCGGACCAGAAGCACGCCTTCGGCTACACGAAGGCCGAATACTTCTCGAGCGGCGTCGAGGGATTTCTCATCATCGCCGCCGCCGCCGGCATCGTGCTCGCGGCGTGGGAGCGCTGGCAAACGCCGCGGCCGATCACCGACGCGTGGCTCGGGGTCGGCGTTTCGGTCGTCGCCTCCGCGATCAACGGAACCGTCGCCGCCCTGCTGCTCTCGGCGGGGAGGCGCCTGCGCTCGATCACGCTGACTGCCGACGCGCACCATCTCCTGACCGACGTGTGGACCTCCGCGGGCGTCGTCGCCGGGATCGCCCTCGTCGCCCTGACGGGCTGGCTGCGTCTCGATCCGCTGATCGCGGCCGCCGTCGCCGTCAACATCGTCTGGACCGGCTGGAGGCTCGTGCGCGAGACGGGACTGGGCCTCATGGACAAGTCCCTGCCGGAGGACGAGCGCCGGGCGGTCACGGAAGCCCTCGCGCCCTTCCAGGAGCAGGGCATCCTGTTCCACGCGATCCTCTCGCGGGTGGCCGGGCGCCGGCGCTTCGTCACCATGCACGTGCTCGTGCCCGGCACCTGGACCGTGCAGAAGGGCCACGATCTCTGCGAGTCGATCGAGGCGGCCGTCCGCGCGACGCTTCCCGGAGCGCATGCCATCACGCATCTCGAGCCGCGCGAGGACCCCGTGTCCTGGGACGACCGCGGGCTCGACCGGGCATAGGCTTTCCGGTCCGGCGGCCGACTCTCAATCTTCCCGAACGTACGGGAAACGGATCGGCTCCCGGGCGTTGAACTTCACGACGTCGAAGTACGGCGACAGGTCGAAGTCCTGCGGAACGCAGAGGCTGGGGTGCCTGGCCTTCAGCAACCCGCTGTAGGCCGTGCGCGTGGGCCGGCCGAAGATCGCCTGGCGCAGCCGCCCGCGATGGACTGCGCGGCGGCGGATGTGGAGCGGCAGGATCGTGAGCCCCACGCGCGCGAACGCCTCCGCCAGAAACGAGGAACAGATCGTCTCGGTGTCCTTGCCGCTGCCGAAGTGGAGGGCGTCCTCGCGCAGGCGCAGCGGGATCAGGCGCAGCGGCATCAGGTAGCGGAAGAGGTCCAGGATGTTGCGGCGGTCGTAGCGGAAGCCCAGCCGGGCGATCACTTCGTCGAGCACCGTATCGATCTGGACCCGTGTGAGGCCGACCGGGCGGCAGACGCGGATGTTGAAATCGATGTACTTCGTCAGCGGCGAAACGACGACGCCCTGGTCGACGAGCGCCTCGACGATCAGATACCGCGCTTCCCGGCCGAACCGCCGGCGGGTCTCCGCGCGCAGGACCGGGTCGCGAAGCATGCGGCTGCCGACGTAGATGGCGCTGTGCGACCACGGCGACATGGTCAGGTACTTGATCACCTGCGAGACCCGCTGGTCTCCGTCCACGAGCACGACGTCGCCGGGGCGGATGTGCGCACTTCAGTCTCTCCGGGTCGTTGAAGACGAAGCGGCGGTACTCCTGACGAGGCCGCGTGATTCGCTCGACGAGCCATCCGCCGAACGCCTGCGCCGGGGACCGCACGCCCCATTGTGCGCCTCGTTCCCCGCGAGCGCGAGGGGCCCGGGGGCTACGCCTTTTCGGTCAGCGCCTGGCGCAGTGTGACGATGTCGACCAGGCCCGCGCAGCCGTAGAGCGCGGGCAGGACCTTCGCCGGCGGGTATCGCCGCCGCAGGTCGGCGACGACCTCGGTGCCCGCTCGGTAAGCGGGCAGGTTCATGCGGCCGAAGAGCGGGTGGCGGGCCCACGGGCCGGAAAGCTTGGCGGCGCGCTCCTCCGAAACGAGGCAGTCGCGCCGGAGCGACGCGGCGACCTCGGGCTGCGCCACGCCCTCGCCCCAGGTCCGATAGGACGCCTGGTTCTTCGCGTCGTCCTGGAGGTGCGCCAGCCAGAGGCCGATCTGCAGGTCCTCGTCCGGGACCTGCTCGACCTCGGTCAGGCCCATCGCCATCAACACCGCGTTGTTGCCGATCCCCTCGGCGAGCGTGCCCCAGCGGGTGTTCATCGCGAGGATCGTGCCCTCGAAGCCGACGCGGCCGCGGACGTAGAGGCCCTGCATCAACGCTCCTGTCGTCACGTGTCCCGGCACGACCTCGTGGCCGACGAGCTGCTCGAACTCGGGGACGCTGATCTCGAGCGACGCGTTGATCTCGTAGGTCGCCTCGTACCGCGGCGAACCGTCGGCGTTGCGCGCGCGGCCGATGTAGTTCATGAACCCGGAGAACCACGCATCCCGGATCGGCACGAACGTCATGTTCGAGCGCGGCACGCTCTGCAGATCCGGCGGCAGGTGCGGCGCCAGGTGCTTCGTCGCTCCCGCGTCGAAGCGCGCGATGAAGGCATTGGCGAGCGTCGCGATGGACTTCGCCGGGACCATGCGCTCGCGCCGCCACGCGTCGACGGCGGCGAGAAGCTCCTCTCCCGTGCGCGACGGATGGCCGGCTCTGGCGAGGAGCTCCGCCAGCCGTCGCCGCTTCTCTTCCGGATGGGACGGCTGGGGCGGCCGGCCGGTGGAGGCGAGCACGCAGCGCTCGTAGGGCACGGCGGGGCCCCGGCCGAGGAGCTCCATCGAGAGGTCCCACATCGCCGAGAGGCACAGCGACAGTCCCTCGAAGAACGCGCCGCGCAGGCCCGACAGCGTCGCGCCCTCGGCCGAGAGGGCGTCGATCGCGCCCTTCACGTCGACGGCCGAGAGGAACGCGTCGACCGCGGCGCCGTCGGGCTCCCTGGCCGCGACGCCGCCGGCCGCCCGCAGTCGCGCCGCCGTCGGGTGCGCGTACGCCTCGGGCATGGGCTCGTCCGAAAACCACGAGTCGACGACGGCCCGTCCGGTTCCCGACGGGTTCAGGACGTCTCCGCCCCAGAGCGTGTCGATCCCCAGGAGCGCCGTCGCCGTCAGGGAGCCCAGGCGGTCCGTCAGGCGAGCTTCTCCTTCTTCATGGCACCGAACCAGAGGTAGAAGCAGAGGAGGAGAAAGCCGATGGAGCTGACGATCTGGGAGACCGCGTCGTTGTCGTAGATCGGGAGCTTGATGAGGTCCTCCCGGTACCAGCCGAAGAGGCGCAGCCCCGCGCCGAAGACGCCGCCGAGCGCTCCCCCGGCCATCAGGCCCGAGGCGATGATGATGGCCCGCTCGCGGATCGTCCGCCCCCCTTCGCCGCCGACCTTCTCGGAGCGCTTGTTCACGTAGTGGGAGATCACGCCGCCGACGAGCGCGGGCGTGTTGAGCTCGAGCGGGAGGTACATGCCGAGGGCGAACGGCAGCGGCGGAATCACCAGCATCTCCATGACGACCGCGATCATGGCGCCCGCGGCGAACAGCACGTAGGCGACCGGCTGCCGGCTCATGAACCCCTCGACGAGCGCCTTCATGATCGAGGCCTGCGGCGAGGCCAGGATCGGCCGAGTGTCCCCCGGCGCGGACTCGCCGAACTGGAACGTCTGGGCGAGGGCCACGATCACGAGGCCCACCACGACCGACGAGCAGACGACTCCCCAGAACTTGACCTTCTCCTGAACGGCGGGTGTCGAGCCCAGCCAGTAGCCGGTCTTCAGGTCCGTGATCGTCTGGCCGGAGACGGACAGCGCCGTGCAGACCATGCCGGCGATCGCCATGACGAAGAACATGCCGGTCCTCCCCGATACGCCGAACTCGAGGAGAACGACGGAGGAGATGATGATCGTCAGCATCGTCATGCCGGAGACGGGGTTGCGGGCGACCGTCGCGATGGCGTTGGCCGCGACCGACGTGAAGAAGAACGAGAACACGAGCGTCAGGCCGAGGCCGACGAGGGTGATCGACGGCGGTCGTTCCGAGGCTCCCGAGGAAGATCGCCACGGCGACCGAGGAGACGACCACGCCGATCAGGATTTTCATGATCGCGATGTCCCGGTCGGTCCGTCTCCCCGCCGTGGTGCTCGCCGGCGTGGAAGGCCTTCGCCGCGATCGAGAAGGAGCCGACGACGATCTTCAGCGACTTGGCGATCCCGAAGATCCCGGCCGTCGCGATCGCCCCGACGCCCATGAACCGGACGTAGCCGCGGAAGATTTCGTTCGCCGTCATCTTCGCGATCGGCACCGTGCGCCGGATAGACCGCGTCCGGAAAATGCTGGCCGATGAACCAGATCAGGGGCACGAGGACGAGGTTCGGCGAGCGCGCCGCCCGCGCACAGAAGGGTCGAGGCCCGCAGCCCCATGACGTAGCCGAGGCCGAGGATGAACGCGATCGCGTCGAAGCGCAGGATCATCCGCGCCTTCTCGTTGATCGCCGCGACTGCCGGCACGAACTGGAAGTCCACGAACTCCTTCCAGACCTGGAAGGTCGTCACGAAGAAGTCGTAGACGGCCGAGACGCCGGTCGCCTGCAGGAGCAGCTTCGCCTGCGAGCCGCCCTTCTCGCCGGTGACGAGGACCTCGGTGATCGCGGTCGCCTCGGGATACGGAAACTGGCCGTGCATGTCGCGCACGAAGTAGCGCCGCAGCGGGATCAGGAAGAAAACGCCGAGGCAGCCGCCGGCGAGACAGATGAAGATCGTCTGCCAGGGGTGCGGGTCGAGCTTCAGGATGTAGAGGGCCGGCAGCGTGAAGATCGCGCCGGCGACGACCGAGCCCGAGACGCCGCCGACGCCCGTGATGATCACGTTCTCGAGCAGGCTCGAGCGGCGGCGGTAGACGCGGGCGAGGCCGATCGCCAGGATCGAGATCGGGATCGCGGCTTCCATGACCTGCCCGACCTTCAGCCCGGAATACGCCGATGCCGCGGTGAAGATCGCGCAGAGGAAGAGGCCCCACAGCACGGAGCGCCAGGTCGCCTCGGGCAGATTCGCCGACGCCGGGATGACCGGCGCGTAGATCTCGCCGGGTGTCAGGGACCGGTAGGCGTTCTCCGGCAGGGACTTCGTCTCGGACGCGTCCATCGGCCCTCCGGCGGCGTTTGGGCTATCGTGTCGGGGCGAGCCCGCCGCAAACTCCGCGGATCTTACCGGAGTCGGGGTGGACGAGGAGGACGAGAACGTGAGCATCGGCGCGAGCGATGCGGCGGGCCGAAGCTGGGCCCTCTTCTTCGCCCGCGGCGTGCTCGGGCTCATCTTCTTCATGGCGGGCTTCTGGAAGGTCTTCACGCTGACCCCGGCCGGCCACGCGCATCGCTGGTTCGTCGACCCCTATGCGGACACCGATTCTCCCGACGTGGTCGCTGTGGCTGACGGGCGTGACGATCCCGATCGTCGAGCTTCTCGCCGGCGCTCTCCTGCTCCTCGGCTGGCGGGTGCGCGAGGCGTCGATCGCGCTCGGCGTCGTGCTCCTCGTCGTCACGTTCGGCCACCTGCTCAAGGAGCCGCTCTACGAGTTCCACACGCACGTCATCCCGCGCCTCGCCCTGCTCCTCTTCGTTCTCGTGATGCCCCGGGATGCCGACCGGTTTTCGCTCGACGCGCTGCTCGCGCGGCGGGCCCATCCTGCGATGAAAGGAGACCCCTTGAAGAAGCCGTTCGTCGCCGCGAGCCTCGCGCTTCTCTTCGCTTCGATGGCCGCGGCCCAGGCCACCCAGCAGCAGCCGCGCCGGCCGGCCGCGGGCGACGCGGACGGCGCTTCGCTCGACTCGATCCTCGCCGCGCTCTACGCGTCCGTCAGCCACGGCCCGGACGGCGCCGAGCCGGACTGGACGCGCATGCGCGACGATCTTTCTTCCGGTGGGCATGCTGATCCCGCCCAAGCGCCCGAACGAAGACATCTTCACCGTGCTCGACGTCGACGGGTTCCGCGACCGCGTGCGCAAGGGCGCGGCCGCGGCGAAGGCGAAGGGCGAGTCCACCGCGTTCTTCGAGAAGGAGGTCGCGCGGCGGCTCGACTGCTTCGGCAACGTCTGTCAGGCCTTCTCGACCTACGAGGCCCGCCGCGCGCCCTCCGACGAGAAGCCGTTCGTGAGCGGGATCAACAGCATCCAGCTCGTCAACGACGGACAGCGCTGGTGGGTGGCCTCGGTCGTCTGGGACACGGAGCGGCCGGGCAACCCGATCCCGGACCAGTACAAACCGAAGTAGGTCCGACCTGCGGGTCAGACCCCGCCGAGCTCCCTGGAGCGGGCCGTGGCGGCCTCGACCGCGTCCATCAGGATCGCGCGCAACCGGTTGCGCTCGAGGCTGTGGAGCGCGGCGATCGCCGTGCCGCCGGGCGACGTGACCATGTCCTTCATCACGGCGGGGTGAATCTTCAGCAGCTCCGCCATCTTCGCGGCGCCGAGGACGGTCTGGACCGTCAGGGCGGCCGCGACCTCGCGGGAGAGGCCGACCCGGACACCGGCGTCCGAAAGGCCCTCGATGATCTGGAAGACGTACATGGGTCCGCTGCCCGAGAGCCCGGTCACCGCGTCGAGCTGGTACTCGGGCAGCTCGACGACGAGACCGATCGACTCGAAGATCTTCCGCGCTTCGGCCATCCGCCCGGCTTTCGCATGCCGTCCGGCGCACAGGACCGTGGCGGACAGACCCACGACCGCGGCGACGTTGGGCATCGCGCGGACGACCGGGACGCGCTCCCCCACGATCGCCTCGATGCGCGAGGTCGGAAACCCCGCCGCGATCGACACGACCAGGCGGTCGCGCGAGAGGACCGGCGCGATCTCCTTCAGCACGCCCTCGAGGATCTGGGGCTTGACCGCGAGGATCACGATGTCGGCCGCGCGGGCAGCCTCGAGGTTGGATGTGGCGACGCGGATCCCGAGCTCCCGGCCGAGGGCCGAGGCCTTCGCCGCCTTCGGATGCGACGCCGTCAGCCTTCCCCGCCGCCCCCATCCCGAGCCCAGGATTCCCCGAAGCAGGGCCTTCCCCATGTTCCCGGCGCCGAGCACGGCGATCCGCTTCTTCTCCATCCCCGGAGAATAGCGCGCCCCATTGCTGCTAGGCTCCGACCCGGTTCCTCTCCACGCGGCGCAAGGAGGGCACCTTGGGAAGGCTGAACGTCTCGCGCGTCGTCCTCGGCGGAATCCTCGCCGGCATCCTGATCAACATCTCCGAGTACCTGCGCTACGACGTCGTCATGCGGGGCGAGTTCGAGGCGGGAATGCGCGCCCTCGGCAAGGGGCTGCCGCAGGGCGGCGTCGTCACGACGATCTGGACCCTCTGGGGATTCGCGCTGGGGATCGCGGCCGTCTGGCTGTACGCCGCCATCCGGCCCCGCTATGGCGCCGGTGCCGGCACGGCGGTGCGCGCCGGCGTCGCGGTGTGGTTCTTCACGTCTCTGCTGGCGATCATCGCGATGCGGGCCATGGGCCTCTTCGACGTCTCCGGCCTCGCGCTCGTGTGGACGCTCGCCGAGTGCGTCGCGGCGACGCTCGCCGGAGCGTGGCTCTACCGGGAGACGGAGGCCTGAGCCCGCTGCGCTAGGCGAGCGCCTGGCGGAAGTCGTCGATCAGGTCGTCGGCATGCTCGAGCCCGACCGAGACGCGCAGCAGGTTCTGCGGCGTGCGCGAGCCGGGACCCTCGCTCGAAGCGCGGTGCTCGAGGAGACTCTCGGTCCCGCCCAGGCTCGTCGCGTTGACGAAGAGCTTCATGCGCGAAGCGGCGCGGATGGCGGCGTCTCGCCCGCCCCGGACGCGCACCGACAGCATCCCGCCGAACGCGCTCATCTGGCCCCGGGCGATCGCGTGGCCCGGATGCGACGGCAGCCCCGGATAGTGCACCGCCTCGACGCCCGGATGAGCCTCGAGCGCCCGGGCGAGCGCGAGCGCGTTCGCCGAGTGGCGGTCCATCCGGCAGGCGAGGGTCCGCAGGCCGCGCAGGACGAGCCAGGAGTTGAACGGAGCCGCCACGCCGCCGAGGATGTAGCGGACCTCCTCGGCTTTCTCGAACGACTCGTCCTTGCGCCGGAAGACCAGCGCCCCTCCCTGGACGTCGCTGTGCCCGCCGAGGTACTTCGTCGTCGAGTGCAGGACCGCGTCGGCGCCGAGCTCGAGCGGGCGCTGCAGCGCCGGCGTCGCGAAGGTGCCGTCGACGACGAGCCTCGCCCGCGCCCGGCGCGCGATCGCCGCCAGGGCCGCGAGATCCGCGATCTTCATCAGGGGATTCGAGGGCGTCTCCGCCCAGATCAGGCGCGTCTCGGGCGTCACCGCCGCCTCGACCCGCGCGAGATCCGCCATGTCGACCGCCGAAGCCGTCATTCCCCAGCGCGGCAGAAACTCGTCGGCCATGTGCCGGAAGCCGTAGTAGACGTCGTCCGGGAAGAGCACGTGCGATCCGGCGGCATCGCCTGCAGGTAGGCGGCCCCGGCCGCCAGGCCCGACGCGAACACGAGCGCGGCCTCGCCGCCCTCGATCGCCGCCAGGGCCTCGCCGAGCTGGCTCTGGGTCGGGTTGGACTCGCGGATGTAGATGTGGCCGCCCGGCCGTTCGGCCGCGGGGCCGTGCTCGAAGGTCGTCGAGAGGTGGATCGGGGGCGCGACGTCGAATGTCGTCCGGTCGCGGCTCCCGCCGGCGTGCACGGCGAGCGTTTCGAACTTCATGCAGAACCCCCTTCGCACCCGTAACGCGAGCCTGGCAACTCTTTCACACGGGGCGGGTTGGCCGCCACGGAATCCCTACGCCGGCCGGCCGCGTACTCTCAGTGAAACCCGGCGGCCGCGCCGGAATCAAAGACTTCTCCGGCGAGGTTGTCGCCGGACGGAGGTTCATACCCTTGAACGCCCGGTGGCTCGCGACTTCGAGTTTCGGACTGGTCCTTCTGGCTCTGACGGCTTCGGCGTCGGCGTCCCCGACCGAGAAGGCCATCTTCGCCGGAGGCTGCTTCTGGTGCGAGGAGAGCGCGTTCGAGGGTCTGCCCGGCGTCGTCTCGGCCGTCTCCGGCTACACGGGCGGCCGGACGGCGGACCCGACCTACGAGCAGGTCTCGACGGGAATGACGGGCCATGCGGAGTCCGCCGAGATCACCTACGACCCGGCGAAGATCTCGTACGAGCAGCTCCTCCAGGTCTTCTGGCACAACATCGACCCCACGCAGGCCGACGGCCAGTTCTGCGATCACGGGTCGCAGTACCGTTCGGCGATCTTCTACCTGAACGACGCGCAGAAGCGCGCGGCCGAGGCGTCCAGGGCGAAGCTCGAGCAGGACCCGCGATTCCGCGGAAAGATCGCGACGCAGATCGCGCCGGCCTCGAAGTTCTACCCGGCGGAGGAGTATCACCAGGACTACTGCAAGGTGAATCCCCTCCGCTACAAGATGTACGCCGCGGGCTGCGGCCGCGCCGCGCGTCTGAAGGCCGTCTGGGGGGACGAGGCCGCCGGAGATCACCCGTGACCCGCCCGATGATCGTCGCGGGCCTGGGCATCCTCGTCCTCGGCGCCGCGCTCGCCGCTTCGCTGGCGCCGGCTCCCGCGCCGCCCGCCCCGACGCCGGCGGCCGCGACGCCCCGGTGGACGCGGCAAGTTCGAGAAGCCCTCGTCCGAGGAGCTCAAGAAGCGCCTGACGCCCCTCCAGTACGTCGTCACGCAGCAGGAGGGAACCGAGCGCGCGTTCGCCAACGAGTACTGGGACAACAAGCGGGCCGGCCTCTACGTCGACATCGTCTCGGGCGAGCCGCTCTTCTCCTCGCTCGAGAAGTACGACTCCGGGACCGGCTGGCCGAGCTTCTGGAAGGCCCTGGAAGAGACCAACGTCAAGACCGGCCAGGAGCTGTCCGTTCCTGATGCCCTACGCGGAGGTGCGCTCGGCGCACGCGGACTCGCACCTGGGCCACGTCTTTCACGACGGCCCGAAGCCGACGGGCCTGCGCTACTGCATGAACTCCGCCGCGATGCGCTTCATCCCGGTCGAGGACCTCGAGAAGGAAGGGTACGGGCAGTACCTCGTCCTCGTTCGAGAAAGCGCTGACGACTCGCTACGGCGAGAGCCCCGGCTCGTAGTTGGTGAGGAACTCGAGGAACCGGATCGTCTCGACCATGTCCTTGCCCCGGAACCGGATCGAGTGCGCGTCGGTGCGCTCGACGATCGGCAGGTACGCGAGCACCTCGGACGGGCGATAGCTCTTGAAGCGCACGTCGAGCGTGACCGGCGCCGCGACCTCGTAGGGCTTCATCGCCGAGCAGCCGGCCGACGCGCCGTCTTCGCGGCCTCGCGGATCTCGGTCGCAGCTCGCCTCGGGCGTCAGGGTGCGCGCCGAGTGAAAGCCGGCGTTCCACTTCACGACCGCGCCCTCGATCGGACCGAGAAGCGCCTGGGCTTCCTTCACCGCCGCGTCGTCGCCCGAGATCATCGCGACGGGAACCCGGAAGTGCCCCGCGATCGCCGCGTTCAGGCCGGCCTCGGGCACCGAGACGCCGTTCAGCCGCACGTCCGCGAGGTTGGCGGAGGACATGGTGTGCGCCCGCACGCCCTCGCGGTACGTCGTCGAAGCGTGGTAGCCGACGAAGAGCACGGCGTCGAAGCTCGCGTCGATCCCCTCCATCATCGCGAGCGGCCGCGGCCAGGCGCGCACGATCTGCACGTCCTTCGGGAAGCGCTCGATCAGGAGGTTCTCCCCGTTGCCGTGCGAATCGGACACGAGGATCTCGGTCGCGCCCGCC
This sequence comes from uncultured Acidobacteriota bacterium, assembly GCA_963810205.1. GTDB lineage: Bacteria > Acidobacteriota > Thermoanaerobaculia > UBA5066 > Gp7-AA6 > DAHUXD01. Next base: position 1,039,618 of record CAWEMP010000011.1, read on the forward strand.
GCCCGCGCGCCGTCGATCGCGGCGAGGACCTCGTTGGTCATGAAGCCGCGAAACCGCTCGTACTCGAAGCCCGGCGGCCCCAGCTGATCGCCCGTGACGACCCCCGCGACGCCCTCCATGTCCGCCGAGATGTAGACCTTGAGCTTCGGCTGCGCGGCCGCGGGAAGGGCCGCGAGCGCCGCGAGGACGGCGAGGAGGAGCCGCCGCGGCGTCATCGCCCGCCCCCGCCGCCGATGGCCGGCGCCTCCGGTTTCTTCGGCATCGTGAAGCGCGAGTCGTCGATCGGCACGTTGAGCTCGATCTTCTCGAACTTCAGCGACTGGACTTCCGGAACGCCCGCGGCGGACGCCTCGAAGGAATGCGGAAGCATCAGTCCGGACACGTCGCGGTAGTCGCCGATCCGGCTGTGGATCTCGACGTCCCGGCCGTCGACCGACCGGCGTGTGACCGCCAGGATCTGGAGATACGTCTTCGCGTCGAGGTAGAGATCGCGCGTGTCGCCGCTCTTGCGCTTGATCGTCAGGCGCCAGGCGTCGAGGCCGCCTTCGATCGTCTCGCGGCCCGCGAGCTCGATCGTGATCCCCTTGGCCGCCGCGTCGACGAGCGGCCCGTCGATGTCGGCCTGCAGCTCGATGTCCGCCGTCTCGGAGGCCGACATCGGCTGCGGCTCGGTGATGCCCGCGAACGGCATCGTCATCCAGGCGGTCTTCCCGTCGTAGGCCTGGATGGCCGTCTGGCCCTCGAGCGTGAACTCCCAGCGCGTCTTCGCGGGGCGCTTGATCTCGAGCTTCGTGGGCAGGCTCTCCTCGCCCAGACGCATCGTGCCCGTCAAGCGCATCGACTGCACGGCCTTGATCTTCTCGAGCCCCCCGCGCGCCTGGATGTTCTTCGCGACGAGCTCTTCGGCCGTCGGCGTCTCTCCCGAGAGCGTCGCCGCCAGCCCGAATCCGGCGAGCAGCAATCCCGACCTCTTCCTCTGCATGTGGCTCCCCCCGTCGGCGGCGACTCTACCCCACCGCCCCGGGACGGCCCGGGTGTATAAGAAGCCCCATTCGACCCCCGGCAAGGGAGGCGTGCGTGGACTACAAGCCGGCGCCCCGCGACACCTCCGGCGTCCGCCTGCCGCGCGCCGTGGCGGAGCTGACGGAGCTGCTCGCCAGGAACGCGCACGAGAACTGGGCCCGCCGGCGCATGGCCGACGGATGGCGGTACGGCCCCCGACGCGACGACGCGAAGAAAGAGCATCCCTCGCTCGTCCCGTACGAGCAGCTCCCCGACTCCGAGAAGGAATACGACCGCACGACCGCGATGGAGACGATCAAGACGATCGTCGCGCTCGGGTATCGGATCGAGAAGGAATGACGACAGCGTCCGCGCCCGAGCCCACGGATCCCGCGCAGCAGTTCCTGAACGACCTGCAGGCCTGCGCGGACCGGCTCGGGAACCCGACGATCCACGGTGTCATCGCGGCATGCCGCCGCACCGGTCTCTTCGAGCAATTTCTGAAGGCCGATGCCGACGCCAACACGCTCCAGGCCAGGCATCGCCGGATCGTGCACTGGGTCGTGTGGCCCGGCGCGTTCGCGCTGGCTATCGGCATCTTTCAGCTCGCCTTCCACGGCGCCTCGTGGACCCACCACGCGGCCGTGCTCGGGGTCGAGTTCCTCCTGATCGCGGCCGCCGCGATCTCGGTGGTGCGTGCGTCGGCCAGGGACTGGCACAAGAACTGGCTTCTGCGACGGTACCAGGCCGAGAAGCTCCGGCTCCTGATCTTCGACATCGCCGTCCAGCCGAAGCTCTGGACGAGTGCCGACGAGAAGTGGGATTCGTTCGCCCAATCCCGCATGCGAGAGCTCGACAACCTGACGGTCGACACGATCGGAGCCGCCTCCGAAGCCGAGGTTCCGCCTGACATCCCGCCGCCTTCCGAATGCGCGGCGATTCCGGAGACCTCGCGTCGCGACCTGATCGAGTTCTACACCTCCGCCTGGCTGGACTCCCAGATCGCGTACTTCGGCAGAAAAGTCGACCGGGCGAAGAAGCTCGCCTGGATCCGGCCGGGGGTGGTATCCGTCGTTTTCGCCGCGAGCGTTGCGATCGTCCTGGTTCATCTGGCCTTCGCGGTTTCCAAGAACGACGAGGGAAGTCACTATGCGCTGTTGATCGCCGCCCTTCTTCCGGCCGGTTTCGCGGTGGTGCGGACCTTCCGCTCGGCCCTCGAGATCTCGCGCAACGCCAAGCGCGCCGGCGCCAAAGGCGACGCGCTCAACCAGTTCGAAGATGCCCTCCACGGTCGCGGTGAAGTGGCGAAGCCCAGGTCCGAGGATGCCGCGTGGCACGATTTCAAGACGCTCGCGCTCGCCCAGGCGCTTTTGGACGGCGAGCAGCGCGAATGGCTTCGGCTCATGCTCGACGCCGAGTGGATCGGCTGACCGCCGTGGCTGACGTGTTCATCTCCTATGCGCACCAGGACGGCGAGCTCGTCCGGGAGCTCTCGCCCGTGCTCGAGGCGGCCGGCTACTCGACCTGGTACTACGAGGACAAGGGCGCCGTCGGCGCGTCGTACCTGCTGCAGATCGACCAGGAGATCGAGCGCTGCCACGCGGTCATCGTCCTGATCTCGCCCGACTCGGTCGGCTCGGACCAGGTCTCCAAGGAGGTCATCCGCGCGCACGAGGCGAAGAAGAAGTTCATCCCGCTGCGCCGGGGCATCTCGCACGCCGAGTTTCAGAAGAGGCAGCCCGAGTGGCGGATGGCGTTCGGCGCCGCGGTCTCGGCCGAGGTGCCCGAGGAGGAAGGCGCGCGGGCGGTCGGGCCCCGGATCCTCGAGGGGCTCAAGCGGCTCGGTGTCGAACCGGGCGGGCCGCCGGCCCTGCCTTCGTCGCCGCTGCGGCGCGTGTCGCGCGGCGTGGCGCGGGGACTTCCCGCCAGAGACGCCGGCCTGGGGGCCGCCGTCGCCGCGGTGGTCGGCCTCCTGGGACTCCCGTACGCTCTCTTCCACCTCTCTCGCGCCCTCTTCCCCGTCGCGGGCTCTCCGGAGGGCTGGGTGATGACGGTTTTCCCGGGCTTCCGCAACGCGACGGTCGTGGTCAACGCGGCGGGAGCCGTCATGAATGCGCTCCTTCTCCGGGGCGCCTGGCTCGTTCGGCGCGGCGACCCTCGCGGCGCGCCGCTGATCCGCGGCGTCTCGCTGGCGATGCTCGCCAACGTGGGGGTGTGGCTGCTCGTCTCCCTGACGCAGTTCAGCGGAGACGCGGCGCAGGCCAGGCTCGTGAACCCGGCCGGGCGCTCGGCGCTCGTGCAGGCCACGATCTCGGCGGCGTTCCTCGCCTTCGTGCCGTCGGGGCTCGTCTTCGCCCTCTTTCGCAACGCCCGACGAGCGGCCTGAAGACGGCGGAGCCGCCGCGAAGGCCCCGGCGAAGCGATAGGCTCCCGCCCCATGCTGTTGATCGAAGACCTGCCGACGCCATCGGTCCTGATCGATCTCGACGTCCTCGAGTCGAACGTCCGGAGCATGCAGGAGAGGGCGCGCGAGGCCGGACTGAAGCTGCGCCCCCACGCCAAGACGCACAAGTCGCCCGAGGTCGGGCGGCTCCAGATCTCCGCCGGCGCCGCGGGCCTCACGCTCGCGAAGACCTCCGAGGCGGAAGTCTTCGCCTCGCTCGGGTTCGAGGACATCTTCCTCGGGTATCCGATCTTCGGCGCGGACAAGGCTCGGCGGCTCCTGGCCCTCTCCGATCGCATTCAGCTCGCCGTCGGCGTCGACAGCGAAGCGGGTGCGAAGAGCCTCGGCGACGTCTTCCACGCGGCCGGGCGTCGGCTGCCGGTGCGCCTGAAGATCGACTGCGGCTATCACCGCGTCGGCGTCGAGCCCGGGGAGGCGGTCGCGGTCGCGCAGCGGATCGCCGCGCTGCCGGGGATCGCGTTTTCCGGGGTTTTCACCCACGGCGGTCAGGGCTACGCGGGCCGCACGCCCGACGAAGTCGCGGAGACGGGCCACCTCGAGGGACGCGTCGTCGCCGCGGCGGCCGATGCGATCCGGGCCTCGGGACTGCCGGTCGACGAGGTGTCCCTCGGCTCGACCCCGACCGCGCGCGCGGGCATGTCGCAGCGCGGCGTGACGGAGACGCGCCCCGGGACATACGTCTACAACGACTTCTCGCAGGTCTCCCTCGGGAGCTGCGGCCTCGAGGACTGCGCCATGACCGTGGTGGCGACCGTCGTCAGCTCCCCCGCGCCCGACCGCGCCGTCGTCGACGCCGGCTCGAAGACGCTGTCGAACGATCCGCTCTGGCCCGTGGCCGGCGGCCACGGCGCGATTCTGGGCCGCCGGAGCCGCCTCGCCCGTCTCTCGGAGGAACATGGCGTCATCACGGTCGAGGCGGGTGAGTCCTTCGCCGTCGGCGAGCGCGTGCGGATCCTTCCCAACCACGCGTGCAACGTCTCGAACCTCCACGACCGGCTGGTCGCCGTCCGGAGGGGGCGCGTGGAAGGCCAGATCACCGTCGCCGCCCGCGGCTGCGTGCAGTAGAGTGTCGGGTTTTGACCCCAACGGAAGGAGAAACATGACGTCCCGCACCCGGTTCCTCGCCCTGCTCCTGGCCGCCGCTTCGGCGCCGCTCTTCGCGGCCGACACCTACACCGTCGACAAGAATCACTCGGACGCCGAGCTTCCAGGTCCGCCACTTCGCCTCCAAGGTCCGCGGCAGCTTCGGCGACTTCGAGGGCGCGATCCAGGCCGACCCGGCCAAGCCCGAGATGTCCTCGGTGGTCTTCACGATCAAGACCGCCTCGATCAACACCAACAACCCCGACCGGGACAAGCACCTGCAATCCCCGGACTTCTTCGACGCCGCCAAGTGCTCTGAAGTCTCCTTCAAGAGCTCGAAGATCGTTTCCGCCGGCAAGGACAAGTACAACGTCACGGGCACGCTCACGATGCACTGCGTCTCGAAGGAAGTGACGATCCCGGTGACTTTTCTCGGGTTCGCCAAAGACCCCGGGGGCAACGAGCGCGCGAGCTTCGAGATCGCCACGAAGCTGAACCGCAAGGACTGGGGCATCAACTGGAACAAGGCGCTCGACGCCGGAGGGTTCATGCTCTCCGACGACGTGGACGTGACGGTCAACCTGGAAACGGTCAAGAAGAAGGCGGAAGCGGCCTCCGCGAAGTAACATTCGCGCGGTCAGCCCGAGGGGCGGCCCGCGCGGCCGCCCCCGCGGCACGGTAGAGTTGTCTCCATGAAGACCACAGTCGCTCGCGCACGGCGTCTCCGGAACGTCCGGGCGTCTTCCGTGGCGGGCTTCGCGCTCGTCCACGCCGCCGCTCTGGGCGTCTTCGCCGTGGGCTTCTCCTGGCAGGGAGTGGCCCTGTGCCTGGCGTCCTACTACCTGCGCATGTTCGCGATCACGGCGGGCTTCCACCGATATTTCAGTCATCGGACATACCGGCTCGGGCGCCTCCCGCAGTTCCTGCTCGCCTTCCTCGGGCAGACCGCGGCGCAGAAGGGCGTGCTCTGGTGGGCGTCCAACCACCGGCACCACCACAAGTACTCGGACCGGCCGGAGGACATCCACAGCCCGCTCCAGGGCGGACTCTGGTGGAGTCACATGGGCTGGATCCTTTCGCCGGACTACGTCGAGACGGACCTGTCGCGGGTCCCGGACCTCGCGAAGTACCCGGAGCTCCGATGGCTCGACCGGCACGAGTACGTGCCGACGCTTTTCTACGCCGTCGCCATCTCCCTCGCCTTCGGCCCGATCGGGCTCTTCTACGGCTACTTCCTCTCGACCGTGCTCCTCTGGCACGGCACCTTTTCGATCAACAGCGTGATGCACGTCTTCGGGCGCCGCGTCCTTCGCGACGACCGACGACTCGCGCAACAGCTTCCTCTTCGCGCTCGTCACGATGGGCGAGGGCTGGCACAACAACCACCACTGGGCCCAGGGCTCTGCCGCCCAGGGGTTCCGCTGGTGGGAGATCGACGCGAGCTACTACCTCCTGTGGCTCGGCGAGAAGCTGGGTCTCCTGCGCGAGCTGCACCGCCCGCCGCAGCGGTGGCGCGAGGCCGCGCTCGAGGCCGCCCGGACCGGGCGCGCCTTTTCGTCGGCGAGGCTTCACGTCGAGGTCAAGACCCTGACCGAGCGCTGGGGACAGCTGCGCGCGTCCGCCCGCGTCACGGCGCACGACGCGCTGTCCGAGCTCGAGGCGGCGCGACAGCGCGCCGCGGCGCGGCTCGAGCACCTGCACGCCGAAGCGGCCGCCGCCGGGGCGCGTGCGGGCCGGCGCCTCGAGGAGATCCATCGCGAGATCGAGAAGGCGCGCGCGCAGCTCGTCGAGATTCTGCGGCGTCTCGTGGCCACGGCCGAGTCGCTCGGCCTGCCGGACCCCCAGACGGGTTAGCCATGTCGGCCGGAGCCGCTCGAGCGACGAGCCCTCTCCGCGAGCTCTTCCTCCGCGGCCTCGAGAGAATCGCCGACGGCCATCTCGAGGTGCGCCTGCCGGGAGGACCGGCGCGCGTCTTCGGGGATCCGGCCTCCGAGCTCCACGCGATCGCCGAGATTTGCGACGACCGGGTCTTCTCGCGGTTCGTGTTCGGCGGCGACATCGCTTTCGGCGAGGCCTATGCGGAAGGGCTCTGGACCTCGCCGGACCTGCCCTCGGTCGTGCGTCTGGCCGTCCGCAACATGGACGCCTTCGACGCCGGCGGCCGGGCGGTGGCGGCGCTGTCGCGCTGGGCGGCCAAATTGCGGCACCGGCTCCGGCGCAATTCCGTCTCCGGAAGCCGCCTCAACATCCACTATCACTACGACCTCGGGACCGACTTCTACTCGCTCTTCCTCGATCCGACGCTGACGTACTCCTGCGGGCTCTTCGAGAGGCCCGGTCTCTCGCTCGAAGAAGCGCAGATCGCGAAATACGACCGCATTGCGCACATGCTCGAGCTTTCGCCCGGGGACCGGCTGCTCGAGATCGGCTCGGGCTGGGGCTCCTTCGCGCTCCACGCCGCGCGGCGCTACGGTTGCCGCGTCACGACGACGACGATCAGCCGCTCCCAGTACGACCACGTGCGCGGCCGCCTCGCGCGCGAAGACGCCGGCGGACCGGGTCGAGCTCCTCTTCGAGGACTACCGGCAGCTGACAGGCCGGTATGACAAGGCCGTGTCGATCGAGATGTTCGAAGCGGTCGGACTCGCCTATTACGACGCCTTCTTTTCCGCCGTGGACCGGCTGCTCGCGCCCGGCGGGACGATGCTGCTGCAGACGATATGGATGAACGAGAGACGGTTCCCGCGCTACCACTCCCAGCCCGACTTCATCCAGCGCCACGTGTTTCCCGGCAGCGAGCTCGCCTCGATCGCCGAGATCCGCAGGTCGCTCGCGCGCGCGACCGAGCTCACCGTCGCCGCGCTCGAGGAAATCGGCCACCACTACGTCGCCACGCTCACCGCATGGCGGCACGCGTTTCTCGGGCGACGGGACGACGTGCGCGCTCTCGGCTTCCCCGAGACCTTCATCCGGATGTGGGACTACTACCTCGCCTACTGCCAGGGCGCCTTCGCCGAGCGCTACATCGGCGACGCACAGCTCCTGCTCGTGAAGGCCGCGACGCCGGCGTGGCACCGGGCAGCGCCGCATTCGGACCTGCTCGAAAAGCGCCGCGCATGAGCCTCCGGGAGTTCCTCCGTTCGAGGATCGCCGCGCCGATCCTCGAACAGCTCACGCAGGGCCTGTCGCCCGAAAAGGTCGCCCTGACGATCGGCGTCGGCCTCGCGATCGCGGTGATCCCGGTCGTCGGGGTGACGACGGTGACGAGCTTCGTGGCCGCCTGGGCTCTGGGCCTCAACCAGCCGATCATCCAGACGATCAACTGGTCCTCGTACGCCTTGCAGCTGCTGATGATCTTTCCCTTCATCCGCCTGGGCGAGTGGATCTTCCGCGCGCCGCGGCTGGCCCTCTCGCTCGACGAGCTCGTCGCGATGGGCAAGGCGGACCCGCTCGGGACGCTGTCGCGCATGGGCTCGACGATCGGGCACGCCGTCGTCGCCTGGGCGCTCGTGGCGCCGCTGATCGTGGCCGCCGCCTACTACGGCAGCCGCCCCGCGGTGCGCGCGCTTTCCCGCCGGCTCACGCCGCCGGCCGCTCCGAACGCCGGCAGGGGAATCGACGATGTGGCGTGAGGCCGGCTCGCTCGCCCTGTGGGGCGCGGCCCTCGTCGCGACGGTCATGCTCGCGGCGTGGGCGGCGCACTTGAAGGCCCGCAACGCCGGGGTCGTCGACGTCGCGTGGTCGGCGAACATCGCGCTCCTCGCCGTGCTCTACGCGGCGCTCGGACCGGGCCTTCCGTTGCGACGCCTTCTCGTCGCCGTCATGGGCGGGGTTTCCGGGCTGCGCCTCGCGTGGCACATCCACGCGCGCGGGCACGGCAAACCCGAGGACGGCCGCTACGCGACCTTGCGCAAGGAATGGGGCGGGAACATCGAGGTGAAGTTTCTCTTCTTCTTCCTCTTCCAGGGTCTGCTCGACCTGGTGCTCGGGATTCCGTTTCTCCTCGCGTCGCTGAACCCGTCCGCGCCGGTCAAGCCCCTCGAGTGGGCCGGCGCCGCGCTCTGGTGCGTCGCCGTCACCGGCGAGACGGCGGCCGACCGGCAGCTCGAGCGCTTCAAGGCGGACCCGGCCAACCGGGGCCGGACGTGCCGCGCCGGCCTCTGGCGCTTTTCGCGCCACCCCAACTACTTCTTCGAGTGGCTCGTGTGGATCGCCTGGGCCGTCTTCGCGCTCGCCTCGCCCGGCGGCTGGCTCGCGCTCGTCTGCCCGGCCCTGATGCTCTTCTTCTTGCTGCGGGTGACCGGCATCCCCGCAACCGAAGCGCAGGCCCTCAGGTCTCGCGGCGACGATTACCGCGACTACCAGCGCACGACGTCCGCGTTCGTGCCGTGGTTCCCCGCCCGATGAGCCCGATGAATCGCGTCGCACTACCGGCTGCGCCGGTCCTGATGTAGCCTGCGGAGAGAGTGAACCTCCCCACGCCGCTCGAGCCGGCGCCGGCGGAGCTCGCCGGTGACCGGCCCCTGTACCTCAAGCGAGAGGACGTGCACGAGCTCGGCGCGTTCAAGTGGCGCGGGGCACTGCCGACGATCGAGGCCTACAAGAGACAACGGCGCTGCGGCCGTCGTGACCGCCTCGACCGGAAATCACGGAGCGGCGGTCGCGTGGTCGTGCCGCCAGCTGGGTCTGCGCGCGATGGTCTACGCCCCGGCTGGTGCATCGCTCTCGAAGCTCGCCCTGATCGATTCCCTCGGCGCCGAGCTGCGCCTCATCGGGACCGACCTCGACTTCGCCAAGGACGAGGGCAAGCGCTTCGCCGCCGAGGCGCGGGTCCCCTTCTTCGAGGACGGCGTCGAGCCGACCCAGTACGCGGGCTACGGCGCCATCGCCGGGGAGGTCCTCGACCAGATGACGGAGCCTCCGGCGGCCGTCGTCGTGCCGGTGGGCAACGGCGCTCTCATCGCGGGGATCGGGCGGGCCCTGAAGGATCGGTCCCCGGAGACCGAGCTCGTGGGCGTCGCCGCGAAAGACGCGCCCGTGATGGCCTGGTCCTTCGAGGCCGGACACGCCGTCGAGTGCGACCGCATGGCGACTTTCGCCGACGGCCTCGCGGTGCGCGTGGCGATCCCCGAGGCAGTCGCCGTCGTCAACGGAATCGTCGACCGCATGCTGACCGTCTCCGAGCGCGCGATGGCCGAAGCGGTCGGCGCCTTCGCCCGCGCCGGGATCCGCGCGGAGGGCGCGGCGGCCGCCGGCCTCGCCTGCCTGCCGCAGCTTTCCGAAATCGAGGGGCCGGTCGTTCTCATCGTCACCGGCCGCAACATCGACGACGCCCTCCACCGTCGGGCGGTCGAGGATCCGGGGTCCTTCCCCGACTGATTCGGCGACTCGGGGCGGGGATTAACCCCGCGCCTACGACCGGGGGCTCGTCACCGCCAGGTCCGCCGTCGCGAGGAATCGTGGCGTCTTCCGAGCCTTCGTCGCCTGTTCGAACGCGTACGCAATCTTGAGCAACGTCGGCTCGCTGCCTGCGCGGCCGAAGAACGACAGGCCGACCGGCAGGCCGAAGTGCGAGCCCGCGGGCACGGTGATGTCGGGGTACCCGGCGATCGCCGGCAGCGAGGAGCTGCCTCCCGCGCCGTAGGAGCCGTTGACGAGGTCGATCAACGACGCGGGCGCGGAGGTCGGCGCCACGAGGCAGTCGAGCTTGTGCTCGTCCATCGTCTTGTCGATGCCTTCGGCGCGGGAGAGCCGGAGGTTCTTCGCGAGGGCGTCGACGTACGCCTTGTCCGTGAGCGGCCCCTTCGCCTCCGCTTTCTCGAAGATCTCCTGGCCGAAGTAGGGCATCTCGCTGTCGCGGTTCTTCCGGTTGAAGAGGATCAGGTCCGCGAGCGTGCGATGGCGCGTCCTAGCGCCGAGGCCCGCGAGGTAGGCGTTCAGGTCCGCCTTGAACTCGTAGAGGAGGACCCGGAACTCGCTGCTCTCCGACTCACAGCCCTCGAGCTCGTCGATCGACTCGAGGTCCGCCGGGTCGACGATGATCGCGCCTTCCCGCCGCATGACCGCGAGCGCCTCCTCGGCCACCGCGTCGGCCGCGGGACTCTGGCCGTAGAGCTTCTTGCGCGGCACCCCGATCCGCGCCCCGGCCAGGCCCCTGCGGTCGAGGAAGCTCGTGTAGTCGATCGGCGCCTTCCCGGCGAGCTCCCGCGTGGCCGGGTCCGCCGGATCGAAGCCGCACAGCGCCGTCAGCAGGACCGCGGCGTCGGCGACCGTCCGTGTCATCGGGCCGGCGGTGTCCTGGCTGTGGGCGATGGGGACGATGCCGGTCCTCGAAACGAGGCCGAGCGTGGGCTTCAAGCCGACGAGCCCGCAGTTGTTCGAGGGGGAGACGATGGAGCCGTCCGTCTCGGTACCGACGGTGATGGCGCAGAGGTTCGCCGCCGCGGCGGCGCCGGAGCCGGAGCTCGAGCCCGAGGGGTCGCGGTCGAGCGCGTAGGGGTTGCGGCACTGGCCTCCCCGGCCGCTCCAGCCGCTCTGCGAATGCGTGGAGCGGAAGTTCGCCCACTCCGAGAGGTTCGTCTTGCCGAGGATCACGGCGCCCGCGTCGCGCAGGCGCTTGACGATGTGGGCGTCCTTCTCCGGGATCGCGCCGACTAAGGCGAGCGAGCCCGCCGTCGTCTGCATGCGGTCGGCCGTCCCGATGTTGTCTTTGATGAGAACCGGGATCCCGTGGAGCGGGCCGCGCACCTTGCCCGCCTTGCGCTCGGCGTCGAGGCCGTCGGCGATCGCGAGGGCATCGGGGTTGACCTCGAGGACCGCCCGCAGCGTCGGCCCCTGGCGATCGACGGCTTCGATGCGCGCGATGTACTTCCCGGCGAGCGAGCGCGCGGTGTCTGCGCCCGACGCGAGGCGCTTCTGGAGATCGGTGACCGTCAGCTCGTCGAGCTCGAAGGCCGACGGGGTCGTGGCAGGCGGCGGAGCAGCCGCCGCGTTACGGGAGATCGCCGCCGCGGCGCCCCCCAGGACTCCGCTCTTCAGAAGCGACCGGCGATCGATCATGACGTCCTCCGTTTTGAGCGGCCGAGAGATATCACGGAGGGCCTCGCGCCCGGCGATAGGATCTCGCGAGCGTGACCGACCGACGCGCCCTTCTGCTCCTCGCGGCGCTGGCGATTCTCACCGCGTTCTATCCCGCCTTCTTCGGCGAACTGCCGGTGCCGGCGGCGGGTGCGCGCCTGCTTCTGCCCGACGGCAGCCCGCCCCGCGACCGCAACGACGAGCTCGGCGACGTTCCGACGCAGTTTCTCCCCTGGACGACGGCCGTGGCCGACGCCTACCGCGCGGGACGGCTGCCGCTGCGCTTTGCCGCCAATGGCTGCGGAACTCCCCTGTGGGCGAATCCCCAGGCACAGGCCGTCACGCCGACGACGCTCTTTTCCGTTCTCCTCGGCTCGGCCTGGGGGTTCGGAGCGGCCGCGGCCGCCAAGCTCTGGCTCGCCGCCGCGGGCACGTACCTCGTCGCCCGCCGCCGCTCGCTCTCGCGCGGCTCCTCCGCCTGGGCGGCGCTGGCGTTCGGCTTCGCCCTCCAGATGACGGCCTGGATGCACTTTCCCCACACCTGGCCACTCGCCATTCTGCCCTTCGCGCTCCTCGCGCTGGAGAGAGTCGCGCGCGGCGAACGCGGTGGTTTCGCCGCGACGACCGCGGTCGTCGCCCTGCTTCTGTGCGGCGGCTATCCGGAGGGCGAGTTCTTCGTCGCGCTCTGCGGCTGCGTGTTTTTCCTGTCCGTCCTCCTTGCCCGGCCGGAGCCGGCCCGCGAGCGCCTGCGCCGCGCGGGCCTGGCCGGCGCCGCGTCGCTTCTGGGTCTCGGCCTGACGGCGGCCTACGCGCTGCCGGCGACGATCGCCATCGCGCGCGGCGAGCGTTCGGTGCAGGTCGCGCGCGGAACGCCGGCACTCGACCCGAGGCTTTCGGCGCGCGATTTCGTGCGGCCGCCTCTCTACTGGGACATCACCCGGTACTGGGTCGTGCCCGAGGCCCGGGGCAACCCGCGCGACCAGGACAAGTTCGGGCCGTACTCTTTCGCCGGTCGCGCCAGCGGCTACGCCGGCGTCCTCGTTCTCGCCTTCGCCCTGGCGACCTTCTTCTGGCGGGGCGCGCCGCGTACCGTGCGGCTCGCGCGAGGGGGCGTCGCCCTCACCGTGCTCTATCTTCTCTGGTATCCGCCGCTGATCTATCTGCTCCACGCGTCGCCGGGTCTATCGCAGCTCTCGACGCGACTGACCTCCAACCGCGCCAACGCCATCCTGGTGCTCCTCCTCGCGCTCCTCTCCGGCTTCGAGCTCGAACGCATTCGCGCGGGTGGCCGCACCGCGTCGACGCGCGCGGCGCTCGCAATTCTTCTGGCTTCGACGGCGCTCGTCTTCCGCGAGTACGCGCAAACGCCGGAGCGGCTTCCCATGACGAACGGGCGCGCGGTGAGTTTCGTCCTGCCGGCCCTGCTGCTCGCCGTCTGTTTCGCGCTGCTGGCGGGCCGCCTCACGGAGCGCCGCCGGCGCGTTCTCGCCGTGTTTCTCTTCGTCGGCACGGCCCTCGAGCTCCTGCGGATCGGCGCTCGCTTCAATCCCGGCACGCCGCGCGAGGATTATTTCCCCGTCACGCCGAAGATGCGCGAGCTGAAGGAGGCCTCCCGCGGAGGGCGCTTCGCCGACTCCGAGCTGTCCCTGACCGGAATGGCGTCGATGTACGGCCTCGAGGACGTGCGCGTCCACGACCCGGTCGCGCCGGCGGACTACCAGGACGTGCTCGCCGCGGCCGCGGGCTACACCGGTCCGGCCGAGTACAGCGCGCGCGTGACGAAACTCGATGCGCCGATTCTCGAGTTCCTGAACGTGCGGGCGCGCGTGGGCCCCGGCTCGGCGATCTCCGCGAGGCCGGCGCCCGAGGCGGTCCTGCCCGAGCGCCTCGCCGGCGCCCCGGACGTCGGCGAGCTCGTGCGCCGTCTCGGCGCCGAGACAGACTTCCTCCGGCGGGCGCACGTCGTCGGAAGCGACGAGGAGTTCTCCGGCTCGGCGCGGGTCCTCGCGTACGCCAAACCCCGACCCGAGGAGGTTCGCATCCGCGTTTCGGCCGAGTCGCCTCGCGTCCTCGTGATCCCCGAAACGACCGACGGGGGCTGGACGCGCGCGGGGCAACGGCGCGGATCTCCAGACGCTGACCGCCAACGGCGCATTCCTCGCCGTCCGAGTCCCCGCCGGTGACACCGAGATCGTCTGCCGCTACGTCCCGCCCGGATTTCGCATCGGCCTTGCCATCTCGGCCGTATCGCTCCTATGCGGGGGTCAGGCCTTGATTCTGTACCGACGCAAACTGACAGGGGAGTACAGATTCAAGGCCTGACCCCGTTCTCAAAGAGGTGGGCGATCGAGCTCGCGTAGTAGTTGAGGAGCGGGAGCTCCTCCCGGCGCGCGCGAAAGAGGCCGTCGGCGGCGTCGACGAGGCGGCGCAGCGTGAGCATGCGGAGGCCGACGGTGATCGCGTAGTCCTGGTCCCCGCGGGGCACGTACACGTGAGCGGCTCGGCCCTCGAGCGCCGTCATGAGGCGCAGAACCTCGGCCTTGAGCTCCAGCTCGCTCCAGAGTCGTTCGGGCTCGCGGACGAAGACGGTCGCGACGAGCGAGACCGGCACGACGGGGATGACGCGGGCGATCTCGCCCATGAGCTCCCGCGCGAGGTCCGACAGCCGGCCCGAGCGCTCCTCACCCGAGAGCGCCCGGAAGTCGAGCGCGTGGCGCTTGAGGTACCGGCGCAGCGAAACCGGCGAGCCGAAGTTGACGCACGCGTAGCCGAAGCGATGCCAGCGGTTCCGCGCCATCAGCCAGACGTTGCGGCCGAGGAAGTGCGCCGCCGTTCCGGCGGCGGCGGGCGCGCTCCGGCGGACCGCGTCCGGGTCGAGCTCGCGCAGGAAGCTGCGGTCCTCGAACGTCCGGTCGTAGTTGATGCCGACCGGGACGAAGGCGATGTCGCGGTCGCCCGCCGGATCGAACGACCGCACCATGTAGTCGAGAATCCCGAGCTTCGGCGGCCGGAGCTTTCCGTCGCGCGAAAGGCCGCCCTCCGGAAAGACGGCCTGGGTGACGCCGCCGGCCGTCGCCATCCCGACGTAGCGCTCGAGGACCTTCCGGTAGAGCGGGTCTTTGGAGTTGCGCCGCACGAAGTAGGCGCCCATCGAGCGAATGAGCGTCTGGAGCGGCCAGATGCGCGCCCACTCGCCCACGGCGTAGGACAGGGCGGCCTTCTCCGCCGCGAGGTAGGAGACGAGGATGTAGTCCATGTTGCTGCGGTGGTTGATGAGGAAAACGACCGTCGACGACCGCGGGATCGCCGCCAGCCCCTCCTCGTCCGAGTAGCCCAGCCGCACCCGGTAGAGCGAGCGCGCGACGTTGCGGGCGATCCAGTATCCGACGCGGAAGTAGGCATAGGCGTTGAAGGCCGGCACGATCTCGTGCGCAAACCGCCGGACCCGCTCCACGACGACCTCGCGCGGCATCGCCTTCGCGCGGGCCTCCGCCTCGGCCGCCTGCTGCACCTGCGGGTCGTAGAGCAGCCGGTCGATCAGCACCTCGCGCTTGGTCAGCTCGAAGGGGGCGATGCGGATCTTCAGACGCGTGTTGATCTCGTCGAGCACGCGGTTGACCCTGCGCCGCAGGAACCACCGGACGCTCGGGATCAGCAGCCGGTCGAGCGCGGCCCACGCCGCGAGAATCGCCAGCAGGATGGCGAGTCCGACGGGAAGCTCGACGGTTCCGCGCATGGGGTGTCCTGACCGGAGCATAGGATAGACACGAGCGCGCAACGCAGCGAACCATGCCGGGCCGACACGTCTTCGTCGCGGGCGCGACGGGCTACCTCGGACGCGCCGCGGTTTCGCTCCTCGCCGAGAGGGGCCACAGGGTTCGCGCCCTCGTGCGTCCCGGATCCGAGGCCAAACTGCCTCCCGGATGCGAGCCGGTCACTCGGCGACGCCCTGGATGCGGCGTCCTTCGCTTCCCGCGTCGCGCCGGCAGACACCTTCCTGCAGCTCGTCGGAGTGGCGCACCCATCCCCCGCCAAGGCGTCCCTCTTTCGGAGCGTGGACCTGGAAGTCGGCGAAGGCCTCGGCGCAGGCAGCGGCCGGAGCGGGTGTCTCCCACTTCGTCTACGTAAGCGTCGCCCATCCGGCCCCGGCCATGCGCGCTTACTGGGAAGCGCGAGCGGAAGCGGAGGTCTTCGTCGAGCAGTCAGGCCTGAACGCGACGATTCTCCGCCCCTGGTACGTTCTCGGTCCCGGACATCGCTGGCCCGTCCTGCTTCTGCCCGGCTACTGGATCGCGGAGAGGATCCCCGCCACGCGGGAGGGCGCGCGGCGCCTCGGCCTCGTGACCCTGAGGCAGATGACAGTCGCGATCGTCCGCGCCGTCGAGAGTCCGGTCTCCGGCATCCGGATCGTCGAGGTGCCGGAGATCCGGTCGTCTCGCCTGACCTAGCGCGGCCAGAGCCAGCCGAAGGTGCCCGCCGTCAGCAGACCGTAGACGATGCCGTCGACGATCTCCTTGAACGTCGACGACCACGACCGTCCCCACCAGATCGCGTTGGGCACGATCGCCGAGGCGTACGCGAGGATCGCGATTCCTCCGGCGGTGTGGAAAACCGTCCGGTAGGTGGCCCCCGTCGGCAGGACACGGCCCGCGATGCAGGCCACCGCCGTCGAGACGAGGAGCAGGTACACGAACCACGTGCCGAGCTGCTTGCCCATGCTCATCGGCCCGGGCGGCCAGACGATCATCGTCCCCGTCGGCCCCTCTTCCAGCTTCTTCTTCGTCTCGGGGCTCTTGTCGCGCGGATTGCAGAAAGGAAAACGGTACTGCCCGCGTCCGACTCCGGCGCGGCGCATCGCCTCGAGCACGGCGGCCTCGCCGGGGAGCGCTGCCCAGTCGGACTTGTGGTGCGGCAGGAACATCCAGACGATCGAGCTCGCGATGTAGACGATGACCGCCGAAACCAGGATGGGGAGCCAGAGGGATCCGAGAGACACCATGACGTCCTCCCTTCTGCCGTCGGGCGATGCGTGAAAGCATACGCGACGGGAGACCCCGGAGGCGCGGTCATGGACTTCGTGCGCGGGCCTTATGCGATCTCGACGGACCCGGAGCGGCTCGATCGGGCCCTGATCCGGGACTTCCTCGCCGGCTCCTACTGGGCGAAAGGAATTCCTCGCGAGGTCGTGGATCGCTCGATCGCGGGGGCGCTCTGCTTCGGGGTCTACGAAGGCTCGATCCCAGGTCGGTTTCGCGCGGGTCATCACGGACCGGGCGACGTTCGCCTATCTGGCCGACGTGTTCGTGCTGGAATCCCACCGGGGCCGGGGACTGGCGGCATGGCTCATGGAGGTCATCCGGGCGCATCCGGACCTGCAGGACCTGCGCCGCTGGATTCTCATGACCCGCGACGCGCACGGCCTCTACCGGAAATTCGGCTTTCGCGAGATCGCGGACGCCGGGCGCTGCATGGAAATCGTGGACCGGGAGGTGTACACGCGCCCGCAGGTCCGTTAAGATCTCGCCGCTGCCTATGATCGCCTCTCGCTGAGCGCGGTACGGACGGCCCCGGCCGTCAGACATCCCACGCAACGACGCGGCGCCCCGAACGGGCCGCCGCCGGGAGGAGATTCCCTTGAACGCACCCACGGACTGGTGGAAAAGCTTCTTCCATGGCCTCGCGGTCGACTTCTGGCGCGCCGCCGTGCCGCCCGAGGCCACGCAGGCCGACGTCGACTTTCTCTGGAAACACCTGAATCTCGCCCGCGGGTCCCGCGCGCTCGACGTGCCCTGCGGGGCCGGAAGGCTCATGCTGCCGCTGGCCGCAGCGCGGCTGCGCGATGACCGGGATCGACATCTCGCAGGAGTTCCTGGACGCCGCTTCGGCCGCCGCGGCCGAGCGCGGCCTGAAGGTCGAGCTTCGCCGGGCGGACATGCGGGAGCTGCCGGCCACGCCGGCATTCGAAGCGGCCTACTGCTTCGGCAACAGCTTCGGGTACCTCGACGACGCCGGCAACGAGGCGTTTCTGGCCGCGGTCGCCGCGGCGCTGTCCCCGGGGGGCCGATTCGCGATCGACTTCGGCCAGACGGCCGAGGGCGTCTTTCCGCGGCTCGAACCGCGCCTCGAGGGGGAGCTGAACGGCTACCACTTCGTCGAAGAGACCCGCTTCGACCCTCTCACCTCGCGCATCGAGAACGTCTTCGAGTTCTCCAAAGACGGGCGCTCGGAACGAAAGCTCGCGTCCCAGCGCGTGTATCTGGCGGGCGACCTCGCCCGGATGCTCGCGCGGGCGGGCTTCGAAGTGCTCGGCCTCTACGGCTCCCCCGCCGAGGAGCCCTTCGCCCTCAGCTCGCAGCGCCTCCTGATCGTGGCGGAGAAGCCGCGAGGCTCCGGACGAGGGACACCAGACTGATGACGGCCCACGAACCTTCGAGAACGATCAGGCCCGAGTTCTTCGCCTCGACCGCGAAGTAGGTGAGGATCAGGGAGCCGAAGAGATTGAGGACGAGGTAGGCGCGATCCTCGCCGCCGAGCTTCCCGGCCTGCTGGGCGGCGAAGGCGGCGAGGATCATCGCCGCACCGACGAGCGAGATCGCCTGGCCGATCAACGCGACGCCCCGTGGCCGTTGTCGAGCGCGGTCGCGAGGCGCTGGAGCGCCGCCTGGAGAGATCCCTCCCAGTCGGGCGAGAGCGGGCGGCCCCAGGAGAGCATCCGCGCGCCGACCACCTTGCCCGCACCGGGGAAGCGGAAGCCCTTGAGCTCCAGCACGCCGTCGATCTCCTCGCAGGAGACGGCCACTTCCCAGCCGGTCTTCGACAGGACGCGGCCGGTCAGGCTCCCGCCGCCCGCCAGGCGCAGCGCGCACGGACTCTCCGAGGCCGCCGATCGACGCGGCCGTCGTGAGCCACCGGTCGAGGCCCTCCGCCGTGGCATAGAAGGGCAGCAGCCGCGCGTATTCGTAGACGGCCGGCTGCATGACGAGAAGCGTCTGCTTCGGCCGCCCGGCGTAGTTCTCGAGGTAGTGCTTGAGGATGGCGAGCGCGCTCGTCCATCCCGAGACGATCCCTTCGAACTCCTCGTCCCACTCCGCGCCGTCGAGAAACCCCGAGTTGACGAGGGTCACGACGGTCTCGCCGCCCTCCCGCGCGATCGTGACCTCGAGCAGGAACGGCCCGCTCTTCGGCGCCTCGCCGCCCAGGGCGAACCGCTTGCCGGGCTCGGAGGCCACGACCTCGTAGGGGATCTCGTAGCCGAACTTCTCGAAGATCCACGTAAACGTCGACCCGACCTCCGGCTTGCCGCGCGCGCGGTCGACGAACCAGTGGGCGATCTTCTCCGGGTCGGCCCACGCCTCCCAGACCGCCTCGGGAGTGGCCCGCGTGCGCATCCGGACCTCGAGTCGCCGACCTCGATGCCGTTTCTCACTCATCGTCCGGTTCCTCCTTCGGGGCCTTCCCTTCGATCCCGGCCGCGACCGGGTAGCACGCGAGAACGAGCCGATACGGGCGCCCCCGACCGGGCCGGCCGTTCTCCCGAAGATTCGGCGTCGAATGTCGGGCGATGACCTCGACGATCGCCTGCCGCATGGCCTCGGCGAATCGCGTTCGCTGCTCGGGCGTCTCGAACCGGAACTGCGACTTCACCGAGAGCGTCGCCAGGCGCTTGCCGTCGGCGGCCGCTTCCTGCGAGGCGCGCCCGACGTCCGAGCGGACCTGATCGGCCAGCGCCAGCAGGTAGTCCGAGCGAGGCCGTGTCGACGATCTCGCGCCAGTCCGGCGCGAGGGGGCCCAGCAGCTCGGGCGAAAGGGTGTACGAGCGCGCGGTCGCCACGTATCGCTGCTCGATCAGGTTCCGGCGGCGCCGGCGCCCGGCAGCGCGGAGCAGCCCGGCCCTCTCGAGCGCCCGGACGTGGTAGTTGACGCGCTGCCGGGGGAGTCCGAGTCGCCGGGCCATCTCGGTCGATGAGGCCGGCTCGCGAGCCAGGGCCAGCAGGCGGGAGCGCAGGGGGTGCAGAAGTGCGTTTGCCCTGCGCGAGCTATGTACCGCCTCGAGGCCGGTTGCGTTGACAGTCGTCGGGGCTTCCACAGACAGTAATAGTTGTACGGACAAATTTATTTGTCAATATGGAAGATGCTCCCTTTCCAGCGGTCCCGCGTACTTCCATTGATGAGCCCCTTGCCATCCCGGTCGGGACCCCGCCGATACAATCCATCGATGGTCCTCCCTCCCCCGCCCTCCCACGCCTTCGGGGCCGCCTGACGATGCCGAAGCTGGGCCTGACGGGAGGAGGGTTCTCCTCCCGATCGATGCGTGCCGAGCGCCGGGGCCGCGGAAACGCCGCCCGGCCGGAGGAGGACGGCAAGAAGAAAAAGAGCCTCCCGCTCAAGGTCATTCTCCGCGACGCCGCGGAGCTCATCTCGGCGCGCAAGGGACGGCTCGCCCTGGGGTTCGGCCTGCTGATCGTCAGCCGTCTCTGCGGCCTGGTGCTGCCGGGAACGACGAAGGTCCTCCTCGACGACGTCATCGGGAAGGGCCGCCGCGACCTGCTCCTGACGATCGTCCTGATCTCCGGGGCCGCTACCCTCGTCCAGGCGATCACGGGTTTCGCGCTCTCCCAGGTCCTCGGAAAGGCCGCGCAGCGGTCGATCACGGAGATGCGGCGGTCCGTCCAGAGGCACGTCGGCCGGCTGCGGGTAGCCTTCTTCGACCAGACGAAGACCGGGATTCTCCTCTCGCGCGTCATGACCGACGCCGAGGGCGTGCGCAACCTCGTCGGGACGGGCCTCGTGGAGCTCGCCGGCGGCACGGTCACGGCGGTCCTGGCCCTCGGAATCCTGTTCTATTTCAGCGCCAAGCTGACTCTGATCGCCCTCTCGGTCCTGTCCCTCTTCGGCCTCGTCCTGCTCTTCGCCTTCAAGACCCTCCGGCCGCTCTTTCGGGCGCGATCGAAGATCAACGCCGAGGTCTCGGGCCGCCTCACGGAGTCCTTCTCGGGGATCCGCGTGGTCAAGGCCTACCGGGCGGAGCGGCGGGAAGCCCTGGTGTTCACGAAGGGCGTCCATCGCCTCTTCAGCAACGTGGCGAAGACCATGACCGGCTTTTCCGCCGTCGCGGCCTTCTCCACGCTGCTGCTCGGGGTGGTCGGTGTTTCGATCATGTGGGTCGGCGCTCACGAGATCGAAGCGGGGCGCATGACGGTCGGGTCCTTCGTCTCGTTCACGCTCTACCTCGGCCTCCTCGTGGGGCCGGTGATCCAGATCGTCTCGATCGGAAGCCAGGTCACCGAAGCCTTCGCGGGCCTCGAGCGGATCCGCGAGCTCCGGGACGAGCTCGCCGAGGACGCCGGCGACCTCGAGCGGGAGCCCCTCCCGCCTCTCGAGGGACGAGTCGAGTTCCGGGACGTCTCGTTCTCGTACGAGGAGAACGTGCCGGTCCTGATCGACGTGTCCTTCGTCGCTTCGCCCGGCACGGTGACGGCCCTGGTCGGTCCTTCCGGCTCCGGCAAGAGCACCATCATCGGCCTCGTCGCGGCCTTTCACCGGCCGACGGCGGGCTCGATCCTCGTCGACGGGCGCGACCTCGCCAAGGTGCGCCTCTCCGACTACCGCGGCCAGATCGGCGTCGTCTTCCAGGACAACTTCCTCTTCGACGGGTCGGTCTACGAGAACATCGCCTACTCCCGCCCGGAGGCGTCCCGGGAGGCGGTCCTGCGCGCGGCCGAGATCGCCCGCTGCGACGAGTTCGTCGTCAAGCTCCCGCAGGGCTACGACACGGTCGTCGGCGAGCGGGGCGTCAAGCTCTCGGGGGGCCAGCGACAGCGGGTCGCGATCGCGCGGGCGATCCTGGCCGATCCCCGAGTGCTCATCCTGGACGAGGCCACCTCCTCGCTCGACAGCGAGAGCGAGGCTCTCATCCAGGAGGGCCTCGCCGAGCTCATGAAGGGCCGCACGACCTTCGTCATCGCCCATCGGCTGTCGACGATCCGCCGCGCCGACCTGATCCTCGTCGTCGAGGCGGGCCGGATCGCGGAGCGCGGGCGTCACGAAGACCTGCTGGCCCGCGGCGGGCGCTACGCCGACCTCTACACGCGCCAGTACGGCCTGGAGTCGAACCTCTTCCTCAACCCCGGCGAGGCCATGCGGGTCGAGGAGGACGGGAAAACGCCGGTCGCCGCGGCGGATTCCTCGATCGGGAATCTGCCGCTCGTCGGCAGCGGCGCGCCGGAGTAGGGGCGGCCCTCCCGGCCGCCCTCTGGGGCCTCGAGTCCCTCTAGTCTCTCCGCCCGCCCAGGAACCGCAGCATGAAGAGGAACAGGTTGATGAAGTCGAGGTACAGCGAAAGCGCCCCGACGACGGCGTAGGAGCCCACCTGCCCCTCGGGCACCGCGACGGCCATCGCCTTGAGCTTCTGCGCGTCCCAGGCCGTCAGGCCCGTGAACACGATGACGCCGACGATCGAGATGACGAACTGGAGCCCCTCGGATTTCACGAACATCCCGACGACCGACGCGAGGATCACGCCGATCAGGCCCATGAACACGAACTGGCCGACGCCGGCGAGGCTGCGCTTGGTCGTCGTGCCGTAGAGCGCGAGGGCGCCGAACATGCCCGCCGTCACGGCGAAGGTCGTCGCGATCGAAGTGCCGGTGTACGCCAGGAAGATCATCGCCAGCGTCGCGCCGTTCAGGGCGGAGTAGAGCAGGAAGAGGCCGGACGCCGTGGCCGGAGCGATCTTGTTGACCCGCGCCGACAGGTAGAAGACCAGGCCGAGCTCGGCGATCATCGAGCCCGAAGAAGAGAAACTTGTTGCCGAAGATGGCCTGCAGGAGCGTCGGCGAGCCGGCGACGCCCAGTGCCACCGCGGCCGTGACGCCGAGACCGACGAACATCCAGCCGTAGACCTTGCGCAGGAAGGCCGTCACCCGTTCCGCGGTGGCCGCGGCGGTGGGCGAGAAGGCCGTCTGCGGGGTCATTTCGAATTCGTTCATGTGTCCTCCGAAGCGGGGATTCTATCCCCGCGATGTAAACGGCGCGGGACCGGGCCGGGATTCCCGAGGGAGTCAGTTGACCCGGTAGCGCAGCTCTTCGAGGAACCGGAGGGCGATCGGATCGCCCGGGCTCTCGGCGAGCGCCCCCTCGAACTCCTGCAGCGCCTCCGCGATCTCGCCGCGCGCGGCGCGCAGCCGTCCCAGGTTCAGGTAGGGAAAGTGGCGCGGCTCGTAGCGCGGCGCCTTCTTGGCCTTCTCGAACCAGACGATGGCCGCGTCGGAGTTTCCCTGCTCCACGAGGTAGCAGCCGATGTCGTTGTAGGGGTTCCCGAACGCCGGGTCGGTGGCGATGGCCTTGCGGCACTCCTCGATGGCCTCGTCGAGCCGGCCCGCGAAGGAGTACGCCCACCCGCGAAACGTGTAGGCCTCGGCGGTGGGCTCGGTCTCGAGCGAGCGCGTGAAGAGGGCGACGGCGTCCTCGAGGTCTCCCGAGAGGAGCCGGTCGGTGCCCTCGCGCCAGAGCTCGAGTGCCCGCTCCGATCGCGCGCTCACGCAACCGATTATAGAATCGACGGACTCCGTGAGCGACGACCGCAAGTACCGCCACCGCGGCTACCAGGAATCGGACCGCGACTCCTCGATACGGCGTCCTTCCGGCCCGCGGCCGGACCGGGACGACGGCGCGCCGCGCGGCCGCGGAATCGACCAGGCCAAGGCCGTCGTCTTTCGCTGCAAGCACTGCGGCGAAAAGGTCATCGACCTCGACTCGATCGGCGTCTCGGCGACCTGCCGCAAGTGCGGCGCGGCGCTCCACGCCTGCAGCCAGTGCACCTACTTCGACTCTTCCGCTCGCCTGGAGTGCACGCAGCCGATCAAGGAGCGCATCGTCTCGAAGAAGGCCGCCAACACCTGCACCTACTTCGCGCCGGCGAAGACCTTCGACCTGACCGGGCAGCCGCGGCGAGGCCACCCCGGACGACGCCCGCTCCGCCTTCGACGCGCTCTTCAAGAAGTGACCGCGTCGCCGTCGCCAAGCGACGGCATAGCGGTCATCCCGAGGCCGAAGGCCGAGGGATCCCGTGCTTTTCGGCCGAAGGCCGAGGGATCCCGTGCTTTTCGGCCGAAGGCCGAGGGATCCCGTGCTTTTCGGCCGAAGGCTCGGGAACCCGGCTCATCGAGTCCGGGATCCTTCGTCGCTACGCTCCTCAGGATGACAGGCTCTTCGCTCTCAGGATGACGGCTCCCCCGCCCGCCTAGCCGTCCTTCCCCGCCAGCGCCACCGCCTTCCGCAGCACCTTCCGCAGCATCCCCTGCGTCAGCCTCCCGGTGAACGTGTTCTGCTGGCTCGGGTGATACGTGGCGAGGAGGTGGTCCTCGCCGATCCGATGGCTCGCGCCGTGCGCGAAACGCGGCCTGGGCTTCGGCAGGGCGATCCCCTCGGCGGCGAGAGCGTCGAGACAAGCCGCGAACGCCAGGGCCCCGAGCGCCACGAGGACCCTCGGCCGCGCCAGTGCCGCGAGCTCCCGCGCCAGGTACTCGCGGCAGTTCGCGAGCTCTTCGGGCGACGGCCGGTTGGCCGGCGGCGCGCAGCGGCAGGCCGCGGTGATGAGCGCGCCGGCGAGCGCGAGGCCGTCGCCGCGGCCGGTCGACTCCGGCTGATTGGCGAGCCCCGCCGCGTGGAGCGCGGCAAAGAGAAACCGTCCGGACTCGTCGCCCGTGAACATGCGTCCCGTGCGGTTCCCGCCGTGGGCCGCGGGCGCGAGCCCCACGAGGACGATGCGCGCATCGGGGTCGCCGAACGCGGGCAGGGGCTTGGCCCAGTACGTCTGGCCGGCGAACCGCCGCGGGGGATGCCGCGCCGCCTCCTCGCGCCAGGCCACCAGCCGCGGGCAGCGGCGGCACGCGACGACTTCGCGCTCGATCCGGGCGAGGCGGCCCTTCAATCGCGCCGGTACGTTCCGATCAGCTTCGCCTCGGCGAGCACGTGGCCCCGCATGGCGTCTTCGAGCTCCGCCTTCGTCGCTCCCGGCGCGAGGCCGAGCATGGTGTCGAGCGCGTAGAGGCGGAACTCGTAGTGGTGCACGCCGTGACCGCGCGGCGGGGCCGGCCCTCCCCAGCCGAGCTCGCCGTAGTCGGTCCGGCCGTGCGTGCCGCCGGCGGGGTGGCCGCTCGGCCTTGGCGACGGCCGCGGGAAGCGTCGAAACTGAGGCCGGCAGGTCGTAGAGGACCCAGTGGACCCAGGTGCCGCGCGGCGCGTCGGGATCGTCGCAGACGAGGGCGAGGCTCTTCGCCTCCTTCGGAACTCCGGACCACGACAGAGCCGGGTGGGAGTCGGCGCCGTCCCGGGCATGCACCGGAGGAATCGGGGCACCGTCGCGGAAAGCCGAACTCTCGAGCCGCATGGCTACTTCTTCGCCGGAAGCCCCTTCGGCACGCCCATCTCGCGCCACCGCTTCTTCTTCTCCTCCCAGTCCCGTTCGGCGCGCTTGCGGTTGGCCGCCGCGGCCGCAGCGCGGGCGTCGTCCGCGTTGTCGGGCGGCCTTTCCTTCCCGGACCCGTCGGCTTCCGTCACGCGCTCATTCTAGCCGAGCCCCCGGCAAAAAAGAGGCCGCCCTCTCGGGCGGCCCAGGGGAACGGAAAGCCGGGAGAATCGGCTAGGGATTCACGACGACGGTGCCGCTCATGATCGAGCCGTGGATGGTGCAGAGATATCCGAAGGTACCGGCCTGGTTGAACGTGTGGCTGAAGTTGCCCGACGATTTGTCACCGGAATCGAAGTTTTCCCCCCCGGAGGTCGACGTCACGTTGTGCGTACCGCTCGCCCAGTTCCATCGGACCGTCTGGCCGACCGTGATGGTCGACGTGCTCGTGCCGCTGACTTCATCCACGAAGCGGAGCCCGCCCTGCCCGACACTGACGTTGCGGGTCCCGCCCGTCGTCTGCGTCGGCGTCACCGTCGGCGTCCGGGTCGGGGTCGGAGCCTGCTGGGTCGGCGTCACCGTCGGCGCGCCGGGAGTGATGGGCTGCTGGGGCAGGTCCTCGGCTCCGACGACGAAGATCGGGTCGGTCGTGTCGTTGTCGATCACCGCCGCATAGGAGAAGATCTCGTGGGACGCCGAGACGACGATGATCGCGTTCGAGGTCACGTGACCGGCGTCGCCCGCCTCTCTGAAGATCCCGCTCACCTGGACTCCCGAGTGCCCGGGGACCGAGCGCGTCACCGGGTTGCCGACCTGGTTGCCGCCACCGTCGAAGATGGTGAAGGTGAGGTCGGCGCTCGAATCCTCCCGATTGAAGACCCCGACGTTCGTCCGGAAGCCCGCGTTGGGGCCACCGTTGCGGATCGACGTCAGGACCGTCGTCGCATGCGCATCCGAGTCCTTCAGGGCCGGGATGAACATGCCGACCGTCGGCTGCGGCTCGGTCGAGTACAGCCGGCTCGTCACGACGAGCTGGTCGCTGTCGCCTGAGTACTCGAACTCGATCCCGCCGGCCGTGTCGGGCGCGTTGAACTGCGACACGACGATGTCGTTGAACGCCTGGGATTGGCGGGGCGTCAGCGTGAACGTCACCGACTGGACCGACAGGTTGCACGGGACCGGGATGAAGCACCGATACCGAGCTTCCACCGTCAGGTCATTCGTGTAGGACGTGTTGAACGCCCGCACGTCCGAGAAGAACGGCGCGGCGCCCACGATCGACGCCGCCGCCGGCAGCGTCACGTGCTCGGCCAGGGACACCCCACTCGCTCCGATCGCAATCAAGAAAACCACCAGGGACTTCCGCATGGTGACCTCGCCTCCCTTCGGGCAACTGGAGACTACGGTCCGGAGACCGCCTCTCCGTTCCGTTTTAGGAAGCCTTGAGGATGCCGCACGTATAATGCTCAGCCGTCGTGACTTCTCCCTCGTCCGCCATGGAGTTCCTGCGGCGCGGCTGCGTCGACCTGATCGACGAGGCGGACCTGGCGCGCAAGATCGCCCGCGGGCCCGTGACCGTCAAAGTCGGCTTCGATCCGTCGGCGCCCGACATCCACCTCGGGCACACCGTCGTTCTGCGCAAGATGCGCCACTTCCAGGACGCGGGCCACAAGGTCGTCTTCGTCATCGGCGACTTCACCGGGGCGATCGGCGACCCGTCGGGAAAGAAGACGACCCGTCCGCAGCTCTCCCGCGAGGAAATCGAGGAGAACGCCCGCACGTACACGAAGCAGGCCTTCAAGATCCTCGACGCGGGGAAGACCGTCATCGAGTTCAACGGCAAGTGGCTGAACGCCCTCGGCGCGGCAGGCATCGTGCGTCTGGCGGCGCGGGTGACGGTCGCGCGGATCCTCGAGCGCGACGACTTCCAGAAGCGCTGGAAGGCCAACCAGCCGATCGCCCTCCACGAGCTCCTCTACCCGCTCGCCCAGGGCTACGACTCGGTGGCGCTGAAGGCCGACGTCGAGCTCGGCGGCACGGACCAGCTCTTCAACCTCCTCGTCGGCCGCGACCTGATGCGGGCCGAGGGGCTCGAGCCCCAGGTCGTCATGACGCTGCCGCTGCTCGTCGGGATCGACGGCGTCGAGAAGATGTCGAAGTCGCTCGGCAACGCGATCGGCGTCCTCGACCCGCCCGGCGACATGTACGGCAGGATCATGTCGATCCCGGACGCGCTTCTCTGGAGCTGGTACGAGCTTCTGACCGACGAACCGGCGGGAGAGATCGCCGCGCGGCGCCGCCGCGTCGAAGGCGGGCAGGAGAACCCGCGCGACGCCAAGGCGGAGCTCGCCCGCCGGATCACGACGGACTTCCACGGCGCCGACGCCGCCGCCCGGGCCGCGGAGGATTTCCGCCGGGCGTTTTCGCGCGGCGAAGTGCCCGAGGACGTCGAGACACGGGAGCTCCCGGCGGAGGGCGGCGGGCCGGCCGCGAAGACGCTCGTCGCGCTCGGCCTCTGTCCCTCGATGCGGGACGCGCGGCGCAAGCTCGAGGAGGGGGCCCTGAAGGTCTACGCCGGCGGCGCGGGCGAGCCGCGCGAGGTGCGCGATCCCGACGAGAAGCTCGCCGGCTCCGGGCCTTCCGTGCTGCGCCTGGGGCGCCGCTTCATCCGCGTGGTCTGGAAGTAAACGGCACCAGGCCCGCCCCGCCCCGCTCCTCGTCCGCGCTCTCCGTCGACTTTCGCCGCGGGCGGCAGGACCGGCAGATCCCGCGCATCTGGTGCGTGTGGGAGAGGAGCACGAACCCGTGGCGCGCCGCGACCTCGTCCTGGAGGTCTTCGATGCGCTCCTCGAAGAACTCGATCACGCGGCCGCATTGGTCGCAGATCAGGTGGTCGTGGTGGTCGCCGGCGCGGAGCCTTTCGTATCGGTAGCCGGCCTCGCCGATCCGCAGGCGTCCGACGATGCCGGCGTCGACCATCAGCTCGAGCGTCCGATAGATCGTGGCGCGCGAGATCTTCTTGTGCTTGGAGCGCAGCCGCACGAGCAGCTCATCCGCCTCGACGTGCTCATGTCGGCTAAACAGCTCATCGAAGAGCGCCTGGCGCTCCTGCGTGAGCTTGAGCCCCCGCCGTTCCAGGTACTTGCGAAAAATCTGCAGCTCGCGCTTTTCCATGGGATTGCGACTCCGTCTCAATTGAGATAGTCTCGTGTTTTCCGCAGCCAAGTCAAGCCGCGGCAACGAGGGAGACGGCCCATGTGGCAGGGATTCACGATCGCGCTCCGGGAGGGCATCGAGGCGTTCCTCATCGTCGCCCTGACGCTGTCCTACCTGACCCGCACGGGGCGTCGAGGCCTCTCGCGCGCCGTGTACGCGGCCATCGCCGTCTCCGTCGTCACCTGCTCGCTCGCCGGCTGGCTCTTCTCGAAGGCCGTCAACCAGCCGCTCTGGGAAGGGATCCTCGCGCTGGCGGCCGCCGCCCTGGTCGGCAGCCTCCTCGTCTACATGAAGCGCGTCGCGTCCCGCCTGAAGTCGGACATCGAAGGCCGGATCGAGGCGAGCGCGAGCGCCGTCGGCGCGACGCGCGCGTTCTGGGGCGTCTTCGCGTTCACGCTCCTGATGATCACGCGCGAGGGCATGGAGACGGCGCTCCTGATCGCCACCGCCCTCTTCCAGATGAAGTCCTCCTCGGTCTTCATCGGTCTCGCCCTGGGACTCCTCTCGGCCGCCGCGATCGGCTTTCTCTGGACGCGGCTCGGCAAGGGCGTGGATCTGAAGACGCTCCTGAACGTCTCGGCCGTCTTCCTCGGCGATCTTCCTGGCCCAGCTCGTCCTCTATGGCATCCACGAGCTCTCGGAGGCCCGGCTCTTCCCCGCTTCGCAGGCGATCCACGACGCCACGGAGATCCTCGGGCCGGACGGGAAGATCGGACAGCTTCTCGCCTACGCGCTCGCCGTCATTCCGACCGTCTGGCTGGGCGGAATGTGGTGGAAGCGGTGGCGCGCGCGGGCATCGGCTCCCGCCGCCCGGCGCACCCACGCCGCCTGAGCGTCAGCGGACGGGAGTCGGGGAAGGCGTCGGCAGGCCGGTGACGGTCACGCGGCCCGACTGGAGCATCGCCTCGATCACTTCGGGCGAAACTCCCGAGGCGCGCAACCGCTGAATGTCGAAGGTCGAGAGCGCGTAGCGTTTCTTCCCGGCCCGGACCGCCTCGAGGAGCTTGTCGTCGGAGGCGCCCGCCTCCTTCATCCGCAGGATCGCCGCGTAGGGCTTATCCCCGGCGGCCGGCGTGCCGACATAGGGCTGATCCGGCACGATGCCGGCGGGACGGGGCGGCGTGACGATGGGAGTCGGCGTAGCCGGAACGACCTTGCGCAGGTAACCGCCCGGATGAGCCTCGCCGCGGCCGCAGCCGGCACGCGCGTCCGAGGCGTGGGTGAAGTGGATGAGGTCCGGCCCCCCGGGGATCTCGACGTACTCGCCCTGGAGGTCCACGCGGTCGCCCGACGCCAGGACGAGGTCGTCCCCGCCGCATGAAAGGTCGTGCACGACCTTCACCTTCCCCTCCATGTCGACCGGGACCTTGACGGTCGGCGCCGTCCGGCTGGTCGCTCGCGAGGACGTAGGCGTCGAGCGTGACCTCGAACTCCAGGAACTTCCGTCCGCTCTTGTGCACGGTCCGCCGGGGCGCCGTGACGACCTCCGCCCGCGCGACGATCTCGACGTGCGGGCTCTTGGACGGCGGGCTCTTCTCGGCCGCGCCCGCCCGCGACGCCGCCGCCACGAGGACCGCGAGAGCCAGACCGACCGGCCGCCGGAAGCGCTCGAGCACCGGCGCATTATGGGGTCAGGCCTCCGGCTTCTCGATCCCGGTCCTGTCCGAAGCCGAAACAATTCCGATCCGACCCCTTGACGAGCCCGGCGGGCGCGCATTATCGTCCGGTCTTCGCGACTGAGACTGAATCTCAATCCAGGCGGAGGACCGACGGATGCGGAACGCGCGGCAGCGGCTCGAGGCCCTCGGAGTCGGCGGTTGGCTCACCCTGGGAGCCCTCGTCCTCTTCGGGTTGGGGCTCGGGATGTCGGACTCCGCCACCCGCTCTGACGGACTGACGCTCGCCGAACGCCGCGTGTCCGTCATGGGCACGCTCTTGCAGGTCGCGGTCGTCGCGCCGACCCGCGATCGCGCGCTCGCCGCATCCGAGGGCGCCATCCGTGAGATCCAGCGCGTCGAGGACCTCCTGACGACCTGGCGGGACAGCCCGCTCGCGCGGCTGGACGCGGCGCCGGCCGGGATCGAAGTCCCGCTGGAGCGCCGAGCTCTATGGCCTTCTGGCGGCGGTGTTCGAATGGTCGGCGCGAACCGACGGCGCCTTCGATCCGGCCGTCGCGCCGCTCGTGCGCGCCTGGGACCTGCGCGGCGCCGGGCGCATCCCGTCCGCCGCGCAGCTCGCGGCCGCCCTGTCGGCGACGGGGACCGGGCGATTCCGCTTCGACGCGTCCCGGCAGGCCGTGGCGAGGCTCGACGCCAGCCGCCGGGATCGAAGAAGGCGCCTGGGGAAAGGGCTACGCGCTCGATCGGGCCGCCGGGAAGCTCGAGGCCGCCGGCGCGTCGGGCGCGATGCTCGACCTCGGGGGCCAGGTGATGGCCCGCGGCCGCGACGCTTCGGGCGCCGCCTGGTCGATCTCGGTCGCCGATCCGCGGCATCGCGACTGTCCGGCCGTTGCGCTGCGTCTCGAAGACGCATCGGCCTCGACCTCGGGCAACTCCGAGCGCGGCCGCAACGTCGGCGGCGTGCGCATCGGGCACCTGCTCGACCCCCGCACCGGGCATCCCGCCGAGGACTTCGGCTCGGTCACCGTCGTCGCGCCCTCGGCCTTCCACGCGGACATCCTCTCGACCGCGTTCTTCGTCCTCGGTCCCGCGCACGGGCTCGCCCTCTCGCAGCGCCTCCGCGACGAGGGCGTCGCCAACGAGGTTCTCTTCCTGGTCGAGGTCGGCGACCGGCTCGACGCGCTCGTTTCCCCGGGATTTGCACGGGCTCGTTCTCTGGGCCGACACGTCCGTCGTGTCCGGCCTTCATCCATCCACACCCTAGCGGAGGACTTCATGCGTCGCGTTCGTCGACTCCTGTGCGTTCTGACTCTCGCCCTCGGCGCGGACCGCGGCCGCGCACGCCCAGACCCCGCCGGCTCCGGCGTCCGCCGCCGCCCTCTCGCCCGAGGAGCGGATCCAGCAGCTCGAACAGCTCCTCGCCGACACACGGGCCGAGCTCGCGAAGTTGAAGGCGTCATCCTCGTCGGCGGAAACCAACGCGAAGCTCGAGGAGCTCTCGCGGCGAATCGACATACTCGCCCGCGAGATCGAGAACCTCAAGATGGGCGAGGCGGCTCCGTCGATCGAAGCCGGGGCCCAGGCCGGGGAGCGGTCGGCCGAGCGTTACGGCATCGGACCGGCGGCCGCCAAGATCTACGGCATCAAGAAGGGCGTCTCGATCGGCGGCTACGGCGAGGTGCTGTACGACAATTTCGCATCGCGGAATCAGAGCGGCGAGGAAAGCGGCGGCGAGGACGTGATCACGTTGCTGCGCGCGGTGCTCTATCTCGGCTACAAGTTCGACCAGCACTTCGTGCTCAACACCGAGATCGAGTACGAGAACGCCGTCGTGGCGTCGGACAAGGGCGGCGAGGCCGAGATCGAGTTCGCCTACATCGACTACATGCATTCGACCTGCTTCAATGCGCGGTCGGGGCTCGTGCTCATCCCCTCGGGGCTCGTCAACCAGCTCCACGAGCCGACGGCGTTTCTCGGAGCCCGGCGTCCGGACGTCGAAGAATTCATCATCCCGACGACCTGGCGCGAGCTCGGCGCCGGCCTGTACGGAACGATCGGACCGGTCTCCTACCAGGCCTACGGCGTCAACGGCCTGAACGCGGCGGGCTACTCGGCCGACGAGGGCATCCGCGAGGGGAGGCAGGAGGGCTCCGAGGCCCTCGCGAAGAGCTGGGCCTTCGCGGGCCGCGCCGACTTCACCGGCATGCCGGGACTCGTCGTCGGCGCGTCGGTCTTCTCCGGCGACGCCGGACAGGGCCAGTTCACGCCCTCGGGCCAGAAGATCAGCGCCCTGACGACCGTCTTCGACGTTCACGGCGACTTCCGCTGGCGCGGGCTGTGGCTGCGCGGCCTCTACGCGCACACGACCATCGCGCAGGCGGAGCTCGTGAACCAGCTCAACAACTTCGAGGGCGACGAGTCGGTCGGCAGCACCCAGGAGGGCTGGTATGTCCAGGGCGGCTTCGACGTGCTGTCGCTCTGGCCCGGGTCGAAGATGAACCTGATCCCGTTCGTCCGTTACGAGCAGTACGATACGCAGGCGAAGGTTCCCGTCGGCTACGCGCGCAACCCGGAGAACGACGTCGACGAGCTGACTCTCGGCGCCGCGTTCCAGCCGATCCCGCAGCTGATCCTCAAGGCGGACTGGCAACAGCGCCAGAATGCCGCGAATACCGGAGTCAACGTTTGGAACGCTTCTCTCGGCTACGTCTTCTGAGGACCCGAAGAGTCCTGGCCGCGGCGGCGGGGGCCCTCGCCGCCGCGACACTCGTGGCGAAGGTCTTCGTGTCGCCGGAGGAGGCCCTCCGCCTCGCCTTTCCCGGGGCGGCCGTCGAGCGCCGCACGGCGTTCCTGACGGAGGCGCAGCAGAAGGAGGCGAAGAAGCTCTCCGGCGACTCCGAGGAGCCCTCCGCCCTGGCGACGTACTACGAGGCGAGGAAGGACGGGCGCGTCGTCGGCACGGCCTACTTCGACACGCACGTGGTGCGGACGATGCCCGAAACGATCATGGTCGTCGTCGATCCCTCCGCTGCGATCGCCCGCATCGAGGTCATCTCGTTCGACGAGCCCGAGGACTACCTGCCGCGCTCGACCTGGTACGGCCAGTTCGCCGGAAAATCGCTCGACGCCGAGCTGAGCCTGAAGCGCGGGATCCGCCCCGTCGCCGGCGCCACGCTGACGGCGCGCGCGACGACCGACGCCGCGAGGAGGGTCCTCGCACTGCATCGGGTCCTCCACCCGGCCGACCCGGCCGCGCCGACTCCGGGAGCGACGCCGCCATGAAGCGCTGGGAAGCCTGGTGGAACCACGCGGCGCTCGCCGCGGTCTCGCTGACGGGGCTGGCGTACGGCATCGCCCGGTACTTTCTGCACAATCCGGATCCCGACTCGCGCCTGGGCCATCCCTGGCAGCCGGGGTTTGCGAAGGCGCACATCCTCGTCGCGCCGCTCGCCGTTTTCGGGATCGGGCTCCTGCTTCGCCGCCACGCCCTCGCGCGCATCCGGAGCGGCGAATCCAACGGCCGCCGCACCGGCGTCGCGATGCTCTGGCTCGTCCTCCCGCTCGCCCTCTCGGGCTATCTCGTGCAGGTCTTCGTGAGCCAGCCCGCGACTCGCCTGACCGGGTGGTCGCATGCCGCGCTCGGCGCGGTCTTTCTCCTCGCTTACGCTTTCCACCCCAAGCGCCGCGCCCCGTCCGACACCGGCACCGACGAGTAGACGGGGTCAGGCCTTGATTCTGTACTTTCCGCGGCAAGCGGATTCAAGAATCAAGGCCTGACCCTCTCCGAGTTCAGAAGACGTACGTCAGGCCGGCGGTGAACGCGGGCTTGATGTCCTGGATGCCGTTCAGGTTCTCCCACACCGGAAACTGGGCTGCGGCGCGGGCGACGAGGCCCTGGACGATGTTCACGCCGACGCGCGGCGTGACGTACAGGCTCTGGCCTCCCGTGTCCGGGTCGGGCACGCCGGCGGCGTCGACCTGGTCCCGCTCGGCGTCGAGGAAGTTCAGCTCCACGACTCCGTCGAGCCAGTCGGTGAGCTTGCGGTCGTAGACGAGGTTGACCTGGACGTTGTCGCCGTACTTGTAGCCGAAGTCGTTGCGCCCGGTGCCGGTGTAGGCGGCGGAGAGGTAGAGCGACGACTTCTCGTCGATGAGATAGAGCCCCGCGAGGCCGCCGGAGAGGTTCGTCGCTCCGGTCCCGGGCTGAACGTGCTCGTCGAGCCGCTCGCCGTTCTCCGAGACGTCGTTTTTTCCCCAGGGCGTCTTGACGGCGAAGACGGCCGAGATCCAGGCGCGCCGGCCGAGCGGCGACTCGAACTTCGAGGACCAGAGGCGAAAGTAGGCGAAGAAGGCCGGATCGCCGAGGCCGTCGGCCGTCTCGACGTCCTCGCCCTCCGTCAGGTGGTTCCACGTGTAGGGGACCTGGGCCACGACCGTGAAGCGCTCGCGAAACCCGTAGGAAAGGGTCGCGATCATGGTGTTGCGGACCTGCTCCTCGAGCTCCGCTCCTTCGCCCTGGCTCTGGTTGAGGCGGTTCCAGTCGAGCGCGACCTGGAAGCCTCCGTAGCTGTAGAGCCCTTCGCCGAGGGCGCTGAAGACAGGATCGCTGCAGCGGCACATCGAGCAGGCGCGCGCCGGAGCAGGCGCGAGCCCGAGACCGAGAATCGACGAGGCTCAGCACCGCCGAGAGGCGGCGCGCGGGATTCCCGCGATGCATGGATGACTCCTTTCCTCTCTCCGGCGAAGCGCCGGAGAGCCCGACCGGACGGGATCAGGAAAGGAGTTTGGGAACCGGATCCGGGCGTTCCGAAAAGAGCGCGAAGGAGGAGGCCGGCCGGTCAGCAGCGCGAGGAGTCCGGCCAGCGGCGGCGCGCCGGGACCGTCCGGCAGGCCGGCACGACGACTCCTCATCGCCGGAGACTGGAGAAACCAGTCACCCGGCGTCGGGCAGCGCCGGAACGATGCGCCTGCGCCGCCGTCGCGCAGCAGCAGGCCTTCGCGTCGCCGTGGTCGCAGGCCATCGCGCAGCTCTCTCCGTTCGCCATGCGCGTCGACGGCAGCGACAGGCTCGCCGGAATCGCGAGGACCGTCAGGAGCAGGATGCCGAAGAAGCGCCGCACGGCCCGGATTCTAGCGCGAGGGGCGCCGCCTACGCCCGGCTGTCCCAGAGGACGTCCGGGACGCCGCGCCGCCGGTTCTCGTGGCGCGCCATGACGAAGAGTGCGTCGGAGAGGCGGTTGAGGTAGGTCACCGTGTGCGCGCCCACGGGCTCCTTGCGCGAGAGCGCGATCACGAGGCGCTCGGCGCGGCGGCAGACGGTGCGTGCGACGTGGAGCTGCGCGGCCGACGGAGAGCCGCCGGGCAGCACGAAGTTCTCGAGCGGAGGAAGCTCCTCCGACAGGCGGTCCATGAGCTCCTCGAGCGCGAAGACGTGGCGGCTCTCGATTCTCGGCGCCGGGCGCTTCGCCTTGTCCTCTCGAGGATGCAGAGGTCCGAGCCCAGATGAAAGAGCTCGTTCTGGATGGTCGCGCAGGGCCGCCCCGACCGTCTCGTTGACTCCCGCCGCGACCGCGACGCCGATGTGGCTGTTGAGCTCGTCGACCGTGCCGTAGGCCGCGATGCGGAGCGAGTCCTTGGGGACGCGCTGGCCGCCGCCGAGGCCCGTCGTTCCGTCGTCGCCGGTGCGCGTGTAGACCCGGGTGATGCGCGGCATGGCTTTACCTAGAACTTTACGTCCAATCCGCCGGCGACGAGCCGTCCCGCGGCCGGGTATCCGGCCGCCTCCTCGTACGCGTGGTTGGTCAGGTTGATCATGCGCAGGTACGGTGCGAGGTTCGGCGTCGCCTGCCAGCGGGCGACGAGGTCGACGCGAAGGTAGGAGGGGTCCTCGACCGGGTCGCCCGTGAGCGGGTCCGCGTCCGCGCGCGGCCCGACGTAGAGCAGGCGCGGCGAGACGTTCACCGTCGGGATCGGCATCCAGGAGAGCCCGATCGTCGCGCCGTTCTCGGGACGGCGCAGGAGCGGGTCGCCGGTTTCGACGTCCTCGGTCTTCAGGTACATGTAAGTGACGTTGACCGCGAGCTCGGGCAGGATCGTCTGCTGCCAGCCGAGCTCGACGCCGTACGTGTGCGCGTGCCCGATGTTGTAGTTCCTGAACGCCGCGAAGTCGTAGACGATCAGATCCTTCAGATCGTTCCAGAAGACCGAGACCTCGGCGCGGCCGGCGCCGAAATAGCGCTCCGCGCCGACCTCCGCGGAGACGGATCGCTCGGGCTTCAGATCCGGATTCCCGCTGAAGGGATAGTAGAGCTCGCCGATCGAGGGCGCGCGGAACCCCGTGCCGCCCGATGCGCGCACCTTCCAGAGCTTGTCGGAGGAGAGCCAGGAGACCGTCCCGCGGGGACTCCACGCGTCGCCGTAGGTCGAGTAGTGGTCGTAGCGCAGGCCCGCCGTGATCGTGAAGGCGCCGAACGTCGCCGAGTCCTGCGCGCCCAGGCCCCAGAGCGTCGTCCGCGCATCGTCGAGGTTGACGCCGAAGTTGCTCTCGTCGCTGACCTGCCAGCGCTCCCACGAGGCGAAGGCCGTCAGCGTGTGATCGCCGAGCTTCGCCGTGTCCGAGACGCTCGCCTGCAGCGTCCGCGCGTCGGTCTGCGAGGAGAATCCCCCGGCGGTGTCGCGGTAGGCGGGCTCCGACTCCACGCCCGCGAGCAGCACGTCGAGCTGGTTCGTAGTCGGAGAGCGCGAACGTGCCCGGGACCGAAAGGCGGCCCTCGTGCGTCGTTCCGCGAGCGGTCGAGTCGAGGCCGACCGGCCCGGGGTTGCCGACCTCGCCGTCCAGGAGCCCCCAGTCGACGCCGATGCGGCTCTTCTCGCCGAGGCTCGCGTACACGCTCGCCGAGCCGTTGCGCTGCCGCCAGTCGTCGTTGGGGCGCGTGCCGTCGAAGGCGACGTAGCGGTAGCTCGCGGACGCGCCGAACGGGCCCGAGCCCGCGGACACGAACGCCGAGCCCTGCCCCTGGCCCTGGTTTCCGGCCTCCCCCGTCGCCCGGCCGGAAACGCCGTCGGCGCCCGGCCGCGTGAAGATCTGCACGACGCCGCCGATGGCGTCCGAGCCGTAGAGCGCCGAGAAGGGCCCGCGCGCGATCTCGATGCGGTCGATGTTCTCCGTCGTCAGCCCCGACCAGTCGTAGCCGGAGAAGTACGGCGAGTTCATCCGCACGCCGTCGATGAGCACGAGCGTCTGCGTCGAGTTGGTGCCGCGCGTGAAGAGCGAAGTCAGCGAGCCCGGCGTGCCGTACTGCGTCAGGTCGAGGCCGGGCACCGAGCGCAGCACGTCCGAGACGACGGCGGACTCGTGCTTCTCGAGCTCCTCGCGCGTGATGACGGTGATCGCCGAGCCGACGTCTTTCTCGTCTTCCGGCGTCGAGGTCGCCGTGACGACGACCTCCTCGGAGGCCGGCGGAACCTGCTGGGCGTTCGCTCCGGCCGCCATGCCGAGGAAGGCGAGCGCCAGCGCCGACGCAGCGGCCGCCCGCAGGCGCTCCCGGCGCGAGAGCGCGTCGAGACCGAAGAGCGTCGCCGTGCCGATGAGGTCCGCCGCGAGCGTCGACCAGAAGAACGGAATCGCCGCCGCATAGCAGAGGGCGAGGCCGGCCGCCGTCTTCGGGTAGACCGGATTGATCGCCCACTCGGCGAGGTTGGAGGTCGCGAAGAAGAGCGCCGACGCGCCGACGGAGAAGGCCGCGAGCATGGCCGCGTCCGCCTTCCGGTCGAGCGCGCGCCCGGCGAGCACGATCGCGGCGAAGGTCCCGTAGATCGCGACGCGCATGACGGAGACGGCGGCGCGCCCCGTGCCGAAGTCGAGGAAGACGTCGGAGACGGCCATGGCCGACAGCGGCACGGCCCAGGCCCAGCGGCGCGGCAGACGCGCGCCGGAGTAGAGCGCGAGCGCGCCGAGGGCGACGAAGTTGGGCGGATGGGGAAGGAGCCGGGACAGGGCGCCGAAGAGAATCAGCAGGACCGCGGTCGCCATTCGAACCTCCCGTTCGACAGGACGGATCTCTCGAACGGTCGAGAAGCGTCCCGCGCCCCGGGTATTCGAAGGCGCGTTCTCTCGTGTGGCCCCGTCCGAGAAGCGTGTCGTCCGGCAGGTCTCCTGGCTTCCGGATCCTCCGCCTTCGGGCTCCTTCCCGGACGCGCAACCGGCTCGTGCCGATCCCTCGCATCCAGTGGTTTGCCGCCCGAGGCGTCCCCGGTGACAGTGGCGGGGGCCGCGTGGGAATCACACCCACTTCCCTTGGCCGAACGATTCAAAGAGCGCGAAGGGGACGAACCATAACGCTTCGAAGAGGAACGCGCAACCTCCGCATAGAATGCCCCGCAGGATGCGCGGCCAGGACTACACGCTCGACCTCGATCGCCTCCGGCGCGTCGGGTTCCCGGAGGTCGTTCTGGCCCAGGGCAAGACCGCGGAGCAGATCGGCGAGATCTGCCGGCAGCTCTCCCGCGCGCACGACGTCCTGGTGACCCGGCTCTCGCCCGAGCTGTGGGCCGAGGTCGCGGTCTCTCCCCTGCCCGGGCGCGCCGACTACGACCCGCGCTCGGAAACGCTGCACCTTTCGGTCGGCAAGCCCATGCCGCGCGTCGAGGGCCTGGTCGCGATCGTCACGGCGGGCACTTCCGACATGCCCGTCGCCGCAGAGGCGGGCCGCGCGCTCGAGTACCTCGGGGTCGCCTCGACGATGGTCCCGGACGTCGGGGTCGCGGGCGTCCTGCGCCTCCTGTCGCGGCTGGAGGAGATCGAGCGCGCGAGCGTCATCCTCGCCGTCGCCGGCATGGAGGCCTCGCTCTTCTCGGTGATCGCCGGCCTCGTGGGCAAGCCGATCATCGCGGTTCCCACTTCGCGCGGCTACGGGGCCGCGTTCGGAGGCCTCGCGTCGCTTCTCTCCGCCGTCAACTCCTGCGCCAACGGGGTGACGGCGGTCAACATCGACTCCGGCTACGCCGCCGCCATGGCGGCCTACCGGATACTCTCGGGAGGACCTCACCGATGGGATCGAAAGGAAAGCGAGCCGACAGCGCCAAGGAATACGTCCACGCCGCGGGCGTCGGCGTCGACCGCAAACGGAAGAAAGCGCTCCTCGGCAAGCCGACGACGCCGGTAAAGATCCGCAAGTCGACCACGGTTTCGCAGCTCCTCGATTCCTACCGCGAGGCCTCGTTCCAGGCGCGGGCCCTGGGCAAGTCGGCGGCCGTCTTCGAGGCGATGCTCCGCGACCGCCAGCGGCCCACGATCCTGCTGGGCCTCGCCGGCTCGCTCATCGCGGCCGGGATGCGCCAGATCATCGTGGACCTGATCGAGGAGAACATGGTCGACGTCGTCGTCTCGACCGGCGCGATCATCTCGCAGGATTACTATCAGGTCCTCGGCGGCCGCCACTACCACGGGCACCCCGAGGCCGACGACAAGGAGCTGCGCGACCTCTACATCGACCGGCTCTACGACACGTTCATCGACGAGGAGAAGTACTGGGCGACCGACCTCGCGGTCTCGCGCTTCGCGGACTCGCTCTCCGGCCAGTCCATGTCTTCGCGGCAATTCCTCGCGCTGCTGGCGCAGGGCGCGCGCAAGGACAAGGGCTCGATCCTCGGCGCCTGCGCCCGCAACGGCGTCCCGCTCTTCGTGCCTGCGCTGAACGACTCCTCGATCGGCATCGGCCTGACGGAGCACTACCACCGGGCTCGCCGCGCCGGGCGCACGCCGTTTCGCATCAGCTCGATCGCCGACAACTACGAGCTGACGCAGATCGTCGTGAAGAGCCCGGCGACCGCGGCCGTCTACGTCTCGGGCGGCGTTCCGAAGAACTACATCAACGACTCGATCGTGATGTCCTACATCTTCGGCCTCGACACGGGCGGCCACAAGTACGCCCTCCAGATCACGACCGACGCGCCGCACTGGGGCGGCCTCGGCGGCTCGACGCTCTCGGAGGCGACGTCGTGGGGCAAGGTTTCGAAGAAGGCCACGCACGAGATGGCGTTCATCGAGACTTCCGTAGCCCTGCCTCTCCTCTACGGGTACGCCTTCCAGAAGAACGCGGCGCGCGGCCGAAAGCGCCTCGCCTACGACTGGAGCGGCGACATCCTGAAGTCCGTCCGGCGGGTATGACACCGCGATGACCTCTCTCGGGCGCGTCGTCCGCCTCCAGGTCCAGACCGGCAGCCTGAAGCTCGGCGAGCGGCCGAACCGCATCTACGATCCCGGCCCGCTCGTCGCCGTGGCGGCCCTGCTCCTCTCGCCGCGCGGCGCTCGAGGAACGACGGCCGACGGAAAAGCCGTGGTCGACGTGCACCACGCCGACCACCCGGCGACGAAGTTCGAGCCCGGCCGCGAGGTGTCTTTCGGCTTCACCAGCCACTACGGAAAGATGCGCGAGCGTTACGGCGACCGCATCGCGATCGGTTGCGCGGGCGAGAACGTCCTCGTCGAGGCCGAACGGGTGCACCGGCTCGAGGACTTCGCGGGGGGGCTCGCCTTCCGGAGCGCTTCGACCGGGGCGCTTCTCCCCCTCGCGGCCGTCTCGGTCGCCGACCCCTGCGTCGAGTTCTCGCGCTTCTCGCTCGGCGAGGCGGGGGCTTCGCCCCAGGATCTCAAGCCCGTGCTCCAGTTTCTCGGCGAGGGCCTTCGCGGCTACTGCTTCACGCCCTCGGATGAGTTCACGCTCCTCGCCGGCGACACCCTCGTCGCCCTCGGATAGCGAGGCCGTCCGTGCGGGGCATCGCCCGGATCGTCCCGTGGCTCCTCGCCCTCTTCTTCGCGGCGGCGAGCGCCGTGTTGATCGTGCGTCTCGCGACCACCGTCCGCGAGTCCCGCCGGGCCGATGCCGCGCCGGTCGTCGACGCGATCCGCAAGATCGCCCAGCTCGCGACCGTGGAGGCCCAGATCACCGACGTCCTGCGCTTCGAGGAGGCGAAGACGATCCTCATCTTCGACTTCCCCAAGACGGCCACGATCCGGATGCGCGGCAAGGCCATCGCCGGGTTCGACCTCGCCTCGCCGGACTTTCACGTCCGGCCCGACTCGGAGAAACGACTGCTGAAGGTCGAGCTTCCGCCGCCCCGCATCCTCGCGCTCGATCCGCGCCTCGAGTGGTTCGACGAGAAAGGCGGCATCTTCAACCCGATCACGTCGCAGGACCGCACCCGCTGGATGCTCTGGGCCCGCGGACAGCTCGCCCGCGCGGCCAAGGACTCGGGGATCGAGGCCCGAGCCGTGGAGCACGCGCGGGAACTTCTGTCGACCGCCGGAGCGGCGCTGGGGTGGACGGGTGGAAACGACCGCCGGGAAGATCGGAGCGAGCGCGACGCCCGTGCCGACGCCGTAACAAAGCCGTCATCCCGAGGAGCGCAGCGACGAGGGACCCCGGACTCGGCGCGGGCCACGGCTTCGAAGCACGGAATCCCTCGCTGCGCTCGGGATGACAGGCAGAGCCGCTCGGGACGACCGAAGGAGCAACGGATCGAAAACGGATGCCGCCGCGTGGCCCCAAGAAACGAAAAACGCCCCGGTCGCCCGGGGCGTTCGAGAGTCGAGTCGGAAGCGGGGACTAGAGCGCTTCGCCCTTCAGCGGGATCTCGATCACGGCCTTGTCCTTGTCGGTCGTGTGGAGCGTGACCTTGCCGTCGACGGCGCCCTTCTTGACCTTGTCCGACGCCTTGACGACGACCGTGTAGGAGACGCCCTCCTGGGTCGGGACGACGTCCGTCATGAAGCCCGGCACGCTGACTTCCGCCTTCGTGACCTTGACGGGCGTTCCCGGCTTGTTGTTCGTCACGACGATGTTGCGCGTGATGGGGTCCTTGCCGGCGGTGAAGTTGCCGAAGTTGACCGTGATCGGCGAGATCGAGACGCGCGGCCGAACGATGCCCGACACCGGGATCTCGAGGGTCGGCTGCTGCTGGACGCCGGTCGTGATGCGCACCGGAGCGTTGAGAAGCCCCTCGGGCGCGTCCGCCAGCACCGAAACGTTCAGCTTGTACTGCTCACCCGGGCGCCCCGCGATCTTGTCCTTGTCGCCGGCCGGGGAGATGTCGGCCTTGACGTAGGGCTGCGCCGTCTCGGCGACGGTCGGCTTGAAGCCCTTCTCCTCGGAGATGAGGATGACGTCCTGCGACGCCGGATCGCCCTTGACGACCGAGAAGCGCACGTACTGCTGCGGCGCCACGTCGACGAACGGCTTGACGAGCGCCTTGACGAAGAGGTTCATCTGCGGGCGGTCGGGGTCGTTGGAGACGACGAGCACGGACTTGGAGATCGGGCCGGAGAAGCTCTTCGTGTCGACGCTCGTGTGGACCTTGCCCTCGGCGCCGGGCTTGATCACCTTGTCGAAGGAGGACACGGTGCAGCCGCACGAGGGGCGCGCGTCCGAGATGATCAGGTCCGAGCCGCCCGTGTTCTTGATCACGAAGTCGG
The DNA here is from genome assembly GCA_963810205.1 of uncultured Acidobacteriota bacterium. Lineage (GTDB taxonomy): Bacteria > Acidobacteriota > Thermoanaerobaculia > UBA5066 > Gp7-AA6 > DAHUXD01. The sequence goes on from CAWEMP010000011.1 coordinate 1,081,959, forward strand.
TCTCGATCACCTGGCCCTTGGGGACCGTCCCCATGTCCTTGGTCTCCTGGCCGATGTCGATCTTGGGCGCAGCGACTGCCTTGGCGGCGGCCGGGGGCGCCGGTGCCGCCGGCTTGGGCTCCGCGGGCTTCTGGGCCAGGGCCACCCCGGCCGTCAGGAGCGCGGCGAAGGAGAGCCGGCCGATTTTCAGGACATGACGCATCTTCAGTTTCCTCCTGTATTTCGGGATGCCGAAGCGCTGAAACCCGCGGAAATGGTGGGTTATTTCCGAAATCGTCTCAATTAGACCAGACTCCGCGGGCGAGATGCGCGAAATCCGACGCTTTCACTTCGTGCCCATCGGCGGGACGGCCATGGTCCCGCTGGCGGCCCTGCTCCTCGAGGAGGGCCATCGCGTCACCGGCAGCGACCGGGCCCTCTATCCCCCGATGTCCACGACGCTCGAACGCCTCGGCATCCGCGTCTCCGAGGGGTTCGCGCCGGAAAACGTCCCGGCCGACTGCGACGTGGTCGTGGTCGGCAACGCCGCCCTGAGCGACAACGTCGAGGCCGCGGAGGCGGCGCGGCGGGGCCTGCCTGTCCTCTCCCTGCCACAAGCGGTCCGGCAGTACCTCCTGCCCGGAAAGGTCTCGGTCGTGATCACCGGGACGCACGGCAAGACGACGACCTCGGCCCTGACCGCCTGGCTACTGCTCGACGCCGGACGCGACCCCGGTTTCATCGTCGGCGGGCAGATGCAGAACCTGGGACGCGGCTACCGGCGGGGCGGCGGCCCGTACTTCGTCCTCGAGGGCGACGAGTACAACGCGGCCTTCTTCGACCGAGGACCGAAGTTCCTCCACTACGAGCCGAAGCACCTCTTCATCGGCAACATCGAGTTCGACCACGCGGACCTCTACCCGGACCTTCCCTCGGTGATCGAGGCCTTCCGCAAGGTGGCGCGTCTGGTGCCCGAGAACGGCGCCGTCGTCGTCAACGCCGACGATCCGCGCGTCGTCGAGGTCGCCGCGGATTCGCGGGCGCCCGTCATCCGCGTCTCGCTCCAGGACCCCGGCGCCGACTTCTCGGCCCGCGACATCGTGTTCGGGCCCGAGGGGACGCAGTTCACGCTCCTGGAAGCGGGCCTTCCGACGACCCGGCTGTCGTCGTCGCTGGCGGGATTCCACAGCGTGCGCAACGCCCTCGGCGCGATCGCCCTCGTGCGCGGGCTCGGCCTCTCCGACACCGAGATCGCCCGGGCGCTGCCCCGCTTCGGCGGCGTCAAGCGGCGTCTCGAGGTCAAGGGCGAGAAGAACGGCATCCTCGTCGTGGACGACTTCGCGCACCATCCCACCGCGGTCGCCGGGACGCTCCAGGCCGCGCGCGCGAAGTTTCCCGGCCGCCGGCTCTGGGCCCTCTTCGAGCCGCGGTCGAATACCGCCGGCCGGAAGCTGTTCGAGGACGAGTACGCCGAGGCCTTCGCCGCCGCCGATGCCCTCGTCCTCGCCCCCGTCTTCCACGCCCAGCGCCTCGGCCCCGACAACCAGATCGACCGCGCCGCTCTCGGCCGGCGCTTCGCGGCGGGCGGCCGGCCGGCCTTCGCGCCCGACTCGATCGAGGCGATCCCCGAGATCCTCCGCCGCGAAGCGCGTCCCGGAGACGTGCTGCTTCTGATGTCTTCGGGTGCGTTCGGGGGGCTCCCCGAGACGCTCCTCGACGAGCTGTGAGCCGGCGCGCCGTCCTGTTCGCGACCCTCGGAGCAGTCGGTCTCGCTCTCTACCTCTGGCCCGCGTTCACGGCCCCCGTCGTCCTCTGGTCCGACAGCGCCCTGGATCTCGGGTGGGCGCGCCGGGGAGAGGGGATCGTGACGCCCGTGGTGTCGACGCATCACCCTCCCAAGCCCGGTTACATCCTCTTTCTCCGCGCGGCCCTCGCCACCGGGTCCGCCGAAAGCACCGAGCGCCGGGTCGTCGTGATCCAGTCCCTCCTGCTCTGGCTCTCGATCGCCGCGACGGCGCTTCTGGTCGGCCGCCGGATCGGGCCGCGATGGGGAGTGGTGCTCTACCTCCTGCTGATCTTCGGCCTGCGTCTTCGCGACGCATCGAGCGCCGTCATGTCGGAGGCGCTCACCGCGGCCCTCCTTCTTTCGATCGTCGCCGTGCTGCTCGATCCGCCGAAGGGGCTCCGGGGCGCGGCCGTCCTCGGACTCGCGTCCGCGGCCCTCTTCCTCGTGCGGCCGAATGCCGGCGCGGCGGCGCTCCTGATGGCCGCTGTGAGTCTCGCGCTGTTCGGGCGGCCGCGGTCGATCGCGCCTCTCGTCCTCGGCTTTGCGCTCCTGTCCGCGCCCGTCTGGAGGGCGACGGCGGTTCCGGGGGACCCCTTCCGCGGAATGGCGCCCGCCTTCATCACGGGAAGCGTCGACTACGGCTGGACCGCTCAGCGCGAACACCCCGAGCCCGAGCCGCCGCCGTTTACGCAGGTGCGATCGGCGCTCGCGAACTGGAGGGCGACCTTCGCCGAAGAACCCTCCGACCGGTCCCGGCAGCTCGCCTGGCGCGCCCTGCACGGCCTCCTGGGAACCGAGTTCTACGACGCCGGGTGGTCGCCGCTCTACGCTCGCCTTTCCCGCATATCGAGGCTGGCGACGCCGCTTCTGACGCTCGCGTGCATCGCGGTCCTGCTCGCGGCCCCGTTTTCGGGCCGGGCGCGCTCCGCGAAGACGCTGGGCCTGCTCCTGGCGGCGCTGCTCGTTCTCCAGAGCCTGGTCCTCGGCGCGCTTCCCCGGCTCGCGCTTCCCTTTCTGCCGGCGCTCACTCTCTGCGCCGTCGTGGCGTTCGCCGGGCTCGCGGGTCCCGCGCGGAGAATCGCCGCCGGCGTGCTCTGGATCCTGCTCGCTGCAGCGGTCTCGCGCCAACGCCAGGTGCTCGACTGGGAGTGGGGCCGGGTCGAGGCGGCAGGAGTCCGGATCGCGCAGACGATTCCCCGCCGCGCGCTCCCCGAACGCACGCCCGCCACGCTGCACGTTCGCATCGCGCCGCTCGTCGTGCCGACGAACGCCCGCCTCGAGCTGCTCGGCCCCGGGGGCGAATGGCTCCCCGCGGCCCGTTCCGAGGGATGGGGCGAGAGGCCCTTCCTCACGATCCCGCTCTGGGACACCCTGCTGGCGGCCAACCGCGAGGGCCCGGTCGAGCTCGTCTTCGTCGCCCGCGGCGACTACGACGCGGCCCGCTTCCTCATCTTCCCCGTCATCCCTCCGCCATGGGGCCCGCCGGCTCGCCGCGAGAAGAGCGCCGAGCTGTCGCCCACCTCGGGCATCCCGTCGGGATCGCTCGACTGGTGGGCGCATCCCGGGACGCGCTAGGGCGAGGTCAGACGCCGGCCGGCGCCTCGCGCCTCGCGTCGAGCGGCCCGGCCCTCGCGCAGAGAACGAGTGTGAAGGCGGGAAAGAGGCTCATCACGATGCGGCGGAAGGCGCTGTCGATCGCGAACATGGGATCGACCGAGAACACGGGCTCGATCGCGTAGCAGAGAAGCTGTCCGACGAAGACGGGAAGCAGCGCGTCCATGCTCCCTCGCCGCGTGGCGAGGAAGTAGGCCGCGACCGCGAGCAGAGCCACGGCGTTTGCCCGAGCCTCCGTCCCCAGGAGGCGGCCGGCCACGAGGGCGAAGAGCGCGGGCAGATCCGACCACCGCCCCGGGTCGAGGAGCGTCGCGTCGAAGTCCCGGCGGGTCTGGCTCCCGCGCAGCCAGTAGAGCGCCGCCCAGTGGACGAGCGGAGGCAAAACGAGCGCGGCCGCGGCCAGCCGCCGCGACCTCGCCGGCGCGGCGCGCAGCGACCACCCGAGCGCGGCCGCGAGGAGAAGGACGAAGAGCGTTCCTTCCTGCTTGAGGCTGGCGCAAAACAATGCGGCCACAGCGAGCCGCGCGAGGGTCGCGGTTCGAGCTTCGTGCAGCGCGTCCCCCGCCGCGCAGCAGGCGAGCACGAGCGCCAGGGCGAGGGGTACTTCGGCGGTCCCGGCGTTGGCGGGACGGTAGAGAAAGAAGCACAGGGCGGAAAGCGTCGCGGCGACGGCTCCCGCCAGCCGCGAGACGCGCCTCTCGAGGAACCCGGACAAGGCGGAGAGCGTCGCGAGCGCGCAGACGGGATAGAGCAGGGCCAGAGCCTGGTCGTTCCATTCCCCGGCGAAGCCGGCGAGGGAGGCGAGCGAGAGCGGGACGAGAAGCGGGTACTCGCGGTGCGCAAAGTACAGCGCCGGATCCTCGAAGAGCCGCCGGGGAACGCCGGACGAGAGAAAGACGATCTTCCCCTTGTATCCCCAGAAGGCGACGAAGTCGGTCGCCCACATCGAATCGGCGACGGCGCCCACGAGGAAAACGAGCCAGGCGCAGCCGGCGACGATGGAGAGGATCAGTACGAGCCCTCGCGGGCCGCGCGCGATCCGGACTGCCGCCGGGCCCGGAGGGAAGCGCCGCCGGAGCACCAGGGCCGCGCCGGCCGCCACGCCTTCCAGCAGAAGCAGGCTCGGAGCCCGGGGAGTCCATCCGAGCGCGAAGAGCGTCAGCAGGCAGATCGCCTGCACGAGCAGGCCGGAAGCGAGGCTCCATGCCGCCTTTTCCCGGCGCGTCAGGCCCCCGGTGAACGACCCGCTGACGGCGGCGCCGCAGGCCAGCGCCGCGGCGAGCCCGGCGGCCACCCGTCCCAAAGCCGTGAGCAGGGTCATTTCGCCCAGAGCGTTCCGCCGGCGATGGGGCGTCCTCCCGGCCCGCGCGCGGCCTCGGACCCGTACGTGGCGACGAAGGACGCCTCGCCCACCCACCGCTCCTCCACCACGCGCCGCGGCGCCAGCTGGTAGTTCGCCTGGAACAGGTACAGATCCGGCCGCCGCGGGACGATGACGGCAACCGTCGCCGTCTCCGGCGTCCGCGCCTTCAGGTCCGCGAGGAAGAGCGCGTACTCGGGGTCGAACCAGAAGCCGAACGCGTCGCGTTGCGGGGAGACTTCCCCGCCGAGGGCGCGCGCGAGACGCCGCCCCCGCGCCAGTGCCTCCGCGGGCTCGAACGATCGCGCCAGAGAGGCCGCGAGAACGAGGAGCGAGACGACCGCGACGACGGAGCGGCCCTTACCTCGGGACGCCGGTTGCATCCGCCACCCGGTTGCGCAGCACGCCGACCCGCTCGATGTCGACCTCGACGACGTCGCCCGGAGAAAGCGGCCCCACGCCGGCCGGCGTGCCCGTGAGGATGAGGTCTCCCGGCATCAGGGTCATCATGCGCGACACGTAGGCGACGAGGAACGCCGGCGAAAACACCATCGCCGACGTCCGGGCCGACTGCCTCACGGCGCCGTTGACGCGCGTCTCGATCGCGAGATCCGAGGGATCGACTCCCTCCACGATGGCGGGCCCGACGGGACAGAACGTGTCGAAGGACTTGGATCGGGCGAATTGCTTGTCCTTCTTCTGGAGATCCCGCGCCGTGACGTCGTTGGCGCAACACACGCCGGCCAGGGCCTCGAGCCAGCGGTCCTGTGGCCAGGACTTGATGCGCCGGCCGACCACGAGGGCGAGCTCTCCCTCGTAGTCGACCCTCGCGGATTCCGGAGGGAGCACGATGTCGCCGCCGTCGAAGACGAGGGCCGACGGCGCCTTGAGAAAGAGGAGGGGCTCGTCCTCGGGCGCGACGCCGTCGAACTCGGCCGCGTGCTCGCGGTAGTTCTTGCCGACGGCGACGATCTTGGAGGGGAAAGGCGGGGCGCCGGCCGAGCCGAACCTCACGCCTGCCACGCCTCTTCGAGGAGCTCGCCGGCGTAGACCTCCCGCGCGTCGCCCGTGAGACGCACGCTCGTGAAGGTGTCCTTCTCGTCGCAGAACTCGACGGTCAGGTCGACGCCGCTCTTCGTCTCGCACACGACCGGCGACGAGGCCAGGCCCTGGCGGCCGGCGACGATCGCCGCGGCGACGACGCCGGAGCCGCACGAGAGCGTCTCGCCTTCGACGCCCCGCTCCCAGGTCCGCACCTGAATGCGGTTGTCCTTGCCGGCGCGCACGAAGTTGGCATTGGCGCCCTCGGGCATCGCGGGGTGATGGCGAACGAGCGGCCCGAGCCGCTCGATCTCCATCTTCGAGAGATCCCCGCGCATGAAGACGACCAGGTGCGGCACGCCGATCTTCATCGGGATCGCCGTCGGGGGAAGGCCCTTGCCCGAGATCGGCACCGGATCGGAAGGCGCGGGAACGGCCGGGAGCGCGAGCGTGACGCTCTCGCCGTCGACCCGCGCGGCGATCGGGCCCCAGCCCGTCTCGAGGACGAGGCTCGGGCCCGCGGCCAGTTCGTGCCGGACCGCGAAGCGCGCCGCGCAGCGGGTCCCGTTGGCGCAGAAGGTCGCGGGACCGCCATCGGCGTTGAAGTAATCCAGCCGGACGCGACCGGGCCCGTCCGGCGAGAGAAAGAGCGCGCCGTCGGCGCCGACCGAGAGCCCCCGCCGGCATACCAGCGCGAGCCGGAGGCGATCGTTCTCGGTCAGCGACCGGCCGTCGGCCTGGAACACGAGAAAGTCGTTTCCGCCGCCGGCCATCTTGACGAACCGGGAGGGTAGGGACATGGGAGCGGGAGTGTAAACGATGCGCGAAGGGCCGTCACGGGCGAGGTCCCCCCGGGTCAGAACGGCTCGGCCACGGCCTCCGGGGACGCGGCGCTCCGATTGCCGGCCCGGTCGACCGAACGGACCGTGTACCGGTACTTCCTTCCCGGGCGCGCCCCCAGGTCGTTGAAGAACGGATCGAGGATCGGCTCTTTCGTCAGCTGCACCGGGGCGCCGCCCGCCTCGGAACGGAAAACCAGGTAGCCCGCGAGGTCCGGCGAATCCACGGGGTCCCAGAGCAGCCGCACGAGATTGCCCTCCGACAGGGCATCGACGCGGGTCGGGGCCCTGGGCGGGTAGACGTCGCGCGGCACGACGACGATCTCTTCGGCGGGCAGGCCTTCGATCTTCGGATTCTTCGCGAGCACCGCCCGCACGGTGTAGGCGAGGGCCACGCCGTAGGGAGCCGTCCGGTCGACGAAGGACGTGTCCGGAACGGGTGTGGCCGTCAGCGGCGCGTCGTACTCCTCCTGCGACAGCGGCCGCCGGTAGACGCGGTATCCCGCGATCTCGACCGGCTGCTGGAGAACGTTCTTCTCGGGGGCCGTCCATTCGAGGCAGATCCGGCCCTCCTCCAGGAGAGGCGGCTGCAGCTCCGGCGCCTGGGGCGCGATGTCCGGCTCGAGCGTCACGATGTTGGACAGGGGGCTGCGCTCGCCGTTGCGCCTCACGGAGACGACGGCGTAGGCCAGCGGCTCCGGGCCCTCCTCCTGCGTGAAGAGTGTCAGGAGCAAGTCGCGGTACACGAGGGAAGCGCCCCGGGTCGCCTCGGCAATCGCAGGAAGCGAGAGTTCGGCGGCCAGATGCGCTTCCTGGTAGAACGCCTCCTCGGCGAGGCGCACGTTGGTCGCGGTCCGGCGCGCGGCCGAGCCCATCCCGCGCAGCTCCCCGGTCGACCCCGAAGACGGCGGCGGACCCGCGGCCCCGGCTCCGGGCGCGCGCGGGGTCGTCAGGGCGGCCGACGGCCGGAGGACGCGGTAGACCTCGATCGACTGCAGGTCCGTCAGCGGCGCGCCCGTCTGGAGACGGTCGGGGAACGAGAAGGTGAGGACGGCGTCGTCGCCTTCCTGCTCGACCGCGAGGTCCTTGATGGCGTTGGGTCCGCGGGGCAGGGGCGGCTGCGGATCGCCCTTCTTGCCGCAAGCCAGCGCCAGCAGGCAGATCGCGAGGCCGGCGGCAAGGCGTTTCATGCGGGGTGGTGCTTCCTCGGGAGAGGATACCGGAGCGACTTCCCCGCTCTCGTCCGTCGGCCCGCGCCGCGGGCCGCTACAAGACGTAGCGCGAGAGGTCCTCGTCCTGGACGAGATCGGCGAGCGCCGCCTGCACGTCGGAGATCTCGATCCGGATCGACTTGCCCGCGTTCTCGGGCCCTTCAAAGGAGATGTCTTCGAGCAGCCGCTCGAGGATCGTGTGGAGGCGCCGCGCCCCGATGTTCTCGAGCGCCCGGTTGACGCGCTCGGCGTCGCGGGCGATCTCGCCGATCGCGTCCTCCGAGAAGGAGAGGTCGACGTTCTCGGCGCCGAGGAGCGCGCGGTACTGCTTCAACAGCGCGTTCTCCGGCTCGGTCAGGATCCGCACGAAGTCCGCCTCGGTCAGCGAGTCGAGCTCGACGCGGATCGGGAAGCGGCCCTGGAGCTCCGGGATCAGGTCCGAGGGCTTGGAGACGTGGAAGGCGCCCGCGGCGATGAAGAGGACGTGGTCGGTCTTGACGAAGCCGTACTTGGTGTTGACGGAGGTCCCCTCGACGATCGGCAGGAGGTCCCGCTGCACGCCCTCGCGCGAGACGTCGGGCCCGCGGCCGCCGGACTCGCGGCCGGCGACCTTGTCGATCTCGTCGAGGAACACGATGCCGGAGGACTGCGCGCGCTCGACCGCCTCCCGCGCCACCTGGCCGGGGTCGATCAGGCGCCCCTCCTCTTCGGCCTGGAGGATCTGGCGCGCCTCGGACACGGAGGTCTTCCGGCGCTTCTTCTTTCCGCCGAAGAGGCCGGGCAGCATCTCCTTGACGTTGATGTCCATCTCCTCGACGCCCTGGTTGGTCACGATCTCGAAGGAGGGGAACGTCTTGTCGGCGACCTCGACCTCGACCATGCGGTCCTCGAGCTTGCCTTCGCGGAGCATCGTCCGAAACCGAGCCCGCGTCTCCTCCGCCTCGGCGTCGCCGAGAGCCGGGAGGAGCAGGTCGAGCAGTCGCGCCTCGGCACGCCCCTGGGCGCGGTCCCGGATCTCGAGCGTCTTCTCCTCGCGGACCATCTGGACGGCGACCTCGGTCAGGTCGCGCACGATCGACTCGACGTCGCGCCCGACGTATCCCACTTCCGTGAACTTCGAGGCCTCGACCTTCAGGAACGGGGCGTCCGCCAGTCGCGCCAGTCGGCGGGCGATCTCGGTCTTGCCGACGCCCGTCGGCCCCATCATGAGAATGTTCTTCGGCAGGATCTCTCGGGACATCTCGGCGGACAGGCGCTGGCGCCGCCAGCGGTTCCGGAGCGCGATCGCCACGGCCTTCTTCGCCCGCTTCTGGCCGATGACGTACTTGTCGAGCTCGGCGACGATCTCGCGCGGAGTGCGCGCGGAGGCCGTCGGGGCCTGCGCTTCCTGCTCGCCCGGCATCAGGAACACCATCTCAAAGCTCTTCCAGCGTGATGTGGTCGTTCGTGTAGATGTCGATCTGCGCCGCGATCAGGAGCGCCTCGCGCGCGACGTCCTTCGCGGTCATGTCCGCGCGGTGTTTCATCAGGGCCCGGGCCGCCGCGAGAGCGTAGGCTCCGCCCGAGCCGATCGCGAGCACGCCCTCCTCGGGCGAGATCAGGTCGCCCGTGCCCGAAATGAGCAGCGAGCTCTGCCGGTCGGCGACGATCAGCAACGCCTCGAGCTGTCGGAGCATCTTGTCCGTGCGCCAGTCCTTGGCGAGCTCGATCGCGGACCGCTCCAGGTTGCCGCGGTGCTCGTCCAGCTTGGCCTCGAACCGGGAGAAGAGCGCGAAGGCATCGGCGGAGGAGCCCGCGAACCCCGCAATCACCGAGCCCCCCGCGAGCCGCCGGATCTTCGCGGCGGTCTGCTTCATGACCGTGGTGCCGAGCGTGACCTGGCCGTCCGAGGCCATCGCCACCTTGCCGCCGTGGCGCACGCAGAGGACCGTGGTGGAGTGCCAGCGGGGCGCTTTCGACATGCCCGGACAGATTACCTCAAGAGGGCTTGCCGCGCCGCGGCGAGCGCCTTCAGCCCGGCCTCGACGATCGCGTCTTCCTGTCCCTCGCCCGCCCCCGGGCGGTCGGCGACCGGGACGTCCGGTTCGACGCCGCGTCCTTCGTAGCTCTTTCCGTCGAGGCTCTCGATCGCGCGCTCGGTGAACCAGAGCATCGAGCCGTCGGAAAGCCGCACCGCGGCCGCGCCCCCGCTCGCCATGCCGGCGGTCGTCTCGCCGACGATCGGGCCGATCGCGTGCGCGCGAAACTTCAGGGCGAGCGCCTCGGCGTTCGAGGCCGTTCCGGAGTTGGTCAGGAGGACCACCGGCAGGGGCGCGTACGCCGGCGGCACGAGGCGCTTCGCGTCCCGGTCGATGACGTAGTAGTCCGCCGTGTTCCACTGGCCGCGCAAAAACGTCGGCAGGATGTTGGGGTCGTAGCCGCCGCTGTTGCCCCGGACGTCGAGCACGAATCCCTCGATCTCGGGCCAACCCGAGAGCCCCGCTCTTCCCTGCGCCGCGAGCACGCGGTCCGAGAGCATGTCGACGACGACGAGCGCCGTCTCCGCGCTCATCCCCCAGAGACGGGCGTAGCCGTAGGCCTTGCCGTCTCTGCGAATGACCCGCGCGCTCTTCCAGACGAGCGCGTCCCCCGGCTCTTCGGCGGTGCGCGCGAGCCGGTCCGTCCTCGGCGCGCCGCCCGGCCGCTGCCAGGTCACGCCGACGGACGTGCCGGGCGAGCCCTCGAAGACGAAGAAGAGGTCGCGGAAGCTCACGCGCTCCGGCCCGTAGGGCCTGCCGTCGACGGCGAGGATCCGGTCACCCGCGCGCATCCCGGCCCGATCGGCCGAGCTTCCGGGGACGACTCCCTTGACGGCATAGCCGCCGCCGTCCTGACCGATGCGCAGCCCGGCGGTCGCCCACGCCTGATCGGGCAGACGGCCGGCCGGCACGCGGAAGGTGTGCGAGTCGGTCAGGGTGGCGAGAAGCCGGTCATAGATCGCGTTCTGCTCGGCAGGCGACGGCGCGGCGGCGAGCTCGGCGGCCGCCCTGGCCACGGCCGCCGTCCAGTCGACACCCTTCAGCTTCGGATCGTAGAACCGCTCGCGGATCGTCCGGTCGATCTCCGCGAGCACGGGCGGGCGCGCCGCCGGAGCCGGCTGCGCCGCCGCCGGAGCGGCGAGAAGGCCGAGGAGCAGAGACCAGGGGACGCGCCCCAGCCGGCTAGGCCTTGGGATGCGCATTGCGATAGACCTCGGCGAGCCTCGCGGCATCGAGGTGCGTGTACTTCTGCGTCGTCGAGAGCGAGGCGTGGCCCAGCAGCTCCTGGATCGCGCGCAGGTCGGCGCCCGCCTGCAGCAGGTGCGTCGCGAAGGTGTGGCGCAGCGCGTGCGGCGAGATCTCTTCGGGCAGTCCGGCCGCCCGCAGCCGCCGTTTCAGGAGACGAGCCATCGAGCGCGGCGTGAGCCGGCCGCCGCGGGCGTTGACGAAGAGCGGCTCGGCGGACCGTGCCCCGCCTCCGGAGCCGTGGCGCAGGGCCTCCCGCGCGGGGAGGTACTCGCGCAGAGCGTCGCCCGCGGCGTCCCCGTAGGGCACGATGCGCTCGCGGCTTCCCTTCCCGGTGACACGGAGCAGACGCGCCCCGAAGTCGACGTCCTCGAGGTCGAGCCCCGCGGCTTCCGACACGCGCAGGCCCGTGGCGTAGAGAAGCTCGAAGAGGGCGCGTTCGCGCTCGGGCACGAACGTTTCGTCCTCGTCGGCCGTCAGCAGCTTCTCCGTGTCCGGCAGGGTCATCGCGCGCGGGAGCGCTTTCGGCACCCGCGGCGAAGGCAGGCCTCGCGCCGGGTTCTTGTCCAGGTGGCCTTCGCGGCATGCCCATCGGAAGAACGAGCGCAACGTCGAAAGGTGCCGGGCGAGCGAACGATTGAGGAGTCCGTCGCGATGGAGGTGGGCCATGTAGGAGCGCACGGCGAGGGTGTCGACCCGGGAGAGAGGCGTTTTACCGGCGGGCTGATTCGCGAACTCCTGCTCCCAGAAGCCGGCAAACCGCGCGAGGTCCCGGCCGTAGGCCTCCACGGTCCGCGGCGAAAATCGCCGCTCGTCGGCCACGTAGCTCGCAAAGCCGTCGATCGCCCGCGAAAGCGAGATCACGCCCGGTCAGTGTAGCGCGGCCCCCGGGTCATCCCGAGGAGGCCGTCATCCGAGGAGCGTAGCGACGAGGGATCCCGGACTCGATTGCCGGCAATCGCGTATCAAGTACGGGATCCCTCGCTCCGCTCGGGATGACGGTGTTGGCCGCCGAGATGACGCCCCTTCCACCCGCGTTGACGTCCGCCCGGGACGACGGCCTTAGAATGCCCCGCCATGGAATTGCGACCGTTTCGTTCGATTCGCTTTTCGCCGCGGGTGATCCGCGAGCGCGGACTCTCCGCCGTCTTCGCGCCGCCGTACGACCAGATCTCCGCGGAGCTCCAGGAGCGCCTCTACGCACAGGCCCCCGAGAACATCGTCCGCATCACGCACCCGAAAAAGGACGGCGCCGACCCGTACGCCGGGGCCGCGCAGACCCAGGCCGACTGGCTCGCCGGCGGCATCCTCGAGAAGGAGCGGCGCCCCGCGCTCTGGACCTATCGCCAGACGTTCACCGAGGGCGGGACGACGCATGTCCGCGATGCGCTCGTGGGCCTCGTGCGACTCGAGGAGTACGAGACGGGAACAATCCGGCCGCACGAGCGGACCCTCGCGAAGCCCAAGGCGGACCGCCTGGCGCTCCTTGCCGCGACGAAGGCCGACCTCGAGCTGATCTTCCTCCTGACCCGCGCTCCTCTCTCGGCGGCGCTCGGGACGCGCCGCACGCCGCACCTGACCGCCGAGAGCCCCGACGGCGTTCGCCACGATGCCTTCCGGATCTCGGACTACGCCGCGCACGTCGAGCTCCAGGGCCTCGTCAAGAACGCCGAGGCGATCATCGCGGACGGCCACCACCGCTACGAGACGGCGCTCGCGTTCTCGAAGGACCCGGCCGCCGAGAAGCTCCCGGGCGCCCGATACAAGCTCTGCGCGATCGTCGACATGGCTTCGCCCGCCGTGATCGTCCGGCCGATCCACCGGCTTCTGTCCGACCTCCCCGACTGGCGGCCCGACCGGACGCTGAACGCCGCGCGCGACTATTTCGAGCTCAAGGAGTTCGCCTCGCCGCGGGAGGCGCACGCCGCGCTCGAGGCCCACGGCCGGCGCTTCCCGGCCTTCGTGCTCCACGCCCCGCCCTCGAAGCCCGTGCTGATGACGCTCAAGGAGAAACCGGCGCCGCTCCCCTGGCCCGAGGGCCGCTCGGAGGAGTGGAAGTCGCTCGACGTCGCGGCCCTCGAGGTGGCGTTCTTCGACAGGCTGCTCGGCATCCGCACCGACGCGATCGCCAAGGGCGAGCGGATCTCCTTCACCTCCGACGCAGACGCGGCGATCGCGGCCGTCGACGGGGGCAAGGCCCAGGCCGCGGTCCTGATGCGCGCGACGACCGTGTCGGACGTCGAGGCGGTCGTGGGATCGGGCGACCGCCTGCCGCAGAAGTCCACGCACTTCTTCCCCAAGATGTACTCGGGTCTCTTTGGCGTGTCGCTCGAGGACGCGGTGTACTAGACGCGGGCCGTCCGGGCCTCGCGGGTATTCTCTGAGCGTGAGTCGCGCCTTTTCCTCCGGCCGCTGGCCGCTCCTCGTCGCGCTCGCGATCGGGCTCGCGCTGCGCCTGTACGTCGGCCTGACGCATCCCATCGATTACAACGGCTTCTGGCACGTCTTCATCGCGCGCAACCTGTCGCGCGAGTTCCACGGCCTGGCGCATCCGCCGTTCTTTCTCCTGCTGCTGAAGGCCGTCGACGCCGTGAGCCACTCGCGGCTCGCCTACCTGAGCATTTCGATCCTCTCGGGCCTCGGCGCGGTCGCCCTCGTCCATCGAATCCTCGAAAAGCTGCGGACCTCGCGAGCCGTCGCCTTTCTCGGCGCGCTGACGATGGCAACGGCTCCATCCGCGATCTTCCTCTCCTGCGCGGTCCAGTCGTACATGCTCGCGGTCTTCTTCATCCTGTGGTCGTTCGTCTACTCCCTCGACGTCTTCCGGCCCGAGCCGGCGGGCTGGCGTTCGCGCGCGGCCTTTGCGGTGCTGGCGAGCCTCGCCGTCCTCTCCGAGTACTTTGCGGGGCTCTACGTGGTCGCCTGCGCGTTCGCGCCGATTCTCATCGCCGCTTTCCGGCCCGCCTCCCGCGGCGCGCTTCGGCGCGCGCTCCCCCGGCGGATCCTGCCGGACATCGCGACGCTGGGACCTCCTTCGGTCGTCGGCGTCTTCCTGTACGAGCTCGTCGCCAAGCCCTGGGTCACGAAGCTCAATCACCTTCCCGAGTTCTATTTCACGGCGAGCTCCGAGACCGCGGCGGCGTTCCTGACGCGGAATCTCTGGAACATCTTCAACCTGTTCTCGCCGGTCGTCCTCTGGAGCCCGCGGCGGGCGGCCGCGCTCGTCCTGGGGTTCGTGGCGGTCGTGTTCTTCGCCGCAGTCACGGAACGGCGCCGCGAGCCCGGCGGCGAGGACCGGGCGATGCCGTCGGCGATCCTCGCGATCCTGCTCGCGCTGGGAATCGCCCTGGGTTTCGCCGGCCTCTATCCCTTCGGCGGCGCGTCGCGCCAGCAGTTCCTGTACTTCCTGTTCGCGGTCCTCGCGGGCTCCGTGGCCTTCGATCGCCTGGTTCGCGCCGCGGCCTCCCCGCCGGCCCGACGCCTGCTCCTCGTCCTCGGCGGTGCCGCGATCGCCGCCAACCTCGGCGGACATGCGGAGGACCTCCAGCCTCCCGGCCGCGACCCGTTCACGCGCCAGGCGCGGGCGTTCGACCGGGCGGTTCCGGGGGCGCGCGTCGTTCAGACGGACCAGTTCAACCTGATCGGGTACTTCATCGCCCACCACGATTGGGCCTGGAGCTTCCGCGGGACCCTGCCGGGGCTGCCGGCCGTCCAACGCTACGAGCTCGAGCGGGACGGACGCCGCCTCACTCTTCTGGCCCACCGCGACCACTGGAACTTCGACGCGGCCGAGCCGGGCACGTACGCGGCGCTTCGGGCCGGCGCCGCCGCCGCGGGCGCGCCCTGTGCGTCCGTCTTCGACGTTCACCAGAACCTCTACAAGCCGATGGAACGAAAGCTTCCGCACCTCGATGCCGAGGTCGTCGAGCCTCGGGCGCGGGAGCTCGCCGCGGCGGAGGGGTTGGATGTCCGGCGGCTCGTCGTCCGTGGCGACGACGTCTTCATGGACCTCTGCGCCGCCGGAGCGGCGCCCCGCCCCTGACGGCGACGGCTACTTCTCGGCCTCGCAAATCAGGAGGGAGTCCTTGCGCGTCTCGCGGCCGCGCAGCTGTGCGACGTCGCTGTCTCCCCACGCCACGTCGCGGAACCGCGTGAACCCGGCTTCTTTCAGGCGGCGGTGGAGCTCTTCGGCGTCGTAAATCCACTGGTGCCCCCACCATCGAAAGAAGATGTTCACCATTTCCGCGCGGGTCTGGATGAACTGGTGGTCCGGCCACGTCAGCCAGTCCTGATCGCGCCAGTTTCCGGAGCAGCACTTCTCGAGGAGCGCATCGAGCGAGGGCATCGACAGCCGCATGATTCCCCCGGGCCGGAGCACCCGGCGACACTCCCGAAGGAGAGCGAGGCCTTCCTCGACGTTCAGATGTTCGAGGAGGTGCTCCGAATAGATCAGCTCGCACGAGTCGTCCGGCACGGGAATTCCGCGACTCAGGTTCCAGACCACGTCGGGAAGGCTGATCGCGGGGTCCGAGTCGACGTTGATCCAGCCGTCGAACCGTACCCGGCCGCAGCCGATGTGGAGCTTGTACGGAGGCGAAGCCAGGCCGCCAATCTGGGCCTCCACGGCGCGCCGCTCGGCCGCCCGCTGGCCGGCGAGCGCCTCGCCCGGGCGCAGGGGGGCCTGGCAGACGACTTCGTCGAGGAATGCGAAGTTCACTCCCAGGGCGAGCATGCGGCCCCAGAGGTGGGAGTCGGCGCCCACCGACTCTCGCCAGGCCTCGAGGTCGTAACGGAGGAACTTCAGATACGAGCGATAGAGCACCGAAGAGTGCATGACGTTGCCCGGAAGCGGCGGAAGTCGGCCGATGCGAAGCCACTCGGTCGCCGACCTCTGGAACTCCCCCGCGCCGTAGACGAACTCCGCCCCGCTTTCCCGCGCGAAGCCGACCAGGGTCTGCAGGTGACTCTCGGCGAGCACGTCGTCGTCGTCGAGGTAGCCGAGCCATTCTCCGCGAGCGAGCTCGAGGGCACGGTTCGCCGGCGTGGATCCGGCGACCATCCACCGCTGGAGCGGGTCCTCCGGGTAGACCCCGCGCCGCGAAAGATTCTCGAATCGGATCCGGGCGTCGCCGAGCGCGGCGATCCTCTCCGCCGTGTCGTCCGTGCACGCGTCGCCGACGACGACGGCCTCCCAGTGGCGGTAACTCTGGCGAATCAGAGACGGAAGCGTCCGGGTCGTCAGCAGCTCGGCGCGATTCCAGGTCGGCGTGATGATGCTGACGAGCGGCTTCGCGCGATGGGGGCGCAGGCCCCAGAGCATCCGGCCGAGCGCCAGCCGCCGGCGCGCCCGAGGGTCAGGCGCGCCCATAGAACCGGGACACCCGTTCGCAGACGCGGTCGATGTCGCCGTCGCCGAGGTCGTTGAACATCGGAAGGCACAGGATCGCGTCGGCGACCGCGATCGTGTCGCGGAGATCGTCCTCGGACGACCGAAAGGTCTCGAAGAGCGGCATCGGGTGGAGCGGCCGGAAATACTTCTTGGTCTGGATCTCGCCCGCGGCGAGAAAATCCGCCAGCTCGTCGCGCCGCCCCGGGCACAGGATCGCGAAGTCCTTGTAAGTCGACCGGCTGTCGGGAAGATGCTCCTGGAACCGGAGACCGGGGATCGATCCGAGCCTTTCGCGATAGCGAGCCGCCTTCGCTCCGCGCACCGCGGCGACCGTCTCGACCTCGTCCGCCGTCAGGCAAGCCAGCGCCGCGTGGATCTCGGAGAGCTTGCCGTTCAAACCGAGGACGCGGGAAACGTAGTCTCCCTGAAAACCGTAGGCCCGCCGGTACTCGATGCGCCGGGCGAGCTCTTCGCTTCCGGCCGCGACGAGTCCGCCCTCCGCCGACGTGATCTGCTTGGTGCCGCTGAAGCTGAACACCTGGAAGTCGCCGAGCGCGGGATCGCCGATCCGGATGCCGCGCCAGGTGGCCCCGTAGGCATGAGCCGCGTCCACGACGACCGGGAGCCCGCGGCGGCGCGCGAGATCCATCACGCGACCGATGTCGAGGGCGCTGCCGAAGATGTGCGTCACGACGACGGCCCTCGTCCGGCCGGTGATGCGGCGCTCGAGGTCCTCGAGATCGACGTTCAGCGTCCGCGGGTCGATGTCCACCCAGACCGGCCGCAGACGATTCCACAGCAGGGCGTTCGCCGTCGAGTTGAAGGTGAACGACTGGACCAGGCATTCGGCGCCTTCCGGCAGGTCGAGGGCCGCCAGCGAGAGGACCAGGCCCACGTCGCAGTTCACGACGGAGCGCGTCCAGGGATTGCCGAGGTACGACTGGGCCTTCCCTTCGAACGCGGCCGCGTACTTGCCGAAGTTCGAGAGCATCCGCGTGCTCCAGATGTCCTCCAGAAGCGAATGGAGCTCGCCGAGCGGCGGCAGGGACGGTCGGGAAACCGGCAGCATGGAGGACGCGCTACCGCCGGCCGCGCGGAATGTAGCGGCCGTTCGCGTCGTACAGCTCGCGGCGGAGCCGGGCCTCGAGCTCGAGCACGCGGTCGCGGCGCCGCGCCTTGAGCGGCCGAGCGGGCACGCCGCCATAGATCGTCCAGGGCTCGCAGTCCTTGTTGACGAGCGAGAGCGCGCCGACGGCGCAGCCCTCGCCGAGGGTGACGCCCGGAAAGACGACGGCATTGGCGCCCACGACCGCGAACTTTTCGACGTTCAGGAACGACCGCGTCGGCTGACGATACGGCTCCGGGACTCCGGGCCCGACGAGCGAGCCTCCCGAGAAGTCGTCGATGCCCGTGTACAGCCGCGCGCCGCTCGACACGCTCACGAAGTCCCCGATCACGAGCCGCCCGCGGCCGAGATAGGACGAGAACGACGCCAGGTGCACGAAGCTGCCAATCCGGGTCTCGGCGCCTCCGACGAGGAACACGAAGTCGTCGATGATGACGGAATCGCCGATCGAGATCGTCTCGGGCGAGACGAGGTGCGCCCGCGGGTAGATCTGAACGTCCTCGCCGCGGGAGCGGAATCTCGGCGAATCGGTGCCCGGCTTCCCCTCGCGCGTCACGGCGGGCAGTATATTCGCCCGCTCGGCCCGCCTACTCCTTCTTGGGCGCGAACCCGCGGACGTCGTTCTTCACGAGGCTCTCGATCTGCTCCTTCGTCAGCTTCTTGCCGAAGGGCGGCATGTCGTCCTTGCCGTCCGTGACCGACTGGATGAGCTGCTCGTCGGTCACGCCCGACTGCCACTCGGCGTCGGTGAAGTTGCGCGCCTTGACCATCTTCCCGCGAAACGTCTTCGCCTTGCCGTCGTCGCCGTGGCACTTGGCGCAGTACTTGTCGAACGTCTCCGAGGGCTTCGTCTCCGCCGCATAGACCGCGACGGCCAGGCCGACGATCGCGCCGAACACGAGACTTCCGAGGAGCCGGGTCCGCTTCATCCTTTTCTCGCTTTCTGAAGGTCCTGGAGCACCGTCTCGGGCTCCCACTGTTCCCCGTAGTAGACCGTGGCGAGCTTCCCCTCGGGGTCGACGATCGCGACCGCCTGCGAATGCACGATCTGTCCCTTGTCCGGGTAGTAGAGGACCCCGAAGGTCTCGGCGACCCGTGCGACGGCTCGAGGCTCGCCGGTCAGGAACTTCCAGCGCGCCGGGTCCGCGCCGATGTGGGCCGCATAGGCCTTCAGCGCCGCCGGCGTGTCGTTCTCCGGGTCGACCGTCACGGTCAGGAGCTCGCCGAAGTTCTCCTTGACGAGGCCGGCCTGGATCTTCGAGAACCGCGCCACCGTCAGCGGACAGGCGGTGGCCACCGGGCAGCGCGTATAGGCGAACGTCACCGCCACCGGCTGCCCCCGGAACTGCGAGAGCCGGACCGAGGCGCCGGTCTGGTCGGTCAGCGTGAAGTCCGGCACGGCGTCGCCGATCGCGATGCCCTTGTTCGGCTCGGGGCGGATGCCCGCTCCCCCGAAGGGAGTCGGGGTCGGCACGAAGCCCTTCGTCAGGATCTGCTCCAGGAAGTACGTGCTCCCGTCGACGACGAGGGTCGCCTCGATGCGGTCGCCGGGCCGCAGGAACGCGATGACCTTCGGATCGTCCCGGATCGGGAAGGCCATCGTCATCGCCGACATGTAGCCCGGGATCTCCTCGTGGTCGACCGTGATCTGGACGCGCGCGGGGTCGACTTTCGTGATGACCCCTTTGAACGGGTATCGCTTCGCGTCGGGGCCGACCGCGACCGGCGTTTGCACGGCGATCGCGGGCCGGGAGGGAGCGCCCTCCGGAATCTCGGCCTTCTTCCGGCACGCGATCGCGCCGAGGATCCCGACGCTCAACACGGCCGCGGCGGCGACACCTCTTCTCACGGCGCCTTTCCTACAGGATTTGCGGGCGGCATTTCAAAGGTTAAGGAAGCCCAAAGGCTCTGCCAGTCCGCGTCGACGCCCGCCGGCGCCGGCCCCATCTCGACGGCCTTGATCATCCAGAAGCCGGGTTTGGCCAGCGCGAGGTTCACGCGGCCGTCGCGGCCGGTTCGCGCCGCGGCCGTCGCGCCGGGCTCGCCGTGAAGAAGGGCATGGACCAGGGCCCCCGCGAGCGGTTTTCCGCCCAACAGCAGCCGCACGGGCAGCGCGTCGCCGGGCCGAAGCGCATACGGGTTCTTCTCGGGAACGAGCTCGAGCGTGAAGCCGAGGACGCGATCGAAGCCCGCCTTGCCGGAGCCTCCCGCGTCGAGCACCGCCTTGGCGCAGCGCGAAAACACCTCGCGCGCGGGCCTGGCCGTCTCGCCGCGCTGCGCTCGCAGAGTCGAGATCTTCTCGAGCCCCTCTTCCTTCAGGTACTCCTCGAACTTCGCGGCCTCGAGGGAGACCGGATAGTCGAAGCTGCGGTACCCGACGATCGCCAGGCCCGGCTCCGCGATGCGGATCGTGCCGGCGGGATCGTCCCCCGGGCCGCCGGGGACCGCGCGCTCGCCGGACGCGGAGACGAGGACGAATTTCGAAACGAGCTGCGGCACGCGCGGGAAGGGCTCCCCCTCGAAGTGCGGGCCGACGAAGAGCCGGAGCGCGACCGTCGCATCGACGGCCGGACGGAAGCTCGAGGGCTCGATCCAGAAGTCGTGAGCCGCCAGCCGCGAAGCCGCAAGCGTCGCCGCCAGAAGGCCCGCGGCGGCCCGCTTCATCCGGCCGCCGAAGCTTTGCGCGAGGCGATGTATCCGGAGAGCTTCGCCAGGTCGACGTTGCCGCCCGACAGCACGACACCGACCTTCTGGCCTCGGAAGTCCGCCTTCCGGTGGCGCACCGCGGCCGCGGCCGCGGCGCCGGAGGGCTCGACCAGCACCTTCATCCGCTCGAGCATCCAGGTGAGCGTTTCGACCATCTCGTCGTCGGAGACGAGCAGAATGTCCGCGACCTCTTCCTGGACGATCGGGAAGGTCAGCCGGCCGGGCATGACCACCCGCAGGCCGTCGGCGATCGTGGGGTTCTCCGGAACTTCGACGCGCTTGCCCGCCGCGAGCGAGCGTTTCGTGTCGTCGGCCGTCTCGGGCTCGGCCCCGTAGACCTTGATCCCCGGCCGCATGTGGCGCGCGGCCGTCGCCCAGCCGGCGATGAGCCCGCCGCCCGACACGCAGATCACGAGGGCGTCGAGATCGGGAACGTCTTCGAGAAGCTCGACCGCGCCCGTCGCCGCGCCCGCCATGATCAGCTCGTCGTCGAAGGGCGGGACGAGCAGGGCGTTCTTCTCGCGCGCGATCTCGGCCGCGAGGTCGTCGCGGCTCTGCACCTGCCGGTCGTAGAGCACGACCTCGGCGCCGTAGCCGCGCGTGGCGTCGATCTTCGACTGCGGCGCATCGGCCGGCATCACGATCGTGGCCGAGAGGCCGAGGAGCTTCGCCACGAGCGCGACCGCCTGGGCGTGGTTGCCGGAGGAAAACGCGACGACGGCGTCGACCTTCCCGCGCTCGCTCTCGGCCTTCATCTTGTTGTAGGCACCACGAAACTTGAAGGCGCCCCCGCGCTGCAGGTTCTCGGCCTTGAAGTAGACGCGGGCGCCCGACTCTTCGTCGAACTGGCGCGAGCGCAGGACAGGAGTGCGGTGCGCCACGCCCGAGAGGCGTTTTCGCGCGGCCTGGATGTCGTCCCAGGTGGGCATGTGTACCTTTCGGGGCGGCCACGAGGGCCGCCCCTACGACCGGGCGTAGGGCGGGGCTTGTCCCCGCCCCGCTAAGATACGACGGCTGCGTGCGGGGCGATCTCTTCCTTCCACACCCCGATCGCGGCGAGAGCCCGGTCGACCATCTGCTGGCGGCGGAGCTGCTTGTCGCGCACCGGGGAATGCGACGTGTCCTCGATCAGGCCGAAGGTCACGTTCATCGGCTCGAACTTCTCCCCGGGCGGCCGCTCCGAGCAGTGGCGCGCGAGCGACCCGATCGCGGTCGTGTAAGGGACCGGCAGGGGCTCGCGGCCCTCGAGGATCTGCGCGAGCGCGAGCCCGACCGCGAGTCCCGTGGCCGCGCTTTCGACGTACCCCTCGACACCCGTGATCTGGCCGGCGAAGAAGATTCGCGGCTCCTTCCGCATGCGGAAGAACCGGTCGAGGTGCGCGGGGGCGTGGATGTACGTGTTGCGGTGGAGCATCCCGTAACGCGCGAAGACGGCGCTCTCCAGACCCGGGATCATCCGGAAGACGCGCTGCTGCTCCGGGATCTTGAGCTTCGTCTGGAACCCGACGATGTTGTAGTGCTCCTTCGCGAGGTCGTCCTGCCGGAGCTGCACGACGGCCCACGGGAGACGCCCCGTCTTCGGGTCCGGCAGGCCCATCGGCTTCATCGGCCCGTGGCGCAGCGTCTCCCGTCCCCGCTCGGCCATGACCTCGATCGGGAGGCACCCCTCGAAGTAGACGCCCTTCTCGAAGTCCTTGATCGGCACCGTCTCGCCGGAGAGCAGGGCGTCGAGGAACCGCTCGTACTGCTCGCGCGAAAGCGGGCAGTTCCAGTAGTCCTCGCCCTCGCCCTTTCCGTAGCGGGACATCGCGTACATCTTCGAGAGGTCGAGCGAGGATGCCTCGACGATGGGCGCCATCGAGTCGTAGAAGTAGAGGTCCTCCGTGCCGAGCAGCTCGCCGATCGCGCGGTCGAGCGCGGGCGAGGTCAGCGGCCCCGTCGCGATCACGACGAAGCCCTCGCGCGGGATCTCGGTCACTTCCTCGCGCACGAGCTCGATCTCGGGCCGCGACGCGATCGCCTCCGTGACCCTGGTCGCGAAGACGTGCCGGTCCATCGCGAGGGCGTCCCCGGCCGGCACCGCCGCCGCGCGCGCCGAGCGGATGACGAGCGAGTCGAGGGCCTCCATCTCGCGCTTGATGAGGCCGACGGCGTTCCTCGGGTTGTCGGAGCGGAAGGAGTTCGAGCAGACGAGCTCGGCGCAGCGATCGGTCTCGTGCGCCGAGGTCTTCACCTTCGGCCGCATCTCGAAGAGCCGCACGCGGTGGCCCCGACAGGCGAGCTGCCAGGCGCATTCCGAGCCCGCCAGGCCCGCGCCGACGATCGAGACCGTATCGCTCACGGGGCGATTCTACGGGCCGGACGGCGAGCCGTCCCTCACCAGCCTCCGCCGCCGCCGCCGCCGGAGCTTCCCCCGCCGCCGCCGCCGCCCCCGCCGCTCGAGGACGAGGAGGGCGCCGACACGCCCGCCGCGAGGGCTCCCGCGGCGACGGCCCACGTGCCGGACGCCCCCGCGCCGCCGAACGCGCCGCCGCCGCCCGTCCAGCCGCCACCCGGCGACGAGGACGAGGACGAAGAAGCCGATCCGCTCGAGGAGCCCCGCCACGTGCTCGCGCCCGCCGCCGCCGCCGCGCCATGCGCCTTGAACCACGCGTCCGCCTCGGAGGTCAGTCCGAAGGCGACGACGTAGGGAAACCACTCGTCCTTCAGCCGCGGCGCGGGAGCGTCGAGCTCCGCAGCGAAGAATCGCCGAGCCGAGGCCAGGGCCTTGCGTCGCGCGATCCGGTGGGGGCCGTTGCGGGTCTTCGCGATGAAGAAGACCCCGCTCACGACCGCCAGGCGCAGGAGCATCGTCCCGATCACGACGATCGCCGGGCTCCGCCCGCCCTCGCGCACGCCGAGCCATGCGAAGTAGAGAAGGAGCGCCGGCACCCACAGGAAGAGCGGCGACCACGCGTCGAGCCGGTCCACGCGCTTCTGGAACGCCCAGGCACAGAGCGCTCCGATGCCGTAGATGACGAGGTAGGTGATCGCCGCGGCGATCGCGGAGCCGAGCTCCTCCGACCCGGAGAGGACCGCGGCGCCGTGCGCCGCGAAGCCCGCCAGGAAGAGCAGCGCCGTCAGCCGCCCGCCCTGCGCCGGCGCCCTGTCCTGGAAATCCGGATGGGTCTTGAGCCGGGCCTCGAGACCGGCCTTGATCTTCGAGGCCGGGTCGAAGCCGCTCGACTTGTAGTGGGCCTTGATGGCGTCGGTGTCCGTCTCCTTCCGCCCCGAGAAGAAGAGCGCCTGGACGAGGTCGCGGTCGTAGCCCTGGAGCTCGGCGACGGGAACGAGAAGCCGCATGGTCAGCTTCTTCCCGCTCGCCTCGGTCGCGATCTTCTTTTCCGAGGCGAGGCGCGCCAGAACGGCCGCCACCTCCGGAGCACCGATCGACTCGTCCCACAGGGCGCCCGCTTCTTCGGGCGAGAGCGAAATGAGGTTCTTTTCGAGCCAGGGCGAGTCGATCGTGGCAGCCGGCGTCAGCGGGGCGAATCGGCCGAGGACCGTCTCGCGCCGGCGCCAGCCGAGATACAGAAGCACGAAGACGGCCGCGAGTCCCGCGAGCATCCCGCGCCGCAGGCCGGAGGCTCATGACGGAGGCGGACACCGCCGGTGCGCCGCTGCCGGTGTACGAAAGCGGCACGGTCACGGTGAAGTTCGATTTCGGGGGGAGCACGCCGCTCTCGTACTTGCCCGGAAACGGCGCCTGCGGCTTCCACACCGGATCGAGCTCGAGCGTCACCTCGAGCTTCCGGATCGGCCAGTCGGCCTCGGGGAGCCCGAAGTTGTGGTCGAGGAGATAGGTATCGCCCTGCTTCACGAGGACGCCCGAGACCACGTAGGCGATCTCGTAGACGAGCTCGGTGTTCGAGAACTCCGGGTCCGACGGAAGGCGGCTTCGCCACCGGAGCACGTTCTCGCCCGTCCAGCCGTACTCGTCGACTGCGGACAAGCCGCCCTGCGCGAGCGCGTGCCGCGTGCCGTCGGGGTCGATGCGGGCCATCGACTCGAGCGAGATCGACTGGCCGGGCCGCGGATCGAAGGTCCGCTCTCCCCCGTTCCAGTCTCCCGTGAAGACCAGGGCCTGTGCGTCTCGACGACGTGGAGGGCACCCCGCGCGTCCAGGCGCGCGCGCACGTCGATCGCGTTCCAGTGAAGCTCGCGGCCCGGCGACGACGCCGAGGCCAGCGCCGCGATCGCAATGAGGAACGGAAGGCGAAGTCGCCGCGTCACGCCACACGCTCCTTGCGGCGCGCCACGGGGATGACGAACCGGATCGACGTCAGTCGAGGCGAGAAGGCCGCGATTTTGTTGTCGACGAGCCCCGCCGCGAGCCCGGCCTTCTGGACGTCGATCCAGAGGTAGGGAAACTCCAGCTCCGCGACGAAGGGCTTCTTCGGAAAGACGACCCAGAGGGAGCCCGCCGGCTGCAGGCGCGTTTTTCGAGATCGGCGAAGAAGCTGGAGAGCGAGCCCTCGGAGGGCACCTCCGCCATCAGCCACGCCTGCCGGCCCGAAGGGAACTTCGTCACCCGCTCGACGAGCGGCCCGAAGATCGAGCGCATCGTCTTCACGAACTCCGGGGAGCGCCCGACCGCGTAGGCCGGCGCCTCCGCGGGCAGGGAGAACTTCTCCCAGGGCGCCTTCATGCGCCGATTCTACGCGGGAGTCCTAAGATGGAGGCGTGACCTTCGAAGCGGACCTCTATCCGGACGAGTACTTCGACGGGCTCCATCGGGTCACGCCGTTCGCCGCGCCGCGGCGCAAGTGGATGGAGCGCGACCGGGACATCCTGCGGCTCTCCTCCCCCTCGCCCGACAAGGTCGTCCTCGATCTCGGCTCGGCCCGCGGCGACGTCTGTTTCCTCCTGGCTCCGCGCGTCCGGGAGGCGGTCGGCGTCGACGCCTCGGCGCGGGCTCTCGAGATCGCCGAAGCCGAACGAGCGCGCCGCGGGCTCGACAACGTCCGATTCGTTCGAGGCGACGTCGCGACGCTCGAAGGGATCCCCGACGCCTCGATCGACCTGGCGGGCGCCTTCGACCTGCTCGAGCACGTCGATGACGAGACGGTGCGCCAGATGTTGCGCGCGCTGACGCGCGTCCTGAAGACCGGCGGTGTCTTCGCCGTTTACACGCCCAACCGCGAGCACTACGTGGAAAGGTTGAAGGCGCACGACTTCCTCCTGAAGCAGTTCCCGGAGCACATCGCCGTGCGGCGGCCGCGGGAGATCCAGCAGCTTCTCGAGGCCGAAGGCTGGAGGCTTCTCGAGATGACCTACTCGCCCGCGCCCTTTCCCCTCGTCCACGGGATCGAGAAGATTCTCTGCCGGGTGCCGGGAATCGGGCGGCTCTTCCGCTACCGCATCCTCCTGCGGGCGGCGCCGCCACCCGCACGATAGACTGAACGGTTCATGCGCGTCAGTGTCATCGTCCCCTGCCGCAACGCCGAACGCACGGTGGCCGACGCCGTGGCCTCGGCCTTCGCGCAGTCCGAGCCCCCCGCGGAGGTCGTCGTCGTCGACGACGCGTCGACGGACCGGTCGGCCGACGCGGCGCGGCAGGCCGGCGCTCGCGTCATCCACAACGCCTCTCGCCGCAACGCCGGCGGGGCCCGCAACGCCGGCATCGACGCGACCGCGGGCGATCTCGCTGGCGTTCCTCGACGCGGACGCCGTCGCTCCGAAGGACTGGCTCGCGCGCGCCCGCAGCGTCTTCGCAGAGCGATCCGACGATCGTCGGCGTCGGCGGCCGGATCGTCAACGGCCGGCCCGGGCGCTACGGCGAGCTCGACTACTACCTGAATCACTCCGAGTGGATCGCCGCGGACGAGCCGGCCGCCAAGGCGCAACATCCCGACGATGGCGATCGTCTACCGGCGCGACGCCATCGGCCCCGTGCGCTTTCCCGAATCGAACACCGGCGAGGACACGGTCTTCGCGCTCGCCGTGACGGCGCGCGGCGGGCGGCTCTGGTACGACCCGGGCATCGCCGTGACGCACCGCCACGAGCGCCTCGACTGGACACGCCTTCTGGGAGAAGCAGGTCGCCTGCGGCCGCACGATCTTCGAGACCCGCCGCGACCACGACCGGCCGGGCAAGTCCCTCGTGCGCTTTCCGGCGCTCCTCTTTCTCTTCCCGCATCTCTGGATCACGGTCGGCCGCATGCTGCGCGCGGGCCACGGCGGCAAGGCGCTGACGCTCTTCCCGTGGCTCTTCACCGGCGAGGTCGCGCGGATCAAGGGGTTTTTCCTCGCGCGGCGCGCGCACCTGCGCCGGCCGACGCGGCCGCAGGCGCCGCATGACCGCCCGGAAGCTCGCCCAGGGCCTCGCCCTCGCCCGCGACTGGATCGCGCCCTCCGACGCCATCGCCCAGTGGACGCACTTCGTGACGTCGGTCTGCAACGCCCGCTGCGCGCACTGCTTCTACCCGATCAACGCCGGCAAGAACGAGCTGACGCTCGAGGAGATGGACCGCTTCGCGGCGACGCTGCCGCCGATCCGGCTGCTGCTGATCTCCGGAGGCGAGCCCTTCCTGCGGCGCGACCTGCCGGAGCTGATCCGCATCTACTTCGAGCGCTGCGCCTTCTTCTCGGCCTCGATCCCGACCAACGGCTTCTCCCCCGACGAGATCGCGCGCGCGGCCGAGAAGATCTGCGGCTTCTCGCCGGACCTCTCGCTCGGCGTCACCGTCTCGATCGACGGCTTCCGCGAGTTCCACGACCGCGTGCGCGCCGTGCCCGGCCTCTACGACCGGGCGCTCGCGACACTCGAGGCGCTGATCGAGCTCTCGCGCCGCACGCCGAACCTGACGGCCGGCGTCACGACGGTCTTCATGCGGGACAACCAGAAAGAGGTCGAGGAGTTCTGCGACTTCGTCTACGGCAAGTACCGCCCGAACCACCACTCGCTCGGCTTCGTCCGCGGCGAAGCCTGCGACCCGGCCGTCAAGGAGAACCTCGACGTCGACCTCTACCTGCGGCTGTCGAAGACGATCGACCTCCGCTATCCTCCCGACGAGGCCCGCGGCGGCTGGAAGGGCGCGCGGACCCGGGCGCGGCGGGAGATCAACCGCCGGCGCTTCGAGTACATCGGCCGCCAGGCGAAGGGCGGGGCGTTCGAGGGGTTCTGCCTGGCCGGCGAAAGGGAGTACGTGCTGACGGAAGAAGGCAACATCCACGGCTGCGAGCTCATCTCGGACGTGCTCGGCAACGTGCGCGCGTCGGGCTACGACTGGGCGAAGATCCGCGAGAGCGAGGCCGCGCGCGACTTCGTCTCGGCCAAGCACGCCCGCCTCTGCAAGTGCACGCACGAGTGCAACGCGCGCACGATGATCCTCTTCGACAAGAAGAACGCCTTGCCGATCGTCGCCGCGATGGCGGGCCTGGAGGCGCGGCGGCCCTCATGAGCAAGGGAAAGAACGGCCTGCGCCTCCACTCGCTCAAGTACATGCTGGAGCTGACCTCCCGCTGCAACCTGCGCTGCGGCATGTGCCCCATGGACGTCCTGACGCGTCCCTTCGAGGACGCGCCCTTCGACATGGTCGAGGACGTCGCACGGCAGATGCGGGAGCTGAAGCTCCCGATGAAGTACCTCCACGAGATGGGCGAGCCCTTCCTCTACAAGCGGCTCTGCGAGGCGATCGACCTCTTCCCGGGCGTTTGCGTGTCGACGAACGGGACGCTCCTGTCCGAGCAGTGGGCGAAGGACATCCTCGCCTCGTCGCTCTCGAAGCTCCGCATCTGCATCGACACCTTGAAGCCCGAGGTCTACCCGATCGTTCGCAAGGGCGGGAAGTTCGACGTCGTCGTCGAGAACATCCGGCGCTTCCTCGAGATGTCGAAGGGCAAGAAGATCGTCGTCGAGATCCAGCGGATGATCACGACCCAGACGCACGACGAGAGCGTGAAGAGCTTCCGCGAGTTCTTCCACCTCGACCGCTACCCGCAGGCGACGATCATCCAGAAGACCTGCGAGGGCCTCGACACCTCGGAGGTCACCGAGCTCCACCAGGCCTACTACGGCTGCTTCCAGGGGACGCCGTACCAGTGGTTCGTGATCCTCTGCAACGGCGACGTCACGCACTGCTGCTACGACTACGACGGCACGCAGAAGCTCGGCAACGTGCGCGAGAAGTCGATCCCGGAGATCGCGGCGTCGCCGTTTCTCTCGACGATCGAGGAGGGCTTCCGGTCGGGAGATTTCTCGAAGCTCCCGCGCTGCGCCGAGTGCTTCAAGAACCCGGCCGCGAAGCCGCCGCTGACCGACCGGCTCTGGCGCTTCGCCCAGGTCTTCCCGTGGAAGGACCCGTTCCGGCGGTTCCTGAACATCCCGGGAGTCCCGGGAGGAGAGAACTGACGGGCGTGGCGTCAGCCCGCGCCCGTCATCCCGAGGCGCAGCCGAGGGATTCCGGACTCAACGCGCCCCCGGTTCAACCGGATCCCTCGCTTCGCTCGGGATGACAGAGGGGTCGCAGTTAGGCTTCGCCACGTTCTTCGCCCGCGGCTTCGCCGCCTTCTTGTTCTCTTCGCCACGACGACCGCATCCGGCACGTCCGGCGGCGCCTCGGGAGTGAACTCGACGATCGGCGGCAGCTCGCCCGGCGGGCTTCTCGAATCCGCAGCCCGCCTTGTCGCAGGCGAAGACGTTGCCGGACTTGCGCTCCCGGAAGAGCAGGTACTCGTTTGCCGCACTGGGGGCACTTCTCCGGGATCGGACGCACCGACAGCGAGAAGTCGCAGTTGGGGTAGTTGACGCACCCGTAGAACGGGCGGAAGCGGCCGCGCCGCTCGGCGATGATGCCGCCGTCCTTGGGGCACCGCACGCCCGTGTCCTTGACCGGCTTGGGCGGCTTGTACTTGCAGGCCGGGTAGTTCGAGCACGAGACGTACGCCCCGAAGCGGCCGTGCCGGCGCACGAGGCCGTTGCCGCAGCGCGGGCAGATCTCCCCGGTCGGCTCGTCGGGCTTGGCCTCGGCCTTCCCGCCGGCGACGGCGATGTTCACGACGTTGCGGCACTTCGGATACGCCGTGCAGCCGAGGAAGGTCGAGCCCGTGCGGCTCTGGCGCACCTTCATCGGCTCGCCGCACTCGTCGCAGGTCGTCTTCTCGATCTCCGACATGTCGACGGCGTCTTCCTCGGGGTCCGGGATGTCCTGCGTGAACGTGCACTCGGGGTAGCCGCTGCAGGCGATGAAGAGGCCGTTCTTGCCCATGCGGAGCTTGAGCTTCTTGCCGCACTTGGGGCACTTCTCGTCCATCACGGGGACGGCGGAGAGCTTGAGCTTCTTCGCCTGCGCCAGCGGTATGCCGGCCTTGCCCGAGACCATCCCGTCGAGCGCGCGGTCGCGGTCCCGGGTGAAGGTCTTGTCGAAATCCGACAGGGCCTTCGTCCAGGAGAGCTTGCCCTCCTCGACGTCGTCGAGGGCCTCCTCCATGCGCGCCGTGTAGGCGGTCTCGAAGAAGTCGTCGAAGTACGGAATGAGCAGCTCGATGACGGTCCGGCCGAGGGCCGTCGGGATGAACCGGCGGTCCTTGCGGTGCACGTAGCGCCGCTCCTCGATCTTGCGGAGGATCTCGGCGTAGGTCGAGGGCCGGCCGATGCCGTTCTCCTCGAGGAACTTCACGAGCGACGCCTCGTTGAAGCGCGGCGGCGGCTGCGTGGCCTTCTTCTCGGGCAGGACCTCGAGGAGCTTGAGCGTCTCGCCCTGCGCGAGCGGCGGCAGCTTCGGCGTGTCCTTGTCCGCGTCGTCGTCCTCGTCGGCCGAGACGCCGTAGGCGGCCAGGTACCCGGCGAACTTCAAGGTCGAGCCGGAGGCCCGGTAGACGGCGCGCCCGGCGGTGATCTCGGCGGCGGTCGTGTCGTACACGGCGGGCGCCATCTGCGAGGCGACGAAACGCTCCCAGATGATCCGGTAGAGCTTCGCCTCGTCGGCGGCGACGTACTTCGCGACCTCGTCGGGCGGAAGATCCAGGTACGTCGGCCGGATCGCCTCGTGGGCGTCCTGGGTGTCGCGGCGGCTCTTGAAGTAGCGCGGCGACTCGGGCATCGACTCGGGCCCGTACCGTGCCGCGATGAGCTCGCGGACCGCCGTCAACGCGTCCGCCGAGACGCGCGTCGAGTCGGTGCGCATGTACGTGATCAGTCCGACGGTTCCCCGCCCCGGTATCTCACGACCTTCGTAGAGGCGCTGGGCGATCTGCATCGTGCGCCGGACGGCGAAGCCGCGGCGGGCCGCGGCCTGCTGGAGCTGAGAGGTGATGAACGGGGGCGCCGGGTTCTTCCGGCGCTCGGAGGTCTCGACGGAGGTGACCGTCCAGGCCGCCTTCGCGACCTCGTCGACGACCTTCTTCGCCGACGCCTCGTCCGGCAGGCGCGGGTCCGTTCCGTCGAACTTGAGCTTCTCGCCGTCGAAGGTCGAGAGGCGCGCGGTGAACTCCGGCGGGACCTTTCCCGAGAGCTTCGCGTCGACCGACCAGTACTCGACCGGTACGAACGCCTCGATCTCGTTCTCGCGCTCGCAGATGATCCGCAGCGCGACCGTCTGCACGCGTCCGGCGGAAAGACCCCGCCAGACCTTCTTCCAGAGCAGGTCCGAGACTTCGTACCCGACGAGCCGGTCGATGAGGCGCCGGGCCTGCTGGGCGTCGACGAGGCGCCCGTCGATCTGGCCGGCCTGCTCCATCGCCGCGAGGACGGCCTTCTTGGTGATCTCGTTGAAGCGCACCCGCTGGAACTTCGTCTTGCCCGCCCCCGGCTGCAGAGTCTGCTGCAGGTGCCAGGAGATGGCCTCGCCCTCGCGGTCGGGGTCGGCGGCGAGATAGACGGCGTCGGCCGCCTTCGCCGCCTTCTTCAGCTCGTTGATCGTCTTCTCTTTGCCGGCCAGGACCTCGTAGGTGGGCTCATAAGAATGTCCGCGGTCGATGCCGAGGCCCTTGCGCGGCAGATCGCGG
Organism: uncultured Acidobacteriota bacterium; assembly: GCA_963810205.1. Taxonomy (GTDB): domain Bacteria; phylum Acidobacteriota; class Thermoanaerobaculia; order UBA5066; family Gp7-AA6; genus DAHUXD01. The sequence continues at coordinate 1,113,259 of CAWEMP010000011.1, forward strand.
ACATGGCCGTACGACGCGAGGACCTTGAACCCCTTTCCGAGAAATTTCTCGAGGGTCTTGGCCTTCGCGGGCGACTCGACGATGACGATGGACTTGGCCATATGGGGCGGGGACGGTCTCACATCAAACTGGAAAGCGCAAATTCGACCGTTCCGCTTCTGTGCAACATCCGCCTATTCCCGCTGAGTGAGCCGTAAGCGGTAAGCAGTAAGCAGGAAAGGAGTTCTCGCCACCGCTTACTGCCGACTGCCTACCGCCTCCCCACGCCGTACCTTCCGCCCTCGACCGCGAGCGCCAGCCCCGACGCTTCGAGCTCGAAGAGGCACGCGAGCGCGGTCGCCGCCGGCAGGTCGAGCGCCTGCGCGATCTCCTCGGCCGACAGCGACTCCTCGCGCGCGAGAAGCTCGAGCGTGCGCTTCGCCTCGGGCGAGAGCTCCGCGGCGGCCGCCGCCGGAGCGGGGACCGGCGGGCGCGGCTGACCCACGGAGGGAAAGAGCTCGGCGAGGACGTCCTCGGCGCCCCGGCAGAGGATCGCTCCATCCCTCAGGAGCGCATGGGCGCCTTCCGAGGTGGGCGAGAAGATCGAGCCCGGCACCGCGAACACGTCGCGCCCGAAGTCCAGGGCGAGCCTCGCCGTGATGAGCGAGCCCGACCGGCGGGACGCCTCGACGACGACGACCCCGGCCGAGAGGCCGGCGATGATGCGGTTGCGGATCGGAAAGTTCTGCGGCCGCGGCTCGGTCCCGGGCGCGTACTCCGATACGACGAGGTGCTCGGCGGCCAGGCGCTCCTTCAGGCGCCGATGCTCGCGCGGGTAGTCGACGTCGACTCCGCACCCGAGGACGGCGATCGTGCCGCCCGGCGTCTCGAGGGCGGCCTCGTGGGCCGCCGCGTCCACGCCGCGCGCGAAGCCCGACACGATCGTCACGCCCGCGCCCGAGAGCTCCCGCGCGAGCCGCCAGGCGACGTCCCGGCCGTAGCGCGTGGCGTCGCGGGACCCGACGATCGCGACCGCCGGCAGCCGCAGCCTTTCGAGGCGGCCGAGCGCAAAGAAGAGGAAGGGCGGATCGGCGATCTCGGCGAGCGCCGGCGGGTAGTCGGGATCGAACGCGGTCACCAGGCGGACACCGGTGGCCTCGATCCGGGCGGCCCACCGATCGGCCTCCGCGTCGTCGCCCGCACGCAGCACCGCCCGGGCGCGCTCCCGGGAGCCCAAAAAAGCGGACAAGTCCTCTTCTTCCGAGGACAGGACTCCTTCGACGCCGCCGCGCGCGCGCAGGACCGGCCAGAGCCGCTGCGGGGTCACGGTTCCGCGCGCCCACGAAAGCGCGGCGCGGCGGGCCAGGGAGGACGGCGGCGAGCTCACGGCTTTAAGCCATCTTTCATGGGCGGCGCGTCGACAATTCTCCGATCCCTCGTCGAAGGGAAACCTATAATAGCCACCCCGACACGGGAGGCGGGCGAGCGCTTGAGGCAAAACCGCACGTTGGTTCTCACCTTACTTCTTGTCGCGAGCGCGTGCACCTCGTACTCCAATCCCGAGCGCGCGGACACCCAGGTCGCCTTCGGAACGCACGTCGCCAAGCAGGGCCTGTGGCGCGAGGCGGCCTTCCGGTACGAGCAGGCGATCGCGAAGGACCCGGCCAACGCGCGCGCGCACAACAACCTCGCGGTCGCGATGGAGGCCAACGGCGACTTCTCCCGCGCGCTCGCCGAGTACAAGAAGGCGCTCGAGCTCGACCCGAACAACAACTACATCCGGCGCAACTACGCTCGCTTCGCCGAGTTCTACACGTCGTACACGAAGACGACCGGAAAGGCCGCCAGTGCGCCGTAGGCTCGTCGCGATGTCCGCAGCGCTTCTGCTGATGGCGATGCCCGCGCTTCGCCGGCGTCGACCAGGTGCGCCTGCGCCTGCCGCTGAAGCCGAAGCTGCCGCTGCGCGGCAACGAGCGGATCGCGCTCGCTCCGTTCCTCGTCGTGACCGACGCGGAGAAGGCGCGCGACAAGCGCCTGGCCAGCGTCGACCTCCAGGGCGAGTTCCACCGCTTCCTGAAGAAGCAGCTCGAGAAGAAGACCAAGTTCGAGATCATCCAGACCCCGGCGGACCTGAAGCTGCCGACCCAGAACCTGACGGAGCTCGCCAAGGCCCAGGAGTTCTGGGCGTCGGTCGGGACGCAGACGGGGGCCGAGATCATCGTCTCGGGCAGCCTGGAGTTCAAGATCGAGGACCGCTCCGGCTACAAGACCGAGGAATACACCTCGCCCATCGACGGCCGCACGTACTACCGCCAGGTGTACGTCGAGCAGACGGGCTTCATGTTCGACATCGTGCTGCTCGTCTTCGACGGCCGCACGGGCGAGAAGCTCCTCCAGGACCAGTTCAAGGACTTCCGCCAGACGAGCAGCCGGCGCGCCGACGAGCTGCAGGGCCTCTTCGAGAACCTCTTCTCCCTCGAGAGCCAGATCCTGAACACATTCGTGGCCCGCGACCGCGAGGCCGAACGCTACATCTTCACCAACTGAGGCGCTCGAGACCCGCATGAAAAAACTTCTCGCCGCAGCCGCGCTCGCTGTCGCTCTCGGCGCCGCGCCCCGCGCGGCCGGGCAGGTCCTCGACCCGTACTACACGTACTTCGGCCAGAACAAGATCGCCTACGACACGTTCCACTGGAAGAACTACCGGTCGACGCACTTCGTCATCTACTACCACGACCGCGAGGAGGTGTCCCTCCAGAAGGTCGCCTCCTACGCCGAGAGCGCCTACGACGACATCTCGCGCCGACTCAACTTCCAGATCCCCAAGCCGATCAACCTCATCTACTACGCGACGCACTCGGAGTTCGAGCAGACGAACACGCTGCAGGGCTTCCTGCCCGAGGGTCTCGGCGCCTTCGCGCTGCCGACCCGCAACCGGATGGTCCTTCCGATCGACATGCCGGACGAGGACCTGCAGAAGCTCGTCGCGCACGAGCTGACCCACGTCTTCCAGTTCGAGGTCTTCTTCGGCGGAAGCTTCATCCGCGCCTACACCTCGGGCGCGCCGCAGTGGCTGACGGAGGGCATGGCCTCCTACTTCGCCGCCGACGAGGACGCACGGGACAAGATGGTGCTGCGCGACGCGGTCCTGTCCGACCAGGTCCCCGAGATCGCCGAGAAAGGCATCTACGGGTTCTTCGCCTATCGGTTCGGCCACGCCGTGTTCGACTACATCGAGTCCGAATGGGGCAGCGACGGCGTGCGCGACTTCGTGTTCGAGTACCGCGGCCAGCTCGGGCCCAACATCGACCGCGTCTTGAGGCGCACCTACGGCCTCTCGGCCGAGGAATTCGACATCAAGTTCCGCCGGTACCTGCGCCAGCGCTACATCAAGATGCTGACCGAGCGGGGCGAGCCGATCGACTTCGGCGACAGCGTCCGGCTCTCGGAGGAAGGGTCGGCCGAGGTCTCGGTGCGGCCGTTCCCCTCGGGCGACCTCGGCGCCGCCATCTCGACGCTCGGCAACGACGCCAACATCGTGGTGTGGTCTCCGCGCGACCGCAAGCTCTTCAAGAACCTCACCAAGGGCTTCAAGACGGAGTACGAGTACATCGTCGCCCAGTGGCTCACGACCGGACCGGTCGGAGGCGTCGATCTGGCGGTCGCCCCCGACGGAAACACCATCGCGTTCTTCGTGCGCAAGGAGCGAGGCCGCGAGCTCATGCTCCTGAACGCCCTCGACGGCCGGATCGAGCAGCTGATCCCCATGCCGGGGCTCGACCAGCAGTTGAACCCGGCTTTCTCTCCCGACGGGCGGGTCCTCGCCTTCATGGCGTTCAAGGGCGGAGACGCCGACATCTACACGTACAACCTCGACACGAAGGCCATCACGAACCTGACGCAGGACCGCTCGTTCGATTTCGCCCCGACCTTCTCGCCCGACGGCCAGTGGATCTACTACTCCGGCGTCCAGGGCACCACGGCGAAGATCTTCCGGTTCCGGCCGGGCGTTCCCGGCTCGCGCGAGCAGATCACCTACGGCGATTCCAACGACGAGGACGCGTCCATCTCCCCCGACGGCAAGCGGCTCTTCTTCGCCTCCGACCGCGAAGGCGGCGTCTACAACATCTACTCGGTCCATCTCGAGACCGGCGAGACGAACCTCTACACGAACGTGGTCGGCGGCTGCTTCTCGCCCGCCGTCATCCTCTCCCGCGACGGGGCCGAGCGGCTCGTGTTCTCCGCCTACTACAAGCGCCGCTTCATGCTGTACGTCACCGACGTCAAGAAGCCGTACAGGAAGCTCGCCGAGCTCAACCCCGCGCCCTCGCCGGCCGGCCCGGCGACGATCGCGCCGTTCCAGCCGTCGATCGAGGTCGCGGTCGATCCGGAGAAGATCACCAAGCCCAGCCACAAGCTCTTCCTCGAGGACGCGCAGATCCTCGCGGGCCTGGCGAGCGACGGACAGTTTCTGTCGAACACGATCCTGACGTTCGGCGACGACCTCGGCGACCGGCGGTTCCAGGCCGTCGTGCAGACGGTCTCCGGCTTCACCAACGTCAGCCTGCAGTACGCGGACCTGAGCCGGCGGATGCAGAAGGGCGCCGATGCCTTCTACTACCGGCGCTACTACTACATCCTGACGCCCAACGGCGACATCCAGACCCAGAGCACCTACAACTACATCGGCGGAGACATTTTCGCCTCCTACCCCATCAACCGCTTCTACCGCCTGGAGGGCACGGTCGGGTTCGTCTCGCGCAAGTACAACGGATATCCCATCTGGGTCGAAACTGCGGAAGGCTCGGGCCAGATCTTCATCCCGACCCAGAACGACTTCCCGACGATCGGGGGCCGGCTCGTCGGCGACACCACCCAGTACGAGTCCTTCGGTCCGGTCTCGGGCCGCAAGCTCCAGCTCGGCTTCAGCTGGTCCCCGTACATCAGCGGCACGAAGAACCCCCCGGACTCCAACGACGTCACCTTGACCTTCGACACGACAATCGACCTGCGCCATTACTTCCAGATCACGCGGCGCTCTCTCTTCGCCATCCGCCTCTTCGGCTTCCGCGCGACGGGCAACCTGCCGGACCTCCTGGCGTTCGGCGGCATCGACACGCTGCGCACGTTCCCGGTCTACGGCATCTACGGCAACACGGCCGGCTTCCTCAACGTCGAGTTCCGCTTCCCGCTGATCGATTTCATCGCCACGCCGATCCTGGGGTTCCGGGACATCCGCGGCAAGGTGTTCATCGACGTCGGCGGCGGCGCGCTGAAGGGCCAGCCGTGGCAGTTCTGGAGCGACTACGAGCTCTGCGGCTACGGGCTGCCGGCAGGCTGCAACGGCTCGCAGGGCGGATTCTCGGACTGGGGGTTCGGCGTCCAGACGACCTTCCTGGGACTCCCGCTCCACTTCGACTTCGCCAAGCAGTGGAACTTCAAGCAGTCCCTCTCGGACTTCAAGCTCTTCTTCTACCTCGGCCCGGAGTTTTAGATCCAGTAAGCAGTCGGCCGTAAGCAGTAAGCAAGGCTGCGCCTCAAGCCACTGCTTACTGCTTACCGCTTACTGCTCGCTGGTCTTACAATCGCGCCAACGTGACTCCCCGGACAGCGCTCGCGATCCGAGCCCTCGGCCCCTACGGCGGATCCGCGCCGGGCTACCGCATGACGACGTTTCTCATCGACGGAGAAACGGCCCTCGACGCGGGCGGCCTGACCGATGCGCTGCCGCTGGCGGCCCAGCGCCGCATCCTGCGCGTGGTCCTGACCCATGCGCACCTCGACCACGTCGCTTCGCTGCCCTTTCTGATCGAGAACCTCTACGGACGCGAGAAGCCGCTCGAGCTCATCGCGCCCTCCCCCGTTCTCGCGACGCTCGCCCGACACATCTTCAACGACGCCACGTGGCCGGACTTCTCGCGATTGCCCTCGCGCGCGAAGCCCACGATCGTCTACCGGCCCGTGGCGGCCGGGCGGACGATCCGGGCGGGCGGCGTGCGCTTCACTCCCCTGCCGGTCGACCACGTCGTCCCGGCCTACGGCTACCTCATCGCGAAGCCGGGCCGCTCCGTTCTCTTCTCGGGCGACACGATGCCGACCCGCCGGCTCTGGACGCACGCCTCCCGCGCCCGGGATCTGAAGGCGATCTTCCTCGAGGTCTCGTTCTCCGACGCCCAGGCGGCGGTCGCCGAGGCCTCCTGCCACCTGACGCCCCGCCTCCTGCCGGGCGAGCTCGCGAAGGCGCCCGCGCGCGTGCCGGTTTTCCTGTACCACATGAAGCCGCCGTCGCTTCCGAAGATCCGTCGGGAAGTCGAGGCCCTGCGCGAGCCGCGGTTGCGCCTGCTCGAGTCCGAGCGGTCCTTTCGGTTCTGACTCCTCCGCCCCCGCCTCAACGGGAAGCGGGAGCCTTCCGGAGGAAGGCCGCCACCAGGACGGCCAAACCTGCCGAAACGAGCGCCGAGATCAGCGACGCCCGCTGGAATCCGAGCGTGAAGGCGGCGCGGGCCGCCTCGAGCAGCTGCGCCCGTAGCGGGCCGGCCAGGTCCGCGGCCGCCGCCACCGCGCCGCCGAGCGTGCTCCGCGCGGCCTCGGCAGCGCCGCGCGACACCCCTTCGGGGACGGCCCCCGCCATGGCTCCTCGGTAGACGGCGGTCCCGATGCTGCCGAGGACGGCGATGCCGAGGGCCCCGCCGAGCTCGGCGCTCGTCTCCGAGAGCGCCGAGGCCGACCCCGCCCGCTCGGGTGGCGCGGACGCGAGGACCAGGTCGGTCACGAGAGTGATCGCGGGAGACAACCCGATCGAGAATATGACCGACGCGACGACGATCACCGCGATCCCCGAGAAGGCGCCGACCTGCGTGAGAACGCCGAAGCCCGCCGCCGCGAAGGCCAGGCCCACCGCCATCACGGTTGCGGGAGGGTACCGCGCGACGAGCGCCGGCGTGATCAGCGTGCCGACGATGAAGCCGAGCGACCACGGCACCGTCCAGAGGCCGGCCTCGAGCGGCGACAGGCCGAGCACGAGCTGAAGGTACTGCGTGATGAAGATGTAGGCCCCGAAGGCCACGAAGAGCGCCAGCGTGTACGTCACGAGGGCCGCGCTGAAGGCCGGCGACCGGAAGAGGTCGAGATCGACGAGCGGATCGGCGAGCCGGCGCTGCCGCCGCAGGAAGACGACGCCGACCGCCACCCCGGCCGCGATCGTGAGAGCGGGCAGCCAGCCCCACCCGTGCTCGGCCAGGCGCTTCAGGCCGTAGATCACCGAGAGCACGCTCGCCAGCGACAGGGCCGCGCTCGCCAGATCCAGGCGGCCGGCCTCGGGGTCGCGAAACTCCGGCAGCAGCCTCGGCCCGACGACGAGAAGGACCGCCATGACCGGCACGGCGAGCAGGAACACCGAGCCCCAGCGGAAGTGCTGCAGCATCAACCCGCCCACGAGCGGCCCGATCGCTCCCCCAACGGAATAGCTGGTGATCCAGATGGAGATCGCGACGGTGCGCTCTCCCGGATCGTGGAACATGTTGCGAATGAGCGACAGCGTCGAAGGCGCGAGGGTCGCCCCGGCGACCCCGAGCAGGGCGCGCGCCGCGATCAGCACGCCCGTGCTCGTCGCGAACGCCGCGAGCATGGAGGCGCCGCCGAACGCCGCCGCGCCGATCAGCAGGAGGCGCCGCCGCCCGATCCGGTCGCCGAGCGTGCCCATCGTGATGAGCGACCCGGCGACCAGGAACCCGTAGATGTCGATGATCCACAGGAGCTCCGAGGCGCTCGGCTTGAGCTCGGCGGAGAGGGCCGGGACCGCGAGGTTCAGGACCGAGAGGTCCATCGAGTAGAGGACGCACGGCAACGCGATCGCGCCGAGGCCGATCCACTCGCGCCGGGTCGCCCGGGGCCCGCCGGCGGCCGCGATGGGCTACGCCTCGACGAAGACCCGGAACCCGCCGTAGCCCATCCGCTGGACGTCGAACGGCATGGCCTTTCCGTCCATCATGCCCGCGATGCGCGGGTCCTTCATCACCCTGGCGTTGACGCGGTCGCGGTGAGCGCGCGATTTGTAGACGATCCAGGAGAAGACCAGCGTCTCGCCGGGTTTCAGCTTCACGCCGCGCTTGAACGGCGCCCCGCTCTTCTTCACGTCGTCGCCGACGCACTCGCGGTACTCGAGCGCGCCGTGCTCGCGCCAGACCTTCCCGGCCTTCGACGACATGCGGCGGTAGGCCTCGACGTTCTTCTTCGGCACCGGCAGGAGAAACCCATCGACATAGAGCGCCATCGTTCACCTCCTCGGTTTCGAACCGCGATTCAGCCGACTTGATTCCGAGAGCAGGCCGCCGCCCGCTCGAGAAGCAGCTCCCGCTCGCGCTCGTTTCGGGTCAGCGCTGCCGCCTGCTCGAACTCCGAACGGGCCTCCGCGAAGCGCCCGAGCTTGGAGAGCAGATCGGCGCGAACGGCCGGCAGCAGGTGGTAGCCGGCGAGCGAAGGCTCTCCGGCCAGGGCGTCGGCCAGGGCGAGGCCCGCCGCCGGGCCTGCTGCCATCCCGACGGCGACCGCGCGGTTGAGCTCGACGACGGGCGACGGCTGCAAACTCCCGAGGGCCTCGTAGAGCGCCGCGATGCGCGCCCAGTCCGTCTCCGCCGCCGTCAGCGCCCGCGCGTGGCAGGCCGCGATCGCGGCCTGGAGCCGGTACGGGCCGGGGGCGCCGCCGAGCTTCACGGCGCGCTCGAGGGCCGCGAAACCGCGGCGGATGAGGACCTGGTCCCAGCGCGCCCGGTCCTGATCGGCCAGCAGCACCGGCTCTCCCGACGGGTCCGACGCGCGCCCGCGCGCGCGAGGCCTGGATCTCCATCAGCGCCACGAGTCCGTGAACCTCGGGCTCTCTCGGGCAAAGCTCCGCCAGGATGCGCCCGAGGCGCAGGGCTTCCTCGCACAGCGCCGGCCGAATCAGGTCGTCGCCCGCGGTCGCCAGATAGCCCTCGTTGAAGACGAGGTAGACGACCTCGAGCACCGACGCGAGGCGGGCGGAGCGCTCCTCCCCGCGCGGAACCTCGAACGGGACGCGCGCTTCGGCCAGCGTGCGCTTGGCCCGGACGATCCGTTGCGCCACGGTCGGCGCCGGGACGAGGAAGGCGCGAGCGATCTCCTCGGTCGTCAACCCGCCCAGCAGGCGCAGCGTCAGGGCCACGCGCGCCTCGGTCGGGAGGACGGGGTGACACGCCGTGAAGATCAGGCGCAGGAGGTCGTCGCCGATGTCGTCGTCGACCGCGGCCTCCAGCTCCTCCCGCCCCGCCTCCGTTCGGGCCTCGAGATCGCGTCCGAGCTCCCCGTGCTTGCGCTCGAGAAGCGAGCGGCGCCGCAGCTGATCGATGGCGCGGTTCTTCGCCGCGGCCATGAGCCAGGCGCCCGGGTTTTCCGGAACGCCGGTGTCCGGCCACCTTTCGAGCGCGGCGACCAGGGCGTCCTGGGCGAGGTCCTCGGCGAGGCCGACGTCCCGCACGATCCGCGCGAGACCGGCGATGAGCCTCGGCGCCTCGATCCTCCAGACCGCGTCGATCGCGCGGTGCGCATCCGTCGACGGCACGGCCCCGGATTAGAGCATCTTCCTCCCGAAAACGTTCCATGGCCGTGGTGCGGCGTCGAGGCGTCTAGGAGCTCGACCCGGCGCCGCGCAGCGGGACGAGACCGCGAAGCCGGGGCTCGCGCAGGTACAACCCGCCCCAGACGAGCAGCGCGACGTACGTCGGAAACAGCACGTGACTGAAGAGGGGCTCGCCGATGCGCACCTGGGCCGCGGTCGCCCCGCCGAGAAAGCCCGTCAGCAGGATCGCGCCGAGGACGGCCGTGCGTGGAATCGCGTAGGCGACCACGCAGACGATCCCGAGGATCCCGATGCCGGCGGCGAGGCTCACCGGAAACCCGAGGTGAGCGAACGACTCGACGACGGGGGCGAGCTTCGCGAGCTTGATGACGCCGTCGAAGAGCAGGAACAGCACCGCCAGCCCGCTCAGAACCCGGCCGGCCCAGATCGTTTTCACGAGTGCGTCCTCCTGTTCCCTCAGTTGCCCGGGAAATCCGACGCCTCGAAGATCGGGCGGATCTCGCACTCTCCTCCGCCGAGGACTTCGAGGAAGCGCCGGGTCCAGTGGACCGCCTCGTCCATGGACTTGACCTGCATGATCGCGTACGAGGCCACGAGCTCTTTCGATTCGGTGAAGGGCCCGTCGGTCACGGTGACCTTGCCCCCCTCGACCCGGACGCGCTTGCCCTTCGAGCTCGGCTGCAGCCCGTCGGTCGCGACGATGACGCCGGCCTTCATGACCTCTTCGATGAACTTCCCCATCCGCTCCATGAGCTCCGGGCTCGGGGGAGTGCCCGCTTCCGAGTCCCTGTCCGCCTTCAACAATCCGATGCACCGCATGTTCGTTCCTCCTTCTTCGACCTTGATCCGGCCTTCATTGAGACGACGAGCGGAGGGCCGCCGGATCGACAGCCCGGTGTCCTTTTTCTCGGGCCTCTGTTTAAGTAGGCCTCCGGAATGCCGCGCCCATGATCGTTCATCTGCTCGACGGCACTTACGAGCTCTTTCGGCACTTCTATGGGATCCGGCGCGGCCGGGCGAGCCGACCCGCCGTTCGGCGCCGTCGCGGGCGTCCTCCACACCGTCGCGCAGATGCTCGAGGGCGGGGCGACGCACATCGGCGTCGCGACCGATCACGTCATCGAGTCCTTCCGCAACGCCCTGTGGGCCGACTACAAGACGGGCGAAGGAATGGAGCCCGCCCTCTGGAAGCAATTCCATCCCCTCGAGGAGTCGCTCGCGGCGATGGGGGTCGTCGTCTGGCCGATGGTCGAGCTCGAGGCCGACGATGCCCTCGCCTCCGCTGCGGCGATCGCGGCCCGGGACGAGCGCGTCGAAAAAGTCTGCATCTGGACGCCCGACAAGGACCTCGCCCAGTGCGTCGTCGGCGACCGCGTCGTCCAGGTCGACCGGAGGAGCGGCGCGATTCGCGACGCGCAGGGCGTCTTCCAGAAATTCGGCGTCGCCCCGGAACGCATCCCCGACTACCTCGCCCTCGTCGGCGACGCGGCGGACGGATACCCCGGGGTCCCGGGCTGGGGGCCGAAAACCGCGGCGCGCCTGATCGCGCGGCACGGACCCCTCGAAGCCTTTCCGGACGAGGTCCTCGGCGGCCACCGCGACGCGGCCCTGCTCTTCAAGCGGCTCGCGACGCTTCGGGCCGACGCCCCGCTCTTTACCGACGTCGACGCGCTCCGTTGGCGGGGTCCGGCGGCGGGCTTCGCCTCGGCGGCCGAGGCTCTCGGCGACGCGCGCATCGGGCCGCGCGTCGAAAAGCTCGCGCCCGGCTGAGACGGCTACTTCTTATTCTCGATCTGGGCGCGCAGCCGCTCTTCCTGCTCCCGGACCTCCTGCGTGAACCCGGCGCCGAAATCCTCCATCTCGTAGATCGGCCGGATCTCGACCTCGGACTCCTGTCCGGGAGACGGGTTGGGCGCGCGCTTGAGCCACTCGACGGCTTCCTCCATCGAACGGACCTGCCACAGCCAGTAGCCGGCGACGAGCTCCTTGGTTTCGGCGAACGGGCCGTCGAGAACGGTCCGCTTCGACCCCGAGAACCGGACGCGCTTGCCCTTCGAGCTCGGGTGGAGCCCCTCGCCGGCGAGCATCACGCCCGCCTTCACGAGCTCTTCGTTGAACATGCCCATGTCGGCGAAGTCCTTGGCTTCGCCCAACACCCCCGCCTCCGAGTCCTTCGTGGCCTTGACCAGTACCATCACTCGCATTTGCCTGCTTCCTTTCGATTTGTCGGAACCGGGCCCCGGACGACCTCGACCGGGTGTCGACCCTGGCTCCTGTGATGACGACGAACGGGGGGACCTCAGATCGACACCGGAGCCTTCCGGGCCCTCAGAGCATCGAGACTCCAGGGCCCGCCGCCGGCGGCGGACAGGTAGAGCCACAGGAAGCAGTAGAAAACGGAGTCGGTGCCCTGGTTGAGGACGGGCCACAGCCCCTGGGGGGCGTGCGCCTTGAAGTACGCGACGGCCATCTCCCCGGAGAGCAGAAAGGCGACCGGGCGTGTGAAGAGGCCGAGCAGGAGGAAGAGTCCCCCGAACGTCTGGAGGACGCCCGCGAACCAGCCCAGGGACCCGGGAGGCGCCGTCCCCCCTCCCGGCATGATGGCCGCCGGGAACGCGAAGAGCGTCGCCGTGCCGACCTGCATGAAGAGAAACGCGGCGACGATCCGCAGGACGCTCAGGAGATAGGGAGCCGCCGCGCGCCAGCGCGACACGAGACCGGATTCGTTCATAGAGCCTCCGAAAGGTTTTTCGGCCGGGCGATCAGGACGGAATCGCGACCTGAATCGAACGCCACTTCTGGAGCCGGAACCTCGCGACACTCAGGCCGCAGCGGGTCATGTGGCCGAGCACGATCGCCGTCCAGATGCCGCCGGCGGTGAGCCGGCCCGAGGCCTGGAGCGCCGCGCAGAGGCCGAGCGGCACGACGATCTGCGAAATGATCGAGATGTAGAGGGGGCCCCGCGTATCGCCCGTGCCCTGCAGCGCGCCCGTGTAGCAGAGGGCCACCGTGACGAAGAGGCCCGAGAGCGCCAGGTACCGCAGAAGCTGCTGGCCGAGGGCGAGGACCACCGGATCTTTCATGCCGAAGACAGCCAGTAGCAAATTCGGCACCAGGAGGAAGAGCGCTCCGACGGAGGCCGCGAGGCCGAGGCCGATGCGGGAGGCGACCCGCACCCCCTCGATCACCCGCTCGGGCCGGCCCGCGCCGAGGTTCTGCCCGGCGATCGCCGCCGCCGCGCCCATGAGGCCCACCGACGTCCACGTGATCAGCGAGAAGAGCTCGGTGTAGCCGACCGCGTAAGCGGCCTGGGACTCGGCGCTCATGGGAAGCGACCCGATGAACCGCAGGAGCAGCACGCCGGCGATATTCATCGCGATGCCCTGCACGCCCGTCGGCAGCCCGAAGCGGAAGAGCGCCCGGATGATCCCGAGGTCCGGCGCCTTGCTCATTCCCGGCTCGAGGTGGATGACCGATTCGGGCCGGCGCATCCGCCAGAGTCCCCACGCCGATACGATCGTGCTGCTCGCGATCGTCCCGAACGCCGCGCCGATCGTGCCGAAGCGCGGGATCAGGATCACGTTGAAGACGATCGTCAGCGCCGTCATCGTCACGCCGAGACGCAGCGGCGTGCGCGCGTCGCCCGCCGCGCGGAAGGCGCCGCTCAGGAGAAAGAAGATCATCATGCCGAGGATGCCGACGAGCATCGCGCGGAGAAACGGCAGGGCTTCGGCCGCCACCGCCGGCGAGGCGTTGACGAGCCGCAGAAGGCTCGGGGCCGCGAGCCATCCCGCCGCGCCGAGCGCGAGCGACATCCCCGCGGCCGTCAGGAACGCCTGGTAGACCACGCGGTTGACCTTGTCGGGCTGGTTGGCGCCCGCGAAGCGCGCGACGAGCACGCCCATGCCGCTGAAGACGGAGCTCGCGAACACGATGACGACGATGACGATCTGCCAGCTGACGCCGATCGCGGCATTGGCGGTGTAGCCGACGAAGTGGCCCACCATCGCGTGATCGATGATCCCCTGCAGGCCCGCGATGACGTTCTGCAGCATCGTCGGCCAGGCGATTTTCCAGACCGCAGGGCCGATCGGACCTTCGACGAGGGAACGATCGAACGTCTTCGCCGCGGGCCGTGGGCTGCTCACCAGCGGCTTTATCTCATGCCTTCGCCCGCTCCTCGAGCTGCTGCTCGAGGCGTGTCAATGTGTCCCGCGCGCCCTCGAGCGTTCCGTATCCGCGGTCGATCGCTTGGCCGTCAGAGCATCCTGGCCCAGGCCAGCAGATCGACCGCGAGCGTTCCCGCGAGGCGCCCGCGCAGCGAGTCGTTGCGCAGCAGATCCTCGCGCGAGCCCGGCAAAGTCGCCTCCCGCAGGAGCCAGGTCCGACCCTCCCGCACTTCCGCCTGCCAGGACGATCGCTGCTCGGCGGCGCCGGAACGGCGCGCGACGGAAATCCGCCGCCCCGGAGAATCGGCGGTCACGTCCTCTTCGAGACTGGCGCTCGAGTCTCCGCCCGCCGAGAGCGTGAGCCGAAAGCCCCCGGGCGTCTCCCGCAGCTCCGAAACCTCGGCGACGCCTTCGACGAGCCGCCGGTAGCCCGAAGGCGTCGCGATCACCGAAAAGGCCGTCTCGGGCGCCGCCCGGGTCTCCAGGTATGCCGTGAGCGTCGTGTCGGCGGTCGCCGGCGCCGGATCTCCGACGAGCGCGAAGGCCCGCGCGAGCAGCGCTTCGTCCATCCCGAAGAGCGCCGCGAGCGCCCCCGAGCGGGAACCCGGAAGCGGGACCCTCAGCCGCGAGTGCAGATCGTCCACCCGCGCTTCGCCGCGGGCAAATCCGAGCACGCGGTTGCCGAGGTCCCGGCGCAGCGTGACCTCCTGCAGGAACGGCGCCCCTTTTCGAAACGTCTGGCGCCAGTGCTCGAGGTAGACCGCGGCCGGCACGGTCGCCGACCGGATCTCGATCGAGCGCGGGCCCTCGGGCACGCCGCCCTCGAACGCGATCGCGAACCCCTCCTCCCCCGCCTCGACCTCGAGCGCCCCGATCGCCGTTTCGATGCGGCCGGCGCGGGCCGGCACGAGCGCCGGCAGCGGAAACCCGACGTCGACGATCGACTCTCCCTCGCGCGTCCCGACGAGGAGGGCCGCATGATCGCCGGGCTCGCGGACGCGCCCCAGCACGCGGCGGGTGCGAAAGCCGAGCTCCTGCAGGAGCGCGTCGAATGCGGCGACGCGAGCGAAGCAGGTCCCGCCGGTGCCGAGCTCGAGGTGGTCGGCCCAGAAGATCTCGGGCGTGCGGGGTTTGGAGGCGGGGTCTTCGACGGCGCCGTCGCGGAGGATCTTCGACGCGTTCTCGAACGGGACCTTCGCGTTGAATCGCGCGAAGAGAGCCTCGAGGAATCCCGAGCCCGGCTGTGCCCGCGAGAGATCGAGGGAATCGAGGATCTCGTCGACCTCGAGCTCGAGCGGAGGCGGCGGCGTCACGCGCGGCTCGTGAGCCTCGCCACCATGTCGCGGATCCGAAACCGCGCGTCGTCCGAGAACCAGAAGTCCAGGAACGGATCGTGGTCCCGGGCCTGGTCGAAGCGGGCGATCGCGGCCGCGCGCGAGCGCAGCTTGATCGCGGCGTAGGCCGCCCCCGAGAGACCCGCGAGGAACCGCGCTCGCTCGATGGCGCGCTCGAGGAGCTCCTCGGCGGCGACGGCTCGGTCGACGAGGCCGAGCGCGAGCGCCTGCTCCACGCCGACGTTCTCTCCCGTCGCCGCGAGTCGCTCCATGTGCCGCGCGCCGATCACGTGGCGGAAGGGCTCCATCAGACACTGCGGGACCGAGACGCCGAGGACGACTTCCGAGAGACCGAACTTGCCCTTGCCCTGCGCCGCGATCCGCTCGTCGGCGGCCATCGCGACGATCAGGCCCCCCGCGATGGCATGCCCCGGCAGCGCGGCCACGACCGGAGGCCCCGTGACGAAGATCTGACGCACGAGGTCGCAGTAGGCGCCGACGAACCCCTCCATCGCCCGGCGGTCCTTGTCGACGAGGAGCGGAAGGTCCCAGCCCGCCGAGAAGATGCCGGGCAGCGCCGAAGCGAGCACGATTCCGCGCGCCTTCCCCTGCGCCGCGAACGCCGCGGAGAGCTCGTCGACCAGATCGGGCGAGAACGCGTTGGCCTTCGGCCGATCGAGGGTGAGGATCGCGATCTCGTCGCGGGTTTCCAGGGATACGAGGCTCATGGGCTCATGCGCTCCGGCGCGCCGCCGAGGGCTCGAAGAGGAGCCTGTGGAGCCGCCGGTCCGCCGTCAGCTCCGGGTGAAAGGTCGCCGCGGCGACGTTGCCCTGGCGAACGAGGACCGGCTCGGCCCCGTACGTGCCGAGGATCTCGACCCCGGGGCCGCTGGCGACGATCCGCGGCGCGCGAATGAAGACCGCCGGCATCGGGGCGCCGAGCGAGGGAGCCGCGATCTGGGCGATGAACGAATCGACCTGGCGGCCGTAGGCATTGCGCGCGACGGCGATGTCGATGAGACCCAGGCCCGGCTGCGGCGGGTTCGAGACCTCCCTCGCGAGCACGATCGCTCCGGCGCACGTGCCGAGGATGGGGCGGCCGCTCTCGGCGAACGTCCGGAAGGCCTCCGCCCACGGCTCGGCCTCGAAGAACTTCCAGAGCGTCGTCGACTCGCCGCCCGGGATGATGAGGCCCGCGGCGCCGGACAGCTGCCACGGGCGCTTCGCCTCGAAGCTCTCGACGCCGATCTGCGCCAGGGCCCTTCGGTGCGCCTCGAAGTCGCCCTGGAGCGCCAGGACGGCGACTCCCCCGTTCGGCTTCACCATCCGCGCGTCTGAAGCTGCTCCTCCTGCGGGAGGCTGGCGGCTTCGATTCCCTTCATGCCCGAGCCGAGCGACTCTTCGGCCGCCAGAAGCGCCTGAGGGTCCTTCCAGTGGGTCGTCGCCTGCACGATCGCGCGGGCCCGAAGCTGCGGATCGTCCGACTTGAAGATGCCGGAGCCCACGAAGACGGCTTCGGCCCCCAGCTGCATGCACAGCGCCGCGTCGGACGGCGTCGCGATGCCGCCTGCGGCGAAGTTGGGAACGGGGAGCTTGCCCTTCTCGGCGACCTCGACGACGAGCGCGTACGGGGCCTGGAGGCGCTTGGCCGCGGCCATCAGCTCGCCCTTCGTCAGCTGCGTGAGCATCCGGATCTCGCGATGCACCTCGCGGAGGTGCCGGACGGCGTGCACGATGTCGCCGGTGCCCGCCTCCCCTTTGGTCCGGATCATGGCCGCGCCCTCGCCGATGCGGCGCAGGGCCTCTCCGAGGTTCCGGCACCCGCAGACGAACGGGACCGCGAAGTCGTGCTTGTAGACGTGGTGCTCCTCGTCGGCCGGCGTGAGAACTTCGGACTCGTCGATGAAGTCGACCTTGAGCGCTTCGAGCACCCGCGCTTCGGCGAGGTGCCCGATGCGGCACTTGGCCATCACCGGGATCGAGACCGACTGCTGGATCTCGCGGATCTTGGAGACCGGCGACATGCGCGCGACTCCCCCGTCGCGCCGGATGTCGGCCGGCACTCTCTCGAGCGCCATCACGGCCGCCGCGCCGGCCGCCTCCGCTATCTTCGCCTGCTCGGCGTTGACGACGTCCATGATGACGCCGCCCTTGAGCATCTCGGCCAGACCCACCTTCAGCGCGAACGACTCTTCACCGCTCATCTCTGACCCCCTGTCGAATGTGGGCAGTCGACCGCCGACGCCCCTTCACACCACCGGCGCCCCCAGCGCCGCACCCGATCGCGTCTGCACGTCCCGCATCGCCTCTCCGAGAATCGCGATTCCCCGCTCGATCTCCCGCCGCTCGACGCGCGAAACCGAGAGGCGCAGGTTCGGCCGGTCCTCCCCTCGCGGGTCGAAATCCTGCCCCGGCGCGACACCGACTCCCCGGGCCGCCGCCGCCTCGGCGACTCGCCGTCCCGAGGTGCCCTCCGGCAGCTGGAGCCAGAAGAGCGGATTCGCGCCGGCGCCTCCCCACCACGTCACGCCCGGAAGCCCGGCGCGCAGCGCCTGCTTGGCGACCGCGGCGCGCTGGGAAACCTCTTCCGCGCGCGCCTGGCGAAGCTTGCGGTCTCCTCCGGCGCGCAGGAACGCCGCCACGGCCGCCTGGAGCGGGACCGGGGTCTGAAAGTCGGTCGCTTTCTTGACGCGCGCGAGCCTCTCGACGATCGCCCGGTCCGCGGCGACCCAGCCGATCCGGAATCCCGGCACGAGGTCCTTCGACAGCGTGCCGAGCCATACGGTCCGATGGGGCTCGCGCGCCGACAGCGGCGGCTCGCCGGACTCGGGCTCCTCGTAGCCGTCCTCGACGATGAGCGCTCCCGAGGCGAGCGCCGCCTGGAGCAGCGCCTCCCGCCGCCGCGGCCCCGTCGTGATGCCGGTCGGATTCTGTCTCTCCGGCATCACGTAGCAGAGCTTTACGCGGCGTCCGTAGAGCGGGTCCGGATCGGGTCCTCCGGCGTCCATCGGGAGGGGCAGAATCGTGACACCGGCCAGGCGCGCCAGCGTGAGCGCACCGGAGTAGGTCGGCGACTCCATCGCGACGACGTCGGCGGGATCGGCGAAAGTCCGGAAGAGCAGATCGAGCCCCTGCTGCGCGCCGCTGACGACGAGGATCTCGTCGGGCGCGCGGGTGAGGCCGATCTCGGCGAGGCGGCGCGACACTTCCGTCCGCAGATCCTCGAGACCGAGCGGGGGAGCGTACTGCCAGAGGTCACGGCGGCGGCTCCACGCGTAGGCGAGCGTTCGCGTGAATTCCTCGAGCGGGAAGAACCGCTCGTCCGGGGCCAGGCGCGAAAAGTCCGCGACGACCGGTTCGGCGATCACGATGGGGGACTCGCCGGGCATCTCGGAGGCGCGGCGCGAGAGCATGTCGGTCAGCCGGAAAGGGGAGTCGGCGGGGGAGCTGCGGCACACGACCGTGCCGCTTCCGACCCGCCCCGCGATCAGGCCGCGCTGCTGGAGCCGACGGTAGGCCGTCTGGACGGTGCCCCGGTTGACGCCGAGAGCCGCCGCGAGGTCCCGTGTCGTCGGGAGCCGGCTGTTCTCCGAAAGCAGCCCGCCGGCGATTCGGCTCTCGATCGCGTCATAGACCTGCTCGGAAAGGGGAACAGGTGCCGCACGGTCGATTGTGATCTGGCTCAGATCCAATTGGCCTGCCATCGAGCCAATTGTACGACTGAGCTCGTGTCTTTGGCTAGTCGATCGGTAGATACAGTCTGACTATTGCAAACGCCTCGAGATCTTGGCTTTGCGAAAAATCTACAGTAGATAAATCAGGCGCCGCGCTTTCGAAGCTCGTCCTCGAGCGTTCTCGTGAACTGGAATTCACGGTCTTTCTCCGAAAGCGCCTTCCGCTTTGCCAGTGACGCCCGCACTTTTTCCTCGATCGCGTCGAGCTCTCCGAAGCTGTCCGTCAGCTCGCGGACGACCGCCCGCCGTATGGTCTCGTCGTCGGACTTCTGCTCGAGGTTCCGGTTCCCCTGGAGGCTCTTCAGGACCACGCGCGCCAGGTACAGGACCCGGTCGGCGGACGCCTTCACGACGGCCTCCCGCCGCGCAGGTCGTCGGACAGCGGGTGCCGGAGGAGCTGCTCGATGACCGGACCGGGCAGCGCCACGACGTCGGCCCCCATCAGGGCCGCGTCGAGGACGTGAATCGGATTCTTCGCGTCGGCGACGACGATCTGGGTCTGGTAGCCATAGTTGTCGTACAGGCGGATGATCTGCTCGACGAGGTCCATCCCGATGGTCCCGATGTCGTCGAGGGGCGCGACGGCCGGCGCGACGTAGCTCACGTTGGCCTTGGCCGCGATCAGGGCCTGCGACGGCGAATAGCAGCCCGAGGCGCAAACGGCGACCTGGTCCTGCGCGAGAAGGCGCGCCACGCGCAACCCCTCGGGCTTCAGGGGCACGCGGACGATGACGTCCTTGCCGAGCTTGGCCAGCTCGCGAGCCTCCTTGTACATGCCCTTCGGGTCGTCCGCCGAGAGCTCCACGAGCACTGGCCCGTCGGTGATCGAGGCGAGCTCGCGCACGGCCTTGCGGTATTCCGAGCCAGCCGCTAGCGCCGCCGCGGCCGACAGCCATACGCCGTCGAGCAGTCCGAGATCCTTGATGCGGCGGGCCTCGTCCGCACTCCCGCTGTCGAGAAAAAATCGCATGGGGGCGGGATTCTATAGGAGGCCGATCCCGGGGAGACAGGAGCCGAGCCGAGGGAGCTTCTCGGCCCCGCCCCAAGCGCCTATAGCCTAGTCCTCGTCGTCTTCGTCGTCCTCGTCGTCCCCGAGGAAGTCCGCCTCGCCCTTCTTGCCCTTGCCGGGCTTCGGAACGCTCTCGGCCTTCCCGGGCGCCTTCTCGGCCGACTTCTCGACCGGCAGGGCCGCCTGGGCTTCGTCCTCGGCGTCGTCGCTCTCCGCGAGCTTGGCCATGGCCACGAGCCGGTCGCCTCCGTCGAGGTTGATGACGCGGACGCCCTGGGCGGCGCGGCCGGTCTCCCGGATGTCCTTGACCTTGATGCGGATCAGCTGGCCCCGTTCGCTGATGAGGAGGAGCTGGTCGGCGTCGGTGACGGATTTGATCCCCACGACGGGGCCGTTCTTGTCGGTCACCTTGACGTTGATCACGCCCGAGCCGCCGCGGCCCTGAAGGCGATACTCGGTCACCCCCGAGCGCTTGCCGTAGCCGTTCTCGGTCACCGAGAGCAGGTGCCCGCTCTCGTCCACGACGTCCATCTCGACCACGACGTCGTCCTTCTTCTTGAGCGACACGCCGATGACGCCGGTCGTGTCCCGGCCCATCGCCCGAACGTCCGTCTCCGGAAAGCGGATGCCCATGCCCTGGCGGGTGCCGATGAAGATCTGGTTTCCGCCGCCCGTGATGCGCACCGAGAGCAGCTCGTCGCCCTTCTCGATGTTGATCGCGATGATCCCGCCCGAGCGCACGTTGGAGTAGGCCGACAGCGCGGTCTTCTTCACGAGACCGTTCTTCGTCGCGAAGACCAGGTACCGGTCCTCGGGAAAATCCTTGGTCGCGGCCATGGCGACCATCCGCTCGTTGGGCCCGAGGTTCAGGAGGTTGACGATCGCCTTGCCGCGGGTCGCCGGGCCGAGTTGCGGGATGTCGTAGACCTTGATCCAGTGCATGCGGCCGGTCGAAGTGAAGGCCAGCACGTAAGCGTGGGTCGAGGCCACGAACAAGTGCTCGACCAGGTCCTCTTCCTTCGTCGTGGCGCCGATGCGTCCCTTGCCGCCGCGGCGTTGCGCGCGGTAGAGCGACAGGGGAGAGCGCTTGATGTAGCCGCCGCGGGACACGGTGATGACCATGTCCTCCTCGACGATGAGGTCCTCGATGTCGATGTCGGAGGCCTCGGCCACGATCTCCGTGCGTCGCTCGTCGCCGAACTGCTTCTTGATCAGCTGGAGCTCGTCCACGATGATCTCGAGGACGAGCTTTTCGGAGCCGAGGATCTCCTTCAACTTCGCGATCAACGCGAGGACGTCCTTGAACTCGGCGACGATCTTCTCCCGCTCGAGCCCCGTCAGCCGGTGCAGGCGCATGTCGAGGATCGCCTGGGCCTGGATCTCGTCGAGTCTCAGGACCTGGGTGCCCTTGCCGCCCTCGTCGCCGAGCGAGGTGCCGATGAACTTCTCCAGGGCCGCGCGCGTCATCGAGACTTCGGCCGTCAGCCGGGCCTTCGCCTCCTGGGGATCCTTCGAAGACCGGATGATCTTGATGACGAGATCGAGGTTCGCCAGCGCCAGGGCGAGCCCCCGCAGCAGGTGAGCCCGCTCCTCGGCCTTCTTCAGGTCGAACTGGGTGCGGCGGATGACGACCGCCTTGCGGTGGTCGACGAAGTGGCGGAGCAGGTCGTGCAGGGGCAGGACGCGCGGCTGGTTCTCGACGATCGCGAGGAAGATGATCCCGAACGAGGACTGCATGGGCGTCAGCGCGTAGAGCTTGTTGAGAACGACCTGGGCGTTCTCGCCGCGCTTCAGCTCGACGACGACCCGCATGCCTTCGCGGTTCGACTCGTCGCGCAGGTCCGCCACGCCGTCGATCTTTTTTTCGTTGACGAGCTCGGCGATGCGCTCGATGAGCTTGGCCTTGTTGACCTGGTAGGGGATCTCGGTGACGACGATCGATTCCTTGTCCCCGCGCGCGGCCTTTTCGATCATCGCCCGCGCCCGCACCTGGACGGTCCCGCGGCCGGTCTTGTACGCGTCGCGGATGCCCTCGGCCCCGTGGATGAAGGCGCCGGTGGGGAAGTCCGGCCCCGGCAGCTTCCTCATCAGCTGGCCGAGCGTGGCGTCGGGGTGCTTGATCAGCTCGATCGTCGCGTCGATGACTTCGGACAGGTTGTGCGGCGGAATGTTGGTCGCCATCCCGACCGCGATTCCCGTCGACCCGTTGACGAGGAGGTTGGGGAACTTGGCCGGCAGCACCATCGGCTCGACGAGGGAGCCGTCGTAGTTGGGCGTCCAGTCCACCGTTTCCTTGTCGATGTCGTCGCCGAGCAGCTCCGCCGACAGCTTCGTCAGGCGCACCTCGGTGTAGCGCATCGCGGCGGCGTTGTCTCCGTCGACCGAGCCGAAGTTGCCCTGCCCGTCCACGAGCGGGTAGCGCAGCGAGAAGTCCTGCGCCATGCGGACGACCGAGTCGTAGACCGCGCTCTCGCCGTGGGGATGGTACTTGCCGAGGACGTCTCCGACGATGCGCGCCGACTTGCGGTAGGGCTTGTTGTGCAGGTTGCCCTGCTCCCACATGCCGTAGAGGCACCGGCGGTGGACGGGCTTGAGTCCGTCGCGCACGTCGGGCAGCGCCCGCCCGATGATGACGGACATCGCGTAGTCGAGGTACGAGCGGCGGACCTCGTCCTCGATCGTGACGGGGACTCGTTCGTCGGGGGTCAGCAGGTTCGTCGTCATGCTCGTCCGTCCGGTCGTAGGGGCGGGGCTTGTCCCCGCCCGAGGGCGGCCGCGCGGGCCGCCCCTACGACGCTAAATATCGAGATTCCGTACATTGAGCGCGTTCTGTTCGATGAAGTCCCGCCGCGGCTCCACGGCGTCGCCCATGAGGACCGAGAAGACCTCGTTGGCCTCGACCGCGTCCTCGACGGCGACCTGGAGCAGCCGCCGCGTCTCGGGATTCATCGTCGTGTCCCAGAGCTGCTCGGGGTTCATCTCGCCGAGGCCCTTGTACCGGTTGATGACGAGGCCCTTCTTGGCCGATTCGTACACCGCGTCGACGACGGAGGAGAGCGTCTCGTGCTTCTCGGTCTCCTCCCCGCGCGTGACGACGTACGGCCCGTCGAGGAAGCCGCCGATCGCCTTCGCCGTCTCCTTGATGCGTCGAAACTCGAAGGACCCCACGAACGCCGCGTCGATGCGCGCCGAGCGCGGCACGCCGTTGACCTTGCGCGTCATCTCGAGCGCCCAGCCCGAGTGCTCCTCGTCGGCGACCACCTCGGCCTTTTCGACGCCGAACGCGCGCACCATCTTCGCGAGGTCCTCGAGCTTCTTCTTCTCTGCAAATTCGGTCTTCGACGCCATCCCCCGGTCGAGGAGCGCGCGCACGAGGGCCTCCGGGACGCCCTTGTGCCCCAGCTTGCCGACGTGCGTCCGGTACTCCTCCATCTTCTCGAGCAGGCCGGCGAGCTTCGCGCCGGAGACGCTGCCGCCCGACATCTCCGAGGAGAGCGTGCGGTCCTCGCCGAGGCGGCCGAGGAGGAACTTCGACATCTCCTTCTCGTCCTTGAGGTACGTCTCCTTCTTGCCCTCGGCAACCTTGTAGAGGGGAGGCTGGGCGATGTAGAGGAAGCCCTTGTCGATCAGGGCCGCCATGTGCCGGAAGAAGAAGGTCAGCAGCAGCGTCCGGATGTGGCTCCCGTCGACGTCGGCGTCGGTCATGATGACGATCTTGTGGTACCGGACCTTGGCGGCGTCGAAGTCGGTCGAGATCCCGGCGCCGAGCGCGGTGATGAGCGTCCGGATCTCGGCGGAAGCGAGCATCTTGTCGAGCCTCGCCTTCTCGACGTTGAGGATCTTGCCGCGCAGCGGCAGGATCGCCTGGGAGCGCCGGTCGCGTCCCATCTTGGCCGAGCCGCCGGCCGAGTCGCCCTCGACGATGAAGATCTCGGAGAAGGCGGGGTCCTTCTCCTGGCAGTCGGCGAGCTTGCCCGGGAGGGCTCCGGAATCGAGCGCGCCCTTGCGCCGGACGAGCTCGCGGGCCTTGCGCGCGGCCTCGCGGGCGCGGGCGGATTCCACGATCTTCTCGACGATCTTCTTGCCGACGCGCGGGTTCTCTTCGAGGAAGGATCCGAGCCGCTCGTAGACGACCTGCTGGACCCAGGTCTTGACCTCCGAGGAGACGAGCTTGTCCTTGGTCTGCGAGGAGAATTTCGGGTCCTTGACCTTGACCGAGATGACAGCCGTCAGACCCTCCCGGCAGTCGTCGCCGGAGAGCGTCGTCTCCTTGAGTCCCTTGGTCAGGCCGTTGGACTCGGCGTACTTCTGGATAGCGCGCGTCAGGGCCGTCTTGAAGCCCTCCAGGTGCGTCCCGCCGTCGCGGTTGTTGATCGTGTTGGTGAAGGTGAAGAGCGTCTCGGAATAGCCCTCGTTCCACTGCAGGGCCACTTCGACGCGCTCCTTGTCGGCGTCGCGCTTGGGGTCGCCGGTGCCGTTCTTGACGTCCTGGAAGAAGATGACCTTGTCGTGGATCGGCTGCTTCGTCTTGTTCAGGTGCTCGACGAAGCTCTTGATCCCGCCCTCGTAGGCGAAGTCGTGCTTCTTCTCGGTCCGCTCGTCGAGGATCGAGATCTTCACGCCCGGGTTGAGGAACGAGAGCTCCCGCAGCCGTTGCGAGAGGCTGTCGAAGTGAAACTCCGTGACCGAGAAGATCTTCGGATCGGCCCAGAAGGTGACCTTGGTGCCCGTCTTCTTGGAGGTCCCGACGGCCTTGATCGGAGCCACCGGTTTGCCCTGCTCGTAGGCCTGCTCCCAGACCTTGCCGTCGCGGCGGACCTCGACCTCGAGCCTCTTCGAAAGGGCGTTGACGACCGACACGCCGACGCCATGGAGGCCGCCCGAGACCTTGTAGGAGTTGTCGTCGAACTTCCCGCCCGAGTGGAGGTCCGTCATGATGATCTCGAGCGTTTCGCGCTTGTGCTCCTTGTGGAGCCCCACCGGGATCCCGCGGCCGTTGTCTTCGACGGTGACCGAGTTGTCGGCGTGGATCGTGATCGACACGTGGTCGGCGTAGCCGACCTGGGCCTCGTCGATCGAGTTGTCGACGAGCTCGAACACCATGTGGTGGAGGCCGGAGAGATCGTCCGTGTCCCCGATGTACATGCCGGGACGCTTGCGGACGGCCTCGAGCCCCTTCAGCAGCTTGATCGAGTCGGTGGTGTACGCGGTGCTCATGGATCTCCGTTCAGGCCCGGACGGCGTAGAGCGCTCGCGGCGCCCCCGCGCCGCCCTGTCGCATTTCCAGCACGGCCGCCGCGCGGCGCGCCCACCGCGCCGTCGGCGCGGCCGTCGTCAGGAGCACGGCGGCCTCCGCGGGCAGCGCATCGAAGAAGTCCTCCACCCAGCCTTCCGAAAGCCCGGCGTCGAAATCGTCGGCGGCGAACAGTGGCGGCTGTCCCGCGGCCTTCGCCACGGCTCTCCACTCCGCGAGCTTGACCAGGGCGACCGTACGGGCGACCTCGCCCGTCGAGGCTTCGGGCGCGAGCGGCTTTTCGCCGCGAGTCCAAACGACATCGTCGCGATGCGGGCCGGCGAGCGAGTAGCCCCTCCGGCGCTCGAGGGGCAGGAGCCGCTCGCAGGCGGAGCGGAGCGCCTCGACCGAGTCGGCGGAAGCCGAGTAGTCCGCCCGGACCTGCGCATAGGCGCTCCCCGCAGCGCGGGCGAGCTCGCCGAACTCCTCCGCCCACAGGGCGAGCGCCGCCCGGCGCTGACGCCGCACCGCGGCCCCGGCTACCGACAACTCCTCCGTCCAGGCTTCGAGCTCTCCCGCCGCAGCCGCCGGCCCCCGGCCCTGCCGGCCGCGGGAGAGCAGCGCGTTTCGCTCCTTCAAGGCCATCGCGTAGCGAGCCAGATCGTCGCCGGCGGCCGGCTTGAGCCCCAGGACGAGCCGGTCGAGAAACCGCCGGCGGACCGAAGGCGTTCCCGTCAGGAGCTCGCGGTGCTCGGGCGCCAGAAAGACCGCCGGCGCGAGAGCCGAGATCTCGCGAAAGGCCGCGGGCTTGTCCCCGCGGAGAAAGTCGCGGCCCGCTTCGCTCGACCAGACCACCGAGACGCGCTCCGGGCGCACCGCCGTGTCGATGACGCCGGTGATCGAGAAGCGTTTGCCGTCGCGCGCCATGGCCGCTGAGGTCGCCCCGCGAAACGAGCGTTGACCGCACACGAGGGCCGCGGCCTCGAGGAGGTTGGTCTTGCCCTGCGCGTTCTCTCCCGTGATCAGAGTGACACCCCCGCCAAAGAAGACGGGTTCGGAGGAGAGATTGCGGAAGCCCTGGTTCGAGAGTTCGGAAAGCTGCAAGCGGTCTTGTCCCACCTCGAGAGTTCAGAGACGCATCGGCATCACGACGTAGAGATACCGGGAGGCGCCCTCGATGCCTCCCTCCGGCTGGCAGAGACACTGGGTGTTCTCGTCCTTGAGATCCAGCCGGACCGTTTCCGTCTCGGCCTCCTCGAAGAAGTCGAGGAGATATTGCGCGTTCAGGCCGATCGAGAGCGGCTCGCCATCGAAGTCGACGTCCAGGGTCTCGGAGCCCTCGCCGAGCTCCTGGCTCGCCGAAGCGACCGTCAGAAGATTCTTCTCGAACGAAAGCTTCACGCCGCGGGAACGCTCGGAGGAAAAGAGCGAAACGCGGCGGATCGCGTCCCGGGTCGCCGCGGCCGGAACCTTGGCGCCGCGGTCGTTGGACTTGGCGAGGATCTTCTCGTAGTCGGGGAAGTTGACGTCGAGAAGCCGCGCCACGAGTTGGCGGCTGCCGACGGTGAAGAGCAGGTGGTTCTCCGAATGCCGGATTTCCAGCCGTGCGTCCGACCCGCCGTCCATCTTGAGGATCTCGGCCAGGGCCTTCTTGGGAATCAGGACGTTGGGAACCGTCGCCTTCGCGTCTTCCTTCGGGAAGTCGATCAGGGCGAGCCGGTGGCCGTCGGTCGCCACGAGCTCGAACTCCTTCCCCTTATCCTTGAGGAGCGCCCCCATGAGCTGAAACCTGGTCTCCTCGGCCGAAACTGCGTATAAAACCTTACGGGTCAGCCGTTTCCATAGATCCAGGGGGAATGAGACCCCCTTCTTGGCCTCGACCTTCGGCACCGTCGGGAAGTCCTCCGCAGGCTGCGCCACCAGCCGGAAGGTCGACCGCTGGCAGGTCACGCCGAGGTAGTGGTTGTCGAGAAGTTTCAGGACGACGTCCGCTTCCGGGAGATTGCGGATCAGGTCGAAGAGTTTCCTGGCCGGAACCGTCACGCTGCCGGGCCGCTTCACCTGAGCCTCAGCTTCCGAGAGGAGCGTGAGGTCGAGGTCCGTCGACGTGAAGGAGAGATGGGAGTCCGCCGCCCGGAGCAGAATGTTGGAGAGGATCGGAATCGTGTTCTTCCTCTCCACGACTCCCTGCATGAGCGTGAGCTCATTCAAGAAGTCGCCCCTTTTCAGCGTCAATTCCATGGGGATTTCCCACCTCCGGAAAGAGAAAAAAGTCTATCACATTTAGCCGCAATCGTAGGGGCGAGGAAGATCGGCGAACATCGAAAAAACTCAATAAAAATGGGGTCAGAATCGATGTCCCGTCTGTGGAGCCCGGGGAACGTCTTCCACACGGAGACGTGATTCGGCGAGGTGCCCTCGGCATGCGGAAAACGCCTCGGTGGAAAAATCGCGGGCTGCCTCGTCGGGCTAACGGTACGGCTGCAGGAAGCCGTCGACGACCCTGCGGAAATCGGCGTCGTCTTCGATCATGCGCTCGATCTTTTCGACCGAATGCATGACGGTCGAGTGGTGCTTGTCGTTGAAGAGCCGCCCGATCTCCGGGTAGGAGAGCTCGGTCAGCTTCCGGCACAGGTACATGGCCACCTGGCGGGGGAAAGCCACCGGTTTGGCGTTGGATTTGGCCTTCATGTCCGAGACACGGAGGCCGTAGTGGGATGCCACGGCCTTGAGGATTTCGGAGGGGATGGCCTTGTGCTCCTCGTTGCCGACGATGTCCCGGAGGGTCTCCCGGGCGAGCTCCACCGACATCGGCTTCCCGGTCAGCGAGGAGAAGGCAATCACCCGATTCAGGCGCCCCTCGAGCTCCCGGACGTTCGACTTGACGGTGCCGGCGATGAACATGGCCACATCGTTGGGGACTTCGGCCTTCTCCGCGGCCGCCTTCTTGCGGATGATCGCCACCTTCATTTCGAGGTCCGGCGGCTGGATGTCGGCGATCAATCCCCATTCGAACCGCGAGCGCAGCCGCTCTTCGAGCGTCGGGATCTCCTTGGGCAGGGCATCCGAGGTCACGACGATCTGCTTCTGCGCGTCGTGGAGGGCGTTGAACGTGTGGAAGAACTCCTCCTGGGTCGAGTCCTTGCCGGCGATGAACTGGACGTCGTCCATCAGCAGCACGTCGAGCTCGCGATAGCGCCGCTTGAACTCGTGCATCCGCTCGAAGCGCAGCGCGTTGATCAGATCGTTGAGGAACCGCTCGGCGGAGAGGTACAGCACGCGCGCGTCGGGGTTGCGCCGGAGGACTTCCTGCGCGATCGCATGCATGAGGTGCGTCTTGCCCAGGCCGACGCCGCCGTAGAGGAAGAGCGGGTTGTACGAGCGCGAGGGCGACTCGGCGACGGCGCGCGCCGCCGCGTGCGCGAACTGGTTGGAGGACCCGACGACGAAGGTGTCGAACGTGAAGCGCGGGTTCCCGGCCTGGCCGCGCACCGGAGGCGGCGCGGCCGCGCCCGGCGCGGGCTGGGGAAGAGCGTCATCGGCCGAGGCTTCGAATCGGATCTCGAGTCCCGTGAATCCCGCGGCCTCTGCTTCGCGCGTCAGAAGGTCGCCGTGGCGCGACTCGATCCACTCCGCAAAAACACGCGAGGGAACCGAGACGGTCAGGACCGGCGAGCCTCCCGACGAGTTCAGGTCGAGCTGCCGCGTCGGCCCGAACCAGGTCTTGAGCTCCTTGGGATCGAGCTTCCCCTCGATCTGCTTGAGAATGGAGCTCCAAATCTCGGTCATCGTGCGCAGCCTTTTTTCCACAAGTTTTCCACAGCTGTGGAAGGCCCGTGGAGAACCGGGGCGCGGAGTATATACGGGTCGAGGATTCCACGTCCCAGACTTTGCTTGACTTAATCCCCCCCTCCACCTAGCATTCGCCCTCTTTATGAAGCGCACCTATCAGCCCAACAACCGGCGCCGCAAGCGCACGCACGGTTTTCTGGTCCGCATGCGGACGCGGGCCGGTCGCGCCATTCTCTCGGCTCGCCGGCGCAAGGGGCGCAAGAAACTCTCGGTGTGAACTCGGGCCCGGTCGTCTCCGAGACCTTCTCGAAGAACGACCGCCTCCGCAAACGCAGGGAATTCGAAGAGTGCTACGCCTCCGGGGTGCGCGTTTCCGGGCGACACGTGCAGGTCTTCCTTCTCGCCGGCTCCGCGGCCGGCCGACCGCGCCTCGGGATCTCGGTTCCGCGCCGGGTGGGAACCGCCGTCACCCGCAACCGGGTCCGCCGGCGCCTGCGGGAGATCTTCCGCCGCACGCGCGATTTGTTCCCGGAGGGATCGGCGCGCCTGGTCGTCAACGTTCGGCCCTCGGCGGCGGGAGCGGGATTTCCGGAGCTCGCGGAGGATTATCGAACCGCCGTGACTCGAGCCCTCTCGCGGCTCCCGCGCCGGTGAGCTGGCCGGCGCGCGCCGCAGTCGCCCTGCTCGGCTTCTACAAGCGGTTCCTTTCGCCGCTCCTGCCCCGGGCCTGCCGCTTCGAGCCGACCTGCTCCGCCTACGCACGGGAGGCGATCGAGAAGCACGGCTTCTCGCGCGGCGGCGCGCTCGCCCTGCGCCGGCTCCTGCGCTGCCACCCGTTTCACCCGGGCGGCCTGGACCCGGTGCCCTAGATGGAAAAGAGACTCCTCCTCGCCGCCGGGCTCTCGCTCGCGGTCCTGCTCGCCTGGGAGTGGATGGTTCCCAAGCCGGCCAAGCCGCCGGTCCCCGTGTCGCCGACGCCGGCCGCGACCGCTGGAGGCGCGACGGCGCCGACGGCGTCGGCCGGGACGCCGGAAGCCCCGAGGCCCGCTGCCGTCGCCCCCGCGGTGCTTCCGCCGCCCGCCGCGGCGGAAGCCGAGACGACGACGAGAGTCGGCAACGAGCTCTTCACCGCGAGCTTCTCCAATCGCGGCGCGGTGCTCACCTCCTTCGTCCTTGCGAAATACCAGGACGAGAAGAACCAGCCGCTCGACCTCGTCCGCGCGCTGCCGCCGGAGCTTCCCCGGGCCCTTTCGCTCGACTTCGGGCGGGATGCCGCGGCCACGAAGGCGGTCTCCGGCGCGCTCTTCGTCGTCGAGAAGGAGTCGGATCGGGTGCTGCGCCTGCGCTACGCGGACGCCTCGATCGCCGTCGAGAAGGAGATCCGGATCGGGGCGGGCTATCTCTTCGAGGTCAAGGTCACCGTCGCCGGCCCGCCCTACGACGTCCTTCTGGGGCCCGGCCTGCGCAACCCGACCGAGGACGAGAAAAAGTCGCGGTACGTGATGCCGGCCTCGGCCGTCGTCGCCTCGGCCGAAGGCCTGAAGCTCGTTCACGCGGACAAGGCGAAGGCGGGGGAGAGCTGGACGCTTCCCGCGAAGGCGTTCGCGGGGATCGAGGACAACTACTTCCTCGAGGCGCTGATCCCGGGGACGGCCGCGACGGCGAGGCTCTTCACCTACGCCGTGCCGCATCCGGACGGCAAGCCCGGCTTCGAGATCGCGACGGGGGTCTCCGGCCAGGGGACCCTCGACGCCTCGGCCTACTTCGGCCCGAAGGACGTCTCGATCCTCGAGAGCTACGGCCTGGGGCTCGAGCGCACCGTCGACTTCGGCTGGTACGGGATCCTCGCCCGGCCGCTCCTGTGGCTGATGAAGAAGTCGTTCGCGGTCGTTCCCAACTGGGGTGTCGCGATCCTCGTCGTGACGTTTCTCATCCGGCTGCTGCTCTTCCCCCTGACGGCCAAGAGCTACACGTCGATGAAGAAGATGCAGAAGCTCGCGCCGAAGATGAACGCCATCCGCGACAAGTACAAGAAGGCGAAGACCGACGCCGCCCAGCGCCAGAAGATGAACGCCGAGCTGATGGCTCTCTATCAGACCGAGGGCTACAACCCGATGAGCGGCTGCCTGCCGGTCCTCCTGCAGCTGCCCGTCCTCGTCGCGTTCTACAACGTCCTGTCGAAGACGATCGAGTTGCGCCACGCGCCGTTCGTTTTCTGGATCAAGGACCTGTCGGCGATCGACGGGAGCTACGTGCTCGTCATCCTGATGATCGCGTCGATGTACGCGCAGCAGGCGATGACGCCCTCGACGCTCGATCCCGCGCAGAAGAAGATCTTCATGTTCATGCCGGTCCTCTGGGGCTTCTTCCTGAAGGACATGCCTTCGGGCCTCGTGCTGTACTGGCTGTTTTCCAACCTGCTGACGATCGTGCAGCAGCTCGTGATGAACCGCATCGTGAAGGAGGACGACCCCGCTCCGCCCGGCAAGGGGCCGAAGGCCCTGAAGCAGGCGCGCGCGTAGGTCGATAAGCGCCCATGAGGTACGAAGCCAAAACGCTCGAGGAAGCCATCGCCGGGGCGTCGCGCGCCCTCGGAAAGCCCGCCGGGGAGCTCCGCTACGTCGTCATCCGGGACGAGAAGTCGTTCTGGGGCGGCAAGGTCGTCGAGATCGAGGTGGAGGGGCAGCCGGCGGGAGGCGGGAGACCGGAGGCCGAGCCGGAGGAGCACGAAGCGGCGGCCCACGCGGCGGAGGTGTTCGAGGCTGCCCCGAGACCGGCCCCGCCGAGCGAGCCCTGGGACAAGAACGCGCCCGGCGCGACGGACGCGGAAGCCGTCGCGCTCGTCGAGTCGACGCTGACGGAGCTGTTGTCGTCCGCGGGGCTCCTGGTCGAGATCCGGCGCCGCGACGCGGCCGGCGACGAGCTTCTCTTCGAGTTGATCGGCGACGACGTCGAGCCGCTGCTCGCCAGCAAGGGCGAGGGGCTCACGGGCCTCGAGGTCCTCGTCGGGCGCATCGCCGCCAAGCGCCTGGGCCGCCCGGTGCATCCGAGGCTCGACGCGGACGGGTTCCGCGCGCATCGCAAGGAAGCGCTCGAGGAGCTGGCCCGCCAGTCGGCCGAGGAGGTGCGTCGCTCGCGGCGCCCGCAGCTGCTGCCGCCGCTTTCTCCGTGGGAGCGTCGTCTCGTGCACCTGGCGCTCTCGGAAGACGCGGAGGTCGAGACGCAGAGCGAGGGCGACGGGTTCCTGAAACGCGTGGAGGTCCGCCTCAAGCGAGGATAGGGCCGCCTCGCGATGCGCGGCTCCGACGTCCATCTCGACACGATCGTCGCGCTCGCGACGCCGGCGGGACGCTCGGCCATCGCCGTGGTGCGGCTCTCCGGACGCGAGGTCCTTCGCATCCTGCGCGTGCTGGCGCCGGGGCTGCCCGGCACGCCCCGTCCGCGCCGTCCCTACCTGTGCGCCGTGCGCGACGCGGCGGGCGACACGATCGACTCGTCGCTCGCGACGTTTTTCGCGGCGCCGGCTTCCTTCACGGGCGAGGACGTGGCGGAGCTCTCGGTTCACGGCAGCCCCGCCGTGGTCGAGCGGCTGATCGGGGCCGCCGTCGCGGCCGGAGCGCGGCCCGCCCGGCCGGGCGAGTTCACCGAGCGCGCATTTCGCTCCGGGAAGATCGACCTCGTCCGCGCCGAGGCCGTCCAGGAGCTCATCGACGCGAAGACCACCGCCGCCGCGCGCTTCACGGCGAGGCGCCTCGAGGGCGGGCTGTCGCGGCGCCTCGCGGCCGTGCGCGAGGATCTTCTCGGCGCCGCCGCGGGGCTGTCGGCCTCCGTCGACTTCGCCGAAGACGTGGGGGAGGAGGTCGATCCGGGAGCAATCGCGCGGCTCGAATCGGCCGCGCGCGAGCTCGCATTGCTGGCGGCGACCTACCGCACGGGAAGGCTCCTCGCGGGAGGCTGCCGCGTGGCGATCCTCGGCCGGCCCAACGCCGGCAAGTCGACGCTCTTCAACGCGCTCGCCGGATCGGCGCGCGCGATCGTCACGGAAATCCCGGGCACGACGCGCGACGCCCTCGAGGCGCTCGTCGACATCCGCGGGGTCCCCGTCACCGTGGTCGACACGGCCGGCCTGCGCGAGAGCGAGGACCTGGTCGAGAAGATCGGCGTCGAGCGCGCGCGGGAGGAGGCGGCAAGGGCGGACGCCGTGCTCTACGTGTTCGACGCGTCGGCGGGCTTTCTCGCCGAGGACGCCGGCGTGCTCGCCGCCCTGTCGGACAAGCCGCGGGTCCTCGTCGCCAACAAGTCCGATCGCGCCGCGGCCGGGCCCTTTCCCGAAGGCGCCGAACGGCTGTGCGGCCTCGACGCGCAGGCGGGGCTCCGCCTGCGCGAGCTCCTCGGAGCCGCGATCGCGTCGGACATCCGGACGGAGGAAACGTCCGAGGTGCTGGGGTCGCTGCGCCAGCGCGAGCTCGTGGAACGCGCGCGCGTGTCGGCGGAAGCGACCCTCGCCGCCCTGGCGCAGGGCGACTCCCCCGAGTACGCCGTCACGCATTGCCATGCGGCGCTCGACGCGCTCGCGGACCTGACGGGCGAAACGACCTCCGACGACGTGCTCGACCGCCTCTTCTCGACGTTCTGCATCGGGAAGTGACGTCGCTGCGCCCTGCGCTGCGGGTCTGCGCCTGCGGCGCACCGGACGGCGGCTCGCCCAAAGGGGCTCGACCGCCGTCCTGACCCTTCGCTTCGCGCTTCGCTCCCGCGGCGCGGGCCTCCTCCCTCGCTTCGCTCGGGAGACTTCCCGCGCCGCGAACGGATGCTGCCGGGTGGCTGAACATCCGGGTGCCGCTTTGCGAGAGAATCCCCGCGTGAAATTCGAGGTTCTCGTCGTCGGGGGCGGGCATGCGGGCATCGAGGCCGCGCATGCGGCCGCTCGTATGGGGCGAAAAACAGCGCTTCTGACCGGGTCCCTGGACGCGATCGGGCGGATGTCCTGCAACCCGGCCATCGGCGGCCTCGCCAAGGGCCAGCTCGTGCGCGAGATCGATGCGCTGGGCGGCGTCATGGGAGGCCTCGCCGACGCGGCCGGGATCCAGTTCCGGATTCTCAACCGCTCGCGCGGGCCGGCCGTCTGGGGGCCGCGGGCGCAGTGCGATCGGGCGCTCTACGCGAAGCTCGCGCGCGCGAGGCTCGAAGACACGGAGAACCTGACACTCATCGAGGGCATGGCCGAGGAGCTGACGGCGGAGGGCGGCCGCGTCACGGGCGCCGTCGCGGCGGACGGGCGCCGCTTCGCGGCGGACGCGGTCGTCGTCACGACAGGCACGTTTCTGAACGGCCTGATGCACACCGGCCGGCGCCAGACCTCCGGCGGTCGCGTCGGCGAAGCGGCCGCGGAGGGACTCTCGGGCTCGCTCGCGCGGCTGGGTCTTTCGCTCGGGCGCTTCAAGACGGGCACGCCGCCGCGCGTTCACCGCGACTCGGTCGACTACGACGCCTGCGTCCCGCAACACGGCGACGATCCGCCCGTGCCGTTCTCGTTTCGCACGCGGAGCCTCCTCCAGCGACAGGCGCTGTGCTGGCTGACGGCGACGAACCCGCGCGTCCACGAGCTGATCCGCGCGCACCTGCACGAAAGCCCGATGTACTCGGGCCAGATCCACGGCACGGGGCCCCGTTACTGCCCGTCGGTCGAGGACAAGGTCGTCAAGTTCGCCGACAAGGACGAGCACACGATCTTTCTCGAGCCGGACGGATTCGACTCCGACGAGATCTACATCAACGGGCTCTCGACGTCCCTGCCGGAGGAAGTTCAGCGAGCGATCCTCGCGGAGATCCCGGGCCTGACGCGCGCGCGGATGATTCGACCCGGGTACGCGGTCGAGTACGACTTCGTCTTTCCGCAACAGCTCTCGGCGTCCCTCGAGGCGCTGGAGGTTCCGCGCCTCTTTCTCGGCGGCCAGATCAACGGGACGTCGGGCTACGAAGAGGCGGCCGCGCAGGGCCTGCTCGCCGGAGTCAACGCCGCGCTTTCCGTGCGCGGGCTCGCGCCGTGGGTCCTCGACCGCGCGGAGGCTTACGCCGCAGTGATGGTCGACGACCTGACGCAGAAGGGCGTCGAGGAGCCCTACCGGCTCTTCACCTCGCGCGCCGAGTACCGGCTGCTGCTCGGCGTCGACACGGTGATCCCGCGGCTTCTGCCGCACGGGCGGCGCCTGGGCCTCATCGGGGAGGAGGAGTATCGGGAGGCCATGAAGGGCGAGCAGCGGCTCCAGCGCTCGACCGAGGCTCTCCGTCAGCGGGTCTTCAATCCGAGCGCCCGGACTCGGGCGTTGCTCCGCGAGGAGCTGGGAATCGAGGTCGAGGCGCCGGTGTCAGCATTTAAACTATTGCAACGAAACGACTTATCTATTTCTGACGTTGCGGCGGTGGCGCCGGAGGCCTTCGAGGGCCTGTCCGGCGAGCAGCTCAGCTATCTCGAGAGCCGGGTGCGATACGAGGGCTACATCCGCCGCGAGATGGAGAGGCTCGAGCGCTCGAAGCCGTTCGATTCGAGGCGGATTCCGGACGAGTTTCGCTACGAGGCGATCCCGGGGCTTTCGCGCGAGGTCGTCGAGAAGTGCACTCGGAAGAGGCCCCGAACTGTCGGCGAGGCCTCGCGGATCCCGGGCGTGACGCCCGCCGCCATCGCGATAATCTCGGCGCATGTCGTCCGAGCCGGGGAGCGAGCCGCCTCTATCCCCTGAGGGCTTCCAGGGGCTTCTGAGAGCCGCTCTGCCCGGCTTCGGGCTCGAGATGCCCGACAAACACGTTTCGGCTCTCGCGGCTTACCTCTCCGAGCTCGATGCGTGGCGGCGCAGGATCAACCTGACGGGGAACCTGTCGACCGCGGAGCTCGTGCAGCACACCCTCGAATCCCTCCTGCCAGATCACCTAATTGCTCATGGCGAACGGGTTGTTGACATCGGCTCCGGAGCCGGATTCCCCGGGCTTCCCCTCGCCATTGCCCGGCCGGATCTCCAGGTGACGCTCGTCGAGCCACGAGGGAAAAAGTGCGCCTTTCTGCGGCACGTCGCACGGACCCTCGGTCTCTCGAACGCGGCTGTCTTCGAGGGTCGCATCGAGGAAGTCGGCGGGCAGACTTTCGGCGCCGCGACGACTCGGGCTTTGGGCGACATCGCTGGCTGGCTCGGCGAGGGCGGACTGCTCGAGCCGGGCGGCCTGCTGCTGGCCTGGACGACGGCCGGGGGTGAGCTCGCCGCAGCCCTGACCGGGGGCTTTTCCGAAGCCGGGTCGATTGCGATTCCAGGCTCCCTCCGCCGTCGAATCGCACTCTTTCGGAGGCGATGAGCCGAGCCGGGACGTTCCACGTGGAACGTCCGCCAGTTTTCTCTGGGACCAGCGCCCGACCCCGGCCATAATCGCCGCCTCCATGAGCCGCATCGTCGCGGTCGCCAACCAGAAGGGCGGGGTCGGAAAGACCACGACCGCGATCAACCTCGCGGCGGCGCTGGCGGCCTTCGACCAGCGCGTCTTGCTCGTGGACCTCGATCCGCAGGCCAACGCCACCTCCGGTCTCGGCTTCTCGAAACGCGAGGAGTTCACGGTCTACAGCGCCCTCGTGTCCGGTCAGATGGCGGGATCGGTCCGGTCGACGAGCTTCGCGAACCTCTGGCTCGCTCCGTCCGGGCGCGACCTCGTCGGGGCCGAGATCGAGCTCGTCGAGCAGCCGGATCGGGAGGCGAGGCTTCGGTTTGCGCTCGGGGACGTTCGCGGCAGCTACGATCTCGTGATCATCGACTGCCCCCCTTCGCTGTCGCTCCTGACCGTCAATGCCCTGGCCGCGGCCGACTCGGTCCTCGTTCCCATCCAGACCGAGTACTTCGCGCTCGAAGGCTTGACCGAGCTCCTGGAGACCGTCGAGCGAGTGCGGGACATGTTCAATCCGATGCTCGCGATGGAAGGGATCGTCTTGACCATGTTCGACGAGCGGACTAACCTCGCAAGGCAGGTCGTCGACGACATCCGCCAGCACTTCGGCGACAAGGTCTTCGAAACCGTGATTCCGCGAAACATCCGCCTGGGGGAGGCTCCCTCGTTCGGGAAGCCGGTTCTCTCCTACGACATCAAGTCGAAGGGCGCTGAGGCCTATCTTTCCCTCGGCCGGGAGTTCCTGAAACGGCGGGAGGCGCGATGACCCTGGGCAAGAAACCGGCGCTCGGCCGAGGGCTCTCGGCGCTGCTACCCGGCAAGGACGACGTTCCCCGTGGAACATCCGCCCGGGAGGCCGAGATAGGGCTCCTCAAGCCCTCCCGCTTCCAGCCCAGGCGGGACTTTTCCGACGCCGCCCTGGCCGATCTCGCGCAGTCCATCCGCGAGATCGGGATCGTTCAGCCGATCGTGGTCGTGGTGCGGGGCGAGGGGTTCGAAATCGTCGCAGGGGAGCGCCGGTGGCGGGCGGCGAAACTCGCGGGGCTCGAACGCGTGCCGATCACGGTGCGCGACAAGGCATCGGATCGGGACCTTCTCGAAGCCGCCCTCGTCGAGAACCTGCAGCGCGAAGACCTGAATCCGCTCGAAGCCGCCGAGGCGTACGCGCGCCTGCGCGAGGAGTTCCATCTCACGCAGGAGCAGATCGCCGAGCGCGTCGGCAAGGAGCGCGCGACTGTAGCTAACTCATTGAGATTATTGAAGTTATCGTCAGCAGTCAAGGACCGGATCCGCTCCTCGGAGCTCTCCGCGGGCCACGCGAAGGCACTGCTCGCCCTCGCGTCGGTCGACGATCAAGAGCGGCTGGCCGAGGAGATCGTCCGTCGAGCGCTCTCCGTCCGGCAGGCCGAGAAGCGGGCGGCGCAGCTGGCGGCCGGCGACCGGGTCGTCAAGGAGAAGCGGCGAGATCCGTTCACCCGCGACGCCGAGGAGAAGCTCTCTCGCCGCCTGCAGACGAAGGTTCGGATCGTCCGAAAGCGCCGCGGCGGCAGGATCGAGCTTTCCTTCGGGTCCGAGGAGGAGCTGATCGGCTTGTTCGAGAGTCTGATGAAGGGCCAATGGCAATGACGCAATCCTCCCTTCCCAAAGGAGCCACGCATGAAGCCTCGCAACGAGGGCGCGACGCTGAACGGGTTTCTCGACAAGGGCAGCCACTTCAAGGGCGAGCTCGCGTTCGAAGAGACCTTTCGCATCGACGGCAAATTCGAAGGCACGATCCCGTCCGGCAGTGAGCTGATCCTCGGCGACTCGGCCGTGGTCGACGCGGAGATCCGCGTCGAGCGCGTCTCGATCAACGGCACGCTGAAGGGCACGGTCCACGCGAGCGAGCGCATCGAGATTCACCCGCGCGCGCGCGTGACGGCGGATCTCCACGCGCCGGTCCTGAAGATCGAGGAGGGCGCGTTCTTCCAGGGTTCGTGCGACATGGCGTCGGATGCGGCTCCGAATCTGCTGGAGATGCCGGTCCAACGTAAGTAGCTGATCCGGCGAGGGTTGCCGGTTCCCGCACTCACCCGCGAGCGCTGGCGTGGCTCGCTCCCGCGCACGAGCGGGGGCGGCCGACTACCAACTCCCGACTCTCTGTGTTATTCATCCGCGGTTCCGTCGCCGGAATCTCCATGATCGAACTACCGAACGTGACCAGTCTCTATGTGCTCCTCGCCTTCGGGGTGAGCTACGTCATCCTGAAGAGGTACCTCTTCGTGCCTCTCGAAGGGATTCTCGAGGCGCGCGAACGTGAGGAGGCCGAGGCGCAGAACGCGTACGCGAAGAGCCTCGAAGCGCTCGAGAGGGCGGTCGCCGCCGGCGAAGAGAAACTCGCGGCTGCGCGGCGCGAGGCGTTGAAGACCCGGGAGGGTCTGCGCGAGGAGGGAGTCGCGCTCCTCGACGAGAAGCTCGCCGGGGCGCGCCTCCAGGCCTCCCAGGAAATCGACCGCGGCGCGAAGGAAATTGCCGCGCGCGCTTCGGAGCTCGCCGGCCAGCTGCCCGATCGGGCATCGAGCCTCGCCCGAGAGCTCGCGGAGAAGATCCTCGGGCGAGGGCTCGTCGCTTGAGCCCTGCGATCCTCGCGGCGGTTTTCCTCTTCTCCTCCGAAGAAGGAGAACATGCGTCCGCGTTTCTCGGTATCCCGATGGCGGTCTGGCAGGTCGCCAACCTCGTTCTCTTCCTCGCCGTTCTCGTGTACTTCGTCGCGCGGCCGATGAGCGCTGCCTTCCGGAAGCGGCAGGACGAGATCGAGGAGCGCCGCCGGCAAGCCGATAAGCAGCGATCCGACGTGGAGCGCCTCTCGGCCGACATCCGGGAGCGCACCGCGAAGCTCGAGCGCGAGATCGAGGAAATCCGCAAGGCGGGAGTCGCGGAAGGCCAGCAGGCGCGCGCGGAGCTCGCGACCCGGGCCGACGAAGAGGCGGCGCGCGCGGGGCGGGAGGCTCAGGAAGAGATCGCCCGGCGCCTCGCCGAGGCGAAGGCCGAGCTGCGCCGCACCGCGGCCGAACTCACGGCCCGGAAAGCCGAGGAGATCCTCGGCCGGGAGATCACGGAGGACGACCGCCACCGCCTGGTCGACGACAGCGTCGAACGGCTCCGGCAGGTCCCCCGATGAGCGCGTTCACGCGGCCCTATGCCCGGGCGTTCGTCGAGGCCGCGCCCCCCGGCTACGACTTCGCCGCCTTTCTCGAGGCCGGCGAGGCCATGGCGCGCGCGTTCGAAGCCAACCCGAAGCTGCGCGCGTTCCTCCTGGCGCCCAACGTGGCGCGCGAGGTCAAGAGCCGGACGATCGCCGAGCTCGCGAAGAAGACCGGCATGAACGAGTACGGCTCCCGCTTTCTCCAGGTCATGCTGCGCAACCGCCGGCTTCTCGAAGCCGGAGCGGTCTTCCGGGCCCTGCGCGACTTGAACGACGAGCTCCTCGGGGTCCTGCGGGTCCGGGTCACGGTCCCCGCGGCCATTTCGGAGAGCGAAAAGCAGGCGATCCAGGGAGTCATCGCCGAGCGAACGGGGAAGACCGTGAGGATGCAGATCGACCTGGACCCGAAGCTGCTCGGCGGCTTCGTGGCACGGGCGGGATCGCGAGTGTTCGACGGATCGGTGGCCGCCGCGATCCGGCGGTTCCAGGCGCATGTGAACGAGACGTTGGGAGCGTGAGATGGAGATCAAAGCGGACGAAATCACGGCCATCCTGAAGCAGCAGCTGGTCGACTACGAAAAGGCGATCGACGTGGCCGAGGTCGGCACGGTGCTGTCGGTCGGCGACGGTATCGCGCGCGTCTACGGCCTCGACAAGGTCATGGCGGGCGAGCTCGTGGACTTCGGCCACGACATCTTCGGCCTCGCCCTGAACCTCGAGCAGGACCAGGTGGGCGTCGTGCTGCTCGGAGAGGCGCAGCTGGTCAAGGAAGGCCAGGAGGTCCGTCGCACGCGGCGCATCATCCAGGTGCCCGTCGGGCCCGCGCTGGTCGGCCGCGTCGTGGACGCCCTCGGGCGGCCCATCGACGACAAGGGGCCGATCAAGTCGACCGAGTCGTACCCGACCGAGCGCATCGCTCCCGGCGTCATCGACCGGCAGGGCGTCAAGGAGCCCGTGCAGACCGGAATCAAGGCGATCGACGCCATGATCCCGATCGGCCGCGGCCAGCGCGAGCTCATCATCGGCGACCGCCAGACCGGCAAGACCGCCATCGCGCTCGACACCATCATCAACCAGAAGGGCAAGGGCGTCGTCTGCATCTACGTCGTCATCGGCCAGAAGAAGTCGACGGTCGCGCAGGTCGCGAAGACCCTCGAAGAAAACGGGGCCATGGCGCACACGATCATCGTCTCCGCGACGGCCTCCGACCCGGCCCCGATGCTCTACCTCGCCCCCTACGCGGGCTGCGCGATGGGCGAGTGGTTCCTCTACAACAAGAAGCACGCGCTCACGATCTACGACGACCTCTCCAAGCACGCCGCGGCCTACCGCGAGATCTCGCTGCTGCTGCGCCGGCCGCCCGGCCGCGAGGCGTACCCGGGCGACGTCTTCTATCTCCACTCGCGCCTGCTCGAGCGCGCGGCCAAGCTCTCCGACAAGGAGGGCGGCGGGTCGCTGACGTCGCTTCCGATCATCGAGACGCAGGCCGGCGACGTCTCGGCCTACATCCCGACCAACGTCATCTCGATCACCGACGGCCAGATCTACCTCGAGAACGACCTCTTCTATTCGGGCGTGCGGCCGGCCGTCAACGTCGGCATCTCGGTTTCGCGCGTCGGCGGCAACGCCCAGATCAAGGCCATGAAGCAGGTGGCGGGCACGCTGCGCCTCGATCTGGCGCAGTACCGGAACCTCGCGGCCTTCGCTCAGTTCGGCTCGGACCTCGACAAGGCCTCGCAGGCCCAGCTCGCCCGCGGGCAGCGAATGGTGGAGCTCCTCAAGCAGCCACAGTTCGACCCGATCGACGTCGAGCTCCAGATCGCCTCGATCTACGCCGGAACGAAGGGCTTCATGGACTCGCTCAAGGTCGAGTCCGTCCGTGCGTTCGAGACCGGCCTGCACGCGTTCCTGAAGTCCTCGAAGAAGGAGGTCCTCTCGGCCATCGCCTCGACAGGAAAGCTCGAGAAGGCGACCGAGGAGGCCCTGTCCGCCGCGATCAAGGAGTTCAAGGACCGTTTCGTCAAGGAAAACGCCGCGGCCGTTGCCGCGTAGCGCGCTTACGCTGCTTACCGCTTACTGATCTATGGCTTCCTTGATCGACATCCGCCGCCGGCTGCGCTCGGTCAAGAGCACGCAGCAGATCACCAAGGCCATGAAGATGGTCGCGGCGGCCAAGCTCCGCCGGGCCCAGGATCGAGTCGTCGGTGCGCGCCCCTACGCGAAGCTCCTCTCCGACGTTCTCGCCTCCGTCACGGCGCAGGCGGGGCACCTCGAGCATCCGCTCCTCGCCGTCCGGCCGGAGAAGCGCGTCATCGTCATGGTCGTCGCCGGCGATCGCGGCCTCTGCGGCGCCTTCAACACGAACGTCAACCGAGCGACGGCGAGCCTGCTCGCCGCGCACCCGGAGTGGACCGACGTGCGGC
Organism: uncultured Acidobacteriota bacterium; assembly: GCA_963810205.1. Classification (GTDB taxonomy): domain Bacteria; phylum Acidobacteriota; class Thermoanaerobaculia; order UBA5066; family Gp7-AA6; genus DAHUXD01. The sequence goes on from CAWEMP010000011.1 coordinate 1,155,136, forward strand.
TGCTGCCGGTCGGAAAGAAGGCCGTCGAGTTCTGGAAGCGGCGCAAGTACCCCTTCACCGAGAAGTCCTTCGCCGGCATCCTCGGCGGCTTGAAGTACGCGGACGGCCGCGAGGTCGCCTCGTTTCTCGCCGAGGAGTTCCTGGCGGAGAAGGTCGACGCCGTCTACATCGTCGTCAACGAGTTCCGATCGATCCTGTCGCAGGTCGTGCGAACCGTGAAACTGCTTCCGCTCTCGCGCGAGGACGCCGCGACCTCGAAGGGGCCGGTGGGCCCCGCGGTCGACTTCCTCTATGAGCCCGACGCGCCCTCGATCCTGGCCTGGCTCCTGCCGCGCTACCTCGAGTTCACGGTCTACCGCGCACTGGCCGAGTCGGCCGCGGCCGAGATGGGCGCCCGGATGACGGCGATGGACTCGGCCTCGAAGAACGCGGGCGACATGATCGACAAGCTCACGCTGAATCTGAACCGCGCCCGCCAGGCGCGCATCACCAGGGAACTGATCGAGATCGTCTCGGGCGCCGCGGCGCTGGAGTAGAAGGGCAGAAGAAGACCATGGCAGAACAGAACGTCGGAAAAGTCGTCGCGGTGATCGGGCCGGTGCTCGACATCGAGTTTCCCCCGGGAAAGCTCCCCGCGATCTACAGCGCCGTCCACATCGTGGACGACGGCAAGGAGACGGGCGAGCCGATCGACGTCATCACCGAGGTCGCCCAGCAGCTGGGCGAGAGCGTCGTCCGCTGCGTCTCGATGAAGCCGACCGACGGCATGGTGCGCGGCATGAAGGCCGTCGACCTCGGGCAGCCGATCTCGGTGCCGGTCGGGCGCGAGACGCTCGGCCGCATCCTGAATGTCATCGGCGAACCGATCGACGGGCTGGGGCCGGTCAAGGCCAAGGAGCGCTGGCCGATCCACCGCGAGCCGCCCGCCTACGACGAGCAGGCGACCTCGGTCGAGATGTTCGAGACCGGCATCAAGGTCATCGACCTGCTCGAGCCGTACACGAAGGGCGGCAAGACGGGCCTCTTCGGCGGCGCAGGCGTCGGCAAGACGGTCATGATCCAGGAGCTCATCAACAACGTCGCCATGCACCACGGCGGCTTCTCGGTCTTCTCGGGCGTGGGCGAGCGCACGCGCGAGGGCAACGACCTGTACCACGAGATGACGGAGTCGGGCGTCATCACGCCCGGGGATCCGGTCAAGTCGAAGGCCGCCCTCATCTACGGCCAGATGACCGAGCCCCCGGGCGCGCGCCTGCGCGTGGGACTGACCGGCCTGACGGTCGCCGAGTACTTCCGCGACACCGAGGGCAAGGACGTTCTGCTCTTCATCGACAACATCTTCCGCTTCACGCAGGCCGGCTCCGAGGTCTCGGCGCTTCTCGGCCGCATGCCCTCGGCCGTCGGCTATCAGCCCAACCTCGCGACCGAAATGGGCGAACTCCAGGAGCGGATCACGTCCACCAAGAAGGGCTCGATCACGTCGGTCCAGGCGATCTACGTGCCCGCCGACGACCTGACGGACCCGGCGCCGGCCGCGGCCTTCGCGCACCTGGATGCGACGACGGTTCTCTCCCGCGCGATCTCCGAGATGGGTATCTACCCGGCGGTCGATCCGCTGGCCTCGACCTCGACGATCCTCTCCGAGCGCGTCGTCGGCGCGGAGCACTACAAGTGCGCCCGCGACGTGCAGGCCATCCTCCAGAAGTACAAGGACCTCCAGGACATCATCGCGATCCTCGGCATCGACGAGCTCTCGGAGGAGGACAAGCTGACGGTCGCGCGTGCCCGCAAGATCCAGCGCTTCCTCTCGCAGCCTTTCTTCGTCGCCCAGCAGTTCACCGGAATCGAGGGCCGGTACGTCAAGATCGCCGACACCATCAAGGGCTTCCGCGAAATCGTCGACGGGAAGTGCGACGAGATGCCGGAGCAGGCCTTCTACATGGTCGGCACGATCGAAGAGGCCCGCGAGAAGGCCGCGCAGCTGGCGAAGGTGGCGTAGGCCGGGATGGCTCTCCAGCTTCTCGTCGTCACCCCGGAGCGCAAGGCCGTCGAGGCCGAAGCGGACGAGGTGGAGCTTCCCGGGTCCGAGGGTTACCTCGGAATCCTGCCGGGCCACACGCCGCTCATCACGCTGCTCAAGCCCGGCGTCCTCTCGTATCGCCGCGCCGGGCGTTCCGAGGCCCTCGCGGTCTCGGTGGGGTTTGCCGAGATCTCCTCCGACCGGGTCTCGGTGCTCGTCGACTCGGCCGAGCGCGGCTCGGAGGTCGACGCCGCCTCCGCCGAGGGCGAGCTGGCCAAAGCGCAAGAGGCGATGAAGTCCGCCGACGCCGGAACGCTGGAGGCGATCCGCGCGCGGGTCGAGCTCGCCGAGGCCCGTCTCTCGGCTGCTCGCCGGCGCCGAGCTAGCCCGTCGCGAGCGCTGCGCTCGGGGTCTGCGCCTGCGGGCGCACCGGCGATCGGCTCGCCCGGTTGCGGGCTCGACCGATCGCCTGACCCCTCGCTCCGCGCTCGCTCCCGCGGCGCGAGGCGTCCTCCGCTGCGCTTCGGCGGGAGACTCTTCGCGCCGCGAGCCGATATCACTCTTGGGCCTAGAGAAGCGGGACGGGCTCGCTAGCGGGTCGACGGAGCGGCTAAGATCCGACAGTGACTGCCGGCGATCCTCCAGAGGACGGACCTCGCACCGTCGAGGCCAACCCCGCGCCTCCCGAGAGACTCTTTCTCGCAGGGCCGCGCTCGCGGCTCAAGGAGTTTCTCTCGGTCCTGGGCATCGCCTGGGAGTTCATCCAGGGGTTTCGGGCACTTCACTTTGCCGGGCCCTGCGTCACGGTCTTCGGCTCGGCCCGGTTCCAACGAGGGCAACCCCTATTACGAGCTCACCCGCAAAGTCGGCGAGGGCCTGGCCCGGCTGGGTTTCACCGTCATGACGGGGGGCGGACCGGGCGTGATGGAGGCGGCCAGCCGGGGCGCCAAGGAGGCCGGAGGCTACACGGTGGGCTGCAACATCGTGCTTCCCGAGGAGCAGAAGCTGAACCCCTGGATCGACCGGTCGGTGACCTTCGAGCACTTCTTCGTCCGCAAGGTCATGCTCGTCAAGTACTCCTATGCCTTCGTCGTGATGCCGGGCGGGCTCGGCACGATGGACGAGCTCTTCGAAGCGCTCACCCTCATCCAGACGCAGAAGATCGAGAACTTCCCGGTGGTTCTCATGTCGACGGAGTACTACCGGCCGCTCATGGGCCTGCTCGCGAAGATGGTGGCGGCGGGCACGATCTCCAACACGGACCTCGACCTGCTCCTCGTGACCGACTCCATCGAGGAAGCCATGGAGCACATCCGCCGGCACGCCGTGCGGTCCTTCGGCCTCGACCGGCCGAAGCACAAACTGAAGGTGCTCGGCGAGTAGCCCTGTAAACCCCTCTCCCGCCGGCTCGTCTGTCGTCATCGGACGCAACGAGGCGCGATGGTGCGCCGCGTCGACAGGAAGGAGCCTCCCCATGCGTTTGCGCCGCCCGAACCGCTCTCGCCTTCTTGACTCTGGCCCTGGCCGTGCCGAGCCTCGCTCAGGACGCCCCTGACGCCCGCCGCCCCGGCCGGCACCACTTTCGCGCCTGCCTCTCGATCCTCGACCTGACCGAGGAGCAGAAGGTCGCGATCGTCGGGATCCTCGAAGCCGCCCGGCCCGCTCTCGAGGCCGACGCCGCCGCGGTTCACGCCGCGCGCGAGACGCTGCGCGCCGCGCTCGAGGCCGCAGCCGCCGGATGCGTGCGCCATCGGCAGCGACGCGCTCGCCGTCCAGGCGGCCGTGGACGCGCTTCGCGAGGAGCGCGACGCGGTGCAAGGCGCAGATCGTCGCGACGCTGACCCCGGAGCAGCAGGCCCGCTTCGAGGGATGCCTGGACGCCCCGCGCCCCGGTTCCGGCGACCTCGACGAGCCGGCCGAGTAGCACCCGGCGCTGATATAGGCGGCTGCCTGGCGCTGCCTCCCCGGGGCCCGCAGGCCTACCGCGGCGGGACCTGGCTCTCGAGCTCGCGGGTCCACCCGAGCACGACGCGGATCTCGCGAGGCAGCTCGTCGCCCGTCGGCTCGGTGGCCATGAGGAAACCTCCGTCCGGAGCCACGTCGTAGCTGCGCGAAGGAGCGAGATTGTCGTGGTACGAGCCGGTGAATAGAACGCTCGGCCGCCCGACATCGAGGTGCTGCCCGGATCGCACGGCCAGCGCCATCATCCGGTTCCCGCTGCGATAGAAGAGCTCGCGTCCGTCGCGAGACCAGGCGGGTTGCTCGCCTCCGTCGGGAGAGAGCTGGATCCGTTCGCCCGGGCCGGGGAATGGCTGTGCGTACACTTCGAACCGGCCGGACTCGTCCGAGGCATAGGCGATCCACCGCACCGTCGGGTGAGATCGCAGGCTCCCGCTCCGAGGAGCGGGTGCGGACGACCGGGCGCGCCGGTCCCGCGCCCTCGGCGTCCACGACCCAGAGGTCCGCGCCCGTTTCGGGGTGAAACTCGGTGTACACGAGCCAACGCCCGTCGGGCGACCAGTCGCCGAGATAGTGGTCGTACTCGCCGGAAGTCACACGGTGCTCGACGCCGTCGGCGAGCACGAACACCTGGTGGATCGCCTTCCCGGCCCGACTCGTAGGCAATTCGGCGGCCGTCCGGCGCCCAGATGGGCGAGTGATCGTCGGCGCTCGATCCGAAGCGTGAGAGAGAGCCTCGGGCCAGATCGTAGGTCCAGCAGTGCGTCTCCGACTCCTCGGTCCAGAGCGCGAGACGCCGGCCGTCCGGCGAGAGGCGCACCGAGCAGTAGGGACGGACGGTCTCCCCGACGGCGCGAGCGGTTCCCGAGCGATCGACCCAAACGAGCCGGCGCGCGTGCGACCGCGCGCCCCCCGGCGCGTAGGCGAGCGTGCCCGTCGGCGAGACGTCGTACTGCGCTGCGCCGCTCCCGGATTCGGCGAGAACACCGGACGCGACGCGGGCCGCCGGCCCGGTCACGGAAAGACGCCCGAGGTCGAACGGCGCTGCCATGATGTCGCCGCCCCGAACGAAGAAGAGCTGCCCGCGCGCATATCTTGGAAAGTAACCGCCCTCCAGGACGATGCGAGGCTCCTTCACGCCGGGCGGCAGAACCGCGATCGCTCCCTCGTCCTGGCTTCGGCCTCCTCTCCAGATCGCGAAAAGAAGTCCTCGACCGTCGGGAAGAGACGACGGCCAGATGTGTGCGCCCTCGCCTTTCGCATGGTTCGGAGCCGTGAGGCGGCGGCTCGGAGTTCCGAACTTGGTGAGCTCGAACAAACCGCCCGTCCAGGTCGGCACGAACACGACCGACGCGCCCGACCCCGGCGCCGTCGCGCCCGCGGGATACGGGAGCTCGCCGAGCAACTGCGACGCACCCCCGGAGGAGGCGACGCGCTGGAGACGGCCTCCGGACTCGAACCCGATCCAGTCATCGCCGGGATAGAAGAAGGGGCTTCGCGCCCCGTCGGTGCCGGGAACCCTGGCGGCTTCGAGAGTGTCGAGCGAGCGAATGAAGACGCCGCTCTCGTGGATCCCCTGCGCGGCGAAGGCGAGACGCTTCCCGTCCTGGGAAAGCGCCACGGAGGCGCTGTTGTAGAGGGTGAGGCCGAGGCCGGGCGGCAGCTGCCAGCGCGAATCGCACGAGCGGGCGCTCGGGAGCCGCCGCCTCTTCCCCCGTCCGCTTCGCCGTCAGCAGTCGCGAGGCGAGCACCGCGGCCGCGGCGCCGAGCACGAAACCCACGACAGTCCAGACCAGGCGTCGCCGCGCTCGCGGAGGCGCCCCTCCGGCCGACGACACCGGGACCGGAAACTGAGGCGCGCTCGACTCGGCAATCGCCTCCTCGATCAGCAGGCGGGCGTCTCTCATGTCGCGAAGTCGCTCGGAGGCTTCCTTTCGGAGGCAGCGCCGCAGGAGCTGACGCACGAGAGGCGGCATCCCTTCCGGCAGCGCCTGCCAGTCCGGTTCGCGCTCCAGGATTCGGGCGAGCGTGTCCGACGGCGTCGCTCCGCGAAACGCCGTCCTGCCCGAGAGCGCCTCGAAGAACGTGCAGCCGAAGGCCCAGACATCGGTCCTCCGGTCGACTTCGCGTCCCCGGGCCTGCTCGGGGCTCATGTAAGCGGCCGTTCCGAGGACGACGCCCGCCTCGGTCGCCTCCTCGGTCCAGGTGAGCGAGTCGCCTCCGCCGGGTTGGGTCGCGACCGACTTGGCCAGGCCGAAGTCGAGCACCTTGACCCGCCCCTCGGGAGTGATCTTGATGTTGGCCGGCTTCAAGTCGCGATGGATGATCCCGGCCTCGTGCGCAGCCTCGAGCGCCGCCGCGATCTGGCGGAAAACATCCAGCGCCTCACGGCCCGGCAAGGGTCCTTCGGTCAGCCGTTCGTCGAGGGTCTGCCCCTCGACGAGCTCGAGCGCGAGCACGTGCGAGCCTTCGGTCGGCTCGATGCCGTAAACGGTCGCGATGTTGGGGTGGTTGAGCGATGCCAGAAGCCTCGCTTCCCGCTCCCAGCGAGCACGGCGCTCGGGGTCCCGTTCGAATTCGAAAGGGAGGGCCTTTACGGCGACGCTTCGGCCGAGCGTTTCGTCGCGCGCCAGCCAGACCTCACCCATGCCACCCGCGCCCAGGGCGCGCACGACGACGTATCGGCCGATGCGCGATCCCGGTGCGATCGACATGGCTTACGGCGCCCGGTACCCCGCTCCGCGCAGCGCCTTGCCCGGCGCCGCCCCCGTGATCTTTCCGCCGTCGACGACGAGCACGCCGTTGACCGCGACGTACGGGAACCCCGAGCTGTACACGCGCGGCTCTTCGTAGGTCGCCAGGTCCTTGACCTTCGCCATGTCGACGACCACGAGGTCCGCGGCGAACCCTTCCTTGACGAGGCCCCGGCCCTGGAGGCCGGCGGCCTCCGCCGGAAACGACGTCATCTTGCGCACTGCCTCCTCGAGGCGGAGGACCTTCTCGTCGCGGACGTAGTAGCCGAGGATGCGGGCGGAGGATGCCCAGCCGCGCGGGTGGGACTTCTCCTCCGAGAAGATGCCGTCGGTCGCGCCGGCCGGCGAGTCGGTGCAGAAGGCCACGATCGGGCTCGCGAGCGCCGTGCCGCACGTCCTTCTCGTCCATCATGAAGATGATGCAGGCGATGTTGGCCCGGTCGGCGATGACGAGGTCGATCAGCGCGTCGCGCGGATCCTTCTTCTCCTCGGCCGCCATCTGCGCGACGGTCTTGCCCTCGTACGACTTCAGCTTCGGGTTGACGACCGAGGCGATGAGCACGCGGTCCGGGCCGCCGGCCCCCAGGTACTGGTTGGACCACTGGCTCGTCTCCTCGAGCATGTCCTTCTTGGCCTTCTCGCGCAGCTTCGGGTCGGCGAGGCGCTTCAACAACGCGTCGCGCCCGCCTTCGCGGATCCACGGCGGGAGGCACGCGTCGAGGCCGTTCGAGCCGGCCGTCCAGGGGTACTGGTTGGCCGCGACGTCGATGCCCTCGGCGCGCGCCGCCTCGATCCGGGCCAGGACCGCCGGCATCTTGCCCCAGTTGGGCTTGTAGGCCGTCTTCAGGTGCCAGATCTGGCTCCGGATGGGGGCTTCCTTCGCGATCCGGAAGACCTCGTCGAGCGAGCTGTCGATGGCGTTGCCCTCGGAGCGCTGGTGCGTGAAGTACGCGCCGCCGTAGCGCGCCGCCACCTTCGCCATCGCGATGAGCTCGTCGGTCGAGTTGTACATGTCCGGGACGTACTGGAGCGAGGAAGACACGCCCAGGGCTCCTTCGCGCATCGCCTGGTCGACGAGGTCGCACATGCGCTTCAATTCCTCGGGCGTGGCCCGCCGGTCGGCCTTGCCGATGACGAAGTCGCGCAGCGTCCCCGCGCCCACGAAGGTGCCGAGGTTGATCGCGGTGCCCCGCTTCTCGAGGGTCTCGTAGAACCCGGCGATCGTCCGGAACTCGGGCGTATACCCGTAGCGGGCGTAGATGTCCTTCGCCTCGGCGAGCATCGCGTCGTTGACCGGCGCGATCGAGGCGCCCTCGCCGGTGACCTCGGTCGTGATGCCCTGCGTGATCTTCGAGGCCGCGCGCTTGTCGACGAGCACGTTGTACTCCGACTGTCCGAGCAGGTCGATGAAGCCGGGCGTGACGAGCATCCCCTTCGCGTCGATCGTCCGCTTCGCCGGCCGCCCGGCCAGAGCGCCGACCGCCACGATCTTCCCGCCCCGCACGCCGACGTCCGCGGCAAACCACGGCGCTCCGCTCCCGTCGACCACGCGGCCGCCGGCGATCAACAGGTCGAGGGGTTCTTCCGACGGAGCGAGGGCGAGCACGCCCAGGGGGAGCGCCAGGAGCCACAGCAACTTTTTCATGGGACGGGAGTCTATGCCGGGCGGCTGGCCTCCTAGCGGCCGGCGAGATACGGCGCCTGTTTGGTCAGCCAGATCGAGATCTGGACGCAGGCCCCGATGAACCCGCCTCCGGCGATCGCCAGGGCCACGATCGTTCCCGACCGGCGTTCCGATAGCCACGCGACGCCGTAGACCGCGGCCGGCGGGAGAAGCACGTAGAGCGGAAGCGAGAATCGGTTCTCGACGGCGACCGGGAGATAGACCGCGAAGAGGGCGAGACCGAGCAGGGCCGCCCCGGCCCCGTAGAGCCCCGCGGGGGTCGTCCGTTCGCGTAGAAGCAGGACCGTCAGGCCCATCCCGGAAAGAAAGAGGAACGCGTAGTTCGACGAGCGACAGCGGCCACCGGTAGGCCGGCCGCGGGTTCGACGATGTACGTGAAGGGAAGGTCCTGGTCGACGAAGGCGAAGGCGTGGGCCCCGAGAGTCTTCAGGTACGCCAGGGGCCGTTGCCGCAGAAACTCCCGCGGTCCGGCGACGCCTTCCGGGCGGAGCGGATTGCCGTAGACGAGGTTCGGCTCCTGTCCCGGAACGACGAGCGTCGCGTACTTCAGGATCCCGGTGCCCCAGCGCACCTGCTCCCGGTAGAGATTCCCGGCGGGAAGCGGCGACCATTCGCCGTACGCCTTGACGTTGCCGTGGAGTTGCGGCAGCAGCGTGAGAACGACGGCGGCGCCGCCGAGCGCGAGGTTCCGGACGACAGGCTGACGGTATTGCCGCCCGCGCAGGAGCCAGAGGATCGCGAGCGCGGGCAGCAGCGCCAGATTGGCCGGGCGCACGGCCACGGCGAGCCCGGCCGCGAGGAACGCGAGGAAGGCGCGGCGCGAGGCGTGGTCCGGCTCGAGGGAAACGAAGAGCGAGAGGCCGACCAGCGAGGCCGACAGCGCGTCGGAGAGAAGCTCGGTCGCCCGGATGAGCACGATCGGATTCAACGCCATCACGGCGTAGATCGCCAGGAAGAAGCGGCGCGAGCCGAAGAGCCGCTCCGCGACACGAGCCGCGTAGCAGGACGTCGCGAGGTAGATGAGCACCTGCGCCGCGGCGGCGAGCGCCCGCGTCGTCTCCGCCGACGGAGCGGTGAATCCCGTGGCGGCGGCCGCAAAGAGGGGATAGCCATAGCCGCGCACCCGGGAAAAGAGGTTCCCCGGGCCCTCGGTCGAGACGATCTGCGACAGGACGAAGTAGTGGTACGAGTCGTACAGGACGCCGCGAAACCCGGCGTGAAAGAAGAGCCCCGCCAGGGCGGCGGCCGCTGCGGAAACTGCCGCGACGAAGGCGGCACGAGGGCCGCCGGAGCTCGGTTTCTCGTTCACGCGGCGTTCACGTCCTGCGGCCTAGAGTACCTTTCGATGAGGCGGGTTCCCGGAGTCATGCTGGCCCTGGCCCTCGCCGCGCTCGGCGCCGCTCCCGCGGCCAGGCCCACGCCGACACCGAAGGCCAGGAGCCATGGCCGCGCAGTCGAAGGCCGTGTCGTCTCGGTGATCCCGCACCGCTCGTTCGTCGTGAGGACGGCAGCCGGAGAAGACGCCGCGCTCGTCCTGACCGGCGCGACGCATCTTTCGGGCCCCCCGCTCGCGCCGGGGCAAGCCGTGTCCGTCCGCTACCTGGCGCGGGAAGGCAAGAAGGTCGCGACCTCCGTCCGCGTCGAGGCCGGGCAGAGCGCCCCGCCCACGGCCACCGCACTCGCCTCGCCGTAGAGCCGCCCGGGCGGGCCGGGCAGGGCGGACCGCTACCGTGTTCGCACGGGCGCTCGCGCTTCGGCCTTTGCCTCGAGTGCCGCAACGGCCGCCGACACCCGCGCGTCCCAGGAGTTCTCGCGCCCGAGCACGCGCAGGCGGTCGCGGAACTTCGGATCGCGCCCCCGCTCGCGCGCCGGGTCGAGGGCCGCGGCGAAGGCCTCCGCGTCGGGAGCGATGACGACCTCCGGGAACGCCGCGCACTCGGGCATCGGTGTCGTGACGACGGGCTTGCCGCCCGCGAAGTACTCGTAGAGCTTCAGGGGCGAGGTCGCCGTCGTGATCGGGTTGATCTGGAAGGGGATCGTCGCCACGTCGAAGAGCGCGAGGTATCCCGGGAGCCGGTGATAGTCGCGGGGACCGATCCAGCGGACGTTCTCGCGCTTCAACATCGGCTTGCCCCGGAGGCTCCGGTCGTACATCGGCCCGATCAGGAGAAAGCTCCAGTCCGGCCGCCGGCGCGCCGCCGCGTCGAGAAGCGCGTAGTCGAACCACTCGGCGAGCGCCCCGTAGTAGCCGGCGATCGGGCGTCCGGCCGCCAGCAGGGGCTCGAGGTCGCGGTCGCCGGAGGGAGGCGCCGCCACCGCGGCGAAGCGTTCGTACTCGACGCCGTTGGGCAGATACAGCGCGTCGCTCCGCCGGGCGAGGGCTTCCTGGTGCAGTCGGCGGGCGACCGCGGCGACGACGGTCGCTTCCGCGAGCGCCTTCGCGTGGTTCCTTTCGAGGAGCGCGCGGTCGTACGGGAAGACCGACAGGTCGTCGATCCAGTCGTAGACGATCCGCGCGTCGCGCCCGAATCGGTCGACGTTGCCGTAGTTGTAGGGGAAGCTCCAGAGCAGCGGGTCCGGGATGCGCTCGAGGACCCGCGCCGGGCCCCGGTAGAGAAAGAGGTTCGGCTCGATCTCCTGGAAGCCGTCGACCCTGTCCTGCGCGTTGGAGCAGTCGAAGATCGCTGTCCAGCCCGCGCGGGCAAAGGCCCGGGCGAGGTGGTGCGGGCGCTGAAACAGGTCGATGCTCCACCCGATCGACGGCAGAAAGAGGACGGTGCCCCGCGACTCCGGCCGTCCGAGGAGGGCCCGGAGTTGGCCGGCATGGCGGCCGGGTTCCGCGCCCCGCGCGGAAGCCGGGGCGGGCGCATCGCCCCACTTCTCCGCGTACTTGCGCCGGTTCTCCTCGTAGAGCGCGAAGTACGCCTTCTCGCCGAGCTTCCGGAACGAGGCCTTCTGCCAGTGATGGACGAAGGAATCGCGCGCGCACCGGATCTCGTACCCCCGGGCCCGCACGCGACGACAGTAGTCGTCGTCCTCGAACATTCCCACGCCGAAGCGCTCATCGAGAGGCCCGACCGCCTGCCACGTTTCCCGCCGGAGCGCCGTGCAGAAGAAGGCGAGCATCGGCATCTCGAAGGTCTCGCCGTCGTGCTCCCGCACGAAGCCCGCGGCCCAGGCCGGAAGGTCGGCGAGGGCGCGGTAGCCGACGGCCACCTCCGCCTCGTTGGAGATCGCGTTCGTGACGGGGCCGACGAGGCCGAGCTTCGGGTTCGCGCGCAGGTGCCGCAGCAGCGCGGTCAGCCACCCGCGCGTGACCACGGTGTCGTTGTTGAGCATGACGAGGAACGCGCCGCCCGCCGCTGCGAACCCCTGGTTGACGGCGGCCGCAAAGCCGCGGTTCCCGGCGTTGGCGAGGACGCGGAGCGCCGGCCACCCGCGGGCCGTCTCCTCGAGGAACGCCGGCGTCCCGTCGGTCGAGCCGTTGTCGACGACGATCACCTCGAAGTTCGGCCACTCGGTGCGCGCCCGCAGGCTGCCCAGGCAGAGGCGGTTGACGTCCCGGTTGTCGCGGGTCACGACGACGACGGAAACTTTCGGGAAGGCCTGCGGCACGGCCTGCAGGACGTCCTCCGGCGGGGCCGTCGGATCGAGCACGAGATCCGGGAGGTCGGGTGAAGAGTTCTTCACGCCCGTCGCATCGACGAGGAGCCACCCGCGCTCGGCCCGCAGACGGCGCGCGAGCGGGAGCCGCGACGGATCCTCGACGAAGACCGCCGTTGCTCCGAGGAATTGGACGCCGGTGAGGGCCTTCGAGGCGGCGAGCCCTCCGTCGTCCGGCATCCCCGGCGGAACGCGGTAGACACGGTGACCCGCCGCCTCGTAGCCCTCGAGGAGCGCGCGCGAGCGCCCGGGGAGCGAATCCGACTTCTCCCGCGCGAGCCAGACGACGTCGTAGCGGTTGTCGTCCGAAAAGGGCGGGGCATTCCGCGCCGCCGCCGCGGCGTCGTCGGCGCCGGCCCAGTCCGAGGGCGGACGGCCGAGGAGGCGGCGTGCCGCGCCGGCGATCGTCCGCCGCGCCTTCCCGTAAAGGCCGGCGAGCACGGCCGTGCGCCTCATCCGCGCCAGTGTCTCCCAGCCGCCAGCCCGCGGCAAGACGCGGCCGGACCGCGGGCATGCGCGGCGGCACGGCAGCGGAGTCGCGGGCCCGGTCCGGGGGAACCCTTCGTCAAGCGGCCGGGAACGTCACCCGGAATACCGCTCCGCCGCCTTCGTTCTCCCGGACCTCGATCGCAGGCGCCGTGGGCCGCGACGACCTGCTCGACGATCGCCAGGCCCAGGCCCGAGCCGTGCGGGTGTTTCGCGCGGGTGCCGTCGAGTCGCACGAAGCGCTCGAAGATGCGGCCCCGGTCCGCCGGGGGAATGCCCGGGCCGTGGTCCGCGACCTCGACGAAGGGCCGGCCCTCCCGCGTTCCGACCCGGACCTCGACCATCGTGTCGGGAGCGGTGTAAACGACGGCGTTGGAGACGAGGTTGGAAACCAGTCGGGACAGCCCCGCTCTTTCGCCGCGAACGGGGGTCGGGCCTTCGCCAGAAAGGGCGCAGACGATGCGGCGGCTCGAGCCGAGCGCCGCGGCCGCGGCGAGAGAGTCTTCGGCGACCTCGCGCAGGTCGAGCTCCTCCACGGGCGGGGCGGCGCGGCATCGCCGCGCGCCAGAAGCATCAGCCCGTCGACCTCGCGGGCGAGCCCGCGCGAGACCTCCGCGATCGTCTCGAGCGACCGGCGGCGTTCGGCCTCCGTGGCCTCCGGGCGCAGCGCATCCTGGGCTTCGCCGAGGAGCACGGCCGTGGGCGTTTTCAGCTCGTGGGCGGCGTCGGCGGTCAGGCGCCGCTGCGCGCGGAAGGCGCGCTCGAGTCGGTCGAAGAGCGAGTTGATCACGGCCGAGAGCCGCCGGAACTCCTCGCCGCCCGAGGACACCTCGACTCGCCGGGAAAGATCGGTCGCCTCGGCTTCCTCGGCCAGACGCGTGACCTCCTCGACGGGGCGGATCGCGCGACTCACCGCGAGAGCGAGGATCAGCGCCGTTCCGATCACGCCGAGCAGCACGATGCCGGCGAGCGCGCGGTCGACCCGGGCCAGCGACCGGAGGGTCGGTCCGATCCACCGGAAGAGGACGAGGGTCGCGCCCTTCGCCTTTCCCTGGAGGGGCGTGACGAGAAAACGGCACGTGCGACTCTGGCCGCTGTATGGCTCGATGGCCGTGTAGGGCTTCTCGGGACGGTTCCGATAGGGAGCGAGCGAGACGCTCGGAAGCGAGCGCAGAAGGTCGCCCGTGAGAGCGACCGGGACCTCGCCGTGGAAGAGGATCGCGGAATGGTTCTCGAGTCGGAACTCGAACATGTTGGCCTCGAGGCCGGCCTTGAGGGCCTGGCGCTCCGTTTCCTCGAGGCCGAGGAGCTCGTAGTCGGACCCGATCGCGGTGGCGAGCGTGTCGAGCTCGCCGTCGACTTCTTCGAAGGCGAGGCGGCGGATGAGCGTGCGTGCGCCGACGGCCAGGACGACCAGAAAGACCGCCGAGACGAGGGCCCCCGACAGGGCGATGCGGGTGCGAGCGCGCCGGAACCGCAGGAAGCTCATCGCAGGCGATAGCCCGCGCCGCGCACCGTCTCGATCGAGGACGGGCCACCGGGTCGGTCGAGCTTCCGGCGCAGGCGTCCGACGAGGACGTCGATGGTGTTGGACATGGGCTCCTCGCGCTCGCCCCAGGCCTGCTCCAGGATCTCCTCCCGCGAGACGACCGCGCCCGGCGAGCGCATGAGGAGCTCGAGGATGGTGAACTCCCGCGCCGTGAGCGAGAGCGGCTCCTGTCCGCGCCACGCGGCGCGGCGGCCGGGGTCGAGCCGGAGCTCGCCCGACACCAGCTCCCGGGGCGCGCGCACCTCGTTTCGCCGAAGCAGCGCCTTCGCGCGCGCGGCGAGGACTTCCAGGTCGAAGGGCTTGCCGAGGTAGTCGTCCGCGCCGTCGGAGAGCCCCTCGATCTCCGCTTCGACGTGATCCATGGCCGTCAGCATCAGGATCGAGTGGCGAAAGCCTCCGGCCCGAGCGCGGCGGCAGACGTCGAGTCCGTCGCCGTCCGGGAGCCGGCGGTCGAGGACCAGGAGGTCGTAGGCATGAACTCCCAGGAGCTCTTCGGCTTCGTCGATCGACGAGGCCTCGTCGCAGGCCAGGCCGGCCCGCGAGAGCGTGCGCACGACCAGGGAGCGCAGGCGCTCGTCGTCCTCGAGGATCAGGGCCCGCATCGGTCGCCTGGAAGCGTACACCGCGGCCGGGGCCGCAGGCCTCCCGCGCCGGCGCGCCCGGACTATTGGGCGTCGGTCTACTGCAGGCCGAACGTCTTGACCAGGAACACCGCCATCTGTCCCCGCGTGTTGGGATCGGCCGGGCAATAGCGCAGGGGGTTCAGTCAGGCAGCCGCCGGTGATGGCGTCTCCGTAGAGCTCTTCGATCCAGGGCGCGGCCGCATCGCTCATCGGCACGTCGGCGAAGATGCCGGCGGCACTCGGAGGCACGTGCCCGGAGCCGTACTTGGCCTTCAGCAGGAAGGCCGCCATCTGCTGGCGGGTGACTGTGGAATTCGGGCAATACACGTTGGCTGCCGCAGCCGGCCGTCACTCCGAGGCTCGCGAGCTCCTCGATCCAGGCGGCGGCGAACGCGGAGGCCGGGACGTCGTCGAACACGGTCCCGGTGGCCGTGGGCGGCACGTGCCCGGAGCCGAACATCGCCTTGAGCAGAAAGACCGCCATCTGCGCCCGCGTCACGGGCGCGTTCGGGCAGTAGTAGGCCGGCGCGCACCCGCTCGTCACGCCGTTGGCGGCGAGAGTCTCGACGTAGTCGAAGAACTGGTGGGACGGCGGAACATCGAGGAAGGTCGACGCCGCGGTCAAACAGGACGCCGAGTTGATCTCCGGCATCATCTGCTCGTCGATGCAGCGCTGGTGGAACCGGAACGACACGTAGCTCCAGCCGAGCAGGTGGCAATAGCTCATGATCGTCCCGTTGCCCACGCCCGGGTTTTCCTGCGGGCCGGCGTAGCAGCCGGTCTCGCTGCCGTAACAGTGGTCGATGGGCGGCGAGTAACAGTGCGTGTGGTGCGAGCCGGCGTTGTGACCCATCTCGTGAGCGGTGGCGTACTGGTCCCAGAGCTGGAGCGGGTACGTGCCGTAAACCTGCGTGACGCCGTAGGCGCCGCCGAAGTGCCCGGCGCCCGAGGAGAAGTCGCCGGAGCAGAGGACCGACAGCCAGGCAATGCCGCCCGAGACGGCCTTGCCCGAGAGGTAGTGGACCATGGCGCGGGGATAGCTCGCCATGGGCCGGTTGGCGTGCCACCAGTCTCCGACCTCGTCGAGCTGCGTCCGCGTGGTGGTCGACGCGTAGGGATCGCTCGCCGCGCCGCCGGTCCAGACGTGGACTTCGGCCAGCGCGAGGTGGAGCGCGAGATCGCGCTCGTAGACGACGTTGATCGCGCCGTAGAGAGCGGCGACCCAGGCGGCCAGCGCGTTGGGGTCATAGACCGCAGGGTTGGAGCCCGGGACCTTGAACTTGGTCAGCAGCTCCCAGTCGGTTTCGACGCGCACGGCCGCCTGCTTCACGCCCGCGAGGGCCGCCTGCGGCGCTGGATAGGACGGTTCCGCCTTCGCCGTCAGAGCCGCCGGCATCTCGTCGGCGCCGCAGACCCAGGGCTGGCTCAGGGAAATCTCGTTGGCCGGAGAGTCGGAGGTCCTCACGACGAAGTCCTGCTTCGAATCGGACGGCCCGACATAGGCGAGCGTTCCGTCTTCCAGGCGCAAGTACGCGACGAGCGAGCCTTCCTGCGCGCAGAGGTAGGCGGTGGAATCGGAGGCACCCTCGATCTTCCCCGAGAAGTGGGAGAGGGAGGGGAACGGCAGGGACTTTTCGCCGTCCGGGCCCGAGATCGTGACGCGGGCGTCCGGAGTCGCGACTTCGAAGCGTGTCAGGACGAGCGTGCCGAGCGCTCCCGGGGCGACCGGGAAGCCCTCGATTCGAACCTCCCCCGTCTCAGCGCGAAGAGCCGCCAGCCCCGCGCGGTCCAGGTCCAGGGCCTCCTGGCCCGCGACGGCCCGACGCAGGGCGAAGCCCGACGATGCGCTGGGACGATAGGGGCTCGAGATCGTCGCCGCGGCCGCCGTCATAGCGGCTGCCGAGGCGGCGACCCCGAGGAGCATCGCGCGCAGGACCCTTCCACTCATAGAGCCTCCTCACCGTTGTCGACAGCTGCACGCTTCAGGGAAAGGCAAGGACCGGGCCAGCGAACTCCGTGTTTCAACTGCAGGGAGCCAAGGGGTTGCGTCGCGTGACCCGGATCACCTGACGGCGGTTGTCAGCGCCCGGGGGCCGCCGGTGACATCCGAGCGGGGCTCGGATATGTTCCCGCCGCCGTGTCGACGATGCCTCTCGCCCTCGCGCTGGTCGCGTTTCTTCAGGCGGCGCCGGCCGCTCCGCCGCCCGCGCTGCTGGGACAGTGGGAGTCCGCCGTCCGAAACAAGGGCGGGATCGGCAACATCCTCGAGTTCCTGCCCGACGGCCGCGTCACGCAGATTTCCGCGGCCATGAGCGACACGACGTACGAGGTGCAGGGAGAGTGGCTGCGCACGTTCTACACCGACGAAGCGACCGGCCAGGTTCGCGAATCCGACGAGATCGTCGAGTTCGAGGGTGGCGATCGTTTCGTCGAGAAGGGAGCCGACGGCGAGGCGCAGGGCTATTCGGATCGCGTCGGAGCGCCGGTCGCCGGCGCGTCGCCGCTCGTCGGGCAGTGGTGCTCGCTCTTTCTCGACATGCTGACCAACTACCGGCAGTTCACGGCCGGCGGCAAGCTCTTCATCCGGATGCCGATCGTGACCCTGCGCGGAACCTACGCGGTCGAGGGCGGGGACCTGACCGTCGCGATCTTCGGACAGCCGCCGAGCCGCTACCCGTTCCGCATCGAGAACGGCCAGCTCTTCATCAAGGGCCGGGACGGCTCCGACCGCGTTTACAAGCGGACGGAATCGACACTGCTCCAGGGGTATTAGTCGGGCGTGGGACGGAGGTACGGGATGCGATTCACAGCCGGTTCGATCGGGCTCCTTTGCGCGGCGGCGGCGACGGCGGCCGACCCCCCGACGCTTCGGTACGTCCCCAAACACGACGAGCTCAAGTACACCTTCGGCGGCGTGGCCCCGACGCACCACATCGCCCCGGGGACGCGCATCATCTCCTGGACGGAGGACTGTTACGACGGCGCGGTGACTCAGCCGGGACAGCTTCCCAGCAAGGTCCAGCCGGCCGGCCACGACAATCCGCAGACGGGCCCCTTCTACGTCGACGGGGCGCAGCCGGGCGACACGCTCGCGATCCGGATCGAGAAGCTCGAGCCGGCGCGCGCCTACGGCATCTCGTCGCAGTTTCCGGGGTTCGGCGCCCTGTCCGGCACCGACCGCACCGCGGTGCTCCAGCCGGACCTGCCGGAGCGCGTCTGGTTCTACGAGGTCGATCGCGCCCGGGGCGTGGCCCGCACACGCTCCTCCGACGGGAAGCGCTCGTGGGAGGTGCCGCTCGCGCCGTTCCTCGGCTGCCTCGGCGTGTCGCCGCCCTACGGCGAGGCGCGCTCGACGATCGTGCCGGACAACTTCGGTGGCAACATGGACTGCCCGGAGGTCCGCGCCGGCAACACCGTCTATCTCGGCGTGCGCGTCGCGGGCGCGCTGCTCTCCTTCGGCGACGGCCACTACGCGATGGGCGACGGCGAGATCATCGGCACGGCGATCGAAGGCGCGATGAACGTCGAGCTGACGGTCGATCTGATCAAGGGCCGCGAGACCCCGTGGCCGCGCATCGAGAACGGCGAATGGATGATGTCGCTCGGCGCCGCGCGGCCCCTCGAGGACGCCGCCCGGATCGCCTTCAAGGACATGGTGCAGTGGGTCATGGAGAAGACCGGCCTGGACGATGCTGGACGCCTACCAGTTCGTCTCGCAGAACGCCGATCGCGCCCGTCGTCGAGATGGTCGACCCCCTCTACACGGTCCTCGTCAAGATCCCCAAGTCCCGCCTGCCGAAGAAGGACGGCTAGACTGGAGAAGCCATGAAGCTCTGGAAGAAGGTGCTGATCGGCGTCGGGGGCCTTCTCGTTCTCGCCGTCGCCGGCATCACGTACATGGTCGGCGGGCCGCGCAACCTGATCGGGATGCTGCGCTACGACCAGCGCGAAGAGGGAACGCTCAAGGTCGGCGACCGCGCCCCGGACGTGGCCCTGGTCGCGCTCGACGGCTCGACGCCCGTGCGGCTGTCGAGCGAGCTCGGCGGGAAGCCCACGGTCCTGATCTTCGGCAGCTTCACCTGACCCCCGTTCCGACGCTCGGTCGAGCGCGTCCAGGCGATGCGGAAGAAGTACGACGAACGAGCCCGTTTCGTGACGCTCTACATCAAGGAAGCGCATCCCCTGGACGAGTGGCAGATGGACTCCAACGTGGACGAAGGCGTCTGCTACCCGCAGCCCACGAGCCTCGACGACCGCGTGCGCATCGCCAACGACTTCGTCAAGCGCTTCCGCTACGACATCCCGCTCTACGTCGATCCCATCGAGAATCCGGCCAACGCGGCCTACGCCGGCTGGCCCGAGCGGTTCTACATCGTCGACGAGTCCGGCACGATCGTCTACAAGGGCAAGCCCGGCCCGTTCGGCTACCACCCCGAGGAGGTCGAGGCCTGGCTGGCGAAGCGGTTCCCCGGCGTCAGCGCGCCTCCGTCCTCCTGAACTCGTTGCGGCGGCTCCAGAGGTAGACGAGGATCGCGACGTTGATCGCCAGCAGCACGTAACGCCGGACGCTCTCCGGCCGCCGCGCGATCTCGTAGAGCTCCGCGGGGATGCGCCGCCGCCGTCAGAAGGATCGTGAAGTAGGGCGCCCACCAGATGCGCAGCGCGAGGCAGGTGCCTTCGACGCCGAACACCAGGCCGATCAGGATCGCCGCGAGGCCCAGCGCCTGGACCTGCCCGGGCGTGAAGGCCGAGAGGAGCGACGCCAGGTCGCGGATCGTCACCCGGGTCTCCTCGACGCCGACGGCTCGGGCGATCATCATCGGTCCCGAGCGCGCGGAGACGTGAGCGATCCGCAGGACGACGCCGCCCACGAGCAGGAACGCCGCGCACTTGACGTACTTGAAGACGATGATCCCGAGGAAGCCCGGAGTCAGCCGGGGCCGTGGCGAGGCAGGTTCGACCGTCTCCATCGGGGACGGGAGTTTCCCATACACATAGAATCCGCCGAGCACGCCACATGACGCTTTCGGCCGGTCAGCGCCTCGCCGCCTACGAGATCGTGTCCCCCCTCGGGGCGGGGGGCATGGGAGAGGTCTTCCGCGCGCGCGACTCGCGCCTGGGCCGGGAAGTGGCGCTCCCGGCTCGGCGCTCGACCAGGTGCGTCGCGCCCCTGGGCGCAGGAGGGATGGGAGAGGTCTACCGGGCGAGGGACACGCGCCTGGGCCGCGAGGTCGCGCTCAAGGTGCTTCCGGAGGCCGTCGCGGACCGGGAGCGGCTCTCGCGCTTCGAGCAGGAGGCGCGCGCGGCCTCGGCGCTGAACCACCCGAACATCGTCACGATCCACGAGATCGGCCGCGACGGCGAGACGACGTTCATCGCGATGGAGCTCGTCGACGGCAAGACGCTGCGCGAGCTGGCCATCTCCGGGCCGATGCCGGTGCGCAAGGATCCTGAACGTCGCCGCGCAGATCGCCGAGGGGCTGGCCAAGGCGCACGGGGCCGGGATCGTGCATCGGGATCTGAAGCCCGAGAACGTCATGGTCTCCAAGGACGGGTTCGTCAAGATCCTCGACTTCGGCCTGGCGAAGCTGATCGAGCCGGATTCCGGGCGAGGTCTCGGCGATGCCGACGCTCGGCGCAGCCGCGAGACGCGGCCGGGCACGGTGATGGGAACGGTCGGCTACATGTCGCCCGAGCAGGCCTCGGGCGAGCCGCTGGACTTTCGCTCGGATCAGTTCTCGCTGGGCTCGATGCTCTACGAGATGCTGACCGGGAAGAAGGCGTTTCAGCGCAAGACCGCCGCCGAGACGATGTCGGCGATCATCCGCGAGGAGCCCGAGTCCGCGGGCAAGCTCCGTCCCGATCTGCCGCTGCCGGTGCGCTGGATCCTGGATCGCTGCATGGCGAAGGACCCGGAGGATCGCTACGCGGCGACCCGAGATCTCGCGCGCGATCTCTCGGGCCTGCGGGATCGCATCTCCGAGGCCTCGAGCGGCGGCGAGGCCCTGCTCGCGTCGCCGGCGCGGAGGCGTTCTCGGCCCCGATGGATCGCCGGGGCGCTCGCCCTGGCCGGAGTCGCCGGACTCTTCGGCTGGTGGGCGGCGCGAAGCTTCGGCGCAACGCCTTCGGCGGCGCCGACGTTCCGGCGCCTGAGCTTTCTGCGCGGAGGCATCGGAAACGCGCGCTTCGCGCCGGACGGACAGACCGTCGTCTACGGCGCATACCCGACGGGGAGTCGCCAGACGCAACTCTTCATGACCCGGCTCGAAGGCACCGAGTCCAAAGCCGTTCGAGTTCCCGGGAGATCTCTTCTCCATCTCGCGGTCGGGCGAGCTCGCGATCTTTCAGTCGCAGACGGTGGGGCGATGCTCGGCACGCTCGCGGTCGTTCCCATGTCCGGTGGCGCGCCTCGGCCGCTCGTCGAGGACGTCGTCTGGGCGAGCGCGGACTGGGACCCGACCGGCAAGGAGCTCGCATTCGTACGCCGTGCGGGAGGCGTGCGGCAGCTCGAGTTCCCGATCGGCAAAGTGCTGGTTCCGCAGGACGTCGTCACCCTGCGCTTCTCTCCGGACGGCCGCGAGATCGCGTTCTGGAAGAGGACAGCGGCTCGTACAAGGGCGAGTACAAGCTCTCCGTCGTCGACCGGCAGGGACGTGAGGCGAAGATTCTCTCCTCCGGCTGGACCAGCGCGTCGCGGCGTGCCGGGTTGGAGCGCCGACGGCCGGGAGGTCTGGTTCACCGCGTCGAAGGCCAGGGGAATGGATTCGCTGTGGGCCGTTCGCAGATCCGGGGAGTCTCGACTGCTCCTGCGTGTGCCGGGCACTCTCGAGCTCTACGACGTCGCGAGCGATGGACGGGTGCTCCTCGGGCATCACACCGTCATCCGATCGCTTCGCGGGCTTGCTCCCGGCCAATCCGGGGAGGTCGAGCTGGCCTGGCTCGACAGCTCGGCCCCGGCGGATCTCTCCGTGGACGGCACGACGATTCTGATCACCGAGAGCGGCGAGGGGGCGGGCGGCAGCCCCGCGATCTACCTTCGAACGACCGACGGCGCCCCGGCGATCCGGATTGGAGAGGGCGAAGCGATCGCGCTTTCCCCCGATAAGAAATGGGTCCTGGCAAGGCGAGAGAAGGGTGGGCGCGGGGGTCTCACGCTCGTGCCGACCGGAGCCGGTCAGGCGCGGGACCTCGACTTCGAGGGGCTCGTCGTGGGGTCCGGCTCCCTCACACCCGATGCCAAGGGCATCGTCTTCGCGGCAAGAGACGGCAAGGCTCCGGTCCGCGTCTACGTTGCCGAGATCGCCGGCGGCAAGCCCCGCGCCGTCGGACCGCCAGGCGTCGGATTCCAGGGCATGGTCAGTCCTGTCTCGCCGGACGGCCTCCGTGCGGTCGGCATTGGCCGGGGTAAGTTCGTCGTGTTCACTCTGGACGGGTCCGGCGAGCCCCGCGAGCTCCCGGGCCTCGTGCCGCCGCAGGACCGCGCCGTGCAATGGAGCGCCGATTCGCGGTCCCTCTACGTGTACGACATGTCGAGCCGCCCCCTCAAAGTCGACCTTTTCGACGTCGAAACCGGCAAGAGGCGCCCGTGGAAGCAGATTCCGATCGATCAGTCCCTGGCACTGGTGCGGCTGCGCGCGACGCCGGACGGCCGGGCCTACGCGTATGGCGCACAGGCCATCTTCTCGGAGCTCTACCTCGTCGAGGGGCTGCGCTAGCCGGCTTCGCGCCGCGCACTTCCGAGCGTATGCTCTCGTCGGGGCCCGTTCGGGCCGGAGGCCAAGATGCTCGCCCACATCCCGGTTCGCCGCATCGTCTTCGCGGCCGCCGGTTTTCTGTGCACTCTCGCGCTCGAAGCCGCGACGTACCTGCCCGGTTCCGACGCGGATCTGGCGCGCCGCGCCCCCGTGATCGTGCGCGCCTCGGTGGTGTCGCGGGAAACCCGCCTGGAGAAGATCGAAGGCCGGCTGCGGCCGTTCACGATCGTCACGCTCGCGACCCTCGAGACGATCAAGGGGCGAGTGCCGGAGGCCTTCTCCGTCCGATTGCCGGGCGGCAAGGTCGGCGACACCGTGGCGTGGGTGCCGGGAACTCCCTCCTTCCAGGGCGGCGCCGAGGTGGTGCTCTTTCTCGAGCGCGTGGCCGGAGCGCCCGGGACGTACCGGCTGGCGGAGTTCGGCCTCTCGAAGTTCGACCTCGTCGCGGACGAGGACGGGCGCCGGTTCGCGGTCCGGTCGGTCTTCACGCCGCGCGACGACCTCCGCGCGGCCGATCGCGGCGACGTTCTCGCCGGCCTCGCCGAGAAGGCGGCCGTCCCGGCGCGCGACGCGGAGTCCTTTCTCGCGGCCCTGCGGACGGTCGCCGCGGGGCGGGAGCCGGGCGAGATCGTCTGGCGCGAGAGGTCCGAGAAGGGAGAGGGGGCGCGGCGCCCGAAGTGGGTCAACATCGGCGGACGCGAGCCCGGGGACTGCGGCGGCGGAGACCCCTGCCTCTTCCGGTGGTACTGGGCCGACGCCGCCTCTCCCAACGGCGTCATCCAGGTCACGGGAACGCAGACGAACCTGAGCAACGACGACGCGACGGGCTGCGGCGCGGATTCCGTCTGCGACGTCCAGCACGCCGTCGACCAGTGGAGCAGCATCGCCGGGACGGACGTGGCCTACAGCGGGCCGGCGGCCGCCGGAAACGTCCGCGTCGTCCTCGATGCGCTTCAGGATTTCAATGGCGGCAGCGCCTGGACGACGGCGCTCGGCTGCGGTGGCGGGGTCATCGGTCTCGGTGGCCCCGCCGACGCGACGGGCCCGCGCACGTACCGCGGCGACGGTGACTATTACGCCGCGCAGAGCGGCGATGTCTCGATGCGCAAGATCACCTGCAGCACCGGCTACTCCGCCAGGACGTTCCGGACCGCCGTCATGCACGAGCTCGGCCACACGCTCGGCCTCGGCCATCCGGACCAGGACGTGAGCGCGCACAGCACCAGCCCGTCGACCGATTGGAACGAGGCCGTGATGCACTCGGTCGTTCCGCCGGCCAAACCCGATTCGCCGCAGAGCGACGACGTTCAGGCGATCCAGTACCTCTACACGACGGGCCCCCTGGGAGTGCCGCCGACGGCCAGCTTCACCTTCGCCCCGACCTCGCCGGTCTCCGGCACTCCGGTTCAGTTCACCGACTCCTCGGCCGGCGCCCCGTCCGGGTGGACCTGGAATTTCGGGGACTCCGCGTCGGGCTCGAACACGTCGATCGTTCGAAACCCGAGTCACACGTTTTCCGCTCCGGGCACCTACACGGTGAAGCTCGACGCGGCGAGCGCGACCGGAACCGGCACCACGACGAAGACCGTCACGGTCGGCCAGGGAACGACCGGATGCACGCCGAGCGCGACGACGCTGTGCCTCAACGACGACCGCTTCTCGGTCACGGTCGCCTACCGGACCAGCGACGGCCGCAGCGGCAACGGGACCGCAACCGAATTGACGGCCGACGCCGGCTACTTCTATTTCTTCAGTGCCGCCAACATCGAGGTCGTGGTCAAGGTCCTGAACGCCTGCCCGGTCAACTCCGCCTACTGGGTCTTCGCGGCCGGGCTGACGAACGTCGAGGCGACCCTGCGGGTCACCGACACCCGGAACGGGACGGTCGGGACCTACTTCAATCCTCTGGGCACCGCCTTCGCGCCGGTGCAGGACACGTCGTCGTTTTCGACATGCCCTTAGCCGTGACGACGCCTACGTCCGTCGGCCGGCTCGGAGGTCGGCTTTCCCGAGCCGCCGGGCGGCTTCTCGAAGCGTCGTTTCGCGTTTCGCGAAGTTGAACCGCGCCTTCGTCCGCCCGCCGCCCCGGGCGTAGAAGCTGGAGCCCGGAACGGCGGTGACGCCGACCCGGCGCGCGAGAAAGTCGACGAAGGCCTCGTCGTCCTTCCAGCCCAGCTTTCCGGCGTCGGCCATCACGTAATACGCGCCCTCGGGTTGCGCGAACTCCAGCCCGGCGGCGGTGAGAGCGGACAGCAGGATCTCCCGCCTCGCGGCGTACTTGCGCCGCATTTCGACGTAGTAGGCATCGGGCAGGGCGAGCGCGGCCACGCCGGCCGCCTGAAAGGGCGTCGGCGCGCAGATGGTCAGATAGTCGTGGACCTTGCGCACGAGGGCGGTGAGCTTCGGCGCCGCGACCGCCCAGCCCACGCGCCAGCCGGTCACGGCGTAGGTCTTCCCGAGGCCGGAAAGCGTCACGGTCCGGTCCTCCATGCCCGGAAGCGACCCCAGGCTGACGTGCCGGTGGGCGTCGAACCAGATGTGCTCGTAGATCTCGTCGGTCACCGCCACGAGTCCGTGGCGCTGGCAGAGTCGCGCGATCTCGGTGAGCTCCTCGCGCGAGAAGACGCGCCCCGAGGGGTTGGCCGGCGTGTTGACGAGGATGACGCGGGTGCGCGCCGTGATCGCCCGCGCCAGGCGAGCCGCATCGAGGCGGAAGTCCGCGCCGGAGAGCGCGACGAACCGCGGCTTGACCCCGGCCAGGACGCAGGCCGGCACGTAGTTCTCGTACCAGGGCTCGAGGATCACCGCTTCGTCCCCGGGCTCGGTCAGCGCGAGGACCGCGGCCGCGACCGCTTCCGAAACGCCGCAGGTGATCGTGATCTCCGTCTCCGGGTCGGCCCGGATGCCGTTGACGCGCGCCGTCTTCCGCGCGACGGCCGCGCGAAACTCGGGCAGGCCCCACGTGAACCCGTACTGGTGCGTCGCGGGGTTCGCCAGAGCGTCCGACAGCGCGGCCACGAGCGCGTCCGGCGGATCGAAGTCGGGAAGCCCTTGCGCAAGATTCACGCCCCCGACTTCCGCATGGAGCCGCGTCATCTCGCGGATCACGGACTCGCGGAAGGGGCGCGTGCGCCGGGAGAGCGCGCGGACGGAAGCCATGCGGTCGCGATTATGACGCGGCATGCACGCGCGGCTTCGGCACGTGCCGCTTCGGTGCTAACATTTGTCGAACCTGGCGCGCTGTTTCGGATGCGAGGCTTCGATTCGAGGAGGGAAGACCGCATGGCAGGATGGGGCAGGGATCAGCATCAGCCGGAGCCCTGGACGTACGAGGGACGCGCGATCCTGAACGCGGCCGGTTGGACGCTGGCCAAGACCATCTTCGAGGCCGATGCCCGCCGCATCGTCGCCGCCGTCAACGACGTCCTGGGAATCCCGACGGCCGCCCTCGAATCCGGTTTCATTCGCGAGATCCTGGTGCCGCGCCCCGAATCGACGAGCGCCGTGTCGATCCGGATCCATCCGCTGCCGGCCGAGACGGCCGAGCTCGACCCCGCGGAGTTCTTCATCCACGACCGGCGGGTCGGAGATCGGCGACAGACGGAGCGCCGCCGCGTAGCGGCGAACCGCCGGATCCTGTCGGTCGCGGACTGAGCGTCTAGGCGCTAGCTTTCTTCGGCGCCGGCCCCGGCGTGCCGACGATGACGCGTCCCTTCATCGCCGCTCCGTGCACGGGGCAGAAGTAGGTAAAGGACCCCGCCTGCGTGAAGGTGTGGGTGTACTGAAAGGGGCCTTCGTGGGACCCCGACGAGAATTTGCCGTCCGAGTCGCAGGATTCGCCCTCGCCGTAATAGCCGCCGCCGCCGCTCGTGCAACTGCCTGAGCTGACGCCGTGGCGATCGGACCCCTCCCAGACCCACGTCACCGTGTCGCCGACCTGGATCTGGGTCGTGCTGGCCTGGCTCTGGTCGTCGCGAAAGGCGAACCCGCCCTGGCCCACGCGGACGGTCCGGCTGACGCCGCCCGGCACCGCCGCCGCCGACCGGTCTTCGGCGCCTCGCACGAAGATCGGGTCGGTGGTGGCGTTGTCGATGACGGCCGCGTAGGAGAAGACCTCGCCGGAGGCCGTCACCACGACGATCGCGTTGTCCGTCACGAGACCCGCCTGGCCCGCGGCGCTGAAAATCCCCGAGACCTGGGCGCCCGAGTGGCCCGGCACGGAGCGCGTCACCGGCGCGCCGACCTGGGCGCCGCCGTTGAAGATCGTGAAGGTGACGTCGACGGCCGAGTCTTCGCGGTTGAAGACGCCGACGTTGGTGCGGAAGCCCGCGTTGGGCCCCCCGTTGCGGATCGAGGTCAGGACCGTCGTCGGGTGCGCCTCGGAGTTCTTGAGGCCCGGGATGAACATGCCGACCGTGGGCGTCGGCGCCGTCGAGTAGAGCCGGCTCGTCACGACGAGCTGATCGCTCTCGCCCGAGTGGTCGAACTCGACGCCGCCCGCGGTGTTGGGCGCCAGGAAGGTCAGCGCCACCATGTTGTCGAACGCGCGCGATTCTCTCGGCGCGAGCGTGAACGGGATCTGGGGTGCGCCCACCGACGTGCAGGTGATGAAGCACCGGTAGCGCGCGGTGACGTCGAGCGGGGTCGAATAGGAGGTGTTGAACGCCCGAACGTCGGAGAAGAAGGGCGCGCCTCCCACGATCGATGCCGCGGCGGGAAGAGTGACCTCTTCGCCGAAAGCGGCGACCCCGAGGAGAGCGATGCCGAGGCCGAGAAGGAGCTTGCGCATGGTCGTTTTCCGGCCGGTCCGCCGGACCCCCACGGCCGAGACTATGACCGTTCCCTGGGGAAGACGGCCGATTTAGGAAGGCTTAAGAGCGGCCAGGACCGCCGCCCCGGTCTTCGGGTCGTAAGTGCTTCCCGCCGGGAGGACATCCAGCCGCACGCCCGTGGCGCCGAGCGCCGGGGACCCTTTCGCGGTGATCGCCGCCCGGCGCGCGTCGTAGACGACGGCGGCGCTCTCGCCGAGGACCCTCCAGACCCCGTCGGGGCCGACCTCCAGGGCGGTCGATTCGTCGATGCCGACGCCGACGAGGGCCGGGTTCTCGAGGACGAGCGAGAGCAGGCGGTTGTTGCGCCGGCGGCGGACGTGATGCTGGTCGACGATCGCTCCCGGGAGAAGGCCGAAACCCTCCGCGGTGACGACGTTGTCGCGCGCGATCGTCATGAAGGCGTCGCTCGAGTCCTTTTCGGGCGGCCGGTCCCCTCCCGGGCGCCGTTCGTCCCCCGTGATCATGGGCGTCGTCATGACCGCGGCGCCCGCGGAGGTGCCGCCGACGACCGCCCCGGCGCGGTAGCGGGCGGCGATGGCCGCTTCGACCTTCGTGTGCAGGAGCGCCGCCGTCAGTCGCGACTGGTCGCCGCCGCCGAACCAGATGCCGGTGACGCCGTCCAACCGGCGCGCGGCGGCGTCGGTGTCCGCCTCCGCGTGCGTCAGGAAGACGCGCTCGGCCGAGGCGCCGAGCCGGCGGCAGTGCTCGGCCATCTCGACCCCCGAGTCCGCGTACTCCGAGGCCATCGGGAAGATCAGGATGCGCGCCCGGCCCGCGCCGCCCGCCAGCGCCACGAGGCGCTCGACGATCGCGTCGGGGATGGGACCGCCGCCGACGATGAGCAGCGTTCCCTTCGGCCCCGCGGCGGCGCCGGAAGAGGGCGGCGGCGTCGCCGCGGCGCATGCGGCGAGGACGAGCACCAGAACGAGGACGCCGAACCTCGCCGGGCCGCGGACGTTCGAAGTGGCTCTCAACGCATCCCCCTGACCGGAAGTCACCCGCTTCCGGAAACCCGGTCGCCGCGTACGCGATTTTGAATCCTCGCCGCCGCGGATCTTTCGATCGTTTCGCGCTTTACGTCGCGAGAAACCGCGATAGCATAAATGCAACTTTTCACCGGGACGGGTTCGTTCGATTTCGGAGGCGTTCGCGCACGATGAATCGAAGCGGTTCCAGGGACGCGGCGAAACTTCCTATTCGCAATTGAGGAGGTCGTCTATGTGGAAGTCCTACCTGGCTCGAGTGCTGGTCTGGTTCGTCGCGCTCGCCGGCCTCGGACTTTACGCGACGGCGCAGGTCAACACGGGCAACATCTACGGAGACGTGACGGATGAGCAGGGGATGGGGGTCCCCGGCGGCACGGTCACGCTGACCGGTCCCAGGGCTCCGGTCACGACGACGGTCGAACAGGGCGGCATCTATCGCTTCCTGAAGGTTCCTCCCGGCAGCAACTACGTCGTGACGATCACCATGCCCGGCTTCACGACGGTCACGCGCGAAAACGTGTCGGTGTCGGTCGGCAAGAACACGCAGGTCGACATCCAGCTGAAGCTCTCGGCGATCCAGGAGTCGGTGACGGTCACCAGCGCGACGCCGCTGCTCGATTCGCGCAAGGTCGAGACCGGGCAGAACTTCTCGCACGAGCAGCTCCAGGAGATCCCGACCTCGCGCGACGTCTGGTCGCTCATCCAGCAGGTGCCGGGCGTCCAGCTCGACACGGTCAACGTCGGGGGCAACCAGAGCGCGAGCGTCGGGGGGACCGAACTCATCACGAAGGGCTCGGGCAACGTCGTCTACCAGGTCGACGGAGCCACGACCACGGACAACACGTACGGCAACCCGTTCCAGCGCCAGAACGGCGGCACCAACACGTTCTTCGACTTCTCGACCTTCCAGGACGTCGAGGTCGCGACCGGCGGGTCGGTGGTCGAGCAGCAGACCTCCGGCGTGACGATCAACGTCGTCACCAAGCGCGGCACCAACGAGTTTCACGGGGCGGGCCGCTTCACCTACGCCTCGGGCAACTGGCAGTCGACCAACACGCCGCAGGAAGCGATCGATCAGGGATATCCAGACCGACCGCACGCGAATGCTCCGCGACTACGGAGCGGACTTCGGCGGCCCGATCGTCCGGGACAAGCTGTGGCTGTGGTTCGCCGGCTCCTACCAGACGATCTCGACGAACCATTGACCGCGGACCCCGGCGAGCCTCGCCGCCCCGTCGTTGGTCAACCTCGAGCCCTGGAGCGCGAAGCTGAACTGGCAGATCTCCAGCGCGAACTCGGCGCAGCTCTACTACCAGCGGAGCGACCGGACCAGTTCAACACGAACCTCGGGCCGACTCGCGCGCTCCTGGCCGCGACGCACCTGACGATCCCGACCAACTTCTACAAGGTCGAGGACTCGCACGTCTTCGGGCCGGATCTCTTCGCCTCGTTCTTCGCGGCCTACCAGAAACCCGATCTACACGGACCTCGGCAACGGGTCGCGGTCGGCTGCAACAACGTTCCCTTCGAGATCGCCTGCAACGGGGACTCGTCGAGGGACGCCTACTGGGTCGACCCCAAGTACTTCAACAACTACGGTACTACTGGGCCAAGGACCCGCAGAAGCAGGCCAACGTGACGTCGTCCAAGTTCTTCAACACGGGCTCGGCGAACCACGAGGTGAAGTTCAGCTTCAACTACCGGCAGCAGATCGCCGACTCGGCCACGGGCTGGCCCGGCGATCAGAACGTGGGCAGCGAGTATGCGTACTCGTCGTCGAACACGGCGCTCCTCTCCCGGGGCGTGCGGCCGGTCTTCAAGAACCAGATCTGGAGCGGCACGCTCGGCGACACGATCACGATGAAGAACCTGACGGTCCAGCTCGGGGTCCGCTACGACCGCCAGCAGGCGAAGAACCTTCCGGGCCCGGCCTTCGAGAACACGGTGTTCCCGGAGCTGCTTCCGGCGGTGCAGCTACCACGGCGTCGCCGGACTGGCAGTTCGACTTCACGAACTGGCAGCCGCGCGTCTCCGCGACCTACAGCCTCGGGGAGAAGAAGGACACGCTGCTACGGGCCTCCTACGCGCAGTTCGCCGACCAGCTCGGATTCATCGGCTACTACGGAAGCGGCGTACCGATATCCAACGGCTACTACTACTACTGGACCGACATCAACGCCGACCACATCGTGCAGCGCAACGAGATCGACCTGGAGAACGGGTTCTACGGTTTCTACAACGACATCGACCCGGCGACACTGCCGAACGTCCCGAACATCATCGACCCGAATCTGAAGACGCCCAAGACCAACGAGATCACGGTCGGCGCCGACCACCAGTTCACCGACGACTTCGCGGTGTCGGCGACGTTCAGCTACCGTTCGACGAATTCCCTGCTGGAGAACATACCCAACGGGTCCAACGGCGGGACGTGGGAGCTCGCGGGGAGGACGCGTCTGTCTCTCGAATCCGGACGACGAAAACTCTCCGCTGGTTCCATGCACCGCCACGGCGGCCAACGGCTTCACGCTGTCCTTCGACGAGCCGTTCTACAGCCTCACGCTTCCGGACGAGCCCGTCGGCGTCACGGTCAAGAACCGACCCCAGGCGACGCAGAAGTACTACGGGGTCGACGTTTCGGTCGTCAAGCGATTGTCGGACCACTGGATGTTCCGGGGCAACTTCGGCTGGAACAACTTCACGCAGCATCTGAAGGCGGCTTCCATCGAGGATCCCAACAATCTCTGGGGCGGAACCAACTGCGGATCGTCGCCGCAAGACTCTTGCCCCGCGACCGGCTTCTCCTCCAAGGATTAACCGTCTTCATCAACGCGAACTGGCAGTTCAACGTCAACGCGCTGTACCAGGGCCCGTGGGGGATCAACCTCGGCGTGAACTTCTTCGGACGCCAGGGCTACCCGAATCCGTACTACGTCCGGGCCCGCGCCGTCGACGCCGCCGGTGTGAGCCACCGGTACTTGATCCAGATCGACCAGGTGGACACCTTCCGGTCGACAACGTCTACGAGCTCGACCTGCGCCTGGCCAAGACGTTCCAGCTCGGCCCGCGTCTCGGTCACTCCGGCGGCCGAGCTCTTCAACGTCGCCAACGCCGGCACGGTCCTGCAGCGCGGTCAGCGCGTCGGCGACTACCGGGCCTCGACCGGGGCCTTCTCCCAGAACAGTACCTTCAATCAGATCTTCGAGGTGCAGAGCCCCCGCATCGTGCGGCTCGGAATCAACATGGCCTTCTAGACTCTTCCGGGCTTTCTCCGAGGGCCCGTCCGGGAATTCCGGACGGGCCTTTCGTTATTCTGCGGGCGTGATCCGTACTGTCCCCAGAATCCTCGTCGGAGCCATCCTCGTGCTGCTCCTGTCGTCCTGCCGCAAGGAGGAGTCCGGACGGACGGCGGCGCCGGCGCGCGTTTCCGGCTCGCCCCGCGACATCGTCCTGATCACGATCGACACGCTCCGATACGACGCCACGGGGTTCGACGGGAATCCCCGCGGCACCACGCCGAACCTCGACCGGTTCGCCGCCGAGGGCCGGGTGTTCGACCAGGCCCATGCGCACAACGTGATCACCCTTCCGTCCCACGCGAACATCCTCACGGGACAGCTTCCGTACCAGCATGGCGTCCGGGAGAACGCGGGCTTCCGGCTCTCGCCCAAGATCCCGACGGCGGCCGGGCGGCTCAAGGCGAAGGGCTACGTGTCCGGCGCGTTCGTCGCCGCCTACGTCCTCGACTCGCGCTACGGCCTCGGCCACGACTTCGACGTCTACACCGAGCTCTACCGGCACCTCGACGAGCAGTTCGAGTTCTCCATCCAGCAGGCGCGCGCCGAGGACGTGGTGAAGGCGGCGGTCGAGTGGTATCGGAGCGAGAAAGGCAAGCCCCGGTTCCTGTGGGTGCACCTCTACGATCCGCACGCGCCGTACGACCCGCCGGAGCCTTTCCAGGGGCGGTTCGCGGACGACCACTATCTCGGAGAAGTGGCCTACACGGACGCGGCGCTCGCGCCGCTGCTCGAGGCGGTGCGCGCGTCGGATCCCCCGCCCCTCCTCGTCGTCACGGGCGATCACGGCGAGGCTCGCGGCGATCACGGAGAGCTGACCCACGGACTCTTCTGCTACGAGTCGACGCTGCACGTTCCCCTTCTCGCCTGGTGCCCTCCGCTCCTGCCGGCCGGCAGAGACGACGTCCCGGCGCGGCACATCGACATTCTCCCGACGATCCTCGACGCCGTCGGCGAGGCGAAGCCGAAGGAGCTCACCGGTCAGTCGCTTCTCCCCGCCGGCCGGAAGGAGGCCGAGGAGGGAAGTTACTTCGAGGCGCTCTCGGCGGCCTTCAACCGGGGCTGGGCACCGCTCCGGGGCCTGGCGGCGCGTGGAGACAAGTACATCGATCTGCCGATTCCGGAGCTCTACGATCTTCCGACGGACCCCGCCGAAGCGAAGAATCTGGTCCCGGAGGCGCCCGACGCGCTGCGGCGGCTGCGCAAGCGCCTGCTCGAGCTCCCCGCGGCGCCGCGCGAGAGGGGCACGGTCGGCTCGGAAGAAGCCGCCAAGCTCCGGAGCCTCGGCTATCTGACGGGATCGGGCGAGACGAAGGAGACGTACGGTCCGCAGGATGACCCGAAGACGCTCATCGTCGTCGACCAGGCGCTCCACACGATCATGGACCTGAGCGAGCGCGGCCAGTGCGACGAAGCGCTTCCGATGGCCCGCAAGGTCGTCGCCGAGAACCCCCGGATGAAGCTCGGCTACATGCACCTGGCCATGGTTCTGCGCTGCCAGGGCGACATCCCGGGAGTCCTCCGCGCCTTCGAGAGCGCTTCCGCCAACGGCGCGGGCGGCGAGAGAGTCGACCGCCAGCGCGCGATGGTGCTCTCCGAGATGGGCCGGCCGAAGGAGGCCCTCGCGGTTCTGCTGCCCTACCGCGAAAGCGACGAGCTCGAGACGCTCAACTCGCTCGGCATCGCCCTGGCCGACGCCGGACGTGCGCAGGAGGCTCTCCCCGTCTTCGCGCGGGCCATCGAGATCGACCCGTCCAACGGGGACGCCTACCAGAACACGGGAATCGCGCTCCTGAAGCTCGATCAGCCGGAGGAGGCCCGAAAGAACCTCGAACAGGCCGTCGCTCTCGGCAAGCGGCGACGTCCGCGCGTGGAATGCGCTCGGCGTGGCCTGGCTGCGGCTCGGCGATTCCCGCAAGGCGATCGAGTGCTGGAAGAAATGCGTCGAGTTCAACCCCGAGCAGTACGACGCCCTCTACAACATCGGCCGCGTCGCCGGCGAGATGGGCGACTGGAAGACCGCCCGCGTCGCGCTCGAGCAGTTCGTGAAAACCGCACCGCCCAAACAGTATGCCCGCGACCTCGCGCAGGTGCGCGCCGCGCTCGCCGACATGTCCCGCCGCGGCGTCTGAGGCGGGGTCAGGTCTTGAATCTGTACTCCCATTCCAGCCCGTCGCAGTACAGAATCAAGGCCTGACCCTATGAAGACCATGAAGATGCTGGGAATCGCGTGCACGCTCGGTCTGGTGGCGCTTTCCGCGGGCGCGGAGGGCGCATGGGTGGTTCGAGGCGCCCGGGTCGCCGACGGGACGGGCAAGCCGCTCGTCGCTCAGGACGTGCGGATCGAAGGCGACCGCATCGTCGAGGTCGGGAAGCTGACGCCGGACGCCGGACGAGCGGGTCGTCGACGGCACAGGGCCTCGTGCTCTCGCCCGGGTTCATCGACGTCCACAACCACTCGGAGGACGGCCTCGTCACGCTCGCCGCTCGCGCGAGACGCAGGTCTCGCAGGGCATCACGACGCTCGTCATCGGTCCCGACGGCGAGTCGCCCTGGCCGATCGGCGAGTATCTGCAGGCCCGGCGCGAATCGCCTCCCGCGGTCAACGTGATGACGATGGTCGGTCACGCGACCGTGCGCGAGCTCGTCATGGGCAAGGACTTCCGGCGGCAGGCCACGCCGGAGGAGATCGCGAAGATGGCCGCGCTCGTCGAGCAGGGCATGCGCGAGGGGGCCGCGGGACTCTCCTCCGGCCTCGAGTACGACGTCGGCAGCTACGCGTCGACACAGGAGCTGGTCGCGCTCGCGAAGGCCTCCGCTTCGCTCGGCGGCTTCTACATGACGCACGTCCGCGACGAGGCGGAGAAGAGCGTTCGAGGCCTTCGAAGAGGCGATCGAGATCTGCGTGAAGGGCGGGCTGCCGCTCGAGATCTCGCACATCAAGCTCGCGACCGTCGGCGTCTGGGGGCAGACGCCGCCGGACGGTGGCGCTCTTCGACGCCGCCCGCGCCAAGGGTCTCGACGCGACGGCCGACTGCTATCCCTACGAGGCCTGGCACTCCAACCTCGAAGTGATCGTGCCCGGACAAGCAGTACGACAATCCGACGAGCGTAGCCGAGGCGCTCCGCGTTCTCGGCGGGCCCTCGCGGATCACGGTCACGCATTGCAAGGCCCATCCCGCGTACGCCGGCCAGACGCTCGAGCAGATCGCGAAGAGCGAGGGGATCACGCCGGTCGCGCTCTATTCGAAGATGGTCAAGGAGGGCGGCGCCGACATCATCGGCCACTCGATGAAGGAGGAGGACGTCCTCGTCCTCTACAAGCAGCCCTGGGTCATGGTCGCCTCCGACGGCGGCATCGACAACGACCACCCGCGCGGCGCCGGGACGTTTCCGCGCGTGCTCGGCCGCTACGTGCGCGAGAAGCACCTCTTCACGCTCGAGGAGGCGGTCCGCAAGATGACGTCGCTTCCCGCGTCCCGCGATGAAGCTCGCCGACCGCGGCCGGATCGCGCCCGGGATGAAGGCCGATCTCGTCCTCTTCGATCCGGCGACCGTCATCGACCGCTCGACCTTCGCCGAGCCGCGGAAGCTCTCGGAAGGGATCGTCCTGACGGTCGTCAACGGCGAGGCGGTCTGGAAGGACGGGAAGACGACGGGCGCCAGGCCCGGACGCGTCCTGACGGGGACGGGGACTCCCGCGACCGGCCCGTAGGGCTCGTCGGTTCCGAGCAAGTCCTTGCGACCCTGGAGTGAGATGAAGAACCTCGTCCTCCTGGCCCTCCTCGGCGGCCGCCATCGCCGGTTCGACCGTCGCGCGGTCCTCCACGGCCGCCGTCTCGACGCCCGTCATCACGGAGCCCGCCGCCGACGACCAGCTCATCAGTCCCTACGACGTTCACATGGTCGCAGGGCCCGTTCTCCGGATCGGCCGGCGAGAGCCACGTCTGCAGCGACTGGGAGATCCGGACCGCCGATCGGACGAGCTCGTCTGGTCGGCTCCGTGCGCCACGGGGGCCGGCCGGGTTCACGTGCACCTGGGCGACGGAGAGTTCACGGGCCACGCTCGAGGGGCGCCATCAGCTGAACCCGGGCAGCCGGTATCGCCTCCGCGTGCGGTTCCTCGGCGACGCCGCCCCGGCGGGATCGGACTGGAGCGAGTGGGCCGTGCGCCCGTTCGCGACGACGGTCGCGACCGCGATCCAGCCGCTCGTTCTGTCGGATGCGTCCGTCATCCCGGCGCCGCGCTGGCGGGACGACGCCGGGCACGACGTCGTTCTGCCCCCGGCGGGCAGCCGGGCCTCGAGCCTGCGGCTCGAGGCGCTCGGCGGCGGCGGTGCTCGCGTTCAACGGTCTCGACGGAGCGGTCAACCGGCGTCAGGAACCCGGCGGCCGTCGCCGCGCACGGCGCCCTGCGTGTCGTCTGCGAAGCCGGGTCCGGGCCGGTCGCTCTGGGGCCCTCGACGGTGACCTTCACGGACGGAAGCGGCCAGGACCGCGAGGTCTACCTTCCGGCGATCTCGCTCGACTCCGGGCAGACCGCCGCCTTCTGGATCGCCGAAGGCGGCGGGGCCTTCACGGATGCTTCCAGCGGCAGCCCGGCGGCCTCGCCGGACTTTTCCGCGCCGGTCACCGAGCCTCCGGTGCCGTGGGCGGTCAAGCAGCCGGGGTTCCGCGTCGAGCGCGTGGCGACGGGCTTTCAGCTTCCGGTCAACATCGCGTTTCTGCCGGAGCCGGGGGCGGCCCCGGACGACCCGTTCTTCTACGTCACCGAGCTCTACGGCACGATCAAGGTCGTCTCGAGAAACGGCACGGTCTCCGACTACGCCTCGAACCTCCTGAACTTCGACCCCGTCGGCAGCTTCCCGGGCGCGGGAGAGAAGGGCCTGGCCGGAATCGTCGTCGATCCCGCTTCGGGGGACGTCTTCGTCAGCTCCGTCTTCGCGGTGCCGGGCGTCGTCGACTTCCACTTCCCGGAAGTCCGGCGCCTCCACAGCGAGAGCGGCGGCCGCACCGCGGCGAGCCAGTCGGTGATCCTGCAGTTCCCCGACGAGCCGATGGGGGCCTCGCACCAGACGTCCAACCTCTCCTTCGGGCCCGATGGCAAGCTCTACGTGCACGTCGGCGACGGCCTGCTGACCGCGCCCGGCCCAGGACCCGAGCTCGGTTCGCGGAAAGATCCTGCGCGTCAATCTCGACGGCTCGGCGCCGGCAGACAATCCCTTCTACAACGCCGCCGACGGCCTCACGGCAACGGACCTGATCTTCGCCCTCGGCCTGCGCAATCCCTTCGGCGGCGCCTGGCGCGACGCGGACGGGGCCCACTGGGAAGTCGAGAATGGACCGGGCACGGACCGTCTGGCGAAGATCGTCTCGGGCCGCAACTACGGCTGGAGCGGCACGGACGAGAGCATGCACAGCTACGCCGCGTACCTTTGGTCGCCGGCGCACGCTCCGGTCAATATCGCCTTCGTCCAACTCTCGACGTTCGGCGGCAGCGGATTCCCGGCGGACCGCATGGACCACGCGTTCGTCACGGAATCCGGTGCCACGTACGCCCCCGGCCCGCAGGCCATCGGGAAGCGCGTGGTCGAATTCGTGCTCGACGGTGCGGGCAATCTCGTCCGCGGGCCCCTGCCGCTCGTCGAGTATCTCGGCTCGGGCCGCGGGACCGCCGTCGGTCTCGCCGCCGGACCCGACGGGCTGTACTTCTCCGACCTCTACAAGAACTTCGGCGCGGCGACGCCGACCGACCGGGGCGCGAGTGTCTTTCGGATCGTCTGGACCGGTGTCGTCGACTTCACGGCGGAGGCGGCGTCCGGCCCCGCCCCCGTCGGCGTCCAGTTCCGGGACGCCTCGAACGTCCCCGCGGCGGCGGCGTGGCACTGGGAGTTCGGCGACGGAGGGACGAGCGACGAGCGCGAGCCCGTCCACGTCTACCCGGTCGCCGGCACCTACGACGTCCGGCTGACGGTTACGGGCGCGCCGGGCGCGGTTTCCCGGCAGAAGGCGGGCCTGGTCACGGTCGAACCTGCGGTCCGGAGCCTCCAGGCCAACCCCGGACCGCGCCCGACCCCGCGGGTGGTTGGGGTCAGGCCTTGATTCTGTACTGGCTCGACCCCTTCCCCTCTGCCCTGAGCCATAGCTCTCGGACCTGAGCCGCGCTCCTTCGAAACGCGGGGGAGTCGCTCATGAGTGTCGCCCCGCGTCGGGCCAGTCGCGACGCCATGGATGCCTTGACATTGAGTGCGGCACCGATCGACGCGAGCGGCGATCCGGCGTCTTCCCGGGCCAGGTGGGCGATCAGAGCCCTGACTGCGACGGCCTTGCCGACGCCCGAGCGGCAACGCATCACCTGTTCCGCCGCTTCGACGATCCAGGTAAGACTCGGCCGACCGACGAGAGCCTGTCGGCGTGGAATCTCGTCAGGCAGAGGCACCTCGGACGTGCGAGCTTGCATCTGCTTGCGAAATCGTTCGCCTCCGAGAAAGATTTGATTCTGGACCCGATCCCACGGCCGGGCCGTCGCCTTGCCGGCGGCCACGAAGCGTCGATATGCGCGCGTGGAATCCCCGCGCCGTGGCCCGAACTGCGACAGAGTCCAGTCCACCTGAAGCCACACCGGCGCGGGCGCGAGACCCGCAGTTGCGCGATAGCTGCTCCAGCGCCAGGCTTCGGGGGAATCGACGAGCCCGGCGCGGACCGGGTTCAGCACCACGTATCGCGCCACCTCCAAGAGATGACTCTCCCTCTCGATCAGGACACCATGGAATCGACCTTGAAAGAGGTGTCCCACCCGCCCGTATTTTCGATTGAGACGCTGAGTGTAGACGCCGTTGAGATGGTGCATTCCCCGCGAGAGGGTGGGCTCCAACGTCTCGACGAGCAAGTGATAGTGATTCGACATGAGGACGTAGGCATGGAGCGCCCATCGGTAGCGCACGACTGTCTCCCCGAGGAGAGCAATCATCTCCACGCGGTCGGCCGCTGCTCGGAATATCTCCCTCTTCTCGTTGCCCCGGCTCGTCACGTGCCAAATTGCTCCGGGATGCTCGAGCCTCAAGGGTCTGGCCAAGGTGCTCTCCCCTAAATGAGGCGGGCAGGCCGCCTTCACAACTACATTGTCGCGACGGAGTACAGAATCAAGGCCTGACCCCGTACCCCACGACGCCCTTACAATTGGCCGGATGGAGACTCCCGGGGAGAGTCCGGCGGGCCGCCGTCCCCTGCGCTGGGCGCTGGGTGCGGCGGGTCTGCTGCTCGTCGCCATTCTGCTCATGGCACTGGCGCGCCCCCGGGGCGTGCCCGTCCAGGTCGTCGAGGTCAGGCGGGGCGACCTGGTCGTGCCGGTGCAGTGCGACGGGACCCTCGAGCCGCCGCCCGGCGGCGAGCTGCGTTCGCCGGAGGCCGCGACGGTGGCAGAGATCCAGGCCCGGGACGGGGACCGGGTGGAAGCGGGCACGCCCCTCGTGAGGCTCGAGAACGCCGAGCTCTCGCAGAAAGCCCTCGACGCACGCTCGGAAGCGCTGCGCCTGGCGGCCGAGCGGGCGAGCGCCGAAGCCGAGCTCGCGGATCTTCAACGCGAGGAGAAGCACTGGCGCGAAGTTTTCGAGGCGGATGGGCGGCTTCTGTCTTCCGGCGCCATCTCCCGCGCGGCCTCCGAAGCCGACGAGAGGGCCCTTCGTCAGGCCGAGGACAAGGCGAGGGCCGCGCGCACGCGGCTGTCGGGGCTCGACGGCCCGTTCTCGCGCCTCGCGCTCGCCGAGAAGTCGGCCGGCGAGCTCGAGCGCCGCGTCGGCGCGTTGAGCTTCCGCGCGCCGTCGGCGGGCCTCGTCTATGGATTGCCGCGCCGCGTCGGCGAAGCCGTGTCCGCCGGGCAGGTGGTGGCGAGCGTCGTCGACTCGGAACACCGTCGGCTGCGCGCCCGCGTCGACCAGCCGGACCTTCCGCGCGTCGCGAAGGGTCAGCGCATCATCCTTTCCTTCGACGGCCTGCCGCGCGAGCGCTGGGACGGCCGGGTCACGTTCGTCTCTCCGGGGCTCTCCCAGGTCGGCGGCCGCGACGTCGGCGAAGTCCTGGGCGAAGTGGCCGACCCGAAGGGGCAGCTCCCGACCAACGCCGCCGTCGAGGTGCAGATCGTGGCCGGCGAGAAGAGCGGAACGCTCGTCGTGCCCCGGGCCGCGGTCCTGCGTGCCGGCGACAAGCGCTACGTCTACCTTGTCGAGGGCGGGCGGGCGCGCCGCAGGGAGGTCCAGGTCGGCCTGTCCGGTTTGAACGACGTCGAGATCGTTTCCGGCCTTTCCGAGAAGGACGCCGTCATCCTGCCCGGCTCCACGGCCCTGACCGAGGGCCTGCGGGTCCGCGCCGGCGGCGGGTAGGCCGAACCGCTCCGCGCCATGTTCAACCGCGAAGTCTTCGGCATGGCTCTCGACCGGTTCCGCAAGCACCCGGTGCAGACATCTCTGACGCTCGCGGGTCTCGTCGTCGGGACCGCCGCGATCATCCTCGTCGTCAGCCTGGGGCTGACGGGGCGGCAGTACGTGCTGCGCCAGATCGAGGGCGTCGGCTCCCGCCTCGTCTGGGCGAACTACCGCGGCACCGTGACCTCCGGCGTTTCGCGCGCCGCCGACGACGTCATGACCGACACGGACGTCAAGGCGATCGCGGCCCGGAGCGACCTGTTCTCCGGGGTGACCGGGATCGTGACGCTGCGAGGAAACGTGACCGTCCAGTCGCAGTCGAAGACGCTGACGGTCCTCGGCGTCATGCCCAACTACGGCGAGGTCCGCAAGAACATGCGGATCCTGCGTGGCCGCTTCATCGACGAGGACGACGCGCTCGAGCGGGCGCGGGTCTGCGTCGTCAACCGGGACCTCTACGAGCAGCTCTTCGCCAGCGACGAGTCGGCGGACAAGACCATCCGCACGCTCGGAACGACGTTCCAGGTCATCGGCGAGTTCGAGGAGCCGGTCGACACGCTCGGCCGGGGCGAGGTCGTGCCGGAGACGATCCTCATCCCGATCACCGTGGCCTGGTACTACACGCCGGTGCGCCAGCTCAAAACGCTCTTCGCCGAGGCGCGGGACTTCGAGGCCCTGCCGGCCGCGGTCGAGGCCGTCCAGGAGATCCTGCGCGAGCGCCACCGCGCCGGGTCCGTGTACGAGGTCGAGAGCATGACGACGGTGGTGCGGCTGGCCCGCGCGATCTCGGTCGCGCTCATCGTCGTCTTCATTCTCGCCGCGGCGGTTTCGGTCGTCGTCGGGGGCGTGGGGATCATGAACATCCTGCTCGCGTCCGTCGAGCAGCGGACGCGCGAGATCGGCGTCCGGATGTCGGTCGGCGCTCGACGGCGGGACATCCTGGGGCAGTTCCTCTTCGAGGCGCTGTCGCTCGGCGTCGCGGGCGCGTCGATCGGCGTGGCGATCGGCGTCGGGCTGCCGTACCTGTCGCGGCTGCTCGTCAAGGGCATCGACGTCAAAGTCTCCCTTCTTTCGGCCGTGCTCGCGTTTCTCTTCTCCTGTGCCGTCGCAGTCGTTTTCGGCGCGGTACCGGCGTACCGTGCATCGAGCTTGAACCCCTCGGAGGCGCTTCATCATGAATAAGTCGATCGTTCGCTCCTGTCTCGTCCTGCTCGCGGCTCCGCTGGCGGCCCTCGCCCAGGCGCCGGGCCCCGAGCCCCTGACGCTGCGCCACGCCGTCGAGCTGGCGCTCGAGCGGGCGCCCTCGCTCGCGGCGGCGCGGGCGGCGCGCGAGGAGGGCACCGCGTCCGCGGACCTCGCGAAGGACGCGTTCAACCCCTACGCGGCCTTCCGAACGACGCCGGGCTACACGTACGGCCTGCCCGGAACGGTGGCGGGACAGGTCCCCGCGATCGCCGCCGTCGAGATCCGCCAGACGATCTACAACGTCGGCCGGCGCTCGGCGACCCTCGTCGCCCAGGCCGACGCGTCCGCGCTCGACGCGTCGCTCGAGCAGTCGTGCCGCGCCACGATCGAGTCGACCGTCGCGGCCTACGCGCGGACGTTTCTGGACGGCGAGCAGGTCGACGCGGCGCGCCGCCGGCTCGAAGCCGCCGAGGCGATGGCCGGGCGCGTCACGGCGCTCTTCGACGAGGGCCGCCGCTCCGAGCTCGACGTGGAGCGAGCCACGCTCCAGGCGGCGCGCGCGCGGCAGAAGCTCCTGAACGCGGAGTCGGACCGGGACCTCTCGGAGCTCGAGCTGAAGCGCCTCATCGGCTGGCCGGGCAGCGCGCCGCTCCGCCTGGCCGGCGATCCGGACGGCGTCGTGCCGGAGCTTCAGCAGACCCAGAACCTCACCGTCGTGATGTCGAAGGACCCGGAGCTCCGGTCGCTGTCCCGCGAAGTGGAGCTCCTGAGCCAGTCGGCGAGCCTCGAGTCCAAGCGCTGGGTGCCGACGATCGAAGCGTCGGCGACGTACCAGCGCCTCGCCAAGTTCAACGACTACGACAAGTACTACCTGACGTTCACGCCGGACAACGTGGCGGTCGGCGTTTCGGTCGCCCTGCCGCTGTGGACCGGCGGCCGGTTCACGGACGGGGAGCGCCGGGCCCGCGCGCGCCTCGAGCGGGCGGAGGCGGACCTGCGCACGCGCGAGAGCGATATCGAGCTGGCGGTGCGCCGGGCGGAGGCCGCCGTGGCCCGTTCGCTGGCCGAGAAGAGCCTGTCTCGCCGCGCGCGCGGGATCGCCAGCCAGACCCGGAGCGCCGAGGAGATGCTCGTGCGCGAAGGGCGGAGCGAGCCCTCGGATCTCGACGAGCGGGAGATGGAGCTGGCGGACGCGGACGAGGAGGCGGCCCGGGCGAGCCTGAGCTCGCTGCTGGAACGCGTCCGGCTGCTCTCGCTGCGGGGCGAGCTCGCCCAGGCGCTTCTCGGCGTCGATCCGCCCTGCCTGATGCAGTAAGGCGGGGGTTACTCCCGCCCCTCGCGGATCAGGGAGAAGGCGTCGGAGCCGCGGCGGTCCGGTTGGCGGCGAGGAGCTTGGCGAGCACCTCGTCGTAGTACGGCTTCTCGCGCAGCCCCGCGTACTTGCCCGGGAAGTAAGCGACCGTCACGTCCGCCAGGCCGCTTCCCGGATCGAAAGCGTTCAGGACGACCGCCAGCCGCTGGTCGTGCGGAAGGCGGATGTTGTCGATCATCGGGAAGTCGAAGTGGCCGAGCCAGAACTCGGTCGCCGTCGTGTCGGCCCGGCCACCCTCCTCGGTCCGGACGGTGATGCGCAGCTGCAGCTGCTCGAGCTCGGTGTTCACGCCGAGGACCTCGAGCC
Organism: uncultured Acidobacteriota bacterium; assembly: GCA_963810205.1. GTDB lineage: Bacteria > Acidobacteriota > Thermoanaerobaculia > UBA5066 > Gp7-AA6 > DAHUXD01. Next base: position 1,198,024 of record CAWEMP010000011.1, read on the forward strand.
GGAAGTTGCGCTTGATGCCGTCCACGACGAGGTCCCTGGCGATGAAAGGGATCTCGCCGTCGCCGTCGGGCGACGGGAAGGCGAGCGTCTTCGTGTTCACGGTGGCGTCGAAGGTCCCCCCGCCCTCCTCGATGACGAGCATCTGCTTCTTGGCGACCTCTTCGGCCACGCGCTCGAGCCGCGCGAGGTACTCGCGGCGCTCCGCGCTCTGCCGCGCCTGGCGCTCGATGTGGAGGAAGAGCGGCTTCAGGTTCAGCGACTCGTGGAAGTTGTAGACGAGAAGCTCCAGGTTCAGGAGCTTCTGGTCGAGCGTCTGCGGCCCGGCGCCGAGGAAGGAGCTGATGATCGAGGTGAACATGTCCTTGCGGAGCGCGCTCTCGGACTCCTCGCGCCGGCTGATGAGCTCGGAATAGAGGCGGGCGTTGGTGTCGGCCGTCTGCATCCGCTCGCGCAGCTCCGCGTCCCGGTGCTCGCGCTCGCGCAGGTACGAGGAGGTCCAGAAGCCGAGCACCGCGACGGCGAGGGCCGTCAGCAGCCCGCCGACGGGATGCAGCAGGATCGCGGCTTTGTCCCAGGCGTCGCGCTTGTCGGCCATCACTTGCGCGTGAGCGAGATCTTCCCGGCCTCTTCCTTGACTTCGAGGTCGTAGCGGCTCGGCTTGTCGAAGACGGCGACGCCGAGCGAGGCGGTCCCGCCCTTGTAGTCGATCGACAACTTGCACTGACCGCTCGCCGCGACCTTGAGGCTGTACCCGCCGAAGTCGTCGGTCGACCCGGAGGCCGTCGTGCCGCCGCAGTCGAGCTTCAGGGCCACGCCCTTGCCGAGGGGCTTGCCGTTCTCGCTGACCGTCCCGTGGATCTCGGCTGCCGAAACGCTCGCGGCCAATGCGAAGCCGAGCACCGCCAGATAGAGAAGTCTCCTCATCGCCTCACCTCCTTGCCGAAGGGCTAACCCGGGGACGGCCGCGAAGCATTCCATCCACGGCCCGGGACGGATCGTCTCGAAGTGACGTGCGACACACGACTCCCGCCGCCGCGGGGAGGGCCGAGTCTTCGGCGGTGTGGGAGAATTCGACCAATAGTGACCAACCGACTCACCTCCCGCCTTGCCGTTCTCGCGGCTCTCGCTGCAGTTTACGTCGCCGCGGCGAAGCTCGGGCTGTCCGTCGCGTTTCTGCACCCGAGCGCCACACCGGTGTGGCCGCCGACCGGCATCGCCCTGGCGGCGCTCCTGCTGCTCGGCTATGGCGTCTGGCCGGGGATCCTGGTGGGCGCATTCGTGGCCAACGCATGGATCTCGGGCGCCGTCGTGCCATCCCTCGGAATCGCCCTCGGCAACACGCTCGAAGCTGTCGTGGGCGCCTGGCTGGTCAACCGGTACGCGAGCGGCCGTCACGCCTTCGAAAGACCCCGCGACATTTTCCGGTTCGCGGGGCTCGCGATGGTCGCCACGATGATCAGCGCCTCGTTGGGCCCCGTGAGCCTCGGCCTCGGCGGCCTCGCTCGCTGGAGCGACTTCGCGCCGATCTGGCTGACCTGGTGGCTGGGCGACGCGTCGGGCGCGCTGCTCGTGACGCCGGTCCTTCTGACCTGGGCGCCGCAGCCCGCGGCTACCCACGATTCGAGGGAGCGGCTCGAAGCCGCGCTTCTGCTCTCCGGCGTCGCGGCCGTCGGCCTGGTCGTCTTCGCAGGCCTGATTCCCTCGCCGGCCGCGGCGCTCCCGCTCGAGTTTCTGTGTCTTCCGCTGCTCGTCACGATCGCGTTCCGGCTCGGCATCCGCGAGGCCGCGCTCGCGAACCTGCTGCTGGCGGCGGTTGCGATCGCCGGCACTCTACGCGGGACCGGCCCCTTCCACCGGGCCGACTTCAACGAGTCGCTCCTCCTTCTCCAGGCCTTTTCTGCCGTCGTGGCGTTGACGACGGCGGCGCTGGCGGCCGAGGTCTCCGAGCGCCGGCGCGTGACGCAATTCGCCGCGCTGCTGGAATCGGCCGTCGACAGCGCCGCCGAAGCGGTCGTCATCCTGACGGGAGGCGTCACGCCGTCGCGGCCGCGCATCGCGTTCGCCAACGACGGGTTTCTCCGAATGACCGGGCTGACGCGCGCGGAATACCTGGACGAGCCCTTCGAGATACTGAGCGTCTCGCCGGGGGAGGCGATGGGGGCGGCCAGGCGGGCCTTTGCCGTCGGCGAAGGATTCCAGCGGGAAGTGTCGTTGAAGCGCAAGGACGGATCCGACCTGGCGGTCGAAATGCAGGTCATGCCCGTGCGCGGACGGGGACTCGGGGCGACGTACTGGGTCGGCATCCTGCGGGACGTCAGCGAACGGCGGCAGCACCTGGCCGAGCTCGAGCATCAGGCGGTCCACGACGCCCTGACGGGCCTACCCAACCGGCTGCTCCTGCTCGACCGGCTCGAGCAGACCCTGCGGGGGGCGCGGCGGGAGGGCGGTTCGCTGGCGGTCCTGTTGATCGACCTCGATGGGTTCAAGGAGATCAACGACACGTACGGCCACCCGGTCGGCGACACTCTCCTGACCGAGGTCGGGCCGCGGCTGCGGGCGGTCCTCCGGTCCGTGGACACGGTCGCGCGCTACGGGGGCGACGAGTTCGTCGTTCTGCTCCCGGCGGCGGGCGGGCGGGCGGACGCCGGCCGCACGGCCGAGAAGATTCTCGAGACTCTCGAAACCCCGTTCGTCGTCGACAACCACACGCTCGAGATCTCGGCGTCGATCGGCATCGCGTTGAGCCCCGAGCACGGGACCGACGGGTCCATACTCCTCCGGGCCGCGGACGTGGCCATGTACGCGGCCAAGCGATCGAGCAACGGATACGCCGTGTACTCCGAGACCGAGGACGCGTTCACCCGGAGCCGGCTCGTCCTTCTGGAGGAGCTGCGCCACGGGCTTCAGGCGGGCGAGTTCTTCCTCGTCTATCAGCCCGAAGTCGACCTGCGGACGGGCCGGCTCGCCCGCGTCGAGGCTCTCGTGCGGTGGCGGCATCCGGTGCGGGGCCTCGTGCTGCCCGACGAATTCATCTCGGGCGCCGAGCGGATCGGCCTGATCCGCGAGCTGACCGACTGGGTCCTCGAAACGGGGCTCCGGCAGTGCGGGCACTGGCTTGCGGCCGGCACGGCGGTGCCCCTCGCCGTCAACGCGTCGGTCCGGATCCTTCGCGACACCGGTCTCGCGGAGCGCGTGAGCCTGCTGCTCAAGCGGCTCCGGCTCGAGCCCGGCCTGCTGACGCTCGAGATCACCGAGAGCGTCACGGCCGAGCCCCTGCACGCGCTCTCGACGCTGGCGGAGCTGCGCTCGGCCGGCGTGCGCCTCGCGATCGACGACTTCGGGGTGGGGTCCCTGTCGCTGCGAACGCTCAAGCAGCTCCCGGTCGACGAAATCAAGATCGACCGGTCGTTCGTCACGGGCATGGAGTCGCACGAGGCCAACGCAGCCGTCGTCCGATCCGTCATCGACCTCGCGCACCACCTGGGCTGCCGGGCCGTCGCGGAGGGCGTCGAAAGCGAGGCGGTCTGGAACAGGCTCGTCGAGCTCGGCTGCGATCTCGCACAGGGGAACTTCGTCAGCCCGCCGCTCGCCGCCGACGAGGTGGTGCGGTGGATGACCGCTCGCCAGCCGCTGGCGCGCAGCTGAGAGCCCCGGACCCGCTGAGGTTCAGGGGCCCTCGATCCGCAACGTCAGGTGGCGCGAATCAGGACGAACAGCCCGGACACGGGATCGACTTTCAGGAGCGACCAGCCGTGCCGCTGATACCAGTCTCGCCGCGACGTGTAGACGAAGAGGTCCGGCGCGAAGTCCCGGGCGCGCTCGACGCCTTCGCGAACGAGCGCCCCGCCGATGCCCCTTCCGCGCAGCGCCTCCGGTACGAACAACGCATCGATGAAGAGGGACGCGGGCTCGCCGGGCACCCTCACGAAGCGTTGGAACCCGAGCACCCCGACGGGGGCGTCGCCTTCCTCCGCGAGTAGCGTCGGCGGGCAGTCGGCGGGGTCGAGGAGCCGGACTTTCGTCTGATCCAGCGAAAGACCCGAGTGGTCGCGCCACTGCTCCCACACCCAGCGCGCGACGGCGTCGAGATGCTGCGGGCGTTCGGCGAGCCGGACGATCTCGAGCGCGGGCCGGTCGGACATCTCTCCTCCGCGAGCATTCCACCTTCTCCGCCGACTCGGTGGGGCAGGAACCCCGCCGCGGAGGATGGTGCGCCCGGCGCGATTCGAACGCGAAAAGGCGAGCCTCGGTCAAGCGTGGCTTCGTGAGGACCGTCAAATATGATTCGATGACACGTGATGACGAACTCCACCGGGAATCGTCGTGGCCCCTTCGAAGCCGACCTCACCATTCTGGGAGGGGGACCGGCAGGGCTGGGAGTCGCGTTTTACGCGCATCGGGCCGGCTTGCCGTTCGTTCTCCTGGAAGGCTCCTCGGAGCTGGGCGGCATGTGCCGCACGCTGCGCTGCGGCGAGCATCTTTACGACCGCGGGGCGCACCGCTTCCACGATCGGGATCCGGAGATCACGCGCGACCTCGTCGCGTTGATGGGCGATGACCTGATTCGAGTCGCTGCGCCCAGCGCCATCTGGGACCGAGGGCGGTACATCGGCTTCCCTCCCACCCCACTCAACGTCATGTTCGCCTACGGCCCTCGCGAGGCCGGGCGCATCTGTCTGGATCTTCTGCGCTCCGGCCTGCGCCGACGCCTTCCCGCGGTCAGCTTCGAAGACTTCGCGGTCAGACGCTTCGGGGAGACTCTCGCGCGGCGGATCCTTCTCAACTATTCCGCCAAACTCTGGGGACTTCCCACCGATCAGCTGTCGCCCGACATCGCGACCCGCCGACTCCAGGGGATGACGCTGCGCTCGCTGCTCTATGAGCTCTTCTTTCCGGGCGCCAAGACCGAGCACGTCGACGGCAGCTTCCTGTATCCCCGGAGAGGCTACGGACAGATCGCCGAAGCGCTCGTCCGCACGCTGCCCTCCGAATCGATCCGCACCGGCTTCGAGGTCACCGCCGCCGAGTGCGATGACGGCGTCGTGAGACGAATTCACTTTGCGGGGGGGCAGACCCTGGATGTACGGGGCCATGTCGTTTCCACGCTCCCGCTCCCTCTTCTGGTGAATCTGCTCGGCGACGCCCTGCCCGACCCGGCGCGGGCGGCGGCATCCCGGTTACGCTTCCGGCACGTTCGCCTGCTGTTCCTGCGGCTCAAGTCGGCGCGCATGTCGGGCCACGCTTCGATCTACATCCCGGACCCGGCCTTCTGCGTCAGCCGGATTTACGAGCCGAGGAACCGGTCCGCGGAAATGGCCCCGGACGGCGAGACGTCGGTCGTCGTGGAAGCGCCCTGTTTCCGGGGGGACGCCGTCGATCGGCTCGCAGCCGAGGACTTCAAGGAAAGAATCGTCTCCGAGCTCACCGCCCTGCGCCTCCTGAATCCGCGGGATGTCGTCGACTCGCGTCATCACTTCATCGCCAACGCCTATCCCGTTTACACGAATGGCTACGCCAGCGACGTTCGCGTGATCCTGGAGGCCCTGGAGGGCATCGTGAACCTGGAGACTGTCGGCCGGGCGGGCCGTTTTGTTTATAGCCACCTTCATGACCAGCTGAGGTTCGGCAAGGACTACGTCCGGACGCTGACCGACTCGCTGAGAGCAAACTCTGCGTGAGCCAATCCGAGCGGGCCGAACGGCCGGGGCCTGTGGACGAGAGCGGCAACCCGCTGCCGCGGGCGACGTTTCGAGCGCTGGCGGAACGGGCGATCCTCGCGCTTCGCAAGGTCTCCGAGGATCCGGCTGATCGGGCCTGGGTCCGGTCGATCCTGACGCCGGCCGAGTTCGAGCTCTGGGCCCGGCAGTCGGACTACGATCGGGACCACGCCGCGCGGGTCGCGAGGAGGGTCGAGCGCCGGCTTGCCCCGACCGTGTACGCGGGCGACACGCTGTGGCCGAGCGCGGCGCTGATGCACGACGTTGGAAAGACCCAGGCGAATCTCTCGAAGCCCGAGCGCGTGATCGCGACGCTGGCGAGCAAGGCTGTGGGAGTCGCGACGGCCCGACGCTGGGCCGGCTCCGCTTCCGGCGCGAAACGGCGAATCGGCCTCTACCTGATCCATGGCGAGGTCGGCGCCCGCATGATCCGGGCGGCCGGCGGGCGTGAGGAGATCGCTGCGTGGACGGAGGTCCATCAGGGCTACCAGAGCGTCGCCAGGTTGGGAATGCCCGTCCATCGTCGTCGAGGCGCTGCTCGAATCCGACGTGGCCTGAACGTTGCCGCGGTACGTAAACGCGGCGATCCTCGCGGCCGCACTGACGGCCGCCGCGGCGGTTCTCGCCGTCCAGCTCTTCGTGCCGCCGATCGTCGGCCTCGCGGACAACGGGGACTACCAGCGAGTGATGGGCTATGCCGGTTTCCAGCACACGACCGGGGTGGCGGGCGAACGCTACTTCTCCTTTCTGCGCACGCGATACCTCATCGTCTCTCCCGGGTGGTTTCGAAGCGGCTACCACTCCTCGGAGACGCTTCTCGCCTTCGTCGCGAGGTACGCCCATCGGGCCTTCTCGAGACAGCCGCTCTTCGACATTCGCCTGCTGGGCGCGGTTCACGCCGCGCTGTTTCTGGTCGCCCTGGCAGGGATCCTCCGGGCCTGCCGGGACCTCGCGCCGCCGACCCAGGCGCTCGTCGCCGCCCTGCTCGTGTTCGTCTTCACGGATGTCGGCTACGCCGCGCCTTTCAACTCGTTCTACAGCCAGACCGCGTCGCTCCTGTTCCTCCTTCTCACCGTCGCCGTTGCGGGGGCGGGCGTTCGACGAGGGCGGCTCTCCGGCGGGCTGGTTCTCGCCTACTTCGGCTGCGCGCTTCTCTTCGTCGGCTCGAAGCCCCAGGAACGGCTCGCCGCTCCGCTGCTCGCCCTCTTCGGCATGCGTCTCGCGGGCGTGCGGTTCGCCGGCGCCTGGCGGCAGACCGCCGCATGGCTCGGCATCGGGCTCTGCGCCTTCTCGGTCTGGTACGGGCGCCACACGCCGTACACCCTGCGCGAAGCGACGATCTTTCAGGTCGTCTTCGACGATCTCCTCGCTCACTCCGCCACGCCGGCTGCCGACGCCGGCGAGCTCCGCCTGGACCCCGACTGGCTGAAGTACACGGGATCCAACCCTTACGCGCCGGACTCTCCTCTTCTCGATCCGGGATTCCGGGTCCGCCTTCTTCACCAGGTCGGCTATCGCCAGATCCTCCGGTTCTATCTCCGTCATCCGACGCGGCTCGTTGGACGCCTGGAGCGGGCCTCGACGCGGGCGTGGTCTCTGCGGCCGACCTTCGGGAACTTCGAGAGGTCGCCCGAGCATCCCGATAGCCGGCTCGCCACTCGGTTCTCGCTCTGGAGCCGAACGCGCGAGCGGCTGGGAGCCCATCCGATCTTGTGGAGCGCGGTTCTTCTCGGAGGCAACCTCGCCGCCGCGCTCGCGACGTATCGTCGCTCCACCGTGCACCGGCCGGCTCTTTCGGGAGGGGATCCTCCTGCTGATCCTGATGGCGGGGCTCGCATTCACCGTCTGCGCTCTCGCACAGGCGCCGACGGACCTGTCCCGCCATCTCTACGCGTACCACGCCCTGTGCGATCTGCTCCTGATCGCGGACGCCGGCTGGATCGCCGAGGCGGCATCGCGCGCCGCTGCGCGAGTCCGCTCGTCGAGAGAAGGGCGTTCCGGCGACGTATGATTTGAGAACTTTGACGCTCGCCTCCGGCACGCGTCTCGGCCCGTACGAGATCCTGTCGCCGCTCGGGGCGGGCGGGATGGGGGAGGTGTACCGGGCACGGGACCCGCGCCTGGGCCGGGACATTGCCATCAAAGTCCTGCCGGAAGCTCTGGCTTCGGATCCCGAGCGGTTGAAACGACTGGAAACGGAGGCCCGGGCCGCCTCGGCGCTCAACCACCCGAACATCCTCACGGTCTACGACATCGGTTCCGCCGATTCGATCTCATACATCGCGATGGAGCTCGTGGATGGCGTGACGCTGGCCGAGCTGCTGGCCAGGGGCCCGCTCCCGATCAAAAAGCTGCTGGACATCGCCGAGCAGGTCGCCGGCGGGCTCTCGAGCGCTCATGAAGTCGGTGTGATCCACCGCGATCTCAAGCCGGGGAACATCATGATTTCCCGCGAAGGCTTCGCGAAGATCCTCGACTTTGGCCTCGCGAAGGTGCTGGCACCGCCGCAATCGACGGCCGGGGCCACTCACGCGAGGACCCTCAGCGGTCCGAAAACGCTTCCGGGGTACATCGTCGGGACCACCGCCTACATGTCGCCCGAGCAGGCGCGGGGAGAGCCGATCGACTTTCGGTCCGACCAGTTCGTCCTGGGATCCGTCCTCTACGAGATGGCCGCCGGGCGGCAGGCGTTTTCCGGGCCGTCGGACGTGGACACGCTCGTCGCCATCCTTCAGAAGGAGCCGGAGCCGCTTGCGCAAGCCCGCCCCGGGCTGCCCCCGCCGCTCATCTGGATCATCGAGCGATGTCTCGCCAAGGACGCCGGCGAGCGCTTCGTCTCCACGCGCGACCTCGCCCGCGATCTCGCCAGCGTCGGCGCCCACCTTTCCGAAATCGGGAGCTCGACCGAGAGGGCCGAGCCGATTCGCACGGGCCGCTGGAGGCGCCGCGCGCTCCGGGAAACCGCAGCCTGGCTGCTGGCCGGACTTTCGGCGCTCGCGGCGGTCCTGCTCTTCGCCGGCTCACGGCGCGACGCCGCTCCGGGGCGGCCGATGCGCCTTTCCCTGCTTCCCCCGGAGAAGGCCGCGTTCAACTTCAGCAGCTCCTCGCCGGGGCCGATCGCCGTTTCTCCGGATGGGAGCCGCGTGGTCTTCGGGGCCCGAGACGCCGCGGGAAGGGATCTGCTCTGGGTCCGGCCGCTCGACGGCGTCACCGCCGAGCCACTGGCGGGAACCGATGGCTCGACCTATCCCTTCTGGTCGCCCGATGGCCGCTCCATCGGGTTCTTCGCCGACGGGAAGCTGCGGCGCATCGAGGCCTCCGGGGGTCCCGCCGAGACCCTGTGCGATGCGCCGAACGGCCGGGGCGGCACCTGGAGCCGGGAAGGCGTCATCCTGTTCGCGCCGGACAACGCCGGTCCGCTCTTCCGCGTTTCCGCCGCGGGGGGAAAGCCGGCACCCGTCACGCAGGTGGATCGCTCGCAACCCACCGCGACCCACCGCTGGCCGCAGTTTCTACCGGACGGGCGGCACTTCCTCTTTCTCGCCTGGACCCCGAGCCAGGCTTCGGACGGCGACGGAGTCTTCGTGGGATCGCTCGACTCGAAGACGCCGAGCCTGCTCGTGCGGGACATTTCGAACGCCCTCTACGCTCCGCCCGGGTTCCTGCTCCATGTGCGGGAGGGCACCCTCCTCGCGACGGCCTTCGACGTCGCCGCTCTTCGGTTGCGGGGACCGCCGGTTCCCCTCGTGGAGCAGATCAGCTACCACCCGTACCGCCGCATGGGGATCTTCTCGGTTTCGAGCGACGGCTTGCTCGCCTATCAGGCGGGCGCCATGCTCGAGCAGTCGCAGCTTCTGTGGCTGGACCGGACCGGAGCCCGCGTGGGCACGGTGGGGAGCTCCGGCAACTACTCCGGGGTCCGGCTCGACCCCGCCGGCCGACGTTACGCGGTCGAGATCACGGATCCGCGGAACGGAGACATCGACGTCTGGCTCGGCGATCTGGCGCGTGGAATTCTGACGCGCCTGACGTCCGGGCGATTCGTCCACGACAGCCCGGTCTGGTCCCCGGACGGAACCCAGATCGCGTTCTCCTCGAACCGCAACGGACACTTCGACCTCTTCCGAAAAAGGACGGACGGCACGGGAGAGGAGGAGCCCCTCTTCACCTCGAGCAACGACAAAGTGCCGACGGACTGGTCGGCCGACGGCCGCTTCATCGCCTTCGACCTCTTCGGCAAAAGCGCCGACCCGCAGGCCGACTCCCGGCGCGGGGGGAAACACGAGGTCTGGGTCTTTTCGACCGCGAGCGGCCGCGCGACGCCGGTTCTCAAGACGGCGTTCAACGAATCGAGCGGCCGCTTCTCGCCCGATGGTCGCTGGCTCGCCTATTGCTCGGACAACTCGGGACGCAGCGAGGTCTACGTACGCTCCTTCCCCTCGCCCGGGGCGGAATGGCGGGTCTCCGTCGATGGAGGCACGCAGCCGGTATGGCGCCCCGACGGCCAGGAGCTCTTCTTCGTCGGTGCCGATCACAAGTTGATGGCGGTCAAGACGAAGATCATGTCGGCCGTCGCGCACGCGGCGATCGAAAACCTGTTCGACATCCGCTTGAGGTCTTCGGCCAGCGACATCGGGCTCTTCGACGTTTCGGCGGACGGCCGGCGGTTCCTGGTCAATACCCCGGTCGAGCAACAGACGCCCTCACCCGTCACGGTCGTGGTCAACTGGTCTGCGCCGCTGCGCCGGTAGCGCCTTTCGAGGCGCGTGGCCGTCGCGCCGGCCCGGACGTGCGATCCCGGCGCCGCAAAGGTAGACCGGAAACTCCCGGACGCCGTCCAGGCCGAGAAGTTTTTCGATGCGGCTCTCTTTCATGGAGGCCGTCGTGAAGGCTCCGAGACGCCTCGCGGTCGCCAGAACCGCGAACGTCTGGGCCAGATGGCCGGCGTCCAGGAAGAACAGGCGGTACGAATCGTCGGAGCGGTACTTCCAGAACAGCCGCCCGGCGACCGCGGTCATGACGCACAGGAAAGCCGCCCGTCGAATCCAGCTCTGCCCGGCGGCGAGGCGGACGGCCTCCTCGCGAAGGTCGCCTCGCCGCAGGCGCTCGAGACAGCTCTCGCGCACGCTGTAGTGATAGAGGCCCGCCGGCAATCCCTCGACGCCCCAGGCCAGGACATAGCACTCGATGGGATGACGGGCTCCCGCGGACGGGCTCGTCCTGGCCATGAGCTTCCCGAGCATCCCGCCATCCAGCCATCCCGTCTGACCCCAGGTCCAGCGGATGACGCTGGCGAAGTCGCGGAAGGGCACGAGCCGGCGCGAGAATTCGCGCACCGTTCTGCGACGCTCGAGTGCGCTCTTCAGGCTCACGCCGTCCTCGGCCGAGGCGTGGTCGGGAAGCGGAACTCGCGGCCGGCCGGGGTACGTCTTGTACAGAGGAGGCTGCGGCTCCTCCGCCAGGCGGCGGCGGAAATGCCGCGTCAGCTTCCCAGGGTCCGTCACGTAGGAGACGTCCCGAGCGGCGAAGTGAAAGTGAGCCGCCGGGAAGGAGCCTTTCCATTCCGCGGCCACGTCGCGGCGGGCGGCCCGATCGGAGGCCGGCACGAGAAACCCCAGGGTCGCCAGCCTGCGGATCTCCCGATCGACCGAGGCCGGCGTGTAGGTCAGGAAGGCCCGGGCGACCGAACGGCTCGACCTCGGCTCGTCGAATTCCGCGAGGAGCTCGACGATGAGCGGCACCGCCGTGATCCGGCGGCGGCGCACGAACTCCTCGAGACAGAACCGGCGTCCTCGCCAGTAGGCGACGACGTTGGGGCTTCTGACGAGACGCATCCCGCTTCGCTTCAGGCCCGGCGGTTCGTCCCGAGGGGCGTGGCTAGCAGACCTTCTTGTTTCTCCAGGCGGCGGCGAGTCTGTCGAGCCTCTTGATCTCGAGCCTGAGTTTCCTCACCAGCTTCGTCGCAGCCTTGACCCTTTGGCTGTCGGTCTTCTTGGCCTTCTTTTTTTTCACGCTGACCTCCTCGAGTCTCGGACTCGCTTGCGGGAAGACTATCCGATTGCCGATCCCGCGGAGGAGGCGGGCGATGCCCGCGGAAGGAAAGTGGTGCGCCCGGCGCGATTCGAACGCGCGACCTTTAGCTCCGGAGGCGAGAACGGGGAGGAGCGGACGACACCCGACGACAGCTCAGAGTAGACATATCAGCGAGTTGGCTCGCGGCATCTGTCCTCGAATGTCCTCGACTCCCGTCAAGACACGGAGAAAACACGGAGAAGCGCGGCCATTCAAGGGGTCACCCCCCCGGGTCGAAGAGGCTCCGGTATCAGGCGACGCCAACGCCCGTCGATGACTGGCGGCCGGGGCCATCCAAGGACAACGCGCTTGGCCGGCGCGTTGTTCTGGAGGCCGGCGGCGGCCACGAACACGCCGGCCTTGACCAGTTCCCCGATGAACCGGTCCATCGCCGCGAACGCCTCGGCCGTGGGGGGCGCGCCCTTTCCGCTGTCCTCAGTGGCTTTGCCGAACACCATGACCCGCATCGTCTGCCTCCTGGTTTGAGCCGGCCCCTTTGCCGTCTCATTGGGACGACGAACGAGCTTGTCGGAAATCGACACGTCCTGCAAATGCCAAGGCGGTCACAAGACCGGCCGCAATTTCATCCGTGCAAGGCACTGGTTGAACCGCGGATCCGCGCGCAAGCTGTCCCACTGAGGCCCCACAGCGAGATGAATCAACGCAGGGTCGCGCGCGTCGAGCATTCGTTGAAGATGCTCGAAAGCTGCGTCGAGGTCTCCAACTTGCACGGCGTGCATCGCGAGTGCGAAATCGACCTTGCTGAAGTCATCTGGTGTAGCACATCTGACGCATGGTCACGCGAGCGCTGCATGATTTCGGCAGAGCGCTCGAGATCGCCCAGCTTCCAGTAGGCGCCCGCCAGCAATTCACTAGCGAAGTTATGTTGTGGATCGCGATCGAGCGCCTTGTTGGCCCACACGATCACGTCGTCGTACCGACGCTGATTCCAGAACGAGACGGCGATCAGCATGTGAGCGAGCACCGACGTCGGGTCGCATTCCAAACCCTGCATTTTCAGGCTCAATCCCCGCTCCAGGTCGCCGAGCGCCTCCTTCAAGAAGCCGTAGTAGAGGTAAGCCTCAGCGTGATTCGGGTCGATGGCCAGGGCGCGCTGGAAGCTTCGCTCGGCGGCGATCCAATCCCACTCTGCAACGAACATCACCTGTCCCAGCGCGGCCCGTGCGTCGGCGCTTTGATCGTCCAACGCCAGCGCGCGAAGCGCAGCGGTTTTAGCCTCGCCGAACGCTTTGACGAGCACGGTGCGATTGGTCCCCTCCGCCATCTTCGCAAACGCCAGGCCGGCGTATGCGCCGGCGTAAGTTGGATCGATCACCGTCGCGGCCTGAAACGCCGACACAGCGTCGGATACCTCGTAGAAAGACGCCGAGCGCAGATGCGCCCAACCGCGGGCCACGAGCTCCGATGCTTCCGATGCACGCGCCGCATCGGTGGGCGAGGCATCGCCGACGCCTGTGGGTGTGACGGCGGCGGCGCCTGGATGCGAGCCAGACCGCCTCAGGAGCTCGAGCCGCACTGCATCTGGCATCGCTCGAGCCACGTTCGCGTCGAGCTGACGCTTCAGGGGCCACAGGTCGGTCAACAGCTCGCGCGCCGACTGGTAGCGGCCGTCTCTGCGTTTGTCGAGACACTTGAGCGTGATCCGTTCCAGCTCCGGCGGGATATCCGGGTTGAGCCGCATCATCGTTTCCGGAGCCGCGTGCAGGATGCGGTCCTTCATTTCCGCCCGCGTCGACCCGGAGAACGGAAGCTGCCCCGTGGCCATCTCGTAGATGACGACTCCCAGGCTGAACACGTCACTGCGCGAATCAGCGTCGCCGCCCACGATCTGCTCGGGGCTCATGTACGGCGCCGACCCGACCACGCTGCCGACGGCAGTCACAGGCTCGACGGTCCATTCGCCATTCAGACTGCCTTCGTCGTGGCGGGCCAGCTTTGCCACACCGAAGTCGAGCACCTTCACGTTACCGCGGTGCGTCAGCATCAGGTTGGCTGGCTTGATGTCACGGTGCGTGATGCCCTTTGCGTGCGCGAGATCCAACGCGTCCGCGGCCTGCACGGCGATGTCGACAACCTCGGGCGGCGTCATTCGACGGCTGATCCTCGCCAGAAGGGTCTCTCCTTCGACGTGCTCCATGACGATGAAGGGATGCCATCGCTCTCGCCGACGTCGTAGATGGTGGCCACATTCGGATGGTTCAGCGCGGATGCGGCCTTCGCTTCGCGCGTGAAGCGTTGCATGCGGTCCGCGTCCGCCGCGAACTCTTCGGGCAGGATTTTCAGCGCGACGGTCCGGTCCAGTCGCGGATCGCGCGCGAGGTAGACCTCTCCCATTCCGCCGGCACCGAGCAACGACAGGACCTGATAGTGACTGATGGTCCTGCCGACGAGCGTCGCCTCAGTCGACTCCCTCGACGGTAGGGCCGCGATGTCCACCGCCGGCCGCTCGAGGAACGTCTCGGCATCGGTCGCGTACGCGAGAAGGGACTCCACCTCGCGTCGCAGGGCTTCGTCACTGCCGCATGACTTGTCGAGGAATGCGGCACGTTCCGACGAGTCGACATCGAGAGCGGACTGATGGATGCGTTTGACCGCCGTCCAATGGTCCATCACGGCCTGGTTCATGTCGGCCTCCTGGAGGCGGGGTTGGAACCGCGTCGCCGCGGTGTACCATACCGTCCTCTATCTATAGAAGGCGCCATCCGACCGGTGAAACTGTCATGTCGCCGAATTCCGACAGCGGACCCACCGAGCTCCTCCGAGCGTGGAGCCAGGGCGACGGATCCGCCCTCGACCGACTGATCCCGCTGGTCTATGAGGAGCTCCACCGTCTCGCACGGCGCTATATGCGCCGGGAGCGGCCGGATCACACGCTGCAGGCGACGTCGCTGGTGAACGAGGCGTACCTGCGGCTAATCGACGTCAATCGCGTCGAATGGCGGAATCGCGCGCACTTCTTCGCTGTGGCGGCGCAGATGATGCGGCGGATCCTGGTGGAGTCTGCGCGCAGCCGGCAGCGACAGAAACGTGGTGGCGGTGGGGTTCACGTGAATCTCGATGACCTGCAAGAGCTGCCAGACTTGAAGGAGCACGACCTCGTTGCGCTCAACGATGCACTCAGCGGACTGGCGACGTTCGATGCTCGCATGAGCCAGGTTGTCGAGTTGAGATTCTTTGGCGGCCTGACTGTCGAAGAGACAGCGGATGTTTTGAAAGTCTCACCGGAGACCGTCATGCGTGACTGGAAGACCGCGAAGGCCTGGCTCCTCCGCGAGATCAAGCAAGGCCACCCGACTGTTTCGAGCAAGGTCGCACCACGATGCGGGCCAGGCCCGCGATGAGCCTGGCCCGTTCGATCCGAAAGGTTCGGCTGGAGTCGGCCCTGTTGGCCCCCCATTCACGGACAAAACACGGACACGCGGGGTTCCGAGGCGGGGGAGGGGTCAGCTAAGTCGTTGGAAAAAGTGGTGCGCCCGCCGCGATTCGAACGCGGGACCTTTAGCTCCGGAGAGCCATCAGGGGAGAAGTCGACGACACCTGACGACAGCTCAGATAACGCGAAGAGCCACAATAGAGACAACCGCTCCCTTGTGTCATGCATATCAACCTCCTACGGAATATCCCCCGACCCTCTCGTTCCATCCGCCGCGGGACGAACGCGGGGCTCCGTCCTCACTCCGATCGCAGCGCTTGGATGACGTCCACGCGCGACGCACGGACGGCGGGCAAGAGCGACGCGAGGATCGCTGCGGCCGCTAGAAGCGCAGCCGCTCCGGCGATCGGCAGCACGCCCGGCATCTGAGCCACGCCGAACAGCCGGCTCGCGACCCAGGCCAGCGCGATCCCGCCGAGGCCGCCGACCAGGATTCCGGCGGCGGCGATCGCAGCGCCCTCGCCGAGGACACCGGCCCTGAGCTGGCGCGGCTCGCATCCGACCGCGAGCCGGATGCCGAACTCACGGGTCCGAGCGCCCACCGAGAACGCCAGCACGCCCGCGACGCCGACGACCGCGATGAGCAGCGCGATGCCGCCGAAGGCCGAGAACACGAACGCGTTCAACCGCTGCGGCGTCAGCACCTGGGTGCGAACGTCCTCGAGCGTCGCCGGCCGCTCGACCGCCTGGTCGGCGGAGATGTCGTGGAGGGTACGCGTCACGGCCGGGACGAGCGCGTAGGGATCGGCTGCGGCGCGGACGAACAGGCGGCTCGGCTCCCCGAACTGCCGCCACGGGAGGTACACCGTCATCGTCGGCACCTGCACGACGTTTTCGTCGTCCACGTCGGCGACGACGCCGACGATGCGGCTCGGCCGGGACTCCATGCCGGTGCGGCTGTCGAGCCACAGGTGCCGGTTGACCGCTTCGCCGTTCCGGAAGAGCCGCTGCGCCACGCTCTGGCTGACGATGGCGACGGACTCGGTGTCTGGACGGTCCTCGTCCGTGAAGTCGCGGCCGGCGACGATCGGGACACCGAGCACAGCGAAGAATCGAGGCGAGACGGGCCGGACCATGCAGGTCGGGTTGTCCTCGCCGCTGGCGGGCTGGTACCCCTCGAACCCGAACTGGAGCTTCAGATGGAGCTCCACGCGTCGCGCCAGGGCACGACCATCCCGGACGCGACGCCCTCCACACCCGGCAGCGCGCCGATCCGCCGCGTGGCTTCCTGGAAGAAGTTCTCGGTTGCTTCGCCGCCGGCGCCGGTCGCGGGCGGCGGGACGTCGACCGCCAGGACCTGCCGCATGTCATAGCCGGTGTTCGCCGTCGACATCGCATTCAACGTCGCGACCAGCATGCCGGCGCCCACGAGCAGCAGGAAGGAGCACGCGATCTGCGTCGTCGCGAAGATCTTGAGACGGCGGTTCGTGCCCGGCGTGATCCGAATCCCGCCGACAGCGGGACCCAGAGCGCTCGACCGGTCGAAGGAGGGGAGCCGTGGCACGTACGCGAGGAGCACCGCCGCCACCAGCGCGAGTCCCGCCCCGAGGCAGAGCACGCTGGCGTCCACCGTGGCCTCCAGCGCGCGGACGGAGAAGCGCGCGGCATAGCGGGCCGCCACGGCCACGAGCGGCCTCGCGAGCAGCAGGCCGAGCGCGGCACCCGCGACGCAGAGGACGAGGCTCTCTGCGAGCAGGGTGCGCCGGAGCGCACCCCGGCTGGCGCCGAGCGCGGCGCGAACCGCGAGCTCGGATTCGCGGCGGACCGACCGGCCCAGAATCAGGTTGGCGACGTTCGAGCACGCGATCACGAAAACGACCGCCGCCGCCGCCAGGAGCAGCAGGAGGATCGTCCGTGCGGGCGACGCGAGCTGGTCGCGGAGCGTCTTGACCTCGAGCCCGACCCGGGCGCCCGCGGAGTACGACTCCGGGTGGGCGTGCACCATCGACGCGTGGACGGCCTTCAGCTCGGCTCGGGCCCCTTCCAGCGTCGCGCCCGGCGCGAGCCGCCCGAAGAGCTCGGTCATGCGGTGCCAGCGTTCGTTCTGCATCGTCGCCCCGAGGTGGTGCGGGCTCGTCACGACGTTCGCGATGATCTGCGTCTCGGCCGGGTAGGGCACCGACGGCTCGAGGACGCCGACGACCGTCGCGTTGCCGGGACCCAGACGAATGACCTTGCCGACGACGGACGGATCGGCGTGGAGCACCGTCGTCCAGAACCGGTGAGTCAGGACCGCGACCGGCGCCGCCTTGGGCCCGTCGTCGCCGGAATTGATCAGCCGCCCGAGCGCCGGCCGGAGCCCCATGACGTCGAAGAACGATCCGTTGACCACGCCTGCCGTCACGACGCGAGGCTCCCCGCCGAACCCGATCAGCGTGAAGTCGACGGTGGAGAAATCGCCGAACGCGGAGATCGACTTCACGCGCGACTCGAGGTCGCCGATCTCCGGCATGGAGAAGGTGAGGTTCTCAGTCCCGATGCCCCGGGCGGTCTGGCGGATGTAGAGCAGCCGATCCGCATCCCGATTGACGAGCGGACGCAGGAGCACGCTCCGAACGACGCTGAAGATCGCCGCATTGGCGCCGATGCCGAGCGCGAGCGTCACGACCACGGTGATGGCCAGTCCCCGGGTGCGCAGAAGAGAACGCAGGCCGATTCGCATTTCCTGGAAGAGCAACAGCATGGCGTCGGACCAGCGGCTGTACCAGACCCGATGCATCGAGTCGCGGACGGCCGCCATGGACCCGAATTCCTCGAGGGCGGCTTGCCGGGCGGATTGTGGATCCTCGCCACGCTCGATCCGTTCCCGAATGCTCAGCTCCAGGGCGCTGCGGATTTCGTCCTCGAGGTCGCGGTCGTCGGGTCGCATGGCTGCTCGGCTATTCCTCGGCCGCCGGTGCGGGGTTCATGATCCGGCCGATCGCGCGGACGAGCTGTGACCAGCGGTCCTGCTCGCGGATCAGTTGGGCCCTGCCGGAGGGTGTGAG
>CAWEMP010000012.1:0-10231 GCA_963810205.1 uncultured Acidobacteriota bacterium
TACCAACAGCGGCCACGGCAGCTCGATCATCCGTTTCGACGACTCGGGCGCCGCCGCGCGCATCGAGGCTATCCCGCCTCCCGCTCCCGAGACGTTTTTCGATCCCCTCGCCTGGTCGCCCGACGGAAAGACGCTGGCCGGCTCCGTGATCCGGCTCCCGGACCTCGTCAGCCAGTCGCTCGCCGTCTACTCGCCGGGACAGGGAGCCGTCGTTCGCCCCGTTCACGGAACCGAGTCGATCGGGCGCGTCCGCCGGGGCGCGTTTCTCGGAACGCATTTCCTCCTCTACGTGGACCGCGACCTGCACGTCGCGGACCTCGACTCGGGGGAGGACCACGTCGTCCTCGAGCGGCCCACGAACGGCGGCTTCCAGGACGTCACGTGCGTTCGGGGGGCGGGCACGTGCTACGTCGAGCGCACGAGCGACAACGCCGACATCTGGCAGATGACACTGCCGGACGCGCCCAAGTGACACTCGCCGCCGGCTCGAGGCTCGGTCCGTACGAGATCCTCGGCCAGATCGGGGCGGGCGGCATGGGCGAGGTCTATCGGGCGAGGGATCCGCGCCTGGGGCGCGAGGTCGCGATCAAGGTCCTGCCGGCGTCCTTCTCCGCCGACCCGGATCGCCTGCGCCGCTTCGAGCAGGAGGCGAAGGCCGCCGGGGTCCTGAACCACCCCAACATCACCGCCGTCTACGACATCGGCCAGCACGACGGAGCGACCTACGTCGTCCAGGAGCTCCTCGAAGGCGAGACCCTTCGCGCGGCGCTGGCCGGAGGCGGGCTCCCGCCGCGCACGGCGATCGACTACGCATCCCAGATCGCCGAAGGCCTGGCCGCCGCACACGCGAAGGGAATCGTTCATCGGGACCTGAAGCCGGAAAACGTCCTCGTGGCAGTCGAGGGGCGCGTCAAGATCCTGGACTTCGGTCTCGCGAAACTGACGCAGCCCGACGGCGGCCCGGGGCGCGACACCGGCCTTCCCACGGCGACGCCGGGCACCGAGCCCGGCATCGTCATGGGCACGCTCGGCTACATGTCGCCCGAGCAGGTTCGGGGAAGGCCGACCGATGCGCGCAGCGACATTTTCGCGCTGGGCGCCGTTCTCTACGAGATGCTGTCGGGCCGTCGCGCCTTTCAGGGCGACTCCGCCGCCGACACGATGTCGGCGATCCTGAAGGAGGACCCGCCGGATCTCTCCGCCACCAACCGATCGATCTCGCCCGGCCTCGAGCGCATCGTCCGTCATTGCCTGGAGAAGAACCCCGAGCAGAGGTTCCAGTCGGCGCGAGACATGGTCTTTCACTTGCAGTCGATCACCGCGGACACCGGAAGCGCAGCCCTCGCGGCGTTGCCCGGGCCCGCGCCGAAACGGCGCTGGGGCGTCCCGGCGCTTGCGGGAGCCGGCGCCGCACTCGCCCTGTCCGCGGCCGCGACGCTCATCCTGCGGCCCCCCAGCCCTCCGGGCCCGCCGGTTTCCCGCTTCAGCATCCGGGCGCCCGAGGGCGTGTCGCTCGCCGAGCTCGGGACGCAGTCGCTGCCTTCCATCTCGCCCGATGGCCGACGAATGGCGTTCACCGCGACGGACTCGACCGGAAATACGAGCATCTGGGTCCGATCGTTTTCCGACATCGAGCCCCGCCGAATCGTCGAGGCGACGGATGCCGTCGGACAGGTCGGGTGGTCCCCGGACGGCCGCCAGCTCGTCTACTTCGCGCGCAGCGGCAACCTCCTTCTCAAGAAGATGCCGGCCGAAGGCGGCCCGGCGACCGCGATCACCGACGCGGGGCCTCGCGGAGCGGGAGTGGGCGTGACCTGGGGCCGCGAGGGCACGATCCTGTTCGGGACATGGGCTCCCGAAGGGGGCATCTTCCGCGTGCCCGAGGGCGGCGGAATGCCCGTCCCCGTCGTGAAGGCCGATGCGTCGCGTGGAGAGTTGCTGGTGGCGAGCCCGACCCTCCTTCCGGATGGGCGCCACTTCCTCTACGTTGCACGAAACCGCGATGCGGAGAAGAGCGGCCTTTACGTTCGCGCGCTCGACGGGAAGGACGCCCGCCGACTGACCGCCGCCGAATCCCAGGGGCAGTACGTGGACCCGGGCTACCTCCTCTTCATGCGTCAGCGCACGCTCTTCGCGCAGAGATTCGACCTCGGCCGTCTCACCCTCGAAGGCGCCCCCGTCGCGCTCGCCCAGGGGGTCTGGAGGACGCCACAGACCTGGCGGGGCGGCTTCTCGGGCGTCAAGGACGTACTCGTCTATTCACCGGTGCGCCCCCCACAGAGCAAGCTGCTTTGGCACGACCGCGCCGGCTCCGTCCTCGGAGAGGTTCCGGCGCCCGACGGCGCTCAGAGCCCCGAGTTCTCGCCCTCCGGCGATCGCCTGCTCGTCGACCGGCGCGAACCCACCTCCGGCAACAGCGACATCTGGATCCTGGACCCCTCCCGCGGAACGGCCACCCGATTCACGTTCGACCCGGGCGAAGACCTCAACGGGGTTTGGTCTCCCGACGGAGCCAGTGTCTACTTCTACTCGAACCGATCGGGAAGGCTGAGCGCCATCTATCGAAAACCCTCGAGCGGCGACCAGCCCGAAGAGAAGGTCTCGGACAGGGCGGGTATTCCGACCAGCCTGACACCGGACGGCTCGACGCTGGTCGTGTTCGACGCCCTCAATCTCTGGCTCGTGCCCCTGGCGGGAAACCATCCTCCGAGTCCGTTGATCGAGGCGCCCGCCTATTCCGTCGTGGGCGGCCAGATCTCTCCCGACGGCCGCTACATCGCCTACATGTCCGACGAGACGGGCCGGCACGAGATCTACGTCCAGGCGTTTCCGCCGCCCGGCGGAAAGTGGCAGATCTCGAACAAAGGGGGCCTGCGTCCGCGCTGGCGGCCCGACGGCCGCGAGCTCTTCTACATCGCGCCCGACCGAAAGCTCATGGCGGCGGCGATCGAGACCACTGGCGGATTTCACGCGTCGACGCCTCAGACGCTCTTCCAGACTCGCATCAGCGGCCCCCTCACCGGCGGCCTCCGCGTCAACTACGCCGTCACTCGCGACGGCCGATTCCTCATCGTCACCGATCCGGAAAGTCTGGCCGGCGACAGCTTCGTCGCGGTTCAGAACTGGCTCTCCGGAACGGGCCTGCAGAGGTAGCCCCCCGAGTCCGCAGCAGAAAGGACCGCCATGGCCCTCGAACGCGCCCTCAAGACGAAGGACATCGTCCTCTTCAACGTCGCTGCGATCGTCGGCATGCGCTGGATCGCGCTCGCCGCCGCCAACGGGCCGTCCTCGCTCCTGCTCTGGGCCCTCGCGGCCGTGACCTTCTTCATCCCGCAGGGCTTCGCCGTCACGGCCCTCGCCTCGGCGATCCCGGAGGAGGGCGGCCTCTACGTCTGGACGAAGCGCGCCTTTGGAGAGCGCCACGGCTTCATGGCGGGCTGGCTCTACTGGGCCAACAACGTCCTGTACTTCCCGACGCTGACGCTCTCGACCGTCGTCTTCGCCCTCTACGTCTTCGGCCTTCGCTTCGCGCACCTGGAGCAGAGTCCGACCTATACGGCGGGAGCCGCTCTCGGACTTCTGGCCATTGCGCTCGTCTTCAACATCGTGGGAATGAAGTCCGGCCGCTGGGTCCAGAACATCGGCGGGCTCGCGCAGTGGATCCCGTCCCTGGTCCTGCTCCTTGTCGGCCTCGTCGCACTCGCCCGCTTCGGCTCGGCGACGCCGCTGACGACCGCCTCGCTCATACCCAACTTCGCCGCGCTGCCGACGATCCTCTTCTTCGCCAATCTCTGCTTCGGGTTCGCCGGCCTGGAACTCGCGCCGGTGCTCGCCGGCGAGGTCGTCGAGCCGCGGAGGACTTTTCCGCGCGCAATCGTCATCTCGGGCCTCACGATCGCCGCCTGCTATCTGCTGGGCACGATCTCTCTGCTGTGGTCTCTGCCGCCCGCCGAGACGTCGATCATCTCGGGCGTCAACCAGGCGGTGACGAAGGCCGGGGCGCACATCGGACTCTCATGGCTCGGGCCGCCGACGGCACTCCTCATGACGCTCGCGGGGCTCGGCGGCGTCGGCGCGTGGCTCGTAGGCTCGGCGCGCCTGCTCTTCGTCGGCGGCCTCGACAAGTACCTCCCGCCGATTTTCGGCGCGACGCACCCGAAGTGGAAGACGCCCTGGTTCGCGCTCCTGTTTCAGGCCGCGTTATCCGCCGTCTTCATTCTCGCAGCCACGCAGGGCGACACGGTCAAGAACGCGTACCTCAAGCTCGTCAACGCGACGCTCATCGTCTACTTCCTGCCGTACCTCTACATGTTCGCCGCCGCGGTCAAGCTGCGTCTCGCGATCGACCGGGAGCCGGGCGCAGTGCCGGTGCCCGGCGGGGCAGCGGGAAGCCTCTTCTGGAATGGCCTCGGATTCGTGACCACCGCCGCCGCCATCGTTCTGGCTCTCATCCCTCCCGCGGACACGCCCGACCGCATGAGCTTCTTTCTGCAGGTTGGCGTCGGCTCTTTTGGTTTCGTCGTGGCGGGGTTCGCCCTCTACGCCCTCGCCGAGCGGCGACGCCGGAACGCCGAGGCCGCGGCCGCCGCCTGACCGGGCGATAGAATCCGGGCCATTCCCGGAGGGTCATTGAACCTCGCCACCGGCACGCGCCTCGGCCCGTACGAGATCCTGTCGCCTCTCGGCGCAGGCGCAATGGGCGAGGTGTACCGGGCGCGGGACACCCGGCTCGAGCGCGAGGTGGCGATCAAGCTCGTCTCCGATGCCCTGTCGGGGAGCCCCGAGAACCTGGCCCGCTTCGAGCGCGAGGCGCGCATGCTGGCCGCGCTCAACCACCCCAACATCGCCCAGATCTACGGCCTCGAGGAGAGCGACGGCGTTCGCTTCCTGTCGCTCGAGCTCGTGGAAGGCGACTCCCTGGATACGCGCCTCGCCGACGGCCCGCTCCCGGTGGCCGAGGCGCTCGAGCTGGCCGGCCAGATCGCCGGCGCACTCCACGCGGCCCACGAGAAAGACGTCGTGCACCGGGACCTGAAGCCGTCCAACGTGCGCGTGACTCCGGACGGCCGCGCCAAGCTGCTCGACTTCGGCCTCGCCAAGCCCATGGCCGACTCGACCGCCGGGTCCGCAGTCGTCACGTCTCCCGCGTCGATGACGGCCGCCGGGACGATCCTGGGCACACCCGCCTACATGAGTCCCGAGCAGGCGCGGGGCCGGATCGTGGACAAGCGCACCGACATCTGGTCGTACGGGTGCCTCGTCTACGAGATGCTCACGGGCCGGCGCGCGTTCGGGGGCGAGACGGTCGCCGATTGCCTCGCGGCCATCGTGCACGACGAGCCCGACTGGAAGCGTCTGCCTCGGGCGACACCCGCTCCCGTCCGCGAGCTCCTGCGCCGATGCCTCGAGAAAGATCCCGAGCAGCGGCTCGGCGACGCGAAGCACGCGCAGGTCGAGATCCAGAAGGCGTTGCGGCCGGCGCGGCGGGCGCGCAGTCGCCGCACGCGCGGCGGCACCTCCGCGGTCACGCGGCTGACGCAGCTGACCCTCGGACGAGGCCTCGAGGAATCCCCCGTCTTTTCTCCCGACGGCGGCGAGATCGCGTACGCGGCCGACCTCGGCGGCGTCCGCAAGATCTTCGTCCGGCATGTGGGCGGAGGGGCCGGGACGCCGCTGACTTCCGGGCCGTTCGACGACATCCAGCCGTCCTGGTCACCCGACGGCCGGACCGTCGTGTTCGCGCGCGCGCGCGTCGCACACCGGAAGCTCGAGCCCGGCGTCGTGTTCGGCGCCTATTGGGACGGCGACGTCTGGGCCGTCGACCGCACGTCCGGCCGCGAGACCAGGCTCCTCGACGACGCCTACAACCCGAGCTTCTCGCCCGACGGCCGCTCGATCGCCGTCGACGCTCCCTGGGCCGGGCAGCGGCGCATCTGGGTCGTCGACCCGCAGGGCCACAACCCCAAACAGCTGACGAGCGACGTTTCGGAGGCCATCGACCACGTCCGTCCGCGATGGTCGCCGGACGGCCGTCGCATCGTCTTTCAGAACAGGGAGAGCACCAAGTTCGACGTCCGGATCGTGGACCTCGACACGCAGAAGCTTCGGTGGGTAACCAACGACCTCTTCCAGGACCTCCAGCCGGTCTGGTCGCCCTCCGGCCGCTACGTCTACTTTGCCTCGTACCGCAGCGGCGGGCTGAACCTCTGGCGCATCGCGGTGACGTCCGGCGGGAAGCCTCGCGGCGCTCCGCGGCAGATGACCACCGGCGCCGGACAGGACCTCGAGCCCGAGTTGTCTCCGGACGGCGCGCGGCTCGCCTTCGCCATTCGCCGCCAGAACGCCGACCTCTGGATGTTGCCCGTGGATCCTGCGACGGGCCGCCCGACGGGGCCACCCCGGGAAGCGATCGCGACGAACCGGGAAGACAGCCGCGGCGCCTGGTCGCCGGATGGCCGCTCGATCGCGTTCAACTCCGACCGCGGCGGGGAGATGAACATCTGGGTCCACGACCGGCAGGATGGATCGAGCCGTCGGCTGACGAGCGGACCCGGAGGCGACTACCAGGCCAACTGGTCGCCGGACGGAAAGACGATCGCCTTCTTCTCCTCCCGCGCCGGGACTCCGGACGTCTGGACCGTCGAGCTCTCCTCGGGCGACGAGCGGCCCCTGACGGAGACAGGCTCCCTGGACATCAATCCCTCCTTCTCACCCGACGGCCGCTCCATCGCCTTTCAGTCCGACCGCAGCGGCCGGCTCGAGATCTGGGTGATGGAGGCGGACGGCTCGGACCCCCGTCAGCTTTCGACGACCGGCACCGCCGGGCACTTCCTCCTCTGGACGAAAGACTCGAAGGCCCTCTTCTACCGCCTGGCGGGAAGCAGGTCCCGAACGATGAAGGTCTCGCTCGCCGGCGGCCCGGCCCAACCCACGGCGGAGGTCGCTGGCGGCGCGCACATGTCCTTCTCTCCCGACTCCTCGCGCATCATGGATGTGGTGGGGCACAAGGAGCTCTGGGTCTCCCCGCTGTCCGGGGGATCCCCGGAGAAGGTCTTCGAGTTCGACGACGCCGACGCCAGAATCGACTACCCGGTCTGGTCGCCCGACGGGAACTGGATCCTCTTCGACAAGTTCCGCCCGCAGGGCGGCGACATCTGGATGATGGAGGGATTCGAGTGAGATGAGCCTCCCTTCGGGAACCCGCCTAGGCCCGTACGAGATCCTCGCGCCGCTTGGCGCGGGCGGGATGGGCGAGGTGTACCGGGCGCGCGACACGCGGCTGGGCCGCGACGTCGCGATCAAGGTCCTCCCGCCGCACCTGTCGCCGTCTCCGGAAGCGCGCCAGCGGTTCGAGCGCGAGGCGAAGACGATCTCGCAGCTTTCGCATCCCCACATCTGCGCGCTTCACGACGTCGGGCGGGAAAACGACACCGATTACCTCGTCATGGAGCTGCTCGAAGGCGAGACCCTCTCGGAGCGTCTCGCGCGCGGACCGCTGCCCCCGGACCAGATGCTTCGGTACGGGCAGGAGATCGCCGACGCGCTCGACAAGGCCCATCGCCAGGGCGTGGTCCACCGCGACCTCAAGCCCGGCAACGTCATGATCACGCGATCGGGCGTGAAGCTGCTCGACTTCGGCCTGGCCAAGGCGATGCCGAAAGCCGACAAGGGCAGCCTCACGTCGCTTCCCACTCAGCAGGGCCTGACTCAGGAAGGCTCGATCCTCGGGACGTTCCAGTACATGGCGCCCGAGCAGCTCGAAGGCCGGGACGCCGACGCTCGCACGGACATTTTCGCCCTCGGCTCCGTGCTCTACGAGATGGCGACCGGGCTCAAGGCGTTCGCGGGCGGGAGCCAGGCCTCGCTGATCTCCTCGATCATGACGCGGGAGCCGGCCCCGATCGCGGCGGCGCAGCCCGCGTCCCCGCCGGCGCTCGAGCGCATCGTCCGCACCTGTCTGGCGAAGGACCCCGAAGAGCGCTGGCAGAGCGCGGCGGATGTGAAGCGTGAGCTCAAGTGGATCGCGGAGGGATCGCAAACCGATGGCTCCCGGGTCGCGGCCACGGCGGCACCCCGCCGGGCAGGATGGCTTCCCTGGACGATCGCCGCCGCCGGTGCGCTCGCCGCCGCCGGCATGGCCATCGCCGCACGGCGGGCTCCGGCCCAGCCTTCGGAGCGCATGCTGTTCTCCATCGTTCCGACCGAACGGACGGTGAACAATGACTTTTTCGCCCTGTCGCCCGACGGGAAGGCCCTGGCCTTCGTCGGCATCGCGGGCGGCAAGTCTCTCGTGCGACTGCGCAGCATCGGGTCCGAAGAGGTCCGCGCGCTCCCCGGCACCGACTCACCGGAGTCGGTTTTCTGGTCCCCCGACGGCCGATCGCTCGGCTTCGTTTCTCGTGGCAAGCTTCGACGCATCGACATCGCGACGGGAGAGATCTCGTCGCTCGCGGACGCGGAAGTCGGGCGGGGCGGCAGCTGGGGTATCCGCGGCGACATCCTCTTCGCGCAGAAAGCGGTCGGCGTCATCTACCGGGTCCTGGCGTCGGGCGGCCCAACCACTCCGGTCACCACATTCGAGAAGGGAGATCTCGTTCACCGCTGGCCCCAGATCCTCCCGGACGGAAAGCGCTTCCTCTTCTACGTGAAGACCGGAAACCCCGAGACGAGCGGCACTTATCTGGCGTCCGTGGGTGCGCCCGGGCGCAAGCTCGTCCTGCGCAACGGCGCCACCGGCGTCTTCGCACCGCCCGATACTCTGCTCTACGCGCGCGGAGAGGCTCTCCTCGCACAGCCCTTCGATCTCGCACGCGCCGAGCTCACCGGCGCCCCCGTCCCCATCACGAGGCCGGTGATGCGGGCCGAGCTCGGCTCGTTCCTCGATCTATTCGCCGTTTCGGAGTCCGGGCTCCTCGTCTTTCGGCCCGGCAGCGCGCAACGGCAGCTGACGCTGCTCGATCGGCGCGGCACCGTCGTCCGGAAATTCGGAACGCCGGGTGTGATCATGAGCGTCGCGCTGTCGCCGGATGATCGCGAAGCCGCGATATGCACGCGCTCGGTCGAAACGGGCGCTTTCACGAGCTCGCTCGTCGACCTCGCCCGGGACGTCGTCACTCCCCTCGCGGAGTCGGCCGCGATGCCCGCGTGGAGCCCGGACGGCCGCTTCGTCTTCTATCGTCACGAAGGGCAGAACTACGAGATCTGGCGAAAGGCAGCGCACGGCGACCTGAACGAGGCGTCCATCGGCATCGCCGACAGCTTCGCGTCGCCGCACGAGGTTTCCACCGACGGCCGCTATCTGCTCTACACGCGCATGGGAGGCAACTTCGACGTCGGCATGAAGGACCTGCGCGAGGACAGCCCGCCTCGGATCCTCCTCGGGGGCGCGTTCGACGAACGCTCGCCGCACTTCTCCCCCGACGGCCGCTGGTTCGTCTACAGCTCGGACGAGGCAGGCCAGAGCGAAATCTTCGTGCGTCGCTTCCCGATGACCGAGGAAAAGTGGCGTGTTTCGACCTCCGGGGGGCAGCAGCCGTCCTGGAGCCGGGACGGCAAGGAGATCTTCTTCGTCACGCTCGATGGGCGGTTCACGGCGGTCCCCGTCTCGGCCGGAACCAGTTTCGCCGTCGGTGAGGCACAGGCCCTGTTTCGCACACCGGTCCGGCTGAACAGCGTTTCCAACCAGTACGCGGCGTCCGCGGACGGGCAGCGGTTCCTGATGACGGTCCCGACCCAGGATTTCGAGTCGGAGTTCTTCCGTGTTCTCGTGAACTGGCGAGCGAAGCCATGAGCCTCGCCGCCGGCACGCGCCTCGGTCCGTACGAGATCCTCGCGCCGCTCGGGGCGGGAGGGATGGGCGAGGTGTACCGGGCGCGGGATTCGCGGCTGGGACGCGAGGTGGCCGTCAAGATTCTGCCCTCCAGCCTCACCAGTTCCGAGCAGGCGCGCCAGCGCTTCGAGCGTGAGGCGAGGACGATCTCGCAGCTCTCCCACCCGCACATCTGCGCGCTCTACGACGTCGGCCGCGAGGGCGAGACCGAGTACCTGGTCATGGAGCTGCTCGAGGGCCAGACGCTCTCGGACCGTCTTGCGAAGGGGCCGCTGCCGCTCGACCAGGCGCTGCGCCTGGGAGCGCAGATCGCCGACGCCCTCGACAAGGCGCATCGCCAGGGCATCATCCATCGCGACCTGAAGCCGGGCAACGTGATGGTGACCTCCTCGGGCGCGAAGA
>CAWEMP010000013.1:0-378698 GCA_963810205.1 uncultured Acidobacteriota bacterium
GCTTCCCGCGCCGCGACTTTTCGATGAGCCGCAGGAAGACGTCCGGAGAGCTGCGACGGATCTCCTCGGTCTGCGGCATGGAGCAATTCTACGGGCGCGGAGGAAACGTTCGGTCGAGGTCGAGGTTCGTCAGGAGGACGTTGACTCGGGGCTCGCCGAGGATCCAGAGCGTCCGCGGCTCGATGTGTTTCCGGATGACCTCGACGACCTTCTCCTCGGGGACACTCCTGGCGCGGGCAATGCGCGCCGCCTGCCAGAGGCATGCGTCGGGCGAGAGGTGCGGATCGAGGCCGGAGCCGGAGGCGGTCGCGAGGTCGGCCGGAACGGGTCGCGTGTCCCCGGGGCGGTCGGCGCGGGCGGCTGCGACGGCTTCCTGGACCCATTTCGCGAGGTCCTTGTCGGTGGGACCCTTGTTCCTGCCCGTCGAGGCCGTGGCGTCGTAGCCGTCCTTGCCGGAGCCCGAGGGCCGGGGGCGGAGATACTGGTCGCCCTTGAAGTTCTGCCCGATGAGCTCCGAGCCGACGACCCGGCCTCCCGCCGTCACGAAGGAGCCGTTCGCTTTGTCCTTCCAGAGGAGCTGGGAAACGGCCGTGACGGCGGCCGGGTACACGCCTCCGAGGAGGACGGTCAGGACGACGACGTAGAGAGTCGAACGAACGGCGAGTTTCACGAGTTCCTCCTCAGGCCAGGTGCAGGGCCAGGACGATCCAGTCGATGAGCTTGATTCCGAGAAACGGAACGATCACTCCGCCGACGCCGTAGATCCAGAGGTTGCGGGCGAGGATCCGGGCGGCGCCGAGCGGGCGGTACTTCACGCCCCGAAGGGCCAGCGGGATGAGCGCGACGATGATCAGCGCGTTGAAGATGACGGCCGAGAGGATCGCCGACTTCGGGTTGCCGAGCCGCATGATGTTCAGGGCGTTGAGGGCGGGATAGGTCGCCGCGAACATCGCCGGAAGGATCGCGAAGTATTTCGCGACGTCGTTGGCGATCGAGAAGGTCGTCAACGAGCCCCGCGTCATGAGCAGCTGCTTGCCGATCTCGACGACCTCGATCAGCTTGGTCGGGTTCGAGTCGAGGTCCACCATGTTGCCGGCCTCGCGGGCCGCCTGCGTGCCGGTGTTCATCGCGACGCCGACGTCTGCCTGGGCCAGGGCCGGCGCGTCGTTGGTGCCGTCGCCCGTCATCGCCACGAGGTTGCCGCCTTCCTGCTCCTTGCGGATGAGCGCCAGCTTCTGCTCGGGCGTGGCCTGGGCGAGGAAGTCGTCGACGCCCGCCTCGCGGGCGATGGCCGCGGCCGTCAGCGGGTTGTCGCCGGTGATCATGATCGTGCGGATGCCCATCGCCCGCAGGCGATCGAAGCGGTCCTTCATGCCGGCCTTGACGATGTCCCGGAGGGCCACGACACCGAGCACCCGGGTCCCGTCCGCCACGAGGAGCGGGGTGGCTCCCTCGGCCGAGATCTTGTTCAGGAGGTCCGACACGACCGGGTCGATCGCGCCGCCCTGGCCGCGGACCCACTCGATCACCGAGTCCCCGGCTCCCTTGCGGATCTGGCGGCCGTTGAAGTCGACGCCCGACATGCGCGTCTGTGCCGAGAAGGCGATGAACTTCATTCCCTCGACGCGGCGGGCCCGCAGGCTGAACTTCTCCTTGGCGAGGACGACGATGGACCGGCCCTCGGGCGTTTCGTCCGACAGCGACGAGAGCTGCGCCGCCTCGGCGAGGTCGCCCGGAAGGACGTTCGGCGCCGGGTAGAAGTCGGTCGCCTGCCGGTTGCCGAGCGTGATCGTGCCCGTCTTGTCGAGGAGCAGGACGTTGACGTCGCCGGCGGCTTCGACCGCGCGCCCCGACATCGCCAGGACGTTGTGCTGGAGCACGCGGTCCATCCCGGCGATCCCGATGGCCGAGAGCAGGCCGCCGATCGTCGTCGGAATCAGGCAGACGAGGAGCGCGATGAGCACGGCCGTCGAGGCCGCGCCGCCGGCATACACGGCGAAGGGGCGCAGGGTGACCGTGGCGATCAGGAAGACGATCGTCAGGCCCGCCAGCAGGATCGAGAGCGCGATCTCGTTGGGGGTCTTCTGACGCGAGGCCCCTTCGACGAGCGCGATCATCCGGTCGAGGAACGTCTCGCCGGGGTTCGAGGTGATCTCGACGACGATCTGGTCCGAGAGCACCCGCGTGCCCCCGGTGACGGCCGACCGGTCGCCGCCGGACTCCCGGATGACGGGCGCCGATTCGCCCGTGATGGCCGATTCGTCGACGGAGGCGATGCCTTCCACGACGGTGCCGTCTCCCGGAATCGTCTCGCCGGCCTGGACGATGACGCGGTCGCCCTTGCGGAGCGCCGTCGCCGGAACGGACTCCACGCCCTTCTTGGTCTGCTTCCGGGCCATCGTTTCGGTCCGCCCGCGCCGAAGCGCGGCGGCCTGGGCCTTGCCGCGGCCCTCGGCCATGGCCTCGGCGAAGTTGGCGAAGAGGAGGGTGAACCAGAGCCAGAGCGCGATCTGGAGGTTGAAGAGCACGTCCTTGCCGCGGGCGACGTCGCGCACGAGCAGGACGGTGACGAGGACCGCGCCCACGAGCACGACGAACATGACCGGGTTCTGCGCCTGGAGGCGCGGGTCGAGCTTGCGGAACGAGTCCACGATCGCCGGGCGAACGATCGCCCGATCGAAGAGAGCCGTGCGTCGGGGCTGGGCCACGTTCGTCCTCCTCAAAAGA
This sequence comes from uncultured Acidobacteriota bacterium, assembly GCA_963810205.1. GTDB lineage: Bacteria > Acidobacteriota > Thermoanaerobaculia > UBA5066 > Gp7-AA6 > DAHUXD01. Next base: position 2,728 of record CAWEMP010000013.1, read on the forward strand.
GAGTCCCGGCCTTCATCAGGAGCTGCTCGACGATGGGTCCGAGCGAGAAGGCGGGGAAAAAGGTCAACGCGCCCACGATGAGGATCACGCTGACGAGCAGAACGGTGAAGATGGGTCCGGTCACGGGGAAGGTCCCCGCCGACTCCGGCACCTTCTTCTTGGACGCGAGCGAGCCGGCGATCCCGAGGATCGGGATGAGCATGAAGAAGCGCCCGAAGAACATGTCGAGGCCGAGCGTCGTGTTGTAGAAGGCCGTGTTGGCGTTGATCCCCGCGAAGGCGGAACCGTTGTTGCCGGCGCCCGACGTGAATGCGTAGAGGATCTCGGAGAACCCGTGCGGACCCTGGTTGTTCCGGGAGGACAGTCCGGCCGGAAGCACGGACGCCGCCGCCGTGAAGCCCAGGATGCAGAGGGTGAGGATCAGCACCGAGAGCATCGCGAGCTTGACCTCGTGCGCCTCGACCTTCTTGCCGAGGTACTCCGGTGTGCGTCCGACCATCAGGCCCGCGATGAAGACCGAGAGGATGATGAAGAGGAACATGCCGTAGAGACCGGCGCCCACACCGCCGAAGATGATTTCGCCCGTCGCGATGTTGGCGAGAGGCACGAGGCCGCCGATCGGAGTGTAGGAGTCGTGCATCGAGTTCACGGCTCCGCAGGAGGCGTCCGTCGTGACCGTCGCGAAGAGGGCCGAGTCGCCGATGCCGAAGCGGACCTCCTTGCCCTCCATGTTGCCGCCGGTCCCGCCGGCCGTCGGCCCGGCGATCACGCCGGCGGCCTGATGGATCGGATTGCCTCTCTGCTCGGCGATGCCGCAGATGGACACCCCGGCGAGAAACAGAACGGCCATCGCCGCGAAGACGGCCCAGCCATGGCGGACGGAGCCCGTCATCCGGCCGAGCGTGTTCGTCAGGCCCGCCCCGATCGCGAAAATCAGGACGACCTGCAGGAAGTTGGTTCCGGGCGTCGGGTTCTCATAGGGGTGGGCCGAGTTCGCGTTGAAGAACCCGCCGCCGTTCGTTCCGAGCTCCTTGATGGCCTCCTGGGACGCGACGGGGCCCTGCGGGATCTTCTGGTCGGCGCCCTCGAGCGTCTTGACCGCGACGTCGGCCTGGAAGTTCTGAACCACGCCGCGGGAGACGAAGAACAGCGCAGCGAGGAACGAGACGGGCAGCAGCACCCACAGGATCGCGCGCGTGCAGTCGAACCAGAAGTTGCCGATGCCCTTGGCCTTCTCGCGGGCGATTCCGCGGATCACGGCCACGGCGATCGCGATGCCCGTCGCGGCCGACAGGAAGTTGTGCAGGGCGAGGCCGGCCATCTGCGTGAAGTGCGACATGGTCGACTCGCCCGAGTAGCCCTGCCAGTTCGTGTTCGTCGTGAATGACACCGCGGTGTTCCAGGACGAATCGGCGGAGACCGCGCCGAAGCCGTTGGGGTTGAAGGGCAGGAACTTCTGCAGGCGCTGCATCGCGTAGAGGATGACGAGCGAGGCCGCGTTGACGATCAGCATCGTCACGGTCCACTCGATCCAGGTCTGATCCTTCGAGGCGTCGACTCCGCAGACGCGATACAGGCCGCGCTCGATCGGCTTGAGCACCGGGTCGAGGATCGTCCGCTGGCCGGCGAACACCTTCGCCATGTAGCGGCCCAGGACCGGCGTGATGGCGATGATGATCGCCAGGTAAACCAGGATCTCGACGAAGTTGATGTTCGTCATGGCGTCACACCTTTTCGGCCCGAACCATGGCCCAGAGCAGGTACCAGAGCAGGCCGAGGCTCACCGCGAGCCCCACAACGTCTTCCCATCCCATCGCGTCCTCCCGTCAGATCCGGTCGCAGCGGCGCACGTAGACGACCGACAGCCAGAACAGCAGGATCGTCGCCGCCAGGAAAATCAGGTCCAGCATGCGATCCTCCTCAGAAAGTGTACCCGAGCTCGATGAGCCCGCCGTTGCCCTTCGAGTCGCCGTTCTTGATCGAGTAGCCGGGGTAGATCGGTCCAGGCGTCGAGCGGCAGAGACGCCCGGGGTGAAGTAGCCGATTCCGTTCTCCCCGCTCATCCAGTCGGCGATGAGTTGAGGTGATCGGGGAGCGTCTGCTCGAAGGCCGAGCAGGGCGCCGGCCTGCGGATCGGGCGCGGCGTAGCCCGCCGAGGACGCCCAGTAGCCGCCGGCCGTCAGGCGCGTGTCGAGCTTCGGGAGCTTGTAGGAGGCGTACGCCGTATCCGAGGGCCGCCGGGTCGCCGTCCGGGATGCCCTGGAGGTAGAAGAGGCCGAACGCGCCGGCCGTCAGGGTGAAGCTCGCTCGTTGCGCCAGGGCTGCCACTTGATGTTGGGCGTGCCGTAGGGCACGAGCGCCCCGTCGCCGTGCAGCCGCCGAAGTTGACGCCGACCTCGATGTGGGATCCGAAACCGTAGACGCCGCGAACCGTGAAGAGCGCGAACTCGGGATCGTGTCGGCCGGCCGAGCTCGTCGACCTCGAGGTAGATCTTGCCCTTGTCGAGCACGTCGGCCGACGGAATGTTGAAGATCGTCTGCTGGGCCGAGAGCGGCAGAGCCAGGGCCGACAGGAACAGGGTGGCCGCGACCAGGCGCGCCGTCCTTCCGCCCCGCGTTCCCGTCCGGGGACCGCGCGAGTGATCGAAGGCCGCCTCGTCGATGCGCCAGAGAATCATGGCTTTCCTCCCGAATGCGACGTACGTGACGTATCCGGCCACGACCAGGGGGACCTCGAACTGGCCGAAGATCAGGGCCGCCGCGCAGCCGGCAGCGAGGCCCGAGAAGGCCAGCGCGGCAAAGGCCGCGGCTTTGCGTTTCGTGTTCATGGGTCGATGGTGCGTCGCGGGCCGGAAAGAAGTCCGGAGGAAGGGCGAAAGAACTCCGAAGAACCCGGGTGCGGGGATCGGCAGCCGTCGCGTCTTTCGCAGGCGCCGCGGACCAGGATCCGGGTGCAGGCGTGGATGCCCGCGCCCAGGCCGGCAAACGCCAACAGGATGAGGGCGTGTCCCGAGCCGTGACCGCGAAGGGACGTCGCGACGAGAAGGAGGCTGGCCCACGCGGCGATCCCGGCGAGCAGACGGGCGAGAGCCGCGCCGACGACTGGGAGTGGCTGCGCCATGCCGCGCATCCTCGGTCCGGGCGCGCCAAGAAGTCCGGAGGAAGGCCGAAAGAAAGGCGAAAGACGCGGCCTCCATGGGGCCAGCTTCCCCAGTCCGGCCCCTGCGGCCATGATCCAAATGGATCAGTCGGGTCGTCGCAGGCCTGCGCGGGGCGCGGCGGGAGCCGGGCTGCTCAATCTTCGGGGGCGAACCGGTAGCCGACCCAGGGCTCCGTGCGGAACCAGCGAGGCTGGTTGGGGTCATCCTCGAGCTTTCGACGGAGGCTCCCCATATGGACGCGCAGCGTGTCGTTGGTGACGCCGGCCGTCGTGCCCCAGACCGCGGCGAGGAGCTGGCGGTGCGTCCAGACCGCGCCCGGCTTGCCGATCAACGCGAGGAGGAGCGAGAACTCGATCGGGGTCAGGTGGACCGCGCGGCCGCCCTTCTTCACCGTGCGCGACTCCGGTTCGACCTCGATGTTCCCCCAGCGCGCGAGCGCCGGTTTCGCCGGCTCCCGGCGCCGCAGCAGCGCGCGAGCGCGGGCGAGCAGCTCCGCGATGCCGAAGGGCTTCGTCACGAAATCGTCGGCGCCCGCGTCGAGCAAGCGCACCTTCTCGCGCTCCTCGCTCTTGACCGTCAGCACGAGGATCGGAGTCGCGGAGAGCTTGCGCCGGATCTCCTGGACGAGCTCGAGCCCGCCCAGGTTGGGCATCGCCAGGTCCGTGACCACGAGATCGAAGCCGCCCTCCTCGAAACGCTCGAGGGCCTCCTGCCCGTCGATCGCGGCCACGACCTCGTGGCCCTCGCGCTCGAAGGCGTCGCGGACCACCTTCCGGATGGCCGGTTCGTCGTCCGCGACGAGCACCCGGCTCATGCGCCGCTCCGCGGAAGCGCGATCTCGAACAGGGTCCCGCCTCCGTCGGCGTCGGCGAGGCGGAGCCGTCCTCCGTTCAAGGCGACGAGGCTTCGCGCGATGAAGAGGCCGAGGCCGCTCCCGGGGACGTCCCGCGCGTCGTCGAGGCGGACGAACCGCTCGAAGACGCGGTCGCGGTCCGCGGGCGGGACGCCGCGGCCCTGGTCGGCCACCCGGAAGAAGACGGCCTGCTCGTCGGCCACGATCGAGACCTGGATCGTCGAGCCCGGGGGGGAGTAGCGCGCCGCGTTCTCGAGACCGTGCCCGAGCGCTTCGGTGAGCTGGGCCGGGTCGACCTCCACCGCGACATCGGGCGGCGGCGGCTCGAGGACGAGTGTATGGTCCGCGAGCGCCTCGCCGAATCGGGCGACCGCGGCCTCGACGATCTCGCCGCAGCCGACGCGCTCGGGTCGCGGCCGGGCGGCTCCCGAGTCGAGGCGCACGACGTCCATCAGCTCCGTGACGCGGCGGGAAAGCGCCTTGAGCTGCTCGCCGGCGAGCCGCGAGGCGTCGGAGCCGCCGCTTGCCGCCTCCCAGTTCTCGATCGCGCCGCTCGCCGCCGCGACCGGCGTCTTCAGGTCGTGTGCGAGCTGGGCGAGGAGCGTCGACTTCATCTGCTCGCTCGTCCGCGTCTCCTCGGCCGCGAGGGTCAGCCGCAGGAAGCGCTCGCGCTCCACGGCGAGGCCGAGCAGCAGCGCGCAGGCCTCGGCCATGCGCTCGCTCGCGCGGAGGCCCCGGGCGACGAGCACACCCGCGCGCTGCAGGCCCACGGGGACCGGCAGGTAGATGTCGGTGCCGCCCAGATCCGACGGGAAGGCCGCGGAGTTGCCCTGCCGGAAGGCGAGCTCCGCGATGTCCTCGCGAAAGGAGATGCTCGCCGTTTCGATCCTCTTGGGAGAGCTGTCCCTTCTCGTCGGCGAGCAGGATGGCGACCTGGTCGCACACGAGGGCCTGCCGCAGCCGGTCCGCAGCGACGCCCGAGCAGGGTTTCGCGGTTGGTGTCCGAGAGAAAGCCCTGCGAGAGCTGTGTCAGCGCGATCAGGTCGCGGCGTTCGGTCTCCAGCAGTTCGAGGCGCCGCCGTGAGAGGGCCGAAAGCCGCCCGATGAGGAGGCCCGAGACGAGGAACACGAAGAGCGCGGCGACGTTGCGCGGGTCCTGGATCGTGAACGTGTACAGCGGCGGGAGGAAGAAGAAGTTGAACCCGAGGGTCGCGAGCAGCGCCGCCAGGACACCCGGCCCGCTCTGCCAGATCGAGGCGCAGAAGAAGACGGCGAGGAGCAGAAGGAGCGCGACGGAGGAGTCGGTCAGGCCCGGGAAGAGCTTGAGGAGCCCGATCGTCGCCGCGACGACGAGGATCGAGGCGGGGTAGCCGACCCAGCGCGCGGCGCCCTTCATGCGCTGGTCATTCTATGGCCCGGTCTCCGCGTCACTGGATGAGCATCGCGTCGCCGAAGGAGTAGAAGAGATAGCCCTGTCGGACGGCTTCGGCATAGGACGCGAGAGCCTGCTCGCGGCCCGCGAACGCGGAGACGAGCATGAAGAGGGTCGAGCGGGGGAGGTGGAAGTTCGTCAGGAGCGCGTCCACGGCGCGGAACTCGAAGCCCGGCGTGATGAAGAGTCCGGTCTCGAAGCGAAGGTCCCCATCCGGAACGGCGTCCGCGAGACGGGCCGCGGCTTCGAGCGAGCGAGCGACGGTCGTCCCGACGGCTACGACGCGGCGGTCCTCCCTTCGGGCTCCGGCGAGCGCTGTCCGCGTCGCCGCCGGGATGAGGACTTCTTCGGGCGGCAGCACGTGGTCGTCGGTGTCGTCCGCCGTGACGGGCTTGAACGTGCCCGCTCCGACAGCCAGCGTCAGGTCCGCGATCTCGACGCCGCGGGCGCGGATCGACGACAGGATCTCCTGCGTGAAGTGGAGTCCCGCGGTCGGCGCCGCGACCGCGAGCGGCTCGCGCGCGAAGACGGTCTGGTATGCGGCGCGGTCCTCGGGACGGTCGAGCGCCCCGGCCTCGCGCCGGATGTAAGGCGGCAGAGGGGTGCGTCCGATCCGGTCGAGGAGGGCGTCGTCGAGCGGGCGGTCGAAGGTCACGGTGCGTCCCCCGTCCTCCGCGACGTCGACGACCTCGGCGCTCAGGTCCTCGTCGAAGAGGATGCCGCCCGCCCTTCCTGGCGCGGCGTCCCGGCTTGGCGAGAGCGAGCCAGCGGGCGCCGTGCGCGTCCTGCCTTCCGAGGAGGAAGATCTCGACGAGCCGCCCCGCGGCGTCGCGGCCGTAGAGCCGCGCCGGCCGAACGCGCACGTCGTTGCGGACGAGGAGGTCTCCGTCGCGCAGGAGATCCGGAAGCTCCGCGAAGCGTCGGTGCGCGAGCTCGCCGGTCGCGCGATCGAGCGCCATCAGGCGGCTCGATCCGCGCGGCCGCGCCTCCTGCGCGATCCGCTCCGCCGGAAGCTCGTAGTCGAAGAGGTCCACGCGCACGGCCGGAAGGGTAGCGCGGGAGGGGCGTCACCCGAGGTAACGGTCCGGCCTGGTACCCGCGAACCTCGTTGCGCCGGCCCTATCGCATCCGGCATGGCGCAAAGGCACTTACGGCGAGTGCTGGCGCGACTGGTACATGCCTTGCGCTTCTTAGGGTGGGTGGGAGAAAGCGCAATGACGAGATCCGGAAGCTGGTCCCTGAAGGTCGCGCTGGCGCTCGCCGTGGCGGCGCTGATCTGGGCGAGTGCCGCGTCGGTCGCGGTGAGCTCGCTCGAGAGCCGGCTGCACGGCGAGGCCGCGAATCGGCCGGCCGCTCAGAAGCTCCTGACCGCACGCTGATTCGGAGGGCGCTCACGCGCCCTGGGCTACTCTCGCGCCGATGAGCGCGGACTACATGCCCGGCCGCGGCCGGGTGTCGATCGAGGCCGCGGGGATCGCCCTCGAGGGCGTATCGATCGCCGGGCACGAGTCCTTCTACAAGGTCCCGCAGTTCCGGACGCTCCTCGAGTTCGGCCGCGCGCCCGAGGACACGGTCGGCTACGCCGACGTCTGCGTCTCGCACGGCCACCTCGATCACATGGCGGGCCTGGCCCATCACGCCTCGCGGCGCCGGCTCGCGCGACTGCCCGCCGCGCGCGTCTTCGTGCCGGCCGAGGCGGCGCCGGACGTCGAGGCCTGGGTCGCGGCCTGCGAGCGCCTCGAGGACATCGACTACGGGACCGAGATCGTCGCGGCGGCGCCGGGCGACCGGGTCGTGCTTCGCAACGACCTGTCGCTGACCGTGCTCCCGGGGCGCCATCGGGTGCCGACCGTCGGGTATCTCTTCTCCGAGGTCCGCCACAAGCTCATCGACGAGCTCGCGGGTCACGGCGGGGAAGAGATCGCGGCGCTGCGGCGCAAGGGCGTCGAGGTCACGCGCCGCGAGGAGATTCCGCTGCTCGCCTATCCCGGCGACTGCAGCGAGGAGATCTTCGATGCGGCGCCGGAGATCCTGAAGGCTCGCGTCCTCCTTCTCGAGTGCTCGTTCGTCCTGCCCGAGGACGTCGGCCGCGCGCGGGAGTACGCGCACATCCACCTCGACGACATCCTGGCGCGCGCCGACCGCTTCGAGAACGAAGCGGTCGTGCTGACCCACTTCTCCCAGCGCTACCGGACCGAGGAGATCCGCGCGGCCCTGGCGCGGATCCCGGAGCCGCTCGCTTCCCGCGTCGTTCCGTTCCTTCCCCCGTTATGATGCAGGCGCGGTTGTGGGGTAGTTGAATTGGTACAACGTCCGGCTGTTAACCGGAAGGTTGGTGGTTCGATTCCACCCCCCACAGCCATGATTTGAAAAGGCTTACGAGACGAGGCCCTCGCTGGGTATGCCCGCTGTGCCCCTTTTTGTGCCCCCTTGCCCCCTCCACCACGAAGTCGATGACCTCGTCCGGAGGGGCGGACGTGGGCCGCCTGGTCATGGGGGAAGGCGTCGACGTCATCGTAAGACGAGACCTCACCGGGCAGGTTGTCGAGGCCGGTGACGGGGCTTACTCGCGACAATTAGTAGGTAGGAGCGCCTGAGGGCTTCGCGTCCCGCGCCCCCGGTTGCGCCGGGGTCCAGTAACAAAACCCCGGCAGCCTTAGGCTGTAGACTTCGGCCACCGAAGCACCGTCGCGAAGTTGGGGTTCTTCCACAACGAGAGGATCGTGAAGTGAATAGTCGAGTCGGAGTCACGCTCGCTCTCGGTTGCCTTGCTCTGGCGGGTTCACTTGCCGCGCAGACGATCACGGAGTTCCCGGTCCCCACGTTCACGAGCACCGGTCTTGGTATGGCGGCCGGCCCGGATGGGAACCTTTGGTTCACTGAATTTACTGACAACAAGATCGGACGGATCACCACGGACGGCGGCTTCGCGGAATTTCCCACGACCATGAGTCACCCTTACGGTATCGCGGCCGGTTCGGACGGGAGCCTCTGGTTCACTGAATGGAGCCCGAACAACATCGGCACGATCGGCCGGATCACCACAGCCGGCGTCATCACCGAGTTCTCCGATCCCCTCAGCCGGCAGCAATCCTCTCGGTATCGCGGCCGGTCCGGACGGGAACCTCTGGTTCACTGAGAGTGACATCGGCAAGATCGGCCGGATCACCACGGCCGGCGTCGTCTCCGAGTTCTCCGTCCCCACGTTCGGCGCGCTCCCGACAGGAATCGCGACCGGCCCGGACGGGAACCTCTGGTTCACCGAACCGACCATGGTCTTGCCTCTGCAAGCGCACATCGGCCGGATCACCCCGGCCGGCGTCGTCACCGACTTTCCGATCCCCACGCTCGGAAGCAGCCCTTTTGCTATCGCGGCCGGCCCGGACGGGAACCTCTGGTTCACTGACCGGGGCTGGAACAGCATCGGCCGGATCACCCCGGCCGGCGTCATCACCGAGTTTCCGATTCCCACGGCTCTCAGCTACCCTTCCGGTATCGCAGCCGGGCCGGACGGCAACCTCTGGTTCACCGAATACAACAGCAACAGCATCGGCCGGATCACCACGGCCGGCGTCATCACCGAGTTCCCGATTCCCACGGTCGGAAGCCGTCCTGCTGGCATCGCAGCCGGCCCGGACGGGAACCTTTGGTTCACCCAGCACTCCCGACCAGATCGGGCGGATCACCACCGGGCCCTGCGTACCCAACGACACGACGTTGTGCCTGAGCGCCAGCCGGTTCATGGTCAGGGCCGAATTCGAAGCCCGGGATGGACGAAACGGAGCGGCCCACGCCGTAACGCTCACGGCCAACACGGGGTATTTCTGGTTTTTCGATCCAGCAAACATCGAGGTGGTCACCAAGGTCCTGCCCTACTGCGCTGACCCCTTCAACTCCTATTGGATCTTCGCCGCGGGGTTGACCAACGTGAAGGTGGACCTGACCTACACCGACACCAGCAACGGCACGGTGGTCACGAAGAACAGCGATCTCGGAGTCCCATTCGCCCCGATCCAAGACACGTCGGCGTTTGCGACCTGTCCGTGATGAAGTTGAGACAGCCGCCCACCGGTATCGAAGGTCAAGGCTCGCTTGATCAATCGGGATCGCGACTATCGGCGTAACGAAACCGGAACACTGGAAAACATCGGCTCAATTGACGTGTTGTCCTACCACGTGTCCGTAATTGATTAGGCCGAGCGGTCCGGCTGTTCCAAGTCGCCGGCGCAAATAATTCGGCCGAATCGGCGAGTTTTTACACCCCTCGTCATGCGAGGCGAGCGCTTCGGCGAGAATCGGCCGATGGCTGAGCGAAGACTGCTCCGAGGGGGGCCTGCATTGTCGTTCGACTAAAGCCAAGGAGCGAGGGCGGCGAGTCCGCTGGACCCGCGGGTTAGGCGGCTCCGGTTGTTGCTGATCGGTAGTGCAGGTAGACCACGCCGATGAGTCATCGGATTGCTTCGCCTCGCGCTCATTTGGGAGTTGGCGCATGTCACCGCCGTCAGGTCAGGCAGCGATCAATCGTCGTGAGCGCCTGCTGGATATCATCCGCGTCATTGTAAAGATGCGGGGAGAATCTCAGGACGCTCCTGCGTGCCGAGACGACGATCCCGGCTTCGTTGAGACGTTGGGCAAGCACCCGCACGTCCATGTCGCCGAACCGGGCGGCGACGATCGAGGAGCGCGCGCCGTCATCCGTGGGCGACAGGATTGCGGCGTTCCTTTCGCGCAACCCCTCGATCAGGAGATCGGCGAGCCCCTTGTTCCTGGAAAAGATCCGCCCGACGTCCAGCCGAAGCAGGTAATCGATCGAGCTGGCGAGACCCGGCGCGCACCCGTAGGCCATGGTGCTGAACTCGAAACGGTGGGCGTTCGGGGGAAGCTGCAGTCGATCGGCACGCAAATCCCACATCCGCTCATGGGATCGGAATCCGACGAGCCCCGGTTCGAGGCGTTCGTGAAGATGGGGCGCGAGATACATTACGGCGACGCCGAACGGCCCGCACAGCCACTTGTAGGAGGCGGTAATCAGCGCGTCGACCCCGAGCGCCCCGACGTCGATCGGGATCGCGCCGGCCGACTGTGTTGCGTCGATGACGAGCAGAGCTCCGTTCCGGTGGGCGGCTTCAGCGAGCCCCGCCACATCGCGTCGGCGACCGGTGCTGTAAATCACATCGGAGATGCAGACGACGGCGGTCCCGGGATCGATCAGGCCGATCAGATCGTCGGCAAGCGGATCATCGCCCTCCATGTCGGCGAGCCTGACTTCAGCTCCCGTGTGGCGCGCGACGCGCGCCCACGGGTAGATCGTGCTGGGAAACTCGAGACCGGTGCTGACGATGTTGCTGCCGGCGGCCGGCGCGACGGCCCAGGCGAGCGAAGCCAGCAGCTCGGTCGCGCTCGATCCGACCGCGATCTCCTCGGGACGGCAGTTAAACAGCCGCGCCGCCGATGCGTGCAGTGTCGCAAAGGCTCCCTCTTCAGCGGCCTCGTCGAAATGGATCGTCCCGTTCTCGGCGAGATTATGGATCCATTCGACCACCGCCCGCTCCGCTCCGCTGTACATGAGGCAGACAGAGGCGGTGTTGAGGTAGACACTCTTATTGCTCGCGGGAAAATCGTCCGGTGCGACGATTGGGGTCAGGTCGGACAATGCAGTGTCGCCTCCGATTCCAATCTACCCTGGACTTGCGTGGAGTCGCCTAACGGCTGGCGGCTCAGCGGCGCAGCGCCAGCGCGTCCGCTGCAGCCGCGGGTTAGGCCGCATTCCGTGGTTTGGCTGCCCACTGGGACTTCGTGCCTCGCATGCCGAGGGGCAGCGCAAGCCCGACGCGGTGGCGTGCCATGGTGTCACCGCGATTGAAGTTGGCAAGCATGACAGCGGCCGCGTCAGCGTACGGCACGATCATCTGGGGGATCATGTACGCAAAGACCGGTAGAAACAACGGGCCAGGGAGTGCGCGAGCGAACGCCGGAACCTGAACGGGCAATGTGTCCAGCGCTATCCGCAACCTATGCACGCCAAGTGCCGGCTGCTCCACCATTGGCCCCGGACACAGAAGGCGCCAGTCCAGATCCGACCGACTAATGCGTTCGAAGTTGATTCGGTGTGGCCAGTAGGTGGACCTGACCTTGGGCAGGTCGACCCCTTTGCGACCGGATTGGTCGATGTCCAAGAGCGCCGCACCCGCGAGAAACCAGCATACCGGCTGTGCGGCAAGCGGCATTGACTCCACGCCGGTTACGAGCCGGTCGATGAGGCCTACGAAGGCTTGACCCTCAGTGACCAGGCCGGCGCAATTGATGAGCGCGTCATGTCCGCTGATGAGCTTTGCTACGTCAACGGGAGCGAGGACGCTGAGATCGCCTCTATGCACTGAGACTTGAGTTTGAGCCTCAAGCAGCAGCCTTGACGGGGTGCGGACGACGACAGTGACTTGGTGGCCGGCGGCTAACGCTTGGCGAAGCACGTGGCTACCGAGGGATCCCGTCGCGCCAAAGATGATGAGGCGAGCCATGTGGCGCCCGGTGGGCCTATGGACAATCGGCGGCACGCTCAATGCGGCCTAACGGGCGGCGCGTCAGCGGCGAGCGAAGAGCCGGAAGTGAAATCGACGTTTCTGCCCTCCTTCGCGAGTTGAGGCACGAAAGACTCTATCGCTTCGTCGCGGTTTTCCTCGCTGCCGTGATCGCGGCCCGAAGGCCCTTCTTCTCCCGGATCGCCGCCGGCGCCAACTAATTCGGCCGATTCGGCGAGTTTTTTCACCCCCTCGATATGCGGGGCGACCCTCTGGGCGGAGCGGCTCGGTGGCGGAGGTCCGACCACCCCAGGGGGGTGGCTACTTCGGCCGGTGACGCTGGAGCATCGACGCCGTGCGGTGCCCGGAGAAGTCCATCATCGCCGCTGACTAGTGCGGTGGCCGGGTCGGCTTCGGGGTATGAGTTGGCTTCGGCGTACGGGTCGGCCTCGGCGTGTTTGTCGGCGGCGGCACCGGAGTGTCAGTGGGGGTCGCTGTCGGCAACGGCGTGTCGGTCGGCAACGGCGTATTTGTCGGCAACGGCGTGTCCGTCGGTGTCGGCGTGGCCGTCGCCGTCGGCGTCCGAGTGGGAGAAGGCGGTCCGATGGCCGTTGCTGTCGCCGTCGATGTCCGGGTTGGCGTGGCAGTCGGCGTCCGGCTCGCCGTGAACGTCGCGATCGGGGAGGGCGTCGACGTGTGCGTGGGGGTGAACGTCAGAGTTCGACTCGGTGTGAGAGTCGACGTGGGCGGAGCAGACGGAATTGAGGTGACCGTCGGATTCGCAGACGGCGTCCTCGTTGCCGACGACGCGGCCGTGGTCGTCGCCGTGGGCGCGCCGGGCGAGGCTGTAGGCGTTGCGCTCCCGGACGCGGGCGGTGCAGTTGCCGTGGCGGAGGGCGAAGTCGCCGGCGACACGGACACGAGCGGGGTCGGGCTGCCGGCGAGGGGCGTCGACGTCATGGACGGAGCTTGCGTCGGAGCCTCGGTACTCGTGAGCGGGGCGGTGGGGGGATCCTTGAAGCAGGCGATGCCGGGAAGCGCACTCAAGATGAGCAGGCAGGCCAACCCCGGCTGTACTCGCCCGCCTGTCGGGTGTTGGTTGCGCCCTCTTACCATGAGTCCGAGATCCACAGACGAGCCAACCAAAGCACCGCCAGCCGGGCCGGGCAACGATGCGTTCGCATCGTTGGCCGATCCTACACCCCGGCATCCGCCCCCCGAAGATCACCTTCGGCTCGTCGCCGCTGCTGACGCGACCCCCGGTAAGCGGCAAACCGAAAGCTCTTGGGGCCCCGAGGTATTCGAGGCGACCCTTTGGGCGGAGCGGCTCGCTGGCGGAGGTTGGACCGCCCCCAGAGGTGTGGATGGGCTCGAGTCGATGACTGTGCCCCTTTTTTGTGCCCCCTCTCGATCAAAAAGCATCGCACTCGGTAGTAGCGTCGGGAGAGCGGAAATCGCCGCAAGGTCCTTGAAAATCAACGTGTCTCGCACTCGGTAGCAGTCGGTAGCAAAACGCGGATTTCCTGCTGTTAACCGGTTAGCTCGCCAGCTTCTTCGCCGAGCGGAAGGTCGACTCAGGCTTGCGCGGCCGATTCTCGGCAGGTGACGAATGTCAGGCTCAGAAAAAAGGCCCTCTCCCGCGAGGGGAGAGGGCAGGATGAGGGACTCAACCCAGGCCTCCGAGTCGCGTTGCCACAACTTGCCGAGCAATGTATTGAGAAAGGACTGCTAGCCGGGCGACCCGGCGCCGGCTGCTCGCCCTCGCCACTTGAGGTAGGGGATGGAGACGGCCGCCGAGGCGAGGGAATACGCGAGGACGAGGGCGACGGTCTTCGGCCCCGGCACCGTCGAGGCCGCCAGCATGGCGATCCCCACATGTCGCGAGGCGCAGGAGATGGCGAGCGCCGTGCGGTCGGAGGGGTCCGGTCCCCCGAGCACGTGCCCGATCGCCAGGGCCACCGCCGTCATTCCCGCGAGCGCGAGGAGCGGGCCCCAGCCGACCTCGACGAGCAGGCGCCAGTGAAGCGCGAGCAGGGTGAGGCCGGCCACGAGGAGGGCGGCGCCCGCCACGCCGAGGATTCGCTCGGACAGGCGCTCGGCGACCTTCGAGAGCGGCCACCGGAGGAGCATTCCCACGACGAGTGGAGCCAGGAAGGCCTTCGCGATGATGAGAGCCACGGCGCGGGGCTCCACGGACGCTTCCCGGCCGAATAGCGGGCCGAGAAGGGCCAGCCAGGCGGGCACGACCACGACGGCCAGGAGCGAGGACGTGACGACCAGGCTGAAGACGTAGCCCTCCCGGCCGATCTTCATCAGCTTCTTCGGCAGCAACGGCGCTCCGGCCGAGATGGCGAGGACGAGGATCGCGGTCTTCACGGCGACCCCGAGTGGCAGCATCTTGGCGACGAGCAGGGCGACGAGAGGCACCGCCACGTACATCGCCAGGAGCGAACGCAGGAGCTCCTTCGGGCGCCGCCAGAGGTACATGAGGTCGGCGGGCGTCGACCCGAGGCCGACGGCGAAGATCAGCGTCACGATCGAAAGCTTGAGGACGAGGAGCAGGTTGGCCGTCATGGGCAGTTCCTCCGGATCAGTCCGCGATTCTCTTGGGCGTCGAAGGCCGGTGTCCCTCTACTTCTTCAAATAAGAAATCTTCGTCGTGCCGATCGTCCCGTTGAAGGCGAACGGTGCCTGGTCGAAGTAGTCGAGCGAGACCGGCGAATCCAGATCGCGACCGAGATCGAAGGTTGCGTTCGATGTGAAGTGGAGCGACATGGCGGCCGGCACCTGGCCCTGCCCCACCACTGCGCCATTCACCTTCAGGGTGACGTTCATCGGGCCGCCGATGCCTGCAACGAGCTTCGATTCGACCTCGACCTTGACTTTGCCGGTCGGCAGCTTCTCCCGGGCCTTGATCTTCGTGCGTTGAACCTCGAACAGGTTGAACTCGTAACTGAGGATGCCGTCCTTGACGTAGCACGCGACGCCTCCGGAGAAGCCGGCCAGCGCGTACAACACGCCGTTGGCATTCGGCGGCACGTCCAAATCCATGGTCACGAGGCTGTCGACCTTTCCGAGCTTGGGGGCGGCGGACTCGGGCATTCGGGTCATTGGACCGTCGAACGTCCATTCGGTGAGGGACGAGGCGGGGGCGTCCTCCGGATGGAACATCGCCGTAGACCACATGCCGCCGCCGATGGGGAGGTTCTTGTTCTTCGTGGACTCGAGAAGGAACAGGTCCTTCATCTCCTCGAGCTTCTGCGGATTCGCAGCGCCGAGGTCGTTCGCCTGGCTCCAATCCTCCGTGATGTTGTAGAGCTCCCACTTGTCGGTGAGGGGGGACCACTCTTTGATGCCTTTCGGCATGCCGCCCACCCACGGCTCACGCGGGCCCGGGGCGCTCGCGAACCAGCCGGCGTCGTAGATCCCGCGGCTGGCCATGATGTCGAAGAACTGGGTCTTCCGCGTCCCCGGCGCTTTGGGATCGCCGAACGCGTAGACCATGCTGACGCCGTCGATCGAGTCCTGCTCGAACCCGTTCACCACCCGGGGCGGAGTGATCTTCGTCAGCTCGTAAATCGTCGGAACGATGTCGATCACGTGGTGGAACTGCGGCCGGGCGGTCGGTTCGGCCTTGATGCGACTCGGCCAGGCGACGGCCATGGGCTGGCGGATGCCGCCGAAGTAGGCCCCCATGAGCTTGGTGCCCTTGTACGGGGTGCTGCCCGCCCACGCCCATCCGGCGTGGAACATGTTGTCGGTCTTGGGGCCGCCGAGCGCGTCGAGGCCGCCGAGCTCGTTCAACGCCTCGATGTGTTGCGAGATCCTTGTCGGAATCCCGTTCTGCGCCAGCTGCTCGCTGATGGTTCCGTTCAAGCCCTCGGAGGAGGATCCGTTGTCGCCCCAGATGTAGAAGATCAGCGTGTTGGCGAGCTTCCCCTGCTTCTCGATCTCGTCGATGACCCGGCCGGCGTTGTAGTCGGCGTGCGCGGTAAACCCCGCAAAGACCTCCATCAGACGGCGCTGGAACGGCCTTTCGGCCTCGGGGATCGAGTCCCAGGAAGCCATGGAAGCGGGGCGCGGCGTGAGCCGGGCGCCCTGGGGGATCCAGCCCTTGGCCTTGGCCCGCGCGAAGACGCGCTCGCGGTACTTGTCCCAGCCGTCGTCGAACTTGCCCTTGTACTTGTCGGCCCATGCCTTCATGACCTGGTGCGGGCCGTGCGATGCGCCCGGCGCCCAGTACATGAAGAACGGCTTGTCCGGTGAAAAGGCCTTCTGTTCGCGCAGCCAGTGGATCGCGTCGGACGCGATGTCGTCGGTCAAGTGGTAACCCTTGGCGAGCTCCTCGGTGACCTGGGTGGTGTTACGTGTCAGGGTCGGCTCGTACTGGGAGGCCTCGCCGGCCAGGAACCCGTAGAAGTACTCGAAGCCGTAGCCGGTCGGCCAGTAGTCGAACGGACCCTTGGACGTGATCTGCTCCTCGGGCGTGTTGTGCCACTTGCCCCAGGCCCCGGTGTTGTAGCCGTAGTCCTTGAGCACTTCGGCGACGGTCGCCGACGACTTCGGGATGGTCCCGCTGAATCCGTCGAAGTCGTTGGCAATGGCCGAGATCTGGCCATTGCCGACCCGGGTGTGGTTCCGTCCGGTCAGGAGGGCGGCTCGCGTGGGCGAGCACATGCCCGTGGAGTGGAAGCGATTGAAGGAGATGCCCATCTTCGCCACGCGATCGAGCGTCGGCGTGTCGATCTCACCGCCGTAGGTCGAAGGCGTGCCCGGTCCCACGTCGTCCATCAGGATGATCAGGATGTTCGGAGCTCCATCGGCGAGATGCTTCGGTTCGACCCGCTTCTTGTAGGTGGAATCCTTCATCGTCAGCCCCGCGGTGGAGCCGGACGGCGCGGGCGCGAAGGGCAGAACCTCCTGCGCCTGTGCCAGCTAAGGCGCTCAGCGCGAAGCCGAGAACGGTCAACGGGACCCCCGTCATGGCTTTCGTCATCGCTCGATCTCCAATCGTCTCGACCCGCGGGTCGACCTCGTCGGCTTTCGGTGCTTCGTCACTCGGAAAGAATCAGGATCTCGACCCGCCGGTTCTGGCCCCGGCCCTGCTCCGTCGAGTTGTCTCCGACGGGGTCGGATTCTCCGCGCCCCGAGGTCTGGATCCGGGCGGCATCGACGCCGTGTCGCCACGAGGTATCCCTTCACGGCTTCGGCCCTCTTCTCCGAGAGGGCCTGGTTGTACGCGTCGCTGCCGATGCTGTCGGTATAGCCAACGAGGGAGATCTCGTAGCCCGAGTACTTCTTGACGAAGTCGATGGCCTTCTGCAGGTCCGCGTCGTCCGGCTTTCTCACGGTCGCCTTGTTGAAGTCGAAATTGACGTGGAGCGTCAGGCGATCGACGACCGTGGCGGCCACGGTGACCGTCGCGGATGCATCGCGGGATCCGCCCGCGCCGAGCGCGGCGATGCGGTATTGCGTCGTGCGATCGGGGCAGACCTGCCGGGAGCCGTTCAGATCCACCTTTCCGACTCCCTGGTCGATCGAGACGCTCGAGGCGTTCGACGAAGACCACGTCAGCGTCGCGCACTGGCCTTGCTGGATCGAGGCCGGGCTCGCCGAGAGGGACAGCGTCGGCGCAGGCGCCGGCGGCTGGACGGGAGCCGGTGCAGGCGCGGGCCGGGCTTCGGCGACGACCCTGGGCGGGCACAGGCCGTTGGCCTTGTCGATTGCCTCCTTGGCCAGGGCGATCGCCTTCGTCGTATCGCAGGACTTGCAGAGTGCGTACGCCTCGTCCTTGAGCTGCTCCGCCGCCCTGAAATCGTCCGGGCACAGCTTGTCCTTGCCGGCCTGCCTGGCGGACTCGACGGCCTGGTTCGCGTTGATCACCTCCGTCGGATAGGAACATCCGACGAAAGCGCTCACGAGAACGGCACAAGCCATCGTCAGCAGCGAGCGCAGCGTCTTGAGTTTCGGCATCCTCGACTCCTTATCGTTTCCTGCGGCTCACTTCATCCCGAACACGGTCACGTCCGCCTTGCCCTTCCCGGATCCCTTCGTGTCGTACCAGAAGTCGATCCGGCGGATGCTGCGCGTGCCGACGCCCTTGAGGTCGATCACGCGGCTCTCCCCGCCCTGGGGAATGTTCTGTCGCACGTCGATCTTGTCGGGCTGGCCGTTGTCGTAGGTGACGACCATGTGCTGCATGTTCAGGGGCGCGTCGGTCACCTTGAACTTGATCCGGCGGAAGTTGTCGAACGGTCCCTCCACGACGATCCCGTCGTGGTCCGCCGAGTGGCTGGCGTGCGTGGTTCCGATCATGACCCAGGATCCGGCGGGCGCGGCGTTGGGCTGGACGTGCTTTTGCGCGAGGACGGGGGCGACCCAGGCCAGGGCGAGCGTCGCCGCGGCCGCCAGGATCTTGATTGTTCTCTTCATTGTTTCCTCCCTGCTACGGATGGCCGACGACCATGTAGGTGACCGAGGTCCCGGCGTACTGCGGCTGATACCAGGTCGAGCCGCACTGCTGATAGGCGATGCCATTGATGACGGTCGTCATGCAGCCCACCGGGGGCGTGTTGACGATGGAGCCGATGACGGCCGCGGTGACCATCGTCGTCGCGGTGATGGCGGCGGCGGTGGCGATCGGGTTGTCGTTGAAGCAGCAACCGTTGTTGTAGCCGTAGCCATGGTGGTGGTCGACGTCCACGTCGATGTCGATGTCCCGGTCGACGTTGACGTTGGTGTTCCGATTGACGTTCTTGTTCTGGTTGACGTTGACGTTCTTGTTCTGGTTGACGTTGGTGTTTCGGTTCTTGTTGTCGTTGCGGCTGCCGGCGTTGTTGACGCTCGACTTGGCCTGGCTGCGAGAGCCTCCGCCCCCGCCGCCCGGCTTGTTCGGAAGGGCGAGACCGGTCGCTGCCGCGAGAAGAGCCGTCAGGAAGGCTGCGATCGTCTGTCGAAAAATGACTTTGTTCATGTCGCTCCTCTCAGTTCGCGCCGGCCGTGCCGGTGACATTCGCGAAAACGATGCGTTTGGCGTCGGGGGGGGCGTCGAAGGTGAACGCCGCCTCGTTGAAGGACGGCGCGAGGTCCCAGGTGTAGACGGCCGAGTACTGCGGCCGCGCCTCGTCGGTCGTCGTCGTGATGACGAGCTTGCGCGGCAGCGGGAAATCTCCACGCTGGATCCAGATCTGCCAGTCGAGACCCTCCTGGCGGAACGCGTAGTGCTCGCACGTGGTGCCCTGCACGTCGCTCGGGCCGGCGTTCGCCGCCGCGACAATGGCGCTCGAGTTCACCCTCTCGGTGCCCCACCAGAAGAGATCTTCGAGGGGAAGCTCGATGTCGTACTTGTCGGCGAGCACGCCGGCGAGCTGACCGATCGTCGCGGGCGCCGGAACCGTGGCGTAGTACTGGATCGCCTGGCCGTAGAGCGTGAAGGTCTTGCCGTCGTAGAGATAGAGCCGCTGCTTCTCGCCGTTCACGGTGTCGATCCTGCAGGTGCGAGGGGAACTGGGCGAGGATGTCGACCTTCCCGTCGCGCTGGACGAGCAGCCCGTCGTCGAGCACCTTGTCCCGTGTGGTCTTCGCCGTCACCCGGAAGGTCTTGACGGTCCGCAGGTACGCTCCCATCCGGTCGAGCGCCGCGACCGCTCCGGGGTCGATACCGGCGCGACGACGTCGCGGCCTGCTGCGCCGAAGCCGTGCCCGCGAGCGCCATCAGAAGCGCGGCGGCAAGCGCTGCCTTGTATTTGCCGGAGTTCATGACGTTCTCCTCATGGATTCCTTCATTGCCAGTCCTCCTCCGTGCGCGTCCCGCCCCGTTCCGAGCGGTTTGCGCGTCCAACCGTTTCGATTCACTTCAGAATGCGTATGTCATTCGGGCCCGCCACATGTTTCCGCGGGCGTTTCCGCTCTTGGCGAAGATGGTTCCGTAGGTGACCTGGAGCCCGAGGGGCCGGCTGAGCTGAATGCCGAGGGTCCCGCCGCCGCCCAGCTGCTCGATCCTGTTGTCGTCGTAGACGCCGTCGGAGGTCGTCGCGCCGCCGTACTGGCCGCGCAGATCGAACGAGAGCCAGAACATCTTGCGTGAGGTTGTGCGAGAGGTGAGTCTCGAGGACCCACAGCGGATTCTGGCTTCGCACGGTCCCCGGTCCGGACACGTCCGTGTTGTCGGTGTAGAGGTAGACGTTCGGGTTCGCTTCGAGCCAGAACGGATCCCTGGGGTCCCCGAACGGCACCACGATCGGCGCCCCCACCCGGAACATCCATCGGTTCGTGCCGAGGTTGATGAGCCGGTCGCTGTCGTAGTCGCCGAGCGGCGGCATGACCCCGACCAGTCCGTAGACCTGGAACGTCTGCCGGTGCTTCACGAACTCGGCAGGTTCGAGGGCGGGCGCTCCGAACAGGCCCACTCGGAGGGCCACGTAAGGATCCGCGAATCCGGAATGCGGCCTCACGTTGACCGTTGGAACCCGCCTCGGGGGTGGGCAGATCGAGGGTGCCGCTGACGCTGCCGAAGATCGGGCTCGCCCAGAGCTCGGCGATTTGCCCACCGATGCAGAAGAAGTGGAGGTAGCTCAAGACGCCGATCTGGCTCCGGATGTTCGAGTTGCGGATCTGGATGCTCTGGGTGAAGTTGTAGTTGCTCGAGATGTCCATGTAGGTGGGAACGAGGAGGTTCGTGCCCGCCGGGGCCGGCAGGTAGGTGTGAGCGCCTTCGCCCTGGGCGAGGATCCGGCCGGGCAGCAGCAGTCCGAGACCGAGCAGCGAGCAAAACCGGAACGGGAACGCGACGATGCATCATCACTCCCGTTCATCCCCTCTTCCTGGGCAGCCGCTGGCTGAGCACTACTTCAGCTCGACGCGAACCGCCCGATCCGGCCGTCGAACCGGAACGGCCGCCGGTCGAAGTAGTCGAGCGAGACCGGCGAGCCGAGATCGACGCCGACGTCGAAGGTCTCGCTGGCGGTGAAGGCCGCCGGCACCGTGCGCTGGACGGTCGTGCGGGCGACCTCGGCGCCGTCGACCGAGAGCACGACCTCCGCCGGCGCGCCGGGCTTCGCGATGGTCGTGTCCACCTCGATCCGGTGCTTGCCGGGCGCGAGCCTGCCCGTCGAGCGCGCGGTGTAGCGCTCGATGATCATCATGTTGTACTCGTAGACGAGCTGGCCCTTGTCCATGTAGAGAGCGAGGCCGCCGGATGCGCCGCCGAGCGCGTAGAGGACGCCCGATGCGTTCTCGGGAAGCTCGACCTCGACGATGACGCGGTTGCTCTCGCGGCCCAGGCCGGGCGCGGTGAACTCCGGCATGCGGGTCGTCGTCGCGTCGAACTGCCAGCTCGTGTAAGGCGTCTTGACGCGATCTTCCGGGTGGATGCGCAGCCAGATCCCGGCGCCGATCGGGAAGGCCTTGTTCTATTCGGCTTCTTCAGGAACAACGCCTGGAGGTCGTTGAGCCGCTTCGGGTCTCTGGCGGCGAGGTCGTTCGCCTGGGAGAAGTCGGTCCGGGTGTCGTAGAGCTCCCAGACGTCCTTGTTCGAATCCCACGTCGCCAGCCCCGGGCTCACCGTGAGCCAGGGCGTCAGGGGCCCGAAAGTGCAGGCATACCAGCCGTCCTGGTAGATGCCGCGGCTGCCGTTGTTGTCGAAGTACTGCGTGCGCTTGCGCCCGGGACCTTCGCATCCGCGAACGTGTAGACCATGCTCACGCCGTCGATCGGGTCCTGCGCGAAGCCGTCGACGACCTTCGGCGGAGTGATGCCGAGGACGTCGTAGATTGTCGGCACGATGTCGTTGACGTGGTGGAATTGCGCGCGCGGCGTCTTGTCGGGTCGGATACGCGCCGGCCACGAGACCGCCATCGGGTTGCGCGTGCCGCCGAAATGCGAGGCGATGAGCTTCGTGTACCGCAGGGGTGTGTCGCCCGCCCACGCCCAGCCGGCGTGGTACATGTTGTCGGTCTTGGGGCCGCCGATCGCATCGAGCCCGCCGAGCTTCTCGAGAGCGGCGAGCTGCTGCTCCATCGTGTTCGGGATCTGGTTCTGGGCCAGCAGCTCGCTGATGGTGCCGTTCTGGCCTTCGGCGCTCGAGCCGTTGTCGCCCCAGATGTAGAAGACGATCGTGTTCTCGCGCAGGCCGAGCTGGTCGAGTCCGTCGATGACCCTGCCGGCCTGGGCGTCGACGTGCTCGACGAAGCCCGCGTAGACCTCCATCAAGCGCCGCTGGAACGGCCGCTCCGACTCGGGGATGCTGGCCCAGGCGGCCATCGACTCGGGCCGCGGCGTCAGCTTCGTTCCGGCCGGGATCCAGCCGAGATCCTTCTGGCGCTTGAAGATCCTCTCGCGCAGGACGTCCCAGCCTTCGTCGAACCGGCCCTTGTACTTGTCGGCCCATTCCTTGAAGACGTGGTGCGGGCCGTGACCGGCGCCGGGGGCCCAGTACATGAAGAAGGGCTTGTCGGGCGCGTACGCCTGGTGGCGCTTCATCCACTCGACGGCCCGATCCGCCAGGTCCTCGCTCAGGTGGTAGGTCTCGCTGTGCGGAGGCTCGATCGGGTTGAGGTTCTCGTAGAGCCGCGGCTCCCACTGCGAGGTCTCACCCGCGAGGAATCCATAGAAGTAGTCGAAGCCGATCCCCTCTCCGGTCGGCCAGAGGGTGAACGGCCCCATCGCCGTGGTCTCGGTCGCGGGAGTGTTGTGCCACTTGCCGAAGGCGGCGGTCTTGTAGCCATAGGCCCCCAGCACCTTCGCCAGGGTCGCCGAGGTCCGCGGAATGACACCCGTGTAGCCGTCCCAGTCCACGGCGCGCTCGGCGATCGTGCCCGAGCCCACGCGCTGGTGGTTGCGGCCGGTCAGGAGCGCCGCCCGCGTCGGCGAGCAGATGGCGGTGGTGTGGAACGAGTTGTAGCTGACGCCATTGTTGGCGATGCGCGTGAGCGTGGGCGTGTGAATCGGGCCGCCGTAAGTTTCGGGCAAACCGAAGCCGACATCGTCGAGCAGGATGATGAGAACGTTCGGAGCGTCCTTCGGCAAATGGTCCGGCTGGGCGCGATTGGCGAGCTTCGACTCCTGCAGCGTCGGCCGGGCGACGCTCGCCGACGGCACCGGCGGAAACGGAAGCACGGAGCCGTCGGACGGGGCCGCCTGTTGCGCCGAGGCCCGCGCGGCGCCGACGACGAGAAGGACGCCGAGAATCCCTGGCAATGTCTTGCGCCTGGGATTCGTCGTTGCTCGGGATCACCGGGTTCGAGCTCATGCGTCGGCCTCCTGGTCGTTCCAGAGTCGATGGATCGCGACCATCGTTTCGGTGAGCGGCCCCGAGGTCGGTCCGATGATCGTCATCCGGTTCGGCCGAGCGAGGACCCTCAGGGCGCCCTGCAGGACGCCGAACGCCTCCGAGCGCAGGTGGGCGTCCAGCGCCGCCGCCGTCTGCCACCCGGTGACCAGGCCGAACGTGGCCGGGACCTCGAGGTCTTCGTAGACGTCTCCGAACTGGAGGGCGGCGTCCTGTCGGGCCGCGGCCAGCCAGGCGAGAAGCGCCTGGGAGAACTCGCGGCGTTCGGCCGGGCGGGCGACGATGCGGGCAGTGAGCACGATCATTCCTTGTTCAACTCGATCACTTCGACTCTTCCGGAGAGCAAGAGCCGGGCCCGGTTCGGTCACGGGCCCTCGAGGCCCTGGGGCCGTTTGGAATCAGAGTGTTGCGAGTTCGACGGAGCCGCGAAGCACGGCTGCGGACCGCGACATCTCGCCAAACCGCGACATTTCGCGGGCGCGGAAAGCTCGGAGAACTATGATCCGGGCATCATGGGGATGGCGCGGCCGGCTTCGCGGAAGGGGGCCGCTCTCCGTCTGATCGTTCCGGTCCTCGCGATGTCCGCGCTCGCGGCCGCGCCAGACGACCCGGAAGTCCGTCCGCGCTCCGTTCTCCTTCTCTTCTCGTTGCGGAGCACGGCGGCCTCAGTCGCACCCCTGGAGTCCGCTTTTCGAACGACGCTCGAGAAGACTCTGGACGCGCCCGTCGACTTTCACGTCGAGTATCTCGATCTTCCGGACTCCGCGAACGTTCCCTACGGCCGGCGGCTCACCGAGCTCCTGCGAGAAAAGTACGCCGGCCGGCGGATCGACGTGGTGGTGACCGCGCGCATGGAAGCCCTGAACTACCTGCTCCAGAATCGCAAGGCCCTCTTTCCGGGAGTCCCGCTGGTCTTCACGGACATCGCGCGGCAAGACGTCGCCGACAAGCCGCTGCCTCCGGACGCGACGGGCGCTTTCCTGGTCATGGAAGGTCAGAAGACGGTCGATGTCGCCCTCGACCTCCATCCGGATGCGGCGCGCATGGTCATCGTGGGCGGCGCCTCGCCGTCGGACCGCAGTACGGAGCCTTTCGCGCGGCGCCTCATCGAAAAGCGCGCTCCCGACCTGGAGGTCGTTTCGCTCATCGGCCGGCCGCTCGCGGAGCAGCTCGACCGGCTCGCGAACCTGCCCGAAAAGAGCGTGGTCCTCTTCACGAGTTATCGAGCCGACGCGCAGGGCCGGTCGACGATCGCTCGCGACGTGCTCCGCCGGCTGGCCGCGGTCTCGAATTCGCCGATCTACGGGGCCTCCGAAACGTTTCTCGGCTACGGAATCGTCGGGGGCGACCTGATTCGGTTCGGGCCGCTCGGGGAGCGGGCCGGTGAGCTCGCAGCCCGGATCCTGAAGGGCGAATCGGCCTCGGCCATTCCACCGATCGAGCAGTCCTCGAGCCGCCTGATGTTCGACTGGAGGCAGCTCCAGCGCTGGAAGATCGACGAGGCCAAGTTGCCGGCAAGAAGCGTCGTGCTCTACCGCGAGAAGACTCTGTGGTCCGAGTACAAGGGACGCATCCTGGGGCTGTTCGCGCTGCTCGTTGCGCAGACGTTCGTGATCCTCGCTTTGCTTCGGGCGCAGCGCAACCGCCGCCGGGCGGAGGCGGACCTGCGCGCGGCCGAGGCGCGCTACCGCACCGTCGCGGACTTCACGCACGACTGGGAATACTGGAAGCGGCCGGACGGCTCCTTTGCCTACGTGTCGCCCTCGTGTCTTCGGACGACCGGCTACGAGGCCGAAGAGCTCTACCGCCGGCCGTCGCTGCCCTCCGAGCTGGTCCTGGAGGAAGACCGCGAGGCCTGGGAGGCGCATCGTTTGGAGGCCCAGGCGGGAAGAGCTCCGCAGGGTCTCGAGTTCCGCATCCGGGACAAGGACGGACAGGTCCGCTGGATCGAGCACGTCTGCTCGAAGGTCACAGGCGAGGGAGGTGAGTTTCTCGGTGTCCGGGGGTCGAACCGGGACATATCCCGCCGCAAGCAGTCGGAGGAGGAGCTCCGGCATGCTCTTTCGGAGATCGAGCGGCTCAAGGACCGCCTCGAAACGGACAATACGTACCTTCGGGAGCAGCTGCAGCCGGAAAAGGGCTTCGAGGGAATCGTTGGAACGAGCGACGCCATGCGCTACGTGATCTCGAAGGCCCAGCTGGTCGCTCCGACTTCGAGCACGGTACTGCTTCTCGGCGAGACGGGCGTGGGCAAGGACATGGTCGCCCGCGCCATCCATGCGCTGAGTCCTCGGAGCGCGCGCCCTCTCGTCAAGCTCAACTGCGCCGCGCTGCCAGCCTCGCTCGTCGAGAGCGAGCTCTTCGGACACGAGAGGGGAGCCTTCACCGGGGCCGTGTTCCTGCGCAAGGGGCGTTTCGAGATCGCCGACGGCAGTACGCTCTTCCTCGACGAGGTGGGCGAGCTGCCGATGGACCTGCAGGCGAAGCTCCTGCGCGTGGTCCAGGACGGGGAGTTCGAGCGCGTGGGCGGCACCGCCACCCTGAAGGCGGACGTCCGGCTGATCGCGGCGACGAATCGTCACCTCGACGAGGAGGTCCGCGCTGGCCGCTTCCGCGCGGACCTCTGGTACCGGCTGAACGTGTTTCCGATCACGGTTCCGCCCCTGCGGCAGCGTCGCGAGGACATTCCGCTCCTGGTCCGTTTCTTCGTCGAGAAGCACTGTCGCCGGATGGGGAAGCAGCCCCTCGAGGTGTCGCGCGGCGTCATGAAGGAACTCGAGGCCCAGGACTGGGCGGGCAACGTTCGCGAGCTCGAAAGCGTCGTGGAGCGGGCGGTGATCTCGAGCGCCGGGCCGTCGCTCCGCCTCGGTTCCGAGTTCTCACCGGCGCGCCCGGCCGCGGCGCCGGACGCGGCGGATTCGAACGGCTCGAAGACCCTGACGCAGCTCGAGCGCGACCACATCGTGGCGACCCTGGAGCAGACCTACTGGCGCCTCGAGGGCGAAGGCGGAGCGGCCGAGCGGCTCGGCATGAACGCGAGCACGCTCCGCAGCCGCATGCGCAAGTACGGGATCCGGCGGCCGGGCAGCCGCCCGATCGAGATCACGATCCCCAAGCCCTAGGACGCGATCGTCGACCGCCACGATCGGGTTTCGCGGCCGGAGGCACGGCGCCCCTTTCGGGGCGCCGTTTTCTCGAGGGACCGGTGGAGTTGAGGCCTAGGTCGCTTCGGACAGGATCAGGATCTCCACCCGCCGGTTTTCGGCGCGACCCTTCTCGGTCGCGTTGTCTCCGATCGGGTCGGCCTTTCCGCGTCCCTCGGTCTGGATCCGGGAGGCGTTGGCGCCGTGCTTCACGAGATAGTCCTTGACCGATTCGGCCCGCTTTTCGGAGAGCTTCAGGTTGTACGCGTCGCTGCCGACGCTGTCGGTGTATCCGACGAGGGAGACCTGAGAGCCGGAGTACTTGTCGATGAAGGCGATGGCCTTCTTCAGGTCGGCGTCGTCGGCCTTTCGGATGGTGGCCTTGTTGAAGTCGAAGTTGACATGCAGGGTCAGCCGGTCGACGACCTTGTTCACGGTCACCGTCGTGGAAGCCGAGCGGGATCCGCCGGGGCCGGTCGCGGTGACGCCGTACTGCGTGGTGCGATCGGGGCAGACGCGCTTGGAACCGTTGAGGTCGACACTCCCGACACCCTGGTCGATCGCGACGCTCGTGGCGTCCGAGGTGGTCCAGGTCAGCGTCGCGCACTGGCCCTGCTGAACCGTGGACGGGCTCGCCGAGGCCGATACGCTGGCGGCTCTGGCCGGCGGGGGCGGGGGCGCGGGCGCCGGCCTCTCGGCCACGACCACGGGTTTGGCCGGGCAGAGTCCCTTGCTCTTTGCGAGCGATTGATTGGCCAGCTCGATCGCCTTCTTCGTGTCGCACGGCTGGCACACCGCATAGGCCTCGTTCTTCAGGTTCTCGGCGGCAAAGAACTCATCGGGGCACTCCTTGTCCTTTCCATCCCGACGCGCGTTCTCGATCGCCTCGTTCGCCATGACCAGTTCCTTCGGAGGGGCGCAACCCACCAGCCCGCTCACCAACGCGAGGCAGGCAGCCAACAGAAACAGAGATTTCCGGACCTCGAGCTTCGGCATCTTCACGCTCCTTCTTGGGCGCATTCTTTCCCTGACGGAGTTTAGACAATATGAAGTTTCCGAGGAGTCTTTTCGGTGCGGCCGCGTAGTCGATTTGCGTCGATCAGGCTCGTTTCCGTCACTGCGGATGCGAGGTCCCGGCCCGGCCAGGGGAGGGAGTCCGCCGGACCGGCGGCCGGCACCTCCCGACCCGGCTGAGCGATGCTCCTCCTGCGGGTCTCACACGCGGCTCGGCGTCGTGAACCGCTCGAGCGCATAGCGCGCCATCGCGTCGGCGAGCTCGCTTTCGCCCATGACGGCCTTGCCGACGTTCTTGCCCTCGAGGTACTCGCGTTCGCCGTCGCTGTGCGTGCGGACGACGATGTCGATCCCGGGGTTGATCCGCCGGGCGAGGTCGATGACGGCGCGGGCCTGGAAGGGATCCGGCGCCGTGACGACGAGCAGACGTGCGTCGCGCAGGCCGGCGTGCTCGAGGACCCCGGGCCGGGCGGCGTCGCCGTAGACGACGGGAATGGCCCGGCGGCGCAGGGAGGCCGCGGCGTCGTGATCGTGCTCGATGACGATGTACGGAATCCCGCGGGCCCCGAGCGCCACGCCGACCCGTCCGCCGACCCGCCCGAATCCGACGAGGACGGCGTGGTCGCGGAGGCGGCCCGTGTCGAGACCCGCCGGCGATTCCGGGAGGTCCGGGGCGGACCCGGCGAGCCTGGCGATGCGCGGGTGGGAACGAAGCCAGCGGTCGAGCGGCTCGATCGTCCGGAACACCAGCGGATTGAGCGTGATCGACAGCAGGGCCCCGGCAACGATGAGGCTCTGGGCGGCGGGCGGGAGCAGGCCGAGGGACATCCCGAGCGCCGCGAGGATGAAGGAAAACTCGCCGATTTGCGCAAGGCTCGCCGAGATCGTCAGCGCGGTGCGGAGCGGCTGGCGGAAGGCGATGACGATCACGGCGGCTGCGATCGACTTCCCGACCATGACGATCAGGACGACGGCGACGACCTGGAGCGGCGCGCGAATGAGGATCGTCGGATCGAAGAGCATTCCGACGGCCACGAAGAAGAGGACTGCGAAGGCATCCTGGAGGGGCAGGGCGTCCGACGCCGCCTTGGTCGCGAGGTCGGACTCGCTGATGACCATGCCGGCGAAGAACGCGCCGAGGGCGAAGGAAACGCCGAACAGCGAGGCCGCACCGACGGCGATTCCGAGAGCGATGGCGAGCACGGCAAGCGTGAAGAGCTCGCGGGAGCCCGTGCGGGCGACCCGCTCGAGGAGCCACGGCACGACTCGCCGGCCGACGACCAGCATGAAGACGATGAAGGCCGCGACCTTCGCGAGGGTCCACCCGATCGCGACGGCGAGGCTCGGTCCGCCGTCCGGGGCGGCGGCCCCGCCGAGCGGCACGGCGAGCGCCGGCAGGAGGACGAGGACGAGGACCGTGACGAGGTCCTCGACGATGAGCCATCCCACGGCGATGCGGCCGTCACCGGTCTCGAGCGCGCCGCGATCCTCGAGCGCGCGCAGGAGCACCACGGTGCTCGCGACCGAGAGGGAGACGCCGAAGACGATGCCGGAGCCCCAGGTCCAGCCCCAGACGCGCGCGACGAGGGCGCCGAGCGCCGTGGCGGCGAGGATCTGGACGATCGCGCCCGGCACCGCGATGCGTCGAACCGCCAGAAGATCCCCGGGCGAGAAGTGCAGTCCCACGCCGAACATGAGGAGGATGACGCCGATCTCGGCGAGCTGCGAGGCGAGGCCCGCGTCCGCGACGAAGCCCGGCGTGAACGGGCCGACCGCGACGCCGGCGAGCAGGTAGCCGACGAGGGGCGGCAGCCGCAGGCGGACGGCGAGCAATCCGAGCGCGAACGCCAGGGCGAAGCCGCCGGCGATCGTCGCGATCAGTGCGGTTTCATGTGGCATCGAGAGCGCCGCCTCGCATTCCGTTTCTCGGCAGGTCCTGAGGCCGGCGGCGCGCCCGAGCGGGCTCGAGCCGGCCACCGTGGCCGCTGGCTCGCCCGCCCGGGCCTCTCTCCGCCTAGGCGATCATTTGGACAGGATGAGTATTTCGACTCGCCTGTTCTGGAACCGGCCCTCGGGCGTCGAGTTGGAGGCGACGGGATCCGATTCCCCGTGGCCGCTGGTCTTCATTCTGGAATCCGCGGCGCCATGCGACTCGAGGTACGCCTTCACCGCCGCGGCGCGCTTCTCCGAGAGCTTCTGGTTGTAGGCCTCGCTGCCGATGCTGTCGGTGTAGCCCTCGATCGAAACCTCGTAACCCGGGTACTTCCGGACGAAATCGATCGCCTTCTGCAGCTCGGCCTCGTCCGCCCTTCGGACCGCGGACTTGTTGAAGTCGAAGTTGACGTGAATGGTGAGCTTGTCCACGGCCCGGGGTCTCACGACCACCGTCGTCGACGCCGTGCGCGACTCGCCTGCGCCGGCGGCGGTCGCCGTGTATTGCGTCGTGCTCCCGGGGCAGACCTGGCGGGAGCCGTTGGGCTCCACCCTTCCGACACCGGGCTCGATCGACACGCTCGAAGCCTGGCTCGACGACCACGTCAGAGACGCGCACTGGCCCTGGATGACGGAGTCCGGGCTCGCGGTGAGAGACACGGTCGGCGCGGGAGCGGGGGCAGGTGCCGGAGCGGGCGCCGGCCGGGGCTCGGCGACGACTCTCGGCGGGCACGGCGCCGCCGCCTTGCTTGCCGCCTCGAGGGCGAGGGCGATGCTCTCGTCACCATGGCAGCGCCGGTACTTGGCCCAGGCTTCGTCCTTGAGCGCTTCGGCGGCCTTGAACTGTTCCGGGCACTCCCGGTCCTTGCCGGCCTGCCGCGCGGCCTCGACGGCCCGATCGGCGTCGGGCAGCTCCTTCGGGAACCACGCCCCGCCGTGGTTGCTATCCCACTCCCACGACGAACACCCGACCAGCAAGCTCAGGGGTAAGAAACAAACGGCCGCAAGCAGCGGCACCTTCCGGGCCTTGAAGGGAAGCATCGCGGCCTCCTTGTTGCCGGGTACTTCATCACAGGTGGTCGGGGTCATCAACCGAGGAACTCACTGCCCCGGGGTTCCCAGGGGCCGGCACCGGCCCGGGGGCCTCGCGAGGGAGGGCGCCTAGCGCCCCGGGCGCAGGCTCAGGGCCTCGATGCCGACCGAGTAGATGTCGCCGAGGCCGTTGCCGGGCGAGCGGATCGCCTCGAGGAACTTCGCGTAGGACATGGGGGCGATCGGCGGCCGGTCGAAAACGCCCTGGACGCTGGTGAAGTAGAAGGCCTTCCCATCCGGGGAGATGAGCGGCGTGTAGGGCGAGTACTCGGCGTTCAGTTTCGCTCCCAGCGACTCCGGGCTCGACCATGAACCGTTCTCGAAGTACGAGACGTAGAGCGCGGACTCGGCGCCCGGACGCTTCGACAGGAAGATCATGAAGCGGCCGTCGGGGGAGACGTACTGGTTGGAGTCCTCCTCGCCGGCGTCGATCGGCGCGGGCAGCGGCTCGGGCGCCTGGTACTTCCCGTCGACGAGCTTCGATCGGTAGAGCCGCCGGCCGGTGCGCGGGCCGCCTTCGCGGCCGCTCGCCCCGATGTAGAGCGTGCCGTCGGCCGTCACGGACGTCGTCGTCTCGGAGCCGGCGCTGTTGACGGGCGCCCCGAGGTTCCGCGGCTCGCTCCACCCCGTGCCCGTGCGATCCATCACCCACAGGTCGAAGTCTTTCTTCGGCTCCGTCCCCTCGGTCGGGCGCGTCGAAGCGAAGAAGAGTTTCTTCCCGTCCGGCGACAGGGTCGGATCGATGTCCGAGTAGCGCCCCGAGAAAGGGGCGATCTCGGGCGTGGTCCAGGCGCCGTTCTCGAGTTTCGAGACGACGATCCACATGACGCGCTTGTTGCCGGGGCTGCCCTTGCTGAAGTAGAGCGTCTTCCCGTCGGGCGACAGGGCCGGGCCGAACTCGATGTCGCCGGTCGAGATCACGCCGGGCGCGAGGAGCCGCGGCGCCGGGGTCGTCTGGGCGAGGGCGGGCCGCGCCAGAATCGCGGCGACGAGTGCGATCCCGATTCGAGCGTGCATGGCCGCTCGAAACTATAGCCGAGGCGCCCTCAGCGGCCGGGCGTGACCTGGTCCATCGCCGCCTTGCGCTCCGCGACGGCCCAGAGTCCCAGGTGGCTCCGCCAGGCGCCGGCGGAGGCCGGAGCGAGGACGAACTCCAGCTCGTCGCCGCTCGAACGCGTAAAACGGAGGACCTCCTGCCGAAGCAGCCTCCGTCCGCTCGCGAGCTTGTGTCCCGTAGCGATCTTCTGGATGCGGGAGGTCGGCAGGAGCTCGGTCTCTCCGAAGAGTCCCTGGAACGACACGGCGTCTTCGGTCAGGCCGAGGATTCCCGGCACGCGCCGGTACGCGCCGGCCACGCGCTCGGCTCGCGTCAGAAGCTTGAAGCCCGCGCCGGGTTCGGCGAGAAGCCTCGCCGCCAGCCGATCCTGCGCCCGGCGAAGCAGGAGGCGAGGCATCGCGACGAGCAGCGGCGGCCGTCACGACGGCGGCCGCGATCGAGATGGCGAGCGGGCTCACGGTGCCAGAGCCGCGGACGCAGGCGCCGACTCCCGCCTCATGGGGGACCGATCCCGTAGAGGAGGAGCGAGAAGGTCTTGACCAGGAAAACCGCCATCTCCCCGCGGTTGCTGGGACGGTCCGGGCAGTAGAGAGCGGGAGACGCCAGGCAACCGCCGGTGATCTGACGGTCGTAAAGCTCTTCGATCCAGTCCGAGAAGCCGATCCCCGGGGTGCACGGCACGTCGTCGAAGACGCCGGTGCAGTCGGGCGGAGCGTACCCGGAGCCCTCGAAGGTCTTCAGGAGGAGGACGGCCATCTGCCCGCGCGTGACCGCGTCGTCCGGGCAGTAATTGTTGCTACCGCAGCCGCCCGTGATGCCGAGCGAGAAGAGCTCCTCGATCGAGGGGTCGTAGGGGCTGCCCGTGCACGGCACGTCGTCGAATACGTCGCCCGTGCAGGCAGGAGGGGAGTGGCCGGAGCCGAAGCTCGCCTTCAGAAGGAACACCGCCATCTGCGCGCGCGTGACGGGATTGCCGGGGCAATAGGTGCGGTCGCCGCAGCCTCCCGTGACTGCCGTTGTGGAAGAGGTTCTCGATGAACCGATAGAACGGATGCGCGCGAGGCGGTGTCGGTGAAACTGTCGCCGAGGTGGAGCGTCCAGGTCTTCAGGCCGCCGTTGCTCAGGATCTCGTCGACGCTGGCGTCCCAGTGCAGCGCGGGGCGGTTGATCGCGTCGGCGAACACCCGGTAGCAGTCGGAATCGGCGTCGCACGGCTTCGTTTCCGACGGCAGCAGCACACCGTAGTAGGCGGCGCTGTCGCTCGTCATGTAGAACGGGAAAAACGGGGAAGCCGTCCACGGTCCCGTGAAGTTCGCGATCTGAGCCCGGACCTCCAGGTTGCCGGGGTCGCCGTTGTTCCACGCCGGCTCGATCCTCACGCTTTCGCCCGGCTCGAAGACGCCGTTGACGTCGGACGTCGCGGGCACGTTCGGCGTGACGTCCACCAGAAGGCCCGCCGGAGCCAGGGGCGCCGGCTCCGGGTGACAGATCGAAGAGCAGCCGTCACCGTCGGCCGTGTTGTCGTCGTCGCAGCCTTCGAGCCCTTCCAGGGTTCCGTTGCCGCAGGTGGCCGGCGGCCTCGTCCCGAAGTCGAGCATGTTGTTGGTGGGTTGCGGGCTCGCCGTGATGAAGTCGTTCTCGCCGTCGTCGGTGTCGTCGCACGCGTCGAGGTTCTCGATGCCCATGCAGATGTCGAGCCGGCGCCGCGCGGCGTAGCCGGGGATCAGGCCGACGTCCCCGTTGTACGGGGTTCCCACCCCCGTCGCGCTGCCCGTGTAGTTGCCCCAGGCAAAGCAATCGTCGGGCGTCGAGCCCTCCCAGCAGACCTTTCCTCCTGCCGGCGAGAGGACGGCGGTCATCGCCAGATCGGCCGTGAGGTTGAAGATCGTCGCGGCGTCCGCCGTCGCGACGAAAATCATCATCTCGTTAGCGGGGTTGTCGACGTCGTCCAGGAACGTGAACGTGCCTGTCGGCATGCCGGCGGCGTCGAACGTCAGGACGCTATGACCGTTGACGAGGTTCTGGATCGCCCGAATAGGCCTGGAGGAGGACGTACTGCGCGTTCGGGTGAGCGGCACTTCCCGCGAAGATCTCCTTGACTTTGATCTCGTGGAAGGCCGCAGCGGCCGGCTTCGACCCCACGACGACGAGCAAGAGTCCGAGCGCGAGACGTGTAGTGGATCGCATCGCGGCTTCTTCCTTACCGAAGGGCGTTCTGAATCCCATCCTAACGAAAGGGGGCTGCCTGCGCGGGCTTTTGGCTGAGTCTTAGGGTCGTTCAGGTCCTCCGAGGCGGGCAGCCCTAGTGCAGGAACTTCTTCCGGTTGCGGATGTAGTCCGTGAACAGGAACTCCGCCAGGTTGTACGGCGACGCGTAGTACGCCCGTCCGCGATTGATCTTGGTCAGCTTGTCGACGAACTCGACGAGGTACGTGTCCGTGGCGATCATGAAGGTCGTGATCGTGATGCCGTCGCGGCGGCAGGCGTCGGCCTCCTCGAGCGTGCGGTTGACGATCTTGAGGTCGAGGCCGAACGGGTTCTTGTAGAGCCGGCCGCGCTCCCAGATCGCCGAGGGCTTGCCGTCGGTGATCAGGAAGACCTGCTTGTTGGGGTTCTTGCGGTGGACGAGGAGCTTGCGCGCGAGCGCGAGCCCGGCCTTGGTGTTGGTGTGGAACGGCCCGACCTGCGTCTTCGAGATCTCCGAGATCGGCACGCGCTTCGCGTCGTCGCCGAACAGAAGCACGTCGATCGAATCCTTGGGGTACTTCGACTGGATGAGCTCGACCATCGCGAGGGCGACCTTCTTCGCCGGCGTGAAGCGGTCCTCGCCGTAGAGGATCATCGAGTGGGAGATGTCGATCGCGAGCACCGTGGCGCAGGAGGTCAGGTGCTCCTCCTCGTGGACCTCGAAGTCGTCGGCGGTCAGCGCGATGTCGTCGGCGTCGCGGCGCACGGCGTTGCCGATCGAGCGGATGCCGTCGATCGCGCTGGGGTTGTCGCCGAATTCGTACGCGCGCGTCTCGGGCAGCAGCTCGCCGCCCGACCCCGAGCGCGGGACCGCATGGTAGCCGGAGCCCGCCTTGGTCAGGGACGTGAAGATCTCCTCGAGCGCGGAGCGGCGGATGCGCCGCTCGCCGGCCGCCGAAAGGGTGAGCTGCCCGCCGCGCTCCTCGACCATCTCGCTCTTCTGGAGCTCGTTGCGGAACTCCTCGAGGTCGATGCCCGGGTCGATCATGCCGCGCTCCTGGAGGTACTTCATCCACCGGAGCGCCTCCTCGACGTCGCCGCCCGACTGCAGCACGAGCTGGAGGAAGAGCTTGACGAGCTCCTGCTGGGTGAGGAGCTCCCGGAGCAGGTCGAGCGGAAAGTCCGTGTAACGGTAGCGCACGGCGTCTATCCGCGCCCCAGAGCCGCGCGCCAGGAGGCGGCGGACTGCGCCAGGAGCGATCGGTCGCTCGTCGTGAAGACCGTGTAGCCGAGCGCGGCCAGCGCGGGAATCTGGTCGACCGTGCGAAGCATGATGCCGGCCGCCTTGCCATGCTCGCGCGCGACGGCGCCGACGCGCTCGACGGCGGCGCGATAGCGCGGCTCGTCGTAACGGCCGGGGACGCCGAGGGCCTGCGAGAGGTCGTTGGGCCCGACGAAGAGGACGTCGCAGTCCTTCTCGGCCGCGATCTCGGAGAGCGCGTTGACGGCGCCGGCGGTCTCGATCTGGATGACCACGGCCGTGGAGGCGTTCGCCTCGAGCACCCAGTGGTCGAAGGGAAGCGTCCCGTAGCGGTTGGCGCGCACTCCCGCGAGGCCGCGTTTCCCGACCGGCGCGTACTTGACGCTCTCGACGGCGGCGCGGACCGCCGCGATGCCGTCGGCCCTCGGGAAGAGCGTCCCGGCCGCGCCCGAGTCGAGCGCGCGGCCCGCGTCGGCCGAGGCCTGGCAGTTCGGCACCCGGACGATCGCCGGGATGCGGGCGCCGTCGGCCGCGCGGACCATGGCCTCGACGGACTCCGGGCCGAAGTTGCCGTGCTCGGTGTCGAGAACGAGAAAGTCGAACCTCGGCAGATCGCCAGCAACTCCGCGAGCCCGGCGGTCGGCCACGTCAGGAAGCAGCCGAGAACGGGCTCCCGCGCGAGGAGGCGCGAGCGCAGCGCGCCCTCCGCCATCCTCAGTTCACCCGGTTCCGGACCAGGTTGAACTTCAGCATCTCGGTGTAGGAGATGCGGGAGTCGAGATCCTCGCGGGCGATTTTCAGGTGCTGGGTCAGGCCCTCGAGGACGAGCTCCATGCCGATCGCGAGCTCCTCCGTCGAAGCCGGAGAGAAATGCTCCTCGACGGCCTTCTTCAGGCTCGGGACCGACTGGAGCGCGGCGAGGTGCTCGGAAAACGGCGCGTCGTCGGAGAGGGTGATCCGGTTGCCCGCGGCGAACCAGGCGACGATCGGCTCGTAGAGCGGGTTCACCTTCTCGGGCGGCGGCGGGGCCGGGCGGCGCCGCTGCGGCCCGCCGGTCTCCTCGTCCTCCTCCGCCTCCAGGCGGCGCCGCTCCGAGGGCCGGCCGGAGTCGGGCGGCGGGAACTTGGCGTCGAAGAGCTTCTTGACGGCGGTGCCGATGAGCTTCTTCGCGATGACCTCCGCGCCCTGCTGCTCGCCCTCGTACACCATCTCGACTTTTCCGGTGATCGCGGGCAGCGTCGCCGGCAGGTCGCAGAGCCGCGGCGACACCCGCGTCTCGCCGTTGACGAGGCCGCGCCGCTCGAGGTTCGACGCGAGGATTTCGATCGCGGAGATCGGCATGCGCGCCGAGACGCCCGAGGACTGGTCGACGAACTCGGAGGCGCGCGCGGCGAAGGCGATCTCCTCGACGAGCTCGCGGAAGAGGTCGGGGATCTCGATCTTCGGCCCGCCGTCGCGCTCGACCCAGGCCTCCTGCGCCGTGATTTTCGCCGCGGTCTTCACGTCCTCGGGATAGTGCGTGAAGATCTGCGAGGAGATGCGGTCCTTCAGCGGCGTGATGATGTTGCCGCGGTTGGTGTAGTCCTCCGGGTTCGCCGAGAAGACGAGCAGGATGTCGAGGGGGATCCGCACCGGGAAGCCTCGGATCTGCAGGTCCCGCTCCTCGAGGATGTTCAAGAGCCCGACCTGGATGCGGGGCTGGAGGTCCGGCAGCTCGTTGATCGCGAAGATGCCGCGGTTCGTGCGCGGGACGATGCCGAAGTGGATGACCTCCTCGTCCGAGTAGGCGCGCCGCTCGGTGGCGGCCTTGATCGGGTCGATGTCGCCGATGAGGTCCGCGATCGTCACGTCGGGCGTCGCGAGCTTCTCGCGGTAACGCTCCTCGCGGCCGATCCAGACGATCGGCGTCGCGTCGCCCTTCTCGGCGGTGATGCGCCTGCCGTACTTGGTGATGGGCGCGAAGGGATCCTCGTTGAGCTCGCTTCCGGCGATCGCCGGGATCTCGGCGTCGAGCAGGTGGACGAGCAGGCGGAGCAGCCGCGTCTTGGCCTGGCCGCGCAGGCCCAGCAGCAGCATGTCGTGCTTGGAGAGGATCGCGTTGTGGAGCGCGGGCAGGACCGTGCGCTCGTACCCGTGGATGCCGGCGAAGGGATTCTCGCCCTGGGTCAGCGCGCGGCAGAGGTTGCCGCGGAGCTCTTCCTTGATGCCTCGCGAAACGTAGCCGGACGACTTCAGATCTCCGAGGGTCTGGGGCTTCTGGGGTCAGGCCTTGATTCTGTACTCCCCGGCCGCCCTGGTCATCCGCTCTTTTGCTCATCTGATTAATCCAACTTTCTGCCAACTTGCGGCTCATGAGTACAGAATCAAGGCCTGACCCCAGCTTTCTCCGGCTACCTGCCGGCGTTGCGGGACTCTCAACCCGGTTTGAAGGAGGGGGCCTGGTCGGAGGGCGCAAAGAGCGTCGGGGCGGGCTTGTGGGCGAGGGCGGCCGCCCGGCCGGCGAGCGCCTGCATGCGCGCCCGGTCGAAACCGACGACCGTCTCGGCGATCTTGCCGTCGGCGCCGACCCGGAAGAGCGTCGGAACGTTCGCCACGCCGAGCGCATCCGACGCCGGCCAGGGCTCGCGGTCGTAGAGGGTCTCGAGCCGCGTCTTCAGCCGGGCGCCGAAGGCCTTCGTCTTGGCGGCGTCGTCCTGCGTGATCGCGACGACCGAGAATGTCCCGCCCTCGGCGATCTGCCGGATCCTCTCGAGGAACGGCCAGGTCAGCTCGCAGGTCGGGCAGGTCGTCTTGAAGACCGCGTAGAGAGTCTCGCCGCCGCGCCTGGGATCGGCCGCCGCACCGGACTGGTCGCGCAAAGTGATCTTCGGGAACGGAGCTCCCGGGTCGAGGGCGGCCACGACTCGGGATTATAGACTTCGACCCGAGCGCGCCGGCGCTACGTCGAGGTCGGCGGGGAGGACACGCGTCGATGAGTCGGAAGCAGCGCGGCCGGATCTCGCGGCGCGGGTTCCTGAAGGCGGCCGGGACGGCGATCGCCGCGGGGGCGGTGCCCGCGCTTTCGTGCTCGCCGTCGGAGAAGACCTCGTCGGCGGCCGGCAAGACCCTCCGCATCCTGCAGTGGAGCCACTTCGTGCCCGGCTACGACGCCTGGTTCGACGGCGTCTACACGAAGGAGTGGGGCGCGAAGCACGGCACTCGGGTCATCGTCGATCACATGGCCGCGACGGAGATCAACGCGCGCGGCGCCTCCGAGGCCGCGGCGAAGAAGGGGCACGATCTGTTCCTCTTCATCTCGCCCCCGGCCGCCTACGAGAAGCAGGTCATCGACCACCGGGAGATCGTCGACGAGGTCGAGCGGCGGCACGGCAAGATGATTCCGCTGGCGCAGAAGTCGACGCTCAATCCGAAGACCGGCAAGTACTTCGCCTTCTCCGATTCCTTCGTGCCGGACCCCGGGAACTACCGCATCGACCTGTGGAGCCAGGTCGGCTATCCCGCGGGACCGAGCACCTGGGAGGATCTGCGCTCGGGCGGGCGGCAGATCCGAGAGAAGTTCGGCAACCCGGTCGGCCTCGGCCTTTCGCAGGAGATGGACTCGAACATGGCCCTGCGCGGCGTGCTGTGGTCCTTCGGCGGGGCCGTGCAGGACGAAGAGGGCCGCCCGATTCTCCGGTCGAACGAGACGGTCGAGGCCGTGAAGTTCGTTCGCGCGCTCTACCAGGAGGCAATGACACCGGAGGTCTTCACCTGGGACCCGGCATCGAACAACCGGATGATGCTCGCGGGACGCGCGTCCTTCGTGTGCAACGCCATCTCGGTCACGCGGACCGCGGAAAAGGACAATCCGGAGCTCGCCCGGAAGATCGGCCTCGTGCCGGCCCTGCAGGGCCCCGTCCGCCGCATCGCCGCCGAGCACGTCATGAACTGTTACGTGATCTGGAAGTTCGCCGACAACATCGACGGCGCGAAACAGTTCCTGGTCGACCTCGTCGACCACTTCGCGGAGGTGTTTTCGAAGAGCGAGTTCTACAACTTCCCGTGCTACCCCACGACCGTTCCGAACATGGCGGAGGTCCTCGCGAAAGACCCCGTGGCCGATCCGCCCGGCAAGTACTCCGCGCTCTCGGGCGTCCTCGACTGGGCCACGAACGTGGGGTTTCCGGGGTATGCGACGGCGGCGATCGACGAGGTTTTCAACACCTTCGTCATCCCCACCATGTTCGCCCGAGTCGCGCGCGGCGAGGTCCGGCCGGAGGCCGCGGTCGACGCGGCGCAGCAGGACGTGGAGCGGATTTTCAAGAAGTGGGCGTAGGGGCGCGCGGCGCGCGCTCCCTACGCCCATCCCGAGGGCCGGAGGCCCGAGGGATCCCGGACTCGATTTGCAGTGCCCGCTCAAGCCCGGGATCCCTCGGCGCTCCGCGCCTCGGGATGACCCGCGATGGCGTTGCGCGCCGCGGCGCGCGCTCCCTGCGCCCATCCCGAGGTCCGGAGGACCGAGGGATCCCGGACTTCACTTGCGACCATGCCCGTCAAGCCCGGGATCCCTCGTCGCGATGCTCCTCGGGATGACGGGCTCCTTGCCCTCGGGATGACCCGCGATGGCGCTGCGCGCTGCGCGGGTCAAAAGAAGGGCGGCCTCGGCGGCCGCCCCGGAAGGATGGGTTGGGCGGGATCCAGCGCCCGCCCGGGACTCTCTGCGCCGCCGGCGGATGGGATCCATCGCCCACCCGCAAAACCCGCGACCGGGATCCAGCGCCCGGCCGCGAAGAGTTTCCGAAACCTCAGAAGTCGCGAATTCCGCTGCCCGTTGCGACGAATGCTCGTCCAGGCCGTCGTCGCGGTGTCTCCATGGCTTTACAAGAAATCATCGACTGGCCCTTACAGTCAACAACTAACGCCATTGCAATCAGTTAGCCTGTAAACGCTTGCAAAGTATTAATTGTAAATCAGTAGATGCAGTAAAGTCGCGAGAGGTTTCCGCATGGCAGAGAGCAAGTTCGGCCCGAAAATCCGTGCCTTGCGCCGACGCCACGGCCTCCGCCAGGTCGACCTGGCGGAGAAGCTGGCAATCTCACCGTCCTACCTGAACCTCATCGAGCACGACCAGCGGGCACTGACCGCGCCCCTGCTCCTGAAGCTCGCCGAGCTCTACCCGCAGGAATTGCAGCGTTTCGCGCCGGACGACCACGCGCGGCTCATCTCCGACCTCCACGAGGTCTTCGGCGACACGCTCTTCGAAACCCACGACGTCACCACGACGGACCTGCGCGAGACGGCCTCGAACGAGTCGGTGTCGCGGGCGATCGTGAAGCTCTACCACGCCTACCGCGACGCGCTCGAGTCGATCCAGGCGGTGGCTTCCAAGGTCTCGGACGGCGGCGACCTCACCGGGATCGACCCGGCGCGCCTGCCCTCCGAGGAAGTCTCGGACGTCCTGCAGGAGAACCAGAACTACTTTCCGACGCTCGAGGAGGCGGCCGAGCGGCTCGCGGAGGAAGCCGGACTCGAGAGGCCCGACGCCTACCCGGGTCTCGTGCGCCTCCTGACCCGGGAGGGCATCGCCGTCGAGATCGTGACGCACCCCGGCCCCCGCGCCGCCATGCGATCCTACGATCGGGAGGCGAAGCGGCTCTATCTCTCCGAGATCCTGTCGCCGCACGCGCGGAATTTTCAGATCGCGCACCAGATCGGCCTCCTGCGCCTGACGGGGGAGTTCGACCGCATCCTCGAGAAATGCCGGCTGACGACACCCGACTCCGTGACCCTCTGCCGGGTCGCTCTCGCCAACTACTTCGCCGCGGCGCTCCTGATGCCGTACGGCCCGTTTCTCGAAGCCGCCCGGACGTTCCGCTACGACATCGAGCTGCTCGAGCGTCGCTTCGGCGTCAGCTTCGAACAGGTCTGCCACCGGCTGACGACGATGCGGCGGCCGGGACACGAGGGCGTGCCCTTCCACTTCATCCGCGTCGACATCGCGGGGAACATCTCCAAGCGCTACTCGGCTTCCGGGATCCGGTTCGCGCGCTTCTCGGGCCTCTGTCCCCGCTGGAACGTCCACAGCGCGTTCATGACGCCCGGAATCGTGCGCACGCAGATCTCGCGCATGCCCGACGGGACGACGTACCTCTGCGTCGCCCGCACGGTGCGCCAGAGCATGGGCGGCTTCGGGGCGGCGCACCCGCTCCTGGCGATCTCGCTCGGCTGCGAGGTCGGCCATGCCCGGCACCTCGTCTACGGGGACAGCGTCGACGTGAACAACGCCAACGCCGCCGTGCCGATCGGGATCACCTGCCGGCTGTGCGAGCGGATGGACTGCGACCAGCGGGCGTTCCCGCCGATCCACCGGAAGCTCGGCATCGACGAGAACGTCCGCGGGACGTCCTTCTACACGCCGGCCCGGCCCGACCGAACCGCATAGAATCCCGCCCGCATGGCGATCGTCGCGACGCGCGCGCTGACCAAGCGGTTCGGCGCCGGAGAGAATGCCGTCGACGGCGTCGACATCGAGACGCGGGACGGGGAATTCCTGGTGCTGCTCGGCCCGTCGGGCTCCGGCAAGACCACCGTGCTGCGGATGATCGCGGGCCTCGAGGAGCCGACCTCGGGCGAGATCCTGATCGGGGGCGCGGTCGTCAACGACCTGACCCCGCGCGAACGCGGCATCGCGATGGTCTTCCAGAGCTACGCGCTCTACCCGCACCTCACGGTCTACGACAACATCGCGTTTCCGCTGAAGGCCCAGGGCGTCCCGCGCGGCGAGCACGAGGCCAAGATCGGCTGGGCCGCCGAAACGTTCGGCATCCTGCGACTGCTGGCCCGCAAGCCGCGCGAGCTCTCCGGCGGCGAGCGGCAGCGGGTGGCGCTCGCGCGCGCCCTCGTGCGCGAGCCGCGGGTCTTCCTGCTGGATGAGCCGCTTTCGAACCTCGACGCGAAGCTGCGGGCCTCGGCGCGCGAGGAGCTCCAGAAGTTCCAGAAGCAGATCGGGACGACCGCCGTGTACGTGACGCACGACCAGGTCGAGGCGATGGCGCTCGGCGACCGCGTCGTCATCATGGACCACGGCCGCATCCGCCAGGTCGGGACGCCCGCCGAGGTCTACGACGATCCCGCGGACACGTTCGTCGCGACGTTTCTGGGCTCGCCGCCGATGAATCTGCTCGAAAAGGGCGGCGAGGTCCTGGGCTTTCGGCCCGAGCACGTGCGGGGCGGCGCGGGGCCGGTCGGGGCTGCGCGGTTCCGGTTCCGCTGCGAGCTGACCGAGTATCTCGGCTCCGAACGGCTCGCCTTCGGCACGCTCGAGGGCTGGGAGGGCCGCGAGGTCGTCTGGCGCTTTCCGTCCTGGGAATCGGCCCCGGAAGTGGGCTCGATCCAGGATGTCTTCGTGGAGAAGTCGCGGCTGCGGTTTTTCGATGCCGCCTCCGGTCTCCGGCGGCCGACGGCGCAGGTTCCTTGACCGGCCGCTCGCGCGGGGGACGCTGGCTCGGTCCGGCGCTCGTGGCGCCGGCCTTCGCCTACATCGCGCTTCTCGTCGGCCTGCCGGTCGTTCTCTCGCTCTTCCTGGCCGTGAGCGACGCGCGCGTCGGTTCCGACGAGCTGCATTTCGCGGGCCTCGCGAATTTTGCCGGCGCGGTCCGAACGCCGTCCTTCCGGGCGGCGCTCGCCCATTCGTTCCTCTTCACGGTGGCCTCCCAGGTGCTGGTGCTCGCCGGGGCGACGCTCCTCGCCCTTTCGCTCAAGGAAGCCTTCCGCGGCCGGGGGCTCGTGCGGTTCCTGGTGCTGCTGCCCTGGGTCGCCCCGATCTCTCTCGGCGCGATCGGCTGGAAGTGGCTGCTCGACTCGATCTACAGCGTCGTCAACTGGGGGCTCGCCGCGGCGCACCTGGTCGACCCGTGGAATCCGCCGATGTGGCTCGGGCAGCCGCGCCTGGCGATGCTGTCGGTGATCCTCGTCCACACGTGGCGCACGCTGCCTTTCGCGACGGTGATCCTGCTGGCCGGGCTGACGTCGATCCCGCGCGACATCCCCGAGGCGGCGGCGGTCGACGGAGGAGGGTTCTGGCGGACGCACTTCACGATCACGCTGCCCATGATCCGCCCGATCGTCCTGGTGGCGCTGCTCTTCGGCGTCGTCTTCACGTTCACCGACATGACGGCCGTCTACATCCTGACGCGCGGCGGTCCGGCCGACGCGACGCAGGTCCTGCCGTCGCTCGCGTTCTTCACGGGGATCCTCGGCGGGGACCTCGCGGGAGGGGCCGCGATCTCGCTCTTC
Source organism: uncultured Acidobacteriota bacterium (assembly GCA_963810205.1). Taxonomy (GTDB): domain Bacteria; phylum Acidobacteriota; class Thermoanaerobaculia; order UBA5066; family Gp7-AA6; genus DAHUXD01. The sequence continues at coordinate 45,939 of CAWEMP010000013.1, forward strand.
CTCTTTCCGCTCCTGCTGGCGGCGGCGATCGTGCTGCTGAGGATCGCGCGCCGCTCGGAGGTGACCTGAGATGCGCCGGCGGAGCGCGCGTCGAATCCTGCGCCTCGTGGTCGCCGCGTTCGCGCTCGTGCTGTCCTTCCCGTTTTACTGGATGCTCCTGACGTCCCTGAAGCGCACGAGCGACCTCTACGACGTCGCGAACAACCCGCTCCTCTTCAACGAATCCCCGACGCTCGAGCACTGGAGATTCCTCTTCGCCGAGACGCTCTACCCGCGCTGGCTCGCCAACACCACGCTCGTGGGACTCGCCGTCGTGGCGATCACGCTCCTCTTCGCCGTGCCGGCGGCCTACGCCCTGGCGCGCCTGTCGGGGCGCTGGGGCGAACGGGCGGGCATCGGGATGTTCCTCATGTACCTGGTCCCTCCGACCCTCCTCTTCATCCCGATGTCGCGCGTCGTCGCGGTCCTGGGTCTGCAGGACTCGCTCTGGTCTCTCGTCGTCGTCTACCCGACCTTCACCGTGCCGTTCGCGACCTGGCTCCTGATGGGCTTCTTCAAGTCGATCCCGAAGGACCTCGAGGACGCGGCGATGGTCGACGGCCTGTCCCGCTTCGCGGCCTTCGCGAAGGTCGTCGTCCCGATCTCCTTCTCCGGGCTCGTGACGGTCTCCATTTTCGCCTTCACCCTCGTCCTTCAGGAGTTCGTCTACGCGCTGACCTTCATCTCCTCGGCCTCGCTCCAGACCGTCGGCGTCGGCGTGCCGATCTACCTCGTCCGCGGCGACGTCTACTACTGGGGCGAGCTGATGGCCGCCTGCCTCTTCGCATCCGTCCCGGTGGCGATCGTGTACAACCTGTTTCTCGACCGGCTGATCCAGGGATTCACGGTCGGGGCGGTGAAGTGACCGGCGTCAGGCGTCGGCGCGCGGGACGAAGAGCTCGAGCGGCAGGTGCCGCGAATAGGCCTCGAACGCGCTGTCGACGGTGAAGATCGACGCGCTCAGCCTTTCTGCGACGGCGCAGAGCAGGATGTCGATCGCCGCGGACTGGATTCCCCGACTTCGACACAGATTCGACATCTCGGCCGCGCGAACGTGATCGGCCGTGTGCAACGGCTCGTCGGAAAAGGCGGCGAATCGATCCCGCAGCTCGGCAAACCTGCGCGGGTCGCCGACGCCGGAGAGGAGCTCCTGTCGGACCAGGCCGACGACCACGACGCGTCCCTCGCGGATGAGGACGGCCAGGGCTGCCGCGTGAGCCTCTTCGACCCGGGAGAGGCTGGACGGGTGGCGGCGAAGCGCGAGAGACCAGACGTTGGTATCGACGAGGACTCTCACCGCTTGAGCCGGTTCTTCTTGTAGTCGTAGTCCGGATCGAACTCGACCTTGCCGAAAAGGTCGAGAATCTCGAGCTGCTTGCGCCGCTGGACGAATTCCTCGAGAGCGGCGGTCACGGCTTCGCGCTTGGTGGCGAAGTTGCCGAGGCGTTTGGCTTCGAGGATGAGTTGGTCGTCGAGCTCGAGGTTCGTGGCCATGAGACCTCCGCCACACATTATAGTGTGTGGAGCAATGTGTGGCCAGTAGCTTTGATTTCCGGTCGCGCGCCACTCCAGTATTGTCGCGAGGCTCCCGGAGGACGCTTGAAGAACTCGAAACCCGACAATCGGACCCGGACCCTCGAAGCCCTCCTCCTCGAGAAGCGCCGCTTCCCGCCGCCGAAGGCGTTCGCAAAGGCGGCGCACGTCTCGAGCGAGGCGGTGTACCGCAGGGCCGACCGCGACTTCGAGAAGTTCTGGGCGGGCTTCGCGAAGGAGCTCGACTGGTTCAAGCCCTGGAAGAAGGTCCTCGACTGGAAGCCGCCGAGGGCGAAGTGGTTCGTCGGCGGCAAGCTCAACGTTTCGGTCAACTGCCTCGACCGGCACCTCTCGGGCCCTCGAGGCAACAAGGCCGCGCTCGTCTGGGAAGGCGAGCCGGGGGACCAGCGCACCCTCACCTACCGCGACCTCCACCGCGAGGTCGGCAAGTTCGCCAACGTCCTGAAGTCGCTCGGCGTGAAGAAGGGCGACCGCGTCACGCTCTATCTGCCGATGATCCCGGAGCTTCCCGTGGCGATGCTGGCGTGCGCGCGGATCGGCGCGATCCACTCGGTCGTCTTCGGCGGCTTCTCGGCCGAGTCGCTGCGGGACCGGATCAACGACCAGGGAGCCAGGGTCCTCGTCACGGCCGACGGCGGCTGGCGGCGCGGCCACGTGGTGCCCCTGAAGCAGATCGCCGACGAAGCGCTCGCCGATGCGCCTTCGATCGAGCACGTCGTCGTCGTGCGGCGGACCGGCGCGGACGTGGCCTATCACTCCGGGCGCGACCGGTGGTGGCACGACCTGATGAAGGACGCCCCGATTCGCTGCGCACCGGAGAAGATGGACGCCGAGGACCCGCTCTACATCCTCTACACCTCCGGCACGACGGGCAAGCCCAAGGGAATCCTCCACACCACGGGCGGCTACCTCGTGGGCGCATACGCGACGTCGAAGTGGATCTTCGACCTGAAGGACGAGGACGTGTACTGGTGCACGGCCGACATCGGCTGGGTGACCGGGCACTCCTACGTCGTGTACGGGCCGCTCGCCAACGGCGCGACCTGCCTCATGTACGAGGGCGCGCCCGACACGCCCACGCGCGCGCGCTTCTGGGAGCTCATCGAGCGGCACGGCGTCACGATCCTCTACACGGCGCCCACGGCGATCCGCGCGTTCATGAAGTGGGGCACGGAGTGGCCGGCGAAACACGACCTGACGACGCTGCGCCTCCTCGGCTCCGTCGGCGAGCCGATCAACCCCGAGGCCTGGATCTGGTACCAGAAGCACATCGGCGGCGGCCGATGCCCCGTCGTCGACACGTGGTGGCAGACGGAGACCGGGATGATCCTGATCTCGCCCCTGCCGGGTGTGACCACGACGCGCCCCGGCTCCGCGACCAGGCCCTTCCCCGGGATCGAGGCGAAGATCCTCGACGCCGACGGCCGGGAAGTGAAAGTCGGCGGCGGCTACCTCGCCATCACGCGGCCCTGGCCGGCGATGCTCCGCGGAATCTGGGGCGACGACGAGCGCTACGTGAAGACCTACTGGTCGCGCTGGGGCCAGGACGTCTACTTTCCGGGAGACGGCGCCAAGCGCGACGCGGACGGCAACTTCTGGCTGCTCGGCCGCGTCGACGACGTCATGAACGTGGCCGGGCACCGGATCGGCACGATGGAGGTCGAGTCGGCTCTCGTGGACCACCCGGCCGTCGCCGAGGCGGCGGTCGTCGGCGTCGCGGACGAGCTCAAGGGAACGGCGATCGCGGCCTTCTGCATCCTGAGGGAATCGGCCCGGGCGGGCGATGGGGATCTGAACGCGGAGATCCGCGGCCACGTCGGCAAGAAGATCGGCGCAATCGCGCGGCCGGACAAGCTCTTCTTCGTCGCGGACCTGCCCAAGACCCGTTCCGGCAAGATCATGCGGCGGCTGCTGCGGGACCTCGCCGAGGGCCGCGTGCTGGGCGACACGACCACGCTCGCCGACTCGGGCGTCGTGGCGGCGCTCAAGCAGAAGTACGAGGATCGCGACGCGTGAGGCCGGCGGGCGACCGGCTCTACGCCGGCGTGTGGATCGTCGCGGCCGTCAAGCTCCTGGCCCACCTGGCGACGACAGGCCGCTTCGGGTACGAGTACTTCGTCGACGAGCTCTACTTCAACGCCTGCGCGAAGCACCTGGCCTGGGGCTACATCGACATGCCGCCCTTCCACCCGGCCGTCACGGCCGTGGTGACGGCGGTCGCGCCCGGGTCGCTCTTCGCGATCCGGCTGCTGCCGACCCTGGCCGGCGCGGCGCTCGTCCTGTTGACCGGCCTTCTCGCGCGCGAGCTCGGGGGCGGTAAGTCCGCCCAGCTTCTCTCGGCGATCTGCGTGGCGGTCGCGCCGATCTTCCTCATCGCGCACAGCTTCTCCTCGATGAACGCGTGGGAGCCGCTCCTGTGGACCGGCTGCGCGATTCTGCTCGTGCGCCTCCTCGACGGCGCGGACCCGCGGCTCTGGCTCGCTTTCGGCCTGCTCGCCGGGATCGGTCTCCTGAACAAGCACACGATGGGGCTTTACGGGGTCGGTGTCGTCGTGGGCCTCGCCTCGAGCGCCCGCGGGCGCGCCCTTTTCCGGAGCCGGTGGATCTGGGTTGGAGCGGCGGCGGCGTTTTTCGTGTTTCTTCCGAACCTCGTCTGGAACGTCCGCGAGGGCTTCCCGTTCTTCGAGCTCCAGGCCGCGATCCGCGCCAACCGGCGCAACGTCGAGCTATCGCCGCTCGCGTTCCTCGGCCAGCAGGCGATCATGCTGCTCCCGTTCACGGCGCCGGTCTGGCTGGGAGGGCTTGGCTGGCTCCTCGTCGATCGCGAGGGGCGTCGCTACCGCGCGCTCGGCGTCGTCTACCTGACGATCCTCGCCGCGCTCCTCGCCCTGAACGGCCGCGTCTACTATCTGGCGCCGGCCTACCCGATGCTCTTCGCCGGGGGCGGCGTCGCCGCGGAGCGCCTGCTCGCCGGGCGCAGGCTCGCGTGGCTCGGGCCCGTCTACGCCGCCGTCCTCGTCGCAGCCGGGATCTTCTTCGCGCCGATGGCGTTGCCTTGTTTGCCACCCGACCTGTACGTCCGGTATTCGCGCGCCATCGGCATGCAGCCGCCGCGATCGAGACCCATCGCATGGGCCCGCTGCCGCAGCTTCTCGCCGACCGTTTCGGCTGGAAGGAGATGGCGGAGAAGGCCGCGGCGGTCTACCGCGCGCTGCCCGAGGCCGAGCGCGCCGGGGCGCGGGTCTACGGCCAGAATTACGGCCAGGCGGGGGCGATCGACATGTACGGCCCGGGGCTCGGTCTTCCGCCTGCGCTCTCGGGCCACCTGGCGTACCACGACTGGGGACCGCCCCCGGTCGACCCGACGGTCCTCATCGTCTTCGACGACGACCGCCCGACGCTCGAGGGCCTCTTCGGCGAGGTCGAGCCCGCGGGTCAGGTGACCCATCCCTATTCGATGCCGTACCAGCACTTCGACGTCTGGGTCTGCCGGAAACCGAAAGTCTCCCTGCGCGCGATCTGGCCGCGCCTGCGCGAGCTCGGGTGAGGCGAGAAAGAGCTTCCCAGCAGCCCTCCAGCACGTACAATCGAAGCGGTGAAAGCAACCGGAAGCGTTCTGGACGGCCAGATCCTTGGCCGGCTTGATCGCTGGCGGAAGGCGCGCGCGGTGTTCGTTCGGCCCGACGGCGTCGAGGCCGAGCGCGCGGTGGCCGCAGTGTTCGGCCGGAACTGGGTCCGAGCGCCGATGTACGGGCGAGCCCGGCGCCTCCTCGTCGAGCGCACCCCGCAACACTTCCTCGACGAGCTGACGAAGGCTCTGGGCCCTCTTGCCGAACGCGTCCGCGTGGCCCCCGAGGACATGCAGCAGACGAAGTGGGATGCGATGAGCCGCCTGACGCCTCTGTCCCGGGCGCGAATCGAGGTCGAGGCCCTCTGGCTCGCCGACGAGCTCTCGACCGGGGACTTCTTCGTCGAGTTCCAGCCGATCTTCGACCTGAAGTCCGGAGAGACCGTCGGGCAGGAGGGTCTGCTTCGGGCCCGCGGCCGCGCGGCGTCGCGGCTGGCGGCCGAGATCTTCCCGGCAGCCGAAGCGCTCCACCTCGCGCCGTCCTTCGAGTCCTTCTCATGGTCCTGCGTGCTCGAGGCGACGGCGCGGCTGCCGGAGGGCACGCTCGTTTTCTTGAACGTCAATCCGCGGCTGATCGGTCGGGCGGAGGACGCGCTCGCGGCCCTCGGCGCCGAGGCGGAGCGGCAGGGTGTCTCGTTTTCTCGCCTCGTGCTGGACCTCGTCGAGATCGAGACTCTGCCGGCCGCCCCCGAGCTCGCGACCGCGCTCATGGTGCCGCGCGACCTCGGCGCCGTGATCGCCCTCGACGACGTGACGTCCGGCTACGGCACGCTGCAGCTGTGCCACGCCCTCCAGCCCGAGTTCATCAAGGTCGACAGCGAGGTCACCCGCGGGATCGCGACGGACCCGCGCCGGCGGGCCATCCTGAGGTTCCTCGCCGACCTCTCGCGCGAGTTCGCCTTCCGTCTGGTCGCCGAGGGGATCGAGTCGGCGGACGACCTCGACGTGTGCGCGGCCGAGGGCGTCACCGCCGCGCAGGGCTACTTTCTCGCCAGACCCGCTGCGGAGCCGCCGCCGGCCTCTCCGGAGCTGCGCGCGTGGCTCGCGGCGCGGTCCGGGGCCTCGCGGAGCGCGTAGGTTTGGCGCCGAAGGGCGACGACCCTTCCGGGCTCGCCTCCGTCCGCCTCGACGTCTGGCTGGACGTGGCCTGCGTCTTTCCCACGCGCACGCAGGCCAAGGACGCCTGCGAAGGCGGAAAGGTGGACGTCAACGGTGCGCGCGCGAAAGCCCATCGGGAGATCCGGCCAGGCGACCGGATCGGCCTTGCGTCCCGCGACGATTCCGGCTTCCGGCGGGAGCTCGTCGTGCGCGGCCTCGCGGACCGCTCGATTCCCAGGGCCGCCGCCCGCGCCCTTTACGAGGACGTGACGCCTGCCCCGCCGCCCGAGGTCGTGGAGGCCCGCCGGCTCGACCGATTGCTCGCTCCCCGCCGGGACGCGGGCCGTCCGGACAAGCGGACCCGCCGCGACCGGATCCGGCACAAACGCGGAGACTGAGAATAGACTTCGCTCCATGGATTTCGACGTCCTCTGCCCCTGCTGCAACGCGCGGCTGAAGGTCGATCCGGACCTGAAGGCCGTGATCGCGCACGAAGCCCCGAAGACGCCGCGCAAGTTCGGCTCGGTGGACGACGCCATCGGGGCGCTGAAGGGCCAGGACGAGGAGCGCGAGAAGAAGTTCGCCGCCTCGATCGAGGCCGAGAAGTCCAAGAAGGACGTCCTGAACCGGAAGTTCCAGGAGCTCTTCGAGAAGACGAAGGGCGACACGTCCAAGCCCGTCCGCGACATCGACCTCGACTGAGGGCCGGGCGGCCGACTGCCCACGCCCCGTGACGACTACCCCGGGCCGGCCCCCTGGTACGCCATCTCTCGCAGCGCCGCGATCCGCTTCTCGATCGGAGGGTGCGTCGCGAAGAGGTCGGCGAAGAACCCCTCCCGGCCGTTGACCGGCCGCCCGCGAGGATCCTCGATGCAGAGGTGCGCGATGCCCTGCTTGATCGAGGGCGTCGGCTCGACGGCGGCGGCGATCTTCTCGAGCGCCGAGGCCAGGCCGAGGGGGTTGCGCGTCAGCTCCGCGCCGGAGGCGTCGGCCAGATACTCGCGCTGGCGCGACACGGCGAGCGAGACGATCCGGGCGATGATCGGCGCCAGCACGATCGAGACGACCCAGAGCGCGACGAAAAGGAGGCCGAGCCCGCCGCCCTTTTCCGAAGAGTCCCGGCGGCCGCCCCAGCGCAGGCCGCGCCGGCTCCAGTCCGAGAGAAGCAGGATCGCCCCGGCGAGCGCGGCGACGACGGTCATCAGCCGCACGTCGTAGTTCCGGACGTGCGACAGCTCGTGGGACACGACGCCCTGCAGCTCGTCGCGGTCGAGCTTCTCGAGGAGCCCCCGCGTCACCGCGATCGAGGCCCGTTCCGGCCCGATGCCGGTCGCGAAGGCGTTGGGGTCCCCGTCCGGGATGACGTAGATCGCGGGCCTCGGCAGGCCGCTCGCGATCGCCATTTCGTCGACGACGTTCTCGAGCATCCGATGCCTCGGATCGGCGGGATCGAGGGGCACGGCGCGCGTCGACTCGATCACGGCGCGGTCGCCGCCCTGGAGCGACCACCAGGCCGAGAAGCCGCCGACGCAGAGGGCGCCGAGCGTCGCGATCGGCAGCCCGGGCGAGAAGCCGCCCGCGTACAGCATCCCGTCGGCGCCGAGGCCGATGAGGACGAGCAACAGGACGAACCCCGCGATGAACATCCGCGTGTTCGCGATGTTGCGCCTCTGCTGGTCGTAGAGGTTGAGCGGCATCGGAGTCTCGCGTGCCGAGACTCGTTCGCTACTGCGGCGGTCGCAGGCTCAGGTCGACCTTCGGCACGGCGCGCTCGGCGGCGTCCTGGATCTCGAAGAGCTCGACCGGCTGGAACTTGAACGCCTGCGCGATCAGGTTGTCCGGGAAGACCTGCTGCGCGGTGTTGAAGCGCGTCGCGATGTCGTTGTAGAACTGGCGGGCGAAACCGATGCGGTTCTCGGTCGAGGAGAGCTCCTCCATGAGCGCCTTGACCGACTCGTTGGCCTTCAGGTTCGGGTAGTTTTCCGCCAGGGCGAAGAGGCGCGAGAGCGTCTGCGTCAGCGCGTTCTCCTTGTCGGCGGCGTCGGCGACGCCCCGGGCGGAGACGGCGGAGTTGCGGGCCTGGATCACCTTCTCGAGGGTGTCCTGCTCGAACTGCATCTCGCCCTTGACGGCCGAGACGAGGTTCGGGATGAGGTCGTGCCGGCGCTTCAACTGGACGTCGATCTGCTTCCAGCCGTTGGCGACCTGGTTGCGGAGCGAGACGAGGTTGTTGTAGCGCCAGATCGCCCAGATGGCGCAGAGCACCGCGCCGACGAGCAGGACGACCAGGCAACCTCCGATTGCGGCCAAAGCGTTCCTCCGCTTCCTAGTACGCTTTTCCGGCCCGAGAGTTCAGTGCGCTCAGGTGTTCAGGCCCTGGCGGAGCTCCCGCGCCAGGATCTCGACTGCCGAGCGGGTGCCGCCCGTCAGCTTCTCCTTCCAGACCGTCTCGGTCTCGAACCGCCGGTCACCGATCGCCTCGGCCCAGGGCCGGAGCGCCGCGTCGAGCTCGCCGGCGGACCAGACGTCGCCGCCGCGCTTCCTGACCATGGCGATGACGTACGGGACGATGCGGATGAAAGCGCGCAGCGACGTCGAGCTCTTGATCGAGTACTTGCGCCCGGCGAACGCCGCGGGGAAGGCCCGGGCGGCGGCCTTGAAGTAGTTGAGGAAGAAGCGGCGGGCATTCTCGCGAAACTCCCGGGCGACGCGTCCGCCGGCCGTGTCGATGGCGGCGAAGACGTCGCGCAGCTCGTCGGCGAGCGAGGCCTGCGTGACGGTGCCCTTGCCGATGCCGAGGACCTTGATCGATCCCCTCAGGGGCGAGCCCTCGTCCTCGTTCAGGGTGCGGATGACGTCGTGGGCGGCGGCCAGGTTGTCGTCGCGGTAGAGGCGGCGGCCGGCGAGCGAGATCAGGTGCGACGGGTTCAGCTTCGTGTGCTTGCTGTTGATCGTGACGAAGAGCTCGACGACCTGGTCGGCCGTGAGGCTGTCGAAGACGACGGCCGGCACCTGGAAGTCGCGCAGACTGTGCTTCTCGGCGAGCTGGTGCAGGGCGAGCAGGCGGTGCTGGCCGTCGAGCGCCCGGAGGATCCCGGACTCCTCGGGGAGCTTGAGCGAGCCGGCGTCGGCCCGGCCCCCCGAAGGCGCGAACTCCAGGCGCTTCTCCGAAACGAGCAGGACGCTGCCCGGGATGGCCGGAAGGGTCCCGGAGTCGGCGCACTGGAGGTAGTACGCCACGAGCTCGTCGATCTTCCTCTTGATGATCGGCCTCTGGAAGGCATGTTCCGAGGCGGCGATCCGCTTCTCCAGGAACTCCCAGTTGACCCGTCCGGGGGCCGCTTTCGACTTGCCGCGGGTCGTTTCGCTGCCGGGGCCGAAGGAAAGCACCTCGAAGCCGACCAGGGACTGCAGGTCCGCGCCCGAGAGCAAAGCCTCGTAGAACCGCACTCCAAACTGGTTCAGCCGAAGCGAGGGCACCGAGACCATTGTCACCTCCTGGCCGTCCGGGTCGCCCGGGGGGTCGGATTCCCGTTCCGGGCGGCGAAAGCGTATACCGCCGTCAGGGGGTTTGGAGCCTAGAGAAATGACTCCCGGGCAGGTGGTCTTTCAGGGCGGCGAGACGGTCTTCCAGTCCTGGCCGGCCACCATCTGGTCGTAGATCGCGCTCGCGCCGGTCAGGATCCCGGTCAGCTCGACGGTCAGGATGGCCGCCAGGTCGGGGAGGGCCTCCGGCCGGGCCACCGGGACCGAGCACTCGACGGTGGACTGGCCGAGCGAGGCGAAAAAGGGCGAGGGCCGGCGGGTCCAGTCCGAGTCGCTGCGCCGGTGCTTGGTCATGAGGAAGGCGGCCAGCCGGCGCTCGTCCCAGGGCTCGGACATCGTCCAGGAGAAATTCGCCCGCAGGCCCTTTTGCTCGATGGACGGGGCTTCGCTCGCCAGGGTAATCGACATGGGACTGGCTAAACGATAGCATCACCGCGTTCTTCCAGGACCGTGAAAAGAGCGCTGCCGCTGTCTCTTCTGCTGCTCGCCGGCGCCGCCGCCCGCGGCGTGCCCGCCGACGAGAACGTCTATGCCTCGCATCTGATGGTCGACCAGGACGTCGTGGTCTCGGCGCGCATCACGGGCATCGTCGAGTCGATCGCGGTCGACCGGGGCACCGCGGTCGCGCAGGGCCAGACGCTGGCGACGCTCGACACCCGCGCCCTCGATGCCGACGTGCGCGAGGCCAAGGAAGACATGGACCTGAAAAAGGCCGTGTACGACCGGGCGCAGGCCCTGGCGAGCTCGAAGGTGATGAGCGTCCAGGACCTCGACGAGAAGAAGGCCCAGTACGCCGTCGCGGTCGCCCGCTGGGAGAAGACGAAGACGCAGCGCGACTACGCCGTGATCCGGGCGCCGTTTGCGGGCGTCGTCACCGAGAAGTACGCCCGGATCGGCCAGAAGGTCGTCGAGGACGGCAGCGAGCCGCTCTTCAAGATCACCGCGACCGAGCCGCTGCTCGCCCGCATCTACCTGCCGGAGGACCGGCTGCTCCAGGTCCGGGTCGGCGACCGGGTCGAAGTCGTCCCGGAGCGGTTCCCCGACGCGAAGACGACCGGGGAGATCCAGTTCATCAGTCCCACCGTCGACGCCGCGAGCGGGACCTTCCAGGTCGTCGTGCGCGTCCGGCGCGAACCGGGCAAGACGGTGTTGCGACCCGGGACGGCGGTCAAGGTGCGCTTCCAGGCGCCCGCGGCGCATTAGGGCGCGCCGGGACGACGCCGGCGCGACGCCCATGGCGCCGAGACCCTCCCGCTCCACGGCGCGCCTGCGCTCGGCGCTCGACCGGATGCTGGTCCACGACGTGAAGAACGTGTCGTTCCGGCTGCGGCTCCTCCTCTCGAACATCGACGAGCACTGGGAGGACGCCGAGTTCCGGAAGACCGTGCGGGAACTGCTGGCGTCGACGGTCGAGCGTCTGGAGGGCCTCGCCGGCCGGTTCGTCGAGCGCCAGGACGCGGTGCTCGTCAAGATCGAGCTCGACGTCAACGAGCTCCTGCGCAAGGTGGCGGACAAGCCGACCCGCCGCGGCCACCGGTCGACGGGAGCCGGGCCCTCGCTCTCGTTCGCGCTCGGCGCCGTTCCTCGCATCTGGGGCGACCCCTTCTACCTCGGCGATGCCTTCGGAAGCCTCCTCGAAAACGCCTGGGAGGCGGCGATCCCCGAGGGCAAGGTCGTTCTCCGGAGCTACACCGGGGGCACGACGCGCCGGCCCCGCGCCGTCGTGGAGTTCATCGACAACGGCGCCGGAATGACGCCCGAGTTCCTCCGGGACCGCCTCTTCCAGCCCTACGAGACGACCAAGCCCCAGGGCGTGGGCCTGGGGCTCGCGACCGCCGGCCAGATCGTGAAGTTTCACCGGGGCTCGATCCGCATCCTCTCGCAGTCGGGCGGGGGGACGCTCATTCGCCTCTCGCTGCCGGGAATTCCGGGAGGACCGGGTTGAGCGAGACGGCCGCGCGGCCTTCCGGGCGGATCGTGATCGTCGAGGACGATGCCGACCTGCTCGAGCAACTGACGTGGGCCCTCAAGGGAAAGTTCGCCGTCTCGGCGGCCCGCGACGCGACGCACGGCCGCGTGCTCTGCGAGTCGGAGCCCGATCTCTACCTCTTCGACCTGCGCCTGCCGCCCTCCGGGCAGGTGCAGGAGGGCCTCGATCTGCTGCGCCACGTGCGCCAGCGCGATCCGGAGGCGACGGTCGTGATGATGTCGGGCGAGGGCGAGCGGCGATACGCGCTGCAGGCGATTGCGCTCGGCGCCTTCGACTTCTTCCAGAAGCCGATCGATACGGCCGAGCTCCTGCTGATCCTGAATCGCGCGCTCGAGCGCCGGCGGCTCCTCGCCGAGAACCGGGAGCTGCGGCAGGCCGCGCAGCCGGCGAGGCCTCTCGACCGCCTCGTGGGCCGCAGCGCCGCCGATGCGTGCCCTGGCGCGGGACATCGAGAGGGTCGCGGGAAGCGACGCCACGGTGCTCATCTTCGGCGAGAGCGGCACGGGCAAGGACCTCGTCGCGCAGTCGATCCACGCCGCCGGCCCCCGGCGCGACCGGGCGTTCGTGCCGGTCAACGCCTCGGCGCTTCCGGAATCGCTCGCCGAGGCCGAGCTCTTCGGTCACGAGAAGGGCGCGTTCACCGGCGCGATCGCGTCGCGGCCGGGCCGGTTCGAGCTCGCCCAGGGCGGCACGCTCTTTCTGGACGAGATCGGCACGCTCTCGCCGGCGGTCCAGTCGAAGCTGCTGCGCGTTCTCGAGAGCCGCGAGGTCGAGCGCGTCGGCGGCCGGCGGCCGATCCCGGTCGACTTCCGGCTGATCTCGGCGACCAACGAGGACCTCGAGGCGCGCGTCGCCGCGGGCACGTTCCGGGAGGACCTCTTCTATCGCATTCACACGGTGCCGCTTCGCATCGCGCCGCTGCGCGAGCGGGGCGAGGACATCGCGCTCCTCTCCGAGCACTTTCTCGCGCTCTTCGGGCAGCGGCACGGGAAGGTCGACCTGCGCCTGTCCGCGGGTGCCCTCGCGCGGCTCCAGGCTCATGCCTGGAAGGGAAACGTGCGCGAGCTGCAGCACGTCATCGAGATGCTCGTCCTCTTCTCGCGACGCCCCCGAGATCGGCGAGGAGGAGCTGCCGAGGGCCCTCCGGGAGGGGCCGGCGGCGGTCGGGACGCGCCGCGGCGCCGGCGAAGGACTTCGCGTCGGCCGTCGAGGAGTTCGAGCGCCGGACGCTCTCGGCGGCGATCGCGGCGGCCGGGGGCGTGAAGGCGGAGGCGGCTCGACGGCTCGGGCTCGACGCGAACCAGATCAAGTACCTGTGCCGGAAGTACGGGCTCTAGTCGGTTGATAAATTCACCCTCCGGTGGGACAAAATTTCAACCAAACGGGCTTTTGCCGTTTGCGTCTAAATTCGCAAGCCCTTTTGCGACAGTGTTTAGTCGTTTTCTGCTGGGATCCGAATTCTGGCCTTCTTCTTGCCTCTTCTATTCGGCAACAGAAGGAGGATCAACATGGGTAATGAAGTCAAGATCAAGCTGACGGACGCTCAGAAATCCAAGATCAAGGAAGCCACGGGCAAGGACCTCCCGGAGATCCGCGTCGAGACGTTCGGCTCGAGCCCGGCCTCGATGTCGGCGAGCTCCCCGCTGAAGGCCACCCGCGCCATGCGCGCCGCCAAGTCGCTGCGTGCCGCGAAGTCGTTGCGCGCCGCGAAGTCGCTGCGTGCCGCGAAGTCGCTGCGTGCCGCGCAAGTCGCTGCGTGCCGCGCAAGTCCCTGCGCGCCGCGAAGTCCCTGCGCGCCGCGAAGTCGCTGCGTGCCGCGAAGTCCCTGCGCGCCGCGAAGTCCCTGCGTGCCGCGAAATCGCTGCGTGCCGCGAAGTCCCTGCGCGCGGCCAAGTCGCTGCGTGCCGCCAAGTCCCTGCGCGCCGCGAAGTCCCTCTAGGAGTCGTCCCTTCCCCGGGAACGCCCCGCTTCGGCGGGGCGTTTCTTTTTCACCACCAGACGAGGGTCTGGATCCAGTGGCCGACGACCCGGCCACGTGCGCCAGAGGAACGACTTGCGCCCCAGCCGGATCTTGGCCTGCCCGCTCATCCCGGGCAGGTCTCGCCCGTCGGCGTTGTCGAACTGCACCACCGCGATGAATCGCTCCGGCGACTCCGACGGCCGCATCGTGGTCTTCGAGCCGTCGGACGGTCCGGGGACGGTCTCCGCGGCCGCGCCGATGCGCACGATCTTTCCGTGCAGGATCGAGGCCGGCCGCGCCGACAGCTGCAGGGACACGGGCGAGCCGACCCGAAGATAGGAAAGGAGCCGCTCGCTGACGGGGATCTCGGCCTTGAGCCGGTCCGACCTCGCCGACTTCGGCGATCAGATCTCCGGTCCTGAGGAAACGTCCCTGGAGGTCCTGGACGCGGGGCGTCAGGAGGCGGCCGTCGATCGGGCTGGCCACCGAGAGCCGGCGGAGGCGGTCCTCGTCCCGTGCGAGGGCGAGCGCCGAGGCAGCCTCGCGCTGCTCGGCGCGGTACACGCCGGAGGCGTCGCCGGCCTGGCGCTGGCGGCTGGCCTGCTTCAGGAGGCCTTCCCGCTCGGCCGTCGCGCCCGCGATTCCTCGAGGCGACGGCGGGGCTCGCCATGAGCGCAACGGCTTCTCCGGCTCGCACCGGGTCGCCCTCCCCGGCCTTCACGGAGACGACGATCCCGTCTTCCGGAGCCTCGAGCCGCACCGACGTCCACGGCGCGAGGATGGCCGTCGTTTCGAAGCGTCCACGGCGCCCAGGGCACCGCGACGAGCAGGAGGACGGCGGCTGCGATGGACAGGACGGCGACACGGGCGCGTCGCGACATGAGCAGCTCCTTCTTGTCGAGGTAGACGAGGCGGACGCCCTGCAGAACCGTGCGGACGCTGCTTGCGAAACAGGCGGAGCAGGGTCAGGGCGAGCAGGACGCCGGCGACGTTGGGAAAGTACTTCGCATAGAAGTTGTAGAAGAGGTGCGCCGATGAACAGCATGATCACAACGACGAAACCGAGCGCCAGCGGCCCGTAGATCGAGGAAGATCCGGCGCTTGCGGCGCGAGAGCACGGGGACCTCGACGTTGAGCCGCAGGACGTGCTTCTTGAAGAGGGCGGCGAGGTACTCGAACGAATCCTCGCGCAGCTCCGGGATCTCGAGGACGCTCGCAAGGGCGTAGTAGCCGTCGATCTTGATCGAAGGGGATTGATGTTGAAGAAGAGCGTCGAGATCCCGGTGAAGAGCATCAGCTTGTACGACAGCTCGTGGAGAAGCGTGTCCGGGTAGGAGACGACCCAGAGCGCGACCGCGAAGCAGCAGATGATGGCCTCGATGTACATGCCGGCGAGCATGACCCAGAGCCGGTGCCACTTGCTTCTCGAAGAGAAGGGCGTCGGTCGTGTCGCAGTAGAAGGCCGGCATGAAGTAGAGCAACGCGACGCCGATGTCGTGCACCTCGCCGCCGTAAAACTTGCACGACGTAGCCGTGCGCGAGCTCGTGGATCAGGCCGATGAAGCAGAGAATGAAGAAGAACTGGACCGCGTCCCAGAAGGGCTTGCGCAGGAACGCGTAGAGCTCGAGGGTCTGCTCCCAGATGGGCGTCGAAGTGGCTGACGATGACCCCGGTCATCATCGCGATCAGGACGAGCGAGATCGCGACCGTCGGGGGCCGCCAGATCCAGCGGACGTACTTCTGCGTGCGGTCGAGGAAGCGGTTCGGGTCGAAGACGTGGAACGGGATGAGGAAGATGTCGAACCCCTCGGCCTTTTGCTCCGCCGTCCGCCGTCGGGCGTCCTTGATCCGGGCGAACTCCTGGAGGTTGCGCTCCGCGGCGGACTGCTCGAGCAGGTCCATGCCGTGCAGCATCTCCTCGTATTCGGGGACGAGGGAGGTCTCGATGACTTCGTTCGGGAACTGGGCCTGGTAGACGGCGTGGATCTCGGACAGCGTCCGCGTCCCGTCGAAGAGGCTCGATCAGGCCCCAGGTGCCCTCGTCGAAGCTGTAGTACTTGGTGGTGTCCGGGTTCTTGACGACCCACTGAACCTCGCCCATCTGGACGATGCGGCGCGCGATGAGGTTCTTCTTGAGCGCCGGCCGGTCTCCGGCCCGGCCGTGCTTCGCCGCGAGCGCGGCGGCGCCCTTCTCGAGGGGCGCCGCGGAGACGAGGGTCGACGCGCGCGCGACGGCGCTCACGGGAGGAGCGGCCAGATCTTGTGCCAGAGGTAACGCAGGGGCTTGCGAAAGAGCACCGCGCCGAGCCGGCGCGTCCCGACGGAGACCTTGCCTTGCCCGAGCATGCCGGACTTCGGAGCGCCTCCGCGGGATTCTCGACGCGGACCTCGGCGATGACGAAGCGCTCTTCGCCCTCCTCGCGCAGGGCGGCGCCGACGCGCTGCGACCTGGCCTCGGAAGACGCGTGTCGGGAAGGGATTCATCTTGAGCGCCACCGGCTGCCCGGCCTTGAGCAGCGCCGACGTCGGCCTCGGGGACCGCGACCTCGGCCGTGACGCTGTCGACGTCGGCGACGACCGCACAGCTCGGCGCCCGCGACGAGCGCCTGTCCGACGCGCTGCTCGATGTGGGGCGTGACGAGGATGCCGGCGATCGGCGCGCGGAGGACGGTCTTCGCGAGCTGTTCCGTCTCGAAGGCGAGTCGTGCCGCGGCCTCGTCGCGGCGGGAGCGCGCCTCGAACATCGACGCGGCGTCGCCGGCTTCCGTGTGCCGCGCGATGTCGCTCTGGGCGATCCCCAGCGTCGCCCGCGCCTCCGCCATCGACGCCAGGTAGCTTCTCGTCCTTGAGCATGGCGATCGACGTCGCCGGCGGCGACATGGTCGCCTTCCCGGTGCTTCACTTCGCGGACGATCCCTTCGACGCCGGCCGTGACGGAGGCCCGGCGCCCGGGCAGCACGCGTGCCGGCCCGTCGACCTTAGGGGCCACGGCAGAACGACGAGGGCGAGGATCGCCGCCAGCGTTCCGATGAGCCCAGGACTGGCGCCGGCGCTTCGGGATCCCCTGGAGCTTTCGGCGCTTCTCGAGCAGCGGCTCCCAGAAGCCGGCGAGCGGGACGTGCTTGTAGAGCTGGGCGTTGCGGACGGCGACGGTCGCCTGGTTGACGAGGATGGAGAGCAGGTCCCGCGTCTCCTCGTCGAAGATCAGGGCCTCCTGGCTCTCGAACCCGAGCACGCCGAGCTTGCCTTCCTCGTCCTTGAGCAGCACGCCGAAGAAGGAGCGCAACCCCGTTTCCGCGAAGATCGCGCGGAACTTCTCCTCGGTCTCGGGCCGGTCCGCGGTGATGGCTCCGTCCTCGGTCTGGGTGACGATCGCGTCGCGTCCCCGAGAGGAACACCCACTGGAGGAGGTCGTCCATGCGGCGCACGCCGGCGTCCTTGCGGTCGATTTCGGCCGCGCCCGAGACGGCGCCCAGGCGCAGCTTTCCCTTGGCGTGGATGGCGATGGCGCAGCGGTCGTACGCGACGAGCGCCGCGGTCGCGTTGACGATCGTCTGCATGACCTTGTCGAGGTCCAGCGTCGCGGTGATCTCGCGGCTGACGGCGAGGAGCGCGTCGAGCTCTTCGACCTTCTTCTCGGCCTCGTGCTGGCGGGCGATACGCAGGGCCCGGACGGCCTGGCGGGCGATGTCGTGCGAGCAGCTCCTCGTCCTCCGCCGAGAACTCGGGATGCCGGCCGCGCTTGTTCGCGACGACGAGCGCGCCGATCGAAATCTCGTCTTCCACGAGGGGACGCGGCGAGCACGGAGCGGACGGGGTAGAGCGGGTTTTCCGTGGAGACGGGATCGGACTCGGGGATGCGGTTGCGGCGCATCGGGTTCTGGTCGGCGATGACGTCGCCGACGACCGTGCTGCCGACGTGGTCGGGGGGCGATTCGACCTCGTAGTTCTCGTTGATCGCCATGGCCGCGACGGTGACGTCGTCTTCGCCCTCGAGGATCCAGAGGCAGGCCGCCTCGCCCGTGACGAAGTCCGCGGCCTTGCGAACGATCAGCTCCGACAGCTCGTCCGACGTCGATCGTCGAGCCGAAGGCCTTGGACAGGTCGTAGAGGTTCGTGAGCCTCTCGATCGCGTGGAGCATGCCGACCGTCTTGCGCTCGGACCGGAGGGCCCGTCCGAGGGCCGGCGCGGCCTGCTCGAGGAAGGCCTCGAGGCGGGCGAGCGCGACCTCGGCGTCGGGCATCTCGGTGAAGAAGATGGCCAGCAGCCCGACGACCAGTCCCTCGGCCTCGAGCGGCACCGCGATGCACGCCCGATAGCCGGGGAGGCCGCGCACGAAGGGGTCGCTGGTGGCGAGCTCTTCGCCGGTCAGCACGATCGGCTGACGGTCGCGAACCAGGTCGCGGATGTAGCCGGAGTCCCGCGGCGCCGACCGCCTCAGGAACTTCTCGACGCCCTCGCCTTCGGCGCCGATGCAGAGGAAGAGGGGATGGACCGTGTCGGGCGCCCAGAGCAGCGTCGCGTCCGCGCCCGCCATCGACGCGCTCCAGCGCGCGGCCCAGCCGGAGGTCTGGGCGAGGTTCTCGCAGAGGGCGAGCTCCGCCAGGGCCGAGACCTGCGCGTCGGCCCGGTCCTTCTCGGTCTCGACCGGCTCGTCGTCCGGTCCCTGGGGTTCGTCCGCCAACGGTCTCCTTCCGGAAACGACAACCGGAGCTCCGGGATCAGAAGCTCGAGAGGGCGGCCTCCATGTCCTCGTGGATCTCGAAAACCGAATCGAGCTTGGTCATCTGAAGGAGCTTGCGAATCTGGGGGCCGGCGTTCAGGAGCTTCGTCTGCCCGCCTTCCTTCTGCGAATTGGTCAGCGCCCGCACCAGAGCGCCCAGTCCCGAGCTGTCGAGGAACCCGACCGCCGAGAGGTCGACCAGCAGGTTCACGCGCCCCTCTTCGAGGAGCCTCGTGACCGTCTTCTTGAAGTTGGTCTCGGCGTCGCCGATGACCAGGTCTCCCGTGACCGTGACGATGGTCACGCTTCCGTCGTCTCGCGTCTCCAGATCCATAGAAGTGGGCGGATTATGTCAAACAATCGGATTTGCAAGACCGGGAGCGTGAAACCCGGCCATGGCGGCGGCATCGAAGGTGCGGGAGTGAAGCTGTGAGCCCTTTTGGCCGGATTCGGACGGGACGGGGAAAGATCCGCCCGGGCCCCGGAATGAGCGCCGGCGAGCGCCCGTACATCACTACTTCCTCTACCTCTATCTCGAGGGCGAGCTGCCCGAGGACCGCCGCCGCGAGTTCGAGCGCCACCTCGGGGTCTGCGATCCGTGCCGGTACATCCGCCAGTACCGCGAGTCGATCGAGCTGGGCCGGGCGGCCTTCCGCGGCGACGACCTTCCGCGGACGAGGCGGCCCCCGAGGAGCTCGTCCAGGCCATCCTGCGCGCACGGATGAAGGGGTAGGTTGGCCCGTTCCGTACGCGAGCGTGGATAGAATTCGGGCCATGCCGATCGATCGCCGGACCCTCCTGTCCCTGGCCGCCGCCTCGCTCGCACACTCCGGGTTCACATCCGCGCGGCCGGGCCCGACGAAGACCTCCGAGGTCAAGACCGCCGGGATCCGCCTGATCCCGGTCGACGGCAGGTACAAGGTCTGGACGAAGAAGCTCGGCAAGGGCCCCATCCAGATGCTCACGCTTCACGGCGGGCCGGGCGTCACCCACGAATACTTCGAGTGCTTCGAGGACTTTCTTCCGCAGGCTGGCGTCGAGTTCTACTACTACGACCAGCTCGGCTCCTTCTACTCCGACCAGCCCGACGACCCGTCCCTCTGGACGATCGACCGTTTTCGCGAGGAGGTCGAGCAGGTGCGCGCGGCACTCGGCCTGGAGAACTTCATACCTCTACGGCCAGTCATGGGGCAGCATGCTCGCGATCGAGTACGCGCTGAAGTACCAGAAGCACCTGAAGGGCCTGGTGCTCTCGAGCATGACGGCCTCGATCCCGTCCTACATGGCCTACGTCGCGAAGCTCCGCGCCGCGTTGCCGAAGCCGATGCTCGCCACACTCGAGAAGTACGAAGCCGAGGGCAAGTACGACGCGCCCGAGTACCAGGAAGCGATGTACGAGGGCGTCTACAAGCGCCACGTCTGCCGTCTCGACCCGTGGCCGGATCCCGTGGCGCGCGCCTTCAAGCACATCAACAACCAGGTCTACGGAACGATGCAGGGACCCAACGAATTCGTCGTGACCGGGACCTTCAAGGACTGGGACCGCTGGAACGACCTCGCGAAGATCAAGGTTCCCGACGCTCGTCGTCGGCGCGACGTACGACGAGATGAACCCGGACGACATTCGCCGGATGGGGACGCTCTTGCCGCGCTCCCGGGTCGCGATCTGCGAGAACGGCAGCCATCTGGCCATGTGGGACGACCAGGAAGCCTACTTCCGGCATCTCGTGGCTTTCCTGCAGGACGTCCAGGCCGGCCGGTTCCCGTCCCGGGCTTAACCATTTCTTGAGAATCGCGGGGCTGGGGCGCACGAAACCTCTGCCGACCGGGTGCATCGAAGCGTCGTGAGATCCGACTCCGGGGGTACCCGCGTACTCCGCGGGAGACCGGGGGGGCCCCGGCTCCCATTCCGGGTGCGGGGCGAGGGCGCCGGAGACCCGGGGGATGTGCCGGGCGCGCTTTCCGGCGATAGAATTTGCGGCTCGAGTCGCTCGAGTCGCTCGAGCGACGCGATCCGGAAAAACGAGGGTATCTCGCGGTAGCCATGTCGGCTGCAGCGGTGGTGGGTGGAACCCCGAAACGGGGAGCGAAAGGAGACAGGGATGAAGAAGGGCGATCTGACGGTGAAGGCGATCGGTCTCGCGGTGGCCGGTGTTCTCGCGGGCTCGCAGCTGCTCTCGGCTCTGCCGAAGAACGAGTCGAAGGCCGGCGGCAAGAACGGCAACGCGAGCCAGGACGCCAAGGACAAGACGGCCGCTTCCTCCGACAAGCACGTCTGCAAGGGCATGAACTCGTGCAAGGGGAAGGGCGGTTGTAAGAGCGGCGACGCCGGCTGCGCGGGCAAGAACTCCTGCAAGGGCAAGGGCGGCTGCGCTTCGGCCGACATGAAGCACTCCTGCAAGGGCATGAACGCGTGCAAGGGCCAGGGCGGCTGCAAGAGCGGCGAGAACGGCTGCGCCGGCAAGAACTCCTGCAAGGGCAAGGGCGGCTGCGCGGTTCCGGTCGCGAAGAAGGCGGCCTAGTTTCATCGTCAGAAGACGGGGGGACGCGGCCAGACCGCGCCCCCCGTTTTGATTTCCCGAGACCCGAAGACACCTTGAGACCCGAGAACCGAAACCGCTGGAGCTTCCCCGACCTCGGCGTCGGCGTGGGCCTGCGCACGGTCCACTACGCGCACATCCTCGAGCAGAAGCCCGAGGTCGATTTCTTCGAGGTTCTGTCGGAGAACTACCTCGACACGGGCGGCCGGCCCGCCTGGGTGCTCGACCAGGTCGCCGAACGGTACCCCGTCGTTCTGCACGGCGTTTCGATGTCGATCGGCTCGACCGATCCGCTCGACCGCGCCTACCTCTCGAAACTGAAAGCCCTCGCCGCCCGCACCCGCGCCCTCTGGGTTTCGGACCATCTGTGCTGGACCGGCGTTTCCGGACGGAATACCCACGACCTGCTCCCGATGCCGCTGACCGAGGAGGCGCTCGCGCACGTCGTCGCCCGCGTGAAGATCGTGTCGGACATCCTCGAGCGGCCGCTGATCCTCGAGAACGCCTCGACGTACGCGGAGTTCGCCGCGTCGAGCATGACGGAGTGGGAGTTCTTCGGCCGGCTGATGGAGGAGGCGGACTGCGGGATGCTCCTCGACGTCAACAACGTCTACGTCAGCGCCTTCAACCACGGATTCGACCCGAAGGCCTACCTCGACGCGATCGATCCGTCGCGCGTGGCGCAGTACCACCTCGCGGGCCACACGAACAAGGGAACGCACATCCTCGACACGCACAGCGACCACGCCATCCCGGAGGTCTGGGAGCTCTACCGCCGCTCGGTCGCGCGCACGGGCAACGTGGCCACGCTGTTCGAGTGGGACGGCGACATCCCGGCCTTCGAGGTGGTGCACGCCGAAGCCCTGAAGGCCCGGAAGTTCCGGGACGAGGAGAACAAGGTTGCCGCGGCCTCTTGAGCTGCCGCTTCCGCGCCTCCAGCGCTGGATGCAGGCGGTCATCGAGCAGCCCGGAACGGCGGAGGAAGCCGTCGCGGCCGAGGCGGCGCGGGCCGAGCTCGATCCCGCGTCGATCGCCGGCGTGATCCTCCCGTCGAAGACACTGTCGCCGGTCGAGCGAATCGGCGTCTACCAGGGCATGTACCTGCTGCGGATGGTCGAGGCGCTCGAAAACGATTTCCCGGCCGTCGCGCACTTCCTCGGGGCCGAGCGCTTCGCGGAGCTCGTCACGCGATACGTCGCGGCTCATCCGTCGAGGAGCTACACGTTCAACCGCCTGGGCGACAGTTTCCCCGGGTTCATTAGGACGTCGTACAGGGTCCGCCGGAAGGCCTTCGTCGCCGAGCTCGCGCGCCTCGAGAGTCTGGTGACCGAGGTGTTCGACGCGCCGCCGTCGCCAGCCTGGCCCGCCGAGGAGATCGCGGAGATCCCGGAAGCGGCCTGGCCGGGCGCCGTGCTCGTGCCGTCGGCGGCCCTGCGGGTCGGGTCGTTCGCCTACCCGGTCAACGCCTACCTGCAGTCGGTCAAGGACGAGAACCACGACCATCCGGCGACCGGCCGGCAACCCACGTGGATCGCGGTTTATCGGAAGAACTACGAGGTCTGGCGGCTCGATCTCTCGAAGCCGGCCCACGACTTCCTCGCCGCCCTCGTGAAGGGCCGGCCGTTCGGCAAGGCCGTCGTCGCGGCCACACGCGGGCTCCAGGGCGCGCCTGGCGAGCCGCTCTTCCGCTGGCTGCGCGACTGGGTGGCCGAGGGCTTCTTCCAGAGCGTCGTCCTCCCGACTCCTCGCTGAGGAGCGCCCGCCTATAATCCCGGCCGCGTGCTTCCGGACTCGGGAATTCTTTCGCTGTCGAACGGGCGCAGGTGGCTCGCCCTCGGCGCGCTCTTCGCCCTCCAGCGCGCGCTCGCTCTCGCCGGCACACCCGCGAACGCGGCGCGCTTCGTCGCGATCCTGGCTCTCGGTCTCGCCTGCGCCGGGTCGGCGCTCGCGTTCGAAGGCCGCGTCGTCCTGAAGGGGTCCCTCGACCCGGTCGTCGGCGCGGAGGTCGTGGTCCTCGGGTCCAACGTCACGCAGATCACCGGCCCCGGGGGCTTCTTCCGCTGGGAGCCGACGCCCGTCGCGCCCTTCGAGGTTCTCGTCGTGCTGCCGGGCGGCCGTTACATGCGGCCGTTCACCGTCGCGAGCCTTCCCGCCGACGGCCCGGTGACGATCACCGTGGAGCCGATCGCCGAAGAGAGCGTGCTCGTGACGGCCGGAGCGGCGCCGACGATCGAGGCGACGCCGGTCAACGGGACGACCATCGTCCCGAAACAGGACATCGAGTCGCGCCAGCCGTTCAACCTGACGCAGTCGGTGGAGAACGTGGCGGGCGTGTCGTCGGTTTCGGAGGGCCAGGCGGCGGTCCCGGCGATTCGCGGCCTCGCGCGCGGGAGGAGCCTCATCCTCCTCGACGGCGCGCGGGTGTCGTCGGAGCGGCGCGTAGGCCCGAGCGCGACGTACGTCGACCCGTTCGTGCTCGATGGCGTCGAAGTGGCGCGCGGTCCGGGCTCGGTGGCCTACGGGTCGGACGCGTTCGGCGGCGTGATCGCGGCGCGCACGCTCGCCGTGGCGCCCGGCGGGCCGCTCCACGTCGAGGCGACCGGCGACTACGGCGTCGGAATCCCGGGCGGCAGCGTCGGCGCCTCGGTCTCCTCGCCTCTCGGCGCGGACGGGGGCATCCTCGTCGCCGGGCACTACCGCTCCTACGGGAACTGGGACAGCCCCGACGGCGAGGTGATCAACTCGGGCTTCCGCGACAGCGGCGTGCTCGTGCGCGCTTCCTACCTGCTGGGTCCCGGGACTCTGACCGCGGGCTGGCAGGGCGACTACGGCCGGGACATCGACCGTCCGCGCAACAACTCGGACGTCGTGCGCTTCTTCTATCCCGAGGAGAACTCGAGCCGGTTCACGCTGTCGTACGACAGCCAGCCGTTCGCCGGGTTCTCGCGCGTCGGCTTCGTCGGGCTCATCGGCTCCTACGACCAGATCACGGACCAGTACCGGTACGCGACGCCGGCGACGGTCGCGTCGGTCGAGCGGGCCGACGTCTCGGCCAACGACTTCCAGGCCCGCGGCTTCGCGGAGCGGTTCTTCGGCCCCGTGCGGGTCGAGCTCGGAGTCGACGTCAACGGCCGCTACGACCTGCACGCCCTCGACGTCGCCGTCCGGTACACGGACCCGATCGAAGAGCGGGTCAACGTGTCCGTCGACGACGCGCACCGCACGGACGCCGCCGGTTACCTGACGGCGGAGGCGGCGCTTCTGAAGCAGCTGACGCTCTCCGGCGGCGTGCGCTACGACAGCGTGACGACGGTCAACCAGGGCGGCTACTTCGGCGACCAGTCCACTTCGAACGGCGCCGTGTCGGGCTCGGTCGCGCTGACCGCGGGCTCCTTCGGCGGTTTCTCCGCGACCGGGCAGTTCTCGCACGGGTTCCGCGATCCGGTCTTGTCGGACCGGTACTTTCGAGGCCCTTCGGGCCGCGGTTTCATCACCGGCAACCCGGATCTCGAGCCGGAGACGGCGGACCAGTGGGACGTCGCCCTGCGCTACAACGGATCCGGCTTCCGCACGGCGTTCTACATGTACGACTACACGATCACGAACCTCATCGAGCGGTACGCGGGCGAGCTCCCGGACGACTTCTTCTTCCGCAACCGGGGCGAAGCCCACCTGCAGGGGCTCGAGCTCGAGGTGCAGGTGGACCTTCCCGAGGGATTCGCCGTGGCGCTGGCCGGGCAGATCGAGCGCGGCGTCACCGTGGACGACGACCGGCCGATCGACGACATACCGCCGGAGTCGCTGAATCTCCAGCTGCGCAAGGCCTTCGGGCCGGCGTTCGTCCAGGCGCGCGGCGTCGTATACGCGGGCGACGCCAACCCCGGGCCCAACGAGCGGGCGAGGCCGGGCTACGGGTTGCTCGACCTCGGCGGCGGGTACCGCTTCGCGGAGCACTTCGAGCTCCAGGCGTACGTGCGGAACGTGCTCGACAAGCTCTACCTGGTCAGTCCCGACGCGCGCGCCGTGCCGGCGCCGGGGATCTCGGCGACGTTCACGGGCTTCGTTCGGTTCTAGGACGGCCGGGCGCGGGAAGTCAGGAGCCCGGAGGCAACGATCGGGGTCAGCCCTGAAGGTCTGACGATTGGGGTCTGACCTGAAAGTCTGAAGGTTCGTGCCCGAGCGCGGACGCGACCCGCTCGACGCGTCTTGCGAGAGCCGGATCGCGAACCATCGCCCTCTCCAGCCGGCGCAGGCCGTGGGCGAACGCGGATTCGTCTCGCCCGAAGCAGCCGGCCAGCGCAGCAGCCGCGATCCCATGGTCCCGCCGCCCGACATAAGCGGTGATCAGACGTGCCTGTGACTCCGCTCGGCCCTGCGACGGCCCCTTCAGCCAACCGAGCGAGAAGCCCTGCAGCGTGCATGCTGCAGTCGCGAATGTCGACGGCGTCCAGCGGCTCTCCTTTGGCAAGGCCAACCGCGCCTCGTGCAACGAGCGCCGCGCGAACTCCTCCCCACCCTTGACGACGCGCCCGAGCGGTTCGACGTCGTCGTAGGATTCAGGCTCGGCGGATCCCATCCAGTGCCGATACGCCGCGCGCGCTCGTGGCCGAGTCGACGCGAGCCGCTGCAGCACGAAATCGACATCGAGCCAGCTCGGTCCTCCTCCCTCGCGGTACCACCGATCGCTTGACCAGGGGAAGACCTCGGGTCGGTCCACGATCCCGGCCTTGACCGGATTGAGGTGAATGTACCGGACGAGCGTCGCCAGGTAGCGCTCATGCTCCACGAGGAAGGCCTTGTACCGGCCCTGAAAGAGATGGCCGACGCGATCGTGCCGGACGTTGAACTTCTGGCTGTAGTAGAAATGCAGCGCCAGCATGACCTTCGAGAGGAGGACGGGACCTCGCTCGATCGCCAGATGGACGTGGTTCGGCATGAGGCAATAGGCGAGCACGCCGAACCCATATCGATCGCGGCATTCGGCGAGTCGCGAGAGGTACAGTCGCCGATCTGCGTCGTCGCGGAAGAGGTCACGCCGCTCGTTTCCGCGGGCGATGACGTGATAAACGCCCCCGGCGATCTCGACTCGCGGCGCGCGCGACATCGCTTCCGATTTCGCTCCTCTATCCCTACTATTGTCGCAAGCGGGCCCTGAAGTGTCATACCTTCAGGGCTGACCCCAAGTGTCAGACTTTCAGGGCTGACCCCCATCGGGGAAAGGATAGCCTCTGCCCGTGAGAGACGCCCTGACGCGGGAGTGGCTCGAAGCGGACGGGCTCGGCGGCTTCGCCTCGGGGACGGTCGCGGGGATCCGGACCCGCCGGTATCACGCGCTCCTCCTGACCGCGACGACGCCGCCGACGGGACGCGTCGTGCTCGTGAACGGGTTCGACGCCTGGGTCACGACCTCCGCAGGCCGCTACGCCATCACGTCGCAGTCCTACGGGCCGGATGTGACCTACCCGGACGGTGGCTCCCGCGCCGACGCCTTCACGCTCGAGCCCTGGCCGCGCTGGACGTTCACGCTCCCGGACGGGACGCGCGTCGCACAGGAGATCTTCGTGCCGAAGGGCGCCTCGGCCGCGGCCGTTGCCTGGAAGCTCGTCTCCGGGACGGGCGCCGTGGCCCTCGAGGTCCGGCCGTTTCTTTCCGGGCGCGATTACCACTCCCTCCATCACGAGAACCCGTCCTTTCACTTCGAGGCCGCGGCGGCCGGCGACGGGAGCCTGCGCTTCCAGACGTACGCGGACCTTCCCGCGATCGCGATGCGTGCCAACGGCACATGGGCGCCCGGGCCCGAGTGGTACCGCAACTTCGTCTATGCCGAGGAGCGCGCCCGCGGTCTCGACTTCGCGGAAGACCTCGCGTCGCCGGGAACGCTCCGCTTCGACCTTTCCCGCGGCGAGGGGATCTGGCTCATGGCGGCGGAGGGGCACGAGGCGGCCCTCGGCACGGACAGCCCCGAGGCCGCCCTCGAGGCACTCCGCACCGCCGAGCGCGCGCGCCGCGCCGCCTTCGCCACGGGGCTCGAGCGCTCCGCCGACGCCTATCTCGTCCGCCGCGGCCAGGGGAAGACCGTCGTCGCCGGCTACCCATGGTTCACCGATTGGGGCCGCGACACTTTCATCGCCCTGCGCGGACTGTGTCTGGCCACCGGCCGCCTCGACGAGGCGGGCGAGATCCTCGTCCAGTGGGCGGGCGCCGTCTCGGAGGGCATGCTGCCGAATCTCTTTCCGGACGGAAAGGTTCAGCCGGAGTTCAACTCCGTCGACGCCTCCCTCTGGTATCTCGTCGTCATGGCCGAGTACTTCCAGGCCCGCGCCGCCGCGGGCCGCCGCGTCGCGGGGGCCGAACGGCAGAAGCTGCAGACCGCCTTCGGCGAGATCCTCTACGGGCTACGCGACGGGAACGCGCTACGGGATCCGCGCCGACTCGGATGGACTGCTCGCCGCGGGCGAGCCGGGCGTGCAGTTGACGTGGATGGACGCGAAAGTCGGCGACTGGGTCGTCACGCCGCGCATCGGAAAGCCCGTCGAGATCCAGGCCCTCTGGATCAACGCTCTCAAGATCGCCGACGCCTTCACCGACGCTTTCCGCGGTCTCCTCGCGAAGGCCACCGAGTCCTTCGAGAAGCGCTTCTGGAACGAGGCCGAAGGCTGCCTCCACGACGTCGTCGACGTCGACCACCGTCCCGGTACCGCCGACCCGACCCTGCGGCCGAACCAGGTTTTCGCCGTCGGCGGACTGCCCGTTCCGCTCGTGACGGGAGAGCGCGCGCGGCGGATCGTCGACGCCGTGGAGTCTCGGCTCGCGACGCCATTGGGCCTTCGCACCCTCCCGCCGGGACACCCGGACTACCACCCCCGCTACGTCGGCGGCCCACTCGAGCGCGACGGCGCCTACCACCAGGGCACCGTCTGGCCGTACCTGCAGGGCGCATTCGTCGACGCCTGGGTCCGCGTGCGCGGGGGAGGCGCGGACGTCGTCCGTCAGGCCCGCGAGCGGTTCCTCGCTCCGCTCCTCGCCCACCTCGACGAGGCGGGCGTCGGCCACGTCTCCGAGATCGCGGACGCCGACCCGCCCCACACGCCCC
The DNA here is from genome assembly GCA_963810205.1 of uncultured Acidobacteriota bacterium. GTDB lineage: Bacteria > Acidobacteriota > Thermoanaerobaculia > UBA5066 > Gp7-AA6 > DAHUXD01. The sequence continues at coordinate 74,112 of CAWEMP010000013.1, forward strand.
GCGGCTGCCCCTTCCAGGCCTGGTCGCTCGGCGAGCTCCTGCGTCTCGACCGGGTGATCCTGGCCCTCCCGCTCGGCGCCCGACACGCCGGGCGCGGGGCGGCATCCAAGGTCCGGGCATGACCGACAAGAAAGCCCCGCTCGATCCCGAGCGCCTGCGCCTCGACGAGGACGTCAAGCGCGTGAAGAACTGGAAGCGCTGGGGGCCCTACCTTTCCGAGCGCCAGTGGGGGACCGTGCGCGAGGACTACAGCCCGCACGGCACCGCCTGGGACTCGTTCCCGCACGAGCACGCGCGCTCCCGGACCTACCGCTGGGGCGAGGACGGCCTCATGGGGATCTCCGACCGCCACCAGTACGTCTGCTTCGCGATCGCGCTCTGGAACGGGAAGGACCCGATCCTCAAGGAGCGGCTCTTCGGCCTGACGGGCCCCCAGGGCAACCACGGCGAGGACGTCAAGGAGTGCTACTACTACCTCGACTCGACGCCGACGCACTCCTACATGAAGGCGCTGTACAAGTACCCGCAGCGCGAGTTCCCCTACCAGCGGCTCCTCGACGAGAACCGCAACCGTTCGCGCCGCGACCCGGAGTTCGAGCTCCTCGACACGGGCCTCTTCGACGACGATCGCTACTTCGACGTCTTCACCGAGTACGCCAAGGCCTCGCCCGACGACATCCTGATCCGCGTCCGCGTTTTCAACCGCGGGCCCGAGGCGGCCACGGTCCACGTGCTCCCGACGATCTGGTTCCGCAACACCTGGTCCTGGGGCCTCGGCACGCGCCGCCAGCGCCTGCGCGCCGGCGAAGCGCATTCGGGCTTCGCCACGATCGACGTCGACAGCGAGTACTACGGCCGTCTCGCCCTCCAGTGCGAGGGAACGCCGGAGCTGCTCTTCACCGAGAACGAGTCGAACTCGAGACGACTCTGGAATGCCGACAACGACTCGCGCGCACGTCAAGGACGGCATCCACGACTACGTCGTCCACGGCGTGAAGGATGCCGTCAACGCGGACTGCGTGGGCTCCAAGGGCTCGGCCCGCTACGTCCTGACGATCCCGGGCGGGGAGTCGGCGGTCGTGCGCCTGCGACTCTCCCGCGACGCGGCTCCCGACCGGCCCTTCGGCCCGGAGTTCGACGCGCTCTTCGATGATCGCGTGCGGGAGGCCAACACCTTCTACGACGCTCTCGCGACGCCGGATCTCTCCGAGGACGCCCGCGCCGTCCAGCGCCAGGCGTTCGCCGGCATGCTCTGGTCGAAGCAGTTCTACCACTACGACGTCGCCCGCTGGCTGCGCGGCGACCCGGCCGGGCCGGAGCCCCCGAAGGAGCGCCTCCACGGCCGGAACGCCGACTGGACGCATCTCTTCAACGCCGACGTGGTCTCGATGCCGGACAAGTGGGAGTACCCCTGGTACGCCGCGTGGGACCTGGCCTTCCACTGCATCCCGCTCGCGCTCGTCGACCCCGACTTCGCGAAGCAACAGCTCGTGCTGCTGCTGCGCGAGTGGTACATGCACCCCAACGGGCAGCTCCCCGCTTACGAGTGGGCCATGGGCGACGTGAACCCGCCCGTGCACGCCTGGTCGGCCTGGCGCGTCTACAAGATCGACAGGAAGCGCACGGGCAAGGGCGACCGCAAGTTCCTCGAGCGCGTGTTTCACAAGCTGCTTCTCAACTTCACCTGGTGGATCAACCGCAAGGACGCCCAGGGCAAGAATGTCTTCCAGGGCGGGTTCCTGGGGCTCGACAACATCGGCGTCTTCGACCGCTCGGCTCCGCTGCCGACGGGCGGCAACATCGAACAGTCCGACGCCACGAGCTGGATGGGCATGTACTGCCTCAACATGCTCGTGATCGCCCTCGAGCTCGCGAAGGAGGACTCCGCTTACGAGGACGTCGCGTCCAAGTTCTTCGAGCACTTCGTCTACATCTGCCGGGCGATGAACAACATCGGCGGCGCGGGCATCGAGCTCTGGAACCGCGAGGACGGCTTCTTCTACGACGTGCTCGATCTTCCCGACGGCCGCAAGTTCCCGATGAAGGTCCGGTCGATGGTGGGCCTGATCCCGCTCTTCGCCGTCGAGACGCTCTCCTCCGAGACGATTGACCGGCTGCCGGGCTTCAAGCGCCGCATGCAGTGGTTCCTGGAGAACCGGCCGGACTTCGCGCAGCACGTCGAGACGGAGACGACGCCGAACGGACAGGTCCGCCGCTTCTTCTCGCTCGTCAACCGGCAACGCCTGAAGCAGATCTGCCGGTACCTCCTCGACGAGAGCGAGTTCCTGGCGCCCCACGGCATCCGCTCCGTGTCGCGGTACCACAAGGAGAACCCCTACGTCGTCGACGTGATGGGCATGGAGCACCGCGTCGACTACGAGCCGGCGGAGGCCTCGACGGGCCTCTTCGGCGGCAACTCCAACTGGCGCGGGCCGGTGTGGTTTCCCGTCAACTACCTGATCATCGAGTCGCTCCAGAAGTTCCACTTCTACCTGGGCGACGCCTACAAGGTCGAGCTTCCCTGGGGATCCGGCCAGCTCAGGAGTCTCTGGGAGGTCGCGGGGGAGCTTTCGCGGAGGTTGAACCGCATCTTCCTGCGCGACGAGGACGGGCGGCGCCCGGTCTTCGGCGGCGCGCACAAGCTGCAGACCGATCCGCACTTTCAGGATCACGTTCTCTTCCACGAGTACTTCCACGGCGACAACGGCGCCGGCATCGGCGCGAGCCACCAGACGGGCTGGACGGGGCTCGTGGCGAAGCTCATCCAGCAGAGCGGCCAGTAGGGCACGAGCGGCCGACGTCGTCGTCGACGACCCGAGCCTCGAGCCGGAGGCGTGACGCTTCAGCGATCGAACCAGAGAATCTGGTACGACACGCTGTAGATCGTGAAGTCGGCCCCGATGGACGTCGTCGCGCCCCTCGACCAGAAGAGCTTGATCGACTGCCGCCGCCCGAGCGGCACGGACCCGGTCAGGCTGACGCGGGCGTTCTTGAACAGGTCCCCGCGGGGTTGGCCGTCGAGGCTCGTCTCGCCGCCCGTGTAGTAGGTGGCGCTGGCCGCGAGCCACAGGCGCGGCAGAAACGTGTAACTGACGTGGCCCTGGAAGGCCCAGATGGGTTCCTGCGTCCGGACCTGGCCGCCGAAGAAGTCGTCGTTCGTGGTGAAGAACCAGATGCCGGCGTAGGCTTCGAACGTCCACTTCTCGAGAGGCTGCAACAGCCCGAGCTCGGTCTTGAAAGCCCAGCGATTGCCGCCGATGTTGATCAGCTTGTCGGGGAGGTACTGTCCGGTCGGTGCCACGGTGACCAGGTTGAAGCCCAGGGTCGTCGACGGCGGGCGGGCCACGAACTCGGCCGGTGGCAGCGCGGGGGCTCCCAGCAGGTTCACGGTCAGCCGAGACTGCAGGTCGGCGAAGCCCGAGCGGGTGATGCGGCGCGCCTCCTCGTTGACTTCGCCCTCGATGGAGCCCCACACGTAGGGCACCGCGAGGCCGGCGCTCGCGGACCGGCCGAAAAGGCTGAACGTGCGAAGGTAAACGAGGGTGCCGGAGTTGATCTTCGCCGTGACGTTCGAGAAGGGGAGCGAGGCGTCGAAAACGATCCCGCCCGTCTGGTAGCCGTAGTTGGCGATCGCGAAGTTGGCGCCGACGGGGTTGGGCGAGAAGGCCCGGGGCTCGAGGGACTGCGCGGCGGCGGAGGCCGCTCCAAAGGCCGCGAGAAGCCCCGCGGCCAGAGGCGGCAAGGCTCGGGTCGAGGCGGACCGGGTCTTGCGCCAGCGCATGCGAACCACCGCAAGTTATCAGAGCCCGTTGTGATCCCGCCCCGGGGCGTGATTTCATGCGCCCAACGCTCGGGATCGGCCCCCGCACGTCGTCCAGGCCTCCCACTGGCCGAACCATCGAGAACCGAGGAGTGTCCGATGAAACGAGTCCTCTCGGGAGGCTTGCCGATCGCCGTCCTGATGGCCGTCGCGCCTCTGTCCGCGCAGCAGGTCACGGGCGAGCTGGGCTCGCCCAGCGCCACGACATCGATCAACGGCCAGCAGCTCCCGCCGCCGCCCCCGAAGTTCGGCGGCGTCATCAAAGAGAGCGCCAAGGACTCCAAGCCCTGGTGGCCGCCCCGCGTCGTGCCGCCGAAGGGCGCGCCCAACGTGCTCCTGATCATGACGGACGACCAGGGCTACGGCGTCAGCGGCACGTTCGGCGGCGTCATCCCGACGCCGGCGCTCGACCGCGTCGCGAAGGCCGGCCTGCGCTACACGCATTTCAACTCCACCGCGCTCTGCTCGCCGACGCGGGCCGCGCTGATTACGGGTCGCAACCACCATTCAGTCGGCTTCGGCGTGATCTCGGAGCTGTCGACGGGCTATCCGGGGTATGACTCGATCATCGGGGTGGAGAACGCGACCATCGGCCGGATCCTTTCCGACAACGGGTACGCCACGTCGTGGTTCGGCAAGAACCACAACACGCCCGGCTTCCAGTACAGCGCGTCGGGCCCCTTCGACCAGTGGCCGACGGGGATGGGCTTCCAGTACTTCTACGGCTTCATGGGCGGCGAGACCGACCAGTGGCAGCCGTACCTCTTCAAGGGCACGTCGCAGATCTTCCCGTGGGTCGGCAAGCCCGGCTACAACCTGACGACGGATCTCGCGGACGAGGCGATCGCCCACATGCGCGGGCTCAACGCGGCTGCGCCTGACCAGCCTTTCTTCGTCTACTACGTTCCCGGCGGCAGCCACTCGCCGCACCAGCCGACGAAGGAGTGGATCGAGAAGTTCAAGGGCAAGTTCGACATGGGCTGGAACGCCCTGCGCGAGCAGATCTTCGCCAACCAGAAGCGGCTCGGCGTCATCCCCGCCAACGCGAAGCTCACCGAATGGCCGGATGTCCTGCCGAAGTGGGAGTCGCTCCCGTTCGATAAGAAGAAACTCTTCGCGCGCCAGGCCGAGGTCTACGCCGCCTACACGGCCTACACCGATCACGAGATCGGCCGGGTCATCCAGGCGGTCGAGGACATGGGCAAGCTCAACGACACGCTGATCATCTACATCGACGGCGACAACGGCACGAGCCCCGAAGGGACCCTGTCCGGCACGTTCAATCAGATGACCGCCTACAACGGCATCCTCGACGCGCCCATGCCCCTGCAGCTGCTGCACTACGAGGACTGGGGCTCGTCGGCGACCTACCCGCACATGGCGGTGGCTTGGTCGTGGGCCTTCGACACGCCGTTCAAGTGGACCAAGCAGGTGGCCTCGCACTTCGGCGGGACCCGCCAGGGCATGGCCATCTCGTGGCCCGGGCACATCAAGGACGTGGGCGGCGTGCGCCACCAGTTCCACCACATGATCGACATCGTGCCGACGATCCTGGAGGTCACGGGCATCAAGGCGCCGACGATGGTCGACGGTATCCAGCAGAAGCCGATCGAAGGCGTGAGCATGGCTTACACGTTCGACGCGGCCAACGCCAACGCTCCCTCGACCCGCAAGACCCAGTACTTCGAGATGGCCGGCAACCGCGGGATCTATCACGAGGGCTGGTACGCCAACACGCATCCGCCGGTGCCGCCGTGGGAGCTGAACGCGAAGTTCCCCGAGATCGACCAGTACCGCTGGGAGCTGTACAACCTCAACGAGGACTTCTCCCAGGCCAACGACCTCGCGGCAAAGATGCCGGACAAGTTGAAGCAGATGCAGGCGCTGTTCCAGCAGGAGGCGGTCAAGTACCAGGTGCTGCCTCTCGACAACTCCCAGTTCCAGCGCGCGATCGCGCCGCGGCCGAGCGCCGTCGCGGGGCATACGGTCTTCACGTACACGGGCGAGAACCCCGGCATTCCGGTCGGCAACGCGCCGAGCTTCCTGAACAAGTCGTTCACGATCACCGCCGAGATCGAAGTCCCCTCGGGCGGCGGCGAGGGGATGATCGTGACCGAGGGCGGACGCTTCGGCGGCTTCGGCATGTACATCCTCAAGGGCAAGCCGGTCTTCACTACAACCTCCTCGATCTCGAGCGGTTCCGCTGGGAGGGCGGCGTCGGCGCCCGCGACTGGATGGGCGACTCGCTCAAGGCGGGCAAGCACACGATCGTGTTCGACTTCAAGTACGAGGGCCCCGGCATCGCGAAGGGCGGCACCGGCGTCCTGACCGTGGACGGCAAGGAGCTCGCCACGAAGAAGATCGAGCACACGATTCCGTTCCTGCTGCCGCCGGACGAGACCTTCGACGTCGGCGTCGACCTCCGCACGGGGGTGGACCGGAGCTACGAGGTCCCGTTCCGCTTCAACGGCAAGATCGACAAGCTGACCGATCAAGCTCGGACCGTCGCAGCTCGCGGCGGAGGACCGCAGGAAGGCGCAGGAGGCGATCGCCCGCGCCGGGGACTAGGGATCGCTCGAACGAGACGGGGAGGGATCCGTGAACGAAACGGCCTCGGGCACTCAAAGGAAGGTTCTCGTCTTTTCGGCCGTGGCCGAGGTCGCGACCGGCCTGGTCCTGCTGCTCGATCCGGCGGTCCTCGCGCGGCTGCTGCTCGGCGGGGAGCTCTCCGGCGTCGCACCGATCCTCGCCCGATGCTTCGGCGTCGCGCTGCTGTCCCTGGGGCTCGCGCCGGCCCTGCGGACCATGTTCATCTACAACGCGCTGATCGCGCTGTACCTCGCCTACCTGGGCGCCTCCGGGCAAGCGAGCGGGGTCCTGCTGTGGCCGGCCGCGGCGCTGCACGCCGCCGTGGCGCTGCTGCTGATCTGGACCGGACGCGGCACGAGGGCCTCGGCTCCCTGAAGAGCCTCGCCCTGGCCGCGGCCGGGCTGCTCGTCGCCGGCGCCGCTGCCGTCGAAGTGCAACAACTCGAGCCGCGCGCCTACTCGCCCAACCCCGCCGGGCTGAACTTCGTCGGGATGCCGTACACGTACCAGACCGGCGCGGTCGTCACCGAGCCGTCCCTTCCCCTCAAGGACGTCGACGCGAAGATCAACGCCGTCACGGTCTTCTACGACCGCACGTTCGCCTTCTTCGGCCGCTCCGCGAGCGCGACGCTCGCCCTTCCGTATGTCTGGGCGAAGGCGACGGGAGCGGTCGGCGAGCAGCAGGAGTCGGTCACGCGCTCGGGCCAGGGCGACATGCAGATGCGGTTCAGCACGAACCTCTTGGGCGCTCCGGCCGTGACGCCGCAGGAGTTCGCCCACCGGGTTCCCGCCACGACGCTGGGCGCGAGCCTCGTCGTCTCCATGCCCACGGGTCAGTACGACGGAACGAAGCTCATCAACATCGGCACCAACCGCTGGGGGTTCAAGCCGGAGATCGGCCTCTCCCATCCGGCCGGCAAGTGGACCTTCGAAGCCTATGCGGGGGTCTGGTTCTACACGGTGAACGACGACTACTACGGCGGGAACCGCCTCACCCAGACCCCGATCCTCGCCCTGCAGGGGCACGTCGTCTACACGTTCGTCCCGGGCGTGTGGCTGGCCGTGGACGGAACGTGGTACGCCGGGGGAGAGGCGACCGTCGGCGAGCTCATCCAGGTCGAGCGCCAGCAGAACACGCGGTTCGGTGCCACCCTCGCCGTGGCGATCGGCCACGGTCAGTCACTCAAGGCGGCCTGGGCCAAGGGAGCCACGGTCCGCATCGGCGAGGACTTCACGACGATCGGCCTGACGTACCAGTACCGCTGGTTCTGAGCCCGCGAAACCTCCCGGGCGGCTCCGGCATCTCAGGAGATCCGCGGCGTCATGATGCGCGCCGCGGGATAGGCTTTCGCCCACCGCTTTCTCGACAAGGAGCCCTCCATGCCGACACTGACCGACCGCCTCTCGCGCTTCCGACGTCTCGATCCTGCGCGTCTCGACCGGACTTCGCTGGCTGCCGCCGACGGTGGCCCGCCTGACGCTCGGCTGGGTTTTCGTTGAGTCCGGCTGGGGCAAGCTTCAGAACATTCCGAAGGTCGTCGCCTTCTTCACCGACCTCGGCATCCCGGCCCCGCAGATCCAGGCGCCGCTCGCAGCGGCGACAGAATTCCTCTGTGGCGTCCTGATGCTCCTCGGCCTCTGCACGCGTCTGGCGAGCCTGCCGCTGATCGGGGTGATGGTGGTCGCGATCCTCACCGCCCGGCGCAAGCGAGATTACCGGGATCTCCGACATCTTCGGCTTCATCGAGTACCTTTACATCGCCCTGTGCCTGTGGCTCGGCGCCTACGGTGCCGGACCTCTGTCGCTCGACGCCGTCATCGCAAAGCGGCTCGAGAGGAACGAACGACCCATCCCGGGACGCGCCACCGCCGCCGGCGCGCACTGATTTCCCGTCCCGTGTCGGAGGCAGGCCGAGGTGACTCCGGCCCGGCTTGATCCGGCTCGTCGCCTCCCGTAGTGTTGCCCTCGACCCGAACGGGCGGTCGGGCAAGGAGGGATTCGGCGTGGCGTGCGGCGCGTACTGATCTTCGGCTATTACGGATTCCGCAACACCGGCGACGAGGCCATCCTGGCCGCCATGCTGCGCGATCTGTCGAGCGAGATCCCGGATCTCGAGCCCATCGTCGTCTCGGGCGACCCCGCGGCCACCTCGCGGGAGCACGGTGTACGGGCCGTTCTCTTCACGGACCTGCCGGGAATCATCGACGCCGCCCGGGAGAGCGACGCGATCCTCCTCGGGGGCGGCGGTCTCTTCCACGACTATTGGGGAGCGGAGGCCGAAACCGTCCTCTCGGCGGACCATGGATCCCTGGCCTTCTTTTCGGCCGCGCCGGTCCTTTCCGCCCTGCTCGGCAAGCCGCTGATGATCTACGCGGTGGGCGTCGGGCCGCTCGGCAGCGAAACGGGCCGGCGCATGACTCGGGCCGCCTTCGCGCAGGCCTCCGTCGCCACGGTCCGCGACCAGGCCTCGAAGGCCGTCCTCGCGAAGGCCGGCGTCGACACCGGGCGCGTCGACGTGGCCGCCGATCCCGCCTTCCGCCTCGCGCCCGCGTCGCCGGAGCTGGCGCAGGAGGTCTGGCAGCGCGAGGTCCCCGGGGCGGGGCCGGCCGTTCTGGGAGTGGCGCTGCGCAACTGGGACCTCGGCGTGGCGCCGGAGGCCTGGGAGGCCGCGGTGGCGGGGGGGCTCGATGCCTTCCTCCAGGATCGCCCCGAGGCCCGCGTTCTTTTTCTTCCGTTCCAGGACACGCCCGGCGACCTGGTGGACGACCGCGCGGTGGCCGAGCGCGTGCGCGCGCGCATGGCGCACGCCGCGAGGTCGAGCAGCCTTCTCCACACGCTTCCGCCCCGCGAGATGTCGGCGCTCGTCGGCCGATGCGACGCTCTGCTCGCCATGCGGCTCCACGCCGCGGTCTTCGCACTGGGCGCCGGCGTGCCGGTCGTCGCGCTGTCCTACGATCCCAAGGTGCGATGCCTCCTCGAGGAGGCGGGTCTTGGAAGCTTCGTCCTCGACCTGCCGGCTCTCGGAGCCTCATCCATTTCCGAGCGACTTGCGCGCGCGGTCGGGGATCGCGAGTCGCTGCGTCCCGGGATGTCCGCCGCGGCATCCACGCTCTCGGAAAGCGCCCGGCGGAGTGCCGCCCTGGCCGCCGGGCTCCTGCGCGAGCCCGTGCCACGGCGCGAGCTCGGCCCGGACCTCGCCTGGCTCCTCGGCGAGGCCACGCTCGCGCTCTCCCGGAAGGCCTTCGAGCTCGGTGAGGATGGAAAGCGCGTGCGCCAGGAGCTCGGCGAGGGGATCGAGTTTCTGAAGCGCGAGCGCGAGGCGCTCGGCGAGAGCATCGAGTATCTCCGGCGCGAGGTCGAATTGCGGGAGCGCCAGTCCGAGCAGCGGCACCTTCATCTCCAGGCGGCGATGGCGGAGCTGGCGCGCTGGGAGAATTCGCGGCTGGGCAGGCTCCGGCGGAGGATCGACCGTGCACGCGCGCTTCCGGGCGAGGGTCGGCGCCGGCTCGAAAAGGCCCTGGCCCCCGGAACGGCGCTGCGCGCCGCCGGCGCCCGAGTGCTCCCGCGCCGCCTCGCACGCTGGCTGCGCAGCGTCGTGGGGCCGGGCCCGTCCTCGGACGGTCTCGTGAAGGTCACCGAGGCCGACCGCGCCCGTCCCACGGATGCGTTGCCGGCCGAGCCCGCGGGCCGCTACGACGTCGTCGTCTTCTCGATCATCGACTGGAGCTTTCGTTTCCAGCGGCCGCAGCAGATCGCCACCCAGTTCGGCCGGCACGGCCACCGCGTTCTGTACCTCTCGACGACCCGGTTTCTCGCTCCGGGCGGCCCCGCCTGGGACCTGGCCCGCAAGGCCGACCGGGTCGCCGAGCTGTCGATCCGCTCGGTGCGCCCTCTCGACATCTACGGCGGCCGCCTCGACGCAGCGGACCTGGACGTGCTCGTGGAGGCCTTCGAGTCGCTGGCCCAGGACCTGTGCATGGGCGACGCGGTTTGCCTGGTGCAGATCCCGTTCTGGGCCCCGCTCGCCGAACGACTCCGCGAGCGGCTCGGCTGGCGAGTCGTCTACGACTGCATGGACGAGTGGACGAACTTCCCGGGCTTCGGCGAGGACGTGCTGGCGCTCGAGGAGGGCCTCGTCCGCCGGTCCGACGTCACCGTCGTCTCCGCCGACCGCCTGCTCGAGAAGTGGAAGGATGCGGCGCCGCGCCTGACGCTCGCCAAGAACGGCATCGACGCCGACCACTACCGACGCCTGTACGGTCCCAACGACCTCCTTTCCGACGCCCGACACCCGATCATCGGCTACTACGGGGCACTCGCGTCGTGGGTCGACGTGCCGCTCCTGACGAAGATCGCCGACGCCTATCCCGAGGCGACGCTCGTTCTGGCCGGCGGCCACTTCGACGTGGATCTCGCGCCCCTCGGCGGGCGCAAGAACGTGCGGCTCCTCGGCCAGCGGCCCTACGAGGAGATGCCGAAGCTCCTGTGGAGCTTCGATGCGTGCGTGATCCCGTTCCTCGTCAACGACATCACCGAGGCGACCAATCCCGTCAAGTTCTACGAGTATCTCTACGGCGGCAAGCCGGTCGTCGCGCCCGCGCTCACGGAGCTCCTGCCGTACGAAGACATCTCGTACCTCGCGCGCGGCCACGAGGAGTTCCTGGCGCAGCTTTCGCGGGCGCTCGATGAGCCCGGGGACGACCCGCGCCGCGCGCGGCGCCGACGGGCCGCCGAGGAAAACGACTGGTCTCACCGCTACGAGGCGATCGACGCCGGCCTTTCGGAGGCGCACCCGCTCGTCTCGGTCGTCGTCGTGACCTACGGCGGCCTGGAGCTGACGAAGGCCTGCCTCGGATCGCTCGCCCGCGAGACCTGGCCCCGGATGGAGGTCATCGTCGTCGACAACGCCTCGAGCGACGGCACGCCCGGCTACCTTCGCGAGGCGGCGGCACGGGATTCTCGCGTGCGCACGATCTTCAACGCGGAGAATCGCGGGTTTGCCGCCGCCAACAACCAGGGTATCGCGGCCTCGCGCGGCGAGGTCGTCGTGCTCCTGAACAACGACACGGTCGTGCCCCCGGGGCTCCTCGGACGGCTCATCCGCCACCTCCAGCGGGACCCCTCCATCGGCCTCCTGTGTCCCACGACCAACTTCTGCGGCAACGAAGCCCGCGTCGCGGCCGACTACGGGGACATCGCGGCGCTCCCCGCCTTCGCCGCGCGGCGGGCCCGGGAGCACCGCGGAAGCGTGTTCGACATCGGTGTGGCGGCCATGTACTGCGTCGCTTCGCGCCGCGCCGTTCTCGACGACGTCGGGCCGCTCGACGAGGCCTACGGGATCGGAATGTTCGAGGACGACGACTTCGCCGTCCGCATGCGCGCGAAAGGCTACCGCGTCGCCTGCGCCGAGGACGCCTATGTCCACCACGTCGGCCAGGGCGCCTTCCGCAAGCTCTCGCCCGAGGCCTACGACGCCCTGTGGAGGAGGAACCAGGCCTACTTCGAGAAGAAGTTCGGCGTCGAGTGGAAGAAGCACGTGCCGCGCGAGGGCGTGGCGGCGGTAGCGTCGAAAGTGGGAGAAAACGCGCCATGAGCGAAGCCGAGCTGCCGAAGAGCCAGGATGACCCCCGCCTCCAGGGCTGGTACCACACGATCGACCTCGGCGGCGGGCTCGTGTCCCGCGGCGCCTACGACCAGCGTTCGGTCGTCGATCGCTACGGGATCCCGGCCTCACTCGCGGGCAAGACCGCGCTGGACATCGGCTCCTACGACGGCTTCTGGGCGTTCGAGCTCGAACGGCGCGGGGCGTCTCACGTGACGGCGATCGACGTCGAGCGCCTGGGGGATTTCGACTGGATCCCGTCGATGAGCTCGGCGCTGGGCGCGGCCGCCGAGACGCGGTCGCACTTCGCCCTGGCGCATGCCATGCGAGGGTCGCGCGTCGAGCGACGCATTTGCAGCGTCTACGACCTCTCTCCGGAACGCGCCGGAATGTTCGACGTGGTGTTCTGCGGCGACGTGCTCCTGCATCTCTTCAGCCCGTTTCAGGCCCTGCTGAACATCCGCTCGGTGACGCGCGAGGTGGCCATCATCCAGACCTCGCTCGACCCGCAGCTCGAGAGCGAGCATCCCGGGATGCCCTGGCTGCGTTTCGGGGCCCGGCACCTCGAGAAGAGGATTGGCGAGCACTGCACGTACTGGTTCTTCAACACCGCGGCCCTCCGGGAAATGATGGAGTACGCGGGTTTCCGTACGACGGAGCCCCGGGAGACGTTCACGATTCCGGGAGGGCCACTCTCGACGTCGGTGATCGGCCGTCCCTAGCCGGGCGCGTCAGCCGCGCCGCTCGAGAAGAATCGTGTCGAGCTGGTTCGCCAGGCGACGGCTCTGGATGTCGACGACCCGGAAGAACTTCGCCCACTCGCGCCGGACGTAGGCCTGCGTGTGGAAGGTGTTCTGGTAGAACGCCGGCAGGTTGATGCTCTGCCCGTATCCGCCGTCGACGTAGAGAATGCCGTCCGCCTCGACCTTCGCGCGAAGGTCGGGGGGAAGCTTTCTGTAGTTGCTCTCGCCGCTCGTCGTCATGATCAGGTAGCCGCCGGGCTTCGTGATGCGCCGAAGCTCCTCGAGCCACTCGAATTGCATGGGCTCGGGCAGGTGCGTGAACACGCTGATGCCGAAGACGAAGTCGAAGAAGCCGTCCGGGAACTTCGTCGGCGGACGGTGCGGCGCCACGTGGAACTCGCCGTACCGGGCGTAGCGGTGCTGCAGGAATCCGATGGCCTCCGCGTCGATGTCCATTCCGTGGAGCTCGCAGCCAGGCACCAGGGTCTTGACGGCCCGCGCGTTCCGACCGCAACCGCAGCCCCAGTCGAGAATCCGTGGAAAGCTCGCCAGGCTCCGGCCGACGACGCCGAGGACGGCATTCAGGTCGTCGCAGGCCGCGAACCCGCTCTCGACGAAGCCGGGCACGTAGGCGCCGACGACACGGACCTGGAGGTGCTTGGAAGGCGGCAGGGCGATGTCCTCGTGCCGGAGGACGGCGGTGAGCTGCTCGAGGGCGGTCTCGAGGTCTTCGACCTTCGAGCGCAGCGCGTCGAGGTCCGGGCCTTGCCGGGCGTCGAGGTCCGGGAGCTGCCGGCCCTCGAGCTGCTGGATCCTCGGGCCGGCGGTCTGCCAGGCGACGGCGGAGACCGCCTTCTTGATGTCGTCCTTCAGAAACCGGGGCACGAGACGCTTCAGCAGGGACACGGTCGTTGGACCTCCGCGGGAAGAGTAGATCGTGCCGCCCGGTGTCTCATCAGGCCTGCGGCCGTCGGCCCACGAGAAGCTGGAAGTCGCTCGGCAGGAGGTCCGAATCGATGAGGGCGTCCTCGGTCCCCCAGACGCCCGCCAGGATCGCCTCGGCTTCCGGCTCTCCGGGCGTGAAATTGTGGGCGATGCCGTTGTAGAGAAGGTGCTGGATGGTCCCGCCGAGGAGCTTGCGGTGCAGGACCTCGAAGTAACGCTCGAAGAGCGGGACGATTTCCGCCGACCGGATCGACTCGAAGGGCGATGCGGCCACGACCTCCCCGACGGTCGGCCGCCCCTCGTACGGCTTGACGGCACCCCAGCGAAGCATCCGGTACCGCGCCGGGATCAGGGTCATGAGGCTCTTCGTGAGCTCGATCTGGGCGTCGGTCCACTGGAACTGCGTCGGGCCGACGAACTCCTCCAGGATGAAGAGCCCGCGCGGCGTCAAGGCCTCCACGACCTGAGTCATCACGTGCTCGAGCTCGAGGAAGTGGTGAAAGCTGTGCGAGGAGACGATCAGGTCGTAGCGGCCCGGCTCGAGGCGCAGCCGGTTGCAGTCCTCGACCCGGAAGCGGCCCGGCACGCCCGCGGCGGCCCGTCGCGCCTCGGCTTCGCTCACCCGCTCCGCGCTGGCGTCCATGCCCTCGATCTCGCGAGTCGTTCCGATGGTGTGGAGCTGGAGGCTCAGCGAGCCCGACCCGCAACCCAGCTCGAGACTTCGTTCGGCGGGCCCGCCGAGGTGCCGGGCGACCCAGGGGCGCCAGGGGATGCCGTCGATCCGGCCGCGCGACTCGTAGTGCCGCCGAATCGACGGGTGGTCGGTCCAGGCGTCCATTTCCTGCGCGGCTTCGACGGCGAGGTGATCGCCCCACTTGCGGCCTTCCCGGGCCAGTTGTTCCGCGTAACGCGGGTCGCTAGTCGCCATGGCGCAGGTTCATGATACGGCGGGCCGCAGAGTGCGGTCAGCGGGGTCGGCGCGCGCGGGCACGGCCCACCGCCGGGACATCCGGACATACGCGAAACACATCGCGATCGCCGCCGCCGGCGCGATCTGCGCGAGAAGGCGGGCATAGGCCTGCCCGACGTGAACGGCGACGTTCCAGTTCGTGAAGAGAAAGATCGCGGAAGAGGCCAGTATCCCGGCCCAGACGGCTCCGGCAAGGCATCGCTCCCGACGGGAGCCGTGAATGAGCAGGAGAACGCTGGCGACGGCGAAGGCCGGCCAGAAGAGACCCCATGAAGGAAGCGCGACGGCGACGCGCGCGCAAAGGTCGGCCACGAGTCCCAGGCGCTCGAAGGCCTGCCTCAGATGATGACCGTCCATCGGACCGAATGTCGCATCGTAGACGTGGACCCACCGCAGGAACGCGAGCCTCGCGAAGAGAAAGGCCGCCACGATGGCCACCGCACGGGCGTGGGTCCCGACCCGGCGGAACAGGTGCCGGGGTCCGCCGGAGCTCCAGAAAACGAGGACCGACGCCGAAGCGAGGAAGGCCAGGATGGTTCCCTCGGACTTCACGATCGTGAGCGAACCGATCAGCCAGGGCAGGGACCTCCGGGATTCGGGTCGGAAACAGGCGGCGACCGTGCCTGCGACGAACGCCGCCTGGGGCATGTCCGAATACCCTCCGGCGACGACGTGGGTCGAGAGCCACGGAATGAGGACGACGAGCAGCGTGCCGACGAGCGCTACCGGGCGCGAGGTCCGCGGTCTCAGAGCGGCAAACGTGGACAGGAGCATCGAGACGTGGAACAGGGGAAAGAGGGGCTTGAACGCGTCGAAGTCGAAGGAGCCGCGAATGCGGGAGACGAGTGCCTCGCTCAGGGCAATGAGGGGAGGGTACTCGAGGAGGCGGGAGTCGTAGGCATCCTCGACGAACCAGACGCGCGTCAGGCCTCCCTCGTAGTACAGGCGCTTGGCCTTGGAGGCGAAGATCAGGAGGCCGTCCCAGAGGTAGGCGTAACGGAAGTTCAAGGCGACGAATGCCGCGACGGCCAGCCCGATCAGGGCCAGAAGAACACCGTCGACGGCACTCCAACCGGTGCGCGCGCGGCCCCGTGGCTGCCGGGACCGCCGGCGGATGCGCGAGACCGTCACGCCGACGACGGCCAATCCCATGAGGATCGCGGTGGCCGAGACGGCGTGGCTCCCGATCACGAGCGACAGTGGAAACAGCGCGGCGGAGCAAAGCCCGCCCCCCACGAGGAACGACTCGTTCCACCCCTGGGGCCCGGCGGACCGCCGGCGCAGAGCGACTTCTCCGACCGCCGAGAATCCGAACGCGACCGCGCCCGCGGCCGCCACGCTCCCCGGGGATGGAATCACGGAGAGAGCTCTCCGAACCAGACGCGAAACTGCCCGCCCGGGAGGTCGCCCAGATCCTGAGGCCGGACGAACCCGGGGTCAGCCGGGGGGGAGCCAATCGCCACGGCGTACTGGAGCTGATAGCGCGAGCGAAGCCGGGCAATGGCCGCGCCCGTCATTCTGTCGCTCGGGAGGAGGACGACCGTCCGCGGGTACAGCACGCGCTGCCACATCCTTGCGTACCAGGAGTCGGAGCCCGCGTAGAAGACCACGAGGAGCGCCGCGTCGGGAGGCATCCCTCGTTCGGTCGTCTCGATCTGGCTCTGAACGGACGGCGGCAAGGCGCGAGGCCAGGCCCATGCAAACGCGACGCGCAGGTCCTGTACGAATGCCGTCGTCCCGACAACCAGCGATGCCGCGACGACGAGCGCGGCCGAGAGCCGGAGCAGCCGAAGCCCGGGCGGGGTCGGCGGCTCGGCCCAGACGCGCGGCGGCCAGAGGAGAAACAATCGGATCGCCTTCTCGCCAATGATAGCCCGGCGAGCGGGGCGAGGCTTACTCGCCCGGCGCGGGGACCGCCCGATACGCGAAGGGCGGCGAGGGTTTGCCGGGCCCGGTCGCCCGGACCAGATCCGGAGCGACGCCGGAGGCCTCGGCGCCCTCGAGGAAGAACGCGGTGATCCGTCGCGCGTGCTCGTCGAGGCGCTCGCCCTCGATGTTCGAGAGCATGACCGTGACGAGGCGCGCGTGCGGGACGATCACGATGGCGCTCCGGCCGCCCACGCCCCGGCCGCCATGCCACACGTAACGGCGGCCCCGGGAGTCCCTCTCGACGAACCACCCGAGGCCGTAGCCGGTGTCGACGCCGTTGCGCGTCTTCTGCGGCGTGAACATCGCCTCCATCGTGTCGCCGCGCAGGATCTCGCCGCGCAGCAGGGCCGCGCCGAATCGGACGAGGTCTTCGGTCGTCGAGAGGTAGCCGCCGCCGCCCCAGAGGCAGCTCGTATCGACCGGCCGGGCCGTGCGCAGGAGACCGAAGAAACCGCGCTCGTAGAAGAGCGTCCGGCCGGGCAGGAAGCGCCGCGGATCGTCGGCCATCGTCGAGCTCATGCCGGCGGGCCAGGCGATCGACTCGTTCAGGAGCTCCGAGAACGGCTTCCCCGTGGCCGATTCGAGGGCCGCGGAGAGGAGCAGGTAGCCCTGGCGCGACATCGCGTGTCCGAGCCCCGCCGGGCGGATGAAGAGGCGGCCGGACAGCGTCCGGGCGGCGTCGCGGGCCCCGGAGCACGGAGCGGCCGCGAGCTCGCCCTCCGGGAAGTCGGCCGCCCCGGCCAGGTGGCTCGCGAGACCCCGACCCGTGACGGGCATCCGCGTCTCCGGCAGGTCGGGCAGGTACTTCTGGAGGGGAGCGTCGACGTCGAAGCGCCCTTCCTGGGCGAGCCGCTCCATCACGGTGGCCGTCAGCGGCATCGCGACTTCGTAAATCCGAAACTGCGTCGAGCGCGAGACCTTGCGCTGGCGATCGACGTCGGAGAAGCCGAACGCCGTCGACCAGACGATGTCGTTGCCGACGGCGACGGCGACCGCCGTTCCGGGATAGAGCTGAAGCACCTGGTCGAGCATCGCGTTGGACTGTTCGATCGCGCGGGCGTACGGCGAACCGGGGCCCGCAGCGAAGGCCGCCGACACGGCGAAGCCGACGAGGAGGGCGAGCGCGGCGAAGCGGCGGAGCCTGGTCATGCGGTGGGAGCGAGCCTCGGGCCCGGGCCGGCCGCCGCGCGGCGGGGAGCGGCCGCGGACGGCCGGATGCCGGACGACGCGGGCCTCGGCGCCAGCACGAGAGGGAAGGTCAGGGAGACTTCGCAGCCGCGCCCGGCACCGCCGCGGAAGTCGAACTCGTGGCGCCCGGGGTAGAGGAGCTCCAGGCGGTCCCGCGTGTTGCGGAGTCCCACGCCCCCCTCGGTCGCGCGCGGCGCGGCGCCGCTGGGTCCCGGCCCGTCGTCCCGGACGAGCAGGTGCAGCCGCTCGGAGCCGTCCCGCCGGGCGTGGACCTCGATTCGGCCGGAACCGGGCCTGGCGGCGATGCCGTGCTTGATCGCGTTTTCGACGAGCGGCTGGAGAATCAGGTTCGGGACGAGGGCGTCGGCGACGTCGGGCGCGACGTCGAGCTTGACGGTCAGGCGGTCCTGGAAGCGCGTTTGCTGGATCTCCAGGTAGACCTGCAGGAACTCGAGCTCCTTGCGGAGCGAGATCAGGTCGTTGCCCTCGTTCTGCAGGGAGAGGCGCAGCAGGTCCGCCAGCCGCACGACCGTGCGCGAGGCGGCATCGCGGTCGCGGAAGACGAGGGGCAGGATGCTGTTGAGCGTGTTGAAGAGGAAGTGGGGATGGAGCTGCATCTTGAGCGCCTCGAGCCGGGCCGAGAGCAGACGCGTCTTGATCTGCGAAGCCCGCAGCTCCCGTTCCCGCGTCAGGCGCCCGTACGAGAGCGCCCAGGTCGCTCCGACGATGGCCGCATACGTCAGGAAGTGCGTCGGGAAGAGGACGCGGAGCATCGGAGGCAGCGCGGCGGCTTGCGTCGACAGGACGAGCGGAAACCCCATGAGCAGGGGATAGGCGACCTGGTAGACCCCGCTGTGCAGGACGGGAAAAAAGATCCCCCCCGCCAGAAGCCCCGCGATCGGCAGTGCCCAGTTCGCGCGGGTCGGAAGGCACCGGCGCGCCAGCCACACCACGGCCGGGGTGAAGATCGCCCAGATCGTCGAAGCGAGCAGGCTCTGGGCGAGCGCCTCCCAGAGGCCGAACTCGAGCCGCTGGAGCTGGAACGGATCGCTGAAGTACCGGTCGGCCGCGCGGAAGAGGCCCACGAGCGTCCAGGCCGTCAGCACCCAGCCCGCCGCCCGCCAGCGCTCGCCGCGCGCGGCCCGGGGGAGCTCGCGGAACGGGAAGGCGGCGCTCACGCGAGCGCCCCGGCGGGACGGGCGACCGCCGCCTCCTCGAGGGGCAGCACGATCGAGACCTCGTGGCCTTTCTCGAGCCGGTCGGCGATCGTGATCCGGTGCCGGCCGGGATACAGCAGCTCCAGACGCAACTTCGTCTTGCGCACGAACGAGTCGTCGATGGCGATCGCCGCCGGGACCTCGTCGCCGTCGATCGCGGACTCGTGCACCTCCAGGTGCAGCCCGGCATCCTCCGGCCAGGCGCGGATCTCGATCGCCGCGCGGCCGGGCCGCACCGAGATGCCGTTGGCGATCGCGCTTTCCGCCAGCGGCAGGAGGATGAGGTTCGGCACGGCGGCGTCGAGCGCCTCGGGGGCGATCGCAAAACGCACCTCGAGCCGGTCCTGGAGCCGGGTCTGCTCGATCTGCAGGTAGAGGCGGATGTATTCGAGCTCCGTCTTCAGAGGCACCAGCCCGGTGGCGTCGTTGTGGAGCGCGAGCCGCAGGATGTCGCCGAGCTGGACGACGGTGCGCGCCGCGGCGCGGGGCTCGGTCCGGATGAGCGGAAGGATCGTGGCGAGCGTGTTGAAGAGAAACGGGGGATGGAGGCGCAGCTTCAACGCCTCGAGCTTCGTCTGGACGAGCTCGCGCTCGAGCTCGGAGGCCTGGAGCTCCTTCTCTCGGTAGGTTCGGTAGTCGTCGATGCCCCATGTCACGCCGACGATGCCGATGAAGGTGGCGAGCCTCGCGGCGCCGCCGAAGGCGAGCGTCGCCGCGAACATGGCCGCGAAGCCGCCGCCAAACTCGGGAGGATCGACGACGTGCCAGAACACGTTGGTCGCGAGAAGGTGCAGCAGGGCGGCACCGGCTCCGCCGGCCAGCAGCACCGGGATCGTCGCCAGGCGCCGGCCGCGTCGGGGCCGGAACCGCCGGGCCAGGCGCATGATCGACGGGGTCAGAGCGGCCCAGAGATACGCCGTGACGAGGCTCGCCGCGAGCGATTCGTAGAGCGGCAGAGCCAGGCGCGGCTGGAGCGACGGACCCCGGAGGTAGCGCTGCGCCGCGATGAAGAGGCCGACGACCGTCCAGACGGCGAGGATCTCGAGCGCGCGGCGCATCCGGAGCGCCCGGTCGGGCGCCGGAAGCGCCGCGGCCGTCAGGACCTGCGAGGCGGGCGGCGACGAAACGGCTGTCGCGGAGAGCCGGGAGGCGGCAGAGGCCTCCCCGGCGACCGAGATTCGTGTGCGCGCCGCCGCCGTCGTCATCGAGCTGGGCCGGCGTCTACACCGCCAGCCGGCGGAACTCCTTGAGCCGCTCCCGGTACGTGCTCGAGAGCGTCAGCTTCGTGCCATCCTTCAGCGTCACCGCGTAGTCCCCGTTGAACCACGGGTGCATTTCCTTGATCCTTTCGATGTTGACGATCGTCGACCGGTGGATGCGGAAGAACCTCTTCGGATCGAGCTTGGACTCGATGCCCGAGGTCGTCTCGTGGAAGACGTAGACCTCCTTGCCCACGTGGAGGCGCACGTTGTTGCGCGAGGACTCGATCCAGTCGACGTCGGCCACGCGGACGAAAACGCTCCGTTCGTCCTTCTTGATGAGCAGCCACTCCGGGTAGGCGCGCTCGCGCTGGATGTCTTCGAGAAGCGCGTGGAGGGTGGCCTTGAGCTGCCGCGAGGAGCTCTTGTCGATCTCGCCGCGAGCGCGCTCGACCGCGGCGTGGAGACGCTCGCTCGAGAAGGGCTTCATCAGGTAGTCGACGGCGTGCGCTTCGAAGGCCTTGAGGGCGTAGCGGTCGAAGGCCGTGACGAAGATGACGGCCGGCAGGTCCTGGGCGTCGCAGCTCGCGAGCACCCCGAATCCGTCGAGACCCGGCATCTGCACGTCGAGCAGGACGAGCTGCGGCTTCAGCTCGGTGATCGCCTTGACGGCCTCGAAGCCGTCGCCGCACTCGCCGATGATCTCGACGTCGGGCTCGTCCTGGAGGCCGTTGCGCACCCACTCGCGCGCCAGGGGCTCGTCGTCGACGATCAGGGTACGAATTTTCATGCCCACCCTCCTCTTTTTCTGCAACGCCGCAAGGGCTGATACGTAAAGAAACGAAAGGAGTTACAGAGATATGCCGGGTCATTTCGACCCAAGTTTTCGAACGCCGGGTTCAAAAAGTGGAACTCCGGCCTCGCGCGGCGGATCAAGGGGCGAACTGTTGTGACGAAAGGTCGCAGGCCTGGGACGAGTGTCGGAGATAACCGGGCACCGTCCGCCCGAATCTCGATTTCCGGAGCGAGAGTCCGATGATCTGGACGTCGCGATGAGCGGAATCAAGCTCGCGGCGATCGTTCTGCTGGCGCTCGGGATCGGGGTCCGGCCCGATACCGACTGCCGCAAGAAGGCCGAACCGCCGGCTTCGGCACCCGCGACGCCGGACGCTTTCGCCACGAGGGTGCGCCCGGTGCTGGCCGCAAAGTGCTCGCCGTGCCACGAGCCCGGGGGGAAGATGTACGCGCGGCTTCCCTTCGACCGGGCCGAAACGATCGCGACACACCCCGAAGGCGTCCTCAAGCGCCTCCGGGGCGCGGACCGCGAAGCCGTCGAGACGTGGCTCGCGAGCCTGCCGGCTCCGAAATAACCGGCCCGCATGCTCGCTCTCGCGGCCGGGCTTCTGACCCTGGTCACCTTCGCAACGCCGCCTCCGGCGGCGCCGAACTTTCTCGACATCAACCCGTCCTGGTCCCCCGACGGCCGAAGGCTCGTCTTTCAGAGCGAACGGCACGGGAAGACGCAGCTCTACGTCATCGACGCCGACGGGACGGGGGAGCGGCGCCTGACCCGCAGCCTCGGCGACGGACACGCATCCCGCCTGGTCGCCGGATGGGGAGTGGATCGTCTTCGACTCGAACCGCGACGGCTTCTGGAACCTCTACCTCATCCGTCCCGACGGGACGGGCGAGAAACGGCTCACGCATCGCGGCGCCTCGCCGGGCGAGGCATTCGCCCGGCACCCGGCCTGGTCGCCGGACGGGGCGCGGATCGCGTTCGACTCGGACCGGGACGGCGACGAAGAGGTCTACGTTTGCGACGCCGACGGCGCACATCCGCGCCGGCTCACAACGAGCACCGGCGGCGACGGCCACGCGTCCTGGACTCCCGACGGCAAGGAGGTCCTCTTCACCGGCAGGCGCGGCGGCAACCAGGACGTCTGGATCGTCTCCGCGGAGGGCGGCGCGCCGCGCCGTCTCACGACCGAGGCCGCCGCGGACGGCGCCGCCGAGATGTCCCCCGACGGAAGCCGGATCGCCTTCTTCACCGAGCGCGACGGCAACGCCGAGATCTACCTCATGGACCGCGACGGTTCGAACCCCAGGAACCTCACGCGGGACTCAGCCACCGAGTACGAGCTCGCCTGGTCCCCGGACGGAAGCCGGATCGCCTACTACTCCGATGCGCCCGGCGGACGTTTCGAGCTCTTCGTCATGGACGCCGACGGCGGCAATCGCCGGCAGCTCACCAACGCGGCCTACGACAACGCCTGGCCCCAGTGGTCGCCGGACGGACAGCGCATCGTCTTCTCCTCGACCCGCGACGGCGACTGGGAGCTCTACACGATGGCCGCCGACGGGTCGGACGCGCGGCGCCTGACCTGGAGTCCCGGCCGCGACGCGCATCCGCAGTACGCGCGGGACGGGAACCGGATCTTCTTCCAGTCTCCGCGCGACTGGAGCGCCGATGGGGAAGTCGACCTGTACGTCATGGACGTCGACGGCTCGAATCCGAAGCGGCTGATCGGCGGACCGGGCTTCGACGGCGTGCCCGTCCCGTCCCGCGACGGCCGCCGGCTCGCGTTCCAGCGCGGGACGCTCTCGAACGACGAGTTTCACTGGGAGCTCTACGTTGCGGACGTCGACGGCCGCGGCGTGCGGCGCCTGACGTCTAACGCCTGGTCGAGCCAGGTCCCGAGTTGGAGCCCCGACGATCGAACCCTCGCCCTCCATGCCGATCCCGACGTTCGGAATCAGCTCTTTCTTCTCGACCTCGCGTCCGGCGCGGTCTCGCCGCTCCCGGGAAGCGCCGCGACGGACGAGACGCCGTCCTTTTCGCCCGATGGCCGCTCGATCGCGTTCGTGTCGACGCGGGACGGGAGCCGGGATCTCTACCGGCTCGAGGTCGCATCCGAGGCCGTCAGGCGGCTGACGCGCGGCATGGACATCTGGTCGCAGGCCGGGCTGGTCGCCCGACGGGCGGCGGATCCTCTTCTCGGCGCAGGCCGGCGGGGTCCACGACGTCTGGGTGATGAACGCGGATGGGACGGGCCTGACGCGGCTGACGAAGGGAGCGGAGGGGATCCGCTAGAACGCGAAGGACCGGCTATTTCCGACGCGGCCCGTAGTCCCCGTCGAACTCCGTCTCCCAGGTCTTGCCGCCGTCGGTCGAGGTCTCCCAGATCTGCCGCACGCGCCCTGCCTCCAGGCGGCGACCAGGAGATGCGGTTCTTCACGGTGCCGCCCTTGCCGTCGGTGGTGTCCCCCTCGAGGACCATCTTCGGTCCCTGGCGCCCGCCCGAGCAGGAGGAGCACGTTGCCCTTGTCGTCGACCCACGTCTGAGTCCAGCGGCGCTTGCCCGAGTCCCACATGTTGAGGCTCGTGCCGGTCAGGCCGCTCGCGCCCTTCCATTCCTCGCGCACGGCGCAGCCGCCCAGGATCGCCGTGATGCGGTTGACGCCGGCAGGCTTGCCCTTCTCGGCGACGTCCCACTCGCCGAGCCAGAAGTCGAACTGGCGGTACTCCGCCGAGGAGCAGGGCCGGGGCGCGGGTGTCGCCGCCGGCCCGTCCGAGGGCGGCCGCACGATCTCGATCTCGCCCACCGTGAGGGCGAGGATGCCGGCGAGAGCGGGCAGTGCGGGCAGCGCCATGGGTCTCCTCCTTGGCCACGGTGACGATACGGACTCTGAGGAGGCTCTGGCCACACTCTTGGGACGGGACCGGTGTTCCAGCGGACGAAGGCGCCGGCGGCTGTCGGATCCTTGCTTCCTTGGGGAGAGGGCGCGCCGATGAGCCTCTAGCGCAGCCTCCGGAAGGCGTGCGTCTTGATCGTGAGCCAGACCCGAACGCCGGGGGAGAGGCCGAGCTCCTGTGCGGAAGAGCGCGTCAGTCGGGCGGTCCACTCGAGGCCCGCGGTGGCCACGCCGATCCACGCCCCTTCCGCCGACGGGTCGACCGAATGCACCCGGCCCTCGAGGACGTTGCGCGCCGAGACGTGCTCGGGCGGACGCGTCGAGACGAGGATGTCGTCGGGCGAGACGGCGTAGATCGCGCGCACGCCGGGCTGCGGTGGCGGCCCCGCCGGCACCACGAGCCGCGCCGGTCCGGTGTGGAGCATCGCCTTTTCGTCGCCGGCCGCTCCGGCTTCGATGTATCCGGCGATCACGTTGTCGAACCGCGCGTCCGGGTCGACGGAGGAGGCCATCATCTCGCGGAGCACCGCGGTCGTTCGTCCCCTGCCGGACCAGCGTCCCTCGACGCAGCAGCAGGGCCTCGGCGGCCATGGCGGCGGCTTCGCCGGTGTTGTGCGTGACGTAGACGCACGGGATCCGCAGCGTGTCGCGGACACGCAGCAGGTAGGGGAGGATGCGCTCCTTCAGCTCGACGTCGACGGCGGCGAGCGGTTCGTCGAGAAGAAGCAGCCTCGGCCGCGTGGCGATCGCCCGTGCGAGGGCGACGCGCTGACGCTCGCCGCCCGAGAGTGTCGCCGGATAGCGGTCGAGCAGTGGCTCGATCTCGAGGATCGCGACGGCTTCTGCGAAGAGGCCTTCGCGCTCCGGCCCGCGCATGCCGAAGCGGACGTTGCGCCGCGCGTCGAGGTGCGGAAACAGGCAGGAATCCTGCGGCACGTAGCCGATGCGACGGCGCTCGGGCGGAAGGCGGATCCCGCGGCCCGAATCGAGGAGCACGTCCCCGTCGATCGCGATCCGGCCCTCGGCCCCGGGGCGCAGGCCCGCGATCGCCTCGAGGAGCGAGGTTTTCCCGGCGCCCGACGGGCCGAGCACCGCGACCGCGTCCGCGGAGAGCCGGGCGGTGAGCTCCAGGCGAAACGCGGCGAGCGGGAGGCGGAGATCGAGCTCGATCATCGCGCGGTCTCGACCCGGCGGCGCCGGCCCAGAAGCTCCGAGGCGAGCACGGCCGTGAACGCGATGACGACCGTCACCCAGACGAGCCGCATCGCATCGGCGTCCTGCCCGATCTGGTGGCGCTGGAAGATCGCGAGCGCCATCGTCTGCGTCCGGCCGGGAATGCTGCCGGCCACGATGATCGTGGCTCCGAACTCGCCGAGGGCGCGCGAGAAGGCGAGGAGGGTCCCCGTCAGGATCCCGCGGCCCGCGAGCGGCAGCGTCACGCGCCGGAAGGCCTCGAAGGGCCCGCAGCCGAGCGAGCGGGCGATCCCCGGCAGGCGGCGGTCGACCTCCTCGAAGGCCGCACGCGCCGGGCGGACGAGGAGCGGGAACGCCATGACCGCGGTGGCGAGAACGACCGCTTTCGTCGTGAAGAGGACCTCGATGTCGAGGCGCTCGAGCAAGCCCCCGAGAGTGCTGCGGCGGCGCAGGGCATCGAGGAGCAGGATGCCCACCGCCGTCGGCGGCAGCACCAGGGGCAGGGACAGGACGGTTTCCGCGATCGTGCGCAGCGGCCCGCCGCGGCGGGAAAGAGCCCATGCCGCCGCGACGCCGAGGGGCAGGATCAGGGCCGTCGCGATCGCGGCGACCCGGACGGTGAGGAGCAGGATCGAGACGTCGTCGGCGGTCAACGGAGGGAGCGTATGAGGAACCCGCGCCGCTCGAAGACGGCGCGTCCCGCGGGAGAATCGAGGAAGGCCACGAACTTCGAGGCCGCGTCCGCGTGCTTCGAAGCCGCAATCGGCGCGACCGAGTAGGTGATCGCCGGTCCATTCGTCACGGTGTAGGCGATCCGGACCTCGGTCGAGATCACCGCGTCCGTGCGGTACACGATGCCGGCGGGCACGTCGCCCCCCGCCACGGCGGCGAGCGCCGCGCGCACGTCGAGCGTCGGGATGACCTTCTTCTCGACCGCGTCCCAGACGCCCTCCTGGGTCAGCCACTTCTTCGCGTAGACGCCGGCCGGAACTGCGGCCGGGTCGGCCAGCGCGAGCTTCGGGAGCGCCTCGAGGTCCTTGGCCGAGCCGATCTTCGCGGTCGAGTTGGACGGCACGACGACGACGAGGACGTTCGAGAGGAACTCCCGGCGATCGGCCGCGCGCACGAGACCGGCCTTTTCGACGGCATCCATCTTCGCGGTGTCGGCCGAGAAGAAGACGTCGGCCGGGGCGCCGGCTTCGATCTGACGCGCGAGGTCGCTCGAGGAGGCGAAGGAGAACGTCACCTTCGTGCCCGTCGACGTCTCGAACTGCTTGCCCAGTTCCTGCAGCGATTCGGTGAGGCTGGCGGCGCCGAAGACGAGGATTTCGTCCGGAGTAGCCGCGAACGCGAGCGACGAAACGAGCAAGCAGCGCTAGGAGGAGGATCTTTTTCATGGCTCTCACTCCTGTTTCAGCCCCGGATGACCATGACTTCGGTGGCCTTGATGAGCGCGACGGCGGGAGAGCCGGCCTTCAGGCCGAGCTGCCGGGCGGCCCCCGCCGTGATGATCGAGGTGAGCGTCTGGCCGCCGACGTCGAGCGTGACCTCCGCGAGGAGGCCCGACACCCGGACCTTCGTGACGACGCCGGCGAGCTTGTTGCGGCCGCTGATCGCGTCGAGCGGTGACGCACCGGTCGCGGCTCCTCCGAGGCGGGCGATCTCCGAGCGAGGGATCCGATGGTGCCCGCCGGGAGTGACGACCGAGCGGATCTTCTTCCGATAGATCCACTGCTTTATCGTGGGGTAGCTGACGCCGAGCGCCTTCGCCGCGTCGGCGGGGGTGAGTGAGACTCTACCGGTCGTGGCCATGGTCACCGATTCTATACGAATCTATACGAATCAACTTGCGAAAGTCATCCTGAAACGTAATCCTCTGCCCCGGAGGGCGAGCGTGCGGTACGAACGGATTGTCATCGGAGCGATTCTGGTGGCCGCGACGCTACGAGCCGAGGAGGGCCCGGAGCCAGCCAAGCCGGCCAAACCCGCCGTCGAGTACGTCGAGAACCGGGGCATCGTCTTCCGGACGCCCGACGACCTCTTCGAGGCGAGCCTCGGCTTCAACCTCCAGGTCCGCTACACGCACGTCGACCTGGACGCGGCCGCCGGCGGCATCGACGCCGACGAGTTCCGGGTCCGCCGCTTCAAGCTCTTCATGTCCGGTTTCGCCTTCGACCCGCGCCTGACCTGGCGGTTCCAGGCGGCCTTCGAGAGCACGGCCGCCAACCGGTATCTCGACGACGCCTGGCTCAACTGGAAGTTCGACGACGCGCTCTCGGCCCAGTTCGGCCAGTACAAGACGCCCTTCTCGCGCCAGGAGCTCTACAACGACGGCGTGCTCCAGTTCCCCGAGCGCTCCCTCGCCACGGACGCCTTCAAGCCGAGCCGCGACATCGGCCTGATGGCCGCCGGCGCGTTCGGCAAGGGCCTCTTCACCTACCAGGCCGGCGTCTTCGGCGGCGACGGGCAGAACACGCTCCGCGCGACCAACCACGTCATGCCGATGCTGCGTCTCGACGTTCAACCCGCTCGGAACGATGGGCAACAGCGAAGCCGACGTCCAGGGCCACAAGACGCCGGCGCTTTCGTTCGGCGCGAACGGCTTCGTCAACACCCTTCGCAAGCTCACGAACACGAGCTTCGAAGCGCTGACGCTCAACTACGCCGGCGCGGCCGGGTGGCTCGGGCGCAACGTCGGCCTCTTCACCACGGGCGAAGACGTCGACGTCAAGTCCTGGGGCTTCGACGCCCAGTTCAAGTGGTGGGGCTTCTCCGCGCAGGCGGAGGGCTACGTCGGGCAGGCCGTGGGGGACGCGAGCGGCGCGCGCCTTTACGCGTACGGCTGGTACGGCCAGGCGGGGTACTTCATCCTGCCGTGCCAGCTCGACATCGCGGGCCGCTATTCCTACGTCGACTACAACCGCAACGTCGACAACGACGGCATCTCGGTCGTCTCCGCGTCGACGTCGTACTACTTCCGCCGCAACAGCCTCAAGCTCGTCCTCGACTACTCGCGCACGCACCGCCAGCGCGCCGACGGCTCGCCGGCCAACGACTCGGCCTTCATGTTCCAGGTGCAGCTGATGCCGTAGGGGCCGGCGGGACTAGGCGGACTGCTGCGTCGCCGTGGGGCGGAGCGTCCGGTCGGCCGTCGGCTCGGGGAGCTCCTGCGAGGCGGCCCTGGCCTCCTCGAGGCGCGAGCCGCCGGTGGGCCCTTCCCGAACGTAGCGGGTGTAGAGGGAGATCTCCGGGTCGACGATGAAGCGCCAGAGGAGCTTCGACCAGGAGGGGTGGTAGTGCAGGGTGTCGTACGCCTCGGGCGCCGCGCGCTTGACGGCCGGCAGGCGGTTCCACGGGATCGACGGGAAGTCGTGGTGCTCGTTGTGGTAGCCGACGTTGAGCGCGAACGGATTGAGCGGCCCGTAATAGTCCGCGGTTTCCTGTCCCGGGAAGACGATGTAGTGCTCCTGGATCCAGCGCGCACCGAGCGGATGGAGCCCGACGCTGAACATGAGAGAGATGAACATGTAGGCGAGGGCCTTCGGGCCCCAGAAGTACAGGAGGGCGCCGTCGTAGAGGACCTGGGCGACGACGTTGATCACGACCCAGCGGTCGATCGGCTTCAGGACGCGCAGGCGCACGGGACGCAGCGCCTGCATGATCGAGAACAGGAACATCCAGAGGGCCTTCCCGAGGGCGGACCGGCCGAAGAGCTTCTGCTCCCAGTGGCTCGGGATGTCGGCGTCGAAGTCGTACGCCCCGAGGAACGCGTGGTGCTTCATGTGGTAGCGCTGGAAGAAGACCGACGTCGGCGCCCCGTGCGGGAGGTTGGCGAGGATGCCGACCAGGGTGTTCGCGCCCGGTCTCTTGAAGATCAGGTTGTGGGTCACCTCGTGGATGACCACCCAGAGCGCGTGGTTGGCGAAGGCGCCCGCCGTCATCGCCACCAGGACGATCAGCCACCACGGGCTCGTGTGGAGGGCCGCCCCGAGGGCCGTCTGGACGAGGACGATGCCCAGGGTGATCCAGAAGGTGACGGGGTTCTTGCCGACGAGATCCCGGATCTCGGGATGGTTCAGGATGATGGCCCGGCCGCGGCCGCCGTGGGGATTGGGCCCCTCCGGCTGCAGGAAATCGAGCGCCTTGGTTCCCGCGGGCGCATTCACGGACTTGGACATCACAGTTACCTCAGAGCCTCTCCCGACAGGGCCTCGGGAGTCCAGTACTTTTCTCCGGCCGGGGTGGTCCGCGGCCGGCGGAGCGAGCAATTGGAGCCGACGACCGGACTTGAACCGGTGACCTGCGGTTTACGAAACCGCTGCTCTACCGACTGAGCTACGTCGGCTCTGGAGTCGGAGCGGGGCATCTTACGGAAAGGCCGGGGGGGCGTCAAACGCCCGTCCGCGCGACCTCAGTCGAACTTGACCGAAACGATCTTGGAGCAGCCGGGCTCCTCCATGGTCACGCCGTACATGACGTCGGCCGTTTCCATGGTGCGTTTGTTGTGGGTGATGGCGATGAACTGCGTCTCCTCGGTCATTTCGCGCAGGAGCCGCGTGAACCGGTCGATGTTGGCTTCGTCGAGCGGTGCATCGACCTCGTCGAGAATGCAGAAGGGCGAGGGCTTGTAGCGGAAGATCGCCATCAGGAGGGCGATCGCCGTCAGGGCCTTCTCGCCGCCCGAGAGCAGCAGGATCGACTGGTTCCGCTTGCCGGGCGGATGGGCGTCGATCTCGATGCCCGACTCGAGCACGTCGGTCTCGTCGAGCAGCTTCATCTCCGCCGAGCCTCCCTGGAAGAGCCGGGCGAACATCGCCTTGAAGTTTTCGTTGATGGCGTGGAACGCCTCGGCGAACCGTTCGGAGGAGGTCGCGTTGATCTTCCGAATCGACTCCTGGAGCTCGGCGATCGACTTCAGGAGGTCGTCGCGCTGCGTCGTCAGGAAGACGAGCCGCTCGGACATCTCCTTGTGCTCCTCGAAGGCGAGGACGTTGACGGGGCCGAGGCGCTCGATCGAAGCCACGAGCTCGGCGACCTCCGCCTCCAGCGTCGCGAGGGCCTCGGGCGAGGCGTCGGCGAGCGGCTCGAGGTCGTCCGGCTCGACGCCGAATTCCTCGCGGCACTGAGCGACCAGGTGCTCGAGGTCCGAGCCGGCGCGCGTGGCCGCCACCTCGGCTTCGAAGCGCGCCTCCCGGGCGGCGTCGAGCTCGGCCCGGTCCGTCCGGGTCGCGGCCTCGGCGGTCTCGACGCGGACGGCGATTTCGCGGGCGGTCTCGACGGCGGCCGAGTGCTCGACGGCCTGCGCTTCGCGCGCCCCGAGATTCTGGGTCTGGCGCGTCCGCGCCTGCGCCTCCTCGTGGGTCAGCTCGGCGGCCCGGGTGGCGATCCTCGCCTCCTCTTCGGTGGCCTCGGCGAGCCGCCGCTCGAGAGTCGAGTGCGTTTCCTGGAGGGTGTCGCGGGCGGCTTCCATGGACCGCCGGCGCTCGGCCGCGACCTCGGCCTCGGTGCGGCGGTGGGCGAGCTCGTCGGAACGCGACTGGGCCGTCGCACGCGCCTCGGAGAGCGCCGCCGACAGGACTCCGGTCCGCTGGTGCGCGCCGTCTTCGGCTTCGGCGAGGCGCCGTTCTTCCTCCTCGAGGGATCGGCGGCGCGTCTGGAGGCCGCCGGCCTCGCCGGCGAGCGCGGCCTTCTCGGCCGCGATCGTCTCGTTTTCCCGCCGGAGGCGGTCGCGGTCGGCGAGCCTCTCCTCCAGCCGCGCGGCAAACGCGCTGTGCGCGCCCTGAGCCGCACGCTCGGCTTCGCGCAGGGCCGGCAGGTCCGCTTCGAGCGCGAGGCGCCGGGCCCGAACGTCCTCCAGCCGCCCTTCCGCCGAAACCAGGGCCTCGCGCGCTTCGCGGAGGCGCCGGGTCAGCGCGTCCTCCTCGCGCCGCAGGGCGAATAGCCCGGACGCCTCGGCGGCTGGGCCCGCGACGCGGACGACCGGTCCGCGGACGACCTCGCGGTTGCGCGTGACGAACGTCATGCCCGGGTGCCGCTCGGAAAGCGTCAGGGCGTCGGCGAGACTCTCGACGAACGCCGTTCGAGGCAGCGCCGCCCGCTCGGCCGGCGAGAGCCGGGCGTGCCCTTCGAGCACCGACGTCCCAGCCCAGAGAGTCGGCCGGCCGTTCGTCGCGCGTCTCGTGGCGCCAGTCGGCCCGGACGATACGGGCGGCCGAAAGGCTTCGCATCGCGTCGACGGCGCGCAGGACGTCCCCCGAGGCGAGCAAGGCGTCCGAGTCGGTCCCGAGCACCAGGCCGACCGCGTCTTCCCAGCCGGCGCGCGGCCGGATCCGGTCGGAGAGCGCGCCGTGCTCGGAGAGGCCGGCGCTCCGCAGGGCCTCCCGGACCTCGTTGACGCTCATCTCCCGCGCGCGCAGCGTCTCGAGGAGGGCGGCCAGCCGGTGCTCGAGGGCGCCGGCCGATTCGCGCGCGGCGTCGCGCGCCGCCTCGGCGCCGGCGAGGCCCGCCGAGAGGCGGAGAAGCTCGTCCTCGATGGCCGCCACGCGTCCGGTCGCCTCCGCGGCGGCCGCCCGGAGCCGGGCGGCTTCACGCTCGGCTTCGCCGGCCTCGCGCTCGCGGCCGGCGAGCTCTTCGGCGATCCGCGCTCCGGTCTCCGCGAGGCGCGAGAGCGAGGCCGCGATGCGCTCGGCGGCGAGGTCGACCTCGTGGCGGGCGTTTCGCGCGCCGACCCGCTCTCCGGCGGCGTTCAAGGCGAGCGTCCGCGTCTCTTCGAGCTCCCGTTCGAGGGCCGCGCAGACGGCGGCGGCCTCGGAGGCGAGCCGGTCGGCCTCCTCGCGCGCGAGAGAGCGGGCCCGGGCCTCGGCGATCGTGCGCTCGAGCCGGTCCTGCAGGTCCGCGAGGTCTCGGGCCGCCCGGGCCTGCTCGGACGAGAAGTCGCGGCCCTCGCGCTCGAGCGCCGCGCGACGGGCGGCCAGGTCCATGCGCCGCGCGCTTGTTCGCGTCGAGGAGGGCGTCGTCCCGCGCGATCGCGGCCTCGAGCGACGCCAGGGCCTCGCGCAGCGCGTCGCGCCGCGCGGACGCTTCGGACGCCTCGAGCCGCGCCTGGGTGAGCGCCGACTCGGCGCGCGCGAGAGCCGCCGCCGCTTCGGCCTCGCGGTCGCGGCGCTGGTCGCGGACCTTTTCGCTCGCCCCGAGCGTCTCGCGCAGCGCGTCGCCGCGGGCCCGGGTCAGCGAGGCGCGTCGCTGCTTGAGAATCTCGGTCTGTTCCTTGTAGCGCGCGGCGCGCGAGGCCTGGCGTTTCAGCGCCGCGACGTTCTTCTCGATTTCGCCGATGATGTCGGAAAGCCGGAGAAGATTGCCCTTCGTCTCCTCGAGCTTGCCCTCGGCGAGGCGCTTCTTGAGCTTGTACTTGGTGATGCCCGCGGCCTCTTCGATCAGGCGCCGCCGGTCCTGAGGCTTGGTCGAGAGCACCTGGTCGATGCGCCCCTGCTCGATGACCGAGTACGCGCGCACGCCGAGGCCCGTCCCGAGCAGCTGGTCCTGGATGTCGCGCAGGCGCACCTGCTTGTCGTTCAGGAAGTACTCGCCCTCGCCGTCCCGGTAGACGCGCCGCCCCACGCGAAGCTCGCCGTCGGCGTCGCCCTTCTCGGAGTCGCCGTTGGAGGCCGCGAGGGTCAGGATGACCTCCGCCATCCCGAGGGGCCGGCGCTTGGCCGAGCCGTTGAAGATGACGTCGTCCATCTTTTCGCCGCGCAGCACCCGGGCGCTCTGCTCGCCCAGCGCCCACGCGACGGCGTCGCTGATGTTGGACTTGCCGCAGCCGTTGGGGCCGACGACCGCCGTGACGGAGCCCGGAAAGGCCAGATCCACCTTCTCGTAGAAGGACTTGAAGCCCGCGATCTCGACCCGTTTCAGACGGAGCACTGGAAGCAATGTAGCAAAGCGGACGAGCCGCCGCCACAAGTGATTGGGGCCGGAGAGCAGTGCCACCCCAATAACCGGTAGAAGCGTCCTCGCGGGACCGGCATGGGACACAGAAGGCGCCGATCCGCGGTCCGCCGCACGCGCGGTCGGCTTCGCGCGTGCTGCTACGATTCGCCGGCCCATGAAGTCCGACATCGAGATCGCCCAGGAAGCCCGGCTGCGTCCGATCGAAGAGGTGGCGCGGGACGCGGGGATCCACCCGGACGACTTCATCCCCTACGGCCGCGACAAGGCCAAGGTGTCCCTCTCCGCGATCGCGCGCGCCGAGGGACGTGCCGAGGCGCCGCTGGTGCTCGTCTCGGCGATCACGCCGACGCCGGCGGGGGAGGGCAAGTCCACCACGACCGTCGGCCTCGGCCAGGCGCTCAACCGCCTCGGCAAGCGGGCCATCATCGCGCTGCGCGAGCCGTCCCTGGGGCCCTGCTTCGGCGTGAAGGGGGGCGCCGCCGGCGGAGGGTTCGCGCAGGTCGTGCCGATGGAGGACATCAACCTCCACTTCACGGGCGACTTCCCGGCGATCACGGCGGCCCACAACCTGATGGCGGCGATGATCGACAACCACCTCCACCACGGCAACGCGCTCGGCATCGATCAGCGCGACATCCCGTTCCGGCGGGTCCTCGACATGAACGACCGGGCCCTGCGCGACACGGTCATCGGCCTCGGCGGAAAGATCAACGGCGTCCCGCGGGAAACGGGCTTCGACATCACCGTCGCCTCGGAGGTGATGGCGATCCTCTGCCTGGCACGCGACCTCAAGGACCTGAAGGAGCGCTGCGGCGCGATCGTGGCCGGGTACCGGCGCGACACGGAGCCGATTCGCGCCGTGGACCTCAAGGCCAACGGCGCGATGGCGGCGCTGCTCAAGGACGCCATTCATCCCAACCTCGTCCAGACGCTCGAGGGGACGCCGGCACTGATTCACGGCGGGCCCTTCGCCAACATCGCGCACGGCTGCAACTCGATTCTGGCGACTCGGATCGCGATGCGCTACGGCGAGATCGCGGTCACGGAGGCGGGCTTCGGCTTCGACCTGGGCGGCGAGAAGTTCCTCGACATCAAGTGCGCCTACGGCGACATGTGGCCGTCGGTCGTCGTCCTCGTCGCCACCGTGCGGGCCCTCAAGATGCACGGCGGGGCGCCCAAGGAAGCCCTGGCGGTGGAGGACCTGGCGGCCCTCTCTCGCGGCGTTCTGAATCTCGAACGCCACCTCGACAACGTCCGGATCTTCGGGCTGCCCGCCGTGGTGGCCATCAACCGGTTCCCGACGGACTCGCCGGCCGAGATCGCCTTCCTCGAGAAGCGCTGCTCGGAGCTCGGCGTGAAGGCGGCTCTCTCGGAGGTCTTCACCCGGGGAGGCGCCGGCGGCGAGGACCTCGCGCGGGCCGTGCTCGCCGAGATCAGCCAGGGAACCGCGCGGTACCGGCCGCTGTATCCCTGGGACCGGCCGCTCGCGGAGAAGATCGAGATCATCGCGCGGCGGCTCTACGGCGCGGGCGGGGTCTCCTTCTCGAAGGAGGCCGAGCAGCGCCTCCAGCGCTACGAGAAACAGGGCTTCGGGAACCTGCCGATCAACATCGCCAAGACGCCGTACTCATTTTCGGACGATCCGAAGAAGGGCGGCCGGCCGTCGGGTTTCACGCTCCACGTCGACCGCACGCGCCTTTTCGCGGGAGCCGGGTTCGTCGTGGCCGTGTGCGGGGACATCATGACGATGCCGGGACTGCCGAAGCAGCCGGCGGCCGAGACGATCGACGTCGACCCCCAGGGGCGGGTGTCCGGGCTCTTCTGACCGGGAGTCGCACACTCCGGGACACGACAATTGTTGCGCTCGCGCTCAGGAAATGTGTAGTGTCTCGATGTCAGGGGGCCTTCCGGTCATGTTGACAGTCGAAGTTCGTCGGCGTCCGGGCACGAGCGCCGAGATGCATCGCGTCGCCGGCGGAAGCGCGACAGTCGGCGCGTCCTCCGGAAACGAAATCGTCGTTCGCGCGCGCGGCGTCTACGGGCGCCACATGCGGCTTTTCGAGCGCGACGGCGGCTACCACCTCGATCTCTTCAAGGGGATCGAGACGGTCCAGGTCAACGGCCGCGACTTCTTCGGCGGCCAGATCACCGCGGGCGACCGCATCGCGATCGGGGAGGCGACGATCATCGTCGTCGAGGCGTCCCCGCCGCCGCGCGCGACCCCGATCAACGAGATGCCCGAGGGCGACCTCGCATCGCCGCCTCCCGCGCCCGTCCAACCGGCCCTGCCCGTCACGGAAGTCGAGTACCGGGGGCTCAGGCTCTCGGCCTTCCGCCTCTGCCGCGAGGCGACGTCGGCCGAGGACCTCGCGACCGAGCTCACGGACTTCCTCGACCGCGAGCTGCCTCCCTCGGAGTGGGCGGTGGGCGAGTTCTCCGTCCTCGCCGGATTCCGTCCGCTGGCGTCGACCTTCCGCGAGAACCCGGCGCTTCCTCCGCGGATGGTCCAGGATCTCCGGACGGGCGAGCGCCTGGCCCGCGCCGAAACGGTCACCGGCGCGCTGACGCTCATCGTCGAGCCGGCCCGGGACGGCTCCGGGTGCGTGGGCATTCTCGTGCGCGAGACACCGCGCCTGGCGGCGCGAGCCGTGCTTTTTCTCGAAGAGCTGGTCCAGGTGGCCGGCATCGCGTTCGCGGGAATGGGCGCGCCGGAGGCGGGCGAGACCGCCGTGCGGCAGACGATGGAAGTGCCGATCGCCGCGGCGCCGCCGGCGGCCGAGCCGAGCCTCGCCGAGACCGTCCTGCGGCAGACCGACGACCTGAAGAAGATCGTCGAGACCGTGGAGCGCGAGGTCATCGACCGCGCCATGCGGCGCGTGGAGGGCAACCAGAGCCGCGGCGCCCAGATCCTCAACATCTCCCGCGGCTCGCTGATCGCGAAGCTGAAGGAGTTCGGGATCCCGGACTACCGGTATCTGAGGCGGGAACGAGGAAGACGGGGCTAGTCCCCGTCGTAGGGGCGGGGCTTGTCCCCGTCCGACCCTGTCTCAACCGTCAGGACTCCGGGCGGCCACTCGGGCCGCCCCTACGGGCTCGCAGAGCGCCCACCACAGGGCGAACGGGGCCGCGAATCGGCCGGCGATCAGATAGAAGTGGAATCCGCCCGCCCAGACGTTGCGGGCCAGAGGTCCGTAGTGCGCTTCGCTCCACGGCCCGAGCCGGGTCGCGTAGAGCGCTTCGACCTGGAAAACGAGCGCGGCCACGTGAACGAACGCCAGGACGGCCGCCGCGATCCAGAAGCGGCCGAAGGGCTTCGGCGCGAGCGGGCGGCGGCCGAGAGCGAAGAGCGCGCAGAGCAGCACGAAGTTGAAGTGCAGGTCCGCCGCCGGCAGCCCCGGCCGCGGCGAGGCGGGCGGGAAGTCCGCCCGGTCGACGTGGATCTCGCCGCCCGAGGCCGTCAGGCGGGTCGCCGCGGGGCTCTCGAAGAGATCGATCGCGACCTGCGCCGACCACGCCAGGAAGCGCTCGTAGGGCGCCGCGAAGACGAGCCAGAAGGCGAGGCCGGCCGCGAACCCGAGCGCGAGCCGCCCGAGCGAGCCACGGTCGAGCCGCAGCCCCGCCGGCGGTGCCGGGCGGTTACTTTTCTTCTTTCGCGCCATGACGCGCCACGGCTTCCGCGGGCCGGCGCTCCGCGCGCGAGGCCCAGAGCAGGAACAGGAGCACGCCGCAGAGGACCACTACCGACTGCCACAGCACGGTGTGCGAGGCGGAGAAGAGAGCCGGCCGGTGCGCGCCGATCCAGAAGAGCGACACCACCCGGACGAGGTTGATGGCCTGGATGGCCACAAAGCCGAGCCCCAGGCCCGCGAGCCGCTTTCTCCAGGGCGCCGGGAAAGCGAGCACGGCCGAGCCGAAGAGCAGCGCGGTCTCCACGCCGTTGCAGCCGTTCTCGATGTTCACCGCGAAGCGCGGCGAGCGGATCTCGGTGCCGGCGAAGACGACGTTCTCGCCCAGGGCGTTGAGCACCGCGCCGGCCGCGCGGGCGATGCCGGCGGTGAAGGGCACGATCACCGCGTCGTTGACCGGATGCGAGGCGACCGCGAAGTAGGAGACGACGAGCAGCCCCAGGAACCGCGCCAGGAACGAGAGCGAACGCCGGCGCGCGGCGGCCGGCTGGTCGTCCGTCATCGCGGCGTCGCGTCGAGCTCGTCCTGGAAGGCGAGAATCGAGGCGCACAGCGCCCGCAGGCCCGAGGGAAGGGTCAGCAGGAGCTCGCCGGAGGCGTTCACGACGACCTGCTCGGTCTCGCCCGAGACGAGGAGCTCGCCGGTTTCGCTCCGCACCTCGTAGTCCATCACGAGCCGAGCCACGCTCGGCGAGCGCAGCCGCGCCGTGACGCGAATCGTCTGGTCCGGCCGCGCGGGCGCCCGGTACCTGAGCTCCATCCGCGTCACCGGCACCCGGTAACCCATCTCGAGCGCGCGGGCCGCGGAGAAGCCGAAGCGCCCGGTCAGCGCCTCGCGCGCGTGCTCGAAGTAGAGGACGTAGTGGCCGTGCCAGACGACGCCGTACGGGTCGCACTCGGCGAAGCGCACGGGGATCTCGAGCGTCAGGCCGCGCAGCGGCTCGGGAGACCGGACGGACGCCGTCATGCCGGGGATTCCATCACGGCGGCGAGGAAGTTGCCTCCGGCCCCGAAGGAGTTGACGACGGCGCGGCGAGCGTCGCCGGCGGCGATGGCGCGGCTGGCCGCCACCAGCTGCGCCCCGCCGGCCGCGGCCATTTCGCCGATCGCATCCTTGGCCGAGAGCTCGCGGGGAAGACGGCTGCCGAAGACCGACCGCATCGCTTCGAGCTCCGCGCGGTCCATGTCCGCGATCCCGTCGCGCGAAGAGAGCCACAGGTCGACGCCGTCCGCCGCGGCCCCGGCGTCGGAAAGGGCCCCGCGGATCGCCCGCTCCATCGCGACGGGGTCGGGCGCGAACCGGTAGGGCTCGGAGGCGACGCCGGCGGTCGCGATGCCCGCGAGCCGCGCCAGGGCCTTCGCCCCGCGATCGCGCGCCGCCGCCTCCTCTTCGAGGAGCAGGACGAACGCACCCTCGCCTTGAACGATCCCGGAGACGCGCTTCTCGCCCCGCAGCGCGCCCACGCGGTCGAAGCCCATCGCGTAGAACGCGTTCCACTCGTCGACGGCGCCGGCGAGCATGGCGCGCGCCCGGCCGGAGGCGAGCGCGAGCGTCGAGAAGAGCAGGGCATTCAGCGCGGACGGATCCTTCTGCGTGATCGTCACGTTGGGCCCGTAGATCTTGAGCTCGATCGAAACCTGCGAGGCCGGGGCGTTGGCGACGGTGTTGGGGAAGTGAAACGGCGGCGCCGCCTCGGGCGACTCCAGGATCAGCACCCGGAGGAACTCGGTCAGCGCCCCGGCGCCGGCGGAGCCGGTTCCCATCGCGATGCCGATCGCCTCCGGGCCGTCGGCGATGGCGTAGCCGGCTTCGGTGATCGCCTGGGCGCAGGCGATCAGGGCGAACTGGCTTCCGCGGTCGAGGCGCCGGGCTTTCATCGCGGGGATCTCGGGCTGGGGCGAGAACCCTTCGTAGCGGGCGGCATGGGTCGCCTGCATGTCGCCGCGGCTCTCCCGGTCGAGCGGGCGGATCGCGCTTTCGCCCGCCTTCAGCCGCCGGTAGAACTCGGCGCCGCTGCGGCCGAGCGGCGAGACCGCGCCGGTCCCGGTGACGAGGCCGCGGCCGGGCATCACCCGGCGCCGGTGTAGCGCGAGAGAACGACCACCGAGCTGTTGCCGCCGAACGCGAACGAGTTCGACAGCGCGATCTCGACGTCCACGTCGCGGGCGGCGTTGGGGACGTAGTCCAGGTCGCAGGCCGGGTCGGGGTTCTCGTAGTGGATCGTGGGCGGCACCTGGCCGTGCCGAACGGTCAGAGCGGTCGCGACCGCCTCGATGGCGCCCGATGCGCAGAGGCAGTGGCCGATCATGGACTTGATGGACGAGACCGGGATCGCGCGCGCGCGCTCGCCGAGCGCCGCCTTCAGCGCCGAGGTCTCGGCCGAATCGTTCTGCGGCGTCGCCGTTCCGTGCGCGTTGACGTAGTCGACGTCCTCGGCGTTGACGCCCGCGCTCTTGAGCGCGGCGCGGATCGTGCGGCCGCCGGCCGTGCCCGAGGGGTCCGGCGCGGTCATGTGGTAGGCGTCGGACGTCACGCCGTAGCCGCGAAACTCGGCGACGACCGGCGCGCCGCGGCGCCGCGCGCGCCCTTCCTCCTCGAATACGAGGATTCCGGCCGCCTCCCCGATCGACAGCCCCTTGCGCTCGCGATCGAAGGGCCGGCAAGGGTCCGGGTCGACGGAGCGCAGGGAGTTGAAGCCGCCGTAGGTCAGGCGGGCGAGGACGTCCGAGCCGCCGGTGACGACGACGTCCGCGAGGCCGGCGGCGATCGCGTCGAACGCGTAGCCCATGGCGTTGGCCGAGGAGGAGCAGGCGGTCGTGATGGTCGACTTGATGCCCTCGAGTCC
Organism: uncultured Acidobacteriota bacterium; assembly: GCA_963810205.1. Lineage (GTDB taxonomy): Bacteria > Acidobacteriota > Thermoanaerobaculia > UBA5066 > Gp7-AA6 > DAHUXD01. The sequence continues at coordinate 113,682 of CAWEMP010000013.1, forward strand.
GAAGCGCTGGGCGACGCGGTCGGTGATCGAGTCGGGCAGGTGGTTGAGGACCTTCGACGGGCGCGCTTTCTTTCCCCGCAGGTACAGCTCGAAGAAGGCCTCGGAGTCGATCAGGCCCGAGGTTCCGCCGCCGAGGATCACGCCCAGCCGCGCGGGGTCTTCCGCCGAGAGGTCGAGGCCCGAGGCCGCGATGGCCTCCCGCGCCGCGGCGATCCCCATCCGGTCGGCCCGCGACATCCGGCGGCGCTCGGCCGCGGTGAGGAAGCCGTCCGGGATCTCCTCGACCTGCGCCGCCGTCTGCGTCCGATACGAGGCGGAATCGAAGAGCGAAAAGGGGCGGATGCCGCACACGCCCGAGAGCAGGTTCGTCCAGAAGTCGGCGAGCGTGCCGCCGATCGACGTCACGGCCCCCAGTCCGGTGATGACGACGCGGCGATTCGGGGTCACGGAGCGATTGTCCCACAGGGGTCGGCTCCCGCCGCGGTCCCGTCGGGGGCCCTTGACGCATCGGGGATAATCGCGCCGATGAGCGACACCCGCGTCGACTGGCACACGTACTTCATGAACATCGCCCGGCAGGTGTCGACCCGTTCGACCTGCCCGAGGAAGCACGTCGGCGCCGTCATCGTGCGCGACAAGACGATTCTCTCGACCGGGTACAACGGCTCGATTCGCGGGCTCCCGCACTGCTCGGACGTCGGGTGCACGATGGAGGACGGCCACTGCGTGGCGACGGTGCACGCCGAGGCCAACGCCATCATCCAGGCCGCCAAGAACGGCGTTTCGATCGCGGGGGCCGAGATCTACACGACGGCGAGCCCCTGCTGGCCCTGCTTCAAGCTGATCGCCAACTCGGGCCTCTCGCGCGTCTACTACGGCGAGTTCTACCGCGACGAGCGGTCGGTCCAGGTCGCCCGGAGCGCCGGGATCGAGCTCGTGGATCTGTCGGCCAAGAGCTAGAGGGCACCTGGGGTCAGACCTGCATTTCGCGGCTTCGAAGTCTTGCTCCGGGGGTTCGCGAAATGCACGTCAGACCCCTCGAAGCCTTTACACCGGCGCCTCTCCCAGCGCGAGGATCCGGAGGCACACTTCGAGGTGGCTCTTCGAGGCCCCGGACAGCTGAAAGAAGCGGCAGCCGAGGCCCCGGTCCGGGTCCTTCCCGAGACGAACGACGAGGGCCTCGGCGACGATGGTGCGCACGCCCTGCTCGACCGGGACGTCGAAGGAGACTTCGATGCGCGCTCCGACCGGCTGCCGGGCGGACGTGCGGACGAAGAAGCCCCCGCGCGAGAGATCCCGGATCGTGCCGGCGTGCTGGATCCCGTCGCGCCAGAACGTGATCGACCATTCGACGGCGGACCGGGCTTCTTCGCGCGGCAGCACCTGCAGGAATCGGCGCAGGGTGGCGAAGAACGCGTCGGGCTCGAGAGGCAGGAGAAGGGTGGTGTCGGCGCCGGCGCGAGCCGCCGGAGCCTCGGACCCCGGCGGGCCGACCACGACGATCGGCGTCCGCGCGAACGCCGGGTCCGCCTTGAGGACACGGGTCAGGTCGACGCCCGTCATCCCCTGCATGCCCGCGCTGACGACGATCAGCGACGGCCGCTCCCGCCGGACGAGGTCGAGCGCCTCGGTGCCGCCGGCGGCCTCCAGTGTTTCGCAGCCGGTGCGCTTCAGGACTTCCTCCGCGGCTCCGCGGAAGAGGCCGGCGTCGTCGACGAGCAGGATCGAGGGCATCTGCTCCTCAGACCCGGCGCGGCCGCAGCACGACTTCCCCGTGCAGGACGTTCGGGGGAGACGTCAGGACGAACATGAGCGCCCCGACGACGTCGGCGGCCGTGAGCATCTGGTCCCGGTCGAGCGTCGGGCGGAACCGGTCCTCGAAGAACGCGGTGTCGACCGAGCCGGGGCAGATCGCGGTGACCCGGATGTTGGCGGGCTTCAGCTCCGCGGCGAGCGCGCGCGTGAAGCCGACGAGCCCGGCCTTGGCCGCGCAGTAGACCGTCCCCTCGGCGAATCCCTCGAGACCCGCGATCGAGGAGATGTTGACGATGTCCGAAGGAGCGCTCCGGAGAAGCGCGTGCAGGCAGGCCTGCGACAGATAGATGGCGGCGGCCAGGTCCGTCTCGAGCATCGCCGCGATCTCGGAGCGCTTCGCCTCGAGCAGCGGCGCCCGGTAACCGAGCCCGGCGTTGTTGATCAGGATGTCGAGCCTCCGGTAGCGCGAGAGGAGGACGTCGACGGCGTCGTAGAGGGCCGGCACGACGCGCACGTCGAGGACGTGGTAGGCGGCCTCGCCGCCGGCCTCGGCCATCTCGCGCGCGACCTCGCGCAGATTCTCCTCGCGGCGGGCGACGAGGAAGACCTTCGCCCCCGCGGCGGCGAGCGCCAGGGCGAAGGCCCGGCCCAGCCCGGAGGAGGCCCCCGTGATCAGCGCCACCTTGCCCTGCAGGGATTGGCTGGTCATGGGAGGAAGTTATCAGTTATCGCGCGGGCCCGCCGTCCCGCGCCCGCCGCGACCCGCCGGCCTGTATCATCCGCTCCCGCATGGACACGATTTCCCACGGTTTCGCGGGCTCGATCCTGGCCCGCTCGGCGGCGGAGCGCCCCGCGGCGCTCGCGGCTCTGGTTCTGGGCGCGATCTCGGCCATGGTGCCGGACCTCGACTTCCTCTTTTTCTCGAACCGCCTCGAGTACCTGCGCGACCACCGGAGCTGGACCCATTCCTTCCTGGTGCTGCCCTTCCTCGCGCTGGCGCTCGCCCTCGTCGCGAAGGCCTTCGCGCGCCGGGCGCGCCTTCCGTCGCTCTGGCTCTTCGCGGCGATCGGGATCGCATCGCACATCCTCTTCGACTGGGCGACCTCCTTCGGCATCATGTTCTGGACGCCGCTGACGCGACGACGCTACGCGCTCGACTGGCTCTTCATCCTGGACCCGCTCTTCACCGGGATCTCGCTCGGCACGCTGGTTCTCACGCTCGTCTATCGGGACCGCGCCCGCCGCATCGCCCTCTTCGGCTCCGGCGTGCTCGCGGCCTACGTCGCGATCTGCGCCGTGCTGCACGCGCGGGCGCTCGAGACGTGGCGGCGCATGGACCGGCCGGCGGCCGACGCGAAGGTGGCCGTTCTCCCGCAGTTTCTGTCGCCCTTCCGCTGGCTCGGCCTGTCGGAGAGCGGCGGCGAGATCCGCGTGGCGTTCTTCGACATCGGCCCCTTCGCGAAGGGGGTTGAGAACCCGCAGCCGCCCCGGCGATGGAGGGACGTCCTGCAGAGCCTCTCGGATTTCTACCCGCCGCCCGCCGGCGCGAAGGTCGCGAGCTACGAGAAGCCCCCGGCCTCGCCGGCGCTCGAGGCGGCCCGGAATCTCCCGGACTGGCAGATCTACCTCGCGTTCGCGCGATTCCCCCTCGAGACCGTGTATCGGGAGCCGGACGGCGGGACCACCGTCATCCTCCAGGACCTGCGCTTTCTGCCGTTCTTCACCGGGCCATGGGAGCCCGACCAGGAGCAGGGGATCCGGCGACAGCCCTTCGTTTACCGGGTCCGGCTCGACGCGGCGCTAAACGCCGTCGAGCGGGGCTTCGTTCGCAGCGGGCGCTGAGGGCGCTCCCGCCACGCCGCCGGGGGCTCGGGGGGCCGAACCGCCCCCCGCCACGTACGAATACTCGGGCTCCGGCATCCGGGTGAGGGCCTCCGAGATCGCGGCGTAGTAGCCGACCTTGATCAGCAGGCGCACGAAGACGAAGACCTGTTGCGTGAGGATCAGCGGAACCAGGGCAAAGCGCGCCTCGCCTCCCGCGGACGGATCGAGGACGAGCCAGAGAAGGTAGAGGGCCGCGGTCAGCAGGGAGTACATCCCGAGCACGCCGAGCAGCCTCAGCGGCCGCCCGAGCGCGCCGGCGACGCCGAAGACGAAGCGGGACACCGGCGGAAGGTCCGGCCGCGCCACCCAGACCGTGCGCACCGCGTCGGCGAGGAGCTTGATCGCCGCGAACGCGAGCGCCAGCGCCACCAGGCGCAGTCCCGTGACGGCGAGCGCGGCCTGCTCCGTGTGCAGCTCCTTGACGCGCGTCTTCAGGGCCTCGCCCGAGCCGACGTAGATCCACTCGTAGGCCGCGAAGGCCGCGCCGAAAGCCGCGAACGTGAAGAGGAGGAAGGCCGGCATGCGCCGCATGCCCTCGCGGCCGAAGGTGACGAGCGAGCTCGAGGGCTCCCGCAGCACGCCGAGCATGCCGCCGAGGCCGAAAGCGTGCAGCACCGTCGCCAGGAGCGCCAGGGAGAACGCGGTCGCGCCGACGCCCCGCATTCCCGGCAGCTCCGACCAGCGGATGCCCTCGACCGAGAGCAGCCCGGTCGCGATCTCGGGGAAGTTTCCGAGAACGTCCGGGTGCACCCGGCGCAGCGTCTCCCACCAGCCGTAGTCCGGGTTGGCCACCATCTTGTCGGCGGCCGGCGAGCGATCGAGCAGCGAGTGCAGGGTGTTCGATACCGGGAGGATGAGCGCCGCCGACAGCAGGAGCTGGATCAGCCAGAGGGCGACCGCGAGGTAGGGCTTCGACAGCGAGAGGCGCAGGCCGCGCAGGAAGCAGGCGAGGGCCCGGGGACCGCGGCGCCTCACCAGATCACCGTCATGAAGTCGATCATGTTCTGGACCCAGAAGACCGCGCGCGCGGTCCAGCGCGTGGCGGCGCGCGGGTCGTCCTGCGTCCGCCGGCCGTTGTTCGTCCGGTCGATGTCGAGGAGGATGTTCTCGTCCGGATCGACGACGGCCTCGAGCAGCCGGGGCCCGGACTCGACCCGGAAGCGCTTCCAGCGCGCCTCGCCGTCCCAGCGGGAGCGGTACTGCGCGGCCGCCCTCGAAACGCAGGACGACGTCGACCGGCATCGCGACGTCGCCGCTGCGGACCACGGTGACCCGGCTGTCGTAGCCGCGCGGCTTCGCCAGCGCCGGAGGCGGGCCCTCGGAGAGCCGGCCGTCCTTCTCGAAGAGGCCGCGCGGCCGCGCGGCGGGCGCGCTCTCCGCCTCGGCGATCGCGTAGTCGACGATCCCGGAGGAGAAGAACGTGCGGTCGAAGAACCACGACCAGTCGCGGCCGGTGGAATCGTTGACGGCGGCGATGAAGTCGCGGGTCGTCGGGTGGCCGTAACGCCAGCGGTCGGCGTACAGGCGGAGCGCCCGGTCCATCTCCGCCGCGCCGAGGAGCCGCTGCAGGGTGGCCATCGTCAGCGCGGTCTTCGAGTAGATGTGGCTGCCGTAGGACTTGCGCTCCCGGAACTTCCAGCTCTCCGAGGCGAGGACGTCCCAGTCGGCCACCTCGAAGTAGCGCCGGTTCGAGTCGAGCGGGTAGTGGATGTCGATGCCGAGCGGGAAGTGGAGGCCGAAGACGTTCAGCTCCACGTGGTTGGGCCCGAAGACGGACTTCATCACCCGATCCGTCATGTAGGTGTTGAAGCCCTCGTCGAGCCAGGCCTCCTCGAACTCGTTGGAAGCGATCAGGCCGTAGAGGAACTGGTGGCCCGTTTCGTGGACGGTGACGCCCTCGGGGCGGTGCACGCTCCGCGGGGCGCTCCAGGAGGTCCCCGCCGTGATGAGCGTCGGGTACTCCATGCCGCCCGCGCCGTGCGCTCCCCAGGGCGGATCGACGACGGTCAGAGTCCCGTAGGGATACGCCCCCAGGACGCGGCCGTAACCGGAGAGCGCGGCCTTCGCCGCCCGGAAATGTCTCTCCGCCTGCGCCGCGTGCTCGGGCTGCAGGAGCAGTTTGAGCCGGACGTCGCCGAGTCCCGCCTCGCGAAACGCGTCCTCCAGCACCAGATAGGCCGGGTCGGCCGTCCAGGCGAAGTCGTGGACGCCCTCCTGCTGGAAGCGGTAGAGGACGCGTCCGAGCGACGTCTCGCGCTCCTCGACCCGGCGGCCCGTCGCGCCGACCTTGCCCTTGAAGCGCGCGGGAACGTCGATCGAGACGTCGTAGTTGCCGAAGTCGGCGAAAAACTCGCTCGAGGCGTGGAACTGGTGGCAGTTCCAGCCGTTTTCCTGGAAGACCCCGATCTTCGGAAACCACTGCACGACGAAGAAGAAGTCGCCCTTGTATCCGGTCCGCACGGAGACGCGCGGCAGGCGCGAGACGAAGTCCATCGCGATCGAAATGGTCTCGCCCGGTCCGACCGGCCGGCCCGGAATCACCTCGGCGACCGTGCGGTCGTACGCGTTGCCGTCGTCCGGCGCGATGTACTTGAGCGACGGCAGCAGGTCCTCGCCGTCGGAACCCGTCATCCGGAGAACCTCGATCGAGCCCCAGGAGTCGGGCGGCAGCCGGCCGTCGCGATGCTCGCCGCGGGACTCCCGGTAGAAAGTCGACAGGGTGTTGCGGAAGGCGTTCAGGTAGAGGTGGAAGCGCAGCGTCGCGGCGGGCCGCGAGGTGGTGTTCTTCCAGGTCAGGACCTGCGTGCCCTCGACGGTCTTCTTGTCGGGATCGAGCCGGCACGAGATCTGGTACGAGGCGACCGGAGGCGGCGGGAACGGTACGGCGGCGAAGGCGGCGCTCGAGGCCGCGCCGAGCACGGCGGCCAGGATCCCGGCTTTTGCCGAAGACATTGCGCGGACTGTAGCATGAGGGCGATGGCGATTTCGGAAAGCGGATCCGGCTCGCGAGCGGCGAAGCGCCGCGTCGAGGAGCTGCGGGAGGAGCTGCGCCGCCACGAGCGCCTGTACCACGTCGAGAACCGGCCGGAGATCACGGACGCCGAGTTCGACCGGCTCATGCGCGAGCTCCAGGAGCTCGAGGCGGCGCACCCGGAGCTCGCGAGCGCGGACTCCCCGAGCCGACGCGTGGGCGGCGAGCCGGCCGAGGGCTTCGCGACCGTCGAGCACGTGGCGCCGATGCTGTCGCTCGAGAACGCCTACTCCTGGGAGGAAGCCGAGGCGTGGCTCGCCCGCAACACGCGGCTGCTGGGCCGGGAGCCGCGGGGCTTCGTCGCCGAGCTGAAGATCGACGGACTCTCGATCAGTCTTCGCTACGAGAACGGCGGACTCGTTCGCGGGGCGACGCGCGGCGACGGCGCGCGGGGCGAGGACGTGACGCCGAACGTGCGCACGATCCGCTCGGTGCCCCTGCGGATCGCCGAGGCCGCGCCGCTCGAGGTCCGCGGGGAGGTCTACTACTCGAAGAAGGCGTTCGAGCGCGTCAACGCCGAGCGCGAGGCGGAAGGGGAGCCGCTGTTCGCCAACCCCCGCAACGCGGCGGCGGGCACGATGCGCCTGCTCGACTCGCGGATCACGGCGAAGCGGCGGCTGGACGCGTGGCTCTACGGGGTGGTCGAGGCGACGCCGATGCCCGAGAGCCAGAGCGCCGCTCTCGCGCGCCTCGAGTCGCTCGGGTTTCCCGTCAACCCGCACCGCCGGCGCTGCGAGAGCTTCGAGGACGTGCGCCGGTTCGTCGAGGAGTGGCAGGAGAAACGGCACGAGCTCGACTTCGAGACCGACGGCGTCGTCATCAAGATCGACGAGCGCGCCGTGCAGCGGGAGCTGGGCTCGACCGCCAAGTCGCCGCGCTGGGCGCTCGCCTACAAGTACCCGGCGGAAGAGGCGACCACCGTGGTGCGCGAGATCGGCGTCAACGTCGGCCGGACGGGGACGCTGACGCCCGTCGCGCACTTCGAGCCGGTGCAGCTCGGCGGGACGACGGTCAAGCGGGCGACCCTCCACAACTACGAGGACCTGTCGCGCAAGGACGTGCGCGTCGGCGACACCGTCGTCGTCGAAAAGGGCGGCGACGTCATCCCCAAGGTCGTTCGCGTGATTCTCGAGAATCGGCCGGCCGGCGCGCCGACCTTCGTCATGCCGACGCACTGCCCGGTCTGCGGCGACCCGGTCGTGCGCGAGGAGGGGGAGGTGGCGCTGCGGTGCGTCAATCCCGCCTGCCCGGCCGTGGTGCGGGAGGCCCTGCGCCACTTCTGCGGCCGGCGCGCGATGAACATCGAGGGCCTGGGCGAAAAGCTCGTCGACCAGCTCGTGACGGCCGGGATGCTCTCCGACGTCGCCTCGATCTACGATCTGAAGGCGGCGGATCTCGCCGAGCTCGATCGGTGGGGCGAGAAGTCCGCCTCGAATCTGCTCGCCGAGATCGAGAAGAGCAAGGGCAACGAGCCGTCGCGGCTCCTCTTCGCGCTCGGCATCCGGCACGTCGGCGAGAAGGCGGCGAAGACGCTCGCCGCGCACTTCGGCTCGATCGACGCGCTCGCCGCCGCGGACGCGGCCGAGCTCGAAGCCGTCGACGAGGTCGGGCCCAACACGGCCGCCGCCATCCGGGCCTACTTCTCCCACCCCAAGAACCGCGAGCTCGTGGAGAAGCTCCGCGCGCACGGCGTGCGGCTCGAGGGCCCCCGGCGGGAGAGGGCAGCGTCGGGCCCGCTCTCGGGCCGCTCCGTCGTGATCACGGGGACGCTGCCCGGCGTCTCGCGCGAAGAGGCGGCGGCGATTCTCGAGGCCGCCGGCGCGAAGGTGTCCGGGTCGGTGTCGAAGAAGACCGACTACGTCGTCGTGGGAGAATCAGCGGGAACGAAGCTGGAGAAGGCCAGGTCGCTCGGCGTGCGGACCGTGACCTGGGAAGAGATGCTCGGGATTCTCTCCGGGAAGGAGTGAGCGATGCCCACCAAAGTCATCCTGTTCTGCCCGATGCTCGAGTTCAAGAACAAGCCCGCGACGCTGATGACGATCTCGCCTCACGGCTACTACGAGTGCCGCGTCGACATGGCCGCGGGAAACCACACCGTCTACGTGCCGATCGCCGGGACGGCGATGATCTTCCAGGAGCCCAACGTCATCGGCGCGATTCCTCCCGACGTCGAGCGCTACGGGTAGGGCGGCCGCAAGGGCCGCCCCTACGTCGTAGGGGCGGGGCTCGTCCCCGCCCTCCAGCGCCTACGCCGGCTGCGCCGCCAGTTTCCCCTTCAGGCCCTTCAACTTGAACGACAGCATCACGAGCAGGATGCCCCATACGATCGCGAGCGCCGCGACGAGCCAGGTCACCGAGAGGATTCCGGCGCCGGGGTACATGAAGAACAGGACGCCCAGCGCGACCGTCAGGATTCCCGAGAGGATCCAGAGCCATTCGCCCTGGACCTCCTTGCGCAGCCGAATCGCCGCCGCGATCTGCAGGACGCCCGCGACGATCGCCCAGAAGGCGATCACCCAGAGCAGCGTGATCGCGGTCAGCCCCGGCCACAGGAAGGCCACGATGCCGGCGGCGATGCCGATCACGCCGATGACGACGAGGGAGCCCCACTTGCCCCGAATGCCGGCGACGACGCCGACGATGCCGTCGATCAGGGCGTAGGCGCCCCAGATCGTCACGAGGATCAGGGCGGTGAGCCCGGGCCAGGTGTAGGCCAGGACGCCGAAGAGAATCGCGAGGACACCCCGGAGCAGGACGACCCACCAGTGCTCGGCCATGGTGCGGACCGCGGAAAAGACGGCCATGGTCCCCTCCTTCTCGCCTGCGTGGCGCTGCGTTCGAGTCCGTTCGGATCCGGACGGGCGGTTACTTTTTCTTGGCCGCCTTGCGTCTTCTCTCCCTTGCTCTTCTTCTTGAGGTCGGCGCGGTGAGCGCGTTCGTAGGTCTGGATGTCCTTGAAGCGGCCCGAGGAATCGCGGACGGCGTAGAGCTTCTTGCCGGCGACACTGCGGTGGGTGGTGCGCGTGGCCATCGTGACCTCCTTCGGTTGGCGGGTGGGTGGCCGACCGGTTGCCGGCAGTCTATGCGAAGCCGGGGAACAGCGGCAGAAGCGCCGAGAGGTCGGGCACGCGGCGGGTCCCCTCGGGGGCCGGCCCGTCGCCGATCAGGATCGGCGTCGAGGCCCGGCGCGCTCGGCGCCGACGACGTCGATCTCGTAGATGTCGCCGACGTAGGCGCAGGCCGCGGGGGGCAGCCCCAGCCGCTCCGTGGCGGCGTGGAAGATCCGCGGGTCCGGCTTCTCGACGCCGACTTCGGCCGAGTCCACGACGAACTCGAGATGCGGCGCGAGCCCGGCCGCCTCGAGGAGGCCCCGCACGCGGCCGTCGGCGTTGGAGACGACGGCGATGCGGTAGCCGCGGCGGCGCAGGGCGTCGAGCGTCTCGACCGAGCCCTCGGCGCGCTTCGACCAGAGGTTCGCGCGCCGGTGCTCCGCGGCGATCTCGCCGGCGGCGCGCCGGCGGGCTCCGGGCTCGGCGAGCCCGAGGCCGGCGAGCAGGGTGTCGAGGTAGAGCGGGATCCGCTCGGCGTCGCGCGACTCCGGCCGTTCGAGCACGAGCGCGCGCACCGCGGCGACGGCCTCCGCTTCGGCGCCGCCGGAACGCGGTCCGCGTCGAAGGCGACCCCGGCGGCCCGGCAGATGCGCTCGCCGTCGACGTGGATGAGCGTGCCGCCGGCGTCGAAGAGGACGGCCCGGACGCCCTTCACCCGCGAGCTCGGAGCGCACGACGGCCTCGAGCTCGTCGGCGATGGCGTGGACCTCGCGGCCCTCCGGGCCCTCGACGAGGATGCGCAGGAGCGGCTCGGTGCCCGAGTAGCGCAGGAAGACCCGGCCGCGTGCGCGCAGCGCCTCCTCGGCCCGGGCGACGGCGCCGACGATCCCCGCCGACTGCTCGATCGGCACGCGGCGCTCCACCCGGATGTTGCGCAGCGTCTGGGGCATCTTCGTCAGGGTCGCCAGCTGCGAGAGCCTGCGGCCGCTCTCCCGGACGATCGACGCGACCACGCAGCGCCGTCAGGATGCCGTCGCCGGCCGGCGACAGGGGCGACAGCAGGGTGTGCCCCGAGGTTTCGCCGCCGAGTGCGGCCCCGGTCTCGTCCATGAGCCTCGCCACGTTGCGGTCGCCCACCGCGGCCCGGGCGAACGCGATGCCCTCCTGCCGCAGGGCCGCCTCGAGGCCGAAGTTGGACATGACGGTGCCGACGACGCCTCCCGGCGGAAGCTTGCCCTTGCGCTTCCAGTCGCAGGCGACGATCCAGAGCACGTCGTCGCCGTCGAGGATGCGGCCGGTCTCGTCGGCGAAGATCGCGCGGTCGGCGTCGCCGTCGAACGCGACGCCCAGCGCCGCGCCCTCCTCGCGCGTCTTCGCCGGCCATGCCCTCGGGATGGAGGGCGCCGCAGCCGAGGTTGATGTTGCGGCCGTCGGGCGCGTCGTGGATCGCGGTGACGCGCGCGCCGGCGCGGTGGAGGGCCCGCGGCCCGATCTGGAACGCGGCGCCGTTGCCCGCGTCGAGGAGCGACGCGGCAGGCCGTCGAGGTCCTCCGGCACGCCGGCCTTCAGACGCGAGACGTACGTCGCGACGAGGCCCGGATCGGGGTCCGGCGGCGCCGGCGTGGGCTCGGGCGCCCCGGTGCCCATGCCCGTCGACGAGCTTCTTCTCGAGGTACTCCTCTTCGGCGTCGGGCCACTTGCGCCCGTCGGGGCCGAAGATCTTGATGCCGTTGTCCTCGTAGGGATTGTGCGAGGCCGAGACCGCCACGCCGGCAGCCGCGCCGATCTCGAGGACGAGCTCCGCGACGCCGGGCGTCGTGATGACGCCGGCCGAGGCGACGCCGCACCCGCCCTCGCGGAGCCCGGCGGCGAGGTCGGCGACGATCGCCGGCGTCGACTCGCGCGTGTCGCCGCCGACGACGACGCGCGTCGAGCCCGATCCGGCGAGCCGCCGCCCGAGCTCGCGGCCGAGCAGGCGGACCGAGGCGGGATCGAGCGGATACTCGCCCGCCTTGCCGCGCAGTCCGTCTGTTCCGAAGAGCTTCAAGGTCGTCCTTCGAGAGGTCCCGTCATTTTCGCCTCGGGCGGGCCGTCGGCGTGGGTGTCGGCTCGGGCGCCGCCCGAATGCGGACGCGGACGGTGACGAGCTGTCCCTCCCGCACGCGCACGCCGGGCGCCTGGGAGGACAGCGTCGTCGAAACGGAGAACGGAGCGTCTCGGCCCTCGACCGAGACGGGCTCGGTCTTGATCTGAACCATGCGGGCGAGCGTCTTCGCCGGGCCCAGAAGCCGCGCCTGGCGCGGCTCGACCGATACCTCCTCGACCCGCGAGCCCGCCGCCGGCTGGCCCGTGAGCTCGGGAACGATCGGGACCGTCTTGTCGGCGACCGCGTCGAGGACGACGCGAATCTCCGACGGCGAGATCGCGATGACCTCGACGTCGCGCGGCACGTTGATGTCTTCGGGCTCGAGCGCATAGCGCTTCTCGCCGGGCGTCGCATCTTCGAGGTCGATCACGGCCTCGAGCTTGGAGGGCTCGAGCTGCCGCAGCGGCGTGAACGCTCCGCGCACCCGCACGTCCACCGCGTCCGGCAGCGGCGAGACGATGAGGGAGCCCGCGCGGGATGTTCACGATGGAGAGTGGGATGCGATAGCTGCGCTCGGAGATGCGCTCCCGGCGCTCGCCCGTCAGGACGTACCAGGTCGCGCAGGCGATCGCGAGCGCGAGCACCTTGGTGCGGAAGTTCTGGAAGAGGATCCGGGACAGGTTCATGGGTGCACCGCGAATTCGCGGAAGAGAAGGTCGCGCAGCGACTTGCCGTCCAGGTCTTCCTGGAGCTCGCCGTCGCGCGCGACCGAGATCGTGCCGCGCTCCTCCGAGACGAGGATCGCGAGGGCATCGGTCTCTTCGGTGATCCCGATGGCGGCGCGGTGGCGCGTCCCGAAGCGCTTCGGCAGGCCCTCCTTGAGCGAGAGCGGCAGGAAGCTCGCCGCGGCGGCGACCCGGTCGCCGGAGACGATGACGGCCCCGTCGTGGAGCGGCGTCCCCGGCGCGAAGAGCGTCACCAGGAGCTCGTAGGAGATCGCGGAGTCGATCGCGGAGCCGTTCTCGATGTAGGTCTTCAGCCCTTCCCGCCGCTCGAGCACGATGAGCGCGCCGACGCGGCGGGCGGCGAGCGACGTCACGGCGAGGACGATCTCGGAGATCGTCTCCTCGGCGTGGTAGCCCGAGAAGAGGGAGAAGAACGGCGTCCGGCCGAAGGCCGCGAGCGCCCGGCGCAGCTCGTGGGAGAAGAGCACGATGATGGCGAACGGGACGTAGAAGATCAGGGCCTTCAGGACGGTCGGTCAGCGCGGCGAGCTTCAGGAACACCGCCACGGCGTAGACGGCGAAGATCGCGAAGAGGCCGAGCACCATCTGCACGGCGCGCGTCCCGCGGATCAGGCGCAGCAGCCCGTAGGTGATGATCGCGACGATCGCGATGTCGAGGGCGTCGCGCCAGCCGAAGTTCAGGTGGGTCAGCTGCGCGAGCCGGCGACGCGAGCGAGTCCATCAGCGGGCCGCGGCCCCGGAACCGCGGCCGGCGCCGAGGACGGCGCGCGCGATCGCGCCCGACATCCGCAGGAACCGGACCGAATCCGCCACGTCGTGAACGCGGACGATCGACGCGCCGCCCGCCGCGGCGGCGCCGAGGGCGGCGAGAGACCCGGGGAGGCGCTCGGCCGCGGAGGCCGTTCTCGGCGACCCCCGAGAAGCGCCGGACGAACCCCTTGCGCGAGGCGCCCGCGACGACGGGCAGGCCGAGCGAGCCGAGTGCCCCGAGGTGGCGCAGCAGGACGAGGTTGTCTTCCGGGGCCTTGCCGAACCCCAGGCCCGGATCGATCGCGATCGACGCGGGCGCCACGCCGGCCGCGGCGGCGCGGTTCGCGGCGTCGGCGAGAAACGCGGCGATGTCGCCGAGAAGATGGTCGTACTGCAGATCCTCCTGCATCGTGCGGGGGTCCGTGCCCTTCATGTGCATGAGGATAGCGCCCGCGCCGGCGGCGGCGATCGTCCCGAGCAGGCCTTCATCGAAACGGCCCGCCGATACGTCGTTGACGAGGTCGGCGCCGGCCTCGAGCGCCGCTCGTGCCACCGCGGCCGCGCCGCGTGTCGACCGAGAGCGGTGCGTCCGTCTTCTCGCGAATCGCGGCGATGACCGGGACGACGCGCGCGATCTCCTCCTCGACCCCGGGCGGCCGGGCTTCGCCGTAGTTGGCGGGACGCGTCGACTCGCCCCCCACGTCCACGATCGCCGCGCCCTCGTCGAACATCGCGAGAGCGCGAGAAACGGCCCGCTCCCGGTCGAGGAAGAGGCCCCCGTCCGAGAAGGAATCGGGAGTCACGTTGAGGACCCCCATCACGGCGGGGCCGGCCCCGAACTCGAGGGACCGGCCGCGGGCGAGCGCCAGCCGCAGCGGCCTCCGCGCGACCCGCTCGAAGGCGGATTCGGCCCTCTGCCGCAGGCTCGCCGGCATGGCCTTGAGCGTCTCGGCGCGCCGCGAGCGCGCGATGACGACGGGCCGCGAGCCGGCGAAGCGGACGACGTCGACGGGGAAGTCGGATGGCGGGAATGTTCCGGGGCGAATCCCGTCCCACGCGCAGATCTCCCGGAGAGCCGCGGCGTCGGCGGCGGGGAGGACGAGGTCGGCCTGGGCAGACATGGCCGGAGTCTAGTGGATCGAGTCGCGGCCCGAAAACCTCGTCGCCGTTCGGCCGCGGCGCCGCCCTTCGGACCTCGCCGTCGGCTCGTCCGGCGAAGCGCGTTGTTCGGCCGGACCGCCCTCCCGTACAAGCCGTCATGGAGGTCACGTCATGAAGGTCGTTGCATGGATCGTCGCACTCGCGTCGTTCGCGCCGCCCGCCCCGGCCGAGCAGAAATTCGAGGCCCGCCTGGCCGAGCTCGCCGCGGCCGTCCTGAACGCCGACTATCGGGGCGACCGGGCGGAGCTCGCGCGGCTCGAGGGGGAGCTCGGCCGCCTCGAGGTCCCGTCGCGCGTGGAGTATCGGGACTACTGGCGGGGGTTCGCTCTGTGGCGGCGCGCGATGAACGGATTCAACGAGACCCCGACGCCGGACGACCTCGCCTCGGACCTCGAAAAGGCGGTGTCGCGCTTCAAGTCGTCCCAGGAGGTCCGGCCCGAGTGGATCGAAGCGAGGCTCGCGATCGTCGGCTGCTGGGGCAATCTCATCTACCTCTCCGCCAAGGACGAGGCGCGCCAGAAGGCGATCCTGGACGAGGCCATTCCGGGCTTCCGGTGGCTCCGGGAAAACGCCGGCGACAACCCGCGGGCCCTCTGGATCAAGGGCGGGATGGAGATGTTTTCGCCGCCGGCGAAGGGCGGCGATCCGATGAAGGCCGTCGCGACGCTTCGACAGGGCGTCGCCGGAGCCTGGCGCGAGTCGCTCGCGGGGACGCCGCCGCCCTCGTGGGTGCCGACGTGGGGGGGCCCCGAGAACCTGATGAACCTCGCGTTTCTCTACTCGCACGGCCCGAAACCCGATCGCGCCCTCGCCCTCGCCTATGCGGAGGGCGCGCTGACGGCGGTGCCCGAGTGGCACTACGTCCGGGACGTCCTGCTGCCCCAGATCGAGGCGCTGCCGGTGGCGCGTGGCCGCCAACTGACCCGACGCGGCCCTTGCGGCGGGGACGCGCCCCGCCGCAACAATCGGGTTCCGGAAGCCATGAGCAACGCTCGCCCCGCGGCGTCGCCGCCCCTGCGTCCGCCCCCGGCGGCATATGCGGGAGCGTGGGTGGCGCTCGCGGCGGTCTACACGACGCTCTACGCTGCCAACGGCATCCCGGTCTTCATGGCCGCCCGCGGCGCCGTGGCCGCCGTGCTGCCGACGGCGCTCTTCGGCCTCGTGTCGCTCGGCCTGGCGCGGCGCTGGCCGTGGCCGCTCGACGGTCGCTGGCGCCTCGTCCTGAAGCTCGCGCCGGCGCTGGCGGGGCTGGCCGCGGCCTCGAGTGCCGGATGGATGGCCCTCATCGGTCTCGACGGCTGGCTCGTGCTCGGCAAGCCGCGCTGGCCCGCGACGGGCATCGTCGCTCTGGCAGACGGTGATCAACGGCCTCATCCTCCTGGCGCTCGCCGGAGTCGGGTACGCGTGGCACACGGCCGAGGCCCTGCGCGAGGCGCGCGAGCGCGCGGCGGCGGCCGACGTCCTGCGGGCCCGCGCCGAGCTCCAGCTCCTGCGGTCGCAGCTCCACCCGCACTTCGTGCTGAACGTGCTCCACGCGCTGCTCGGTCTCGTGCGCCGCGACCCCGGCGCGCGCGGAGGGCGCGCTCGAGCGGCTGGGCGAGCTGCTGCGCTTCGGGCAGTGGGTCCACCAGACCGGAAGCGACTGGGTGCCGCTCGCGCGCGAGTGGGACTTCGTTCGCAGCTACCTCGAGCTCGAGCGCGTGCGCCTGGGCGATCGGCTCCGGCTCGAGATCGACGCGGACCCGTCCGCTCTCGAAGTCGCCGTGCCGCCCTTCGCGCTGCAGCCTCTGGTCGAGAACGCCATCGTCCACGCCGTCGCGCCCCGCGCCTCCGGGGGCCGCGTCGTCGTCTCGGCGCGGCGGTCGGGGGGCCGTCTGTGCCTGCAGGTCGAGGACGACGGGCCGGGCGCGTCGGAGACGCGGATCGCCGCGAGCCCCCGGATGGGCCTGCGCCTCCTGCAGGAGCGCCTGGCCGCGATCTACGCGGGCCGGGCGCGGCTGGCCTTCGAGTCGCCCGCGGGCGGAGGCTTGCGCGTGCGCCTGGAGCTGCCCGACGACGCCGCGACGGAGGGGGCATGAGCGCGCCCCGCCTGCGGGCGCTGATCGCCGAGGACGAGGCGCCGGCGCGGGAGAGCCTGCGCGAGTACCTCGCCGGCGACCTCGTGGGTCGAGGTCGTGGCGGAGGCCGTCGACGGCAAGTCGGCGCTGGCTCTCGCCGACGAGCACCGGCCGGACCTGCTGTTTCTCGACGTGCGCCTGCCGGAGCTCTCGGGGCTCGAGGTCGCGCGGCAGCTCCGCCATCCCGCCGAGATCGTCTTCACGACGGCCTACGACCGCTTCGCGGTGGCGGCGTTCGAGCTCGGCGCCGTCGACTACCTCGTCAAGCCCTTCGGGCGCGAGCGGCTGGCGGCCGCCGTCGCCCGCGTGCGCGCGCGGCTCGGACAGGCTCCCGTGTCCGCGAGCGATCGCGTCCGGAGCTCGCTCGAGCCCGGACCGCTGTCGCGGCTCTTCGCCCGCCACGGGGACCGCATCGTTCCGATCGCGGTCGACGGCATCCGCCGGATCCAGGCGCAGGGCGACTACGCGGAGGTCCACGCCGCCGAGGGCGTGTTTCTGCTGCACGTGACGCTGTCCGAGCTCGGTCAGCGCCTCGACCCCGCGCGTTTCCGCCAGGTGCACCGCTCGCACATCGTCAACCTCGACGCCGTGGCGCACCTGAAGCCCTACGACGAGCGCCGCCTCGCGATCACGCTGAAGGACGGGACGGTCGTCGTCGCGAGCCGCGCGGCGTCCGAAGAGCTGCGGCGCCTGGCGCGCTGACGCGCTCAGGCGGCTTCGTCCGCCGTCGGGCCGTAGATCGGCGACAACGGCACGTCGAGCTCGCGCAGGTACACCGTGAGCTGGCCGCGGTGATGGATCAGGTGGTTCAGGAGGACCCGGCGCAGGAGCGACCGGCGCTTCGCCGCGAAGAAGAGCTCACCGTTCGGCTTGAAGACCGAGAACTCCTGCTCCATGGCGTCGTCGGCCGTGCGGGCGATGCCGGCGCGGGCCATGGAGACGTTCTCGTCGAAGCGGGCCGTGAGCTCCGCCGCGGACCTCATCGCCGGCGCCTTCTCGCTGCCGACTCTGAAAGCTCTCCTTCTCGAACCGGACGCCCCAGCGCGGGAGCTCCGTGACGTGCGTGGCGAGCTCGCCGAGGCTGCGCGACTTCGCGTGCGGCTTCCAGTCGAACCGGTCGGCCGGAACGCGCTCGAGCAGGCGCCGCGTCGTCGCCATCTCGGCGTCGAACTCCGGGAGGAAGGACTCGGCGACGGTCACGCGGCGGCTACGCCGGCTCCGGCACCAGCGGCCCGATGTTCCCGTCCGCGACCTCCGGGGTCGGTCCCGGCATGATCGGCGGCTTCGGCGGGCCGGACTTGCGCAGCTTCGAGATGTCGGTGCCGGACTCCTCGGCGATGATCTGGAGGACCTCGTCGCCGTCGAGCACTTCCTTCTCGAGGAGCGTGCGGGCGATGCGGTGCATGGCCTTCTCGTTGTCGTCGATGATCTTCTTCGCCCGGTCGTAGGCGGAGGTGACGATCCGCTTGACCTCGGCGTCGATCTGGTTGGCCGTGGACTCCGAGTAGTCCTGGGTGCGGCCGAAGTCGCGGCCGAGGAAGATCTCCTGCTCCGGCCGGCCGAAGGTCAGCGGGCCCATCTCGCTCATGCCCCACTCGCAGACCATCTTGCGGGCCATGTCGGTGGCGCGCTCGATGTCGTTGCCGGCGCCGGTCGTCATGTGGCCGAGGAACTTCTCCTCGGCGATGCGGCCGCCCATCATGACCGTGATCGTGGCGTCGAGGTATTCCTTGGTGTGCGAGTACTTGTCCTCGGCCGGCAGCTGCATCGTCAGGCCGAGCGCGCGCCCGCGCGGAATGATCGTGACCTTGTGCACGGGGTCCGCGTCCGGCAGGATCGCGGCGACGAGCGCGTGCCCGCCCTCGTGGTAGGCGGTGTTGCGCTTCTCTTCCTCGGTCATGATCATGGACTTGCGCTCGGGGCCCATCATGACCTTGTCCTTGGCGTACTCGAAGTCGATCATCTCGACTTTCTTCTTGTTGAACCGGGCGGCGTTCAGCGCCGCCTCGTTGACGAGGTTGGCGAGGTCCGCGCCCGAGAAGCCCGGCGTGCCGCGCGCGATGATCGTGAGGTCCACGTTCTCGGAGAGCGGCGTCTGGCGCGTGTGGACCTTGAGGATCTGCTCGCGGCCGCGCAGGTCCGGCCGGTCGACGACGACGCGGCGGTCGAAGCGGCCCGGGCGCAGGAGCGCCGGGTCGAGGACGTCCGGCCGGTTCGTGGCCGCGACGAGGATGACGCCCTCGTTGGTGTCGAAGCCGTCCATCTCGACGAGCAGCGCGTTGAGCGTCTGCTCGCGCTCGTCGTGGCCGCCGCCGAGGCCCGCGCCGCGGTGGCGGCCGACGGCGTCGATCTCGTCGATGAAGATGATGCAGGGCGCGTTCTTCTTGCCCTGCTCGAAGAGGTCGCGGACGCGCGAGGCGCCCACGCCCACGAACATCTCGACGAAGTCCGAGCCCGAGATCGTGAAGAAGGGGACGTTGGCCTCGCCGGCGACGGCGCGCGCGAGCAGCGTCTTGCCCGTGCCGGGCGAGCCGATCAGGAGGACGCCCTTGGGGATCTTGCCGCCGAGCTTCTGGAACTTCTGCGGGTCCTTGAGGAACTCGATGATCTCCTGCAGCTCGACCTTGGCCTCCTCGACGCCGGCGACGTCCTTGAACGTCACCTTCTTCTGGGTGGGGGTGAGGAGCTTCGCGCGCGACTTGCCGAACGAGAGGGCCTTGTTCCCGCCCGCCTGCATCTGCCGCATGATGACGAACCAGATCGCCACGAGCAGGATCAGCGGCCCGTACATCACGAGCGCCGAGACGAAGGAGGAGTCCTTCTGCGGCGCGATGTCGATCTCGACGTTCTTCGCGCGCAGGTCCTTGATGAGGTCGGGGTAGTTGGCGACGTAGGTCTTGAAGAGCGGCTCGCGCTTGCCGGCCGAGGGGCCGTACTGGCCGCGGATCTCCTCGCCGCGGATTTGCACTTTTTGCACGTGGCCCTGGTTCACCTGATCGAGGAACTGGGAGAAGGTGACTTCCTCGACGGCGGTCGTGCCGGTCTTGAATACGTTCCACGCGAGGATGATGAGGACCAGGATCACCATCCAGAGCAGCAGGTTTTTGATGGTGGCGTTCAACGAAAACTCCTTGCCAGGGGAAAGCCCGGGTTGAGCATAACGGACTCCGGCCGCCTTTTATTGCTCCGCGACCAACTCGTGGATGTCCGGCAGGTGGGCGTGCAGGCCCTCGTGCTCCATGCCGTAGCCGGCGTAGAGGCCCGCCCCCTCGGTCGAGAAGAGCGAGAAGTCCACGGAGACGTTGGTCTTGCGGTCGAGCGGCTTGTCGATGATCGCCGCCAGGCGCAGCGACCCCGCCCCGGCCCCCCGGAAGTGGTCCATCAGATAGGTCTCGATGACTCCCGTGTGCACGACGTCCTTGAGCAGCAGGACGTGCTTTCCCCGGACGTGGAACCCCGTCGTGAAGTCGATCGCGAGGGTGTCGTGCGCGCCTTCCGCCCGGCGCACGTGGAGGATACTCGCAGGAGAAGGGGCCGCGGATGCTGGCGCGCCAGGTCGGCCATGAAAAAGGCCGAGCCCTTGAGGATCGAGACGACGACGAGCGGGCGTTCGCGGACGTCGCGATCGATGGCCCCGCCGACGGCCTCGACGCGATCGGCGATCAGCCGCGCTTCGTAGCGGCGCTCGAGCTTCACGAGGCGGTCTCCGAATCGGCCGGGCTGTCGATCGGCAAATGGTACACCGCCCCGCGGGGCGGGAGGCGCCGGGCGGACGCTGAAGAGCGGCGCCCCGCCGCTCGAAACGGATCCGGCGGCCGGCCTCGAAGCGGAAGTCCCCGCCGGAGGCGAGCCGTCGCAGGATCTGCTCGCGCTCGCGGCCCGTCATGGGCGGCCGGCCGCGTGCCGCGAAGGGCAGGGCGAGCCGCTCGAGGGCCGCGCGCAGGAGCTCCGGCGGGGAGGCTCGGCGAGAAAGGCGGCCTCGGCGAACGCCGCGCCCGGCGCGAAGCGCAGCCGCGGGAGGACCTGCTCGGCGAGCTCCCGCTCGAGGGAGTCCCGCTCGCTCGCGCAACGCCGCGATCTCGCCGAGTAGCCGCGCGCGCTCCGCCGCGTCGAGCTCCGCGAGCTCGCGCCGAACGCGGTTTCGCGACAGGCGCAGGTCGCCGTTGGAGGCGTCGCGGCGAAACGGAATGCCGCGCTCCGCGAGGTAGCGCAGGATCTCCACGCGCGAGACCGAAAGCAGCGGACGCACGATCCCGTCCTCGCGCGACTCCCGGGGCCCGGCCAGAAGCGCGAGGCCGCCGCGGCGCTCCTTCGCGAGCAGGTGCGACTCGAGGACGTCGTCTTCCTGGTGCGCCGTGGCGATGCGGTCCGCGCCCGCCTCGGCGGCCATCTCGAGGAGCGCCTCGTAGCGCACGTGCCGGGCGCCCGCCTCCGGCGAGAGGCGAAGCTCCCGGGAAGCGGCGCGGGCGTCGCGTCGCCGCGACACGAAGGGGAGGCCGAGCCGGCGCGCGTGGTCCTCGACGAACTGCAGGTCCCGGTCCGCCTCGCGGCCGCGCCAGCCGTGGTGGACGTGGCCGACGGAGAGCCGACCAGCCCGGACTCCGCCGCGACCTCGGCCGCGCCGTAGAGCAGCGCCATCGAGTCGGCGCCCCCGGAGACGGCCAGGAGGAGGCGGCGTTCCGCGGGGAGTCAGCCCGGAGGCGACCGCCCCTCGCAGGGCGGCCAGGACGGCGGTCATCCCCATGATGGTACCGCTCGCAACGCCTCGCGACCGGGGTCCGTATGCTCTCGGACACAGGAGGACCCATGTCCAACACTCGGCGACTTCTGGCCGCGTGCCTCGTCCTCGGTCTGCCGGCCGGCGCTTCCGCGCAGCCCGCGTTTCCCCCGGCCGTCGCCCGGGCGGCGGAGAGGCTCGAGGCGACGTGGCGCTCGCACGGGGCCCCCGCGTTCTCGGAGGCCGTGGCCTCCCAGGGGCGACTCGTTTTTTCCGACGGCCGGGGCTTGCGGACCTCGAGAACCTCGTCCCGGCCAACGGGACCACCGTCTACGGACATCGGATCGGTCTCGAAGGTGGTGACGGCCGTGGCCGTCATGCAGCTCGTCGAGCAGGGAAAGGTTCGGCTCGACGACTCGATCCGCGCCTACGTTCCGTCGTTCCCGGACAAGGGCGCTCCCATCACCATCCGGCACCTGATGACCCACACCTCCGGAATCCGCCACTATCGGGACGACGACTTCCCCGGAACTCCGGACAACGAGAACGTCCGGCCGTACACGTCGCTCGAGGCGGCGATCGCGATCTTCCGGGACGATCCGCTGCTCTTTCCGCCCGGCAAGTACGTCGCGTACTCGTCTTACGCGGTGAACCTGCTCCAGGGCGTCGTCGAGAAGAGCGCCGGCCTGCCCTTCGAGGAGTACCTGCGCCGGTCCGTCTGGGGGCCGGCCGGCATGCTGGCCACGCAGTTCGACGTCCCCGATCGCGTCGATCCCTCGCCGTGCGAAGAGCTACGCGAACCGAAGGACGGTGCCGGTCCGAAACGCGCCTTACGGCGATCTGACGTACAAGTTCGCGAGCGGCGGCATGATGTCGACGGCGGAGGATCTCGTCCGCTTCGGGGCGGCGCTGAACGCCGGGCGGCTGCTGAAACCCGAGACTCTCGCCATGATGTACACGCCGCAGACCGACTCGCTCCAGGAGTTCCGCGACGGAAAGCCCACGGACCGCAAGGCCGAAGGGCAGGGGCTGCTGTGGCGCATCGGCCGCGATCGCGGCGGGCCGGCGGTTCGTCTACCACTGCGGGTCGGTGCAGGGGTTCCAGGCCTGCCTCGTCAACTATCCGGAGAAGGACCTCGTCGTGGCGATCCTCGCCAACTCCTCGGAATCGACGGGCTGGAAGGAGAACCTCGCGGTGGCTGACCTGTTCCTCGAGCCCGCGGCCGGCCGCTGACGCGTCGTCCACGGTCCCGGACCGGCGGCGCCCTCGCGCCTGTCAGAGATCCCCGCCGAGAAGCCCCGCGGCCCGCTCGGCCGCCTTCTGCCACCTCGGCCGCAGGCGCCAGCCGGCCGGCTCCACCCGGCAGGCGCGCTCGAGGTCGCGGGCGAACATCGCGCGCATCGCGGCGCCGGTCGCGGAGTCGATCACCAGCGAGGTTGAGCTCGTAGTTTCGGCGCATCGACAGAGGATCGAGGTTGCTCGAGCCGACGAGCGCGACCTCGCCGTCGGCGACGGCGGTCTTGGCGTGGATCATCACGCCTTCCCACTCGTAGATCCTGACGCCCGCGTCGAGGAGGCGCTGGTAGACGCGCCTGGCCGCGGCGCCGGCGAGCGGATGGTTGTTGCGGCCGGGCAGCAGGATCGAGACGGCCACGCCCCGCCGCGCGGCCGCTTCGAACGCCGCGAGGACCTGCGGGGGAGCGACCATGTAGGCGTCGGTGATCTCGAGCGTCGATCGCGCGCGCGCCGGCGAGCCACTCGTAGATCGCGGCGACCCGCTCGGTCTCAGGGAGGTCCTCGGCGAGGATCGCAACCGGAGGGTCGTCGACGGAAGCCGGTGTCGGAGCTTCGGTCGATGCACCGCCCTGCGCCCGCCGCCACATCGCCTCGAACGCCCGCTCGACGTCGCTTGCGATCGTTCCTCGAACGAGCAAGGCCGTGTCGCGCCAGCCGCTCCCGCCCTTCTCGGAGGGGGACCAATTATCACTGATGCAGAGCCCGCCGACGACGGCCGTCTCCCCGTCGACGGTCAGGCTCTTGCGGTGATCGCGATGGCACATGCGCAGCCAGCTCCACGGCGCAAAAGGGGAGAGCGGCAGGAAGGGCCTCGCCGTCACCCCCGCCTTCCTCAGGACCGTGGCGACGGAGCCGCCGCGGACCATCATCGTGCCGATCGGGTCATAGAGGACGCGGACCTCGACGCCTCGACTGGCGGCCGCCGAGAGAGCCTCCGCGAATCGCCTCCCGGTGGCGTCGCCCGCGAAGATGAAGTTCTCGAAGAGGACGCACCGCCGCGCCGACGCGATCGCCTCGACCATCGCGGGAAAGGCCTCCTCGCCGTCGCGCAGGAGGCGCACCTGTGTCCCGCCGCGGGCGGGCGAGCCGGCCAGGCGCGCGAGCTCGGCGGCGGTTTCCGGCCCGATCACTTCGCGCCGGCGATGAGCTTCTGGAACCGCGGATTTCCGCGCAGCGGATCGAAGTTGGGGTCGATCGCGAGCCAGGCGGGCGAGAGACCTCCGGGGATCTTCAGGAGCGGCTCGAGCTGGTCGAGCGCCTTCTCCGGCTCGCCGACGAGAATGTAGATCCGCGCGAGCTGGTGCTGCAAGTAGGGCCCGCCCACCGCTTCTCGGGTCACGGGAAGGAGTTCCACGGCGCGCTGTCCTTCCCGGATGGCTTCTTCCTTGCGCCCGAGGTACGCCAGCGCGAGTCCAAGGCCTGCGCGCCGTACGGGATCTTGCGGCCTGGCACGAACCTGCTTCTCGAAGGCGCTTCGCGCCTTCTCGGCATGGGTTCGCACGTTCGCGGCATCCTGCTTCAAGGCGAATGCCTGAGCGAGGCAGAGCCCCCGAACGGCCTCGTCGTTGTCGAACGCCGCCGGCGTCAGCCGCACCAGGAGCTCACGCTGCTCTTCGTCGAGGGGCCAGACGAGATCCTGGTATGTCGCCATGAAGGCCACGAGCGCTGCTGGCTCGACCTCCGCAGGTACGGCCTCGAGCACGGCCCGGGCTCCGGTCAGGTTGCCTTGCGCGAGGAACGAGGCGACCTTTCTTTGAATGAGGCCGAGGTTGGCGGGCGCGAGGGCGAGGCCACGGTCGAACGCCTCGCGAGCCTCGGGGTAACGCCGCAGGTCGAGCAGCGTCGCGCCGAGCTGCTCCTTGATGGAGATATCTCGCGGGTCGAGGCGCTCGGCCTGTCGCAAGTGCTCGACGGACGAATCCCAGCGGCCGAGGCCCGCCTCGACGATGCCCGTCGCGAAGAGGGTGCCCGCGTCGCCCGGAGCGAGGAGTCGCGCCCGAGTGTACTGTTCCAGCGCGCGATCGTTGTCGCCGCTGATGAGGGCCTGGTAAGTGCCGAGCGCAAGGTACCCCTCCGGGCGGTCGGGGGCCAGCGCGACCGCTTCCTCCGCCGCGTGAAGGGTACGATCCGCCAGCTCCGCCGTGGGAACGGTGATGTTGTAGAGGAGCGCGCTGGTCCGCGAGACCCTCGCCCAGGCCAGCGCGAAGCCGGGATCGAGCGCTACAGCCCGTTCGTAGAAATCGAGCACTCTCCGAAGGCTGGCGGGGTCGGCCCCCCTATTGTTCATGACCTCTTCGCCTTTGAGAAAGGCGTCGTAGGCGGCGAGATTCTGCGTTGGCGTCTCGGAAAGGCGCTTCTCCTCGCCAGCCCCGAGGGCCCCGCCCAGCGCCCGGGCAACTCGGGTCGCGATGTCCGCCTGCACCTGGAAGACGTCTGTCAGCGCCGCGTCGAACGGCTGCTGCCACTTGGATGCGGGAGCGCCGGACTCCCGGACCTCGACCAGCTCGGGGCTCACCTGGACACGGCTCGTGCCTCCGCCCTTTTGCCACCGTACCGTGGCCGTCAGGAGGTACTTCACGTCCAGCTCGCGAGCGATCTGGTTCGGTGTCTTCGTCGTCTTCTTGTAGGGGGTGGAGCTGCTTCGCGCGATGACCTCGACCCCGGGCAGCGAGGTGAGCTTGCCGCGGATCTCGTCCGCCATGCCGTCGGCGAAGTAGTCGTCCTCGGCAGATCCCAGGTTCTCGAACGGCAGGACCGCCACGCGTTTGATGCTTCCAGCCTCGGCCGCGGTCTTCGGGGAGCGTCGGAGCAGCCAGACGCCCGCGACGGCGAGAGCGGCGACGGCGACGGCGGCCACGGCGATGAGGACTCTCTTCCTTGCGGGGGACTGCCCCGCGGGCTGCCCGCCGCTCGTGACGGTGGGCGCGGACGATTCCTCCAGGGCGAATTCGATGTCGCCCGCCGACTGGAAACGCCGATCGCGGCTCTTCTCCAAGCAATGCCGGACGATGCGATCGAGAGGGACCGAGATGTTTCTTCCCCAACCCGAGAGCTCCGGCGGCTCCTCCTTCAGGATCGCCGCCATCGTGTCGCTTGCCGTGTCCTTCCTGAACGCCTTCCTGCCCGAAAGCAGCTCATACAGGATCGCCCCGAACGAAAAGAGGTCCGAGCGGTGGTCGACCGGAAGCCCGCGCACCTGCTCGGGCGACATGTAGCTCAGCGTGCCCATCACCGTCCCCGGCTCGGTGTGACGAGAGGCCGTCGGTGCGCTCGTTTCCTCGCCCGGGGCGACCGCTTCGACTCGTTTGGCCAGGCCAAAGTCGAGGATCTTGAGGTGCCCGTCCTTCGTGACGAAGAGGTTTTCGGGTTTCAGGTCCCGGTGGACGATGCCTCTCCCGTGTGCCGCGGAGAGCCCTTTGGCGATCTGCAGGGCGTACCCGATGGTGTGCCGCTGCGAGATCGGGCCCGCTTCGAGCTTCTCACGCAACGTCTCGCCATCGAGCAACTCGGTGACCGCGAACGAAACGCCGTCCTGTGTTCCGAAGTCGTGGATGGCGAGGATGTTCGGGTGCGACAGTGCCGCGACGGCCTTGGCCTCTCGCTCGAATCGCGCGAGCCTGTCCGGATCGGCCGCCCCAGACTCGGGCAGCACCTTGATCGCGACATCCCGGTCGAGCTTCGAGTCTCGCGCCCGGTAGACCTCGCCCATTCCGCCCGCGCCGAGCGGCGCGAGAATCTCGTAGGGGCCGAGTCTTGTTCCGGCCGAGAGGGTCATCGAGCTCGATCGGAACTCTACACTCGGGGCGGGCCCTTGTCCTCCAGGCCGGAGGGTGCGAGGCGGGACAGCCTCACATCGAGCGGCGACGGCCTCCGGTCGTTGATCTCCGCGCGCTCTTTGCGCGCGACGGCTCCGCGAACGACGTGTGCGCCGATCCAGCGGATCGGTTCGGGAGGGAAGCGTCCCGCGGAGCGTCCGACGAGCGGATGGCGGCTCCACTCGTCGTCGCGCTCGAGGGTGAGGCTCGCAAGGACCTTTCCGCCGACCACACTCGGGCCCACGCCATTCCCGCTCCAGCCCACGCCGTAGACGATGTGCGGCCGGCCGGCGAGCCGGCCGAGGAGCGGGAGGCTGTTGGGCGTGCGATCGATCGGGCCGCACCAGTCGTGCGTGATCGCGACGTCGCGAAGGTCCGAGTAGTACCGGCGCAGGTCCGCGGCGACGGTGTGGGCACGGTCGGCGTTGCGGTCGAAGTCGGCGCCGATGCGGCCGCCGTACGCGATCCCCCATCCCCCCTTCCCGAACGCGACCCGACCTTCTCGCGTCGCGTGGTAGTAGTCGACCATCATCTGCGAGTCGGTGATGCATTCGCCGCCGGTCCAGCCGATCCGCTCGAGTCGGTCCGGTGCGGGAGCGGTGATGACCATGTCGCTCGTGATCGCCACGATGGCGCGGGAAAGCTCGGAGATCCCGGCCGCCCAGGCGTTGGCTGCGATGACGAGTTTCTCCGCCGTCAGCCTGCCGCGGTCGGCGCGGATCACGACCGGTCGAGCGCGCGAGAACGAACGGACGCGCGTCTTCTCGAAGATCCGCACTCCCGCTTCGAGGGCCGCGCGTCGCAGGCCGCGCGCCAGCGCCGCCGGCTGGACTGTCGCCGCGCTCGGATCGAAAACCCCCGCGCGATGGGCGTATGAGCCGGACCGTTGCGCGACTTCCGCCGGCTTCAGCCGGCGGAACGGCTCGACGCCGAGCTTCTCGGCGGCCGCGACGACGCCGTCCCATGCGCCGAGCTGAGCCTTCGAGGTCGCCGTCCAGAGCCAGCCGGCTTGCCGAAAGTGAGCGTCGATAGCGTGCGCCTGGCAGAAGTCGCGGATCTCGCCGATCGCCGCCTCCGATCCGCGCCCGACCGCGAGCGCATCCGCCGCGCCGCACAGGGAGACCAGGGACGAGAGCTTCGACCACCAGGACAGCACGAACCCGCCGTTTCGCCCCGACGCGCCGCCGCCGCAGATGTCCTGCTCGAGCACCGCGACGTCGCGCGAGGGCTCGAGCTCCTTGATGCGAAGAGCCGTCCAGAGCCCGACGTAGCCGCCTCCGAGGATCGCAACGTCCGCGCGCGCGTCTCCCTCGAGGGCCGGCGCGTCCGGCGCGTCGCCCGCGACTTCCTGAAGCCAGAACGAGCGGTGGGGCACGAGCAGGCGAGACTCTACCTCCGGCCGAGACCGCGTTTCTCCTTGACCGGCTGACGGGACTCCCCGTAGTCTTGCCGCAGACTTCGTCGGCGACGCGAAAAAGGAGGAGCGCATGTCTTCTCGCCGGTTCGCCCTGCTGGCCGCCGCTCTCACCCTGTGTGCGCCCGCCGCGCTGACGGCGCAAACCGGTCTGCGGGACCTCCTGACGGATTTCCTGCAGGAGGGGATCACCCTCGCGCCTCCTCCCCTCGTCGGGGGCACCAGCCACGTCGCCCATTTCAACAGCCTCGACCAGACCCAATTTCTGGCCGTGCGGCAGTTCAACCAGGAGCTTGCGGTTCAGCTCTCCTCCTACCCGCTCGCGTCCTCGGCGGGAGGCTTCTCTTATCGATTCGACCCGGAGCTCGGAATCTTCACGCGCGCGACCGAGAGTTTCGGCCCGATCTACGCGGAACGCGCCGACACGATCGGCAAGGGAAAGTCCAACCTCGGCCTGAACTACAGTCACTTCGATTTCAGCCGGATCAACGACTTATCGCTGGAAGATGGCGACCTGAAGCTCGTCTTTCAGCACACGGACGTCGGCAAGTACATCGAAGGGGATGTCATCACGGCGGATCTCTCCGTGAAGCTCACGTCGGACATCGTGGCATTCGTGATGACCTACGGCGTGTCCGACCGATTCGACATCGCCGCGGCGATTCCGATCGTCAAGGTCGACCTGTCGGCCAGCACGGACGCGACGATCCAGCGGCTCGCGACGGGGCCGTGCCCGGGAGGGACTCCCTCCTGTCTGGACACACCCATCCACCGATTCCCCGGGGACACGGCGACCGAGACCTTCCAGGACGGCGGGAACGCCAGCGGCGTCGGTGACATCGTTCTCCGCGGGAAGTACCGGGTTGTCGAGGGATCCGCCGGTGGCCTGGCGCTGGGCGCGGATTTTCGGCTGCCGACGGGAGAAGAACGCGACCTGCTCGGCACCGGCGTGTGGCAGGCCAGGGCTTCCCTGGTCTGGTCCGTCCATCTGGGGACTTTCTCGCCCCATGTCAACGCCGGGTACACGTGGTCCACGAACCCGGCGGATGATCGAACACCGGAGGAAATCAACCCGCCGCATGGCGGAGATCCGTTGCCTCGACTGACCATCCCGGACTATGCCGACTACACGGCCGGCTTCGACTGGGCCGTGCACCCGCGGGTCACGGTCGCCTTCGACGTGATCGGCCGGACCTTCTTCCAGACGCAGATCGTCCAGGTGCAGGAGCAGAACTTCACGGCCCAGACGGGCGATTCCAGGGGCGGCGACTGCCTGTGCCTGCCGGAGGGACAGCAGCCCCCCCAGACGGTCAACGCGGTATTTCCCAGGCTCACGACGACCGAGG
This sequence comes from uncultured Acidobacteriota bacterium, assembly GCA_963810205.1. Taxonomy (GTDB): domain Bacteria; phylum Acidobacteriota; class Thermoanaerobaculia; order UBA5066; family Gp7-AA6; genus DAHUXD01. The sequence continues at coordinate 142,851 of CAWEMP010000013.1, forward strand.
GCGACCTGAACACGCTGATCGGGTCGGTTGGCTTGAAGGTCAATCCGTTCGCGAATCTGCTCATCACCGCCAACGTCCTCTTCTCGCTGAACAGGCAGGGTCTGCAGACCAACCTCGCCCCGCTGATCGGTTTTGATTACAGCTTCTAGCTGAAGCTCACGAGCCGACTCCGCGGCGTGCGGCGTCCATCCGCGAACCTTTGGCCGCCGCTCCCGTATCCCCTGGAAGGAACATGCGCGGCTTCTGGCAGGACTTCCGGTTCGCAGCGCGAGGGCTCGTCAAGAACCCCGGTGTCCCCGCGATCATGGTCGTCACGCTCGCGCTCGGCATCGGCGCCACCACGGCCATCTTCAGCGTCGTGTACGGCGTGTTGCTGCGGCCGCTGCCGTACCCCGATTCGAACCGGATCATGGCCGTCTTCGAGGTCACCTCGAAGGGCAGGCCGTCGCGCCTCGCGGACCCGAACTTCGACGACTTTCGCGACCAGAACCGGAGCTTCCAGGCGATCGCGAAGTACACCGACTACGTCGCGTCCGTTTCGGGAGCTTCGCAGCCGACGCGCACGACGGTCGCCAGCGTCTCGCCCGGCTTTCTCGAGGTCTTCGGCATTCAGCCGATCCTCGGGCGGGACTTCAGCGCCGGCGACGCGAAGAAAGGGGCCGGCCCCACCGTTCTCGTGAGCTACGGATACTGGAGGCAGCATCTCGGATCGCCGCGGGATCTCTCGCAGACGCACCTGAAGATCGACGGCGCGGTCTACTCCGTGATCGGCGTGCTCCCGGCCGGATTTCGGTTTCCCGGCAGACGTGGATCTGTGGCTGCCGGCCGACCTGGACGGCGAAAACCCGAGCCGGACGTCGCACAACTACAGTGCCGTCGGGCGCCTCCGCGACGGTGTGACCGTCGAGCAGGCGAATCGAGACATCAGCGCGATCGCGCGGCGCATTCACGACGCGTCGAGCGAGCAGGGCGACTACCTCCTCCAGGATGGCATGGTCGTCCCGCTCCAGGACTCGATCACGGGCAAGGCTCGCTCGCCGCTGCTGGTCCTGCTCGGCGCGGTGGGATTTCTGCTGCTGGTGGCGTGCGCGAACGTGGCGAACCTGCTGCTGGCGCAGGCGTCGGTGAGAGGGCGCGAGCTCGCCATTCGCAGCGCGCTCGGTGCGGCGCGCGGCCGGCTGATCCGTCAATTCCTCACCGAGGCCTTCGCTGCTGTCGCTGGTCGGCGGCGGCCTCGGCGTGCTGGGAGCGCTCGGAGGCGTGGCGGGATTGGTGGCGCTGGCGCCGGCGAATCTGCCGCGGCTCGAGAGCGTCTCGATCAGCCTTCCCGTGCTCGTGTTCGCGTTCCTTCTCTCCACCGCGGTCGCCGCCGGCCTCGGAGCGTTCACCGCCGTGCGCGCGACGTCCGGGGACCTGCGCAAGGGCCTCGTGGAAGGCGGGCGCGGACAGGCGGGCTCGCAAGGCAGCCAGCGCGTCGGCCGGGTCATCGTGGCGGCGCAGATCGCGATCACGCTGGTCCTCGTGGTCGGAGCGGGATTGCTCGGGCGCAGCCTGATGAAGGTGCTCGAGGTGAATCCCGGGTTCCGCGTGGACAAGATCGTCACGATGGACGTCTCGCTTCCGTGGGTGGACGACCCCAGCGCAAAAGCCGGTCAGGCGGTCTTCTTTTCCAACCTGATCGACCGGCTCAAACAGGTCCCGGGCGTGCGCAAGGTCGGCGCGACGAGCGGCCTGCCGATGGATGGCGGCCTTCCCGACGGGATGTTTCTCCTGATGACGCAGAACGAGGTCCCGAAGACCCTGGATGGCCTCGGTGCGCTGTTCCAGCAGAAAGAACGCATCGGCATCGCGGACTTCTGCGCCGCCACGGACGGATACTTCCAGGCTCTCGGAATTCCGCTGATTCGAGGGCGACTCTTCGACGAGCGCGACGGCGCGGATTCTCCGCACGTCGCCGTGATCAGCGAATCGCTGGCGCGCGACCGGTGGCCCGATCAGGACCCGATCGGCCACACGATCGAGTTCGGAAACATGGACGGCGACCTGCGCCTGCTGACGATCGTCGGGATCGTGGGCGACACGCACGAATACGGCCTCGACGTGCCGCCGCGTCCGACCGTTTACGTGAACCTGTTCCAGCGGCCGCGCGCGACGATCACCCTGACGATGCTGAGCGATGCCGACACGCGGCCTGGTCACATCGGCCGCGCGAGGAATCCTGCAGGACCTCAACCCGGAGATTCCGGCGAGGTTCCGGACGTTTGTCGCAGGTCTATTCCGCTTCGCTGGGCTCGCGGAGATTCAACGTCATTCTCATCGGGTTCTTCGGAATCACCGCGCTGCTGCTCGCCACGGCGGGGGTGTTCGGCGTGATGGCCTATTCGGTCAGCCGCCGCACGCGCGAAATCGGCGTGCGTGTCGCGCTCGGGGCGGCGCTCCGGCGACGTTCTGAGGATGATCCTGGGCCAGGGATTGCGCACGATCTTCATCGGGGTGGCGATCGGGATTGCCGGGTCGCTGGCCCTGACGCGCACCGTGGAGTCGCTGCTCTTCGGCGTGACGCGCCACCGATCCGCTGACGTTCGGCGGCGTGACGCTGCTCCTCGTCGGGGCGGCGCTGCTGGCTTGCTACGTTCCGGCGCGGCGGGCCACGAAAGTCGACCCGATGGTTGCGTTGCGGTACGAGTAGCGACCGAACCTCACAGAAGGCTCTTCCCGCTCATGTTCGCGGGCGGCTGATCCCCCAGCATTTTCACGACGGTGGGAACGACATCGAATGCCGACCGCACGCCGCGGTCCCCGGGCTCGATACCCGGCCCGGCGAGGTAGGCCATTCCATGTGGCCCGGTGTGCCCGCCGGTCCGCCGGAGCGGCACGGGACCGATGAGACCGAGGCGCGGGTGCTCGAGCGCCGCGGCAACGCCCCGCCAGACGACGAGGATGTCGGCCTCGGAGCTCGTCAGGGCCATCGGGTCGCGGGTGTCTGCGCGCTCGATGGACTCCACCGCCGGCTCGCCCGTCCGCGGGTCGCGGCATTCGCGAAGCATCGTCTCGAGCGCCCGACACGTCTCCTCGTATCCCGAAGGCTCGACCAGGCCGTGCCGCTCGCGGCCCCGGAGATTGATGCGGATGCGCCCGTCGTAGAAAGAGGGGAGCGCGAATGCCGGCATCCGGGGCCAGTGAATCCGGTAGCGCAAGGCCGGCTGCCAGAGGAGCTCCCGTCGAAAGCTCCGCCTGCCGTTCGAGCGCGAGTCGGTCAGTACGTCCCGAAGCTCTCGCAGGGCGCCCTGGACCGGTCGCGGCAGCCGCCGCGCGACCGAGCGAAGCGCCCCTGCGACAGATGCCTCCGTCTGCTGCGCGGGCATCGGCACCCACGTCTCACTCGCCTTGGACCAGTTGTGGTCCCCGGCAAGGATCGGCACGCTCTTCGGCGCTGCGGCCCACTCCGGTGGCACGGTGAGCAGCGTCTGACCGAAGGCGTGGCGATAGAGCAGCTCCGGCAGGAGAACCATGGACTGGACGTCCGAGTAATTCGGTCCCATTCCGCCCATGCTGAACGCGACGACCGTCGCGTCCGGGGCGGCTGCGAGGAGCTCAGCGACCATGCGATCCAGCGCCCGGTGCACGTCCAGGACTGCCTGACCCGCGGCCGGCGAAGAGGGATGCCCGTGAAGCGGATGGCTCGGCTCCACCCCGTGCCACAGCCCCTCGATCGCGGCGTGAAGCTCGCCGGAGACCGCGAAAAAGAGGTCCCAGTCCGGAAACCGTTCCGTCGCGAGCCACTTGGCCGCCTGCGACCGGACGTCCAGTGCTCGGCCGAGACCTTCACCCATCGCTTTTGTGCGCGACGCGGAGGGAAAAGGCGCCGCGTACGTCCATTCGGACCCGGGATAGCTGCCGAACCGACGCGCGAACTCGGCGAGGAGGCCGTCGGGGCTTCCGGCGGTGAAGGTCCCGGGATCGTGGCATCCCCATCCCACGACGCCTCGCGTCTTCCGGGCGCGGCGCAAGTCCACGTAGGGTGTGTCGAACACGACGATCCGGCGGTCGAGCTCCGCCCACCACGGAGCGAACCGGGTGCCTTCGCACCACGCGGCGTACGTGGCCGGATCGAATTCTACGGCGGCCCAGCGACGTGCGGCTTCCGGCGAGAGCCCGGAGGCGACATGCTCCCACGCCAGCCCCGTACGCTGCGCCGGCTGGTGGTCGAGCCGGAAGCGCGCGGAGCGCCGACCCAGCTCGGCCAGCGCCGGCATTTCGCCAGCGGCCATGAGGCGCTCGGCATGGGTGATTTCCAGGCCGTCGAGGCCTATGGCCAGCACTCGCGGACGCGCCATCGACGACCTCCGAGCTCCAGTTTAGCGCGACGGACGCCGCGTTGGAGAAGGTTCGGTGAGAGACTCGGGATTGACTCCGAGCCCCAGAACGGTTGGTCCCGGCCCCGGGGGGAGGATTCAACGGCCATGTCCATCAGCAGCAGCGACGCGCCGGCTGCCGCGCGACTGTGGGCCAGAGTTCGCAGGCGCATCCGCGACTGCATTCCGCGGCGGCTTCGCTCGCGAGCGACAAAGCGCTGGCTCGGCACGCATCTCCTGCCCGAGGAGCTGCTTTACCCTCTCTGGCGCCGCCACACGGCCCGGACGCCGCGCTCGGCGCTTCCGACAGCGAGTGATCTTCACATCGTCGAGATTCAACCGGATGTGCGGCTCGAGATCTATTGGGCGAGTCGAGAGCTGGGGCCCGGTCCGGGCGCCTGCCTCTTCGTTCTGGGCGACGAAATCCTGCGCCTGGACTGCTTCGGCACCGCGGGCCTGGGTGGCCACTATCACATCAATCCCCGACAGATCGCCTTTGCCTCACCCAAGCCGGCGCGAATCTTTTTTCCTCCGGGCAGCCACGAGGAGCACGTCGAGCGAGCCGCGTTCGAGCTCGAGCGAAACCTGCCCGCCGCACTCGCGATGAACCGGGAAGCCCGCGTCCGACAATTCGAGGTCGACGGCGCCCGCCTGGCCGAGGCCAGCAGGGAGATGCGCCGGGTCATGCGCGACATGCTGGCACGGCACCACGACGAGCTGGCCGAGGACCGCTAGAGACGCTCGCGGCACCGGCGCTGAAGGCGATCGCGCGCACGGGGACGGGAATCGGAAGTGCGGAAGGCCTGTTTCGTGGGTGTGATGGCGTTGGGCGCGATCACCTCGCGTCTCGAGCCCCGTCGAGGTGGACATGCGAGGAGTGCTTGGCGCGGCGGTCGTGCTACTGGGCTGCGGCGCACTCCGCGCCGAGGAGTTGACGCTTCCGGCGGCGGCTTCGATCGTGGGAGGGGCGCCGTTCTTCTCGGACGTGCGCGCCTTCAACACGTCGTACGCCCAGAGCCTGACGGTGTCGGCGCGCTACCGGTGCTTCATACCGCAGCCGTGCAATCCGGCGACGCCGTCGGTCGACTTCACGCTGAATCCTCGGGAGTCGCGGGCGTTCAACGACATCGTGGTCTCGCTCTTCAACGCGCCCGACACGGCCGGGGGGATCGAGTTCGAGCACGCGGGTACGAGCGACCAGCTGGTGGTGACGAGCCGCCTCTACTCGACCTCGCCCGTTCCGACCGTGGGGATGTTCATCTCGGGGCTGAAGAGCTCGGAGGCGCATGCGACCACGGTCCTGACCTCGATCCGCAACGGCGGCCCGGGGCGGGGGTTCCGGACCAACGTGGGGGTCTTCAACCGGCAGGACTCGCCGGTCAGCGTGACCTTCACGATTTTCGACGGCGGGATCCAGGTGGGCTCGCCGGTGACACGTTCGATCGCGGGGCACTCGGGAGCGCAGGTCAACGGCATCTTCGCCGCCGCCAATGACCCGTCGCATGTCACCGAGAACGCCGTCGTCGTGGTCTCAGCCTCCCTCGAGGTCTTCTCCTACGCCGCGGTCATCGACAACGCCACCACCGACCCCATCTTCGTCGTCGGCGCCGAGGACAACCCGCCGCAGGCATTCACGCCGGTCGCGACGGTGACGCCGAACCAGTCCGGAGCGACCGCGACGCCGTCCCGCACGGAATCTCCGTCGCCGACCCGGACACCCACGGTCTCCGCGGCGACGTCCACGCCGACGCCGCCTTCGGCGCCTACCCTGAGCTCCCTCCAGACCACCATCTTCACTCCGAGGTGCTCGAGCTGCCACGGCGGCTCGAGTCCCGAGGCGCAGATGAACCTTTCGGCCGGCCAGAGCTATTCGAACCTCGTCAATGTCCCGGCCACGACGCGGTCGGGCATCCGAGTCGTCCCGGGGAATCCGGGCAACAGCGTGCTCATCATCAAGCTCAACGACGGGCATCGCAACCTGTCCAGCGCCGAGATACAGCAGATCTCGAGCTGGATCTCCGCCGGCGCCCAGAACAACTAGCAGGGGGCCCTGTTTGAGAAAAAGCGCCGGGCAGTTGCCCGCCCGGCGCATGAGAAACGGGACTAGTTACAGCTCGGGAGCGTAGCCTGCTCCCCCGTCAGGGGGCATACGGCTTCGTCCTGGACGCTGCAACACGACGACCCTTCGTCGCAGCCTTCCTCGCAGCACGTCCGCGAGCCTGTCGATGCCAACGCCGATGCGGCGATCGCCAAAGCGAGCGCCAGGGTTCCGAGAACCTTCTTCATCGCATTCCTCCGATCAGTGTGTTGTGGACTCAAGAAACCGAGACGGGAGGAAGGCGATCAGTTCCGCATGGGTCGTCGGAACTCGTGAGAGAGAAAGGTCGGGATCTGCGCGACGGTCGCCGTTGGTGCGGCCGCGGCCGGAAGAAGGAGCGGGCGGAAGCTCGCCGGCGCCAGCGCGTGAGCGGTGTCCACCTTTTGAGACGAGTTGGCGGGCGTGCTCTTGCAGAACACGATCGGGCACGGGTCGCAGGAAGCCGAGCAGCAGGCAGACGGCACGAAGCCCGCGGACCAAGCGGTGCAAGCGAGAAAGCCCAACAGGGCGGCCAGGCCAGCGACCTTCCTGCGCATTTCTATCTGAGCAGAGAACCCGGTTGGCTAGCCGTTATTCCGCGTTTAGGCGGCGTCATTTGTTCCCGATGGCCTTCGTCATCTCTTCGAGGCGGAGGCGGTCGAGAGAGGCGATCGGGAGCGAGGTGAAGAGCCCGAGCCGTCGGTAGATTTCAAGGGCGACCTTCTTCACGGCCGCACGTTTCTCGTCCTCGCCGCCCTCGGCGGCGTCCGGATCCTCCGAACCCCAGTGCGCGACGATCGGCTGTCCGGGCCAGATCGGACAAGACTCCCGGGCCTTGTCGCAAACGGTGATCACAAAATCGAACTTGACGTCGCGGAACTCTTCCCACGACTTGCTTCGGGCTCCGCTCGCGTCGATGTGGTATCCGTCCTTCAGAATTTCGATGACGTCGGGATTCACACGGCCCTTCGGGTTCGCGCCCGCGCTAAACGTCTCGAAGTGGACGGGGTCCAACCGCCGAAGGAAGTATTCAGCGAGGATGCTTCTCGCGGAATTTCCCGTGCATAAGAAGAGGATCTTGAATTTCTTTTCCTGCGAGGACTCCGTCATGACGCCTCCTCGGCAACGCCGGCAACCGGCGCGGGGAACCAGTGACGAGTCGAGAGACAGATGCGGCAGACCGACAGCATCACGGGAACTTCGACGAGAACCCCGACGACGGTGGCGAGGGCCGCTCCCGATCCCGGACCGTAGAGCGCTATGGCCGTTGCCACGGCCAGCTCGAAGAAGTTCGAGGCTCCGATGAGTGCGCCCGGTGCGGCCACCGCGTACTCGACTCCGACGAGCCTCATCAGACCGTAGGTCAGCGAAGAATTGAAGTAGACCTGCACGAGGATGGGAACGGCGATAAGAAGAACATGGATCCAGCGTCCCGTGATGTTCTCCGCTTGGAAGGCGAAGATCAGCGTCAGCGTTGCGAGCAGGGCAGCGATGGTGAGGGGGGCGAGCGCCTGCACGAACCGCTCCTCGAACCACGCGACTCCGCGCCGGGCAATCAGGATGCTGCGGCTCGCGGCACCCGCAACAAGCGGGATCACGACGAACACGAGAACGGAGACGAGGAGCACCCGGAATGGAACTTCGAGCCCGGCCGCGCCCGTCACCAGCAGCTTCACCGTCGGCGCGAAGGCGACGAGCATCACGAGATCGTTGACCGAGACTTGAACGAGCGTGTAGGCGGGGTCGCCGTCCGACAGGTACGACCAGACGAAGACCATCGCCGTGCACGGAGCCGCCGCGAGGATGATGACTCCGGCGGTGTACTGGCTGGCAAGCTCGGGTCCGATCCACGCAGAGAATACGTGCCGGAAGAACAGCCAGCCGAAGAAGGCCATCGAGAACGGCTTGACCAGCCAGTTTACGAAGAGCGTTACGAGGAGTCCCCGAGGTCTTCGCCCGACGCTTCGGATCGACCGTAAGTCGATCTTGAGCATCATCGGGTAGATCATCAGCCAGATGAGGGCGGCGATGGGGACGTTGATGTGCGAGCCTTCCGAAAATTCCAACCCGCGCAGTGCGGCGGTCAGGCCGGGCAGCGTCTTCCCGACAAGAAGGCCGACGCCCATGCTTGCCGCGACCCACATCGAGAGATAGCGCTCAAACGCGCCCATTCGCTTGCCGGCGGTGCCGGCGGACTCAACGTTCACGATCGGGGATTTTCAGCGGGCGCAGCAGGCAGCTTGAGCCTCACGAGCGGCGTGCTCGGTGTCCTCGATGACGGTGTAGACCTCCCATCGGTTCCCGTCCGGGTCGGTGAGCCAGAACTTGTCCTGAAGGGCGTAACAACAGTCCTCGCGCTTCTCCTCCTCGGAAACAACGCCCCGCACCTTGAGATCGCTACGCCAGCGCCGAACCTCCTCAGACGAGTCCACGCGAATGCCGAGATGCGAGAGCGGTCCGGCTCCGGGAGACGCAAGGCCGGGCTGCAAGGCCAGGTGGATTTCTGGCTCCTCGCTGACAAACTTCGCGTAGTCGGCCTTCAGCTTCTTCGGCTCCCCGAGCAGGCCTCGGTAGAAGGCAACGGACTTCGAGAGATCAGAGACGTTGAGGGAAATGTGAATCGCCGACGGCATGGTCGTCCTCCAGTTCGATGCATTGAGAAGAGTCGATCAGTACAGCCAATTTTTTTTAGACGGCCTTCGCGAGCATGTCCGCCAATCCGGCGATCGCTGCTTCGTTCCGTGAGTAGTAGATCCAGCGACCCCGCTTTTCCGCGTTCACGAGGCCGGCCCGTCTCAACAGGCCCATGTGGTGAGAAACGGCGGCTTGTGACAGGCCGACGGCCTCCTCCAGATCGCACGCGCAAAGGCCCTTTTTCGTCGCGAGCGATCAGATCGCAGCAGGAGCGGCCCTTCGATTTGAGGAGTTCGAGGATTCGCAGGCGCGTCGGATCGGCGAGGGCTTTCAGGATCGAAACGAGGCCGGGTTCCTGTTTCATAGATCGAAGAGCATAGAACTGTCGCCGCCCTCCGTCAAGCGCGACGTTGAGGAATTTGGTGGCGGTGCAGGGATTTGAACCCCCGAAAGACTAGTCACCACCCGTCACGTGCCGTCACAAGCGCCTGAGAAATCGGGCGCTTTCTTTTCTCCCGGAAAGCTCGAAGTGGCCTAAGTGACGGGAAGAGACGGGCAGTTCGCTGACAAAGTCGCTGACAGTCGAGCCACCCCTGGCGGGTGGTCGGACCTCCGCCAGCGAGCCGCTGCGCCCAACGGGTCGCCTCGCATATCGAGGGGGTGAAAAAACTCGCCGAATCGGCCGAATTAGTTGGCGCCGGCGACGAGCTTCTGGAACCTCGGGTTGCCGTGCGGCGTTGAAATGGTCTCGGTCACCTCAGTCCGTCGACGACGTACAGGTCGGACGACGTGATGCGCCCGTAGGAGTATGCGTAGGAGCCGCCGTCGCGCGAGACGACGATCGCCGTCGATCGAGATGACGCCGGCCGGATCGGCGGGCATGAGCTGCTTCCAGGGCCGACGGCGACCGGTCGTCAGATCGAGCTTGTCCACCGCCGCCGGAAGGCTTCCGCTGTTCGCCGACGTACACGGTCCGCCCGTCCGCGTCCCACTGGATCGGATACATCCCCTCGCTCCAGAGGAGCTCCGGGCACCTTCTGCGCCTCGCCGCCGGCCAAGGGAACGATCCGGAGGCTCCGGTCCTTCGCGACGTAGAGGAGCCGGTCGCCGTCGGGACTAATCACGCGGCGATTTTCCAACCCGAAGCCACTTTCCGCATCGTGGGCCGGGATCGGCCGGGGCTTTCCCCCGTCGGGAGGCACGGTGAAGTACTCGATCGGCCGACCCTTCGGCCGCGCCCAGACGAGGAAGCCCTTCGCACCGGGGAGGAACCTTCCCCCGGCAGGCTCGACTCCGGCGACGGGAATCAGCTTCGGCGACCCGGCTCCTGTCGGCAGCAGAACAAGCCGAGCCGGACCGGTCTGGAACGTCAGGACCGACCTACCGTCCTCGGAGAGCGAGAACGGCCATCCGTCTCCGAGGCGAACAGCTGGTGCGCCGTCTGAGCGGCGCAGGAAAGCGCCGATCTTCGATCCTGACCCCTCCCCGCCCTCCGTGAAGAGCACGAGCTGACCGTCGGAGGAGATATCTGTGACTATCGACCAGTCGAGCCAGGACACTTCCCGCTCGCGGCTCTCGCCACGCGGCAGACATACGAGGCCGCTACGCTGGGACTACCTTCTCGAGCAGGATGCGACCCGTCGACGAGACATCGTGGAGGTAATAGTTGCCGGGCAAGAGGACCCGGCCGTGGCCGTCCAGAGAGACGGCGCGGAGCGCCATGCTGCTCCGGCGTCGGTCCTCCGACGTAGAGAATCTCGTCACCGCGCGGCGACCACGCAAGTCCCGAAATCTCGCTGAGCCCACTCACCGGCGTGCGTCTGCCTCCCTTCGAGTCGAAGACGCAGATGCTGTACAATCCCTGCGAGTCGGACTCCGCCACGGCAACCAGGTCTCCGCCCGGTGACACCTTCACGTACCAGAGGCTCTGCCGCTTCGGCGAGCGTCTTACCGACGGGATATTCGAGCTGCTGCCGTCCGGTCGCCGAGCGGTGGACGACCGCCAGGTCCTCGCCGTTGGGCGCCCAGCTCGCATAGAACACGTCCTCCAGAACTTCGCGCGGCGTCCCGCCGTTCAACGGGACGCGGGCGAGTGTCCCGATGCCGCGGGTACCGAAGAGCTCGCCGTTCTTGAGCAGGACGGCAAGCTCTCCCTTCGAGGAGATCGAGCCGACGTCCGCCTTGGACAGCCCGAGCGGACGGGACTCGGTGCCGTCGGTGCGGACCGTGAAGATCTCCGCCGGCGCTCCCTCCCAGGCCGCCGCATAGGCGACGGTCTGTCCATCGGGCGTGAACCGCGCCGACAGCAGGTTGCCGCGCCGGAACGTCAGGCGGTGAAACGAGACCTCCTGCGCCGTCGGGGCGCGCCGCAAGAGAAGCCAGCCGCCGAGCGCTCCGCCGGCGAGCAGGGCGAGCGCGGCGGCGGCAAGCGCCGGAACCGCGAGCCGGCGACGGCCCGGGACGGCGCCCACCGTGGACGGAGGCGCCGGAAGTCGAGAGTCCGGATAGCGACGCGAGGTCGAATGCGAGATCGCGCGCCGACTGGAACCTCTCGCCCGGGTTCTTCTCGAGGCAGTGCCGGACGATCCTCTCGACGGAAGGTGCGACGGCGTGCCCGCTCTCCGAGAGCTCGGGCGGATCCTCCTTCAGGATCGCGTTCATCGTCTCGATTGCCGTGTCGCCCTTGAATGGGCGCCGGCCCGAGCACATCTCGTAGAGCACGGCGCCGAACGAGAAGATGTCGCTCCGCGCATCGGCCGGGTGGCCGCGGAGCTGCTCGGGCGCCATGTAACCGACGGTCCCGAAGACGGTGCCGGGCTCGGTGGCCTGCGCGGCGGTCGGGGAATGCGTGTCGTCGGCGGAAGGCAGAGAGAGCTGCCGCGCCAGGCCGAAGTCGAGGATCTTGACGCGCCCGTCGGAGGTCACGAAGAGGTTCTCGGGTTTCAGGTCCCGATGGACGATTCCCCTCTCGTGCGCCGCTGCGAGTCCGAGGGCGACCTCCCGCGCGATCTCGAGCGCCTTGCGCTGAGGAAGCGGGCCTTCCTGGAGACGCTGTCGAAGCGACTCCCCCTCGAGCAGCTCCATGACTGCGTAGGTGATGCCGTCGGAGGTGCCGACGTCGTGGATCGCCAGGATGTTCGGATGCGAGAGGGCGGCGACCGCCTTCGCCTCCCGCTCGAAGCGCGCGAGCGCCGCGGCGTCGCCGGCGACGCTCTGGGGAAGGACCTTGATCGCGACGTCCCGGTCGAGCCGCGTGTCCCGCGCCCGGTAGACCTCGCCCATCCCGCCCGCGCCGAGAGGCGACAGGATCTCGTAGGGGCCGAGACGTGTCCCGGCTGGGAGTGTCATCGGATGACCGTTTCAGATTCTATGCCGCCAGGCCGGGCTAAGAGGATTGGTCGGGGCGAGAGGATTTGAACTTCCGACCACTCGGTCCCGACAGCTCGAACAGCTATAACAGGGATACGAGGGATCACCAAGGACCCGAGAGTCGGCCCCCGAGTCAACCAGCGCGACTCTCAGAGAAACCTGAGATCACGAGAGAAGCGGGACAGAACGGGGACACACCCGCCAGGCCTGCGAAGATTGATGGCCTGGCAAGCCTGACTCGCAGCCTTTCGGGGTGACTCTTTCGCGTTTGGCTAGTCTTGCGCGACGAAGGCCAAGAAACGGTATCCCGTCGTTTCAGGCGGGGCCGCCTTTCTGGCTTCCCATTGGTGAACTAACTCGGCGGCTCGATAATCCCACTCTCCCTGCGCGTCGATCTCCTTCTGCCTAGCGGACGCGGTGATGGATTCAAGGATTGCTCCGGGCCTCCCGACGACGGCCATCTTGGCCCTCGGTCGCGGGCCCAGCGCCTTCTCAAGGTCGGGATACGGCTCAGCCGCCGGGGTAGGTGGGCTGAATCCCTTAACCTCGACTCGGAATGATCCCGACTCGCCAGGCGCGAGAACCTCGGGCTCAGCGTAGCCTTGGCCCGTTCCGACCAGGAGACCCTTGTCATCCCTCAACTCGGCTACGATTCGAACCCTTTGTAATCTTCGCCTTCCTTCGTTTGTAACGACACCCTTCACGAAGTACCGATCTGATGTGTCCCATTCATCGGTCTGGCTAACCACGCGCGCACGGCGCGGAAGTCCCACCAGTAGAGCGGTTGTGGCCGCTTTCGGGCGAGCCACTTTAGACTCGCTTTTGCTGAGCGTCAGCCAACTGTTACTCGTCCTCTTGAGCGTCATAGCCTTCGTCTTCCTCTTGTTCGGCTTCCAGTCATCCGTTCACGACCGTCATCGTTATCCGCATCATGGTGATCGGATTCGTCAGGCAGTCCAGTGAAAGCCCACGACAACGGCACAGGTGCGGTTTCCCGTTATTGGAGGTTGAACGTTCTCACGAGGAAGACCGCCATCTGGCCGCGGGTGGCCGCCAACTCGGTTCCGAATCAGCAAATGGCGATTCACAGCGAGCGCGCACCACCGAAGACGGCGACGAACAAACATGCTTCCATCTCTTCGGTCCAGGATAGCGCCGGAACTAGTCGTCCTGAGTTGTCAGCACGATACCGAGTCGAGTATCAGAGGTCATTTTCTGCTTGGCAACGATCAACGCCACGTCCGACCGGGCGTGATCGGTTTCTTCGACCTTCCTCTTCAACGTGAAGGGACCGGTGATGATCTCTTCCCCATTCCGGAGATCGAAGACCGTGGTGGTGCTCTTGTCGTGACCCTTCCCGCAGTAATAGGTAACCCGCATGTCGTAACGCACCAATCCCGTGCTGCCCACATCGGTGTGCTTGAATGCGATCTTCTGAATCTCCACGTTGCCAACTCTGAAGTCCGGGTTGGCAACAATCCAGCCGGTTGCTGTGTCCAGACCAGCCGGAAGCGACACCTTTACGCTGCCTGACCTTGATTCAAAATTCTCAGACTGGGATTGGGACACCGCGTAGCCTGCCGCTGCCAGAAACGCGAGACACGCAAACACTCGTAGAGAGCCGTTGGCCAATGACAGCTGGAATTGCCGACTAGTCACGACCACGATTCCGCTCGCTTGCAGACCCCGCACGAACCACCTTCCTTCGCGCGGTGCTTGCAGTACTTGCAGTTCTTGCAGGCGTTGCAGGAGTCGGAACCAGTACAGGTCGCCCTGGAGGTGATCGCAGGTGCGAACGGCCGAGAAGCGGGCGCTTCGCTCGACAACAGGAACTCGAGTGTCCCTAGTGAAAGGAACGCAAAGAGAGTGGCAACAGTCCTAATCCTCACATCCCGTCGCCTGTCATCTGCTGCGGCGGCCCCCACGACGCGATCAGAGCGCCCTCGCTCAACCCCACCCAGGATTGCATCGACTTGTCTATCGACGCGCACCCGGACGCAGGCAGGACGATCACCAGCGCAACCGCCACCCGCTTCGTTTTCATCGTTCCCCTTTTTCATGCCTTCCACGCTGTCGCTCCTTCTTCTTTTGGTTTTACTAAGTTGGCGCCCTGGAATCAGCGGGAGGGCAAACGTACTACGTTTGTAGTACGTTGTCAACGCAAAAGTATTACGGTTGTAATACGTGGTCGGGTGGGTTACCATGTGCCACCAATGACGAAGAGACCGAAGAAGGCAGCTACCGTCCGGTTCGAGGAAGCCCTGATCGAGCGGATCGCGGCCATCGCGATGGTCGATTACCCAGACCTGTACTTTGCCGAAGTCCTGCGTGGGTTGTGCAGGAAGGGGCTGATCGCCTACTACGCCGGGGACAAGGACCTGCCGATGCAGCTTCCGAGGACCGTGCCGCCGATGCCCCGGAAGTCGGGATCGCCTTCACTGATCGAAGAGGTCCTGAAGCCCGCCGCCAGGCCGAAGCGGCGGCGCCGCTAGCCGCTCTTCAGGAGTCACCTGATCCGCCGTCGGCGTTGCCTTCCCGGCCCCTGCAGCCTCCGCGCTCCCATTCGTGTAGGCGCCGCGCTCAGAAATAAATCGAGGAGAAGCGCCAGATCGCCAGAGGTCGACACCGCCGCGAGCCCGGCTCCAGCGGGGAGTCCGAGATGCCGCGACTCTGGCCCAACCTGACGGATGACGTAGGATTCTCTCGGGCCTCCTTCCCAGCGAGCGCTATAGATCACTTCGGAGTCGGGCGAGAAGCGAGCGTTCGCGATCATGCCTCGACGGAACGTGAGACGTCTGTAAATCGGTCGAGCGGAACTCCAATCCGAGCCTCGATCGCCTGATCGCGAGCTCCTGGAAAGGACCTCCAGGACGAAGGCTAGATCACGCGCCGAGTGAAATCGCGCAGCCCGGTCCTTTTCCAGACAGTGCTTGACGACCCCCTGGAGCTCCGGCGAGACTTTTGGCGCGATTTCCGTGATGTCCTCAGGCTCGTCTTTCAGGATGGCCGCCATCGCGTCGGCAGCCGACCCGGCGAAGGCTCTCTTCCCGGTGAGCATCTCGAAAAGGAGAATGCCAAAGGAGAAGATGTCCGAGCGCGGATCCACCGACTCGGCACGCACCTGCTCGGCGAGGATCTCGTAGGGACCGAGCCGCGTACCGGCGGCGAGTGTCATTGGTGGCGGTGCAGGGATTTGAACCCCGGACCTAGCGGATATGAGCCGCGTGCTCTGACCAGCTGAGCTACACCGCCAAGGGGGGCGGATGATAGCAAATGGGGAGGCGATTCACCGCGTCGAGCCCGCCTTATACTCTTCGGGTGGCCGGCCTCTCGGACCATTGCGGCATCTGCGGGCTGGAGTTCCTCTACGCCCTGCCTCGCTGCCCGATCTGCCATAAGTCGGTCTGCGACGGGTGCGCCAAACGCATGGGCGGCAGCACCTTCTGCGGCACGGATTGCTCCCACGCTTTCTTTTTCGGCGGGGAGACCGAGATCGATGAAGCCGAAGCCGACCGCTTCGAAGATGGAGAATGAGCTCGCCTGAAGCCCCGACCCGGCCTTCGAAGTTCGGGCGCTTTTTCTGGCGCGATCCCAACACCCAGTTCCTGATCCTGGCGGCCGTCGCGGGCGTCGCGGGCGGCCTCGGCGCGATCGCCTTTCGGTGGCTGACCCGCGCCCTGACCACGCTGCTCATGGGGACCGGGGACATCCTCCGCGGCGCCGAGGCGCTGGAGCCCTGGATCCGGGTCTTGCTCCCGGCCGCCGGGGGCCTCGTCGGCGGGCTCATCGCGCGCTTCTTCTTCGGCGAGCGCACCCTCTCCGGCATCTCGCACATGATCGAGGTCGTCTCGCTCGGCCGGCGCACGGTGCGGCTGCGGCCCTCGCTGGCGCGGGGCGCCTCGTCGATCGCCGTCATCGCCTCGGGAGGCTCGGAGGGACGCGAGGGCCCGATCATCCAGATCGGGGCGGCCTGCGCCTCGGCGCTCGCCCGCGCCTGGAAGGTCTCGCCCGAGCGCATCCGCATTCTCACGGCGTGCGGCATGGCGGCGGGCGTGGCCGGCGCGTACAACACGCCGATCGCCGCGACGCTCTTCGTGCTCGAGGTCGTCGTGGGCTCCTTCGCGATGACGCTCTTCGGCCCCGCCGTGGTCGCCGCCGTCGTTTCGACGATGGTGGTCCGCTCGGTTCTGGGAGACGAGCCCGTCTACCAGGTCGCGCCGTTTCGCGTGGAGTCGCTCGTCGAGTTCGTGCCGTTTCTGCTGATCGGCGTTCTCGGCGGCTTCGCCTCGGCCGGCTTCGTGCGCGCGCTCGCGATCGGCAAGCGCCTCTTCGCCAACTCGAAGCTCCCGATCTGGGCGGCCATGGCCGTCGGCGGCGCGGTCGTCGGAGTGATCGCCATCGGGCTGCCGCAGGTCTTCGGGAACGGCTTCGAGGCGACGGACCGGATCCTGCACGGGAACCCGACTCTGCTGTTCCTGCTCGCGCTGTGCGTCGGCAAGACGGCCGCGACGGCGGCGACGATCGGCTCGGGCGGCGTGGGCGGCGTGTTCACGCCGTCCCTGCTGGTCGGGGCGACGGTCGGCGGCATCGTCGCCAAGCTCGTGCACGCGGCCCTGCCGCACCTCTCCGCTCCCGTCGGCGGCTACGCCCTCCTGGGGATGGGCGGGATGATGGCCGGGGTCACGAGGGCCCCGCTGCTCGCCGTCATCATGATTTTCGAGCTGACCCAGAACACGGCGGTGCTGCTCCCGATGATGGTCGTCTCCGTCGTCGCGGTGGCCGCCGCGAAGGTTCTGCAGAAGGACTCCATGTACGTGGCGAGCCTGCGCTCGGCGGGCATCGTCTGGGAGTCGACGCCGGAGGCGACGGCCCTCGCGAGCCTCAAGGTCTCCGACATCATGCGCCGCGACGTGGTGCTCGTCCCGCGGACGACGCCGCTGCCGGAGATCGTCTCCCGCTTCCTGTCGTCCCGGAGCCTCTTTCTCTACATCGGCGACGAGGAGGGGAGGCTGCTCGGCGTGGTCGACATCCACGACATCAAGGAGTCCTTCCCCGAGCGGGAGCTCTCGAACCTCGTCATCGCCGCGGACCTCGTCACCGAGATCCCGTTCGCGACGCCGGACGAGCCGCTGACCTCCGTCAACGAAAAGCTCTGGTTCCGCGACGTCGGGCAGCTGCCCGTCGTCGAATCGGAGGCCAGCCGGAAGTTCCTCGGGATCGTCACGCAGCGCGACCTCCTCGCGGCTTTCGACAGCGAGGTCCTGCGGCGCAACCGGCTCGTGACGCCGGTCCGCACGTTCGGCGAGGAGGGCGGCGAAATCGACTATCTGGAGCTTCCCGAGAAGCACCACCTCGTCGAGCTCGAGATCCCGGCGGCGCTGGCGGGCCGGACGATGGCCGAGGCGGGCCTGCGCGCGCGTTACGGCGTCTCCGTTCTCGCGGTCAAGCGGATGGGGCGCGACGGGTTCGAACGGCGCTTCGTGCCGGAGCCCCCGGATCGATTCGAGCACGGCGACGTCGTGGTGGTGCTCGGAAGCGACGACGGGATCGCCCGACTTCAGGATGACCGGGCCCTGCCGGTCACTTCCGGCGCCTGAGGCGGTGCTATCCTGACATCTCACCGGGCAGGTCACGGTCCATGACTAAGACGACGACGACGAGCAAACAGAGCGAGCTGGTCGCTCTGCGCGGCAAGTGGTTCAAGGAGCGGACCCGGCTGTACGACCGCGAGACCGGTCTCCCGACGGTCGCGGTCCTCACCGACGATCTCAAGGGCTGGCTCGAGGAGACGGGCTCGATCTCCGTCCTCGTCTTCCGGCCGAGCTCCGAGGGCCACGTCGAGGAAGTCTGGGGCTGGGAGGCCTACGACGATCTCCTGCTCGACTTCGTGCGGCGGCTGAAGGCGTTCCAGACCGACGGCATCGTGCCCCAGGGGACCTTCTGCCTGCCCAACGTGCGCTCCGACGAGATCATCCTGTTCGTCAGCCCGGAGGCCGGCGCCTCGATGGAAGGCCCGACGGCGCTCGGGCAGAAGGCGGCCGAGCTCGATCAGCTGATCCGGGGGTACCTCGCCGAGCGCGCCGACGTGTCCGCGCGGTTCCGCTCCTTCGTGGGCGCGGCGCGGATCATGAAGGACCCGAAGCACCGCGTCGAGCGGCTCGTCTACCGCGGCGTCCAGGAAGCGCGCGACCAGGTCACGCGGCAGACCGTGCGCCAGGAGATCCGGGGCGGCGAGCTCCTCCAGGACGTCATCTCGCGCCGCGACATCCAGCCCGTGTTCCAGCCGGTGTTCGACCTGGCGACCGGCAACATGATCGGCATGGAAGCGCTCTCGCGCGGGCCGCGCGGCAGCGAGTTCGAGAGCGGCGAGACGCTCTTCTCGCTCGCCGAGCGGACGGAGCTCCTCGTCCCGCTCGAGCGCGTCTGCCGCCAGCGCTCGCTCGAGGCGGCGGCCCAGGGGCACAACCGCCGGCAGATCTTCCTCAACCTGTCTCCGGCGGCGGCCTCGGACCCGGAGTTTCTGGGGCCGCTGTTCCGCGACCAGGTCACGGCCCTCGGGCTCGAGCCCGACCGCATCGTCCTCGAGATCACCGAGCGCACGTACGCCGTCTACGAAGGTCTCTTCCGCGAAGTGCTCTCGAAGTTCCGGTCCCAGAACTTCCGCATCGCCGTCGACGACGTCGGCACCGGGTACTCGAACCTCTCCTCGCTCGCCGACATCGAGCCCGACTACCTGAAGTTCGACAACGTCTTCGTGCGCGGCATCGACCGGCGCCAGGTCAAGCAGGACCTGCTCGAGGCCCTCATGAGCTTCGCGCGCAAGATGCACACGAAGGTCATCGCCGAGGGCATCGAGACTCGCGAGGAGCTCCGCGTCCTGCAGTCGCTCGGGCGTGCCCTACGGCCAGGGCTTCCTGCTCGCGCGCCCCATGCCGGTCGGCGACATCGAGCGCTTCGCCTCGATCGCGATCTAGCTCACTCCTTCGCGCTCGCCGCAAGCCTTCACCGGGACGCGAGGCGCCGCGGTATCGGCGACGCAAGTGTGCTTGCCGATGTGAAATCGCGGTTGCATGCGCTCGATTGGATGTAGATTGACGGCGACGCGGCGTCCAAGTCCGACCCCGCCGATCTGCAGGGTCCCGGCCAGCGGGCGAGATCGAAGAGCGATCGGGCGATACCGACGATCGTCGAGCTTATGGGTGAAGCCGCAATGGCTCCTGCGGAGAGGCCGGCGCGAAGACGGCCCCCGACACGAGCGCCGCCCGATGGAGGCACCGTCGCGGAAGTTTGGGCGGCGTCCGGGACCGGGTTCATCCGCCCTGAACCCTTAACAAGGAGAACCAACGATGACGATGAGAAAGACGGTGAGACGGGGAGTTGCGAGGAGGAGGCTGCGGAGGGTCGTTCGCAGGGTACGCAGAGCCAGGCGCGTCGCGAAGAGGGCTGTGACCGGCAGCGGGGTTCGGAAGGCCGTGGCTCGCAGGCGGCTTCGCCGGATCGTCAGGAGAGTCTCACGCCGCCGCGCCCGGAAGGGCGCCAGGCTGCGCCGGGTCGTCGTCCGGAAGGCCGCGGCTCGCCGCGGTGTCCGCAAGGCCGTGGGGCGCGCCAGGGTGCGCCGCACCGTCAAGAAAGCCGCCGTGCGGCGCGGCGTGCGGAAGGCGGCGGGTCGCGCCCGGGTCCGCCGGGCCGTGAAGAGGACCGGCGCTCGCCGGGTCGTCCGGAAGGCGAAGAGAAAGCTGGCCGCGGCCGAAATGGGGTTGAGCTCGCCCATGTTCCCGTCGAGCTGAATCTCATCGCGTCCACGTGAATGCAATCTGTCGCCGCGAGGCGGCAGATTGCTTCACGCGGATCGCGGCTGAACTACGGCGCCGTGAGGCGCACGCCCTCAATGCGACGGCGAATCCTCCCGGGAGCGCGGCACTTCTGCTTCGAGTACGTCGGCGTGTTCCTCGATCAGACGCTCGACAACCCCGCCCTTGAGCGTCGCCACCGGGACCCGCGCGCAAGCGTTCACCGCGGCCGCAGCTCGCTCCGCGTCCTCGGCCGTGAACAGGCTGCCGACCGGAAAGTCTTCCGCGTCGACGATCCATTTGCCTTCGACGTGCCAGGGTGTCGGGTGAAGCGCCCTGTCGCGAGTGCCCATCGCCACCTCCGAAGTGAATTGCGCGGATCGTACACTCGGCGGCGCGGCACGCGCATCATTCTCCGCAAGGTCGTGGATTTTCCATGGACCTGCGGAAAAGTTCCCGACTGCGGAAAAGAAATCTTTCCGCCCGTCGTGATCGAACGTCGCTTGGAAAAGACGCCTGCGGAAAACGGAAGGCTGTCCACGTCTCCGCCGGGGCGGCGCCGGCGAGTTCGCCCCGCCCGGACCGCAGGAGAACGCCGTCCTTCCGTTGTTTCTGGCTCGAAGGCTACTTCACCGGCTCGATCTCGCTCGGCCTCCACTCCTTCGTGAAGAACGGCTCGAGCGGACTGTAGAGGCGCAGGATCGTGAACCAGCCCTTGCCCGGCATCGTCTGGATCCAGTTGCCGCGCTTGACGCCGTCGGGCTGCTTCGGGCCGAAGTAGATCGTCGTCGAGCCGTCGGCGTTCGCCTCGGCGGCCGGCGACGGATAGCCCTGGCTTCCGGCCCGCGGGTAGCGCTGGGGCGTGTCGAGCATCGAGCGGGTCTGGTTGTCGTAGAGCGTGAAGGACCAGAACTTCGCCTGCGGGATGTTCGGGGGCAGCGTGACCTTGTACGTCTTTGCCGCCGTCGAAGTACTTCTTCTCCGCGTCCAGCGTCGCGAACAGGTACTGGGATCCGATCCCCGGGATCCGCATGCACATCGCGGGAGTGATTCCCGTGACGCCGTAGAAGAAGGCCGACCGCGCATTCAACGTGGTCGCGCCCGTGGGAGGGTAGGGCTTGATTCCCTCGCGCGTGACCATCGGCGGGGGCGTCTCGAAGTCGTAGCCGCTGACCCACATCATGTTCATCCAGGCGGAACCCGGGTAGTACGCGAAGCCCTCCGCCGCGCGCGGGTTGAGAAGCAGGCTGCGGGCCGTCGCGTTGCCGAGCATCGCCGCGTCGGTCAGGATCTTCTTCATGCGGGCGTCGGGCGCGAAGGGCTTGCCCTTCACGATGCCGACCGCGGCGAGCTGGCCCATGAGCTCCGGGTCGAGCGCGTCGGCCGACTCCTGCTGAACGAGGGCGTTGATCATCTCCCAGAAGCCGTAATCGTTCGGCGGGATGGTGTTGAAGGCCTTGCCGCTGACGTTGACGAACACGGTCGGCGGAGGCGGCGTCGCCTTCGCGATGCTGTACTTGCCGGTGAGGACTTCCGCGATGCTCGTTCCCACCGCTCCCTGCGTGTAGGGGTAGATCTTGCAGGACTTCTTGATGAGCTCGACGGTGGACTTCGGGTCGTCCTTTTCGATGAAGGACCGTCCGAGGATCAGAACGCGAGTCGTGCGCGCGCGGGCGACGTAGAATCCGCCCTCCGGGACCGGCCCGTCGTAGCCCGGCGGCAGGACGAGATACTTCCCGCCTTCGCCGCGGTCGGGACCGGGAGCGCCGAAGTCGATGACCCAGCGCCACCACATGTCGTCGAGCGTGCCGAGCGCGCCCGGAGGCGCCTCGAGCACCATCGGGCCCTTCGTCAGGTTGAGCATGCCGACGAAATAGACCGTGTCGGCGTTGGCCGTGAGGAAGAGGGACTTGGAGTCCATGAACTCCGAGAAGATCGCGATCTGGTTGTCCTGAACCCCAGCGGCGAGAAAGCCCTGGTTGATGGCGTACGTGCTCGCGCCCTGGAAGGTGTTGAGGAAGGCGTCGACCGCGTGCGTCAGGTCGAGGTTGTCGTAGACCTTGTCCACGGTCTCCTTGCTCGGCGCGCCGTCCTTGAAGTCGAGCGTGCCGATCCGGGTCTGGACCTTGTCCGGGGTCATGATCGAGGGCGGGGTGGCAGCGGTTTGAGCCGGGACGGAGGCCGGGATCGCCAGGGCTGCGCATGTTCCGACGATGGCCGAGAGACGGCGGAGCTGTCTCATGGATCTTGGTCTCCTGTTAGGGTGCGAATCCTATCCCGGCAGCCGCTACGCCCCCTCGCTGGAGCGGTACGATTCCCTCCGCGCCGCTTTTCGAATGCGACGGGAGGTTAGCTCAGCGGTAGAGCGCCTGCTTTACACGCAGGTGGTCGGGGGTTCGATCCCCTCACCTCCCACCACCCAAGCACCGCGGCGGGGTCCCCCGGAAGCTGGGCCGTCTCGGTCGTGGAGAGACTCGAGCGCCCTGTGGGTGTTGCGAAAGAACGCGTAGAGTCAGCGCGCAACCGTGGCAAACGGATGCTCGAAGCTCAGATAGAAGAGCATCGAGTATTTCCCGTGGCTGGGGCCCAGGCCGATCGGGACGCCCAGGCCCGCCACGATCTGGAGCCCGCTCTTCAGGTTCCAGGCGTATCGGAAACCCGGACTGATGAAAAAGGTCTCGCCGACCTCCACCGAGTGCTGGCCGGTGACCGACTGCGCCCGCACCCACAGCGACTCGAGGAGCACGTTCCAGTTGGGCTTCGCGAGAAAAATCAGGCTGGCCGCCGCGCTCGGGATCACGAGCGCGGCTTCATCTCCCTGTTCGTCCCGCGCCTGAGGTGTCCAGGCTACGCCCGCGTTCCAGTGAGTCACGAACCGATCGGAAAGCACGAAGCTGGCGGGGATCAAGAACTGAAGCCCCGCGGACCCGGCTCCGAGGCTGCGCGCGTAGCTGCCGGTCGGAAAGAACACCGACAGCCGCGGCGCGACCGCAACCTTCGCGTCGCTGCCGCCGATGAGCTGATAGCGGTAATTCAGGGCCAGGTCACCCAACCCCGTGGCGTCTCCCTGGTCACGCTCCACGCGCGCGAGGAGCACTGTCAGCGAAAGCTGATGGGTCTGGCGAGGCACGGGCCATTCCTGCGTGAAGGTCCACGCCCAACCTCCCGATTTCCAGTTCCAGAGGAAGAGCTGCAGGTGCTGTACGACGCCCGGATCCTGGTTGTATGCCTCCTCCACCAGAAAACTGTTGTCTTGAATCGGGCCCGGGTCCTGGGCCACGGCCGCGCGCGCAACGCCGAGACAGAGCATTGCCGCGACGCGCCTCACACGTGCGAGCATAGCGGTTCGGCGAATGATTCGATCGGCGAGCGGCCGGGGGAGCGTCTCTGCGTGAGGCGGCGACTCCCACTGTCCCCGCGAATCCCGGGTTCGTCGGACGGTCCTGCGTCTAGTGTCGTGGTTCGACCGGACGGGGAGTCGCCGGGACCCCGCGGCGCCATGTCGCAACGGCAGTCGAAGACGCCGCCGCCGTTCGTGCCGGCGTGCAGCGTGGCGGCCGGGCTCGACGGATCGATCGCCAGTGCCCGGACGTCGGTGTTGGTCAGACCCGTGTTGATGGCCGTCCAGCCGCCCCCGGCGTCCAGGCTATGGAAGACGCCGCCATCGCCCGTGCCGGCGTAGAGAGCGGAGGGCGCCGAGCGATCGATGGCCAGCGCGAAGACAGGCTTTGCGGCCAGGCCGGTATTGGTCCAGCGTTCCCCGCCGTCGGTGCTCTTGAAGGCTCCGTTCTCGTGCGTGCCGGCGTAGAGCGTGGCGGGCGCCGCAGGATCGATCGCCAGAGCCCAGACCGTGCCGCTCAGGCCGACATGGACCCAGCTGGCGCCGGCGTTGGTGCTCTTGAACACTCCGCCTGCGTTGGAGGGCGTGACGACTCCGCTGCTTGTGAACAGGAAGGGACCGTTCGTGCCGGCATAGAGCGTGGCGGAGTTCGAGGGATCGATGGCCAGGGAGCGGACATCGAGGGTGGTCAGGCCCGTGCTGATCGCTGTCCAATTTTCACCGCGGTCGACGCTCTTGAAGACGCCGCGGTTCGTTCCGGCGTAGAGCGTGGCTGGCGCCGAACGACCCAGGGCCAGGGCATTGACACCGGCGCCGGTGAGGCCCTCCTTGATGGCCGTCCACCGTCCTCCGCCGTCCGTGCTTTTGAAGACGCCGGCGATCGTGCCCGCGTAGAGCGTGGCCGGCGCCGCGGGATCGATGACCAGGGCGTTGACGCGAGGCGTGTCGGTCAGGCCCGTGTTGACGGCCGTCCAGCTGCCCCCGCGATTGGTGCTCTTGAAGACTCCGTCGGCGCCCGTACCCGCGTAGAGCGTGGCGGGCGCCGAAGGGTCGATGGCCAGGGACGTGACGACGGTGGCGGCCAGACCCGTGTTGGTGGCCGTCCAACCGCCCCCGCGATCGGTGCTCTTGAACACGCCTGCGAATGTGCCGGCGTAGAGGGTAGCGGGCGCCGACGGATCGATGGCGAGGGCAGCGACGTGGCTGTCGCTCAAGCCCGTGTTGATGACGGCCCAGCTGTTCCCGCCATCGGTGCTCTTGAATGCGCCGCCGCGGTTCGTGCCGACGTAGAGCGTGGCGGGCGCCGAAGGATCCATGGCGAGCGCATAGACATTCTTGTTGGTCAGACCCGAGTTGACGGCTGTCCAGCTCGCCCCGCCATCCGCGCTCTTGAAGACGCCGTTGTACGACAGGCCGGCGTAGAGCGTCGCCGGCGCCGAGGGATCGATCGCCAGAGCACTGACGGAGGTACTGGTCAGCCCGGTGTTGATGGCCGTCCAGCTCCCGCCGCCGTTGGTGCTCTTGAAGACGCCTCCGCCCGATGTGCCGGCGTAGAGTGTCGCCGGCGTCGAAGGATCGATGGCCAGGGCACTGACACCGGAGGTGCTCGTGACGGTCATTCCCGCGTTGATGGCTGCCCAGTTTCCCCCGCCGTCGGTGCTCTTGAAGACGCCGCGGCTCGTTCCGGCATAGAGCGTCGAGGGCGCCGAAGGGTCGATCGCGAGGGCAAGGACGACGTTGCTCGTCAGGCCCGTGTTGATCGCGGTCCAGTGCCCGCCGCCATCGGTGCTCTTGAAGGCGCCCTTCCCGACCGTACCGGCATAGACGGTGGCGGGCGCGGAGGGATCGATGGCGAGCGGAACGACGACGTCGCTGGTCAGCCCGGTGTTGATGGCCGTCCATCGACCCCCGCCATCGGTGCTCTTGAAGACGCCGCCGAAGGAGGTACTGGCGTAGAGCGTGGCGGGAGTCTTGGGATCGACAGCCAGCGCGCGGATCAGCCCGCCCTCCGGCCCGTTGCTCGTCCATGTGTTGACGGCGGCCCGAACGACTTCGGCAAGACCGGGACAAAGAAGGACGAGCGTCGCCGGAATGGAGACCGAGGAAGGCCCTCCCCACGCGACGGCCCGATCCGCACGGGCCGCGCTCGGCGAGCGAGCCACGTCGAGCCTTCCAAGCCGTGCTGTCATGGGGATCTGATCCGCATGAGTATACGAGTCCACGAAGCGCGGGGCGTGCCCTGCAATCTTTGACACGCCTCCTCGCGTTTACGAATTTCGAGGAGTATGGACGATGGGCAGGGTGGTGAGACGCAGGGACCGACGGTTCGACCCGCCCGCCTCTCGCCACGGTTCTTTACCGTCTTCGTCCTCCTATTTGATGGCTTTGCATCATCGCCCCCGATCGCCGGTCGGCCATCCTCGTCGTGGAGTCGGAGGAGCAGCCATGAACGCGTTGGCCTCGCAGGCGTCAGGGGTTCCAGCGGCAACGATCGACTTTTCGGAAATCACGGCGCCGGCGGATCGGCGCAAAGCTGCGGATGGAAAGACCACCCTCGTCTTCCGCCTCGGCGCGGACGATCCGGAACGGCTGGAAGCGCTTCGCGAGGCGCGGCGCGCGATGATCCGCGAGGGACGCAACGAGGGCATCGACGAGACCGAGCCTTCCCTCGCGGAGGCGGTCTTCTCCAAGTCCTGGGTTTTCTGGGAGGTCCCGATCGGCGATCAGTTCCAGTGCCGCGAAAAGCTGGCCGCGCTGGTCCGGCGGGCCAACCGGCTGGTCGAGGAGTCGCAGGCGCGCAAGCCTTCCTGACCACCGAGGGCTCGCGATCCGCTCTACTTCAGTCCGTCGACGACGAAGAGGTCGGACATGATGCGCGAGTAGCCGTAGACGATCCGGCTGCCGTCTCGCGCGACCTCGACGTTCTCGATCGAGACGACGCCTGCGGGATCCGCGGGTGAGAGTTCCTTCCAGAGTGTTCGCTTTCCCGTCACGGTGTTGACCCGATAGACCAGGCGCGAATTTTCCTGATGCACGTAGACGGTCTCGCCGTCATCGCCCCACTGAATCGGCCAGTACCCTTTTTCGAGCCCGGGAAGAGTGGTCGGCTCACCGCCTGCGACCGGATAGACGGAGAGGACGCCTCGCTCGGGCCCGGTCGCGATGACCCGCTTTCCATCCGAGGAAATCATGATGCCGATGACGCCTTCGGGCGTGAGGGGCCTCGGAGGGCCCCCGTCGGCGGATTCGATGTAGGACCGCTCCGGCCTGCCGGGCGGGTTTCCCCAGACGAGGACCTGCTTCCCGTCAGGAAACCACCTGCCCCAGTTCTGCTCCAAACCATGGGGCTCGAGACGCTTTTTGTGCCCGGCGCCGGTCGGCAGCAGCTCGATGCCGGGCGAGCTGGGGCGTACCGCGATCACCCACTTGCCGTCCGGAGACAGGCTCGTCGGCAGCCCTTCTCCGAGACGTACGGGAGGCGATCCGTCCACCTTTCGGATGCAGGCGGCGTAGTCCGGGCCATTGGTTTCGGTCTCTTCACAGAAGACGAACTCGCTCCCGTCGGCGGAGAGCGCTCCCGGAGTCAGAACCGAGTATTCGAGCCAACTCAGATCCCGCTCCTTGCCGTCTTCCATGGAGAGCCCGGTGATGGCGTAGCGCAGATTGTTTTCGGTGAGCAGGACGCGGCCGTCCTGCGAGATGTCCTGAATCACCATCCTCGTCCCGGTGCGTTGGATCGCTCGCTGCCGCCCCGCCAGGTTGACCGCATAGAGATCGGTCGCGGAGCCCGATCGGGTGGCCGTGAACCAGACCTCGTCGCCTCCGGGCGACCAGGCGAGACTATTGGCCGTCTCCCAGACCTCGGTGAGCGGAGTCGCTTTGGCCTGAAGGTCCACGACGGCAACGAGACCCCGGTCGTCCGACCACCTCGGATGGTCGATGAAGGCGATGCGATCCCCCTTTGGGGAAATTCGCACGTTGGTGATGTACCCAAGCTTGCTTTCGTACAACACTCGGCCCGGCGGAAACTCGAGGCGTGCGATTCTGGCCGGCATGCGAACGACCGCGATTTGGGTTGCGGTGCGGTCCCAATCGGCAGACATCACGTCTTCGAGAATGTCTCGCGCGGCACCTCCGCCCAGGGATGCCTGAGCGAGCATGCCCCGGTAATAGCCTGTGGCCGCGTATATCTCGGGAGCCCGAGCGATTGCCATCTGGCCGGTCGAGGAAATCGCGAGGAGCGTGGCCGTACCCAGGCCGAGCGGGCGTGACTCCGGAGAGTCCGAGCGCGTCGAATAGAGCTCGGGCGGCCCGCCGTCCCAGGCTGCGCTGTATGCGACGGTCTTGCTGTCGACCCCGAAACGTGCGGATGGAATGAAACCCCGGCGGAAGGTGAGACGGTGAAACAGGGGAGAAGGAGCGCGCCACGAAAACTGGCCGGCGAGGAACGCTGCGGCCATCGCGACGATCAGCCCCGCGGCCATGATGACGCGGCGGCGCCTCGAGGCGGGCGCGGCGAGTGACGTCTCCGAGATCTGCGACAAATGATCGCGGACGGCCGCCAGATCGCGGGCGAGGTCCTCGGTGGACGAATAGCGCCCCTGGGGTTCTTTGGCGTGGCAACGCTCCAGGATCCAGCGCAACGGCGCGGGCACCGAGGGGCGGATCGCGCCGATCGACTCGGGCTCGTCGTTGATGATAGCCGCGAGAGTGTCGACGCCGGTCTTCCGGTGGAAAGCGCGCTGTCCGGTGACCATCTCGTAGAGCATCGATCCGAACGAGAACTGGTCGGAACGGAAGTCGACGGACGCTCCGGTCGCCTGCTCGGGAGACATGTAGCCGAGAGTTCCGATCACCATGCCGGGGCTCGTCGCCGTCTCCGGCACGTGCGGCGCCTTGCGGCGTGCCGGCCGGCCCGTGGCGGGCTTGGCCAGTCCGAAGTCGAGGATCTTCACGAGCCCATCCGTCGTCACCATCACGTTCTCGGGCTTGAGGTCCCTGTGTACGATCCCGGCCTCATGCGCCTTGGCCAGACCACTTGCGACCTGTATCGCGATCGGTAGCAGCTTGCGGACCGGCATCGCGCCGCCGGAGAGGATCTTGCGCAGGGTCTCTCCCTCGATACGCTCCATCGCGATCCACGCCGCCCCTTCCGACGCCCCGGTGTCGTGGATCGTGACGATGTTGGGATGATTGAGGGCGGACGCCGAGCGCGCCTCCTTCTCGAAACGCTTCAGGCGGTCCGGATCGGAAGAGAACTCCGCCGGCAGGACCTTGATCGCGACCTCGCGCCCGAGCCTTGGATCGCGGGCCCGGTACACCTCGCCCATGCCGCCCGCGCCGAGGGGTGCGAGGACCTCGTAAGGGCCCAGGTGCATTCCTTTACGGACCGACCGGGTCGGCGAGAGCGCCGGCAGCGCGTCGATCGCAGGCGATTCCAGAAAGCCCGACGGGGCCGCACCGAGGGACGAGAGAAGCGACTCGACCTCCGTTCTGAGCTCGAGATCGTCCCGGCAGGCCTCCTCGAGATACGCCGCGCGCGCCTGCGCATCCAGCGCCGTTGCCGCGGCAAAGAGCTCCTGGACGCGGCGCCAGCGATCGGGAGTCATCCGGACGAGCGCGACAGCTCTCGATGCAGGAACGCCTTCGCCAGGAGCCACTTTCGATGAACGGTGGCGGTGGAAACCTCGAGGGCCTCCGCCGTCTCCTCCTCGGTCAGGCCCCCGAAGAAGCGCAACTCGACGACCCGGCCCTGTTCCGGGTCGAGGTCGGAAAGCTTGACGAGCGCGTCGTCGACCGCGATCAGATCGACCGCGCGGGGCTCGGTCATGACGACCGTATCGAGAAGGTACCGGGCTCCCTGGCCGCCCCGTTTTTTAGTGTCCCGGCGACGCGCGTGTTCGACGAGGATGCGCCGCATCGACTGGGCGGCTACGGCGAAGAAGTGCGCTCGATTCTGCCAGTCGGCCTGCTGGCGTCCGAGGAGTCTGAGGTAGGCCTCGTTCACAATCGCGCTCGGCTGAAGCGTGTGCCCGACTCGCTCCCGCCGTAGATAGCGCTCCGCCATGCGATGAAGCTCGTCGTAGATGAGCGGGATGAGTCTGTCCAGGGCATCGCGCTCTCCCTGCCTCCAGGCGAGCAGCAGCCGGGTGACCTCGCCCGGAGGGGCGAGTGCTCTGGCGCCCCTGTGTTCTGCCTTCGCCATCGAGACTCGGACTGATCAGAAGTCTATCAAAGGGGCAAACGCGTCTCCCGGTGCTGGCCAGCCCAGCGATGACGGGTTTTCTCCAGCGTTCACGCCTCTTACAGGGATGGGAAGAAAACACGATGAGGCACAACCCGCTGGTGTCGAACGGCAGACGTACCTGGGCCGTTCCCTGCGGATTGCCGTTCTGGGCCTCCTCGGAGCGGTCCCGGCGTTCGCCGGATCGACAGTGCCGGACGGAGGACAGCTCGAACGCCTCGCGCGGGTACGGGTTCCCTTCGTCCAGAACAAGGGCCAACTGCCCCGGAGTGTCGGTTTTTCGGCATCGACATTCTTCGGGACGGTGTTCGTCGGGCACGACGGCAGGCTCGCGTATTCGTTGCCGGCCGAGCATCGGGGTCGTGATCCGGGGCAGGAGAATGCGCGAGCCGCCGGCGCCAGACTGACGGAGACTCTCGTTGGCGCGAAGGTCTTCCCGACTGCGGGAGCCCGCGCGCAGACAGGCGTCAGCTATTTCCTGGGCAATGACCCCCGCCGCTGGCAGTGCGACCTGCCGACCTTTGAAGAGGTGAGCCTCGGCGAGGCATGGCCCGGCGTCTCGGTCGTGCTGCGCGCCCACGCCCGAAACGTCGAGAAGGTCTTCACGATCCTGCCGGGAGCGAGCGTCGGCCGGATCCGCTTGCGCGTGGACGGAGTCGGGCCGCTTGCCATCGCTCCCGACGGCGCCCTCGTGGCCGGGGCGGGCAGCAGCCGGGTCCGGTTCTCCCCGCCGTTCGCCTATCAGGAACGGGATGGCGTGCGCCGTCCGGTCTCCGTTACGTATGACTTTCACGGGTCGACGTACGGCTTCCGCGTCGGTGCGTACGACCGCGCGACGCCCCTCGTCGTCGACCCCGTCCTGCAATCCAGCTACATCGGCGGAGCGAACCCGGACTCCATCAACGCCATCGCGATCGACCCGTCGAGCGGCGACGTGCTCGTCGCCGGGTACACCTTCTCGACGAGCGGCCGCGGCGTCGACGGCATGGTGGCCCGATTCGATCCGACGCTCACGCGGCTTCTTCATGCGACGTATTTCGGCGGCACCCACGGAGACGAAATCCTCGGCGTGGCCGTGCATCCGGCAAGCGGCGATGTCTACGTCGCCGGCTTCACGTCCTCGACCGATCTTCCGGACACGGTCGCCGGCGCACAGCCGGCCAACGCGGGCAGCGACGACGGGTTCGTCGCCCGGCTCGATCCGACGTTGGCGCAGCTGCTCGGTTCCACGTATCTGGGCGGCGGCGATCTCGACCGGATCGTCGCGATCGCGATCCATCCCGCAAGCGGCGAGATCTACGTGGCAGGCCAGGCGATCTCGACCGATTTCCCGGGCACCGACGGGGGCGCGCAGCCTTCGCCCGCCAGCGAGGACCGTTACGTTCAGCGCGACGGCTTCATCGCCCGTCTCGATCCGACACTGGGCACGCTTCTCCAGGCGACGTACCTGGGCGGGGACCGGACCGAATTCCTCCACGCGCTGGCGATTCATCCGTTGAACGGCGATATCTACGTCGCGGGGCAGACGCGGGCATTCGACTTCCCGGGCGCCGTCGGCGGCGCGAACGCGGCGTGGTACCCGTTCACCCTCAATCCCAACGGGTTCGTCGCTCGTCTCGACCCTTCGCTGACCCACGTGATTCAGAGCACGTACATCGGCTCGAGCGGCTCCAACGACGCTCTTGGCATCGCCATCCATCCCGGCAGCGGCGAGATCTATGTCGTGGGCTGGACTGACTGGATCGATCTTCCCGGTACGGACGGGGGAGCGCAGCCTGTCGCGGCCGGTGAAACAGACGCCTTCGTCGAGCGCTTCAACGCGGAGCTGACCGAGCTCCTGCAGGCCAGCTATCTCGGCGGGACCGACGCCGACTACGCGTACGGCGTCACCGTCCACCCGACACGGGGGGACGTCTACGTCACCGGCGAGACGTACTCGACCGACCTGCCGGGCACGGTCCGGCGCGGCACAGTCCACTCACGGCGGCGGCGACGACGCCTTCGTCGCCAGGCTCGATCCGAAGCTCACGCGGTTCGTTCAGGCGACCTATCTGGGCGGCGCCGGCGACGACGTGCCCGCCGCGGTCGCCATCCAGCCGGTCGGAGGCCAGGTCCTCGTCGCGGGCATGACGACCTCGCCCGACCTTCCCGGCGCAGCGGGAGGCTCACAGGCCGGCTATGCCGGCGGCGACGCGTTCTTCGGAGGCGACGGCTTCGTGACTCGGCTGCCGGCCGGCCTTTCCGAGGCGAGCAGCGAATGCATTGCGAACGCGACGACGCTTTGCCTGAACAGTCGCCAGTTCTCGGTCCGGGTCGCCTGGCGAGTCCCTTCGCAGGGGAGAAGCGGCGTCGGAACGGCCGTGCCGCTCTCCGGAGACACCGGCTACTTCTGGTTCTTCAACGACGCCAACGTCGAGCTCGTCGTCAAGGTCCTGGACGCCCGCGCGGTGAACGGTTACACGTGGGTGTTTACGGGGCTCTCACGAACGTCGAGTACACGATCACGGTGACCGACACCGACACGGGCACCGTCCAGACCTATGCGAACCCGGCGGGGACGCTCCGGTCATTCGCCGACACGACGGCGTTTGCGGACTCGATCGCGAGCCGCGGGATCGGAAGTGACACGGTCGGGCGAGACCGGCGCGAGGATCGACTCGAGGTCAGCCGCCGAGCTCTACGCGATGTACGCGACCCTGACGGACGCGATCGCGCCGTCTCGTGGCCGAAGCGGCCGGTCCCTGCGAGACGGGAGGCCAGACACTCTGCCTCAACCACGAGCGATTCCAGGTCGCCGTCGACTGGGCCGTGCCGTGCCGGGGCAGGTCGGGTCACGGCACGGCCGTCCCCGCCACGTCGGACACGGGCTATTTCTGGTTCTTCAGCAGCACGAACGTCGAGCTGATGCGTGAAGGTGCTCGACGGGCGAGGCGTCAACGGCAAGTTCTGGGTTCTCTACGGGGCGCTCTCGAACGTCCAGTACACGATCACGATCACCGACACGCAGACGGGAGCTGTGAAGAGATACGACAACGCCAGCGGAGACCTGGCGAGCGTGGCCGACATGTCGGCCTTCTGAGACGCGGAGGAGACGAGCATGGCACCGCCTTCCTGGGACCGAAAACGCGCGGCTCATCTGTACCGGAGGGCCGGGTTCGGCGGAACGCCAGAGGAGCTCGATCGCGCCGTCTCCCTCGGGCGCGAAGGGGCGGTCTCGCATCTGGTCGACTACGACGCGATTTCGACGTCCGACCTCGATGCCTACCTCGACCTGTTCGGCTTCGACCTCGAGGGTTCGACGGAGGCGCTTCGGGACGAGAAACGCTACTTTCTGCCCCGCTGGTGGTTCCTTCGGATGCAACACGGGCCCCGTCCGCTCCAGGAAAAGATGACGCTCTTCTGGCACAACCACTTCGCGACGTCCATCAACAAGGTGTTCTTCCCTGAGCTGATGTACGCGCAGAACCAGATCTTCCGGAATCTCGCAATGGGGCGCTTCGGAGATCTTCTGCTCGCGGTGTCGCGCGACCCGGCGATGCTGATCTGGCTCGACAACGTGAGCAACGTCAAGGACGCCCCCAACGAGAACTTCGCGCGCGAGGTGATGGAGCTGTTCACGATGGGCCATGGCAACTACACGCAGGCGGACGTGACGGAGGCGGCGCGGGCTCTTACGGGCTGGACGCTGGACTACTACGATCCGCGTGGCCGCTTCTACTTCGAGCCGGAGTACCACGACTCTGGCCCGAAGGTGTTCCTCGGAAACCGCGGGGCCTTCAAGGGCGAGGACATCGTCGACATCCTCGCGGCGCGCCCGGAGACGGCCGCCTTCATCACCGCGAAGCTGGCGCGCTCCTTTCTGGGCAGCGATCCCTCTGCGGCCCTCGCCCAGGACCTTCGGGACCTGTTCGCCTCCAGCGCGGGCGACATTCGAGAGATCGTTCGGCGGATCTTCCTTTCCGACGACTTCGACCAGACCGCGGACGCGCCCGACATGATCAAGTCTCCCATCGAGCTCGTCGTCGGAGCGTACCGGTCCCTGGGAGCCGAATCGGACGCGGTGGACTACATGAACTTTTCGAATGCGATGGGTCAGGTCCCCTTCTTCCCGCCGAACGTCGCGGGCTGGAAGGGCGGACGGACCTGGATTCAGACGCAGGCCTACATCAATCGAATCGGGTTCGCCTACTCGCTCGTCCATCAGCGCGCTCGAATGGGCGACGTCGCTGCCTACTCGAACTTCCGCTGGGACATCGGCGGGTTCTTCGGCGGGAGGAGGTTCGCGAACGCCGACGAGCTGATCGACTTTCTCGCCGAGCAACTCAACATGACCCCGCTGCCGGATGCCCTGCGGAACACGCTGCGCACGTACATCGCCGCCAACGACGACCAATTCGTCTGGACGCCCGATGCCTTCGACTACGACTACCTCGGGCGCGGCGCGCTCTATCTTCTGATGTCGAGCCCGGAGTATCAGCTCCAGTAGGAGAAGCCATGGCCTTCGATCGGCGATCCCTGATCACGCGCTCCTGCATGACGGCCGCGGCGCTCGCGGCGAGGCCGCACTGGGCCGCGGCCGGCATCTTCCGGGATGGCCGCTCGGCCCGCAAGGCCGCTGCGTCGGAGACCGTCCTCGTCGTCGTGAACATGGCGGGAGGAAACGACGGATTGAACACGATCGTCCCGTTCGCCGATCCGGCCTATCGTGCCGCCCGTCCGCGCATCGGGCTCACTGGCGCGCAACTCCTTCCGATCGACTCGAAGACCGGCCTTCATCCGAGCCTGTCTCACCTCCACGGCTATCTCGATTCCGGGAAGCTCGCGATCGTGCAGGGCGTCGGGTACCCCGGTCCCGACATGTCGCACTTCCGCTCGGACGACATCTGGGAGAAGGCCGTTCACGAGCCCGAGGCGGAGGCCACCGGCTGGCTCGGCCGGGCCCTCGACCAGCTCTACAGGCAGGATGCCGATGCCCTCCATGCGATCTGCGTGAGCGGCGATGTCGCGGCCTTTCACAGCGAGTTCGTCACGACTCCCGTCGTCGGCGACCCCGGCTCGTTCAACTATCCGCATGACGATCCGAACGTCGCGGCGTCAACCAGGGCCTTGTTCAACCCCGGCGGCGCGCCCAACCGCGACTACGTCAGCCACGTCGGCGAGGTCACGCTGGCCGATGCCGAAACCATCCAGGCGGCTTTCGCCTCGTACACTTCGACGGTCGCGTATCCGGAGGAAACCGGTCTCTATGGCCTGAGATTGACGGCGGCCGTGCTCATCGCCGATGTCGGCCCGCGAGTCTTCTTCGTCCAGCAGGGGGGCTACGACACGCACTCGAGCCAGCTCGTCGACCACGAAAAGCTGCTCCTCGACCTCGACCAGTCCCTCGATGCGTTCTACCGCGACCTCGTCGAGCACGGGCAGGACCAGAGGGTCGTCGTCATGACCTACTCCGAGTTCGGGCGGCGCGTCGAAGACAACGGCAGCGGCGGCACGGACCACGGCGCCGCGGCGCCGCTCTTCGTGCTGGGCTCTCGAGTCAAGGGCGGCTTCTACGGCGCGCCTCCCTCGCTGACGGACCTCGATCGTGACGGGAACCTGAAGTTCTCGACCGATTTCCGGCAGGTCTACGCATCGGTTCTCGCCAACTGGATCGACGCGGACCCGGTCGAGGTGCTCTTCGGCAACTATCCGACGATCGCATTCCTGTGAGGTGATGCCGCGAGAGCCCGACTCGGGACTGTCCTTCTGCTCGGCGGGCTTGCGGGTGCGATGCCGGCACCCTCAGCGGATGCGCAACCCGCGATCCGATCCGGCGGAGTGCGAAAGCGAATCGGCGCTCTGCCTGAACGACGAGCGCTTTCTGGTCGAGGCAACCTGGAAAACGCACGCTGGAGCCTCCGGCCGCGGACACGCCGTGGGTCTGACGGGGGACGCCGGCTACTTCTGGTTCTTCGACCCGAACAACCTCGAGCTCGTCGTCAAGACGCTGAACGGCTGCGGCACCGACGGCCACTACTGGTTCTTCGCTGCCGGCCTGACGAATCTCGAAGTCACGATCACCGTGACGGACCGAACGACTGGAGAGACGAAGACCTATCTGAATCCTGCGGGCACCGCCTTTGCGCCCATCCTCGACACGGCCGCGTTCGCCGGCTGCGCGGCGGTCCCGCTGCTCGTCACGCTCTCCCGGTATCAGTTTTCGCCGGGCGGGCCGGAGGGTCCTCCGATCCGGCTCACTGCGGGCGTGACCTACAGAATCACCTTCCGCTCGACCGACGTCGAGCACGGGGTCTCGTCGATCCCCGTGCTCGGGATCCCCGGCGAACATGTCATTCCCGGCACAGATTACGTCGTCACGGTCACCCCGACGCCGGCTCAGCGCGGCCGCTACAACTTCGCGTGCACGCGGGTCTGCGGGGTGGGCCACGGCGGAATGTTCGGCGCGATCGAGGTCGAGTAGACGTCTCGTAGGTCCCCTTCACCGCCGTGGCGGGCGGCTGTCGCACCGAGCCAATCGACAATTGACTGGTTTCCTCCTTCTTTGTCGCCTTTAAGCAGTGGAAAGAGAGAACGACCATGAAGACCAGGCTCGGGCTCCTTCTGGCGGCCATCTGCTTCTTCGCCCACTCCGCGGCAGCGCAGACCCTGGACGTCGTTCATCGCTTCCAGGCCAGTGGCGGACCATACGGCAGGCTGATCCAGGCCACGGACGGGGATTTTTACGGCACCACGAGCTGGGGGGGAGCGAACGGCGTCGGCACCATCTTCAAGGTCAATGCTTCGGGCACCGTGACGACGCTGCACAGCTTCGGATACACCGAGGGCGCTCTCCCGAAGGCTGCGCTCCTCCAGGCTGCCGACGGCAACTTTTACGGGACGGCGAGCGAGGGCGGCACGAGCAATCTCGGCACGGTCTTCAAGATGGACTCCGCGGGCAACGTGAGCCCGCTGCACAGCTTCGGTAGTCGCCCGGATGGCGCCAACCCCTGGGCACCGCTCATCCAGACCGCGGATGGCTCCTTCTACGGCACGACACGCAACGGCGGCGCCGGCGGCTTCGGCGCCGTCTTCAAGATGGATTCCGTAGGCAACGTGACGACGCTGCACAGTTTCGGAGGCGGTGCCGCGGGCGCCTTCCCTTACGCCGCGCTCCTCGTGGCGGCCGGGGGCAACTTCTACGGTACGACCGCGGGCACCACCATTGGCTTCCTCGGCTGCAGCCCTTGCGGCACGGTCTTCAAGTTGGATGCCTCAGGCAATCTCACCACCCTCCACAACTTCACGAGCCTGTCGGGCGCCAACCCTCACGGAGCTCTCGTTCAGGACGCCGACGGCAACCTGTACGGGACGACGCTTTCGCATGTCCGTCTCGTCACCACCTTCCCGCGGCATTTCGTCACGGTTTTCGGCACGATCTTCAAGATCGACTCCTCGGGTACCTTCAGCGTGCTCCACACTTTCACTGCCAGCGAGGGATCGGGCTCACCGGGCGGCCTCACCCTGGCCTCGGATGGCGACTTGTACGGCACGACCACAGGCGGGCCCGGCCACATCTTCCGGGTGAGCCCCTTCGAGACGCTTCACACTTTTGTGCTTCCGGAAGGATCGAACCCTTACGCCGGACTCCTCCAGGCCTCCAACGGCGACTTCTACGGAACGACCCTGTCCGGCGGCGCCGGCGGAGTCGGCACCATCTTCAAGATGGACTCCTCCAACAGCCTGACGGCGCTCTACAGCTTCCCGACCGAGGGCCAACTTCCGCGGGCGAGCCTGATGCGGGCAAAGGACGGCGCCTTCTATGGCATGACCCAGCAGGGCGGCGCCAGCGGAGTCGGTACCGCCTTCAAGACGAATTCCTCGGGCGCCATCACGACCCTTCACAGTTTCAACGGCGCCGACGGTGCCACTCCTCTCGCCGCGCTCATCCAGGCCGCCGACGGCAAGTTCTACGGCACGACGTCGGGCGGCGGCACCGGCGGCTTCGGCACCGTCTTCAGGATGGATTCCACGGGCGACGTCACGACGCTCCACAGCTTCGATCAAACCGACGGCGTTTCTCCCACGGGTGCGCTCATCCAGGCCGCCGACGGCAAGTTCTACGGCACGACATCGGGCGGCGGCACAGGCGGCTTCGGCACGGTCTTCAGGATGGATTCGACGGGCGACGTCACGCCGCTCCACAGCTTCGACAACGCCGACGGTGCCTCGCCCTCCGGGGCGCTCATCCAGGCCGCCGACGGCAAGTTCTACGGCACGACATCGGGCGGCGGCACAGGCGGCTTCGGCACGGTCTTCAAGATGGATTCCACGGGCAACGTCACGACGCTCCACAGCTTCGACAACTCCGACGGTGCCTATCCGTTCGCCGCGCTCATCCAGGCTGCTGACGGCAAGTTCTACGGCACCACTCAGAACGGCGGCGCCGGCAACTTCGGCACCATCTTCAGGATAAGTTCCACGGGCGACTTCGCGACGCTGCACGATTTCAACGGCATCGACGGTTCCACTCCGACCGGAACGCTCATACAGACCGCCGACGGCAACTTCTACGGAACGACGAGGCTCGGCGGCGCATTCGGCGACACGGGCTTCGCGGGGACCATCTTCAAGATCGACCCTTCCGGGAATCTCGCCACGCTCCACAGCTTTCGCGGCGCGGATGGCGCCGACCTCTACTGCGCCCTTGCCCTTGTCGCCGACGGCATTTTGTGGGGAACGACTTCGGGAGGCGGCCTGGCCGGAGCCGGCACGGTCTTCCGGCTCATCCTGGGTGCGGCGTCGTTCAGCGTGACTAGCATCAGTCCGAAATCCGGCTCCTCGTCCGGCGGCATGCTCGTGGGCATCGCCGGAACGGGCTTCCAGGCGGGTGCAAGGGTCACGATCGGCGACTCTCCGGCGAATGCCGTCTCGGTCGGGAGCGCGAGCGCCGCGAGCGCTCTGGCGCCCTCGCTCTCCCCGGGAACGTTGAATGCCGTGACCGTCGTCAACCTCAACGCCTCCTTCGGAACCGCGAGCAACCTGTGGTTCGCCGACTTCCTCGACGTCCCGCAGGGCGACGGGTTCCACGCCTACGTCGAAACGATCTTCCGCAAGGGAATCACGGCTGGCGACGGCAACGGCCAGTATGGTCGCGACTCACCGGCGACGCGGGCGCAGGTCGCGGTCTTCCTGCTCAAGGCCGAGCACGGGTCGTCCTACGTGCCGCCGACCTGCACCGGCACCTTCCCGGACGCGCCGTGCGAGAGTCCGTATGCCGTTTGGATCGAGCAGTTTTCCGCGGAGGGCACCACGGCGGGATGCGGCGGGGGCCTCTTCTGCCCCGATGAGTCCGCGACGCGGAGGCAGATGGCCGTGCTCCTCCTCAAGGCCAAGGGAGGCTCGGGCTACACGCCGCCCGCCGCGACCGGGATCTTCTCCGATGTGCCGAAGGGAGATCCTTACGCCCCCTGGATCGAGGAGCTCTACAACCGGCAGATCACTGGAGGCTGTCACGTCTCGCCGCTGCTCTTCTGTCCCGACGACCCGAGCACACGCGGAGAGCTGGCGGTGTTCCTCGTGAAGACCTTCGGCATGTAGCCGTACGGCCGGCTCGACCAGCTCCAGTGCCGCGAAAAGCTGGCCGCGCTGGTCCGGCGGGCCAACCGGCTGGTCGAGGAGTCGCAGGCGCGCAAGCCTTCCTGACCACCTCGCGGCCGGCGCTCCTTCCTGACTGATTCAATCGCACCAGTTCGCCCCTCGCGACTTCGCTCACACTGCGTTCGGGATGTTCGACGTGAGCCCGATTCTGGGCGGTCCCCCCTTTGCGCGCCTGACGTCGGTCGAGTGCCGGCGTCTCCACGACGCGAGCCTCGAGATCCTCGAGCGCACCGGCGTTCGCCTGTTCGAGCCCGAGGCCGTCGAGCTCGTGCGCAAGGCCGGCGCGGCCGTGTCGGAGGGTAATCGGGTCCGGATTCCGGCCCGCCTCGTTGAGCGCGCGCTGTCCTCGGTCCCGCGGCGCGTCGTTCTCCACGACCGGCGGGGCCGTCCGGTGATGCCGCTCGAGGGCGCCAGGACCTATTTCGGGCCGGGCTCCGATTGCCTGAACATCGTCGACCATCGCACCGGCGAGCGGCGGCGCGCGGTGCTTCAGGACGTCGCGGAGGCCGCGCGGCTCTGCGACGCGCTCCCGTTCATCCACTTCGTCATGTCCATGTTCCTCCCGTCGGACGTCCCGCCGGAGCTCGCCGACCGCCTCCAGTTCGAGGCGATGCTCCAGAACACCGTGAAGCCCATCGTCTTCGTCACCTACGAGATGACGGGCTGCGCCGAAGTGATCGAGATGGCGGAGGCCGTGGCGGGTGGCGCCGACGCCCTGCGCGAGCGGCCGTTCGCGGCCTGCTACATCAACGTGACGACCGGCCTGCAGCACAACGCCGACGCGCTGCAGAAGCTCCTGTTCCTGGCGGAGAAGGGCCTGCCGGCCCTCTACATCCCGGTCGTCTCCGGCGGGACGAGCGGCCCGATGACGATGGCGGGAGGCCTCGCTCTGTCCAACGCGGGATCGCTGGCGGGCCTGGTGATCTCGCAGGCCAAGCGCGAAGGGGCGCCCTTCGTGATGCCCGGTTTCGGCGGAGACGCGCTCGACATGCGTACCATGGTCGATCCGTACGCCGCGCCGGAGCCGCGGGGCATGGCCGAGGCGCTCGGGCACTTCTACGACCTGCCGCTCTTCTCGCTCGGCGGCAGCAGCGAATCGAAGCTCGTCGACGCCCAGGCCGGCATCGAGGCGGCGCTGACGATGCTGATCGGCGCGATGTCGGGCGGCCACCTCTTCCACGACCTCGGCTACCTCGAGTCGGGGCTCTCGGGCTCGCTCGCCCAGCTCGCCATCTGCGACGAGATCGCCGGATGGATCGAGAGCTTCCTGCGGCCGGTCGAGTTGAGCGACGAGACGCTGGCCCTCGATCTCATCGACCAGGCGGGGCCCGACGGCCAGTTCCTGAAGTTTCCCCACACGCGGCGCCACATGCGGGAGCGCTGGTACCCGACGCTCTTCGACCGGGACCTCCACTCGGGCTGGCTGGCGCGGGGCGGGAAGGACCTCGCGGAACGGGCGGCGGACCGGGTGACGCACCTGCTGGCGACGCACCAGCCGGAGCCGCTCGACGCCGACGCCGCGCGGAAGGTGCGGCAGGTCGTCGAGCGCGCCGCGGCGAAACCGGCCCCGGCCGGCGCGGGAGGAGGCCCGGATGCCTGAGGACCTGTTTCCGGCCATGCGGCAGAGCATCGTCGACGGCGACCCCGACCGCGCGGCGGAGCTCGCGCGGCGCGCCCTCGCTCTCGGGATCGCTCCACTGGACGCGATCAACCGGGGATACGTGCCGGGGCTCGACTACGTCGGCGAGCACTTCGGCAAGGGCGAGATGTTCCTGCCGGACCTGGTGATGGCCGGCGAAGCGATGAAGGCGGCGACCGCGGTGCTCGAGCCGGAGCTCCAGAAGGGCGGGGCGCGCCGGGAGATCCTCGGCAAGGTCGTTCTGGGCACGGTCCAGGGCGACATCCACGAGATCGGCAAGACGCTCGTCTCGACGATGCTGTCGGCGAGCGGCTTCGAGGTGGACGACCTCGGCGTCGACGTGCCGTACGAGAAGTTCGCGCTCCGGGCGCGCGAGATCGGCGCCGACATCGTCGGGGTCTCGGCGCTGCTGACGACGACGATGACCGGCCAGCGGCACGTCGTCGAGGCGCTCGACCGACACGGCCTGCGGCCGCGGGTCAAGGTCATCGTCGGCGGCGCGCCGGTGACGCGGGCCTGGGCGGAGGAGATCGGCGCGGACGGCTACGGCGAGGACGCGGTGGCGGCGGTGGCCCTGGCGAAGGCCCTGGTGGGCAAGACGGCGCGTCGGGCGATGAGGCCGAAGCTCTCGCTCCTCGACGGCGCCTTCGTCGAGCGCATCCTCGACGAGGCGTTCTCTCTCCTCATGGAACCGGGCGTGCGGGTCGCCGCGCCCGACGCCGCCGCGCTGCTCGCCTCCGCCGGCGCGAGCGTCGAAGACGGCGTCGCCCGGATTCCCCGGCACCTGGCGGAGCGCGCCCTCGCCTCGGCCCCGCGCGAGTTCTTCCTGCACGATCGAGGCGGGCGCGCCTGTGTCCGCTACGGCGGCGACACGGTCCACTTCGATCCGGGCTCCTCGTGCGTGCAGGTCCTCGATTCCGAAACGGGAGCCAGCCGGACCTCGCGAACGGAAGATCTCGTCCGCCTCGTCCGCGTGGCCGAGATGCTGCCCGAGTACGCCGCGCAGTCGACGGCGCTCGTCTGCGACGACGTCCCGAAGGAGATCGGCGACCTCTACCGGCTCTTCCTGGTCCTGTGGCATTCGGACAAGCCGGTCGTCACGGGAGCGTTCACGTCGAGCGCGGTGGCCTCGATGATCGAGCTGCTCGAGGCCGACAGCGGCGGACGCGACGCCCTGCGGGCGAGGCACCGCGCCGTCTTCGACGTCTGCCCGTCGCCCCCGCTCCACTGGACCGAGTTCGCCGCGCAGAGCCTGGTCGACCTCTCCCGCGCCGGCGTCCCGGCCGAGATCGTGCCCGTGCCGCTCGCCGGGGCGGCCGCCCCGGTGACGCTCGCGGGCGCCGCGGTGCAGCACGCGGCGGAGTGCCTGAGCGGGATCGCGATCCATCAGCTCGCGCAGCCGGGCTCTCCGATCGTGTGGGGCGGCGCGCCGGCGATCTTCGACATGCGGACGGGCACGACGCCGATGGGAGCGATCGAGACGGCCATGCTCGACCTCGCGTGCGCCGAGGTCGGCAAGCACCTCGGGCTTCCCACCCACGCCTACCTCGGCGGCAGCGACGCCAAGCTCGTCGACGCCCAGGCGGGCATGGAGGGCGCGGTCGGGCTCCTGCTCGGCGCGCTCGGCGGCATCAACATGATCTCGGGCGCCGGCATGCTGGACTTCCTGGCGACCCAGAGCGTCGAGAAGCTCGTGATCGACGCCGAGGCGATCGCCTCGGCCCGGCGGTTCCTCGACGGGATCCAGGCCCGCACGCCGTCGCTCGCCGTCGGACATGTTCGCGCGGGCCGGCCTCGCCGGCGAGTTCCTGAAGCTGCCGGAAACGCGCAG
Organism: uncultured Acidobacteriota bacterium; assembly: GCA_963810205.1. Classification (GTDB taxonomy): domain Bacteria; phylum Acidobacteriota; class Thermoanaerobaculia; order UBA5066; family Gp7-AA6; genus DAHUXD01. Next base: position 185,766 of record CAWEMP010000013.1, read on the forward strand.
CCTCTTCCGCCTCGAGCAGCACCTGCCTTCGGCGGTGATCGATCGGAGCTCGCTGCACGCCTGGCAGGAGGCGGGTTCGCGCGATGCCTTCTGCCGCGCTCGGTCGCGGGTGGCCCAACTGCTCGAGTCCTACCGCCGCCCGCTGCTCGGGGAGGAGCGGGAGCGGCGCTTGCGGGCGGTCGTCGAGCCGCTCGCCGAGGCGGCCGGGATGCGGGAGCTGCCGGGGACATGAGCGCTTCCGTCTCCGCGCGGGACTGGGATTGCCGCGTCGACGCCGACGCCGTCCTTCGCAGTCAGGGCGCCGATCCCGCGCGGCTGCGTGCGCGCAGCCCGAGACTCGCGGCGCTCGCCGAGCGCGTGGCCCGCGAGGGAGTCGCCCTGCTCGAGCCCCGCGTGGCTCTTCGTCGCGTCCGCGTGCGCTCCCGCGAAGGCGAGCGCCTCCTCCTCGAGGACGGGGGCGAGCTCGCGGGGCCGCTCGTCGCGCGGCGATTCGCCCGCGCGCGGGAGGTCGTGGCCGCGGTCGCAACGATCGGCGACCGGCTCGAGACGAGCGTCGACCGGATCTCGAGGCGCGACCTGCCGTACGCCCTCGCGCTCGACGCCTTCGGCTCGGCCGCCGTCGAAGCGCTGGCCCTCGCCGCGCACCGTCGCGTCCAGGACCTCGCGGGACGGGACGGAGCGCGCGTCACGATTCCGCTCAGTCCGGGCATGGACGGCTGGGCGCTGGAAACGGGGCAGCGGCAGATCTTCGGCCTCTTCGGCCTTTTCGACGGCGCGCCCGCGGGGGTGCGGCTCGGGGCGGAGGGCATGATGCTCCCGCGCAAGTCGCTGTCGATGGTCGTCGGCCTCGGCCGCGACGTCTTCTCCGGCGGCCGGACCTGCGACCACTGCGCCGCGCTCGACCGTTGCCGCCACCGGGATTCCCGTGGAACGCCCCGATAGCCCCGCGGCAGCGCCGCCGCCTTCGTGCATCGTCGACTTCCAACCCGTCGGCCGACGCGCGCGGGTCCCCGGAGAGACGACGCTTCTCGCCGCGGCCCAGTCGGTGGGCGTCGAGCTCCAGGCGATGTGCGGGGGTGCGGGGACCTGCGGAGGCTGCCGGGTCCGCCTGACTCATGGCGCGCTCTCCGAGACCACGGAAGAGGAACGGCAGCAGCTCTCGACCGAGGAGCTCGCCGGAGGGGATCGCCTCGCCTGTCAGGCCGTCCCGCTGTGCGACGTCCGCGTCGACGTCCCGCCCGAATCGCTGACGGCCGCCCAGCGGGTGCAGCTCGAAGGCGAGGAGGCCCCGCTCGCGAGATCGCCCGGGCGCCGGCCCGGCAGCCTCGGCCTCGCCATCGATCTCGGCACGACCAAGCTCGCGGTCTACCTTCTCGATCTCTCGACCGGGGCGACTCTCGCGCGCGGGGGATCGATGAACCCGCAGATCGCCTACGGCGAGGACCTGATCAGCCGGATCGCCTACACGGACCAGAATCCCGCGGGGGCCCGGATGCTCCGCGAGAAGCTGGTCGAGCGGCTCAACCGCCTCGTCGCGGAGATCTGCGCGCAGGCGGGTCTCTCGCGGGATCGGATCGTCGACGTCGTCGCGGTCGGCAACCCCGTCATGCACCATCTGCTCGCCGGCCTGCCGGTGCGCACGCTCGGCCGCGCGCCCTACCGGCCCCTCACGACGGACGCGCTCGACCTCTACGCGCAGGACGCCGGGCTCGACCTTCCGGTCGGCACGCGGATCTTCGTCCCGTCCAACATCGCCGGCTACGTCGGCGCGGACCACGTCGCGGCGCTGCTGTCGACCGGGATCGGCGACACCGAGCGGACCGCGCTGGCGATCGACATCGGCACCAACACCGAGATCAGCCTGGCCCGTCGGGGCCGTCTCTTCTCCTGCTCCTCGCCCTCCGGCCCCGCGTTCGAGGGCGCCCACATCAGCGCGGGAATGCGCGCGGCGCCCGGCGCGATCGAGCGCGTGCACGTCGGCCGCGACGGCGTTTCGGCGTACACGATCGGCCGCCGGCCCCCGATCGGCCTCTGCGGTTCGGGAATCGTGGACGCCATCGCCGGGATGCTCGAGGTCGGCGCGCTCGACCGGCGGGGCAATCTGCGGAGCGGAGCGCCGCACGTTCGCGAACGCGACGGCCGGCTCGAGTTCCTCCTCGTTCCGGCGGCCGGGACGGGCCACGGCCGCGACATCGTCGTCACGCGCGACGACGTCAACGAGATCCAGCTCGCGAAGGCCGCCATCCGGGCGGGGATCGACGTGCTCCTGCACGAGGCGGAGTCGGCGCCGGACGAGCTCGAGGAGGTCGCCGTCGCCGGCGCGTTCGGGTCCTACCTCGACCTCGAAAGCGCGATGCGTCTCGGGCTCTTCCCGGACGTCCCGATCGGGCGCTTTCGCCAGGTGGGCAACGCGGCCGGCGCGGGGGCCCGGCGGATGCTGCTCGACCCGGCGAGCCGTTCCGCCGCGCAGGCCATCGCCCGCCGTGTGGAGTACGTGGAGCTGGCGGCGCACGCGGCCTTCCACCGCCGGTTCGTCAACGCGATGGGCTTCGAGGGCGTCTGACCCGGCCGGGTCACTCGGCCCGCAGGGCGCGCACCGGGTCGATGCGGGTCGCTCTCAGGGCGGGCAGCAGACTCGCGGCCGCGGCGGCCAGGCCGAGGACGACGGCGGCGACGAGGAGCGTCGCCGCGTCGTTGGCCGCGACCCCGTAGAGAAGGCCTGAGACGAGGCGGCCGAGCGCAAGCGCCGCGGCCGCGCCGCAAGCGAGACCCAGGGCCACCGGACGAAGGGACTGGCGCGCGATGAGTCCGAGGATGCGGCCGCGGCTGGAGCCGAGCGAGAGACGCACGCCGATCTCGCGCGTCCGCTCGACGACGGAGAAGGCGGTCACGGCGTAGATCCCGGCGAGGGCGAGCGCCAGCGCCGCCGCGCCGAAGAGCTCCAGGAGCACCGTATTGAAGCGCCGGTCGGCGAGGGAGGCGTCGATGGCTTCCTCCATGGGCCGCACGGCCGAGGCCGCGATGTCGGCGTCGAGCGCTCGGATCTCTCGCCGCACTGCGGGAACGAGGAGCGCGGGTTCGCCCCGCGTGCGCAACGCGACGCAGAAGATGTTGGCGAGCCACACCGACACTTCCTGCGGTGTCTGCGCGTAGGGCACGTAGACGTCCGCCGTTCCGTCGGCGTCGAGCCCGGTGAACTTGATGTCGCCGACGACGCCGGCGACCTCGACGGTCCGCCAGGGCTCGCGGTCGTCGATCCGCAGGCGGGCCCCGACGGGGCTCGAGCCCGGGAAGTGGCGCCGCGCGAACGTGTCGCTGATCAGCACGACGGGCACGGAGTCGGCCGTGTCGTGAACGGCGACGTCGCGGCCGTCGAGGAGCGGAACCCCGAGCGTCCGGAAGTAGCCCGGCGCGACGGCGCGGTAGTTGGCGAGCGGCGCCTTCTGGCGGTCCTGGTCCGGCCGGCCTTCGATCAGGAACGAGATGTTCGCTCGCCACTGCGTGAGCGGATTGAGCGACGCGGCGGAAACGTCGGCGACGCCAGGCAGGCTCGCGAGCCGCGCTGTGACCTGCTCGGAGAAGCGGGCGATCGCCTCCGGGTTGGCGTAGCGGCCCTTCGGCAGCGAGAGCTGCACGCTCAGGAGGTGGTCGGCCTTGAAGCCGGGGTCGGTCGTCTGGAGCCGCTGCAGGGTGCGGAGCAGCAGGCCCGCTCCGACGAGGAGCACGAGCGACAGACCCACCTCCGCGGCGACGAGGACGGCGCGCGCCCGCGTGCTGCGTCGGCCGTCGGTGTTTCCGCGGCCGATGCCGGAGAGCCCCCGGGCGAGTCCCTGGCCGCTTCCCTGGATCGCCGGGGCGAGGCCCAGCCCGAGGCCGGCGACGATCGAGAGGCCCAGGTTGAACGCGAGGATCGGCAGGTCGATGCCGATCTCGGAGGCGCGCGGCAACTGTGCCGGACCGAGAGCCAGAAGCGCGCGAACTCCGGCGAGCGCGACCAGCAGCCCGAGCGCGCCGCCGAGGAGCGCGAGCAGGCCCGTTTCGACGAGGAGCTGGCGGAGAAGGTCGCGCCGGCGCGCGCCGAGCGCCGCGCGGAGCGCCAGCTCCGGGCGCCGGCCCGCCACGCGCGCGAGCAGGAGGTTGGCGAGGTTCGTGCACGCGATCAGCAGCACGAGCCCCACCGCGGCCTGAAGCACGAGGAGCATGCGCCGGTAGTTGCCGACGACGAGCTCCGCGAGCGGCTGAAGCCGCACGCCCGACCGGCCGGCGTTGGTGTCGGGATACTCGGCGCGCAGTCCGGCGACGAGCGTGTCGAGATCCTTCGTCGCCGCCTCCGGCCCGACCCCCGGCTTCAGCCGGCCGAGCACCCGCAGGAACGCCGAGCTGCGGCGGGCGCGCCGCGGATCGGACTCGAGGACGAGCGGCGACACGAGCTGCGCGTTCGGGCTGAGGAAGGGGAACTCCGCTGGCAGGACGCCGATGATCGTGTAGGGCTCGCCGTTCAAGGTGAGGACGCGGCCGAGGATCGCCGGATCCGCGCCGAACCGCGACCGCCAGAGCCCGTCGCCGAGCAGAACGACGCGCGCGGCTCCCGGCCGTTCCTCTTCCGGCAGGGGCGCGCGGCCGAGGGCGGCGCGGACCCCGAGGACCGTGAAGAAGTCGCGGGACACCCACTGCGCCGGAATCGTGACCGGCTCGTCGACGCCGGTCAGGTTGGCGCTCCAGCCGCCGTAGGCGACGAGGGCGTCGAGGCTGCGCGTGCCGGCCCGAATGTCCAGGAAGTCCGCGATCGCGAACGGCTGGCGATCGCTGCCCGGCTCGAGGACGTGGATCGCGAAGAGCCGGTCGGCCTGCGCGAAGGGGAGCTGGCGCAGGAGCACGGCCCGAACGACGGTGAAGATCGCGGTGTTGGCGCCGATGCCGAGGGCGAGCGTTCCGATGACCGCGGCGGCGAAGCCGGGGCGGCGGCGGATGCTGCGAAAGGCGAGGTGGAGGTCGCGGAGAAGGCTCGGGATCATGGCGGTGTCTCCATGCCCGGGCTACGGTAGGAGTCTCGTATAATATTATCAATGATGATTTTGATGACTATAGAGTCAGAAATAGTGAATCAACGTGATGGACGCGCGCCACCTCCTGACCTTCCAGGCCGTGCTCCGGGAGGGGAGCTTCCTCAAGGCGGCCCGCGCGCTCGGCCTCGCCCAGCCCACCGTGACCCTGCACATCCAGGAGCTCGAGGCCGAGGCCGGGCTCGAGCTCTTCGACCGGCGCGGACGGAAGCGCCCGCTGACTCCCGCCGGCGAGCTCCTCGCGGAGCGGGCGCTGCCCATCCTCGACGCCTTCGACTCGCTGGCGCGCAGCATGGCGGAGCTGCGCGACGGCCGGAGCGGCCTGCTGCGCATCGGCTCGATCGAGCCCGCCGCGAGCCAGCGGATCATGCCGCTCCTCGGAAAGCTCCAGCGCGAGCGGCCCGCGCTGCGCGTGCGGCTGGACGTGTCCGGAACGGCCGGTGTCAGCCGCGGCGTGGCCGACGGCGAGCTCGACCTCGGCCTCTGCTCCGCGCCGCCGGCGGAGCTGGGACTGCGCTTCGAGCCCCTCTTCGCCGAGGAGATGGCCCTGCTCGTCCCGCGCGGGCATCGTCTCGCCCGCCGAAAGCCGCTTCGGGCGCGAGGACCTCGACGGCGAGCCGCTCCTCCTGACCGAGCAGGGCTGCTCGTACCGCCGCGCCATCGAGACGGCCCTGCAGGAGCGCGGCGTGCGGCCCGCAGTGGGCCGTCGAGAGCGGGAGCACCGAGACGCTCAAGGCGGCCGTGCGGCAGAAGCTGGGGATCGCCGTGCTGCCGCGGGCGGCGGTTTCGCCGGCCCCGCCGGGAACGGTGGTCCGCAGCCTGAGCGATCTCGCGATCGCCCTTCCGGTGGGCCTCGCGACCCGGCCCGACGCCGCCCCGGCCCCTCCGGCGCTGGCGATTCTCGTCGCGTCGCTCCACCGGGCTCTCGCCGCGACCGCGGCAGCGCCCGCCCGACGGTAGAATCCCGCCTGACCGGTGACCACCCGCAAGCCCCTCACCTTCGCCGACGCGCGGCGGATGCTGCTCGCGCTCCCGGGCGTCGAGGAGAAGCTCTCCTACGGAACGCCGGGCTTTCGCGTCGGGGGCAAGCTCATCGCGCGGATCAAGGAGGACGGCGGGACGCTCGTCGTCGGCGCGGAGTTCGACGAGCGGGAGGCGCTGATGCAAGGTGGACCCCGAGTCGTTCTTCTTCACGGACCACTACCGCGACTACGACTGGGTTCTCGTGCGGCTCGACAAGGTCGACGCGAAGCTTCTTCGCCGCGGTCCTCGAGAACGCCTGGCGGCGCCGCGCGCCGGCGCGGCTACTCGCTTCGCAGGACCCGGTTCGGGTCGACGGAAAGCGCGCGGCGCGCCGGAATCCAGCACGCCAGAAGGCCCGCCGCAAGCAGTAGGGCCGCCACGGCCGCGTAGGTCGCCGGGTCGATGGGACGCGTTTCGAAGAGGAGACTCGACAGGAAGCGCGTCAGCACCGCCGCCCCGGCCGCACCCACGGCGAGGCCGATGCCAGTCAGGGCGAGGCCCTGGCGAAACACGAGGCTCAGCACGTCGCGGCGGCTCGCGCCGAGGGCGAGCCGGATGCGCGATCTCTCTCGCGCGGCGGCCGACGTCGTAGGCGATGAGACCGTAGATCCCGATGACCGCCAGCAGCAGCGCGGTCACTCCGAAGAGGCCGAGCAGCGTCGTGCGGAAGCGCGGCTGCGACACGGAGTCGTGCACGATCGCCGTCATGGGCTGGATGTCCGCGACGGGCAGCGACGGGTCGAGGGCGGCGACCTCCCGGCGAATCGCTGCGGAGAGGGCGCCGGGGTCGCCCGCGCCCTTCGTCCGGATCGCGAGATAGGCGGCCCACCACGGGTCCTGCTCGAACGGCACGTACATCTCGGGCTGCGAGGCCGCGCCGGGGCCGTCGCGCTTGACGTCGCCGACGACTCCGACGATCGTCCGCGGCGACGCTCTCGGTGAAGCCGAAGACGATCCGGCGGCCGATCGGGTCCTCGCCCGGAAAGTGGCGCCGGGCGAACGTCGTCCGAGATGACGCAAACCTTCGGCGCGGAGGCCGGCGTCGCTCGCCGTGAAAACGCGTCCGCGAAGGAGCGGGACGCGGAGGACGCGGAAGTAGTCGGGTGTCAGGGCCGTGTAGTTGGCGGCTGAGGTCGGCCCCGGCGGCGGAGCGGGGCGGCCCTCGACCGTGAAGGCGAAGTTGAGCCCGCTGCCCGTCAGCGGGAGCGGCAGGACGGCGGCGGCCGACTCGACACCGGGCTCCGACTGCAGACGTTCGACGAGCCGCTCGTAGAAGCCGAGCCACTGCTCGGGCTTCGTGTACTGGTTGCGGGGGAGGGACATGCCGGCGGTCAGCACGCTCGACGGCTGGAATCCAAGCGGAGCCTCCTGGAGGCGCAGGAAGCTCTTCGGCGAGGAGTCCGGCGCCGATCAGGAGCACGAACGAGAGAGCCGTCTCGGCCACGACGAGGGCGCGACGCAGACGCCGCCGCCCTCCGCCTTCGCCGGCGCCTGAGGTTCCTTCCTTCAGCGCCGACGAGAGATTCGCGCCCGAAGCCTGGAACGCCGGGGCGAGGCCGAAGGCGACGGCGGCGACGAGGCGAGGCGCCGAGGGCGAAGAGGAGGACCGTCGTGTCGAGCCGGATCTCGGACACCCGCGGAAGGTCGGCGGGGATCCAGGCCTTCAATCCCTCGAGCCCGGCGAACGCGAGGCCGACGCCGAGCGCGCCGCCCGTCACGGCCAGGAGAACGCCCTCCGCGAGGAACTGCCGCAGGAGCCGCCCCCGGCCCGCACCGAGCGCGGTGCGGATGGCGACCTCGCGCGCGCGGCCGCTCGCCCGCGCCAGCAGCAGGTTGGCGACGTTGGCGCAGGCGATGGCGAAGACGAGGCCGACGGCGCCGAGCAGCACGAGAAGGGCCGTGCGCACGCCGGACACGAGACTCTCCGCCAGCGGGACGATCTCGAACGCCCCAGCCCTCGTTCTCCTTCGGATGCTCGCGCGCGAGCGCCGCCTGCACCGACGCGAGCTCGGCCTGGGCCGCAGCCGTCGTCGTGCCGATGCTTCAGGCGCCCGACGATCGCGCAGGTAGTGGCCGCCGCGCCGCTCGCGCAGATCGCCGAAGACCGGGTCGTGCGTCAGCGTCAGCCAGAGCTCGGCCCGGCGGCGATCTCGGGCGGCGTCTTGAACCGCGCGGCATGACGCCGACCACGACGACGGGCTTCTGGTCGAGGAGGATCGTCTTGCCGACGATCGCGGGATCGGCGGAGAAGCGCGCGCGCCAGAGCCGTTCGCCGAGCACCGCGACTGACGGCGCTCCCGGGTCGTCGTCGATCGCCGCGAGCGTGCGGCCGAGGACGGGCGTGTCCTCGAGCATCCGGAAGAGGTTCGACGTCACCGTCCCCGCGGTGACGAGGACCGGGTCGCCGTGTCCCGTCAGCGTGTAGTCGTGCATTCGGATCGCCGCCAGCTCCTCGAACGACCGCGAGCGGTTGCGCCAGTCGTCGAAGTTCGGGTACGACGCGCCGTTGCCCGAAACGCCGAGGCTCGGCTGGGTCTGGAAGACGGCCACGAGGCGGTCGGCGCCGGGGAAGGGGAGCGGGCGGAGCAGCACGGCGTCGACGACGCTGAAGATGGCCGTGTTGGCTCCGATACCCAGAGCGATCGTCGCCAGCGCCACGGCGGCAAAGCCCGGGCTCCGCGATAGCGATCGCGCCCCGAAACGCAGGTCCCGAAGAAGCTGTCCCATGGCTGCCTCCAGCGTCGACGTTCTCACAGGAGACGCCCGGCCGGGGCGGGGGTTTCGCGGCCGTTCAGGCCTTGCGGCCTACGCCGGGACGTTTCGCGCGTCGAGCGGCGCGACCCGCTTCAGCAGCTCGAAGTCGCGATCGTGATGCAGCACCGTGAGGCCGTGCCGCAGGGCGCAGGCCGCGATCAGGCAGTCGACCGACGACCGGATCGTCAGCCCCGAGCGGCGACCCGAGCGATACAGGGCCACGGCATCCTCCACGACTTCGAGGCGCAGCGGTGACTCGACGATGGGGAGGGCGAGCATCGCCTCGCGCGCCGTTCGAAACGCGCTCTCGTCGCGAAATCCCTGTAGCGTCTCCTGGAGGACGGGCAGGCAGGTGACGACGTCCTCGAGATCGACCACGTCGGGAAGTCGCAGGCGGCTCGGCTTTCGGAAGACCTCGATCCAGACCGAGGTGTCGACGAGAATCAACGCGAGCCCCGGGCGGACGCGCGCCGCGGGCGCCGCGCCGGGCGATCCCGCCGCATCTGTCCGAGGTCGCCCTCCCAGAGCCCGGAGCCCGCGAGCTCGAGAATGCGCCGCGCCTTGATCCGTCGGACGTAGTCCTCGAGGGCGCGGTCGACGGTTCGGGAATAGGTCCGTTCGCCGGAGAGGCGCGTGGCCTCTTCGAGGAGCTTCTCATCGAGCACAAGATTCGTGCGTCTCATGCGCATAGTGTACAGCGCCGGCGGGAGGTCGAGCAACCCGCTGCGATGCGGCCGGAGCCCGGCGTCAGGGCTCGAACCGCCCCATCACGCCCCACCCGCCGAAGACCTCGGCCAGGGCGAGGACGAGCTCGTTCTTGCCCTTCTTGAGCGGCAGGTAGAGCGTCCCCTGCCAGAAGCCGATGAGGCCTTCCTGGCGCGGGTTGTCGTGGCTGTAGCGCGCGTCGCCGGAGAAGAGCGGCTGGCCGTTCAGGAAGACGGTGACCTCGTCGCTGAAGCCGAAGTCGAAGCGGCGCACGCCGTCGGCGGGCGCGTCGACGACGACGCGGGCGAGGACGGCCGGCCGCTCGACGTCCTTGGGAAGGGGCACGTGCTTCTCGAGGACGACGAGGCCGGAGGGCTCGGCGGCGACCCTCTGCCACTGGCCGCGCAGGATCTTCTCGGGAAGCGAGCGGACGGGCCCCTTCTCGGGAACGAAGGACTCGGAAATCTCCCACTCGGGGATGACGCCCGTCGGCGGCTCGTTCTCGCGCGTCGTGGACTTCGCGAAGTCGTACGGAACGTAGCCGGGTCGGAGGACGACGTTGGAGATCGCCGCGACGCGCTCGCCCTCGGGCACCGAGCCCTTCGGGCAGCGTCGGCGAACTCGAGGCCGCCGGCCCGGGGCTCGCGGCGGAGGCGCACGACGACGAGCTGCGGCTCGGCGACGTCGCCGACGAAAACGGCGGCGCGCGTGCCCGAAAGCACGATCCGGACCGGGAACCACTGGTTGCGCGGAAACACCGCCTTCGCCGTGAATCCCGGGCCGTGGTAGAGCTGCCAGCCGCCGACGCCCTGGTACGCGGGAACGTACTGGATCGCGTCCGGCAGCTCCGACTTGTGCGTGCGGAGATAGAACTCCTCGTACTCGCCCTCGCCCTGCCGCCGCAGGCCGACCATCGGGAAGTTGCGCCGCGTGGAGACGGCGAGGTCGAAGTCGAGCGTGCCGTCGAGAAACTGTACGTCCTTCGCGAGGACCTCGGCGTTGCACATGCGCAGGGCGGGGCGGCCCAGGTAGGTCTCGATCTTCGCGTCGCCCGAAAGCTCCCAGCGCGCGGGGTCCAGCGGGATGGGCGTCGAGGGCTCGGCGGCGGGGGCGGAAAGCGCGCAGCCCAGGAGCCCCGCGGCCAGGATGGTTCTCATACTCCTCCCATGAGTCGCCGATGCCGAAGGCGGCTCACGATGGTTACGGCCACGGGGCCGCCCGGGTTGCATGCGGAGACCGCGAGGGACCCGGCCCGTAGAATGCCCGGCGGAGGAACGATGGACACACGTGTGCGCGCGGCCGGGTTTCTTGGGCTTTCCCTGGCTTTTTCCGCTTCGACCTTCGCCTCGCCGGACGCTCTGCCCCAGAAGGGCATCGAGCTCTCGGACATGGACCGCAGCGTCGAAGCCTGCACGGACTTCTTCGAGTTCGCCAACGGCGCCTGGCGGGCGGCCAACCCGATGCCGGCGTCGATGTCGCGCTGGAGCCGCCGATGGAAGGCGGGCGAGGACGCCAAGGAGCAGCCTGAAGGAGATCCTCGACGCGACCGCGGCGATCCCGATCCGCCGAAGGGAAGCGTCGACCAGCTGATCGGCGACTTCTACGGGGCCTGCATGAACCAGGCGGAGCGCAACCGGCTGGGCGTCAAGCCTCTCGGGAATCGTGCTCGCCGAGATCGACGCCATGGGCGGCATCGGCGACCTCCAGAAGATGATCGCCCGGTTCACCGAACTCGGGATCTCGGCGCCGTTCGGCTTCTCCGCCGGCTCCGACAACCACAAGCCCGACGACGTGATCGCGCAGATCTACGGCCGGCGGCCTGGGGCTGCCGGACCGCGACTACTACTTCAAGTCGGAGACGCGCTTCGTCGAGGCGCGCGAGAAGTACGTCGCCCACGTCGCGAAGATCTTCGGGCTCGCCGGCTATTCCGAGAAGCGTCGGCCGAGGGCCGCCGCCGCGGCCGTGATGCGGTGGAGACGCAGCTCGCCGAGGACTCCCTCGACAAGGTCGCTCTCCGGGATCCCCATGCGACGGACCACAAGACGCCGTTCGCGGATCTCTGCGAAGATGACGCCGCGCTTCGACTGGAACGCCTACTACGCCGCGGTCGGCGTGGCGCCGGTCCTGACTCAACGTCACGCAGCCGAAGTTCCTCGAGGAGTTCGACCGCCAGCTCGGCGCAGACGCGCCTCGCGGACTGGAAGACCTACCTGACAATGGCGGCTCCTCGATTCGGCCGCGCCGTTTCTTTCCGGACGCCTTCGTCGACGCGGACTTCGCGTTCTACGGCGCGTACCTGAACGGCACGAAGGAGAACAAGCCGCAGTGGAAGCTCTGCGCCGAGTCGACCGACGACGCCCTCGGCGAGGCTCTCGGACGCAAGTACGTCGAGAAGTACTTCCCGCCCGAGGCCAAGGCGCGGATGCAGGAGCTCGTCAAGAACCTGCGCCTGGCGATGAAGGAGACGATCGAGGGGCTCGACTGGATGAGCGGCGGTGACGAAGGCGAAGGCCCTGGAGAAGCTCTCGACGTTCAATCCGAAGGTCGGCTATCCCGACACCTGGAAGGACTACAGCAGGGTCCCGATCTCGCGCGAAGGACTACTGGGGAGACGTCGTCGCGGGGCGCGTAGTTCAACGTCGACGACGACCTCGCGACGATCGGAAAGCCCGTCGACCGCGGGCGGTGGGGGATGACGCCGCCGACCTCGAACGCGTATTACAACCCGCTCTTGAACGAGATCGTCTTCCCCGCCGGCATCCTGCAGCCTCCGGCCTTCAGCGTCGACGCCAGCGACGCCGTCAACTACGGCGCGATCGGCGTCGTCATCGGCCACGAGATCAGCCACGGCTTCGACGACGAGGGCGCGCAGTACGACGCGCAAGGGACGGCTCCAGAACTGGTGGAGCGCGGAGGACCTCGAGAAGTTCCGGGCGAAGACCGGTGCGTGGTCGAGCAGTACGACGGGTACGAGGTCGAGCCCGGCATCCCGCAGAAGGGCAAGCTCGTCGTCGGGGAGTCGATCGGGGACCTCGCCGGCGCGCGGATCGCCTACCGGGCCTTCCAGATCGCTCAGAAGGGAAAGCCCCCGCTGCCGGACGATCGACGGCTTCACGCCGGATCAGCAGTTCTTCATCGCCTGGGGCCAGTTCCGCGGCGACGCGATCCGGCCGGAGCTCGCGCGCACGATGGCGCAGGGCGATCCGCACCCGATCGGCAAGTTCCGCGTCATCGGCCCGCTGTCGAACCTGCCGGAGTTCGCGAAGGCATTCGGGTGCAAGGCGGGTCAGCCGATGGTTCGCCCGGAAGACAAGCGCTGCGAAGTTTGGTAGATCTTGAGCCGAGATCGAGCCCGAAAAATCGAGACCTGCCCCCCTAGAGTTTCGGTTACCGGGGAGCGTGGAGGGCGGCTCGGGTGCGCGGAAGCCTCGAGCGTCTCCGGGCGCCGGACGGGCGGCACGTCGACAGACTGGCCGTTGTCGAGGATCGCGACGCGGCCTCGCACGTCGGGCGAGACGGCGATGGCGTCGACGAGGACCTCCACGGGCTCGGTCTCGCCCTCGGCGGCGTTGGGAAACGTGCCGAAGTGCATCGGGATCATGGTCGCGGCGCCGAGGTCCCGCATCGCCTGGAGCGCGTCCTCGGGCCCGATGTGCTGCTCGCGCATGTACCAGATTGGCTTGAAGCCGCCGATCGGAAGGATCGCGAGGCGCAGGTTCGGGAAGCGCTTTCCGATCGCGGCAAAGTGCGATCCCCATCCCGTGTCGCCCGCGAAGTAGACCGAGCCCGAGGGGCCGCTGACGACGAAACCGCACCAGAGCGTGCGGTCGTGGTCGAATAGCCCGCGCCCCGAGCTGTGCCGCGCCGGAACCGCCGTGACGGTGACCCCCGCGCCGAGCTCGGCGGACTGCCACCAGTCGAGGTCGCGACCGCCCGGAACGCCGTTCTTCGCGAGGAAGGCGCCGTTGCGGAGTCCCGCGTAGACGACGGGGCGGTGCGCCGCGGCCAGCCGTCGAAGCGTCGGCAGATCCATGTGGTCCTGGTGATTGTGGGAGACGAGGACCGCGTCGATCCTCGGCAGGTCCTCGAAGCGGATTCCGGCCGGACGCCGCCGGCGCACGCCGACTTTCGCCACCGACCGCGCGGCCCAGGTCGGATCGGTCAGGATGTTCACGCCGTCCATCTGGATCAAAAGAGTCGCGTGGTTGACGAAGGTCACGCGCAGATCGCCGTCGCAGACGTGAGCGGCCGGAGCCGGCCCGGGCGGCGTGTACGTGAAGTCGCGCCACGGGCCCCGGCGCGTGGCGAACGTCTTCTTCGCCCAGCCACCGAACCCGACCGAACGCGGCTCGGGCTGGTAGAAGCGCGTCCCGTCGAAGGCCCGAGTCGCCACCGCCGGAGGCGGGGGAGCCGAGGCAGGCGGCGGCTGCGCAACCAGCGCCGTCAGCGCCGCGAAGATGAGAGTTCCGAATTGCATCATTCCCTGGTTTCCTGTGCGGCCCTCCCGGCGGGCCGGCCCCGAATATTCTCTAACCGGTTGACTGGCTTCGCCATTCCGATATGATGCGCCGTTCCTTTCGCGGGGTCGTAGTTCAGTTGGTTAGAACGCCGGCCTGTCACGCCGGAGGTCGCGGGTTCGAGTCCCGTCGGCCCCGCCACTCCTGACCGACCGCCGCCCGATTGTCCGCGGTCGGCTTGCCCATTTCGCCGATCGCCGCCGCCGCCCGTCCTTGACATATCAACTTTTGTTGATATAATGCCGCCGCGTCATGAAGACACTCCGCAGGACCGCCGCGAAGGGGAAGACGGGCCGGACCGAGGCCGCGCGGCTCTTCCACGCCCTTTCCGACGAAACGCGGCTTGCGATCCTCGAGCGCCTGCGCAACGGGGAGGAATGCGTCTGCAACCTGGTGGACCTCCTCGCCGCCGGCCAGTCGCGCCTGTCCTTCCACATGAAGACCCTGAAGGACGCCGGCCTCGTGCGGGACCGCCGGGAGGGCCGGTGGATCCACTACTCGCTCAACCCCGGCGCCTTCGAGGCCGTGCACGATTTCGCGGCGTCGTACCGGGACGCCGGGATGCCGGAGGCTGCCGGATGCTGCAAGAAGTGATTTCGCGTATCCAATGCATCAACTTCCGTTGATATAGAAACAGGAGGACCCCATGGTCGACCAGAACATCACCGACGTCGTTCGCGAGAAGTACGGCAACGCCGCCCGGCAGGTGGAGACCGGGAAGGCGGCCTGCTGCGGGACCGCCCCCTCGGCGTCCGGGCTCTCGGGCGATCCGATCACGTCGAACCTCTACGAGATCTCGCAGAAGGCGGACGTCCCGGAGACGGCGCTTGCCGCCTCGCTCGGCTGCGGCAACCCCACGGCGCTGGCGAAGCTCGAGCCCGGCGAGGTCGTCCTGGACCTCGGATCGGGCGGCGGCATCGACGTGCTGCTCTCCGCGAAGCGGGTCGGGCCGAGCGGGAAGGCCTACGGCCTCGACATGACGGACGAGATGCTCGCGCTCGCCCGCAGGCACCAGCGGGAGTCGGGCCTGACGAACGTCGAGTTTCTCAAGGGGCAGATCGAGGACATCCCGCTGCCGGACGGCGCGGTGGACGTCATCCTCTCCAACTGCGTGATCAACCTGTCGGCCGACAAGGACCGCGTTTTGCGCGAGGCGTTCCGGGTCCTGCGGCCGGGCGGCCGGTTCGCGGTCTCGGACATCGTCGTGGCGGGGGAGCTGCCGGTAGCCGTTCGCGAGAACATGCTTCTCTGGGTCGGGTGCGTCGCCGGCGCGCTTTCGGAAGACGAGTACCGCCGCAAGCTCGAGGCCGCGGGCTTTGCCGACGTCACGGTCGAGCCGACGCGCGTCTACTCGGCGAACGACGCCCGCGAGTTCCTGACCTCGGCCGGCATCGACGTGGACGCGGTCGCCGGAGCGGTCGACGGGAAGATCCGGAGCGCCTTCATCCGGGCCGTCAAGCCGCGGAGCTGAGGGAGCCGTGACTGGAGCCCCTTCTCTGGCCATCCCTCCCGCGCGTCGGAAGCGGCCGCGTCGATGACTTGGTGGCGGCCGTTCGGTATGGAAGCGGTAGTCTTCTGAGACTCGATGGCTCTTTCCGCCGGCACTCGCCTCGGTCCCTACGAGATCCTGGCGCCTCTCGGCGCGGGCGGGATGGGGGAGGTGTACCGCGCGCGCGACACGCGCCTGGGGCGCGAGGTGGCGATCAAGGTGCTGCCGGAGCGGCTGGCCGGCGACCCGAGTGCGCTGTCGCGCTTCGAGCGCGAGGCCAGGGCCGTGGCCGCACTATCGCACCCGAACATCCTCGCGATCCATGATTTCGGCGAGGAGCGGGGGCTTCGCTACGCCGTCACGGAGCTGCTCGAGGGCCAGACGCTTCGGGAGCGGCTGGTGCGCGAGCGTCTGGCCTGGCGCAAGGCGCTCGAGATCGGGATCTCGCTCGCCGATGGGCTCTCCGCGGCCCATGCCCGGGGAATCATTCATCGGGACCTGAAGCCCGAGAACATCTTCCTGACCTCCAACGGCCACGTGAAGATCCTGGACTTCGGCCTGGCCCGCGCCGACGTCGTTCCCTCGGATCAGCTCACTTCCGCGCCGACGAAGTCTTCCGCAACCGAGGCCGGGACGGTTCTCGGAACGCTCGGATACATGTCACCGGAGCAGGTCGGCGGACAGCCGGCCGATACCCGCAGCGACATTTTCTCGCTCGGCTGCGTCCTGTACGAGATGCTGACCGGAAGGCGGGCGTTTCCCGGCGCGTCACGCGGGCAGACGATGGCGGCGATTCTGCGGGACCAGCCGGCGGAGATGGCGAGGCCGGGACCCGGGTGCCCGAGGGCGTGAGTCGGATCGTCTGGCGGTGCCTCGAGAAGAGCCCGGGCGAGCGGTTCCAGTCGGCCGGAGACCTGTCGTTCGCGCTCAAGGAGCCTCTCGGCTCGGGCACTTCGCGAGCGGCGCCGGAGCGGTCGGCGGTTTCGCGGCGTGCCGGTCTTCTGCTCGCCGCCGCGGCGATCGTTCTCGTTGCGGTCGCGTTGGGACTCCTGCTTCGAGGCCGCGGCGCCGCTCCAGGTCGGATCGAGTCGCTTGCTGTCCTGCCGCTGGCCAACCTCTCCGGCGATCCGCAGCAGGAGTACTTTGCGGAGGGCATGACGGAGGAGTTGATCACCGCTCTCGCGAAGATCTCGGCCTTGCGGGTCACGTCGCGGACTTCCGTGATGCGCTACAAGAGCTCATCGAAGTCGCTGCCCGAGATCGCGAAGGAGCTCGGCGTGGACGCGGTGGTCGAGGGCTCGGTGACGCGCAGCTGGCTCGCAGGTGAAGATCACGGCGCAGCTGATCGACGCGTCCAGGGACAAGCACCTGTGGGCCGATTCGTTCCAGCGCGACTTGAAAGACGTTCTTGCGCTTCAAGGTGAAGTGGCCCGGACCATCGCCGGCGAGATCGGGATCCGGCTGATGCCGCAGGAGCGGTTGCGGCTTGCCGAGAAGAAGACCGTCAACCCGGAAGCCTATGAAGCCTACTTGAACGGCAAGTATCACCTGTTCCGACGCACCGCGGACGATGCGCGCAAGAGCCTCGACATACTTTCAACAGGCCGTCGAGAAGCAGCCGGACTACGCGCTGGCCTACGCGGGCATGGCAGAGGCCTACTGAATCGGCAGCCGGTTCAGCCCAGGGCGCTCTCTCTCCAAGGAAGCCTTCCCGAAGGCGAAGGCGGCGGCGATGCGGGCCGCGGAGCTCGATTCGACGCTCGGGGATCCCTATGTCTCGCTGGCCTGGAGCAGCTTTGTCTTCGATCGTGACTGGACGACCGCCGAGAATCAGTTCCAGCGGGCGCTCCGGCTGAGCCCGAATTACCCGATCGCCCATGAGAACTACGCGACGTTCCTGTCGAGAATGGGTCGATTCGACGAAGCCCTCCGGGAGGCCAGGCGAGCTCAGGAACTCGATCCCCTCTCGCCTGAGCGGCAACACGATGATGGGGATCAACCTGGGGCTTGCGCGGCGCGACGACGAGGCGATTCCATGGTTTCGGCGCGTGCTCGACATGGATCCGACCTTCCTCCGGGCGCACTTCGGGCTGGGGCTCAGCCTCGTTCACCAGAAGAGGTATGACGAGGCCATCACCGAGCTTCAGAAGGCCGTCGAGCTGTCAGGCGGCGGCGCGGCGCAGCTGGGGGCCCTTGGATACGCCTACGCCGTCGCCAACCGCCGGGCCGAGGCGCTCGAGATCGTCGCGAAACTGATGGAGAGATCGAAGGAGCACTACGTGCCCCCGGCGATGGTGGCCACCGTCTTTTCCGGCCTGGGTGACAAGGACCGGGCAATGATCTGGCTGGAGAAGGCGATCGAGGAGCATGATCCGTGGCTCACTGGCCTCAAAGTGGATCCCATGTTCGACTCTCTCCGGTCGGACCCGCGATTCGTCGACCTCCTGCATCGCGTAGGCCTGAGCTAAGCGGACTCCGTCGGCGCAAGCCCGGCGCGGTTGGCCGCTGCTTCGCTTGCTATATCGTGTTCTCATGAAACTGCTCGCTGGCCGGAGCCCTGGCTCGCTTCGCCGTGGCTTCAGCCGCCGGATATAGGATCCCGCCCCGAGGCGGTGAACACCATGTCGCTCTACGTCCTGGCGTTCCTGATCGGACTGGTGGCGGGGCTTCGCGCGATGACGGCGCCGGCCGCGGTGAGCTGGGCGGCGCGCATGGGATGGTTGAACCTCCAGGGCACGCCGCTCGCATTCCTGGGCGCCGCCGTGACGCCGTGGATCTTCACCGTTGCCGCCCTGGGTGAGCTCGTCAACGACAAGCTCCCCAGGACGGGCAGCCGCAAGGCGCCTCCGCAGTTCATCGCTCGCATCGTCATGGGCGCGCTGTGCGGCGCGGCGGTCGGCGCGGCGAGCCAGGCGCTCGCGGCCGGCCTCGTGGCGGGCGCGCTCGGGGCCGTCGCCGGAACGCTCGGCGGCTACGAGTTTCGGTCGCGGCTCGTGCGGGCGGCCGGGGGCAAGGACCTGCCGATCGCGCTGTTCGAGGACGCGATCGCGATCGCTCTCGCGTTCTGGGTCGTCAGCCGGCCCCACTGAGGAAGCCGGTCTTCTGCCCGGTGTAGGGGCGGGGCTTGTCCCCGCCCGCTGACCGGGGCGGCCACGAGGGCCGCCCCTACGACCAAAGGGCGGGCCGGCCTACGCCTCGCGCAGGTCGCCGAGCACCGTCGGGCAGGTACTCCGACACGGTCGGGTGGATGTGCATCGCCCGCTGGACGACCGTGTAGGGCGCCCGCGCGTACATCACGTCGAGCAGCGTGTGGATGATCTCGTCGCCGCCGACGCCGAGGATCGAGGCCCCGAGGATCTGCTTCGAGTCGGCGTCGACGACGATCTTCATGAACCCCTGGGTGTCGCCCTTCTCGACGGCGCGCTTGATCTTCGCCATCGGCCGCTTGCCGACGAGCACCTTGCCGGCCGGACTTGCGGGCGGCGGCTTCGGTCAGGCCGGCGCGCCCGAGCGGCGGATCGACGTAGAGCGCGTAGGCATCGATCCGGTCGCTGACGCGCCGCGGGTCGTCGTCGAGGAGGTTCGCGGCGACGATCTCGAAGTCGTTGTACGCGGTGTGCGTGAAGGCGCCCTTGCCGTTGCAGTCGCCGAGCGCCCAGATGCCCGGGACGGACGTGCGGAGCTCGTCGTCGACGGTGATGTAGCCCCGCGCGTCGACCGCGACGCCGGCGCGGCTCGAGCCCGAGGTCGTCCGTGTTGGGCCGACGGCCGACGGCGAGAAGCAGGTGCGTCCCGTCGACGGCGGGCGAGCCTTCCTGGCAGTCGACCTTCACCCGGACGCCCGACGCCGCCTTCTCGAGGGCGATGCACTCGGCTCCCGTGCGCACGGCGATGCCCTCGCGCTCGAGGATCTCGCGGATCGCCGCGGAAGTGTCCTCGTCCTCGCGGCGCGATGAGGCGAGGCGACATCTCGACGATGGTGACCTGCGATCCGAAGCGCCGGTACATCTGCGCGAACTCGAGGCCGATGTAGCTGCCCCGACGACGACGAGGTGGGGCGGCACGAAATCGACCGCCATCATCGAGGAGTTGTTCCAGTGCGGCACGTCGCCCGAGGCCCGGCGATCGGCGGGGAGGAGGCCCGACCCCCGACGTTGATGAAGATGCGCTCGGCCGCAGAGGATCTCGTCGCCGACGCGCACCTCCGCGCGGCGACTCGAAGCGCGCGTGGCCGACGTGGACCGTGCGCGTTCGAGAGGCCGCGGAGCATCGATTCGACGCCCGTCGCGCGAATCGCCCGAGATCGCGTCCTTGCGCGCCTTGACCGCCTTCATGTCGACGGTGACGGGACCGGCGGCGAGACGCCGAACTCGGACGGCCGGCGGACGGCCTGCGCCGGCCGCGGCGCTCGCGACGAGGGTCTTCGTCGGGATGCAGCCCGTGTTGACGCAGGTGCCTCCGAAGGCCCCGCGCTCGACGATCGCGACCTTCATTCCGGCCGAGGACAGCCGCGCGGCGAGCGACGGGCCGGCCTGGCCGGTGCCGATGATGATGGCGTCGTAGCGTGTGCTCATGTCTTCCTTTCCGTCGGGGTGAACTCGAGCGGGAGGGATCTCAACCCGCGCAGGACGAGCCCGCGCCGCCACCGCAGCGTGGATCGCGCGGCGGCGAGGCGCAGGTCCGGGAGGCGCTCGCAGGAGCGCGCCGATCGCGATCTGACCCTCCAGGCGGGCGAGCGGAGCGCCGAGGCAGTAGTGGACGCCGAGGCCGAACGCGAGGTGCCTGTTCGGCTCGCGATCGATGTCGAGCGTGTCCGGGTCGGCGAACTGCCGCTCGTCGCGATTGGCCGAGGTCAGGACCGCATAGACGAGCTCGCCGCGCGGGATCGCGACGCCGGCGAGCGACACGTCTTCCCGGGCGTAACGCTCCGTGGCGGTTTCGAGCGGGCCGTCGTAGCGCAGGAGCTCCTCGACCGCGCGGGGAAGCAGAGACGGGTCGGCGCGGACTCGCTGCATCTGCTCCGGGTGGTCGAGCAGCGCCAGCATCCCGTTGCCGATCAGGTTCACGGTGGTTTCGTGCCCGGCGACGAGCAGCAGGAAGATCATCGCCGCGAGCTCGTCCTCGTCGAGCTGCTGGCCGGCCTCCTCGGCGCGCACGAGCGCGGTGACCAGGTCCTCGCGCGGCGCCGCTCGGCGGGATCGGACGAGACTTCGGATGTAGCGAAGGAACCCCACGGCCCCCGGGATCGCGCGCAGCATGCCCCACCCCGAGGGGGCCGCCGTCACCATGGAGTTCGACCAGCGATGGAATCGATGACGGTCCTCGGGCGGCACGCCCAGCATCTCCGCGATGATCGTGGCGGGAATCGGCAGCGCGTAGTCGCGAATCAGATCCATGCGGCCGGAGGGCTCGACGGCGTCGATCAGGCTGTCGGTCAGGGCCTGGATGCGGTCGCGCATCTGCTCGATCAGGCGAGGCGTGAAGGCCTTGTGCACGAGGCCCCGGAGCCGGGTGTGATCGGGCGCGTCGAGGTCGAGCATGTTGCGCGTCAGCGGCCGGAAGAGCCCGGGCACCCAGGGGGGATTGCCGGGCCGCGCGCGGGTGACGTCCTTGACGAAGCGCTCGTCCTTGAGGACCGCGGCCACGTCGTCGTAGCGCGTGACGAGCCATGCCCACCGCCCGTCCGGCAGCCGGACGCGTGAGACCGGCGCGTTTTCCCGCAGGCCCCGATAGACGGGATGCGGGTTCGCCTTGAAGTCCGGACTCGCGAAGCGGGCGTCCATTCCGGCGCCATGCTAACCGCGAAACGAGCGCTCTCTCGGCGCGTGGTACTCTGATCCTGTCCGATTCCCTCCGACGGCCAGCCTCTCCGGCTCCAGGACACCGTCGCCGGTTCTTTCGGCGTTCTGCGAGATTGCGAGGCGCGTCATCGATTCCATGGAAGATCACGGGTTCCGCTGTTTGTGCCGCCGAGGCCCCGCACGAGGATGTCGTCGCCCGATTGAGGGCGCGGTACGACGAGGCGCGGGAGCTCGTGTCGCCGCCCGAAGGTTCCGCCCACCTCGAGTGGATTCTCGGTCCCCTGCGCAATCGGGATGGCGACGCCTCGGCCTTCGAAACCGACCTGGCGGAGCTCGTCGTTCTGTGGCTCGAGGATCTCGCCGCGGAGCTCCACGCCGTGCCGCCGGAGGCCCCCGGGGGCGACACTCTCCATCGGCGTCAGGTCGCCGCGGCTGGTCTGCAGGCCGCCACGCGGGAGTTCGCGGCGGCGTTTCTCACCCCCCGCCGCGGCGCAATCGAGCCATGATCAAGACCCAGCAGATCTTCGCGATCCAGTTCCGCCGCCTCCCCAGGGTCGAAGGCGCGGTCGGGCTCGTCCTCGCCTCCATCGACACCTCCAACGGCGTCTCGGCGCCCCGCAAGATCGGCCTGCTGACCGACGTGGCCCTGCGGGGCCGCCTCGCCCACTACGACATGCACACGGCCAACGAAGTCGCGGCGATCCGAAAGGCGCTGGGCCAGGACAACGGCCGTGTCACGGTCTACGAGGGCTGGTCGGGACTCGGCACCTGCCTCCAGTTCTGGCACGGCTTCGGAGGCTCGCAGATCCAGCCGGTCGAATGGACCTGCGAGAAGTGCACCGCGTCCAATCGGGCGGATGTCGGAGCCAGCGTGGGCGAGACCTTCTCGCGCGCGTGCAAGTGCGGGACGGTCAAGAAGATCACCACGACGGCCCGGCTCGCGCGCGCGATCTGACGCGATCGGGCGGCGTCAGGGCTCGGGTGGCAGCGGCAGAGACGCCTGGCCCAGGACGTACTTCCACCCCTTCGGCGTGCGGACGTAGGTGTCGCTGAACCAGAGCTGGCGCTCGATCGGCTTCCCGTCGCTCACGCCCTTGATCCACAGGAGCGCGGTCACGACCGCCGTGTCGCCCCACACGCGGACCTTCTGCTCGAGCTCGTCCTGCTTCTCGTAGACCGTGCTCCGGGTCCTCGCCTCCTCAAGCAGATCGGCCTTGCCGTAGGTCTTGCCCCGGCCAGTCACGAGCACGAAGTCGTCGGCGAGGATGCGATCCATGGTGGCGGCGTCGTTGGCCTTGACGGCCGCCTGGTATTGCGTGTCGAGGGCGGCGACGGCCTTCGCGGCTTCGGATGGGGTTTCGCCTCCGAGAATCGGTGCCGTGCCGGCGATGGCGCCCGCGAGCGCGAGCCTCGTGAGGATGCGACGGAGATCGGTTGGCATTCGCCCCTCCTCTTTGTCCGGCGGCTCGGCCGGTCGGCGGCTCGAGCCACTCGCCGGGCCTCGGACTTCGGTCGATGCTAGCATCGGGAACCGCCCGAGGAGCACGGCCGTCAGGCCCTCGGGAAGGACGCGATCCAGAAGAGCGCGATGCCCAGCATGACGAAGGCGACCGCGAGCAGCCCCACCCGCGGCCCCCGGATCTTGAAGCGCTGAGAGATGGCCGTGAGCAGGAGGACCGTCGCGAGGACGACCGTGATGCGGACGTACTCGTCGCCGGTCTCCCGGGTCGAGATGCCCTCCTCGTATCGCGCGCCGGCCTCCCGCGACAGCACTTTTGCCCTCGCGAGCCTCGCGTTCACGTACTCGGGCAGGAACCCCGGCCCCGCCGGCGCCTTCGGATCGTTCAAGGGATCGGTTTTCATCCACGCGGCAAAGGCGACGGCGTACTCGGGCCGGAAGCGGCGCGCGAACAGCGATGCCAGCTCGTGCTCCCCGCGAAGCGTGGCTTCGAGCCACGAGTCGAAGGTCGTGATGTCGTAGAGGTGCTCCTGGCCGGCGAGCGTCAACTGCTCCTGGGCGTCGACGTTCGTGGCCGACGCCCGGGCGTAGCTCGCCGCGCTCCGCGCATCCCAGCGGGCCGCCTGGTAGCCGCTCCAGGCAGTCAGGACCGCGACGGCGGCCAGCACGATCGCTTCGAGGATCTCGATCCACTCGGAACGGTGGGCGTGATCGCCGCCACCCGAGCGGCCGTGCTCGTGGATCCGGTGAGCGAACTCGACGTTGGACGTGGTCTCGGTCATCGGTGATCTCCCGGCGTCTGGTTGGCGGCGAGGATACCCGAGCCCGTGATGTCCAGGCAGCGAATGCAGGTTCGGGTCGTCCGGATCGAACGGGCGGGTCCTACCCGCGCGCTCGTGAGCGCCGGGCCAGCAGGCCGTTGCGCAGCGCGAGCGCGACGGCGGCGAGCCGGCTATGAACGCCGAGCTTGACCAGGATCCGGGCAACGTGATTCCGCACGGTCACGTGCGAAATGGAGAGCTCGTCCGCGATCGCCTCCGTCGCCAGCCCTTCCGAGAGCTTCACCAGGACTTCGTGCTCCCGGCGCGTCAGCCGGGCCTTTTTCGCTTCGGCGCCGGCGGGCCGGCCTCCCGTGCTGCGGTGCATGGCGTTCGGACTCCGCCATTCTGAGGCCTCCGGAGGTGGATCGCTTGATGCAAAAGCATCAGCGCTCCGGCGCCCGGGCCGAATGGCCCGAAGCGCGGCCCGCGCTGCGCCCTCAGGGCTTCGGCACTTCGCCGGGGTCGCCCGTCCGGTGGTCGTCGATCTGGAAGCGGAGGAAATCGTGGATCGCGGAGAGCGCCGCCGCGTCCTTCGTCGATGCGACCACGCGTCCCCCGGCCGCCGTCGGCTCGTACGTCCAGCGAATCCTGGCCCGGTCGCGCTTCATCTCGGGGACGCCCGGAGGCACGCGCCCATGGATCAGCATCGGCGCCTCGAAGTTGCCCTCGGCGAACATGGTCGCGATGTGCGACAGGTGCGTCCGGATCGCATCCCGGCTCGCGGCGTCGTCCGGGTCGTTGGCCGAGACGTCGATGATGCCGCCGGAAGCCGTGAGGAGAAAATGGTGCGTCGTTTTCGCGTGGTCGAAGCCCATGACTTCGTTTCCGCGGGCGTCGACCTCCGAGGCATGGCAGGAGTGCGCCTCCTGTCCCCGCATGGCTTGCGGGAGGGCGGCGACGGCGGCGGTCAGACACAGGGCGGCACGACTGAGTTTCATGGGGTCTCCTTCAGGCCCTTGGGCCTCGTGAAGCGGCGGGCGGCGAGAGCCGCGGCGCCGCGGCGATTACGCGCGGGAAGGGCCTCGAGGAAGCGGTGTTCGCGGGCTCCGGCGCTCGTGGCGAGGCGCGCATCCCAGGCCGCGACGAGCTGCGCGAGCGACCCCTTCAGCTCCTCGAGCTCCGAGATGGCGGTTTCGATGTCGCGCAGCCGCCGGCCCGCGGTCTCGCGCACGTCGCGGCACGGAGCGCCTCCCGACGCGCGGGCGCCGAGGAATCGCGCCAGTTCGGGAAGCGTGAACCCGAAGGCGAGAGCCCGCTGGATCAACAGCACGCGCTCGAAGGCGGCGGGCGGGTAGAGGCGATAGCCGTTTCGCGACCGGCGGGGCGCGGCGCAGGAGTCCGCGGCGCTCGTAGACGCGCAGCGTGTCCGCGCTGATTCCGGCGCGGCGCGCCAGCTCTCCCGAGCGCAGCCCTTCGGGAACGGGTGGGCGACTCACGGCGAGGAGTCTAGACCCCGGAATCGATTCGGGGGTCAAGGGGCTCGTCGAGGCGAACGGTCAACGATGGAGGCGCTTCTCGAGCTCCCGCGCGCGCAGCCGCGCGTCCTCGAGGGCGTCGACGAACGGGAGGTGCTCGCCGCGGGTGTACTCGGTGTTGGCGTAATCCACCCAGCCGGGCATCTCGAGAGCGAAGAGGCGGATGTCCGGCATGGCCCCTCCGATCGAGGGGGAGTCTACATCCGCGAGTCAGGGGACCACGTGAATGACGCCGACCATGCCGTCGTGGCCCTGCGCGCTCCCGCAGAATGTCGTGCAGTTGAAGGGGAAGTCTCCCGGAGTCATGGGCGTGACGGTCTGGACCTCGAGCGAGCTTCCCTGGGGCAGCTGACCTCCGACGAGGCCGATGGCCGTGACGCTGGAAAGTCCGTGGACGTCGAGCACGTCTTCCACGTCGCCGTTGTACGCCCAGATCTGATACGTCTGTCCGACCTTCAGCGTGATCTCTTTGCCGCACGAGGTCGGGCAGACCGTCAGGGCACGGATAGGGCGGCGGGCAGAAGTTCCACTGCCACTGGATCGCCCGCAGCGCGATGAAAGGCGGGACTCCGCGAGCGCCGCGGGTCGGGACGGCCCGGGGGCTTGCCCGCTCGAGCCCATGCACTACCTCCCGGAAAATCGTCGCCGAGTCCTCTCTCGGGCGGACCGAGGTGATGGGAAAGGTCTCCCTGTCCGACCCTCCGCCGGGTCCGTCGCCCTCCTTCCGATGCACCGCGATCCGGCCGGTCGAGACGTCGCGGACCGTCAACGTGTACTCGAGGCTCGTCATGCTGCCCCAGAAGATCCAGTAGTGCCCTTCGCGAGCGGCCTCGAGGACCTGGACGGTCACTTCGGGGTCGTCCGCGTCGCCGGTCGTCGCCGGGAAGCTGAACCATCCGAAGCGTTCGGTCTGCGCGAAGGCGCGGCCGGTCGAAAGCTCACCGGTCTCGGGGTCGTCGGCCTCGATCCGGATCTCGAAGGGATGCCCGGGCAGAAGGCGAAGCGTGTCCTCGGGGACGACGACGATCGGCGACTCGACGTTCCCCTCCGGCAACGACAGGCGCACGGTGTACCGGCCGGGCGCGCTCCAGGTGTGGGCGGGCGCCGCGGCTTGCGAGGATTGGCCGTCGCCGAAGTCCCACCACGCGCCGGCGGCCGGCTCCGCGGCGAGCCCGCGCAGGATGACCGGCTGGCCCGCCGACGGGTTGGGAGGCGAGGCCTCGATCCCGATCGTCGGCGTCCCCGCGGCGCGGGCAAGCCAGGCTGCGGCCAGACCGAGGAGCGGGACGGCGAGAAGGCGGGTCGGACTCTTCATCTGGGCTCGGCTCGAGGCGCCTCACGAACGGGGGCGGCTCGAAGGCCGCCCCCGTGTCGATGATGACTCAGCAACCGGCAGGGGGCGCGCCCATGAACGCAGGCGGCGGGTCGAAGTTTCCGATGTTGGGGAAGACGGTCCCCATGTCGAGGTCGGGCACGCCGAACCACTTCGCCAGCGCCGCGCCGTACTGGTCCGAAGCGGTCGTCGGAATCCAACGGCCGCGGCCGTTCGAGACATCGTTGGTCGTATCGTCCGGGCCGCCCTTCTGGAGCGTCGGAAAGATCGAGCGGGTTGTCGTGTTGGGCAGTCCGTGGAAGTTCCCCCCGAGCGTACCGTCGCCGATGACGAACTGGTGGGCGCCCCAGCCGTGGTCCGACCCGACGCCGCCCGTGTCGCCCGACTCCTCGAGGGTGCGGCCGAAGTCCGACAGCGTGAAGGTCGTGATCTTGTCCTGGAGGCCGAGCTCCACGGTCGAGAAGTAGAAGGCCGAGAGGGCCTGCGAGAGCGCGAGGAAGTTGTTGCCCTGGTCCGCGATCTGGTCCTGATGCGTGTCGTAGCCGCCCTGCGAGACGAAGAAGATCTGGCGCTGGAGGTTGACATCGGGCGAGGTCTGGGCGAGCTTGATGACCTTGGCCACCTGCTTCAACTGGTTGCCGAGGGAAGTGTTCGGAAAGACGGTCGTGATGGTCGGATCCGTCTGAAAGGCGCCGCTGATGTCGAGCGCCTGCTGGGTCGTCGAGCTCGCGCCGGCGATCATCGTGGCCGCGGTGTCGATCGTGCGCAGGAAGTCCATGGAGTTCTTGCGGGCCACCGCCTCGGGAGTGCTGTTGAACCCGTTCAGGACGAGTACGTTCGTGAGCGAGCCCGTGCCGATCGACAGCGGGCGCTTCAGTCCCACGCAGAAAGTGGCGGAGCCCGAGATCGAGGTCACGGTGGGAAAGCCCGAGCCCCCGCCGTTGCAGCCGGCGATGGCGTCGGCCGAGCGGCCCCCCCAGCCCGTTCCGATCTTGACGTCGGAGCGCCCGCTCTGCCAGGCCTGGATCTGGTCGGAGTGGGAAAAGAGGGCGTAGGGCTTGGGAACCGAATTGTTCACGTACTGCGCCTGGGTCGTCGGCTCGACCAGCGGGCCGACGTTGGTCACGACCGACAGCTTGCCGGCGTTGAAGAGGTCGCGCATCTCGGGCATGTTGGGGTGGAAGCCGAAATTGGCTCCGCCCATCGACGGCGGAGGGTTGATCGCGAGAGGCGCCGCGATCGCCAGCATCGGGCGGGCTGCGTGGTACGAGCCGTAGGGGCCTGCGTCCAGCGGAATGACCATGTTGTTGCTGTCGTTGCCGCCGTTGAGGAACACGCAGACGAGCGCCCGGTAGTTGGGCGTGATCACGCCGGGCGTGGCGAGGAGGTTTGCCAGGCCCCACTGGCGGATCGTGCCCTGGATGGCCGACGCCGACAATGCCGCGCAGGTCGTCCGGAGGAGGAAGTCCCTTCTGGATTGCGTCATGGCCCTACCTCTGCACCTGGTACTGCGACGACGTCGCGACCAGGTATAGCGCTTGCCGCGCGCGCAGCAGCGAGTCGTTGGAATTCACCGCGTTGACGGCCCCGACGATCGAGTTCTTCATGTCGTCGGACATCGTGCCGGCCAGCATCAGCCGATTGAGGCGGTCGACGAGGTTCGTGGGGTTGGCCGCGAGAAGCTGCAGCTCGCTGAGGTCGAGCGAGGTCCCGTTGGGCGAGTTGCACGAGTTGGCGCCGCAGTTGACCGCGATGCCGTTGTTAAACGTCATCTGGTTGACGAAGTTCGCGCGCTTCAACGCGGTCGTCGCGTCCATGATGCCGAACTCGGGGCCCAGCAGGCCCGCCGACGCGGGCGGCGCATAGGAGTCCTGCGGAAAATACGAGAAGACCGTCGTCGGCCGAAAGACCTCCTGGCCCATGGCGCGGGCTTGAGGGTTGAGGTAGCCATCCGACAGCGAGGCGCCATTGGCCGACATGGCGTTGAACGCGCGCAGAATGTTGAGCATGTAGAGCGCCGGTTCCTTGAGCTTGCCGTAGTGCGGGTCGCTTGGCGGGTTGCGCGCCTCGGGGTCGAGCAGGATGGCCTTGACCATCGCCCAGAGGCTGCCGCGCTGGCCCGAGCCGCTGTCGTTGAAGAGGCCGGCGACGCGCTCGACGTACGCCGGGCTCGGGTTCGACGTGACCAGCGAGTGGATCAGCTCTTTCGCGAGGTATGGCCCGAGGTTGGGATGGTGGAACAGGGCGTCGATCGCCATCTGCAGGTCCTGATTTGAGGTCTGGCCGGCCGGAATCGCGGTGAACGAGCCGTCGCCGTTCAGGTTCGGCAGGAAGCCCGCGAAGAGGTCCTTGGCGAAGGTGCTGTGCCGGTCCTCCACCTTCGAGCCGTTCTTGTGGACCGGCATCGGGATCAGGTAGTTGCCCGTGTTGTCGGTCACGCCGGCGAGCGTGGCGGGCGTCGACGGGATGTACCAGCCCGTCAGGACGAGCTTGAGGTTGTCGACGACGGACTGGTCGTAGCTGTCGAGGGGAAAGCCGGTCGCCGGGTTCCGCTGGATCGTACCGTCCTGGTTGAGCAGGACGGTCCCGATCGAGAAGAGCTGCATGATTTCGCGGGCGTAGTTCTCGTTCGGACTGTTCTTGGTGTTTTGCGCCATGTTGAGGAACGCGCCCATGGCCGGGTTGAGCGTGAGATCCTCGAGCATGTCCCGGTAGTTCCCGAAGGCTCCCTGAGCCACGAGGTTCAGGTAGGGCGCGAACCGCGAGGGACGCGTGATCGCGTTCGTCGAGATGACGTCGAGCTTGTGGAGCGCGAAGAAGACCCTCTGCCGCAGCTGGTCCGGCTGGTAGAGCGCGTTGCGGAAGAACTGCGTGTGGAGAGGATGGATCGTGTAGTTGTCGCGGAAGCACGGCACGTCCTCGCAGCCGTCCGGCCGGTCGTCGGGAACCAGCGGCAGCGCGGGATAGGGGGAGAACGGCAGACGGAACTGCGACTCGAGCCAGGGCAGGCACCCGACTTCGAGGAAGGCCGAAATCTCCGAGTCCTTCGGGCCCCAGGTCGCCTGCTGTAGGAACCGGACGGCGTCGCTGCGGTGGAACGTCTTCGTGAGGAATTCGGCCATCTGGCCGCGAGTGACGACGTTGTTGGGGCAGTACGCGCTCGGACCGCAGCCGGACGTGATCGACAGACGCGTCGTCTCCTCGATCCACGGAGCGAACGGGCTCGCCGTCGATACGTCCAGGAAGACGCCAGTCGCGGCCGGCGGCGTGTAGCTCATGCCGTGGTAGATCTTCAAGACGAAGACCGCCATCTGGCCGCGGGTGACCGAGGAGTTCGGGCAGTAGTTGGGCGGCGAGCCTGCCAGGCAGCCGCCGGTGATGCCTTCCGCGTAGAGCTGCTCGATCCAGTTCGCGGCGAAATCGTTGACGTGAACGTCACCGAAGATCGTCCCCTTCGCCGGAGGGGGCACGTACGCCGGTCCGTGCTCGGCGCGGAGCAGGATAACCGCCATCTGGGCGCGCGTCACACCGGAGTCGGGACAGTAGTTGCCGCCACCGCAGCCGGACGTGATGCCGTCGCGGATGATCGTTTCGACGGACGCATGGAAGGGGCTCGCCTGGGGAACGTCGAGAAAATCCGCAAACCAGCCCTTCGTGAGCACCGCCGGCGGATCGCCCGGGTTCGCCACCACGACGTCGTAGAGCGCGCCCGCAGCGCGGGCGGGCGTCGTCGCACCGATGTGCGTCGAGCTCGTGACGTTCGAGGAAGCGCTGACGCCTCCGATCGTGACCGTGGCGCCGGCCCGGAACTGATTGCCGACGAGGTTGACCGGCGTTCCGCCCGATGCCGGGCCCGAGGTTGCGTACATGTAGGCGAGCTGGAACGAGGTGTTGGCGGAGGCGATATCCGCGGACAGGAGTCCGAGGGTCGCGAGAACCGCCGTCGTAGCGCGCGCGGCGCCTCCCGCGAAAAGAGAGGAAGCCGGGACAGTGAGAAGGAGCCTTTCTCTCATCGGCACTGGTCCTTTCTGCGTGTCGCGTGCGGGGCGATGGAGCGCTCCAGGTTGGGTCGCGAGGTTAGGGACTTTGTTGCGCCCCGCGCGACTGCTCGCATGGATCGAAGAAGGACACCTCGACCGCGCCGAGCGCGGGCTGTCTGTCGGGACAGTCGGGGGGCGGGTGGTGCCCATGATCCTTCCGGACGATTCCGGCATGAATGGGTTGACGTCGAAACGCGCACTCCTGCGCAGCGGGCCTGGCGGAGCCGTCCGCTCCGGCGCGGGCGCAGTGGCCGACCGTATGCCCGGCCCTCGGCCTCTCCGTCAGCGTGCGGGCTGCGCTCGCCGCCCCTTCCAGTACACCCCGACCCCGGCCGCGAGCATCACCACGGTCAGCCCGACGACCTTGAAGATCGCCCACGCCGGGTGGGCCTCGTTCTCGGAGGGGTAGAGCGAAAGGACGATCGAGGCGATCGTGGTGACCAGGCCGAGAGCACCGAAGGCGGCGACGCCCGCGCGGCCGCCCGGGACGCGGAACCCCGGCAGCGTTGAGCTCGCCGCGCAGCTTGATCGCGGCCGGGAAGAGAAAGAGAAACGGGATGAAGTACCAGATGATCGTCATCGAGACGAGCGCGTCGTAGGCGCCGCGGACCGAGGTCCCGGCCTGGCCGAGGAAGATGAAGGCGGCGGTGATCGCCGATTGCGCGACGAGCGCCACCCACGGCGTGCCCCAGCGCGGGTGCACCCGGCCGAAGCCCTCCGGCAGGAAGTGGTCCAGCCCGGCGACGAACGGGATGCGCGCGACCGAGGCGAGCCAGGCGCCGACGCTTCCGAGCGCGGTCACGGTGATCAGGATCGCGGCGAGCGCCGAGACGCCGGGCAGGGCGAGCTTCGCCTCCATCTTCTGGATGGCCTGCATGATCCCCTGCAGGCCGCTGATCTCTCCCACGGGCAGCGCCACGAGCACCGCGATCGTCCCCGCGAGGTACACGGCGAGGATGATCGGCAGCGACGCGAGAATCGCGCGCGGGACCGTGCGCTCGGCGTTGCGGATCTCGGAGCCCATGAAGGAGGCCGACTCGAGGCCGGTCATCGCGAAGGCGATGGTCGACCAGAAGATGATGTCCTTCAGGTGCGCCGTCGGAAGGAGGGCGCCGCCCGAGAAGCGCGTCGCCGAGCCGAACTTCAGGTACGCCGCCACCCCCAGGACGATCAGCAGCGCCGTGGCGAGCCACCGTGCGATCGCGCCGGCGTTGGAGAGCCACTTTCCGATCTCGACGCCGACGACGTTCAGGACGGTTCCGATCGCCAGGCCGAGGATCGACGCGGCGATGAAGTAGGACGGGTCTCCCGAGAGCCCGAGCCAGCGGCTGCCGCCGGCGTAGAGGGCGTTGCCGGCCGCGAAGTAGAGAACGGCCGGAAAGTACGGGAGGTTCGACATCCAGTAGGCCCAGCCGGTCAGGAACCCGGCGAAGTCGCCGAACGCGATCTTGGCCCAGACGTACAGCCCGCCCTCCTCCGGGTGGCGCGACGAGAGGGCGATGACGCAGATGGCCAGCGGCATCGCCATCGCGAGGAAGCCGATGAACCAGACCGTGATCGCCGAGGCGCCGCCGGCGGCCGCCGTCGCCACCCACTGGAGGTTCGTGCCCGCCGTGACGATGAAGAAGAGGACGTCGCGGAACCCCATCGCCTGATGGAGTCCCGCCGGGTGGGATCCGGTCGCGCAGCGCTCTTCGGAAGAGATGGAGCGCAGATTAGCAGCTTCCGTCGAGGCGCAGAAGCGGCTCGGGGTCCTCGAGCGATCCTCGGATGATGAACGTCATTCCGAGGAGCGAAGCGACGAGGAATCCCGGACTCGTTGAGCGCGGGATCCGCTCGCTCCGCTCGGGATGACCGGTTGGTCCGGGCTTACGCGAGCGCCCGCGTCAGCAGCTCGTGAAAGTGGTGGAGGCCGTTCTCGCGGAGCACCGAGTAGCGGCCCCGGTCGTAGGTCCGCGACCGGAGGCCCCGGTGCACCGCCTCGCAGATCCCGATGTCTTCCTGCTGGACCTGGTCGGAGAAGGCGAAGGATCGCGCGAACTCCTCCGCGACGCCCGGGCTGTTGGGCTCGAGCACGTACCACTCGAAGCGCGTCAGCGTCTTCTCGGGTCCGAGCGGCAGGATGATGTTCGTCTGGAGATTGTCGGGATAGAGGTTCAGCATGAGGTTCGGGAAGACCCAGTAGTAGAGCGCCTCGGGCTCGCTGCCCTCGGGGAGGTTGCGGCGGTAGAGCGACTCCTCGTTCCTGGACCGGATCGGCGCGTGCTGCTTCGAGTGGTACGCGGCGGTCTCCACCCGGTAGGCGCGATAGTCGATCTCCTTGAAGAGCTCGGGATGAACGATCGGGATGTGGTACCCCTCGAGGTAGTTGTCGACGTAGACCTTCCAGTTGCAGTTCACCTCGTAGTCGACCTTCTTGAAGAGGCTCATGTGCGTCAGCGGCAGGTGGCTCGTCTCGGCGGGGATCGAGCCGAGCACTTCGGCGAGCGGCGGCGTCGCCGGATCGAGGCAGACGAAGAGAAACGGGCCCCACGTCTCGACGCGCGCGGCCGGCAGGTTCTGCCGGTCCTTCTCGAAGCAGCGCACGCCCTCCCACTCGGGCGTGTTGAGGAGCTGGCCGTCGAGGCTGTAGGTCCAGCCGTGGTAGCCGCACATGAGGGCCTTGCGGTGGCCGGACCCGCGGGCGACCGGGCCGGCGCGGTGCCGGCAGACGTTGGAAAAGGCGTGGATGGCGCCGTCGTCGGCGCGCGTGACGACGAGCGGCTCGTCGGCGACCGTGCAGGTGAAGTAGTCGCCGGGAAGCTGCACCTGCTCGGTGTGGCCCACGAGCTGCCAGGTCTTCGCGAAGATCCGGTCCTGCTCGAGCGCGAGCACCCGCGGATCGACGTACCAGGAGGACGGGATCGTCGCCGCGACGGCCAGGTCCTTCTCGAACGCGAATCCGGCGGTCGTCACGCCTTGTCCTTCTTCGGGGCCTTCGGCCCGGCGGGCCGGGGGGCGACGCGCGGCCCGATGGCGCTCCGCAGCAGCTCGAGGAACTGCGCGATGCGGGCGATGGTCTTCTCGGGGCGGTTGCCCTGCCGTGAGAAGAGACCCGGGTCGAGCTCCTCGGTCAGGAGCGCGTCCTGGAAGCGCTCGACCGTCCACTCGATCATCGAGACGATCATCTCCTCGTCGATGTCGCTGCGGACCTCGGCGCGCTCGACGCCCATGCGCACGAAGGCGGCCGTGCCGTAGGGGTCCTTGTCCCGCAGGAAGCGGTTGATCTCCTGGCGCAGGCGCAGGTCGGTGCCGTAGTTGCCGAGGAGGGCGATGCGATAAGGGATCCAGTTTTCGCGGACCAGGCGGTCGGTGCGCTCGAGCCAGTAGCGCAGCGTCTCGAAGAACCCGCGGGCCGTCACGGCCGGAGGCGCATCGAGGTAGGCGGCGAAAGACGCGACCGCCTTCTTGTAGGCCGCGAGGAAGAGGCCCTCCTT
Source organism: uncultured Acidobacteriota bacterium (assembly GCA_963810205.1). Classification (GTDB taxonomy): domain Bacteria; phylum Acidobacteriota; class Thermoanaerobaculia; order UBA5066; family Gp7-AA6; genus DAHUXD01. Next base: position 219,723 of record CAWEMP010000013.1, read on the forward strand.
GCTTCCGAAGTGCTGGAACACGGAGCCCTTGGCGATCGAGAGCTCCGTGGCGATGTCCTCGATCCGGGTGGCGTGGTAGCCGCGTTCGGCGAAGTGCCGCATGGCGGCCTCGAGGATCCGGGCGCGTTTGGCCTCGGAGCGGGGCCCGGTCAGGGGAGCGGGCGGAGTGGCGACGACGCGAAGCTCGTTGATTTTCATGACTTCAAGTCAGCCTATCCATATCGCGGCAGAAATTCAACTTGTGCTAGTTTACGAGACTTCGAGTTCTAGTCGGAATGACTGATAGTCACACACCTTCCGTGCGCTCCTACGATGCCATCGTCGTGGGCGGCGGCCACAACGGCCTGACGGCGGCCGCCTACCTGGCGCGGGGCGGCCTTTCGACGCTCGTCCTCGAGAGGAGACAGATCGTCGGCGGCGCCTGCGTGACCGAGGAGATCGCGCCGGGCTGCCGCGCCTCGACGACCTCCTACATCGCGAGCATGCTCCGGCCGGAGGTGATCCGGGACCTCGAGCTCGCATCTCACGGGCTGAAGATGGTCCCGTGCGATCCGGCGCTGCTGGTTCCGTTCCCGGATCGCACGGTCGTTCCCTGGTGGTCGGATCGGGAGAAGACGGTCCGCGAGCTCGAGAAGCTCTCGGTTCGCGACGCGCGCACGTTCGTCCGCGTCGACGAGGAGCTGAAGCGGCTCGCGCGTTATCTCCAGCCGTTCTTTCTCGAGCCGCCTCCGGACGTGGGGGCGCGGGGACTCGGGGGCCTCCTCGAGGCGCTGCGGGTCGGCCGGCGTTTCCGGAAGATCTCGGCCTCCGAGGTCGGCCGCATGGTCTCGTTCCTGACCGGCAGCCTCGGAGACTTCCTCGACCGCAACTACGAGTCCGAGAAGGTCAAGACGCTCTTCCTCGCCAACAACGTGTACGGGAAGCACGGCGGACCCTACTCGCCGGGCACGGCGCTCGGCCTGCTCTTCCACCTCCTGTCGGGCGGCGAGCACGAGCTCCAGGGCTTCTACGGCCACGTCCTCGGCGGGATGGGTTCGATCACGCAGGCCATGGCCTCGGCCGCGCGCAAGTTCGGCGCGGAGATCGTGACCTCGGCGCCCGTCGCTTCGATCGACGTGCGCGACGGCCGCGCCCGCGGCGTGACTCTCGAGAACGGCGCGGAGATCGCCGCCCGGGTCGTCGTCTCCAATGCCGATCCCAAGCGGACGTTTCTCGGCCTCGTCGGGGAGAGGGAGCTGCCGGACGAGTTCCGCACCGCCATCGCGGGCATCAAGATGGACGGCCCCTGCGCCAAGGTCAACTTCGTGCTTTCCGAAGAGCCGCAGGTCCACGGGATGCCTCGCGAGTTCTCGCGGCCGCAGCGCTCGCTCTTCACGCTCGTGCCCTCGCTGGAGTTCGCCGAACGCTGCTACAACACCGCGCGCTCCGGCGAGATCCCCGAGGAGCTGTGGGTCGATTGCGTCGTGGCCTCGAACGTGGACCCGTCGCTCGCGCCCGAGGGGCGGCACGTCATGACGACTTTCGTCCAGTACGTCCCGTACCGCTTGAAGCCGCCGCGCGGCACCTGGGACGAGAACCGCGAGCTTCTCGGCGACCGGGTCGTCCGCAAGATCGCGGAGTACGCGCCGAACGTTCCCGGGTCGGTCGTCGCGCGTCAGGTCCTGACGCCCCTCGACCTCGAGCGCACCTACGGCCTCACCGAGGGCAACATCTTCCACGGCGACCTCTCGCTCGAGCAGCTCTTCTTCATGCGGCCGGTCGCCGGCTGGGCGCGCTACGCCACGCCGGTCTCGGGCCTCTACCTGTGCGGGGCCGGCGCGCATCCGGGCGGCGGCGTCACCGGCGCTCCCGGGCACAACGCGGCGCGTCAGGTCCTGAAGGACTGGAAACGGAGGGTCGCGTGAGCGTCGAGAGCGACCTTCAGCGCTCGGCCGACGTCGTCATCCTCGGCGCCGGCGTCATGGGCGCCTCGACGGCCTTTCACCTGGCGCGGCGCGGAGCGGGGCGCATCCTGGTGCTCGACAAGGGCGACGTCGCGCACGGCGGGAGCGGCCGTTCCTCGGCGCTCGTGCGCATGCACTACAGCTATCCCCCCGAGGTCGACCTCGCGGTCAAGAGCCTCGAGATCTTCCGGACGTGGAGGGACTACGTGGGCCGGCCCGGCGACTTCCGGCAGACCGGCTTCGTCCGGATCGTGCCCGAGAAGGAGCTTCCCCGGCTCGAGAAGAACGTGGCGATGCAGCGCGCCCATGGCGTGGACGCCCGCGTCGTCGACCGGCACGAGCTCGCCTCGATCGTCCCCGACTGGAACGTGGACGACCTGCCGTACGCCGCCTGGGAGCCGGGCTCCGGCTACGGGGACGGCACCGGGGTCGCGACGGACTTTCTCGAGCGGGCGCGGGAGATGGGCGCGGCCTACCGGTCGCAGACGCGCGTCACCGGCTTCTGCGTCGAGGACGGGCGCGTGACCGGCGTCGAGACGGACCGCGGCCGCGTGGCGGCCCCGGTCGTCCTCGCGGCGACCGGGCCCTGGAGCCGGCCGCTCTTCGACGCGATCGGGTTCGACCTCCCGGTCGAGGGCGAGTACCACGAGGTCGCGATCCTGAAGAACCCGCCGGGCCTCCGCGACGGCGCGCCGGCCTGCATCGACGGCATCACCACGACGTACTTTCGCTCCGAGGTCGGCGGCCTGACGCTCATCGGCGACTTCTGGGGAAAGCGCGGGGCCGATCCCGACGCGTTTCCTCAGTCGGCCTCGACGGAGTCGCTCGCGAGCCTCGTCGAACGGACGAGCCGCCGGGTCCCGGCGCTCGCCGAGGCCGGCATCTGGCGCAGCGTCACCGGCGTCTACGACGTCTCGCCGGACTTTCGGCCGCTGATCGGCGAGGTGCCCGGAACGCGCGGCCTCTACGTGGCGGCGGGGTTCTCGGGCATGGGCTTCAAGATCTCGCCGGCCGTGGGGCTGTGCCTGTCGGAGCTGCTCCTCGACGGGCGCGCGCGCACGGTCGACCTGACGTGCTTCGCGCCGGAACGCTTCGCCACCCGCGGACCGATTCGCGCGGAATGGGAGTACGGAGACGAAGAACCCTCCGCCTACACTTAGACGACACTCGACGCTCAACCCGGAACGCTCAACGCTCAACACGGAGACAAGCTTGAAGAAGAAAAACATTCTGGAGCGCCTCGCCGAGGGCCCGGTCCTCGGCGACGGCGGGTATCTGCTGGAGCTCGAAAAGCGCGGCTGGGTGCGCGCCGGCCCGTTCACGCCGGAGGTGGCCCTGACGAAACCCGAAGCCCTCGAGGAGCTCCACGTCGAGTTTCGCGACGCGGGCGCCGAAGTGCTCCAGGCGCTGACCTTCTACGCGAGCCGCGACAAGCTCGCGACGGTCGGCCTCGAGAACCGGCTCGAGGACCTGAACCGCGCCGCGGTGCGCATCGCGAAAAAGGTGGCCGGGGACCGGTGCCTCGTGGCCGGCAACCTGTCGCTGACCTGGATGTACGAGCACGGCAGCCCGGCCTCGTACGACCGCGTGCGGCGGACCTTCGACGAGCAGCTCGCGATCCAGGTCGAGGAAGGCATCGACTTCGTGATCGGCGAGACCTTCTCGTGGCTCGGCGAGGCGCTGCTGGCCGTCGAGCGCGCCCGGAAGACGGGCCTGCCGGTGATGGTGACCGTGTGCTTCGAGAACAAGCCGGTGACCTCCGACGGCCAGACGGCGGCCGACGCCGCGAAGGCCCTGCAGGACGCGGGCGCCGACATCGTCGGGATCAACTGCCTGCGCGGGCCCGAGCACACGCTGTCGCTGATCGAGGAGATGCGCAAGGCCGTCTCCGGGTTCGTGGCCTGCCAGCCGGTCGGCTACCGGACGCCGGCGGACAAGCCCGACTTCACGAGCCTCGACGCGTTTCCGTTCGAGCTCGACCCGCTGCAGCTGTCGCGCCGCGAGATGGCGCGTTGGGCGCAGCAGGCGCGCGACCTCGGCATCAACTACATCGGCTCCTGCTGCGGCTCGGTGGCGATCCACGTCCGCGAGATGGCCCGGGCGCTCGGCAAGGTCGAGAAAGAGGGCCGGCCGTGGAGCGTCGACTACACGAAGCCGATGTCGGCGTACGAGTACTACGGGCACGAGGGGGCAAGTAGGGGCGGGGCTTCCCCCGCCCGCGTCCGACCATGCTCGAGAAGTCCCTCCCCAGCGAGTACTACCGCTCGGCCGAGATCTTCGCGAAGGAGCGCGAGCGGATCTTCTCGCGCGAATGGGTCTGCGCCGGGCGGGCGGACGAGCTGCCGCCGGCCGGCGAGGTCCGGGTTCTCGAAGTGTTCGGCGAGAGTCTCCTGATCGTCCGGACGAAGGAGGGGCGACTCGGCGCGCACTACAACGTGTGCCGGCACCGCGGCGCGAGGCTCTGCACGGCGGAGGAGGACGGCGGCAAGCTCGCGGCCCCGAAGGGCGGCACCGCGGTCTCGATCCGCTGCCCGTACCACTCCTGGACCTACGGTCTCGATGGAAGACTGATTGGCGCACCGTTTCTGAACCAGGACCCGGCGCTTCGCCGCGAGGACTTTTCGCTCCACCCGGTCTCTATCGAGCTCTGGGGCGGCTTCTTCTTTCTGAACCTCTGGCCGGCCGGACCGCGCGCGCGGGACTTCAAGAAGGAACTCGGGGAGATGCCCGCACGCGTGAAGCGCTACCCGCTCGAGTCGCTCCGCGACGGCCCGCCGCATCGTCTACGAGGTCCAGGCCAACTGGAAGGTCATCGCCGAGAACTACAACGAGTGCTACCACTGCGCGGGCGTCCACCCGGAGCTCTGCGAGGTCGTTCCCGCGTTTCGCGAGAAGGGCGGCGCCGGGCTCGACTGGGACCACGGGGTTCCGCACCGCGACGGGGCGTTCACGTTCACGCGCTCGGGAACCACGGACCGGGCGCCCGTTTCCGGGGCTCTCGGACGACGAGAAGGTCCGCCACAAGGGCGAGCTCGTCTATCCCAACCTCTTCCTCTCGCTCTCGTCGGACCACGTGACGGCGTTCCGTCTCCTGCCCGAGGCCCCGGACCGGACCCGCATCGTCTGCGACTTCCTGTTCGATCCCGCCGAGATGGCCCGGCCCGGCTTCGATCCTTCCGACGCCGTCGACTTCTGGGACCTCATCAACCGCCAGGACTGGGCCATCTGCGAGGAAGTCCAGCGAGGCCTCGCCTCGCGCGTCCACGCCTTCGGCTACTACGCGCCGATGGAGGACATGAGCCTGGACATCCGGCGGTACGTGCTGGAGCGGCTCGAAGACCGCTAGGAGCCTGAGCCGCCGGGCAGCTCGGAGGCGCCGCGAACACGACCGAGAACTTCAGGTCTCGATCCATTGACAAGGTGGCTACGGGTAGCTACGATGTGGCTCGTGAAGACCGTCGAGAGAGTGGGCATTAAGCATCTCAAGAACAGCCTCAGCTCCTACATCCAGCAGGTGCGCAGGGGAGTCCGGGTCCTGGTCACGGACCGCGGTGAGGTCGTTGCCGAACTGGGCAGACCGCGGAGCGACGTGACCGCCGACTCCCATCCTCTCGTTCTCGAGTGGGTCGCCGCCGGCAAGATGAGGCCGGCGCCGGCGAAAAGGAAGAAGCTGCCGCTGTCGCCGGTGAAGCTGCCTGCCGGAACCGCGCGCCGGCTCCTCGACGCCGATCGCGGGCGGTGAGAGTCCTCTATGTGGAGACATCCGCCGTCGTCGGCTGGCTGCTCGGCGAGGAGAGTTCTCCGCGGCCGCGCGCCGTCATCGACTCAGCGGGCAGAGTCGTCACCTCCGTCCTGACCCCGCTCGAGGCGAGCCGGGCGATCCTTCGCGCCGCCAACGAAGGCCGGATCACTTCGACGAACGCCATCCGCCTCCGGCGACTCCTGGCCGAGGCGGTTGCCGGGTGGGACGTGATGGAGCTGACGGCCGAGATCCGAGCGAAGGCGGGAGAGGCCTTCCCCATCGAGCCCGTGCGCACGCTGGATGCCGTGCACCTGGCGACCGCGCTCGAGTTCGCGAAGGTCCACGAGGACATCTCCGTTCTCAGCCTCGACGAGCGAATCCTCGCCAACCTTCGCCTGCTGGGGCTCCCTTCCGCGGGGTCGGAGGGCTGAGGGCGAGAACCGATTTGCCGGACGTGCCCGGAACGACGGCGCGCTCGCCCCGAGTGCAGCCCTCAATTGACGCGGTCTCGGTGGATCTCCCGGGGGGCGGGAACTCACTCGCTGAGAGGCCTGACCTCGCTTACTTAAGGTCGTCGATCAGCCACAGGTTCGACAGGTTTTCACCGACCGCATAGACGTAGCCGCGTCCATCCGGCGTCATCCAGGAAGCCGACGAACCCGGGAACTCCTTGACGAGCTCCCTTCGTCCCGACGCGAGGTCGACACGCAGCAAGCTGCCGTCCGTCGTCGAGCGAACGAGCAGGGATCGCCCGTTCGGCGTAAAACAAACCACTTCTTCCTTTTGCCCGCTCGCCGGCTCCGGGACGGAGGCTCCCTTCTCGAGGGGATAGAGCGACCAGATGCCGGCCGAACGGTTCACGGCCGCGACCAGCTTTCCGTCCGGCGAGATCGCGTGCCACCCGAATGGAAGGAAGACTCCGTCCGGGGTCACCGGATGCGCGTCCCCACCCTCGAGAGTCACGCTGTAGAGCCGATGTTTGTCGTCTGCCGTCTTCCCGCCCAGAAGCACCCGCTTCCCGTCGGGGTAAAAGGTCCCTCCATCGTCGAACTCGACTCCGGGGGCCTTGAGGGTTCGGGGCAAGCCCGCCCCGGTCGGCAGAAGGATCGTCTCGTCCCCACGGCGGCAAAGAGCCCACTTTCCATCTGGCGAGAGCGCCAGGGCCCCTCCGTCGCCCAGTCGTACCGCCGGCGAGCCGTCCATTCGGCGCAGGTACACCCCGGCCCTCGATTCGCCGCCTCCCTCGATAAAGAGGACCGTCTGGCCGTCCGGCGAAATGTCCGCCGGAAACGACTCGTTGAGCCAGGACAGATCCCTCTCTCGCGCTTCGGTCGAGGCCTTTCCCTTCATCTGGGTCCGACCCAGGATCCGCTCCGCGAGGATGCGCCCGTCTTTGCCGATGTCATGCATCAAGAACTTGCCGGGAAGCGTCGCGATCAGTCGTGCGGGGCCGCCTACCTTCAGGGCGTGGACCTCCGTCGTGGCGCCCGCTGCCGACATGATCCAGATCTGATCGGAGATCGTCGACCAGCCATAGCCGTGGTGCCACCCTGGAAGACCTCCCTGTACTTTCCCGTCTTTGGATCCACGAGCAGCAACGACTCTGGGTTCGCAACCAGGATTCCATCTCCGTGGGGCGAGAACCGAGGACGGAAGAGGAAGCCCTTTTTCTCGAGGAGAGGCTTACCGATCGGATACTCCAGACGTGGACCGGGCCCGTCGGTCGCGACGACCACGGCGAGTCCTTTCCCGTCCGGACTCCAGTCCGCGAACATGACGCGTTCGAGCAGCTCCCGTGGAGCGCCTCCCGCGAGCGGCACTTCTGCAAGCGTGGCCGGGAGCCCTGGGCCCCCGAGCAGGATGGCCATCTCCCCGGAGGAGGAAATGGACTGGATGTCCGCGTTCAACCCCAGCGGCCGGGACTCGGGAGCGTCCAGCCGCGTCGAGAGCAGCTCGAACGGCTTGAAATCCCGAGTGATGCCGTAGACGACCGTCTGACCGTCGGGCGCAAACCGTGCCGATATGACTGTTGCATCTCCGAAGGTGAGCTGCTTGAATCGGGGAAACGAAGGCGGAGGGGCCTTCCAGAGGAGCTTGCCGGCCAGGAGTCCGAGAGCGAGCGCTACGGCCGATAGCGCAGCCGGCACGAGCCTCGGCCGCTTCCGGCCGGGCGCCACGACTTCACCGGTCCCCGACGTCTCGGAGAGGTGATCTCTGACGGTCGCGAGGTCCCGCGCGAGGTCGCCGGTCGTCCCGTAGCGGCCCTCGGGCTCCTTCGAGAGACAGCGCTCGACGATCCAGCGCAGCGGTGCCGGAACCAGCGGATTGAGAGAGGCGATCGGCTCGGGCTCACTGTTCAGGATCGCCCCGAGCGTGTCGATGGCCGTCTTCTTCTGGAACGCCCGCTTCCCGGTCGCCATCTCGTAGAGCATCGAGCCGAAGGCGAACTGATCCGAGCGAAAGCCCAAGGTCAGGCCGCTGGCTTGCTCGGGTGACATGTACCCGACCGTGCCGACGACGACCCCTGGAGTCGTCCCTGTCATCGTCGGGAGTTGCGAAGCCTCGTCGCTGCCCGAGCCCGTGGAGGTCAACTTCGCCAGGCCGAAGTCGAGGATCTTCACGAGGCCATCCCTGGTCACCATCACGTTCTCGGGCTTCAGGTCCCGATGCACGATGCCCGCCTCGTGGGCCTTGGCCAGGCCCTCCGCGGCGGTCGTCGCGAGTTGAAGCAGTCGCTTGACGGGAAGCGCGCCGGAGACGAGCAGCTCCCGAAGCGTCTTGCCTTCGACGAGCTCCATCGCGATCCAGGACACGCCGTCGGTCTCACCGACGTCGTAGATCGTGACGATCGAGGGATGGTTCAGGGCCGAGGCCGAGCGCGCCTCCTTCTCGAAGCGCTTCAGGCGCTCGGGGTCCGAGGCGACGGCGGGCGGCAGAACCTTGATCGCCACCTCTCGCTCGAGTCGCGTGTCGCGCGCCCGGTATACCTCTCCCATCCCGCCCGCTCCCAGCGGCGAGAGGATCTCGTAAGGACCGAGACGGGACCCTGCGATCACTTGAGCCCCTCGACGAGGTAGAGGTCGCCCAGGAGCCTCTTGCAGTTGTACGCGTAGGACTTGCCGTCGGGGGTCAGCATCAGGTCCGCGGACCAGATCCCGGCTGGATCCTGGGGCATGATCGTCTTCCACGGTTCGCGCCGGCCCGTGGCCAGCTCGATTCGAAAAACGCGGAAGGGCAGTTCGAACGGATTCCAGGCGTAGACGAAGCGGCCGTCCTCGCTCCAGTTCCTCCAGAGGTAGTCCGTCGGCAGCATCCCTTTGACCAGTCGCTTCTCGCCGCCGTCCACGGGATACATCCAGAAGCCGTCGTGCTCTTCGACGATCGCGAAGCGGCCATCGTGCGAGATGGACGAGGTCTGATCGGCATGCTCCGGGGGCAGCGGCCGCGGCCCGCCCCCGGCGACGTCCTGGACGTAGAACCTGCTTTCGTGCCCCTTCTCGCGCGCATGGAACAGGAGCCTCCGGCCGTCGCCGGACCACTGGACGGAGTCGCGGTCATGGTCCTCGAGGCCGCCCGAGGGGAGACGCTTCTCCGCGCCGGCGCCCGTCGGGACAAGCACGAGCTCGCCCGGAGGGTCCCGAACGACGGCGGCCCACCTTCCGTCGGGCGACAGCTGCGAGCCGTGTTCTTCGCCAAGCCTCGTCGGCGGAGATCCGTCGGAATTGCGGAGGTAGATTCCGCGGTCGTTGATGAGCAACGTCTTCCCATCCGGAGAAATCCCCATGGCGTCGGAATTTCCGAGAATCGTGAGCTCTCGTTCGTTGGGTTGGCCGTCCGGCCTCGACCACGTCTCCCACCGCTGGTTGCCCACTAAGACGAGCGCCCTGCCGTCCCGCGAGATGTCCAGGAGTGCGACACTGGTGGGGATCCGAAGGAGGATGCGTTCCTTGCCCGAGAGGCTGACCGCATACACGGTACCCGAAGCCGTGAGCGGCTCGGTGACCCAGATCTCATCGCCCTTCGGCGCCCACGCGAACCTCAGGAGGGCGTTGAATTCCCGGGAGACGAATTGCTCCTTACCGGACAGGTCAACCACGCGAACGCGATCACCTTCGACGATTCCGATGCGCATCTCCCGCGGGGGAGACGCGCGGAACCATGCCCCCTCGCGAAATCACTTTCCCCGCCGGGAATTCGAGATGACCGTCCCGAACCACGGCCATCCTCTTTCCGTCGGGCGCCCAGTCAGCCCAATTCACATCGGTCGCGAGCTCCCGGGGCGCTCCGCCCGCGCTCGGGACCGTCGCGAGGGTCCCGCTGACTTCCCACCAGATGATCGTCGGCCTGCCCATGGAGATCGCCAGCTCACCCCGCGACGACAGGGATTGCAGCATCGCGTCGGGCAGGTCGAGCCTCCGCGACGTCAGGCCCTCGAGCCGCGTCTCGAAGATACGCGTCGGGTCCCCGTCCCATTGCGCGCTATAGACGATCGTCTGGCCATCGGATGAAAAACGGGCATTGAAGACATTGCCCCGACGGAAGGTGAGGCGCTGGAACCTCGGCGGGGCGGGCGGCGGCTCCTTCCAGAGCGCCCTCCCCGCGAAAAGAACGGACGCGGCGAGCGCGACCGCGCCGAGCGCGAGGCAGAGCGCCGGCGCCCGCCGCCGCGGGCTGACGGGCGCACCTACGAGAGAGGAAGTTTCGGAGGAGCGATCCCTCAGCGTCTCGAGATCGCGCGCGAGGTCCCTCGTGGCCGCGTAGCGCCGTTCCGCTTCCTTGGCCAGGCAACGCTCGATGATCCAACGCAGGGGTGCCGGGGTCCGCGGGTTGATCGCGGCGACGGACTCGGGCTCGTCGTTCAAAATCGCAGCCAGAGTGTCCACCGCCGTCTTTCTCTGGAATGCGCGCCTGCCCGTCGCCATCTCGTAAAGGATCGACCCGAACGAGAACTGGTCGGAGCGGAAGTCGACGATTTCCCCACTCGCCTGCTCGGGAGACATGTAGCCCACGGTTCCGACGACGACGCCCGGAGTCGTCCCGGTCATCGTCGGCAGTTGCGACCCCTCTCCGCTGCCCGAGCCCGTGGAGCTCAGCTTCGCCAGCCCGAAGTCCAGGATCTTGACCAGCCCGTCCTTCGTGACCATCACGTTTTCGGGCTTGAGGTCCCGGTGCACGATCCCCGACTCATGCGCCTTCGACAGGCCTTCCGTGATCTGTGTTGCAATCTGGAGAAGCCTCTTGATCGGCAGCGGGCTGCTGACCATCTCCCGCAGCGTCGTTCCCTCGACGCGTTCCATCGCGATGTAGGAGACTCCGCCCTCCGACCCGATGTCGTGGATCGTGACGATGTTGGGATGGTTCAAGGCCGAGGCCGATCGCGCTTCCTTCTCGAATCGCTTCAGGCGCTCTGTGTCCGACGAGAGCTCCGCCGGCAGTACTTTGATCGCCACCTCGCGCGAGAGCCGCGCATCCTTCGCCCGGTACACCTCTCCCATCCCGCCCGCGCCCAGCGGCCCGAGCACCTCATAGGGCCCTAGGCGTGTCCCGGCCGAAAGAGTCACAGTTCAGGATGATCTCAGAACGCGACCCGGATCGCGGCCCACCGACGGGTCCGAGCGGCCCGAAGCCTTGTCGCAATTCTCGTCAAGAGCATCGTCCGGCGGTACGAGCGGCAGGGGGAACCCGAGAAGCGGGAGCGATCGGTCATCGGCTCGACCGCCGAGAGGCTCAGGGCTTAAGCCCCTCGATGAGCCAGAGATTCGAGAAGTCGCTGGCCATCTCGTAGACGTAGCCGCGGCCGTCCGGGGTCACGTAGAGAGCCGACGTGCCCGGGAACTCCTGGATGAGCTCCCTGCGCCCGGATGCCAGGTCGATGCGCGAGAAAGCTGCCACCCGTTGTGTCGCGAACAAATAGGGATCGACCGTCCGCGCTCCAACGAATCACTTCTTCCTTCGAGGCAATCCCGGTCACCGCCTTCCCGAGAAATGCGCCCTCCACGATGGGATAGATCGACCACGTGCCCTCCTTCACGGCGACGACGAGCTTCCCGTCCGGCGAGACCGTGTGCCAACCGAACGGGAGCCTTGACATCCTCCGGGGTTACAGGAAGCGCCTTCCCGCCCTCGAGAGTCACGGCATAGAGGCGGCCGCTCCGCTCGCTTGCCGCCCTCCCTGTGAGGAGCACCCGTTTCCCGTCGGGGGAAAAGGTGCCCCCGCCCGAGAACTCGATTTGGGGAACTTTGATGGCTCGGCCCTGCCCCGCCCCGGTGGGTAGCAGGACCGTTTCGTCCCCGCTTCTGCAAAGGGCCCACTTCCCATCCGGCGAGAGCGCCAGGGCCTGTCCGTCACCCAGTCGGACGGCGGGCGAACCATCCATTCGCCGCAAGTACACCCCGGCTCTCGCGTCGCCACCTCCCTCGTTGAACAGCACCGTCTTGCCGTCCGGCGAAATATCTACCGGGGACGACTCGCTCAGCCACGAGAGGTCTTTCTCTCGCGTCTCGCCAGGCGCCCGCCCGATCATCCGGGTGCGGCCGAGGAGCCGCTCCGTGAGGATGCGCCCCCCCTTATCGATGTCAAACATTTGGAACCGGCCGGGGAGGGTCGCGAGGATTCGTGCCGGGCCACCGACCTTCAGGGCGCGGATCTCCGTCGTGGAGCCCGCCCCCGGCGTCGCGAGCCAGACCTCATCGGAAACCGTCGACCAACCATAGCTTGCGTCGCCCCTGAAAACTTCCTTGTGCTTTCCCGTCTCGGAATCCACCAGCAGCAACGACGCGGACTCGAAGCTCCCCCCGATCAGAATTCCATCTCCCCGCGGCGAGAACCGAGGACGCCCGAGAAAGCCCTTTGGCTCGAAAAGGACTTTCCCGATCGGGAACTCCAGGCGCAACCCACCCGCCGGGCCGCGGGCGACTACGGCGAGGCCCCTCCCATCCGGACTCCAGTCTGCCCACATTACGTTTTCGAGCAGCTCGCGTGGAGCGCCTCCCGCGAGCGGCACTTCCGCGAGCGTGGCGGGTCTCCTGGCGCCGCCGAGCAGGATGGCCATCGCACCGGAGGAAGAAATGGACTCGATGTCGGCGCTCAAACCCATCGGGCGGGACTCGAACGCATCCACCCGTGTCGAGAGCAGCTCGAACGGCTTTCCCTCGCGCGTGATTCCGTAGACGATCGTCTGGCCATCGGGCGTAAACCGAGCCGATAGGACTGTCTCCTCGCCAAAGGTGAGCTGCTGGAATCGGGGAAACGAGGGCACAGGCGATTTCCAGAGCAGCCTGCCGGCGAGAAGCGCGAGGGCGAGCGCGGCGACCGACAACGCCGCCGGCACGAGTCTCGGCCGCTTCCGATCGGCCACCAACGATTCGGTGCCGGAGGTCTCGGAGAGATGGTCTCTGACGGTGGCGAGGTCGCGGGCGAGGTCGCCGGTCGTGCCGTAGCGGCCCTCGGGCTCCTTGGAGAGGCAGCGCTCGACGACCCAGCGCACCGGGGCCGGGATCAGCGGATTGAGAGAGGCGATCGGCTCGGGCTCGGTGTTCAGTATTGCGCCGAGCGTGTCGATGGCCGTCTTCTTCTGAAAGGCTCGCTTCCCGGTCGCCATCTCGTACAGCATCGAGCCGAACGCGAACTGATCCGAGCGGAAGTCGAGCGCCTCGCCGCTGGCCTGCTCGGGTGACATGTAGCCGACCGTGCCGACGACGACGCCCGGAGTTGTCCCGGTCATCGTCGGGAGTTGCGAAGCCTCATCGCTGCCGGAGCTTCTCGAAGTCAGCTTCGCGAGGCCGAAATCCAGGATCTTGACGAGGCCGTCTCTGGTCACCATGACGTTTTCGGGCTTCAAGTCCCGATGGACGATCCCGGCCTCGTGTGCCCTGGCGAGACCCTCGGCCACAGGTGTCGGCGAGCTGCAGGAGGCGTTTCGACGGCAAGCGCACCGGAGCCGAGGAGCTCCCGCAGCGTCCTGCCCTCGACCAGCTCCATCGCGATCCAGGACACGCCGTCGGTTTCGCCGACGTCGTAGATGGTGACGATCGAGGGGTGGTTGAGTGCCGAGGCGGAGCGAGCCTCCTTCTCGAAGCGCTTGACCCGCTCCTGATCCGAAGCGACGGCCGCTGGCAGAACCTTGATCGCCACTTCGCGGGAAAGCCGCGAATCCCGCGCCCGCCAGACTTCTCCCATGCCTCCGGCGCCTAATGGAGAGAGAACCTCGTAAGGCCCCAGCCGGCTACCGGCCGCGATCGTCATCTGGGCCGGATTCTGTCAGAACGATACGCGCAGGGCGACGCGGAAGACCCTCGGTTCCTGGCGGCGGGTGACCTTCCCGTACTCCGGGTTGGTCTGCTCCTGGTTCGGGTCGTAGATCGTCGCCGGAAATCCCGTCGGGCGGGGAGATGGACCAGGAGTTGTCGCGCGTCGACCGCGATCTGCTTGTTGAAGACGTTAAAGAGATACGCCTGAAGCGTCACGGTCGTCGGGCCGATCGCGATCGGGTAGGAGAGGGTGAGGTTCGGTTCCCCAGAGCGTCGGCAGGCGCCCGGCCGAGCCCCGCGGGACGAGGAAGACGACGAGCCCGTAGACCGACGTTGAACCAGCCCATCTGGTTGAGCGGCGCGCCGGTCTCGACGAAGGCCTGAAGGCCCGACGGAGAGCCGCCACGGCGTCACCCAGTAGCCGTCGAAGCGGAAGCGGTTCGTCCGGTCGAGCGCGAGCGTTCCGTAGCCGTTGTGCCAGACCGCGGGATAGTCGAAGTCGCCGTTGATGCCGGGCCAGGTCTGGCCGCGGACGCCCTGGTTGACGCCGCCATCGTAGTTGCCGCGCAGGGTCGAGTAGACGTAGCTCGCCTGGAGCCAGAGAGAGTCGCCGACCGTCTGGCGCGCGAAGAGCTCGATGCCGCGGTAGATACCGCTTGACCTCGGGCGACGCCGGGCCCCTCGGAAAGCACTGACTGCCCTCGGGAGCGTCGTCACAGGCCGTCGCACGTCGGCACGTCTCCGCTCGCGAACGTGCCGTCGAGCCGGGGTTGATGATCGCGCAGGAGCTGTAGTTGGTCTCCGGGCTGTTGTAGTCGAAGTCGCAGCGGTCCTCGAGCGTGCTGCCGAGGCTGCGGTACGTGCCCTTCAGGCCGACGGTCAGCGTCGGCATGAGCAGCCGCTCGACCCCGACCGTCAGCTCGTCCATGGAGGAGGCCCGCACGCCGGCATCGACCGGAGTCTCGGACGTGGAGCGGCCTCCACGATGCCTGCTCCTCGTGGCCGATGACGTTCGGGTCCTGAACGACGCTGACCGGGTCGAAGTTGTAGGTGACATGTCGGTCAGGCTGGCGAACGACAGGGCGGCAGCGACTGTCGGCAGGGCGTAGGAGAAGCGTCCGGCAGAGGCGAAGATCTTCGTCGCGCCGTCCCGCCACGGGTCCCAGACGATGCCGACGCGGGGCTGCCATTCGTTGTTGAACTTCAGGACGGTTCGCCCGACGATAGTCCGCGTGTGCTCACCGTCCCAGCGAAGCCCGAGGTTCACGGTGAGGCCCGGCGCGGCCTTCCAGGAGTCCTGCAGGTAGGCGCCGTAGTCGAGGACCTGGCCGAAAGGACGTCGGGACCGACCGTGAGGTCGTCCGGGCTGACCGCATAGAATGTGTGCCTGTAGTAGCGCTGCCCATACTCGTTGCGGATCCGGACGATCTGCCCGCCAGACCGGTAGCTGAGCGGCGTCGGTCTCGCCGTCCATGTAGTCGCCGCCCGCCTTGATCTCGTGGTTGCCTGCATAGAACGTCGTACTGGCGGAATACTGCTGGCGCCCGGAGATGCTGTGGTCCTGAACGCCAAAGACGTTGCCGTAGCCGCCCGTGATGCTGTTTGGCTCCGGGGGAAAATCGCACTGGTTCTCCGGCGTACCGCCGTCGCACGTCTCGTCGAGGTATCGGATTCCCTCGGGAGCCCCGAGAGCATTTCGGTCCTTGTGGTACGCCCCCTGCAACGTGGTGATCGCATTCGATCCGAGAAGCTGCGTCAACCGGACGCCGAAGTCCGTGCCTCCCTGCTCCCGAGTGGAGTACCAGGTCGAGGGGTCGAGACTGACGGGTGGCGTCAGGTCGAAGGTGCCCAGGCCCTGACGGGGATCGGCCCCCGCCGCGCCGGAGGTCGAGGACGGATCCGCGAAGATCGTGCCGACGACGGTCGTCGAGGAAGCGACGTTCCAGGTCAGCTTTCCCGAATAGAGATTGCCCACCGAGTCGAACGGGAACCTGGCGGTACTCGGTACGTCGGGAGTCGACTCGACGCGGGACGAGGTGGCCCTGAAGACTGACGCGGTTGTACGCGCCGAAGAACCAGAGACGGTCTTTGACGATGAACCCGCCGAGGTCCGCGCCGTAGTCGAACCGCTCGCCATCGGTCACCCGCATCTGCGCGATGCCCGAGTCTCCCGGCTCGAACTGCTGCTCGGCCGCGGTGTTCGTCGAGTCGTAGTAGACGAATCCGTCGCCATGAAGCGTGTTGCCGCCCGATTTGGTGATGACGTTGACGACACCTCCGAGCGCCCGGCCGTACTCCGCCTGGTACCCGCCCGTCTTGACCTCGACCTCCTGCACGAACTCGTTGTTGAGGGCCTTGCCCTGGACCCCCTTCAGGACGTTGGTCGTGTTGACGCCGTCGATGATCCACTGGTTCTCGGCGGAAGTCGCACCGTAGATCGTCAGGGCGATGGAACGTCCCTCGCGTCGAGCCGCGGTCGGTCGACACGCCGGGATTGGACTTGACGATGTCGGCGTAGTTGCGGGACACCGGCAGATGTGCGATGACGTTGCTCGTGTAGTTCGTACCTGTCGTCGTCGAGGTCGAATCGATGAGAGGCGCCTCGCCCGAAACCACGACTTGCTCCTCGGCGGCGAGCTGCAGCTTCAGATCCACGGTCGCGGTCGCGTCGAGCGAGACCTTCGCGGTCTTCTCCGCGACGCGGAAGCCGGACAGCGTCGCGCGAACCTCGTACGTGCCGGGAGGAATTGCGGGAAACCGGAAGGCACCGTCCGCGAGCGTCGTGGCCGAGCGCGAGCCCTGCAGGCTCGGGCTCGTCGCCTCGACGGTCACTCCCGGAAGAGGGTCCCCAGAGGTGTCGCGGACCACGCCCTCGATCTTGCCTGTCGTCGTCTGAGCCACGGCCGCGCGGCCGGCGCTCACGAGAAACGACAGGGCTACGACGATACATCGAGGCAACTGACCCGATCGCAACATAGGCCCACCCCTTAGTGTTTTGCCTGGAAGGCGGCCAGTCGGGCATCACTCCCGCCTCGTGAGCCGAGATTTGGTCAACGATCGCGGCGGTGTCTTCAGGGGGGCACGGGGTTTCCGTACGTTTTCGGTCAGGGGCGACATGTCCGGAGCCCTAAGGAACGCCGACGAGAAACAGGTCCGAAAGGTCGCGTGCGCGGTTGTAGGCGGTCGGACTACGCCCTCGATGTTGCCGGTCGTCGTCTGCGCCACGGCCGCGCGACCGGCGATGACGAAAAACGACAGTCCCAGAACGATACATCGGGGCAAATGACCCGAGCGCGACATGACCCACCCCTGTCGTTTCGCCTGGAAGGCGGCGGGTCGGGCATCAGTCCGCTCGGCAGACCGGATCTGGTGTGAAACGACTGTCGAGGAGATTCTCTCCTTTGTTCAGGAGGCGGTCAAGACGGCGAACCGCCTGGTCGCAAGAAAGTGAGGCTGTGGAGACGTCCTTCGTCAGTGTCGGTTCTGCTCGACGAACGCCTGGATCCGCTTCTCCACGTACGGGAAGAACGGGTTGCAGTTGATCCGCATGAACTGGTCCGTCGACACGTCCAGGACCCCGCGCTCGCCCCGCGGGCGCGAGCGAGGCCCAGGCGCACGCCGTAGTCGACGCTCATGTCGGGCTCGAGGCCGAAGAGCGGGTCGTCGAACGCGAACGGCACGGCGAGGTGGGACAGGGAGAAGACCCCTCGCGGCCACGAGAGGCCGATCGGGGTCTCTTCCGACGCGGACGACTTGGGGCCCGCGTTCTTCGCCACGGCCTCGAGCGTCTCGGGCCCCGCGTTGGTCACGAGCGAGAGCCGGTAGGTGCGTCCGGAGTTCGCGAAGAGCTCGGCGACCTGGGCGTCGTAGGTCTTCTTGAGGAAGGCCCGGACGACGGACGTCCGGTTCAGGTCGAAAAGGACGAGCTCGCTGCCGTTCTCCGGAAGGTAGGCGAAGAGTCGGTCGATCGTGGCCCAGGTCTCGACGGTCGAGTCGACGAGCGAAGTGAACGACAGCACGGGCGGGAAGTTCTTGATCGCGCCGGACGCCGCGGCCTTCTCGACGCCCGCGTGGATCTCGTCCGTGAGCTCCGAGGTCTGCTGCGCGGCGAAGGCCGGAAACGAGTCGTACTTGAACGGGATGTACTCCGGCAGGACGTCGAGCCAGCGGGACTTCTCGAAGTAAGGAATGCCGCCGACCCGCGCGATGACCCTCGCGAACGCCGCGAAGGGCGAGACGCCGATCATCGGCGAGAACAGGATGATGCGGTCGGGCCGCGGCAGATTCGCCGTATCCGCTCCGGCCGCGGTGCTCTCGAGGCCGTACTGCACGGAGAGCGCGCCGCCGTTGGAGTAGCCGGCGATGACGAACGGCGCGTTCGGTCCGATCTTCTTCCGCACGTGGCGCGCCCCGACGCGGACCGCGGCCCGCCAGTCCTCCCAGCGCGCGTCGACGAGGCCGCCGGGCACGGTTCCGTGCCCCGGCATCCGCAGGCAGAGGGTGTAGTAGCCGAGCCGCTGCAGGACCTCGGCGTCGGCCCTGACGCTGTAGGGTGCGTCGGTCAGGCCGTGCACGAGGAGGGCTCCGCCGCGGATCTCGCCTTCCGGCGAAAGCTCGAAGGTCCGATTCCAGTTCTTCGGGTAGCGCTCCGGGTTGATGGGGCTGTCCGGCCAGTAACGGTTGAGAAGCGTCCGGTCCTCGGGGGCGGCGGCCGGCAGGACCTTCTCGTTCATCTCGCGGAAGACCGCCTCCTCGAAGACGAGGTAATCCGCGAGCGTCGTCGCGTCGGTCAGGTCCCGGGCGCGGAACTCTCCGGCGAGCGCGTGGTGCCAGGGCTTCAGCGGCGGCCCCGAGCGCGCCTGGAAGGCGCGGGCCAGCACGATCGCGACGCCCGTGAGAACGGCGATGAGAGCGAGGCCGACGACCCACTTGAGGATGCGTTTCACGCTGCCACCTCTCCTGCCTGCGCCAACTCTCCGCGGCGCGTCCATGTCAGCCAGCCCACGCCGATCGCCGTGATGGCGAGGGCCGCGCCGAACTCGTCGATGACCCAGCGGGTCTTTCCGGTGTCGCGCGTCAGCGGCGTGAACACCCCCTGGATCCACAGGTTGTGGCTGCCGTGGAGGATCACCGCCGGCCAGACGCTGCCCGACTTCAGGCGCGCGTACGCGAACACGAACCCGATGCCAATCACGCTCACCGTGAAGCACGTCAGCGCGTACCAGGCCGGCGTTCCGGCGTTGTAGTCGGCGAAGA
This sequence comes from uncultured Acidobacteriota bacterium, assembly GCA_963810205.1. GTDB lineage: Bacteria > Acidobacteriota > Thermoanaerobaculia > UBA5066 > Gp7-AA6 > DAHUXD01. Next base: position 238,914 of record CAWEMP010000013.1, read on the forward strand.
GGAGGATCGGATAATGCCAGACCGCCCAGATCGCGCCGGAGAGGAGCGCCGTGCGCGAGAAAGACATCCGTCGCGCGAGCTCGGGGACGAGGAACCCGCGCCAGCCGATCTCCTCGCCGAGGCCCGAGAGGCACGAGAGAAAGACTCCCGCGGTCCCCTGCAGCAGGAGGAACTTCGTCAGCGCCGCGGCCTCGGTCCCGCCGAAGCGCTGCGTGATCGAGGCGAGGAACCCCGGGTTGGGCACTCCGGCGATCCCCAGCGCCCAGCTCGAGCCGTAGGCCGCCGCGGCATACCCGACGGGGATGACGTACCCGAGGAGGGCCCAGGTCCAGTTCCAGCGCCAGCCGATCTCGGACAGGCGCCGGCCGGTCACGAGCGAGGCGACGAGGGCCGCGGCTCCCGGGCACCACATCAGGGCGTAGACGTAGGCCCCGCCCGAAACGGCCATCGTTCCCGCCCGAATGATCAGGACCCAGAAGACGGAGGAGAACGCCAGGGTCAGGACGAGGTAGACGGCCACGCGCCGCCGGGGCTCGACGCGCCGTCGATCAACGCTTCCCCGCGAGCCACGCCAGCGCGAGGTCGGGCTCCACGAAGATCTCCACCTCGGAGCCCGAGGTCTCCGCCTTCGCCGCGAAAGTCCGGGCGACTCCGAACTGCGCGCCGCGCCGCGTGACGATGGCGACGCGGCGGCCTGCGAAGAAGGACTGCAGGGACTCGGGAGCGGCGAAGGACGCGACCTCGGGCGGCGTGGCGAGGTAGTCGAGCTCCCGGGCGTCCAGGAGGACCGGCATCCCCGGGGTCAGCCGCGCGTCCTGGCCCAGGGCCCGCATGGCCGTCGCCGTCGACGCGAAGTCCTCGGGCCCCCATCCGCGGACGCGGGCGAGGAAATCGCCGGGAGCCACGCGAAGCTCGAAGGGCACGCGGCCTTCACACTATCAAAGGGGTGTGCCGGCGAGTGCCGGCCGCGGCGACGCTACTTCGCCTTCGGCGCCCAGAAGAACACGGGCGGCGCTTCTTCGCGCGGCCAGAGCTTCTTCATCGTCTCCGCTTCCCAGACCTCTCCGTTCTTGACGACCCACCGGATCTTCAGAGTGTTGTGGACGTCCTCGAGCGGGTTCGCATCGAGGACGACGAAGTCGGCGAGCTTGCCGGCCTCGATCGAGCCGAGATCCGGCAGGAAGCCGAGCTTGTCCGCGGCGAGGCTCGTCGAGGCGCGCAGCGCCTCCATCGGCGTCATCGCGGCTCCCTTCCGGAGGTTGCCCTCACCGGCCATGGCCCAGATCTCCCAGTGGGGGCCGAGGCCCTGGACCTGCCCGTGCGCTCCGAGCGAGACGTTGCCGCCCGCCCGCAGCACCGCGGCCGCGCCTTCCGCCACGGTGGGGAAGTGGTACTCGGAAGGCCAGATCCAGGGCAGCCGCCGCGCCTTCTGGTCGATGACGTCGTGGGGGACGAACCGGTTCAGCTTCGGGTCGTCGTGCGCGTTCGAGGTCTGCCAGTAGTACTCCTCGCCCCAGGGCCCTCCGTAGGCGACCAGCAGCGTCGGTGTGTAGAAGGTCTGCGACTTCGCGACGAAGTCGACGACGTCGCTGCCGAGCCGGACCGGAAGGGCGTGCTCGAAGGCGGTGTAGCCGTCGAGCGCCATGGTCATATCCGTCGGGAGCTCGCCACCGCCCTCGGCCGTCAGGAGCATGTGCTCGTCGCGACAGGCCTCGGCGAAGTAGATGCGCTGCGAGCGGCGCGGCTGCTGGTAGACCTTGATCATGCGGGCGCCGTAGGCCTTCATGCGGCGGACCTGATGCTTCGCGTCTTCGAGCGAGTTCACCTCCGCGAAGATCGCCGCCTGGTGCCCGCCGTAGAGCACGTCGCCGGAGGAGTAGATGCGGGGCCCGACCATCACACCGGCTTCCACCTGCTCGCCCTGGGCGAAGACGTCGAGCGAGGGCGCCGAAGGGTCGTACGTCGTCGTGACGCCGTAGGCGAGGTTCGCGTAGTACTCCCACTTGGCTTCCGGGAAGAGCTCGAAGGCGGAGTAGTGCAGGTGCGCGTGGGTGTCGATGAGGCCCGGGATGACGGTCTTTCCGGCGCCGTCGAAGGCCTTCGTCCCGGCGGGCACCGGGACCGAGCCCGACGGGCCGACGGCCGCGATCCGGTTGCCGGTCACGAAGACGTCGGCGTTCTCGAGCACCTCGTCGCCCTTCATCGTGACGACCCGGGCTCCCTTCAGCACGTACGAGCCCTGCGGGACGGCGCGCGGCATCGCGAGCGAGATCGTGATCGTCTCGGCCTTCGGGACCTTCGCCTCCTGGACCTTGTCCTTCTCCTTCTCGGCTTTTTCTTTCTCGGTATCGGCGCCGGCCTTGTCGGCGTCCTCCTTCTTCGCCTTCTCCTCGGCCTTGCGGCGCTCTTCGCGCGCGAAGTCGAGGGCGGCGGAGAGCGTCAGCCGGTAGAACGTGCGGCCGAGCGCCCAGGTCATGGTCTTCCCGCCGTCGGCCCAGCGGACGTATCCGCCCGCGTCGTCGGAGAGGCGATAGACGGGAACCGCGCTCTCCTTCAGGCTCACCTCGGGCGGCTCCTTCATGAGGATCGAGGGCAGCGCCGTCACGTACACGTTGTCGCGCGAGGTGAACACGACCCAGGCCCCGTCGGGCGAGGGGACGATGTCGTCGACCGGCGGGAAGCGGAGCAGCCGCCGGGGGTCCGTGCCGTCGAGACGGATGGACACGAGGTCGTTCTTGGGATCGTCCGTCGGCTTCTTCTGCTCGACCGGATCGCGGTAGTAGAGGCGCGTCCCGTCCGCGTTCCAGAAGGCCTGAGGGTGGAACTTCAGGCCTTCGCCGAGCTTGACGGTCGTCACGGGCTTGACGTCGCCGCCGGCAGCATCGAGAACCGAAAGCTCGAAGTACTCGTCCTCCTCGGGCTGGCGGCCGCGGAACTCGAGGCCGGAGCCGCGCAGCACCGCGAGCTTGTCGCCCTTCGGCGACCACGCCGGGTTGGCGTAGTGGCCGGGAGACTTCGTCAGCCGCACCGGCGGAACGCCGGGTGCGGCGAGCGACTTCCAAACGTGGCCGCCCTCGGCGTCGCTCCAGGACACGTAGGCGATCCAGCGGCCGTCGGCCGAGAAGGTCGGAGCGTACTCGCGCCGCGGAAGCGACGCGTCGTCCTTCGTGAGGCGCCGCGGCGCGCCCACGGTCTTGCCGCCGGCGAGCTCCTGGAGCCAGACCCGCCCGAACGCCTCGAAGGCGATCCAGCGGCCGTCGGCCGACTGGCTCGGCCAGCGGAGGATCTTCGCCTGGACGGGGCCAGCGTCGACCTTCTCCTGCCAGGCCACGCGGGGCGCCGGCCACTGTTCGACCTGCGCGGTGAAGGGAACGTCGGCGATGGCCCCGGAGGCGACCTCGAGGCGCGAGATCTTTCCCCTGTTCGAGAACACGAGCGACCGCCCGTCCGGCGTGAAGGCGTAGCCCGGCCAGAGGTCGCCGGAGGCGAAGCCTTCCATCTCGTCGCGTGTCACGCCGCGGGCGAGGATCCGCTCGGAGCCCGAGGCGAGGTCCCGCGCGACGATGCAGGTGTCGTCGTCGCGCCGCGAGACGAAGGTCAGCGTCTTTCCGTCGGGGGAGATCGCCGGCCGCACCGCGCCGCCGAAGCCCCTGGCCACGGGGAAGGTCTGCGCGAGGTCCCGGTCGTAGCGCCAGATCTGCCAGAGCCCGTCGGCGAGGTTGGGCTGGTAGCTGAACTTGCGCACCCGGGCGGAGAAGTAGATGGACTTGCCGTCCCGCGACACCGCCGCGCCGCCCGAGTTGTGAACGTCGTCGGAGGAGGTCAGCTTGATGCCGCCGCCGCCCTCGCGGTGGAAGATCCAGAGCTCGACGGGAGGGATGCCGGCTTTCTTGCCGTCCTCTTTGCGCGCGATGACGTACTGCCCGTCGGGCGTCCAGGCGGCGCTCCGGACGTAGAAGTCCTTCTCGGTCGTCAGCGCGCGCGGGTTCGTTCCGTCGGCGTCGACGAGCCAGATGTTGTCGATGCCGCCCCGATCGCTCGTGAAGGCGATGGTCTTCCCATCGGGAGAGAAGCGCGGCTGGACGTCGTAGGCCGGACCCGACGTCAGCGCCTTCGCCGTCCCGCCGGCGACGGGGAGTGCGTAGAGGTCGCCCAGCAGATCGAAAACGATCGTCTGGCCGTCGGGCGAGACGTCGAGCGAGGCCCAGGTCGCCTCGCTCGTCGAAAACGTGATGCGTCGCGCGTCGGCGCGCGGCTTGTTGATGTCGGCGGCGGGGTCCTTCTTCTTTTCTTCCTTGGGCGGATCGGTGGGCAGGGCCGGCCGGGCGAGCAGAAGGGCCAGAACCGTCCCCAGCATCGACAGCGGCTTGCGCATCCGAGTCTCCTTCGATTGGCGGATCGGAGTGGACCGAGGCCCCGGGGAAGCGCGGATTATCTCCCGCGCCGCGCCTTGCGTGTCAATGTCGAATTGCCGTCGCGAGCGGGTCGGGGGACAATTTGTCGCAGCATGCGAGCCCGCGCCGCCGCCCTGCTCACCGCGTCGGCGCTCGCGCTCTTCCTCTTTCGTCACCCGCTGACCCTCGGCCTGCTCCGCCACCGTCCGGCACCGGCGCCCGACGCCTCGGCCGAGCCCGTCCAGGCGCCGGCCGACCGGGCGCCGTTCGATCGGCGGGTCGGCGGGCGCGCCTACCGCATCACGCCCCGTTTCCGCTGGGACCAGTCGGCGCGGGTCGTGTCTTCCCGCGCCTACCGCTGGGGCGCCGAGGGGGCACTCCTGCCCGAAGACCTCGCTCTCGCCTGGGGGCCGGTCGTGGCGCCGCCCTACGCGGGAGGGCTGTCCTTCTCCCAGTTCTCCCGGTTCTTTTTCTGGAGGACGAAGGACCTCTCGCTCGACCGGGGCACGATCGTCTCCCACACCGCCAACGTCCACGTCTTCCCGCGCTCCGGCCGCCTGAAACGGGCCGTCCGTGCCGTTTCGAAGGGCGATCTCGTCCGCCTCGAGGGTTTCCTCGTCGACATCGACGGAACCGGCGATTCGGAGTTCCACTGGGGCACGAGCACCGCGCGCGACGACGAGGGGCCCAACTCGTGCGAGACGGTCTACCTCGAGCGGCTGACGGTGGGGGAGCGGGCGTACGAGTAGGGAGCCGCGCGGCGCAGCGAACCGAGATTCGTCAGGCGGTCTGCCAGCGCCGGGCGACGCGGCGCGCGACGAGGAAGAACGCGATCCCGAGCCCCACGAGTACGGTGACTTGCGGCCAGAGGCTCGACACCGGCTCGTCCCGCCAGAAGATCTTCTGGAACCCGTCGATGGCCCAGGCGTTCAGCGTCGCGAGGCCGATCTTCTGCATCTTCTCGGGCATGAGAAAACGGGGGAACATGCTGCCCCCGAGCGCCGACATCAGCAGGATCGCGAGGTTCGACAGCGCGACGAGCTGCATGCGGGAGCGGCAGATCGAGGCGAGCAGCAGGCCGAAGGTCGCGCAGGCGATGGCGGTCGAGAACGTCATGATCAGGAATCCGGGAACGTGGCTCGCGAGCTCGACGCCGAAGAAGATCGCTCCCCAGGTGAACATCAGCGTCAGCTGCGAGACGGCGAGGAGAACGAGGTAGACGAGCTTGCCGAGCAGCAGTTTCGTCATCGAGACCCGGGTCGCGAGGATCCGGTCGAGCGTGCCGCTCTCGGCCTCCTCGATCAACGCTCCGCCGGCGCCCGCGGCCGAGAAGAGGAGGAACATGACGCCGAGGCCCGCGGCGTAGAAGGCGATCGTCGGGTTTTTCTTCTTCTCGCCTACCAGGTCGCGCACGGTGACGTCGATCAGGCCCCCGCCGGCGCCACCGGGTGCGCCTGCGACGCGGGGCGCCGCCTGGCCGGGCGGGACCTCCGGCTCCTTCTCGATCTCGGCGATGACGGCGTCCATGCGCGCCTTCTGCTCCGGTGTCAGCCCGCCGCTCCACTGGTCGACCTCGGCGACGCCGCTGCGCGCCATGGCGCCGGGCATGGCCGTCATCGCGACCTTCTGGACGAGCCCGCCGAGCACCTGCGGGGCGACCGGGTCGGCGCTGTCGGAGAGGATCTCGAGCGTCGGGCCCTTCGCACCTCCGCCGAACGAAAGGGGTGTCGCGCCGAAGCCCTTCGGCACGATCAGCGCCACGGGGAGGTCTCCGGCGCGCACGGCCGCCTCGGCCGTGGCCCGCGTGTACTCCGGGGCACCCGGCTTTTCTTCCGGCGCGCGGAGCACGGCGAGCCCCTGCTCGGCCGCGAGCGCCGCGAGGAGGCGCCGGGACGTGGACGAGCCGTCCTCGTCGACGATCGCGACCTGGATCTTCCGCGTGGCGTCGCGGCCGCCGCCGGAGAACACGCCCGCGAAGACCGAGAAGAAGGCGACCGGAAGCACGAAGGACAGGATCATCGCCGCGCGATCGTGGCGCAGGTTCAGGAAGCGGTTCTTCGCGACGGCGAGGATCGTCTTCATTCGCGCAGCTCCCGCCCCGTCAGCTGCAGGAACACCTGCTCGAGCGTCGGACTCTTCAGCGTGAGGTCGCGCACCGCGGCGCCGCACGCGTGGAAGGACCCGAGAAGCTGCCGGATCTCCTCGGCCGGGTTCGTCGCCGTCAGCAGCACCCGGGTGCCGTCGACGCGGGCCCCGCGCGCCTCGAGCTCCTCACGCAGCGCCGCGGGTATGGGCGCCACGGCGTCGATCGCCAGCGCCTGGCCCGAGCCGAGGGTCCGGCGGACGAGCTCGTCCTTGGTCCCCTCGGCGATGATCTTTCCGTGATCGATGATCGCGATGCGGTCGCAGAGCCGCTCCGCTTCCTCCATGTAGTGCGTGGTGTAGAGGATGGAGACGCCCCGCGAACGGAGCTCCCCGATCATGCCGTAGATGCGCTCGCGCGACTGCGGATCGACGCCGACGGTGGGCTCGTCGAGGAGCAGCACCTTCGGGCCGTGGATCGTGCCGGCGGCGATGTTGAGCCGGCGTTTCATCCCTCCCGAGAGGCGATCCGTCTTGTCGTCGGCACGGTCGGCGAGGCCGATCCAGTCGAGGCTCGTCCGGATCGCCGCCTCGAGCGCCGCCCCCTCGAGGCCCTGGTAGCGGCCGAAGGTCCAGAGGTTCTCGCGCGGGGACAGCAGGGGATAGAGGGCGATCTCCTGCGGGACCCACCCGCGGGCGGAGCGGGCGGCGTCGTCGAAGGGGGAAAGGCCCAGGATCGAGAGGCTCCCGCCCTCCGGCTCGACGCGGCCGGCCACGGCGCGGACGAGAGTCGTCTTGCCGGCGCCGTTGGGGCCGAGAAGGCCGAGGACCTCGCCGGCCGCGAGCCGGAGCGAAACACCGTCCAGCGCACGGCGGTCTCCGAAGCTCTTGGAGAGCTCGCGGATCTCCAGGGGGGCGCGGGCATCCGGCGCGGCTGGCATCGTCCGGGCGATCCTCCCCCGGAACCTCGCTGCGTGTCCAGCTATCGCGAAAACTCCAAACCGGGGTATTCTGCGCGGCCCACTTCGATGTGCAAATGAGTTCGGTCGCGTTCGTCCTCCTGGTCGTGGCGGGCAGCCTCGGCATCCTGCTGTCTCTCGTGCAGGCGCGGTCGCGCGCCGTGTTCGCCGAGGACGGCTTCGCGGAGCCGGGCCGCCGCGCCGTGGCGATGGCGCTGCTCGGCGCCGTGCTTCTGCTCGTCGTCGCGATTCCGTTCGCCGGGGGCCTCATGGGCGCGCAGCCCGAGACCAAGGAGCTCTCGCTCGTTTCGGTCTTCGCCGTGCACCTGGTCCTGCTCTTCTTCCTGGCCTGCTACTACGCGCTTTCGGGACGCCGCTCGATCTCGGACTTCCTCAAGCTCTCGAGCCCGCGGCCGGCCCGGGACCTCGCGGTCGGCGCCGGGATCGGCGTGGTCGGCTGGGTGCTGACGATCGTGACCGCCAGCGTGATCCTCGGTGTTTGGTACCTCGTCTCGCCCAGGTTCCGCGGCGAGGCCTCCAGCGGCACGACGGTGTCGCCGATGATCGTGTGGCTCGTCGGGCAGCCGGTGTGGGTCAAGCTGATGATCGTCGTGTCCGCGATGATCGTGGAGGAGCTCTTCTTTCGCGGCTTCCTGCAGACTCGCGTCGGGCCGGTGGCTGCGACCCTCATGTTCACCGCGGCGCACGGCGCCTACGGCCAGCCGCTGGTGCTCGTCGGCATCCTGGTGATCGCGACCGTGCTCGCGGTCACGTTCTCCATCTACCGCAACGTCCTGCCTTGCATCGTCGCCCACGGGGTCTTCGACGCCATCCAGATGTTCGTGATCATCCCGCTGGCGCTGAAGGCTCTCCCGGGCTTTTAGACCGGCGGCGAGCCGGCCCGGCTGTTAAAATCGCGCATGCGTCCCGCCCGCGCGGCGAGTCTCGCCGCGGCTCTGATGGTCCTGCGGGCGGCGCCCGTCCGCCCGCTCGACCCGGCCAAGTCGATCACCCAGTACGCGCACCAGGTCTGGAAGACGGACGCCGGCCTGCCCCAGAACTCGATCCAGGCGATCCTCCAGACGCGCGACGGCTACCTCTGGCTCGGCACCGAGCGCGGCCTCGTGCGCTTCGACGGCGTGCAGTTCACCGTGTTCGACAAGGGCAACACGCCGGGCCTGCGGAACAGCAACGTGCAGACACTCTTCCAGGACGACGACGGCAATCTCTGGATCGGCACCTGGGGAGGGCTTCATCGGTTTTCCGACGGCCGATTCACCTCCTGGACCACCCGCGAAGGCCTGTCGAACAACCGCGTGCTCGCGGTCACCCAGGATCGCGCCGGCGCGGTCTGGGTCGGAACCGGCGGCGGGCTCAATCGACTGAAGGACGGCCGCCTGAGGGCGTACACGGCGAAAGATGGGCTCTCGAGCGATCAGATCTGGGCGATTCAACAGGACCGCGAAGGCGACCTCTGGATCGGGACCGAGGGAGGTGGGCTCAATCGCCTCCGCGATGGAAAGTTCACCGCCTTCTCCACCGCCAACGGCTTTCCGGCCGACATCGTGCAGGCTCTCCTCTCCGATGCGAACGGCGACCTCTGGATCGGAACCGACGGCGGCGGCCTCGTGCGCTACCGGAGCGGCGAGTTCCAGGCGTTCACTTCGAAGGACGGGCTGTCGAGCGATACGGTCGAGTCGCTGCAGCAGGACCGCGACGGGAACCTCTGGATCGGCACCCGCGGCGGCGGACTGGCGCGGCTCGACCAGGGCCGCTTCTCGGCGTTCACCGTGGCCGACGGGCTCTCGGACGACAGCGTCCTCGCCATCTGCGAGGACGTCGAGGGAAGCCTCTGGATCGGCACCGTCACCGGAGGGCTGAACCGGCTGAAGGACGGCAAGTTCACCGCCTACACGCGCAAGGAAGGCCTCTCGAGCGACCGGATCCGGACGATCTACGAGGATCGGGAAGGGGCGATCTGGCTGGGGACGCGCGGCGCCGGAATCAACCGTTTCCGCGACGGAAAGTTCGCGGCCTTCACGACGAAGAACGGGCTCTCGGGCGATTTCGTGCGCTCCGTGTACGAGGACGGCGCCGGCGCCCTCTGGATCGGGACGTGGGGCGACGGCCTCGACCGCATGGAGGGCGGGCGGTTCCGTGCGTATCGCCGGAAGGACGGACTGCCGAGCGAGATCATCCGGTGTCTCTACCGGGACCGCGCCGGGACGCTCTGGGTCGGCACCGACGATGGCGGTCTCGTCGCCGTACGCGACGGGAAGTTCCAGGTCTACGGGGTCCGGGACGGCCTCTCCGCGGCGACGGTGCTGTCGATCGTCGAGGACCGCGCGGGGGGCCTCTGGATCGGCACGGAAGGGGGCGGCCTCAACCGGTTCGCCGACGGCAAGTTCACCGCCTTCACGACGAAGGACGGCCTCTCCGACGACACCGTGCTCGCGCTCTACGAGGACGCCGACGGGTGCCTCTGGGTGGGCACGGACGGCGGCGGCCTCAACCGCTTCCGCGACGGCAAGTTCACGCGGTTCACCCGGCGCGAGGGCCTCTTCGACGACGTGCAATACCAGATCCTCGAAGACGGACGGGGCAATCTGTGGATGAGCTGCAGCCGCGGGATCTTCCAGGTGCGGCGCCGGGAGCTCGAGGAGTTCGCCGAGGGCCGGCGCGACGCGGTGACCTCGGTATCGTACGGCCGCGCCGACGGCATGCGCTCGGCCGAGTGCAGCGGCTTCACGCAGCCGGCGGGCTGGAAGGCGCACGACGGCCGGCTCTGGTTCCCGACGATCGAGGGCGCCGTCGTCATCGACCCGGACCGCATCAAGACGAACGCGGCGCCCCCGCCGGTCGTGATCGAGCAGGTCCTCGTCGACCGCAGGCTCGTTCCCGGCACGCCCGACGCCGAGCTCGCGCCCGGTCGCCGCGACATCGAGTTTCACTACACGGGGCTTTCGTTCATCGATCCGGACCGGGTCAAGTTCCGCTACATGCTCGAAGGGTTCGACCGGGAGTGGGTCGAGGCGGGCACGCGGCGCACGGCCTTCTACACGAACGTTCCGCCGGGCCGGTACACGTTTCGCGTGACGGCATGCAACAACGACGGGGTGTGGAACGACCAGGGCGCCCGCGCGAGCTTTCGCCTGCGTCCGAGATTTCGGGAGACACCGTGGTTCTACGGCCTCTGCGCCGTGGCGCTCGCCCTCTCGGGGTACGGGGTCTCGCGCGTACGGGCGGCGCGCGTCAGGGCGCGCGAGCGCGAGCTCGAGCGGCAGGTCGCCGAACGCACGCTCCAGCTCGAGGAGGCCAACGCCAAGCTCCAGAACCTATCGGAGCTCGACGCGCTGACGGGGATCGCCAACCGGCGGCGCTTCGAGGAGACGCTCGCGCGCGAGTGGCGGCGCGCCGGTCGCGACGCTTTGCCTCTTTCGCTCATCATGATCGATATCGACCACTTCAAGGCGTTCAACGACGCCAACGGGCACCAGGTCGGCGACCAGTGTCTGCGCCGGGTCGCGAGCGAGATCCGCGCGGCGCTGACCCGGCCCGGCGACCTCGTGGCCCGCTACGGCGGGGAGGAGTTCGCGGCCATCCTGCCCTCGACACCCCCCCGGGGCGCCGCGGCCGTGGCCGAGCTGCTCCGCTCGAAGGTCGAGTCGATGGCCACGCGCCACGCCGGCTCCCCGGCCGGGGTGGTCACGATCAGCCTGGGGGTCGCCACCGCCACCCCGCAGGAGTCATCCTCGCCGGAGAGCCTGGTTTCCGAGGCCGACGAGGCCCTCTACCGGGCCAAGCGGGCGGGGCGAAATCGGGTCGAGGGGGCGCCGGAGCCCGTCCGTCCAGCACTTTAGGGGGGTCCGGGCCCGGGCCGTTGACTTCCGCATCAGGCGGCGATATCTAAAACGTGATTATCTAGGCAGTTCAGAATGGAGAATTCTCAGGCTTCCAGGCCCGACGAGGCCCGGGGTAAGAAGGCGGCAGCGCGTCCGCTCGAGGTTGCGGCGTGGTGCACCGGCATCGTCCTCGTCGCGATCTTCGTGGGCGCCCGGCTCGATGCCTCGTTCGGCCGGCGCTCGGCGCTTGCCGACTTCGAGACGGCGCGGGCGCTCGCTCCGCGGCCGAATTTGCGTCCGCTGGCGGCGTTCCAGGCGCCCGACAAGACGCTCTGGTCACCCGAGCGCGTTCAGGGGTTCCAGGCGAGCCTGTCCCATGACTTTCGCGCTCCGCTCGCAGTGCTTCGTGTGCCTCGGATCGACCTCGAGGTGCCGGTCCTCGAGGGCACCGAGGAGCTCGCTCTGAACCGCGGAGTCGGTCACATCGCCGGCACGCCCCGACCCGGGGAGCCCGGCAACGTCGGCATCGCGGGCCACCGGGATGGCTTCTTCCGCCGCCTGAAGGACGTGACGGCCGGCGATGCGATCGAAGTCGAAACGCTGACCGAGCGGCTGCACTACAGGATCCAGAGCCTGACCATCGTCTCGCCGCAGAGCGTGGAGGTCCTCGATCCCACCGCCGAGCCCGTCCTGACGCTGGTGACCTGTTACCCCTTCTACTACGCCGGAAGCGCGCCGCAGCGCTTCATCGTGCGCGCGACCCTGGACGGTCCCGCCGCCGTTCATGCGGCAGAAAGGAGGACGCGCGCGCCGTAGGTTTGCGACCCCCGGGCGTCGGACGATTCCTTTTGAAATCTCGCGATCTGTACTTGAACCATATTGGAGGAGGAGTGAAATGTTGAAACGATCGATTCTTTCCGTGGCGTTCTTGATGCTCGCCGTGGCGCTCGTCGCCCCGGCGGCATCCGCCCAGACCACCCTCGACGTCCACAACGGCACCGTCGTCGGCGTCTGGGAAAACACTCTCGTCATTCGCGACTCGGCCGGCGTGTCCCGCCAGTTCGACGTGTCCCCCGACTTCCAGGTCGACGTGGACGGCAAGCCGACGCCGATCAAGGATCTGCGGCCCGGCATGCACATCACGGCCGCGATCAAGACCACGAGCACCCCGATCGTCGTGCAGAGCAAGGAGCTCAAGAACGCTCAGTACATCAAGCACGACGGCGCTCTCGTGTACGTCAAGGAAGCCGACGGGATCCACAGCTACAACACGCCCGCCGGGTTCCGCTTCTGGATTGGGGGCGCAGCCCTCAAGCCGGATGATCTCCAGGCGAAGACCCGGCTGAACGCGACGATCGTCCACACCGGCACGGCTACCGGGACATCGCAGGAAGTGGCGGGAGCGAGCGCCAGCGACGAGGCCGCGAAGGCCGCGGCCGCCAAGGCGGCTGCCGACAAGGCGGCGGCGGACAGGGCGGCGGCGAGGGCGGCGGCCGACAAGGCTGCGGCCGACAAGGCTGCGGCAGACGCGGCGGCGGCCAGGGCGGCGGCGGATGCCAAGGCTCGCGCGGACGCGGAAGCCGCGGCGGCCAAAGCGGCGGCGGACGCGGCCGCGGCTCAGCAGGCGATGGCCAAGAGCCTTCCCAAGACCGGCAGCTCGGTGCCTCTGGCGGGCGCCCTCGGCGTTCTGTGCCTGGGCCTCGGCGCCGCGCTCACGCTCCGGCGCAAGATCTAAGGTCCCCGGTTTCGTTTGTTTGTGTTTGACGGGAGGCTCCGGCCTCCCGTTTTCTTTTCGGGGCGAGCGGCTACCTCGACGGGAACCCCGGCAGCTCGGGCACCTTCTCGAGTCCGGCGGCGACGAGCAGGTCCGCGCCGTCCTTCCGGATCGTCTCGGGCCACTGGACCGGGCGAGCGGACCGGGCCTTGCGGAGCGCCGCCTCGAAGCGCGATGCCGAGACGGAGTCGGCGAACCGCAGGCGCCAGAGATAACCCGTGGATCCGCCGGAAGCGAAGAAGGCGATCCGATCTCCGCGCCATCCCGTGGCCGCGGCCGCCGCCTCCCCGGCGGGCAGCGCCCGGCCGAGCAGAAAGCGCAGGCTCCACTCCCCCAGGGTGTCGGTGTAGGAGAGGCGATGGCCCGGCGCGAGTGTCGCGACGTTGCCCGGAAGCAGGCCCTGGGCCGGGGCGGGGTACGGCGCCCCGTGAATGATCTCGGCCGTCGATTCGGGCGGGTTTCTCCACAGGCGATCGACCTCGGTCCAGCCGCCCTTCTTGACCGCGGCGCGCACGAACGCGGTCCCGTCGGAGTAGGGGAAGAAGAGCTGGTCGACGAAGTAATCGGGCACGTCCTTCGGGACGTTCGCGCGCTCGAGGCCACCGGCCGAGAGCAGGGGGGCCATCTGCTCCTCGACCTCGGCTCCCGCGCCCGGGATCTCCTTGAGAGCGACGCGGATCATGACGAGGGTCGCTTCGCCCTCGAGGAGGCACTGGAGCGCGAGGCTGCGGTCTCCGTCTTCCCGCAGGGCCTTGACCCGATCGGCCAGCCGCAGGGTCTCGTCCTGAAGCGCGTGCGTCAGCTCGTGCGAGAAGATCAGCCCCTGGGCGAGGTCCTCCGAATCGGCGCCGGCGAGGCCTTCGGCGCCCTCGACGACGAAGAAGCGCCGGGGCTCGGGATCGTAGAAGGCCACCACCTGCGATGCGTAGAAGTCGACCAGCGAGTCGAAAAGCCGCGGGGTGTCCTCGATCAGTCCGAGAGCGACGAGAGACCGGAAGTACTCGTCGACGGGCACCGGCAGACCTTCGGAGACCTTGCCGCGGAGGACACGGCGGGCTTCCGCCTTGTCCATCCGCGAGGCCGGCACCGCGCGCGCGAACTTGCGTCCCCGAACCTCCTCGACGCTGCGGGAAACCTCGGCCATCCGGTCCGGCAGGAGGTCCGAGGCGGCCAGCGCGGCAGCGGCCGCCAGGGCGATTCCGGCCAGACGGGCCGGGCGTTTTCGGAGCATGACCGAGGGTAGCACGCCCGGTTTCGGTTCCTTTTGCCGGTTCCTTTTCGATAAGATCCGCCGGGCTTTCGAAGCTCGTGAATGAACGCACCCCGACCGACCGCCAAACCCGGCCCGATCCGGATGTCTCTTTCCAGCCGTTTCGAGAACATCGAGATGGTGCAGCATCTGTGCTCGCGGCTCCTCGAGGGCCGCGACGTGCCGGAGGAGACGAGGCACTGGATCCTCATGGCCGTGCGGGAGGCCGTGGCCAATGCGATCAAACACGGCAACCGGCTGGACCTCTCCAAGCACGTCCATCTCGATATGGACGTCGTCGGGGACACGCTGGCGATTTCGATTCGAGACGAGGGCGAGGGCTTCGACCCGGGCGCGGTGGACGACCCCCTGGCTCCGGAGAACCGGCTGAAGACCTCGGGGCGCGGGATCTTCTACATGCGGACGTTCATGGATGACGTCCGCTTCCAGCGCCACGTCGAGGGCGGGATGGAAATCGTTTTGAAAAAGAACCTGGGCGCGATAAAAGAGAAGGAGGAGAACCCAGCATGAAGACGAACGTGCGCGAGTCCGGCGGGGTGCAGATCGTCGAGCTCAAGGGCAAGATCACCATCGGGTCGGGGGACGTGCAGCTGCGCGAAACGATCAACAAGCTCGTCGACTCGGGCAAGAAGCACATCCTCGTCGACATGCACGACGTCACGACGATCGATTCGTCGGGCATCGGTGAGCTCGTCGGGTGCTACACATCCGTCACCAACAAGGGCGGAAAGCTGAAGCTCCTCCACCTGCCTCCCAAGATCAACGACGTCCTGACCGTGACGCAGCTGATCACCGTCTTCGACGTCTACGAATCCGAGGCGGAGGCGCTGACGAGCTTCCGCGCCTAGGACGGCGGGGCGCCACTCCTGACGAATCCCGCCGGGGCGGGCGCCTTCGATCGGTTCTCGGCCGCGGCGGGACCCGGGCTGGAGGAGGCCCTGGCCGAGAGTCTGCCGGCGCCCGCTCCGCGCGCGGCCGGCCTGTCGCAGGCGATCTCCCAGGCCGCGCTCTCCCGGGGCAAGCGCCTGCGTCCGCTCGCCACCCTCGCGGCGGCCGACCTCGTCCGCGCCTCCCGCGCGGCCGCGATGCCGGTCGCCGTCGCCGTCGAGTACCTCCACGCCGCCTCGCTGGTGCTCGACGATCTGCCCTCGATGGACGATGCGCCTCGCCGCCGGGGGCGCCCGGCGCTGCACCGCACGCACGGAGTCGCCACGGCCGAGCTCGCCGCGGTGGCGCTGCTCGCCCGGTCCTTCGAGCTCGTGGCGCGCAGCCGGACCGTCTCGGGAGCCCTCCGGGCCCGCATCGTCGGCGAGCTCGCCGGCGCCGTCGGCGCCGAGGGTTGCTGCGCGGGTCAGGCCGCGGATCTCTCCGCCGACCCGTCGGCGGTGGCGCTGGATGATCTCGAAGCGATCCACGCCCAGAAAACGGGGGCCCTCTTCGTCGCGGCCGTCCGCGGCGGGGCGCTCGCCGGCGGCGCGGGCGAGCGCACGCTCGCCGTGCTGACGCGGTACGCGCGCAACCTCGGCCTCGCGTTCCAGATCACCGACGATCTGCTCGATCTCGAAGGCGACCCGAAGGCGATGGGCAAGGCGTCGGGCCGCGACGCCCACCGCGCCAACTTCGCCACCGTGCTCGGGAGCGAATCGTCCCACCGGCTCGTCGAGGAGCTCCTGGCGGCGGCGCTTCTGGCGTTGAAGCCTCTCGGCGCCCGGGCCGCCGTTCTGGCGGACCTCGCGCGCGTGGTCCGGGACCGCCGATCGTGAAGGAGCGTCCCACGCTCGTCGAAGCCCGCGCGCGGCTGCGCGAGCTCGGCTATCTCGACGCCGGCGTCGACCGGCTGCTCTTCCGGCCCGTCTTCGAGGGGCGGGGCGGCGCGTTCCTGACCGCCGTCGTCATCGGCGCGTTCGGCGCGGCGCTGGCGGCCGTGGCGGCGGTCGAAGCCGCGGACCCCGTTTTCGGCGGATCGCCGGCTTCGATCGCCGCGCTCGTCCTGCATGTTTTCGCGGCCGACCTCGTGCCCGCCGCGCTCCTCGCTCTCGTCCTCTCGTGGTTCGCCGAGCGGGTCCGGGCGCCGGGCATCGCCGCGACCGCCGCGGGCATGGTGGCGGCGGTCCTGGTCTTCACGCTGTGGATCGGGGGCACGCACAGCCTGGGGCGCACGCTGTCGGCGCGCACGCTGCTCTGGGCCGTCCCCATCGGAGTCGCCGCCCTCTTCCTCGCGGCGGCGGTTCGGCTGGGCTTCCTCGCGCTGGCCTTCGCGCGGGCGGGCAAGCTGCCGCGCCGGACCCTTCGGCGCGTCTTCGCCGCCGCGGCGGCCGCGGGGCTGCTCGTCGCGATCCTGCTGCTTTTCTCGCGCCACGAGCCGCGTCCTGCGCCGGCCCCCCAGCCCGCGCCGCGCGCGACGCCCGGGGTCGTGATCGCGGTCGACGGACTCGACCTCGACGGTTCGGGCAAGGGCGGGCCGGCCGCTGCCCTGCTCGCGGGCGGCGCGTCGGGATGGTGGCCGGCCGAGCGCCTTTCCCCGCCGGAGATCTGGACGAACCTCGCGACGGGCGACTCCCCGGAGCGGCACGGGGTCCGGGCGCTGACGCGCGTGCGACCCCTCGGGTCCACTCTCGCCGTGCGCCCCCCCTGGGGCACCTCCTGGTACCTGCGGCACATCGGGCCCGCCCTCCACCTGGTCTCCAACGCGCCGGTCTCCCACGTCGACCGGCGGCGCCTCGACTTCTGGGAAGTCTCGGCCTCCGCGGGCCTGCCGAGCCTGTCGGTGGGGTGGTGGGCCGCCGGCCCGTGGCCGGGTGCAACGGTCGTCGAGAACCGGACCGTCTTCGCGCGGGCGGAGGATGGACCCGGGGCCGATCGCGAGGCGATCACGCTCTTCGAGAACGAGGCGGCGAAAGGATTTCGGCTCTCGACGGTCTATCTCCCGGGCTGCGACATCGCTCGCGACGATCCGCCCGTGCGGCGGCAGTCGCAGCTCGGGGTCGTCGAAGTCCTCGAGACCTACGTCGCGCGCGCCCGACGGGGCGATCTCGTGCTGGTGGTGCTGGCCGCCGACAGCCACCCCGGCCCCGAAGCGCTCGGCCGCATGGTCGTCTTCGACGGGCAGAGCGAGCCGCGAAGCATCCGGCTCCGCCCCGAGGACGCCGCGCCCTCGATCCTGGCGCGGATGGGCGTGCCCGCGGCCCGCGACCTGCCGGGCCACCCTGTGGCGTCGCTCTTCTCGCCGGGCTCGGTCGAGGCGGCGACCGTCGGGACGTACGGGCACCGTGTTGCGCCGCCAGCCTCGCCGGCGCCGGACAGCGACCGGGAGTATCTGGAGAAGCTGCGATCGCTGGGATACTTGAAGTGATGAAGGCGGTCTTTTTCGAAAAGCACGGCGGCAACGAGGTCCTCCTCTACGGCGACCGCCCCGCTCCCGAGCCCGGTCCGGGCGAAGTGCGGATCGCGGTCCGGGCGGCGGCGCTCAATCATCTGGACCTCTTCGTCCGGAGCGGGACCCCTCACGTGCCGCTGCCGCAGACTCCGGGTGCGGACGCGGCCGGTGTCGTGGACAGGCTGGGGGAGGGCGTGACGGGCCTGACCCCCGGCGACCGGGTCCTCGTGCAGCCCGGGCTCTACTGCACGGCGTGCGAGTTCTGCCGGGCCGGCGAGCAGAGCCTCTGCACGACGTTCCGCATCGTCGGCGAGCACGTCGCGGGCACCTTCGCCGAATTCGCTGTCGTTCCGTCGCGCAACCTCTTTCCGGTTCCCCGCGGCCTGTCGTGGACGCAGGCGGCGGCATTTCCGCTGGCCTACCAGACGGCGTGGCGGATGCTCGTCGGCCGGGTCGCCCTTCGGCCGGGGGAGACCGTGCTCATTCACGGGGCGGGTGGCGGCGTCGGGGGCGCGGCGCTCGAGGTCGCGCTCCTCGTGGGAGCCCGCGTCCTCGCCACGACCGCGGGAGCGGAAAAGGCCGCGCGGATTTCCGCGGCCGGGGCCGAGCTCGTCGTCGACTATGCGAAGGAGGACGTCCTCGATGTCATCCGGGCGCACACCGACAAGCGGGGCGTCGACGTCGTCGTGGACACGGTGGGGGAGGCCACCTGGATGACCTCGCTGAAGGCGGCGGCGAAGGGCGGGCGGATCGTCACCTGCGGCGCCACGTCCGGACCCAATCCGAAAGAGGAGATCCGGTTGATCTTCTGGAAACACCTCTCGATCCTCGGCTCGACGATGGCGAACGACCGGGAGTTTCGCGCCCTCTATGCCGCGGTCGCGGCCGGCCGCATCCGCCCGCGCATCGACCGCGTCTTTCCGCTGTCGGAAGCTCCGGCGGCCTACCGGCACATGGAAGAGGGCAGGGCGCACGGCAAGATCGTCCTCGTGCCCGATGGGGTCGCGAGGGACTGGCCGGACGGAGACTAGGCACCCCTTCCTCGGCTACAATCGGCCGGTCCTCTCCGATGTCGCTCGGCGGTTCTCGCCGGCGAACGAGCCATGACCGAGAAAGCCCCGCTTCGAGTCTTCCGCATCTGCGACCTCCCGTCCGAGGAGCGCCCGCGCGAGCGGCTCCAGCGCCTCGGGCCGGCGGCCCTGTCGAACGAGGAGCTGCTGGCGCTGCTGCTGCGCACCGGGATCCCCGGGCAGAGCGCGCTCGATCGCGCGCGCAGCCTGCTCGCGACTCGGGGCGGGCTCGTGGGCCTCGCCGGGGTCTCGACCGACGAGCTCGCGGCCGAGCGAGGCATCGGGCCCACGCGCGCCGGCGCGATCGCGGCGGCGATCGAGATCGCGCGGCGCCTCCCGCAGCGAGACGCTCTCCGGGCGCGACCTCCTGAACGATCCTCGGCTGGTCAAGGACTACCTGCGCGCGGCACAGGCCGACGATTCGCAGGAACGGACGGGTGCGCTGTACCTGAACGCGCGCAACCGGCTTCTGAAGAACGATCCGGAGATCTACCGCGGCACGCTCGACCGCGCGGTCGTCGAGCCTCGCGAGATCCTGCGACGCGCTCTCCTCGGGAAGGCGGCGGCCGTGATCCTGTACCACAACCATCCGTCCGGCGACCCGACGCCGTCGCGGGAGGACCGCGAGTTCACGCGGCGGCTCGCCACGGCGGCGGAGGCCGTGGGTGTGCGGCTGCTCGACCACATCGTGGTGGGAAGGGAGGGGTGCGTCTCGTTCCGGGAGGCGGGGCTGCTGTGACGGCTTGCATAAATAGTGTATGAAAAGTATGCTTTGAGCATGAGAACCACAGTAGACCTGCCGAAAGAGCTCCTCGAAGAGGCGCGGCGCGCGACCGGCTCGAAGACGATGCGAGAGACGATCGTTCACGGGCTGGAGGAGTTGGTGAAGAGAGACAAGCGGGAGCGGCTCCGGGCCCTGGCCGGGAAGATCCATCTCGATCTCGACTTGTCCCGTTCCCGAAAACGGTGAGCCGCACGCTCGTCGACTCGTCGGCCTGGATGGACTTTCTCGACGGGAACAGGGAGGCTTGCCGTCGCGTCGACTTGCTCCTGGCGGAGGACCGGGCCGCGATTACCGGGCCGATCTGCGCGGAGCTTCTCTCAGGCGCGCGCTCGACGGCGGAATACGGCGAGCTGAAGGAGCTGCTCGACGGAATCGAGTGGGCGCCGGAGCCCGAGGGATTGTGGATTCGAGTCTCGGAACACCGCTTCGCGCTCGCCCGTCGAGGTTTCGCCGCGGGACTCATCGACCTCACGATCGCTCTCTCCGCCTTCGATGGGGGGTATCGGCTCCTCACGCGCGACCGCGACTTCCAGCGCATCCGCACCGTCATCCCGATCGAGCTCGATCTCTTCTGAGGTATCTTTCGCCGTCCCCATGAAGACGTTCTACGCGACGACGCCGATCTACTACGTCAACGACCTGCCCCACATCGGGCACATCTACTCGACGGTCGTCACCGACGTGATCACGCGCTTCCACCGCCTCGTCGGCGAGAAGACCTGGTTCCTGACCGGCACCGACGAGCACGGCCAGAACATCGAGAAGGCGGCGGCCGCCCAGGGCGTGACGCCGATCCAGCTCGCCGACCGCGTGGTCGAGCGGTACCGGGAGCTCTACCGGACCTTCGAGATCGCCAACGACGACTTCATCCGGACGACCGAGGCCCGGCACCGCCGCGGCGTCGAGGCGCTGATCGGGCGGATCGCCGCGGCCGGCGACTTCTACACGGCCAGGCACGAGGGCTGGTACTGCGCCAGCTGCGAGGCGTTCTACACGGAGAAGGAGCTCGACGCCGAAAAGCGATGTCCCGTGCACGGCACGGCGACCGTCTGGGAGTCGGAGGAGAACGTCTTCTTCCGGCTGTCGAAGTACGCGGAGCCGCTGCTCGAACACTACGAGAAGCATCCCGAGTTCGTGCGCCCCGAAAGCCGCCTCGCCGAGGTCTCCTCGTTCGTGCGGGGCGGGCTCAACGACCTCTCGGTCTCGCGCTCCAAGGTCAAGTGGGGGATCCCGTTTCCGGACCACCCGGGGCACGTCGTCTACGTCTGGCTCGACGCCCTCGCCAACTACATCACCGCGCTCGGCTTCGGGTCCGAAGACGACCGGCGCTACCGCGAGTTCTGGGACCACCCGGGCGCCGAGCGTGTCCACGTCATCGGCAAGGACATCCTGCGCTTCCACGCCGTGTACTGGCCGGCGTTCCTGATGTCGGCCGGCCTGCCGCTGCCGACGACGGTGCGGGCGCACGGCTGGTGGCTGCGCGACGCGAAGAAGGTGTCCAAGTCGGTCGGCAACATCGTGCGGCCCGACCACCTCGTCGCCGACTTCGGTCCCGACGCGCTGCGGTACTTCCTGATGCGCGAGATGGCCTTCGGCCAGGACGCCTCGTTCTCGGACGAGGCGTTCCTGACGCGCTACAACGCCGACCTCGCCAACGATCTCGGCAACACGGTCTCGCGCGTGGCCGCGCTCTGCCGGCAGTCGTTCGGGGCGACGCCCAACGAGGTCTGCACCGACAACGACGTGCTGCGGGCCTACGGCGGGGCGCGCGCGGACTGGCAGGCGGCGATGACGGACTGTCAGTTCAACCGCGCGCTCGAAGCCGTCTGGCAGTTCCTCTCGCAGGTCAACGGCTACGTCGTCGCCCGCGAGCCGTGGAAGATTCGCAAGGAGGAGGGGACCGCGTCCCCGCGCCTCCACCGCGTGCTCTCCGCGGCCGCCGAGGGCGTGCGCCTCGCGGCGGTGATGCTGTCGCCGTTCGTCCCGGCCACCGCCCGCCGCATCTTCGAGACCTTCGCCCTCGAGCCCGGAGACCCCGCGGCCGCCGACCTCGACTGGGGGCGTGTTCCGCTTTCCCGCCCGATGCCGGAGATGCCGGCGCTCTTCCCGCGCGCCGACGCCGAGGCCTACTTCAAGGCAAAGGATGGATCCATGACCGAACCGACCACCGCCGACTCCGGCCGCCCCGCCGCCGACGACCGCATCGGATCGAGGATTTCCAGAAGGTGCGGCTTCGCACCGCGAAGATCCTCGTCGCCGAGCGCGTTCCCAAGTCCAACAAGCTCATGCGGCTCGAGGTCGACCTCGGCGACGAGCGGCGCCAGATCGTCGCCGGGCATCGCGGCGCAGTACGAGCCGGAGGCCCTGGTCGGCCGCAACGTCGTCGTCGTCGCGAACCTGAAGCCGGCGAAGCTCATGGGCGTCGAGTCGAACGGCATGGTCCTCGCGGCGTCGGTCGGCGAAGCGCGGCGCGCCCGGTGCTGCTCGACGTGCCCGCCGACGTGCCCCCGGGAAGCAAGGTCAAGTAGCGTGCTCGCCGATTCCCACTGCCACCTGCAGATGGGAGACAGGCGCGCTCGGAGCTGCTCGCCCGCGCCCGGGCCGCGGGCGTGACGCGGTTTCTCGTTCCCGGGACGACGCTCGCAGGACTCGGAGGCCGCGGCCGCGATGGCCGATCCCGCGCGCCGGCATCTTCGCCGCGGTCGGCGTCCATCCGCACGAGGCGAAGGACTTCGATCCGGCCCGGGACGGCGCGCGGTTCGAGGCGCTCGCCCGCCGGCCGGGAGTCGCCGCGATCGGCGAGATCGGCCTCGACTTCCACTACGACCACTCGCCCCGCGAAAAGCAGGTCGAGGTCCTCGAGTGGATGCTCGACTGCGCGCGGCGGCTCGGCCTCCCCGTGCTCCTCCACAACCGCGAGAGCGGGGCCGAGATGCTCGCGATCCTCGCGCGCCTCGGCGCCGCGGGAGCGGGCCGGCGTCTTCCACTCGTTCACGGAGGACGCGGCCTACGGCCGGAAGGCGATCGACCTCGGCTACCTCGTGTCCTTCTCCGGCATGATCACGTTCCGCGCCGCCGAGAACATCCGCTCCGCCGCCGCGGGACTTCCGCTCGAAGCCATGCTCGTCGAGACCGACACGCCCTATCTCTCCCCGGTGCCGCACCGCGGCAAGCCCTGCGAGCCGGCGTTCGTCGTCGAGACGGCGAGGAAGCTGGCGGAGGTCAAGGCGACGACCCTCGAGGCCGTCGGCGCCGCCACGACTGCGAACTTCGAGCGCTCTTCGGCCGGCCTGCGGACATAGAATCCGTGCCGGGGGAGACCCTCGCTCGGGCGATCGACTCGGCTCTCGAAGTCCTCTCGCTCCTGGGCGCGGGAGGCATGGGGAGGTCTACCGGGCCCGCGATCCGCGCGTCGAGCTCTTCGGTCGAAGGCCCGTGCGTGAGCTCCCGCCGCATCTCCGACGGAGTTCGAGTCCTACGTCGAGGAGGCCCTCGCCTCGGTCCCGCCGGCCTTCCGCAAGTACCTCGAGAACGTCGTCGTCGCCGTCGAGGAGGAGCCGACCGACGAGGACTACGACGAGACCGACACGCCCGACGACGACGAGCTCTTCGGGATCTTCCGCGGCGTGCCCTTCTTCGAGCGCGGGACCATGGTCTCGAGCCTGCCGGCCCAGATCGCGATCTTCCGCGGCCCCATCCTGCGCAACTGCGCGACCCGCGGCGAAGCCGTCCGCGAGATCCGCGACACCGTCGTCCACGAGGTCGGCCACATGCTCGGGCCTGGAGGACGAGGAGATGCCGTATTAGGCTTCTCTCGATGACGATCGCCGCCCTCGCCCTCCTCTCGCGCTCGTATCCGCCGGCGACCCCCGTCGAGGTCGCGCGCAACGAGGCCGAGTCGAACGCGCAGTCTCCCGCCGGGCAAGCGCTACGAGGGAGTCATGGTCTCGCGGCTCGAGGACTGGCTCCGCCCGGCGCTCGAGCGCTGCGTGAAGAAGGTCCCGAAGGAGGAGCTGATCTCCTTCGACGGCCTGGTGCGCGTGGGCGAGGACGGGAAGGCGGAGGAGGTCCTCTTCGGCCCGGAGACGGCCGTCGCGCGCTGCGTCGCCCCCGACTTCCAGGACGCGGCCTATCCGCGGCCGCCGAAGCCCTCCTGGTGGGTCAAGGTCGAGGTCCGCCTCAAATAGAAAGAGCGCGGCGTTTCCGCCGCGCTCCCGTACCTGCTTACGGCTTACTGGCTTACTGCCTACTTCCTCGGTCCCCTCGGCCCGCCCGGGCCGCCGCGGTGATCGCGGTTGAAGTGGCCGCGGTGCTCGCCCGGTCCGCGTCCGCCGCGCGGGAACTCGTCGCGTCCCTCGTCCTCGCCGGGCGCGCCGACGGGCGCCAGCGCCATCTCGGCGTCGAGCTCCTCCTTGGACATGCGCCTGCTTGCGGGAGAGCTTGATCTTGCCCATCGGGTCGACGGCGATGATCTTGACCGTGACCTCGTCGCCTTCCTTGACGACGTCGGTCGTCTGGCGCACCCGGTAGGGCGCGAGCTCCGAGATGTGGACGAGCCCGTCCTGGCCGGGCAGGATCTCGACGAAGGCGCCGTAGGCCTCGACGCGCCGCACCTTGCCGCGGTAGACCTTGCCGATCTCCGGCTCCTGGGTCAGCGACTCGATGATCTCGATCGCCTTCATCGCGGCCGCCTCGTCGGAGGACGCGATGGAGACCTTGCCGGAGTCCTCGACGTCGATCTTGCAGCCGGTCGACTCGATGATCGCCCGGATCGTCTTGCCGCCCGAGCCGATCACGTCGCGGATGCGGTCCTTGGGGATCTGGATCGTGAAGATGCGCGGCGCGTAGCGGGAGATGTTCGGGCGCGGCGCCGGAAGGGCCTCGGCCATCTTGTCGAGGATGTGGAGCCGGCCGACGCGGGCCTGCTCGAGGGCCTTCTCGAGGATGTCGCGGCGCAGGCCCTTGATCTTGATGTCCATCTGGAGGGCGGTGATGCCCTCGCGGGAGCCCGCGACCTTGAAGTCCATGTCGCCGTAGTGGTCTTCCTGGCCGGCGATGTCGGTGAGCACGGCGAAACGATCGCCGTCGGAGACCAGGCCCATCGCCACGCCGGCGACCGGCGCCTTGATCGGAACGCCCGCGTCCATGAGCGCCAGCGTTCCGCCGCAGACGGTCGCCATCGAGGAGGAGCCGTTGGACTCGAGGATGTCCGAAACGACCCGCACGGTGTACGGGAACGCGTCCTCGGACGGGAGCATCGGGGAGAGCGACCGGCGGGCCAGGTTGCCGTGTCCGATGTCGCGGCGCGAGGGGCCGCGCATGAACTTGGTCTCGCCCACCGAGAAGGGCGGGAAGTTGTAGTGGAGCAGGAACGTGTGCTCGCTCTCGCCCTCGTACTCCTCGATGATCTGGGCGTCGTCGGACGTCCCGAGGGTCGCGGTCACCAGGGCCTGGGTCTCGCCGCGGGTGAAGAGCGCGGAGCCGTGGGTGCGGGGGAGGATGCCGACCTCGGAGGTGATCGGGCGGATCTGCGAGAACTCGCGGCCGTCGAGGCGCTTGCCGGCCAGGATCGTCTCGCGCGTCAGGACCTTGACGAGATCGTCGGCGGCCCTGGCGACCTGCTTGCGTTTCTCGGCCTCGGCCTCCGGCACCATCGAGGCGGCGGCCTTCTTGACGGCCTTGATCTCGGCGTAGGAGGCGATCTTGTTGGGCAGCGTCATCGCCGCCATCATCGGCGCTTCCCAGGCCATGCGGACCTCGGAGAAGACACTCGCCGGGTATGCCTCCGGGGCCTGCCAGAAGGGCTTCTGGAAGCCGCCCCGGCGCTGGAGCGTCACCTGAGCGCCGACGATCTGGCGCACGGCCTCGTGGCCGAAGAGGATGGCGTCGATCAGGGTCTGCTCGGAGACCTCGCGGGCGCCGCCTTCGACCATGCACACGGCGTCATCGGTGCCGGCGACGATCAGGTCGAGATCCGACTTGTCGCGGTCGGCGTTGGTCGGGTTGAGGACGAACTTTCCGTCCAGCCGGCCGACGCGGACGGCGCCCACCGGCGTGTGGAAGGGGACGGTCGAGCAGGTCAGCGCCACGGAGGCGCCGTTGATCGCGAGGATGTCGGCGTCGTTCTGGCCGTCGGCCGAGAGGACGAAGGCGACGATCTGGGTCTCGTGGTTGAAGCCCTTGGGGAAGAGCGGCCGCATCGGCCGGTCGATCAGACGGGAGGTCAGGATCTCCTTCTCGGTGGGCCGGCCTTCCCGCTTGAACCAGCCGCCGGGAATCCGCCCCGCGGCATACGTGGGCTCGCGGTAGTCGACGGTCAGCGGGAAGAACTCGGCGTTCTCCTTGGGCTCCTTGTTGAAGACCGCGGTGGCGAGCACCACCGTGTCGCCGTAGCGGACCACCGCGGCGCCGTCGGCCTGCTTGGCGAGCTTTCCGATCTGGATGTCGAGGGACTTCGAGCCGATGGGGATGGAAATCTGGTCGATCATGGTCATCTGCCCTTCTCAAAAAAGCGTCGGAGGTCGGCCGTCTTCGACGGCGCATGACGTGCGGCGCTGCGGCGATCGCGCCGCGGCGGCAGGCGTTCCGGCGCCGGGACGACTACTTCCGAAGGCCGAGACGCTCGATGAGCTTGTGGTACCTCTCGGAGCTCTCGCTCCGCAGGTACTCGAGGAGCCGCCGCCGGCGCCCGACCATCTGCAGCAGGCCGCGGCGGGAGTGGTGGTCCTTCGCGTTGGTCTGGAAGTGCTCGGTCAGGTATGCGATCCGAGTCGTGAGCAGGGCGACCTGGACCTCCGGCGACCCGGTGTCGCTTTCGTGCGTTCGATACTGTTTGATGATGTCCGGCTTTCCGGACTCGAACTCGGTAACGTTCACTCAGCCTCCCCATGACTCAAGACGCTCACTCTTTTTCTATAAGCGGCGGAGCCTAGCACAGGAGCCGGCCGGCTGTCAGCCCTGCGCCACGAAGTCTCAGTCCGCCAGCACGATGCGGGGCCGAATCAGCGCCACGCCCCGGTCCCCGATGGGGTTGACCTGGCCCAGCGCCAGCATGTCGTTGGATGGGCCGAGCAGGGTGACCCAGTCGCCCTCGCGGGCGTCGATTCCGCGCGCCGGCACCGCCTGTCCGCGGCGGATCTTCCAGGCCTCGAGCGAGGCGAGCTGGATCCGCGGGAACGGGAACGGTACGCGGGCCAGCGGCACGGCGTGGGGCGCTGCGAGGCGTTCGGAGGCCGGAAGGGCCTCGAAGGCCTCGAGGGTGACCGCTTCGCGGACGTCGAAGACCCCGATGCGGGTGCGACGGAGGGTCTCCAGATGGGCGCCGCAGGCGAGCCTCTCGCCGAGATCGTTCGCGATCGAGCGGATGTAGGTGCCCGAGGAGCACGCGATCGAGAACGGGAGGCGGCCCTCCTCGAGCGGCCCGAAGGAGAGCTCGGTCACGCGCACCTTCTTGGGGATCGAGGGAACGGATTCGCCCCGGCGGGCCATCTCGTAGAACCGCCGTCCCCCGACCTTCTTGGCCGAGTAGGGCGGCGGCGACTGCAGGAACTCGCCGCGGAAAGGCGCGGCCGCCGCCTCGATCGCGGCCGCGGTCACCGCGCCGAAGTCCCGATCGGGGCCGACGGTCTCGCCCTCGCGGTCGTAGGTCGCCGTGGTCCGGCCGAGCCGGATCGTGCCGGCGTAGGACTTGTCCATCAGCGTGAAGAAGCCCTGGAGCCGGGCGGCGCCGCCGGCGCACAGGAGCAGCAGCCCCGTCGCCATCGGATCGAGCGTCCCGCTGTGGCCGATGCGCGAGACCCCCGTCGCCGCGCGCACCCGCTCCACGACGTCGTGGGACGTCAGGCCCTCGGGCTTGTCGAGGAGAAACAGGAAGCCGCGGCGCAGGGGATCGGGGACGGTCAAGCGTCCTCGCCGTCGTCGTCCGCGGCGGGCGGCAGGACCTCGTGGAGAAGCTCCTCGATGCGGGCCCCGCGCTCGAGCGAGAGGTCGGAGATGAAGTGGAGCTCCGGCGCGTAGCGCAGCCGGCAGCGCTGTCCGACCTCGCGGCGCAGAAACCCGGCCGCGCGGTTCAACGCCACGGCGGCCTTCTCGCGCTCGGCTTCTCCGCCGAGGCAGGAGAAGTAGACGCGCGCCGACCTCAGGTCGGACGGCATCTCCACGTCCGTGATCGTGACGCGGCGAAGGTCGGGGTCGTGGGCCTCGATCAGGACGAGGCTCGAGATCTCCGCCCGGACGAGATCCGCGACACGCTGGCTGCGGCGGGAATCCTTCTTCATGACGGGAGGCTTCTTCGCGTTTCTCGACTCACACATGGATGAACTCATTCCGGTACTCCAGGATCTCCCCGTCCAGATTCTCCTCCACGAACCGCAGCACGCCCTGCAGCAGGGCGTCGAGCGGCACCTGGTCGGGCCCGACCGCGGCCACGCCGATCTCGGCGCGCTGGAGCAGGTCCTGGCCGCCGACCTCCGCGGCGGAAATCTCGAATTCGCTGCGGATCCGAGCCTTCAGGCTCCGGACGATCATCCGTTTTTCCTTGAGGCCGCGGCAGCCGGGCAGGTGCAGGTCGAAGACGGCGTACGCGAGAACCATGAAGGAGCCGTTCGCGATCCGCTGTCCGCCTTCCGCTCAGACGCCGGGGACTTCCCGCCGGAGCGCCGGGAGCCGGCGGCTCGTCAGGCCATCACCCCGGCCACCTTCTCGACCTGGAAGGCCTCGATGATGTCGCCGACCTTCACGTCCTGGTACTTGTCGAGGCCGATGCCGCACTCGAAGCCCTGCTTGACCTCCGAGACGTCGTCTTTGAAGCGGCGCAGCGATCCGATGCGGCCCTCGTAGATGACCCGGTTGTCGCGCAGGAGCCGGACCTGCGCCGAACGGGGGATGTTCCCCTCGGTCACGTAGCAGCCGGCGACGACGCCGAACTTCGGCACCTTGAACGTGTTGC
The DNA here is from genome assembly GCA_963810205.1 of uncultured Acidobacteriota bacterium. Lineage (GTDB taxonomy): Bacteria > Acidobacteriota > Thermoanaerobaculia > UBA5066 > Gp7-AA6 > DAHUXD01. The sequence continues at coordinate 267,412 of CAWEMP010000013.1, forward strand.
GGACCTCGGCGCGCCCGCGCGCGACTTCCTTCAGCGTCGGGTCGAGCAGGCCCTCCATGGCCTTCTTGATCTCGTCGGTCACGTTGTAGATGACGGTGTGGAGGCGGATGTCGACGCCGACTTTTTCGGCCTCCTCGGCCGCCTTCTTCTCGGGCCGCACGTTGAAGCCGACGATGATCGCGCCCGAGGCCGAAGCCAGCAGCACGTCGTTGATGTTGATGGCGCCGACCCCGGCGTGGAGGAGGGAGATCTTGACCTTCTCGTTGGAGAGCCGCTTGAGCGCCTGCGAGAGGACCTCCATCGAGCCCGAGACGTCGGCCTTCAGGATGAGCGGCAGGTCCTTGACCTTGCCCTCCTGGATCTTGCTGAAGAGCTGCTCGAGCGAGAGTCGCGAGGAGGCGGCCATGGCCTTCTCGCGCTCCTTGAGCTGGCGGAACGACACGACCGAGCGGGCCTTCGCCTCGTCCTCGACCACCTGGAAGCCGTCGCCGGCCTGCGGGAGGTCCTCGAAGCCGGTGACTTCGACCGGCGTCGCCGGACCGGCCTCGGCGACCTTCTCGCCGCGGTCGTCCTGCATCGAGCGGACCCGGCCGAAGACCGAGCCCGCGAAGAAGACGTCTCCGACCTTGAGGGTCCCGGCCTGGACGAGCACCGTGGCCACGTTGCCGCGACCGGCTTCGCGCCGGGCCTCGAGGACGACGCCGCGGGCCTCGCCGACGGCCGGGGCCGTCAGCTCCTGCATGTCCGCGACGATGAGAATCAGCTCGAGCAGGTGCTCGATGCCCTGCTTCTTGAGCGCCGAGATCTCGGCGGCGGGCGTGTCGCCTCCCCAGGCCTCGAGGAGCACGTTCTGGTCCGCGAGCTCCTTCTTGACGCGCTCGACGTTGGCGTTGGGCTTGTCGATCTTGTTGATCGCGACGACGATCGGCACCTTCGCCGCCCGGGCGTGGTTGATGGCCTCGATCGTCTGCGGCATGACCGCGTCGTCGGCGGCGACGACGAGGACGACGATGTCCGTGGCCTTGGCGCCGCGGGCGCGCATCGAGGTGAACGCTTCGTGGCCGGGCGTGTCGAGGAAGACGATCGGCTTGCCGTTGGCCATCGACGCGGTAGGCGCCGATGTGCTGCGTGATGCCGCCGGCCTCGCCGGCCGCGACGTTGGCCTTGCGAATGACGTCGAGCAGCGAGGTCTTTCCGTGGTCGACGTGGCCCATGACGGTCACGACCGGCGCCCGCGGGACGCGGGCCGCGCCGGGGGCGTCGCCCGACGTCGTTTCCTTGACCGAGCGCGTCAGCTCGAGCTCTTCCTCGAACGACACCACGGCCGCCTCGACGCCGATCTCCTTGGCGATCTGGACGGCGGTCGCGGCGTCGAGGGTCTGATTCACCGTCGCGAGGATGCCGCGCTGCATGAGCAGTCGCTGGATGTCGCGACCGAGGACGCCGAGCTTTTCCGAGAGCTCCTTCACGGTGACACCCTCGGTGAAGAACACGGGTCCCGTGGGCGCCGGCTTCTTGAACTCGAGGAGCTTGCCCGAGTCGTGGGCCCGCGTCTCCTTGGCGGCGCGTCGGATGGCCGACTTCGACACCGGCGCCGGCCCGGAGGCCTCGAGGTCCTCGGCCGGTCTTCTCGATCAGGGGCAGCGAGATGTCCGAGTAGGTGTCTTCCTTGTACGTTCCGACGAAGTCGCGCAGATTGACCTCGTCGGCGACTGTGATCTTCGGGCGCGCGCTGCGCTTGCCGGCGGCGGCTTTCTTGGCGTCGTCGGCGTCCTTCTTGCGCTTGACGGCTCCGCCGCGCTCGGGCGCCCCGGCGACGCGTCCCACGGGAGCGCCCGCGCGGGGAGGTCCGCCCATCGGGCGGGCTCCGGGTCCGCCGGGTGTCGGCCGGTAGACCGACGGGCTCGAGGGCCGCGGTCCCATCGGGCGGCCGACGCCCCCGGACGGGCCCATCGGCCGGTTCACGCCGCCGGCCGGCCCCATGGGACGGTTCATGCCCGCGGCGGGTCCCATCGGCCGAGTCACGGGGCCACCGGGTCGAGCGCCGGGGACTGGCCCGGAGGGCCGCGGCGGTACGACGGGACGCGGCGGAAGAACGATCTTGCGGGGCACGGGCGGGGGCGAAAGCTTGGCCGGCTCGGGCTCGGGCTCCTCGGGAACGACGGCGGTGCGCGCGGGCTCCGCGGCCTTGGCCGCAGCCTTGGCTTCCGCGGCGGCCTGGGCGCGGCGCGCGGCGGCGGACAGAACCGGAGTGGGGGCCGCCTCGGCCGCCGCGGTCGTCGCCGCTTCCGGCGCGACGGCGGGCTCCAGCGCCGGCTCGGTCTCCGAAGCCGGCGGCCGGTCGACGATCTTGATGCGATTCAGCGCGCTCTTCTGCGGACGGGCCGTGCGGGCCTCCGCATCGCGGACGATGAGCTGCTTGGGGGCGTGCGTCTTGCCCTGAAGGATGGCGAGCACGGTGGACTCGTCCAGGGCGGCCTGCGGCGACTTGACGTCGACGCCGATCGACTGCAGGAGAAACAGAACTTCCTTGCTGCCGATCCCCATCTGGGCGGCGAGCTCTTCGACGCGGATCTTTCCCATGCGGCTCGGTCTACTCCCTCACGCCGGTCTCTTCCGGCGTTTCGCTTTGTTCCGGTTCGGCTTCGTCGGCGTTTTCGCCGTCTTCTTCGGCCTGGTCGGCGGCCACGAGGCTCTCCTCGGCCGCGCGCGCGGCCTCGAGGATCTTTTCCGCGGTCTTCTCGCCGAGGCCGGGCAACGCGGAGAGCTCCTCGGCGGACTTGTCGAGCAGGTCGCCGAGCGTCGCGATGCCGGCCTCGGCCAGACGCTCCGCCGTCTTTTCGCCGATGCCTTCGATCTGCCCGACGGCCGTCTGGCGGCGGCGCGAGGCCTGCAGCATGCGCGACAGCGCCTGCGCGACCTCGCCCTTGACCTCGGTCTCGCCCTTGATCTCGATCTTCATGCCGATCAGCGCCGACGCGAGACGCACGTTCTGTCCCTTCTTGCCGATCGCGAGCGAGAGCTGATCGTCCTCCACGACGCAGTCGAGGCTCATCGCGCCGTCCTCGTGGTGAATCGGCGAGACCCGGGTGATCTTGGCCGGCGCGAGCGCGTTCTGCGCGAACGTGATGAGGTCGTCGGAGTAGAGGATGACGTCGATCTTCTCGCCGTGGAGCTCCCGCATGATCGACTGGACGCGGCTGCCGCGCATGCCGACGCACGCGCCGACCGGGTCGACGTCGCGCTCGCGCGACCGGACCGCGACCTTGGCGCGCTCCCCCGGCTGGCGTACGGCGCCCTTGATGACGACCGTTCCGTCGTAGATCTCGGGAACCTCCATCTCGAAGAGGCGGATCAGGAGCCGGGGGTCCGTGCGCGACAGCACGAGCTGCGGTCCCTTCGGGTTCCGGTGGACGTCGTAGAGGATCGCGCGGATCCGCTCGCCCTGGCCGTAGCGCTCGGCGCGGGACTGCTGGTCGCGCGGGATGATGGCTTCGCTCTTGCCGAGGTCGACGATCATGTCGCCGCGCTCGAACCGCTTGACCGTGCCGTTCATCAGCTCGCCGACCTTGGGGAAATACTCGTTGTAGACGTTGTCGCGCTCGGCCTCGCGGACCTTCTGGTACAGCACCTGCTTGGCGGTCTGCGCGGCGATGCGGCCGAGGCCGACGGTCTCGCGATAGATCCGGACCTCGTCGCCGAGCGCGACGTCGTGAACTTCGGCGGGCGGCTGCCCCTCGGCCCCGGGCCGCAGCACTCGGACCTCGCCCGTCGTGCCCTTCTCGCCGACGAGCGCCTTCGCTTCGTCGATCAGGACCTGCGGCGGCGGCTCCTCGGACTCGGTGTCGAGCTCGGCGACGACGGTGCGCGGCGAGTAGACGATCATCGCGCCCGTCTGCCGGTCGATGAGCGTCACCATCGCTTTGTCGTGGTAATACTTGCGCGCCGCCGAGGACATGGCCTCTTCGAGCGCGCCGAACATCTTCTCGGCGTCGATGTCCTTCTCGCGCGAAACCTGTCGGATGACCGACGGATCGATGATCATGGAAACCCGCTCTCTCCTATCGCCCCTGGCGTTCTCGCCGCGGCCACTCGAAGTCGAGCCGGGCGAGTCGAATATCGCCGAAACGGACATTATAGATTCTGCGATCGGCCTCATCAACGACGGTGAGCACGTCGCCGTCCACCTTCTCGAGACGACCGCCGAAATTTCGCGCGGGCGAAATCGCGGGAGGGCGGGCTCCGGCCACCGGAAGCGGCGAAGGCACCACGGGCTCCTCGGTCTTCACGCGCACGCGGCGGCCCACGAAACGCGCCGCGTCGTCGATCGAGTAGAGCTTGCGGTCGAGGCCGGCCGAGGACACCTCGAGCGTGTAGCGGTGGCCGATCTCGTCGGCGGCGTCGAGGACCGCGGAGGCCTCCCGCGAGACACCCTCGCAGTCCTCCACCGTGACGGCGCTGCCGTCCTGGCGCTCGAGGACCAGGCGGAGGACCGAGAAACGCCCGCTCCGGCCGATTCGACGGCCAGCAGGCGGCAGCCTCGTTCCTCGGCGATCGCGCCGATCTCTCGTGTCGTTTTGTCGCTCAAGGGCCTCTTCATCGAACAAAAAAGCGGGCCAAGCCCGCATTACCAAGCCCGCACTACCTCAGACGAGGGGATTTATATCAAAAGCGGCATCCCCGGCGCCAAGGCGGCGGCGGCGCGCTCGCGAGCCGGCGGTAACCCGCAGCGGAGGAGAACCTTGGCGCTTTCGGGGCGGTGTCGCTCTTTCGGCCCGGCTTCCGAGGGGCCGAACTGCAAAGTCTACAATCGGAGAATCCCCCGGGTCGGGGGCGTGTTGAATCGATCAGGCGGCCGGCACCGCCGCAGGGGAGTTGCGTGTCCGATCCCGAGGAAAGCGGCCCATTCGAGGGCAAGCGGAGCATGCTGGCCTCGATCGGGGCCCGTCGGCGGTGGTTCATCCGCGAACCGCCGGAGCCGGCGGCCGCTGTCGACGATTCCAGCGAGCCCGAGGACTCCGACGAGCCCTTCGCCCACGGCATGCTCGGCTCGCTCGCGAGCCACGCGGGCCCGGTTCCGGCCGAGGAGCCCCGTCGGGCGTCGCGGCTGGCGCTCGGAGGAACGAAGGCCTCGACTGAGGATCGCGCGCCGGGTGCGGGAACCGTTGATTCCGGCGAGGACGAGGACTCTGACGAGCTCTTCGCCCACGGCATGCTCGGCTCTCTCGCGAGCCACTCGGGCCCGGTTCCCGCCGCGGAGCCCCGTCGGGCATCGCGGCTGGCGCTCGGACGAACGGACGCCTCGACCGAGGATCCCGCGCCGGCCGCGGGAACCGTGGATTCCGGCGAGGACCAGGACTCCGACGAGCCCTTCGCCCACGGCATGCTCGGCTCTCTCGCGAGCCAATCGGGCTCGGCTCACGCCGAGGAGCCCCGCCGGGCTTCGTTCCTGGCGCTCGGAGGAACGGACGCCTCGACCGAAGATCCCGAGCCGGCCGTTCTTCCGCTGACCGCGCACAGCACCCTGGGCGAGCTCGCGGGCCTCGAGGAACATGCCACGGGTGCCTTTCCGATCGAGCGCGCGATCCTCATCTCTCTCTGCGCGCACTTGCTCCTGGTGATCCTCCTGATCGTCGTTCCGGCGCGGACTCCGGCCACGGAGGGAAACCTGATCGATGCCCTCGCGGCCGCCATGCAGCCGCCCAGGGACGAGTCGCCGATTCCCGTCAACTTCCACGATCTGCCCGGCGCGCCCAGGGAGAACCCGAAGCGCTCGCCCCTGTCCGATGCGGATCGCCGGGCGAGCGGCGGCGACCCGTCCCGTCCGAAGGCCGACACGCCGTTCGTGCCCCGGTCCCCGGGCATCACCGGGCTCGCTCCGGGGCCGCGGGCCCCGCGCTCCCCCGGGGGCGACGCCGAGGCGCAGGCCCGGGCGCGGCAGGCGCGCGGACCGCGAGCAGGCCGAGCGGCGGGCCGCGCTGGAGAAGGCGGAGCCCTCGAACGAACGCAAGGCCTCGGAGTTCCCGGCCGACATGCGGCCCTCGCTCTCGAACGGGCCGCAGGAAGTCACGAAACTCGCGGGCCTGGACGCGGCCATCCGCGAGGCGGCCCGCGGGACCATCGGCGGCGAGGGCGGGGCGACCGTTCCCAACGACGACGGCGGTTTCGTCGACGTCGGGGGCGTTTCCTTCGAGACGAGCTGGTACGACTGGGGCCCCTACGCGGCGGAGATGTTGAGGCGGATCAAGCTCCACTGGCGGATTTCGCGGGACCTCCTGCTCCTCCAGCAGAACGGCAGCACGCAGATCGCTTTCTCGATCATGGCCGACGGGAGTGTCGCCGACGTCCGAGTCCAGCGGCCCTCGGGGATCCCGCCCTACACCCACGCGGCGATGCAGGCGATCCTCGAGTCCGACCCGTTTCGCCCGCTTCCGAAGGACCTGCTGAGACTCGTCCCGGGCAAGGACCGCGAGCGGATCGTCATCCACTTCATCTACTTCCCCACGCAGGACGAGCTCAACGGCCACCGGGACGGGAATTGAACGAGCCCGAGCGGATCCGCCGCGCCCTCGACGAGGCGGAGACGGTGGCCGTGGTGGGCTGCTCCCCGGACCCGTCGCGGGCCTCGCACGCGATCACGCGCTACCTCCTCAGCCAGGGCTATCGCGTCGTGCCGGTCAACCCGAACCATGCCGAGATCCTCGGCCAGAAGTGCTATGCCTCGGTCGCGGAGATTCCGGGCGAGGTCCGCATCGACGTCGTCGACGTTTTCCGCCGGTCGGAGTTCGTGGCCCCGGTGGCCGCGGAGGCGATCGCCCGCAAGGTGCCGTTCTTCTTCATGCAGCAGGGGGTCGTGGACGGCGTCTCGGCCCGCCGGCTGGAGGAGCACGGGATCGGAGTCGCCATGGATCGCTGCATCCTCGTCGAGCACGAGCGGCTCGGAATTCCCCCGAAATCGAGGAATGTCGCCCGTTAGGGCGGCGTTTCCTGCTTGTCCCCGCAAGGGGCATCATTTAGGAGAAAGACGTTTCATATGGAGAGAACGACCAAACGGGCCTTGTCTTTTTCGGCTCTCATCGCGGCCGCCGTCGTGTTCGGCATGGTGGTCGCCGGCTCGGTCAACGTCACGCCCCGTTCGGAGGCTCAACGGGAGTCGGCCCAGACCGCTCGTCCCCGGAACGGGAGCGTGTTGCTTCCCTCCTTCGCCGACACGGCGCAGGAGGTCATGCCCTCGGTGGTGTCGATCACGTCGACCGACATCGTCAAGGGCAACCGCGGTCGCCGGTACCAGCAGAACCCCTTCGGCGAAGGGGATCCCTTCGAGTTCTTCTTCGGCCCCCCCGGAGGCCAGAATCGCCGCGGCCAGCCGCGCGACGAGGAGGAGCACAAGGAGGTCCAGGGCGGCACCGGCTTCATCATTTCGGAAGACGGCTACGTCGTGACGAACAACCACGTCATCGAGGGCGCCGACAAGATCGAGGTCCGGATCAACAACAAGGAGAAGTACCCCGCCAAGCTCATTGGCAAGGACGCGGCGACGGATCTCGCGCTGCTGAAGATCGACGTCAAGCAGCGGCTGACGCCGCTTCCGCTCGGCGACTCCGACAAGGTCCGCGTCGGCGAGTGGGTCATGGCGATCGGCGATCCGCTGAATTTCGACAAGACGGTGACCGTGGGCGTCGTGTCCGCCAAGGACCGCTCGGGACTCACGGCCGACGCGGCGACGCGGAGCTTCGAGAACTACATCCAGACCGATGCGGCCATCAACTTCGGCAACTCCGGCGGCCCGCTCCTCAACACGAACGGGGAGGTCATCGGGATCAACACCGCGATCTTCCGGCCCGCGCAGAACATCGGGTTCGCCGTGCCGATCAACACGCTCAAGACCATCCTGCCGCAGCTGCGCGAGAAGGGGAAGGTCGTCCGCGGGTTCCTCGGGATCAACATCGTCAATGTGGACTCGGACCGCGCCGCCGCCTTCGGCCTGAAGGCCCAGGAGGGCGCGTTCGTCGAGTCCGTCGAGGCCGGAAAGCCGGCCGAGAAGGCGGGGGTCCGGCCCGGCGACACGATCGTCCGGGTCGACAACGTCCCCGTGAAGGACACGCGCGATCTGATCGGCTACGTCTCGTCGAAGCCCCCGGGCAGCAAGGTCCAGCTCACCGTCGTCCGCGACGGCAAGGAGACGCCCCTGACGGCCACGCTCGCCGAGCGCAAGGACGAGTCGACACCGGAAGGCGATTCCGAGGCCAGCGCCGGCGACGATTCCCCCGGCAAGATCGGCATCACGGTCGAGGAGCTCACGCCGCAGCTTCGCCAGATGCAGCGCATCCGGGCCGGCATCGACGGCCTCATCGTGGTGCGCGTCAAGGAGGTCTCTCCGGCGGCCGACGCCCAGATCCAGGAGGGCGACGTCATCACGCAGGTCAACGGCGAGAAGGTCTCGACGACGCAGGAGTTCGCCAAGATCGTCGGCAAGACGAAGAAGGGCGACTACCTCCGGCTCTACGTCTACAACCCCCGGGCGGACGCCTCGCGCTTCGCCCTGGTCAAGCTCGAAGACTGATTCGCGGCCCGGCGGTGTCCCTCGAACGCCCGCTTCGGCGGGCGTTTGGCTTTGGGAGAGGACACTCGAGGGAATAAGCGCCCTCCGGATCCTGTAACGGAGGGCGATGGCCCAGAGAATCCTCGTCGTCGACGACGAGGCTGCGATCCGCGACACCCTCCGGATGGTCCTCGAGTACGAGGGGTACGAAGTCGCGACCGCGGCCGACGGCCGAGCGGCGCTGGCGGAGCTGGAGGCCGGCCCGGCCGACGGGGTTCTCCTCGACATCAAGATGCCGGGGATGGACGGCCTCGAGACGCTCGACCGCATCGTGGCCCGGGACGGTGCGCCGCCGGTCCTGATGATCTCGGGTCACGGCGACATCGCGACCGCGGTCGAGTGCACCCGGCGCGGCGCGGCCGACTTCCTCGAGAAACCCCTCCAGCGCGAGCGCGTGCTGGTCTCGGTCCGCAACGCCCTCTCGGGCAACCGGCTGCGGGCCGAGAACGAGAGGCTGCGCCGCCGCGTGGAGGAGGAGTCGGTCCTCGTCGGCGAGAGCGAGCCGATGAAGAAGCTGCGCGCGGAGGTGGCCCGCGCCGCGCCGACCACGGCCACGGTGCTGATCCTCGGCGAAAGCGGAACCGGCAAGGAGCTCGTCGCGCGCGACATCCACGGCGGATCGAAGGTCGCCGGGGGACCGTTCATCCAGGTCAACTGCGCCGCGATTCCGGAGGAGCTGATCGAGTCGGAGCTCTTCGGCCACGAGAAAGGCTCGTTCACCGGCGCCGTGCGCAAGCAGATCGGAAAGTTCGTCGAAGCCGACGGGGGCACGATCTTCCTGGACGAGGTCGGCGACATGTCGGCGCGCGCGCAGGCGAAGGTGCTCCGCGTGCTCGAGGCCGGCGAGGTGGAGCCCGTCGGCTCCGCGCGGGTGGGGCGGGTCAACGTGCGCGTGATCGCGGCGACCAATCGGGACCTGACCGAATCGATCAAGGCGGGGAAGTTTCGCGAGGACCTCTTCTTCCGGCTGAACGTCGTGCCGCTCACCACACCGCCGCTCCGGGAGCGGCCCCAGGACATCCCCGACCTGACCGAGCACTTCACCCGGGTCTTCTCCGAGCGCGATCACCGCAAGCCTCGCCGCTTCGCCCCGAGCGCTCTGGCGCTGCTGGCCGCCCGGAGCTGGCCGGGCAACGTCCGGGAGCTGAAGAATCTGATCGAGCGCGTGCTGATCATGACCGACGCGGAGCCCATCGAGGCCCGGGACCTGCCGCCCGAAGCGCGCGTGGCGCCGAGCGAGATCTCCAGCCGCGGCATGGCATTCGAGACCCTGTCGGAGTTCAAGGAATTCGCCGAGCGCGAGTTCCTGGTGGCGAAGCTCCGGGAAAACGGCTGGAACATCAGCCGAACGGCCGAGGTCATCCAGACCCCCCGCTCGAACCTCTACAAGAAGATCGAGCACCACAAGATCACTCGCGAATAGCTACGCTGCGGGTCTGCGCCTACGGCGCACCGGCTCGCGGCTCGCCTGTGGGCTCGACCGCGAGCCTGACCCTCCGCTGCGCTATTCGCTCTCGCGGCGCGGCGCTCCTCCCTCGGTTACTTCGGGAGACTCGCCGCGCCGCGAGCGGATGTTGCGGTTTCCCGTAGAATCCGCCGCGTGATCTCACTGAAGGATTTTGAGGAGACGGGGGCGCTGCTCACCGGGCACTTCCGGCTTTCGTCGGGGCTTCACTCCGACCGGTACCTGCAGTGCGCGCGGCTGCTGATGTGGCCGCAGCGGGCGGAGGAGGCGGGGCGGGAGCTCGGCGCGAAGCTGGCGGAGTTCGGGGCGCGCGCGGTCGTCTCGCCGGCGCTCGGGGGCGTCGTGATCGGTCACGAGACGGCGCGGGCGCTGGAGGTGCCCGCGATGTTCGTCGAGCGCAAGGACGGAGCCTTCGCGCTTCGGCGGGGCTTCGCGCTCGAGCCGGGCGAGCCGGTCGTCGTGGTCGAGGACGTCTTCACGACGGGCAACTCCACCCGCGAGGCAGCGGCCGCGGTCGAAGCGGCCGGCGGGCGCGTCGTCGCGGTCGGCTCGATCGTCGACCGGGGGTTGCCGGCGGGCGCCTTCGCCGTTCCGTCGCGCTCGCTGCTGTCGCTGTCCGTGCCATCCTGGCCCGAGGCGGAATGCCCGCTGTGCCGGAAGGGCGTTCCCATCGACTCGCCCGGAAGCCGCTTCTCCTCGCGCTGAAAACCGGGCGGCCTACGCCGCCAGCGAACGCGCGAGCTCCCGAAGGAGGCTCTTCCCGTCGCCGCGCCAGGCGCTGCCGTGCATGCAGGCGAGGGTCGTCGGCTCCGCGGCCGACAGGCGCTCCAGGATCGGCCCGGCGTTCTTCGAATGCGAGTAATAGTCCATGGCCTTGCGGAAGGCCTCGCTCGGCCCGAGGATGTCGGACTCGGTCACCGGCGTCTCGCCGGTGCCCCCCTGCGTGAAGAGGTCGCCGCAGAAGAGCGTCCGGGTCCGCGTGTCCATCAGCAAGCCGCACTCCCAGGCATGCGGAACGTGGGGGGCGTCGAACCAGCGGACCTCGCGGCTTCCGAGCGAAAGCGTCTCGCCGTCGGCGAGCGCCCGCGGCGCGCGGTCCGCGAAGTCCTCGACGGAGACCATCGCCGCGACCTGGCTGCAGACCGGGACGGCTCGCGGCGCGGCCGCGAGCAGCGCATTGAGCCCGCCGCATTCGTCGGCCTCGAAGTGCGAGAACGCGATCCAGCGCAGCCGCTCGACCGGAAGCACGCGGGCGATCGCTTCGGCCACGAGCGGGAACATGCGGCGCGGACCGGTGTGGAAGAGCAGGGGCTCCTCGTCCGCGACGAGGTACTGGTTGAACGAGAACCCTCCCGGGACGATCGGGAGGGGCGTGCTGATCCGGTAGATCCCGTCGGCGATCTCGTTCAGGTTGGTCCCCGATTCGGAATTGGTGATCATGGAATACTCCATTGTCTTTCCCGAGAGAACGAGTGTATGCGAGTTCGCGGGGACGGTAAGATCAAGCCATGGATCTGAAGAGCGTGGCCGTCTACTGCGGCTCGAGCGTTACCAACGAGCCGGCGATCGAGACGGAGATCCGGGCCTTCGGCCGGGAGATCGCCAGGCGCGGGGTGCGGCTCATCTACGGAGGGGCGTCGCGGGGCCTCATGGGCGCCGTCGCCGACGAGGTCCTCGCGGCCGGCGGCAAGGTCACCGGGGTCATCCCGAAGGCCCTCGAGGGGCGCGAGTCCGCGCACCGGGGACTCACGGAGCTCAGGGTCGTCGACTCGATGCACGCCCGGGAGCAGCTCATGTTCGACCTGTCGGACGCCTTCGTCGCCTTCCCCGGGGGCTTCGGGACGATGGAAGAGGTCATCGAGATGATCACGTGGAAGCAGATGGGAATCCACGGCAAGCCCATCGTGATCGCCAACATCGGCGGCTTCTTCGATCCGCTGCTCCAGCAGTTCGAGGTCGCCATCCGGCGCAAGTTCGCCCGCGCCGAGGACCGCATTCTCTTCGCGGTGGCCGATACGACGAAGGCGATCCTGACGCTGCTCGACGGGGCGCCGGTGATGTCGAGGAAGCCCGGGGATTGGGCCTGACGATGGGTTGAGAGTTGAGGGTTGAGAGTTGAGAGTCGTCTTTATCTGTGCTCTCAACCCTCAACTCTGAACTCTGACTCGCGTTCTCTCAGCTTCATCTCCTCCAGCAGTCTGCGGTTGACCGCCACCAGGTCCGCCACGAGCGCGATCAGGAACGTCTGGAACCCGACGACGATCAGGACCGCCGCGAGGATGAGCGACTGCACGTGGCCGCCGGGGTTTTCCCCGAAGAAGTAGAACCCGAGGAAGCGCAGGCCGAGGGCCGCGCCCGCGGCGACGAAGACGCCGGCGGCGATCGAGAAGATCTTGAGCGGCTTGTAGAGGGCCGTGATGCGGATGACGTTGGCCCCCTGCAGCAGGACGTACTTCGCCGTCGACGCGAAGAGCCGCGAGGGCCGAACCGGAGGACGCGCCCGCACGGGCACCGAGGCCACGCGCAGGCCCTTGTATCCGGCCTGGATGAGCGTCTCGAGCGTGTAGGTGAGCTTCGAGAAGACGTTGACCCGGCGAGCCGCTTCGCGCGAGAGGGCTCGGAACCCCGACACGGCGTCGGCGATCTCGATGCCGGCCGCCTGCCGCACCACCCAGGTCCCCAGCCTCTGGAGCAGGCGCTTGGCGGGAGAGAAGTGGGAAAGCTCGCCGGGCCCGCGGTCCCCGACGACGAGGTCGGCGCGGCCGTCGAGGATGGGCGCGACGAGCGCGGGGATGTCCGCCGGGTCGTACTGGAGGTCCGCGTCGAAGTTGACGATCACGTCCGCTCCCATCGCGAGCGCCTCCGCGAGACCGATCGAGAAGGCCTCGGCCAGGCCGCGGTTGGTCGACAGCCGCACGACGCGCTCTGCCCCCGCCGCGCGGGCGCGGTCGCCGGTCGCGTCGGTCGATCCGTCGTCCACGACGAGCCGCGCGACTTCGGCGAACCCGTCGACGCGCGCGGGGAGCGCCGCCAGGGCCTTCTCGATCGTGGCCTCTTCGTTGAATGCGGGAATCTGAATGACGAGCTTCATCAGGATCGGGTCCGGGTTCGAATCGAAGTGATGATAGTCGCGGCGAGCGCGGCCAGCCCGAGCGCCGAGACGGCGAGCTCTCCGCGCGGCACGAGGAAGCGGCCTTCGACCCGGTGTTTCCCGGCAGGGACCTCCAGGGCGAGGAACGGGCCTCCGGCCTGCGCGGCGATTTCGCGGCCGTCGAGGAAGATCCGCCAGTAGGGCGCGAATGCCTTCTGGGAGGTGGCGAGCGGCACGGCGGCCGGGGCGTCCGTCTCGATCGCGAACCGCTCGGGCTCGAGTGCCAGGGTGCGGACCGTTCCCGTTCCCTCGAGGCGGAAGCGCGGCAGCGCCGTGCGCCGCTCGAAGATCGTCAGGTCGGGGCCGGCGTAGACGCGCGGGATCGCCCGGCCGTCGAAGTCGCGGTGGGGCCTTTCGAGAGCGCCCTTCGGGTGGAACGGCGCGGCGTCGCGGTCCTCGACGTCGGCGCCGATGGGGCTCGATGCGCCCGGGGGCGCCGCGAGGTAGCGCACGCCGGCGAGGTCGAGCGCCGGCGCGGAAGGATCGAGGGAAAGCGGATCGAAGACCAGGTAGGTGCCGTAGTTCCCGAACGCGTTCGGGTCGGCGCCGGCGAGCAGACGCCGGTAGGAGGCGTCGAGGAGGAAGTGCCCGCGGGCGTCCTCGATGCGGAGCGCCTCGGAGACGTTGGGGATCAACGTCCAGCCCGCGGCGGCGAAGCGCGAGCCATCGCTCGTCAGCTCCCGCAGCCGCGTGATCCCCGGGGTCTCCCGAAAGACGGCTTCGCGGGGCCGGCACTCCGGGTAAAAGTCGAGGGCGAGGAAGGACAGCGGTACGGCGACCAGAAACGGCAACGTCCGGAGAGCGGCCTGCCGCCAGGGCGAAGCGGCCGCCAGGCGTTCGAGGGCCTCGGCGCCGCATGCCGCGAGGATCCCGACGGCGAAGAGGATCAGGATCTTCGAACGCGCGAAGAGGCTGATGTCGAGCAACGGAAGACGCCCCACCGCGTCCAGGATCCGCCCGCCCGCGTAGAGCGGAATGGCGATCGCGGCGCCGAGGATCGCTCCGTACATCCCCTCGGTGCGGCGCCGCAGGGCCGCGAGCCCGACGAACGCCAGGGCGCCCGCGACGAGGCCGACTCCCGCCGCCGTCTCGATGTAGTTGTCTCCCGGGATCCAGCCCACGCCGCGGTAGTCGTCGCGGCGGGGCGTGCCCTGGTAGTCGGGCAGGAAGTACAGGCGCAGGTGGCGCAGCGGCAACGCGTGGCTGCTGCCCATGCCGCGCCGCAGCTGCCGGTACTCGGAGGCCTCGACGAACCGCGAGGTCGCCAGGATCGAGGGCGTCAGGATCGCGAGCGCAATTCCGCAGGCCGCGGCCAGCCGAAGGAGGGCGCGCGCCGCGCCGCGCCCGCGCCGCTCGACGACGCGCACGAGAAAGTACAGCCCGGTCGCGACCGCGCCGTACAGGATCCAGTGCGGGAACCCGCCGGAGAGGCAGAGCAGGATCGCGAGCGCCGCGAAGCGCAGGGCGCGCGAGCCGCGCGCTTCCTCGAACGCGCGATCGACCGACATCAGCAGGAGGGGATAGGTGATCGAGACCGAGCTCTGCATCCAGAGCCCCCACACGGTCTGTCCCGTGCCGAAGGCCCAGGCCGCGGCGCCGGCGGCCGCGGCCGCGTCGGAGAACCGGCGGCTGCGGAGAAAGGCGTACGCGGCGAGGAAGGCGAAGTTGAACTTCAGAAAGAGGATTCCCGTCTCGATCCACGCCTCGGGCAGCAGCAGCGAGGGGAGGGCGACGAACGGGGAGAGAAAGCCCTGCGCGAGCTGGAAGGGCCCGATGCCGCCCGCGGCGACCCATGGATTCCAGAAGAAGCCGCGCGGGAAGTCGCGAAATCGAACGAGCGTCGTCTGGCCCGAGGCCGCGGGGTCCGACAGCAGGCGGTTTTCGGCCTCGAGCACGCCCACGGCGCTCTGGCGCCAGGGATGGTGGGCGCGAACGAAGTCGTGCGAGGAGAAGACGCCGCCGGTGACGAGCAGGGGAGCGAAGAGGACGAGGTCGAAGACGAGGAGGGTCGCCAGACCCAGTCGCTTCAAGGGACGGCCCGGCCGACGAAGACGCGGAAGTAGGACTCGACCCAGCCCTTCTCGAGCAGGTGGTCCTCGAGAGCGATCAGGCGCGAGAGCGCGTCGGTCCGGTCCTCGCGCAGGCGCGCGATGTCGAGACACGGGAAGATGAACCAGAGGACGTTGCCGCCGTAGGGGCGGTCTTCCAGGGTCTCGAAGAGGCGGCGGCAGGCGGGGAGGATCGCGGAGGAGCGCACGGACTCCGACGGATCGTCCATCGGCAGGGGGATCGCGAGCTCCGGCCGGTTTTTCAGCTCGTCCGGCAGCGCGTCGAACGCGCTGCGCGCGAAGGCCCAGAGGGAATCGGTCCATTCCGACCTCGAGGGCCCCATGTATTCGTCGACGAAAATCAGCCCGCCGGGCTTGAGCGCCGAACGGACTTCCTCGAGGACGCGCTCGACGTTGCGGATGTGATGGAGCGAGCCGTGGAAGAACACGGCGTCGTAGCGGCCGGGTGGCAGCCGGATCGCGTTGATGTCTTCGACCCGGTATCCGAGGCGGCGCGCCAGCCCGGCCTCCTCGGCCGCGCGCTCCGCCTCGGCGATCGCCTCCGGGGAGAAGTCGACGCCCTCGACCCGGTCGCAGAGACCCTTGCCCAGGATGTCCCGTTCCAGCAGGCCCGTGCCGCAGCCGACCGAGAGACCGAGCGGCAGGGCCACGGGCGCGTATCGGGCCGCGAACCACTCCATCGGCCAGCGGTTCGGGTCCCCGGTGACTCGCCGGTTGATGGCCCGGCGCACGAGCGGCTGCGATCCCCAGTAACGGTCCTCGGGCTCGCCCGGAGCGCCGGCGTCCCAGAAATCCCGGGCGGCCGCGGCCTCAGCGCGCGCCGAGCGCAGGGCGCTCCACCGCCGTGAGAGCGAGGCGAACGTGTCGCGGATCGCGGAGGACATTCTTGGGAGACTCGATCCAGTGTAGCAGGGGAGCGCCCGGTTTGCCGCCCCCGCGGCTCGTCTGGTAAAGTCGCCGATCCCGGCGCGCGGGCCGGGGCGGCTCTTTCACAATCAGGGACGATGGCCGGGATGAAAAATGCCTTCGCGGGCTTCCGGCCGGTAGCCCCCCGGGAAACCGGGATCGAAGAACAGGCTCGTAGCTCAGGGGGAGAGCACCACATTGACACTGTGGGGGTCAGCGGTTCAAATCCGCTCGAGCCTACCAGTTTCTTCGAAACTCAGGCGCTTAGCTCAGCTGGGAGAGCGCTTCCTTCACACGGAAGAGGTCAACGGTTCGATCCCGTTAGCGCCTACCAATTTCGTCACCAAAACGCGGAGGTCCCGCGTTTTTTCTTTTTCGGGATGTCATCATGGAAGCCCTGGCGCAAACAGTCACGATCACGCTGCCCGACGGCTCGACGAGAACCGTCGCGTCGGGAACGACGATTCAGGAGATCGCGGCCGGCATCGGCCCGCGCCTGGCCAAGGACGCGCTCGGCGGCAAGATCGACGGAAAGCTCGTCGACCTGGCAACGCCCGTGCGCGCCGACGCGAAGATCGAGATCGTGACGCCGAAGTCGCCCGAGGCGCTCGAGCTGTACCGGCACTCGACGGCGCACCTGACGGCCAACGCGGTCAAGCGTCTCTTCCCGACGGTCCAGATCGGCATCGGGCCGGCGATCGAGAACGGCTACTACTACGACTTCCACCCCGATCGCCCCTTCACGCCCGAGGACCTGGCCGCGATCGAAGCGGAGATGCGGAAGATCGTCGCCGAGGACAACCGGATCGAGCGCTCCGAGATGTCGAAGGAGGAGGCGGTCAGGATCTTCGAGGCGCAGAAGGACGCGCTGAAGGTCGAGATCATCCGCGGCATTCCCGACGACAAGGTCTCCTGCTACCGCCAGAAGGACTTCATCGACCTCTGCCGCGGACCGCACGTGCCCTCGACGGGCAAGCTCGGCGTCTTCAAGCTCACGCACACGGCCGGGGCCTACTGGAAGGGCGACGAGAAGAACCCGATGCTCCAGCGGATCTACGGCGCGTGCTTCCTGACGCAGAAGGAGCTCGACGCCTACCTCAAGCAGCAGGAGGAGGCGCGGGCGCGCGACCACCGCAAGCTCGGCCGGGAGCTCGACCTCGTCGTCTTCCACCCCTGGGCGCCGGCCTCGCCGTTCTTCCTGCCGAAGGGCGCGGTCCTGTACAACGGACTCCTCGAGATGCTGCGGGCGGAGTACCGCAAGCGCGGGTACGACGAGGTCGTGACGCCTCAGATTTTCGACGTCGAGCTCTTCCGGACCTCCGGCCACCTCGCCAACTACCGCGAGAACATGTTCTTCACGCACGTCGACGAGCGGGAGTTCGGCGTCAAGCCGATGAACTGCCCGGGACACTACCTGCTCTACCAGATGAGGCACTGGTCGTACCGCGACCTGCCCGTGCGCTTCGCCGACTTCGGCCGGCTGCACCGCTACGAGCTCTCGGGCGTCACGGCCGGCCTGACCCGTGTGCGCACCTTCTCGCAGGACGACGGCCACGTCTTCACGCCCTTCGAGAAGGTCGAGTCCGAGATCTTCGCGTTCCTCGAGTTCCTCGACTTCGTCTACGGCGCCTTCGGGTTCACGGACGTCGAGATCTCCCTGGGCCTGCGCCCGGAGAAGCGCATCGGCACCGACGAGCAGTGGGAGCGTGGCGAGAAGGCCCTCGACGCGGCTCTGAAGAAGGCCGGCCGCACGTTCGTCGTCAGTCCGGGCGACGGCGCCTTCTACGGCCCGAAGATCGACTTTCGCGTCAAGGACGCGATCGGCCGGCCCTGGCAGCTCGGCACGATCCAGTGCGACTTCGCGCAGCCCGAGAACTTCGACCTGACCTACATCGGCGAGGACGGCAAGGCCCACCGCCCGGTCGTTCTCCACCGGGCGATCCTCGGTTCGCTCGAGCGCTTCCTCGGCATCCTGATCGAGCACACGGGAGGCAACTTCCCGTTCTGGATCGCGCCCGTCCAGGCGGTCGTGGTGCCCGTCTCCGACCGGTTCGCCGAGGCGGGCCGGACGGTCGCCGCGCGCCTCGCCGAGGCGGGCCTGCGGGTCGAGCTCGACGACCGCAACGAGAAGCTCGGAGCCCGGATCCGGAAGGCCGAGCTGCAGAAGGCGCCGTGCATGCTGGTCGTCGGAGAGAAGGAGGCGGCGTCCGGCGCGGTGGCCGTCCGTCTCCGGCACGGCGGAGACGCCGGAACCATGTCGCTCGAGGATTTCCTGGCGGCCGCGCGATCCGCGGTCGCCTCCCGGAGGCAGGAACTGATGACGGAGGTGAAAGATCGATAAGAAGAGCATTCGCGTCAACGAACAAATCCGCTGGAAGGAAGTCCGGCTGATCGGGGCGGAGGGCGAGGCGGTCGGCGTCGTGACGATGGCCGACGCCCTGCAGAAGGCGCGGGAGGCGGGGCTCGACCTCGTCGAGATCGCGCCGACGGCTCAACCGCCCGTCTGCCGGATCATGAACTTCGGAAAGTTCATCTACCAGCAGAAGAAGAAGCAGCAGGACTCGAAGAAGAAGCAGAAGACGACCCAGGTCAAGGAAGTGAAATTCCGGCCGAACATCGACGACCACGACTACGACTTCAAGATGAAGAACATCCTCAAGTTCCTTTCGCACGGCGACAAGGTCAAGGCCACGGTCCAGTTCCGCGGGCGCGAGATGGCGCGGCGCGAGAACGGCCAGAAGGTCCTCGACCGCCTGTTGAAGGACCTCGAGGGCAAGGCCATCGCGGAGTCGCGCTCCGAGATGCTGGGCAATCGCCTCTACCAGATCCTGTCGCCCGTCAAACACGAGAAGGCAACAACCAAGGCCGCGGTCTGACGCGAGCCGAGCCGGAGAAAACGATGCCGAAACTGAAGACCCACCGCGGGGCCGCCAAGCGGTTCAAGAAGACCGCCACCGGCAAGTTCAAGCGGGCGAAGGCGTTCAAGAGCCACATCCTCACGAAGAAGGCGGCCGGCCGGAAGCGCGGACTCGCCCAGTCGACGACGGTCTCCGCCGCGGACTACAAACGCGTGCGGGAGATGCTGCCGTACGCCTAGTCCCGGCCCAACGCTCCAGACACACGCAGAGGAGAGAGAACCATGCCCAGAGTCAAACGAGGACCCAAGAGGAAGAACAAGAGGTCGAAGACCCTGGCGCTCGCCAAGGGCTACTACGGCACCAAATCGAAGTCGTATCGGATGGCGAAGCTCCAGGTGGAGAAGTCGCTCGTCTACGCGTACCGGGACCGCAAGGCGAAGAAGCGCGATTTCCGTGGCCTCTGGATCATCCGGATCAACGCGGCCGCGCGCGAGCACGAGATTTCGTACTCGAAGCTCGTCGACGGGCTGAAGAAGGCCGGCAGCGAGATCAACCGGAAGATGCTGGCGGAGCTCGCGGTCTCGGATCCCGCGGCGTTCGGGCATCTGGTCGGTGTCGCCAAGCAGGCCCTGAAGACGGCGTAGGAACGGAACGCCGGACATGGCGCAGGACCCGATCGAAGAGGTGCGGCGCTCCTTTCACGAGGAGAGCGGGCAGGGTGCGTCGTCGCGCGCCGCATTCGAGCGCCTGAAGGGTCGCTACCTCGGGCGGGACAAGGGCCTGCTGCCGGCGCTCTTCGCGAAGTTGAAGGAGCTTCCGCCCGCGGAGCGGGGCGCCTTCGGAAAGCGTCTGAACGCCGCCAAGCTCGAGATCGAAGAGGGCATCGGGCGCCTGTCGGAAGCGGTTGCGGCCCGCGAAGCCGCATCGCGCGACGACGCCGCGGCGGTGGACGTCACGCTGCCGGGCCGCCGGCCGCGCGCCGGGGGCCTCCACCCCATCACGATCGTTCGGCGGCAGATCGAGGACATCTTCCTGCGAATGGGCTATTCGATCGCCGACGGCCCGGAGGTCGAGAACGACTTCCACAACTTCGAAGCGCTCAACTTCCCGCCGGAGCACCCGGCTCGGGACACGCAGGACACCCTGCTGCTCGACCGCAGCGCGGTGTCCCCGCTGCTCCTGCGCACGCACACCTCGCCCGTCCAGATCCGCGAGATGCGTCGGCACGGGGCGCCGCTGCGGATCATCGTGCCCGGGCGGGTGTATCGGAAGGACGAGGTCGACGCGACGCATTCGCCGGTGTTCCACCAGGTCGAAGGCCTCGTCGTGGACAGGGGCATCTCGATGGCGGACCTGAAGGGCACCGTGTCGGTCTTTCTCGAGGAGCTCTTCGGGGCGGGCACGAAGACGCGGTTCATCCCGACGTTTTTCCCCTTCGTCGAGCCCGGCGTGGACGTGGCGATGAGCTGCATCTTCTGTGGGGGCGGAGGGTGCGCCAAGTGCAAGGGCTCGGGCTGGATCGAGATCATGGGCGCGGGCATGGTGCATCCGCGCGTCCTGCAGGGCGTCGCGATCGACCCCGAGGAGTACACGGGCTTCGCCTTCGGCCTCGGAATCGACCGCGTGGCCTTGCTCAAGTACGGGTTCCCGGACCTGCGCCTGCTCTTCGAAGGCGACGAGCGGTTCCTGCGGCAGTTCGCGGGGCTCGCGTGAAGTTCTCCCTCGACTGGCTCGGCGATTTCGTCGACGTCGAGGCGGCCGGCGGCGCCGACGGCGTGCGCGGCCTGCTCGATCAGGCCGGCATTCCCGATCGAGTCGATCACCGCGGCCGGCGGGGACACGATCCTCGACGCCGAGATCACGCCGAACCGCCCGGACGCGATGGGCCACCGGGGCCTCGCGCGCGAGATCGCCGCGATGGCGGGACATGCCCATGCGCGACGTCGCCGGCCGCTACGCGGAGCCGGCGACCGAGGGCGAGTCGACCGAGCAGCTCGCCTCGATCGTCATCCAGGTCCCCAGGCTCTGCCGCCGCTTCGGCGCGCGCGTCGTCCGCGGCATCGCCAACGCGCCCGGCAGGCGAGCTCGTCCGCCGGCGGCTCGCCGCGATCGGCGCCGAAGTCGATCTCGGCGGCGGTCGACGCCACGAACTACGTCCTCTGGGACACGGGCCAGCCGCTCCACGCCTTCGACTACGACAAGCTCGCGGGGGCCTGCTGATCGTCCGCAAGGCGCGCGCGCGGCGAGAAGCTGGTCACTCTCGACGGCGTCGAGCGCACGCTCGACCCTTCGGACGTGGTCGTCGCCGACGGCGAGCGAGCGATTTCTCTCGCCGGGATCATGGGCGGGCTCGACACCGCCGTGACGGCCGCAGACGACGAACGTGCTGCTCGAGGCCGCGTGGTGGGACCCCGTGACCGTGCGGAGGACCGCGCGGCGGCTCGGGCATGCACACGGACGCCTCGCACCGCTTCGAGCGGGGCGCGGACCACGACGCCATCCCCGAGGCGCTGGCGCTGCGCGGCGCGGCTGCTCGTCGAGGCGGCGCGGCGGGACCGTGGCGCCGGGTCTTCTCGACGCGCACGGCGCGCTGATGCGCGTCCGCAAGACCGCGCTCCGCCTGGCGCGGCTGCGGCTGCTGTCGGGCGACGGCCGCCTCAACCTCGACTTCGCCGAGCAGGCCCTGGCGCGCCTCGGCTTCCAGACCGAGCGCCGCGGCAAGCGCCTCGCGGTCTCGATCCCGCTCTTCCGCGGCGACGTGCGCCGCGAGGACGACCTCATCGAAGAGGTCCTGCGCGTCTACGGCTACGACCGGCTGCCCTCCCGCCTGCCGCCGTCCTCGGCTCCCGGGGTCTACAAGGAGCCCCGGCGCCAGGCCGAAGAGCGCCTGGCCGACGAGGCTGCGGCCTCCGGCCTCTTCGAGACCGTGAACTATCCCTTCGTCGACCGCGACGCCGATGAGTCGACCTGGGGCGACTGGCTCCGCCTGACCGGCACGGCCCTCGAGCCGCTGGCCATTCTCAATCCCCTCGATGCGTCGCGCCGGCACCTGCGCGGCACGCTCCTTCCCGGGCTTCTCGATGCCGTGTCGCGCAACCTCCGCCACGGCGCGGACGGAGTCGGACTCTTCGAAGTCGGGCGGGCGTTCGGAGCGGCGGGAGAGTCCGACCGCCCGGAGTCGTACGAATCGCGGCGGTTCGCCTTCGCGATCGCGGGCGAGCAGCGCGGTCACTGGAGCTTCCCCGAAACGCTGCGGAACGCCGACTTCTTCGACGCGAAGGGCCTCGTCGAGCGGCTCCTCTCGCCCTGGATTCCCGCGGAGCTGGCCTGGACGCCCGTGGCGATCCAGGCTTTCACGCCCCGCTCGGCGGCCACCTGCCATGCCGCGTCGGGCGATCTCGTCGGCGTAGCGGGTCTGGTGGCCGAAGCGGAACGCGAGCGGCGGGACCTCGCCGTCCCGGTCTTCGCGGGAGAGATCCTGGTCGACGCCCTCCCGCTCGAGCGTCCGCCCTTCGCCTTCGAGCCGTTCTCGACGCTGCCCCCGATCGTCGCCGACCTCTCCTTCGCTCAGCCGCGGGACCTCCCGTGGCGGGCGGTGGAAGAGTTCACGCGCGCGCAGGATCTCGCGGATCTGGAGTCGCTCCGGTGCCTCGACCGCTACGAGGGCGAGGGCGTGCCCGCGGATCACGTCAAGACGACGATTCGGCTCACGTTCCGGTCGAAGGAGAAGACGCTTTCGCAGGAAGAGGTCAACCGCCAGGTGCAGGGTCTGGCGGACGAGCTCCGCAAGAAGCTGAGAGTCACGTTCGCCTAGCGCTACGGAGGAAGTGGAGAGAATGGATACGACCAGAGTCTTCGACACGCTGGACAAGAAGATCGAGCGGCTGCTCGCCCGTTTGAAGTCGCTCGAGTCGGAAAACGAGAAGCTGAAGACCGATCTCGCGGGCGCCCGCAAGGCCGAGAGAGAGGCCGGCGATTCCCGGGGGGCCGTCGAGAAGCTCGAGCGGGAGCAGGACGTCGTGCGCGAGCGACTCGAGAAGCTCATCCACGCCCTCGAGGCCGCGGAGGAAAAGAAGTCTTAGCCCGCCCGCAAGTTACGGCTAAAGCATTGACGGTTCTGGCTCAAACGCACTAGACTCGCCGGGGAAAGGAGTCAGTGTCTCGATGGAAAAGCGGGGCAGCGTGACTCAGGTCGAGATTTTCGGGCAGACGTACAGCGTCCGCGCGGAAGGAGACAGCGGCTACATTCACGATCTGGCCCGTTTCGTCGATTCCCGAATGAAAGAAGTGGCAGAGCGGACCGCGACGGTGGACACGACGAAAATCGCCATCCTGGCCGCCCTGAACATTTCGGACGATCTTCACCAAACGGAAAAACGCAGGCAGGGCGACCCGACGGACGCCAGAGCCCGGGCGGAGCGCCTGATTCGAAAACTGGACGACGCCCTGGGCGCCTGAAGGGGCGAGGCGTCGGCAACCCCGACCGGACGTCGGGGCACACGAAGGAATACGAGTGGTCTTGAGGATGGCTTCGGTCTCATCCGTGCGTAAACCTCGTCGGAAGAGTCGCTTCCGGTCCATCGTGTAGCCGACGCGCGTCACGCGGCGCCCCCGGGCTTTTTGTGGGGGGCGGAATGAACACATCGATCGCGATGGTGATCGCGGTGGCCTTCGTGGCGGCCGTGGTCGTGATCGCCGTCGCCTACTCGCTCCTTCGCCGCAAGGTGGAGGGCGAGCGGGCCGGAATCCGCAACGAGGCCGAAAAGGCCCTCGCCGAGGCGAAACGGCAGGCCGAGGCCCGGGTCCGCGAAGCGGACATCGAGGCCAAGGAGAAGGTCCTCGCGGCCAGGGCCGAGTTCGACAAGACCGTCCAGGCGCGCCGCCAGGAGATCGCCGCCCTCGAGAAACGGGTCCAGCAGAAGGAAGAGAACCTCGACCGCAAGCTCACCCAGCAGGAGCGCAAGGAAGAGGAGTACTCCCGCAAGGAAAAGGCGGTCGCGGACGAGCAGAAGCGGCTCGAGGACAAGGAGGCCGAGATCCAGGCGGTCATCGACGAGCAGCGCAAGCGGCTCGAGCAGATTTCGGGCCTGACCGCGGTCGACGCCAAGCGGGACCTCGTCAAGTCCGTCGAGAACGAGGCGCGCCTCGAGTCGGCCGGACTCATCCGGCGGATCGAGGAGGAGGCCAACGAGCAGGCGACGCAGAAGGCCCGCCGGATCATCGGCATGGCCATCCAGCGACTGGCCTCGGACACGGTCGTCGAGGCCACGGTCTCCGTCGTCGAGCTGCCCTCGGACGACCTCAAGGGACGCATCATCGGCCGCGAGGGCCGCAACATCCGGGCCCTCGAGGCGGCGACCGGCGTCGACCTCATCATCGACGACACGCCCGAGGCCATCGTCATCAGCGCCTTCGAGCCGCTCCGCCGCGAGGTCGCCCGCCACGCCCTGGAGAAGCTCATCGTCGACGGGCGCATCCATCCCGCGCGCATCGAGGAGATCGTCGAAAAGGTCCGCTCGGAGCTCTGGGAAAAGATCCGCCAGGAGGGCGAGGCCACGGCCCTCGAGTTCGGCATTCCCGATCTCCATCCGGAGCTCATCAAGATGCTCGGGCGCCTGAAGTACCGGACTTCCTACGGCCAGAACGTGCTCCAGCACTCCAAGGAAGTCGGCTGGCTCGCGATGAACATGGCGGCCGAGCTCGGCGCCAATGTGGAGGTCGTGCGGCGCGCGGGCCTGCTCCACGACATCGGCAAGGCGATCGACCGCGAGATGGAGGGCACGCACCTCGAGCTCGGGCGCGAAGTCCTGAAGAAGTTCGGGGAGTCCAACGAGGTCATCCACGCCATGGAGTGCCACCACGGCGATTACGAGCCGCGCTCTCTCGAGGCCGTCCTCGTCAACGGCGCCGATGCCCTCTCGGCCGCGCGGCCGGGGGCCCGCCGGGAGATCCTCGAAACCTACGTCAAGCGCCTCGAGAAGCTCGAGCACATCGCCGACGGCTTCAAGGGCGTGCAGAAGGCCTTCGCGATCCAGGCGGGACGGGAGCTGCGCATCGTGGTGGAGGCCAACCGGGTCACCGACGACGAGGCCCTGTGGCTCTCGCGCGACGTGGCCAAGAAGATCGAGGCCGAGCTGCAGTACCCCGGCCAGATCAAGGTCACGGTGATCCGGGAGACGCGCGCCGTCGAGTACGCGCGTTGACGAGGCCGCCGCGATGAACATTCTCTTCGTCGGCGACGTCGTCGGCGCCCCCGGGCGCCGCGCGCTCGCCGACGCGCTGGAGGGCGTCATCGACCGGCACCGGATCGACTTCACGATCGTCAACGTCGAAAACGCGGCGGGCGGCTTCGGTCTGACGGTCGAGCTCTTCGAGGATCTCTCGAAGATGCCGATCGACGTCTTCTCGTCGGGCAACCACATCTGGGACAAGAAGGAGATCTACGACACGCTGAACCGGTCCGATCGGCTCCTGCGGCCGGCCAACTACCCGCCGGGCAACCCGGGGCGGGGTTGGACCGTGCAGTCGACGGCCGCCGGGATTCCGGTCGGGGTGCTGAACCTGCAGGGACAGGTCTTCATGCCGGCCAACGCGGACTCGCCGTTCCGGGTCGCCGACGAGGAGCTCGCCCGCGCCGGGGACGTCAAGGTCATCTTCGTCGACATGCACGCGGAGGCGACTTCGGAAAAGGCGGCGATCGGCTGGTATCTCGACGGCCGCGTCTCCGCCGTCGTCGGCACGCACACGCACGTTCCGACCGCGGACGAGACGATCCGGCCGGGCGGCACGGCATACCTTTCCGACGCCGGCATGACGGGAGCCTACGAGGGCATCATCGGGTTCTCGAAGGACCGGATCATCGAGAAGTTCCTGTCGCAGACCCCGCGCTCCTTCGAGACGGCGAAGAAGGACATCCGCCTGTCCGGCGCCGTGATCGACGTCGACGAGGCGACCGGGAAGGCGCGGCGAATCGAGCGCGTGCAGGTGCGGGTGGACTAGTCCGCCGCCCCTCGTCTCGCCGAACATGCGACCCGCCCTCACCGTCATCCTCACCACCCTCAACGAGGAGGTCAACCTTCGCGAGTGTCTCGAGAGCCTCGGGTTCGCCGACGAGATCATGCTCGTCGACTCCTTCTCGACCGACGGCACGCTCGAGATCGCGCGCGCGTTCCCGAAGGTGAGGATCGTCCAGCGCCAGTACTTCGGGTCGGCCGCGCAGAAGAACTGGGCGATGGACCAGGTCACGACGCCGTGGCTCCTGATCATCGACGCCGACGAGCGCGTCCCCGCGGCCCTGGCCACCGAGATTCTCACGCTCCTCGAGAGGGGCGCCGACGCGAAGGCCTACTTCATCCGGCGGGAGAACGTCTTTCTCGACCGGATCATCCGGCACTCGGGATGGTCGACCGACAAGGTGGTGCGCCTGATGCAACGCGGCGCCGCGCGGTACCCGAACCGCCGCGTCCACGCCGACCTCGACCCGCCCGGAGCGACGCCCACGCTGCTCTCGCCGCTACGCCACTTCACCTGCCGCTCCCTCGGGCAATACCTGGAGAAGATTCACCGTTACGCCACCTGGGCAGCGGCCGACGCCTACCGGGCGGGGCGGCGCCCCGGGGTGGCCGAGCTGGTCTTCCGCCCCGGCTGGCGTTTCTTCCGGATGTACGTGATCCAGGCCGGCTTTCTCGACGGGCGCCACGGCCTGGTCCTCTGCGGCCTTGCAGGCCTGGAGTGTGTTCCTCAAGTGGGCCAAGGTCTGGGAGTGGAACCGCTTCCGGCAAAACGGCTGGCCGGTCGAACTTCCGGCGTACGATGACTCTCCGGAGACGTGGGAGGGGAAGGCGTGAGCGCCATCACGGGGCTGCTCAAGATGATGTGGAGGAAGCCGGCCATGCTGACCGTCGGAGACCTGGCACCCGGGTTTACGGTTCGGGATCACACGGGTGCGACGCGCTCGCTTTCGGACTATCTCGGGAAGACCGTCGTTCTCTGGTTCTATCCGAAGGCGGACACACCCGGCTGAACGATCGAGGGTTGCGGGTTCCGCGACCTCTACCCCGAGTTCCGGAAGAAGAACGCCGAGATCCTGGGCGTGTCGTTCGACACGGTCGAGGAGAACGCGGCCTTCGCGAAGAAGTTCGAGTACCCGTTCCCGCTCCTGTGCGACGTCGGGCGCGAGATCGGGATGGCCTACGGAGCCGGAGACTCGCCGAAGGCCGAGTACGCGAGCCGCATCACGTACGTCATCGACCCGCAGGGCCGGATCGCCCAGGCGCACCCGAAGGTATCGCCCAAGACCCATCCGAGGGAGATCCTGGCGTCGATCTAGAGGAGGCTACCGGCCGCCGGCGAAGAGCATGTAGGTGCCGACGTCGCGGCGAGCGTACCCTGGCTCGATCTGCCGGGGAAAGCGCAGAGCGAGCTCGAACGGCCGCATCCAGTCGGCGTAGGTTTCCACGACTCGTCCGAGCGTCAGGCCGGCGTCGGGGTGGCGCGGGTCGCCGGAAACGAGCGACGGGTCCGTCTCCTCGACGAGCAGAACGGACCCGGGCGAAGCGACCCGCTTCAGCTCTTCGACGACGGCTCTTGCATCGGCGTCGCCGAGGTGTTGCAGGACGGTGAAGGTCATCGCGAAATCGAAGCCGGCCGTGGGGGCCGGAAGCGCGAGCAGCGTGTCCACTCGCCGGAACGCGATCCCGGGCAGCAGGCGGGTCGCCTCGGCGACGAGATCGGGCTCCCGTTCGAAGCCGACGACGTCGGGCGCGAACTCCGAGAGCACCATCGTCAGGCGGCCGTAGCCGCAGCCGACGTCGGCGGCGCGCCGCAGCGGGCACAGCGCCGCCGCGGCGGCGAGGCACCGCCGCACGTCGCGCTGCTCGAGGTAGTTGCGGAGGCCGGCGGACGGGCCCGCCGTGTCCGACACCTCGGGGACGCTCCAGGGGCGGCGCTCCATCCTAGAGGCCGATTCTGCCGTAGAACGCGAGGGCGGCCGCGGCAAAAGGCGCGCCCCGGAAAGCCAGGGAACGCTCTCGCGCCGCCCGGCCCATGCGCGCTCGCAGATCCGGACTCGAACGCAGGCGGTCGAGCGCCTCCGTGAGCGCGGGCACGTCCGCGGCGACGAAGCCCTCGACGCCGTCGGTGAGGAGATCCCTCACTCCGGGCACTCCGAGGGCCACGACGGGGATCCCCGTCGCCATGGCTTCGAGAATCGCCCGCTGGCCCTGCTGGGAGCCGGAAGCGGTGAAGAGAAACACGTCCATGGCGCGGTAGAAAGCCGGAAGCGTCTCGTCCTGGTATCCGGGCCAGAGGTTGCGCGCGCGCGTTCCCAGGCGATCCGCGAGCGCCTCGAGTGCCGGCTGGTGCTCGCCTTTGCCGACGTGGAGGAGGAGGGCGTCTCCGGGCAGCGGGGCGATCGCGGCGATCGCCTCTTCGTGCCCGCGGCCCGCGCGCCATCTTGCCCACGGTCCCCGCGACGAACCGGCCGGCGGGGATCGGCCCGACCCCGGGAAGCGTTTCCGGCTTCGGTCCCGGCGCGAAGGCCGAGGCGTCGACGACCGGAAGATGCACCGGCCCCGCGGCGCCGAAGGCACGCGCGATCTCGGCGTTGCCGAACGCGAAGGCGTCGGTGCGCGCGAAGAGCGCCCGTGTGAACACTCCGCGCCGGACGTGTCGCAGGTGGTGGATCGTCCGGACGAGCCGCGCCGACGTTCCTCGCCGGGCGAGGGCCGCCAGGGCATGGTCGTGAGTCAGGTGGGCGTGCACGACCTCGAAGCGTTCCCGCAGGATGGTGTCCCGCAGCCTCCCGGCGTCCTCGAGGACCCTGGCGGGACCGTGGGCCCGGGAGAGGAGAGGCCGCGCCCACCCGGCCGGCCGCAGCCGCCGCGCGAGCGGGCTGTCCGCGACGAACCCGAACTGGGCCTCGATTCCGGCGTCGACGAGGGCGCGCGTCCAGTCGCACGCGACCGCCGCGACACCGGTCCACTTTTCGCCGGCGACGACGTGGAGAATGCGCACGGGAGTCTCAAGTCTCAGGTCTCGGGCCTCAAGTCAAGCCCCGTCCCTTCCCGGAGGCCCGAGATGCGGCGACCTCGCGGATATACTCCCGGCCGAGAGGATCATCATGGCCGTCGACCCGGAACTGCTCAAGATTCTGGTGTGTCCGAAGACCAAGGGGCCGCTCGAGCTCGTCGAGCTCAAGGACGCGACGCGCAAGGCGCTGGTCGAAAAGTATCGGGAGAAGTTCCGGGACGAGGAGCCCGTGGTCACGCAGGGGCTCTACTCGAAGCAGGCCAACCTCGTGTATCCGATCGTGTCCGACATCCCGGTGATGCTGATCGACGAGGCGCTTCCCGGCTCGGAGGCGGCGGGGCGTTAGGCGCGCGCGAGTGGGGTATCGCAAGACGGCGTTCGCGCTCCTCCTCCTCTTCGCTCTCCTCACCCCGGTCATCTCCGCCGCCTACGTCGTTTCGGGTCTGCTGCTCGTCGCCTGGACGGCGTCGCTCGCGCGCGAGCGGCGGTTCCCCGGGAGTCTCCGGTCGCCTTTCGTCTATCTCGCCGGGATCTTCGCCCTTCTGACGGCGCTCTCGGCGGCCTTCTCCCGGGACCCCTCCCTGAGCGTCCGTCACCTGCCCGGGCTCGCGCTGCTGCTCGTCGTTCCCGTCGCCATGGACCTCGTCGACGACCTCGCCCGGGCGCGCGCGTTGACCCTCGCCGTCGCCGCCGCGGGGACGGCGCAGGCACTGCTGGGCATCTGGCAGTTTCCCCACGGCGGCGACGACCTCGACAATCGCATCCGCGGGACGCTCTCCCACTACATGACGTTTTCGGGCCTCGCGACCATCTCGGCCGGGCTGCTGCTCGGCCTGGCGCTCGAGGCGAAGGGGAGGTGGAGGCTCGCGGGTCTCGCCTCCCTCGTCCCGCTCTCCGCGGTGCTCCTGACCTACACGCGCGGCGCGTACGTGGGGATCAGCGCCGCCGTTCTCCTCTACCTGATCGTCCGCCGGCCGCGGGGGCTCCTGCTGCTCGCACCGGCGCTCCTCGCGGTGTTCCTCCTGGCGCCGCCCGAGATCCGCGGCCGAATCCGGTCGATCGGAGACCTGTCCGACCGGACCAACCGGGACCGGATCGCGATGCTCCGGGCGGGCGGGCGCATGGCGCGCGACTACCCGATCTTCGGCCTCGGCCCCGAGATGGTGAAGTCCTACTACCCGCTCTACCGGGACGCCGACGCGCCGCGCTGGACCGTGCCGCACCTGCACAACAACCTGGCGCAGATCGCGGCGGCGAACGGTCTCTTCGCCGCCGCCGTCTACGCCGCCTGGGTCGCCCTGTTCCTGGCGCGCGTGGTGGCCCGGCTGCGGCGGGAGGATCGTCCGGAGGGCGCGGCCGTCTGGGCCGGCGCCCTGCTCGCGGGCACGGCGATCGTCGTCGCCGGCCTCTTCGAGTACAACTTCGGAGACACCGAGGTCGAGATGGCGACGCTTCTCGTCTTCGCCCTGCCGTTTTCGCGGGCCGCCGGGCGCGCGCCCGATTAGAATCCCAGCGATGTTCTCCCGTCCGGCCCCCGTTCCCTCCGCGGCGCCGCCCAAGCCGTACACCGTCTCGGAGCTCCTGGCCGAGGTCTCGGCGGTCCTGCGGACGACCTGGCGGGACGTGGCCGTGGTGGGGGAGATCGGCCGGTTCGACATGCGCGGCGGCCACGGCTACTTCACGCTCAAGGACAGCTCCGCCGCGCTGCCGGCCATCATGTTCGCCTCCGACCTGAAGCGCGTCCCGTTCCGGATGGAGCCGGGGCTCGAAGTCGTCGTGCGAGGCTCGCTCGACCTCTACGCGCCGCAGGGCAAGTTCCAGATCAAGGCCTTCGCCGTCGAGCCGGTGGGCCGCGGCGCGCTTCAGCTCGCCTTCGAGCAGCTCAAGGCCAGGCTCGAAGCCGAGGGCCTCTTCGCCCCGGAAAAGAAACGCCCGATCCCCCGGCTGCCGCGCTCGATCGCGGTGGTCACGTCGCCCACGGGCGCCGTCGTGCGCGACGTCCTCCACGTGCTTTCGCGCCGGTTCGAGGGCCTCGCGATCACGATCTACCCGGTGCGGGTCCAGGGCGAGCTCGCGGCGGCGGAGATCGTCGCGGCGATCCGGCACCTGAACCGCCGCGGGGGTTTCGACGTCCTGATCCTCGCCCGCGGCGGCGGCTCGCCCGAGGACCTCGCGCCCTTCAACGCCGAGTCGGTGGCGCGGGCCCTGGCCGCGTCGGCCATCCCGACGATCTCGGGCGTGGGGCACGAGACCGACTGGACGATCTGCGATCTCGTCGCGGACCTGCGCGCGCCGACACCCTCGGCCGCCGCGGAGCTCGTCGTCGAGCGCAAGGACGAGATCATCCGGCGCGTCGCGCACGGCCGGATGCGCGTGCTCTCGGGCATGCAATCGCGGCTCGCGCTCGCGCGGGCGCGCCTTCAGGGGCTGGGACGGTCGGATGCGCTCGCCGGGTTTCCGCGACGGGTCTCGGAGCTCTCGGGGAGGGTCGCCCAGGGACGCGAGGCTCTGGTGTCGTGCCTCGAGCGGCGGCCCGCCGAGTACTCGGCCCGGCTATCCGCCGCGCGGCGTGTCCTGCAGGATTTCCCGCGGGTGGCCGAGCTCGCGCGGCGGCGCGACGGCGCCGCGGCGCTTCGGGCGATGCTCCTCGAGCGCTTCTCGCGCGGCGGCGAGCGTCGCCGGGCGCGAGTCTCCTCGCTCGCGTCCCGCCTCTCGGCGCTGAGCCCGCTGGCCGTTCTCGCGCGCGGCTTCGCCGTCGCCTACCGCGAAGGTTTCCCGGCCCCGTTGACCTCGGCGGCGGACGTCGCCAACGGAGAGAGGATTCGCGTGCGCCTCCACGAGGGCGAGCTCGGCGCCGTCGTGCGGAACGGCGGCCGGAGCCCGGACCCGGGACCGCTCTTTCGCCAGGAGGGGAGCGAGCCGTGACGTCGCGGGTTCGCAAGGACCGCACCTTCGAGGAGGCCCTCGCGCGTCTCGAGGCGATCGTGGCCGAGCTCGAAGGGGAGGAGCGCGGCCTGGAAAAGCAGTTCGCCCTCTTCCAGGAGGGCATGGAGCTCGCGCGCTTCTGCGACCGCAAGCTATCCGAGGTCGAGAAGTCCGTCGAGATCGTGTTGAAGGAGTCTGCCGAGGAGTGGAAGACGGAGCCTTTCGATCCGGCGCGGGACGAGGATGACGAGCGGGACTGAGGCGGCCACGAAGGACGTCGCGGGCTACCTCGCGCGGCGGCGCGCGGACGTCGATCAGGCGCTCGAGCGCCTGCTGCCGGGGCCGAATGCGTGGCCCGAGCACCTGCATCGGGCGATCCGCCACTCGGTCTTCGCGGGAGGCAAGCGCCTTCGCCCCATCCTCTGCCTGACGGCGGGCGAAGTGCTCGGCGCGCGCACCGAGGACCTCGTCGAGGCGGCGTGCGGCCTCGAGATGATCCACACCTATTCGCTCATCCACGACGACCTCCCGGCGCTCGACAACGACGATCTGCGTCGAGGCGTGCCGACCTGCCACGTGGTCTTCGGGGAAGCGACGGCGATCCTGGCGGGCGATGCGCTTCTGACCCACGGGCTCGGCGCCTTCGCCCGGTATCCGAAGGGGCAGCACTTCGCCGCGGCGAAGGTGCGTGTCCTCGAGACGGTCGTCGACGCGATCGGGACGCAGGGGATGATCGGCGGTCAGGCCGCAGACCTCGAGGCGGAGAAGGAGAGCGCGCCGACGGCCGAGCTCGTCTCGAAGATCCACGAGAACAAGACGGGCCGCCTGATCCGAGCTTCGCTCTCGGCCGGAGCGATCCTCGCCGGCGCCGACGAGGCGACGCTGGAACGGGTCGACCTCTACGGCCGCCGGATCGGCCTCGCGTTCCAGATCAAGGACGACCTGCTCGACGTCGAGTCGGACGCCGCGACGCTCGGCAAGGCGTCCGGCAAGGACGCCGCGGCGGGCAAGGCGACGTTTCCGGGCATCTGGGGCGTCGAGCGATCGAAGCAGCTCCTGGCGGAGAACGTCGAAGCGGCCGTCGACACCGCCTCGGCGCTTCCGGGCGGCGGGGGCCTTCTGCCGGACCTCGCGCGCTTCGTCGGGTCCCGCAAGTCCTGACCGCCGGGGTCGAGCGACCCTCGGCCTTGCGCCCGGCCTCGCTCTCGCCGAGACCTCGCCAGCCGTTCGATCGGTGATATGTCATGCGCGAGTCCATGCGCGCCTTCGTACAAACCGGCATCGGGCGCTTCGAGGAGCAGGACGTTCCGCGGCCCGTTGCCGGCGCGGGCGAGGTCCTTCTCCAGATGCGCGCGGCGCTGACGTGCGGCACCGACGTCAAGACCCTGGCCCGCGGGCACCCGCGCATCCGCCTGCCGCTGACCATGGGACACGAGGTCGCGGGCGTGGTCGTCGACGTCGGAGCGGGCGTCACGCGGTGGCGGGCCGGGGACCGCGTGGTCCCGGGCATCTCCGGGCCCTGCGGGCGCTGCGCCGACTGCCACGGCGGACGGGCGAACCTCTGCGCTGCGGGCCATGCGGATCGGACGTGGGGAGCCTTCGCCGAGTACGTGCGTGTTCCCGCGGGCGTCGCGGCCTCGAACCTCCACCGCATTCCCGAGGGCGTGGACGACGAGGTCGCGGCGTTCCTGGATCCGCTCGCCTCGGTCCTGCACGGCTGGAACCGCCTGCGCGCGCCGTCGGGGACCCTGCTCGTGTACGGCGCGGGAGCGCTGGCCTTCCTCTGGGCCGCCGTCGCCCGGAGGCAGGGCCTCGAAGTCATCCTGGCGGGCCGACGGCCCGAGCGGGCGGAGCTCGCCGCGCGCCACGGCGCCCGGTTCGTCGACCTGACGCGGCATGGGCCGGAGGCTCTCGTCGCCGACGACGGTTCGCCGCCCGACATCGCGGTCGACGCCACGGGCGAGCAGGCCATCTGGGAGCTGCTGCCCGAGCTCGTGCGTCCCGGCGGCCAGGTCCTGCTCTTCGGCGGGTGCGCGCCCGGCACCACGGTGGCCTTCGACGCCGCGCGCCTCCACTATGCCGAGATCGCCCTGATCGGCGCGTTTCACTACTCGCCGACCGAGGCGCGAGCGGCCCTCGACGCGCTCGCCACCCGCGAGATCGACCCTCGCCTGCTGATCACGGCGCGGGGCACGCTCGCGGACCTTCCGCGATTCCTCGAGGCGCAGCAGGGGGGCGAGGGGGTGCGCTTCGCCATCATGGGAGGTTGACCGCATGGACGAGGTGATCCTGCGGAGATTCGAGACTCCCGACGAGACGCGCGTGTTCGACAAGGGCCGGCTCGAGCTCGTCCGTCTTCCCGGGATGACGGTCGGCCGAGCCACGTACGAGCCGGGCTGGAGATGGTCGCTCCACGTCGGGCCGGGCGTCGGCGCGGCGCGGTGCGGCGTCGAGCACATCGGCCTCGTCGTTTCCGGCACGGCGACGGTCGCCTTCGAGGACGGGCGCGTCATCGAGCTGACCGAGGGCTCGCTCTTCCACGTGCCGGCGGTGCCGCACGACAGCTGGGTCGTGGGCGATCGGCCGTACGTTTCGATCCATCTGCTGGGCGCGGAGCGGTACGCGAAGTGACCGCGGCCGCGGCGCAAGTTCCGGCCTCGCCATGACCGGGAGCGTCGCGAAGGCGGTGATTCTCGCCGCGGGCCGGGGTACGCGGATGCGCCGGGGGGATCCGGCGGCGGTCCTGACGGCCGCGCAAGCCGCCGCGGCCGACCGCGGCTGGAAGGCGCTGATGCCGATTCATGGACGGCCGTTTCTCGATTACGGCATTTCCGTCCTCGCCGACGCCGGGGTTTGCGAGGTCTGCATCGTCGTGGGCCCCGGGGAAAGCCCCCTGCGCGAGCGCTACCGGAAGCTCGCCACCGAGCGCGTCAGGCTCGCCTTCGCGGTCCAGGCCGAACCGCGCGGGAGTGCGGACGCGCTCGCCTCGGCCGAGGAGTTCGCGGGCGCCGGCGCCTTTCT
The DNA here is from genome assembly GCA_963810205.1 of uncultured Acidobacteriota bacterium. GTDB lineage: Bacteria > Acidobacteriota > Thermoanaerobaculia > UBA5066 > Gp7-AA6 > DAHUXD01. The sequence goes on from CAWEMP010000013.1 coordinate 302,438, forward strand.
CGCGCTCAACTCCGACAATCTCTACCCGGCCTCGGCCTTCCGCGCTCTGCTCGACCTCGATGGGCCGGGGTTGCCCGTGTTCGAGCGCGAGCGCCTGCTGGCGACGAGCAACTTCACCCGCGAGCGGGTCGACGCCTTCGCGGTGCTCGACGTCGGGGCCGACGGGTTCCTCCGCGCCATCGTGGAGAAGCCGCCCGGCGTCGGCGGTGCCTCGGGGCGGGTCCTGCTGAGCATGAATCTCTGGCGTTTTTCGCCGGCGATCTTCGAGGCCTGCCGCCGCGTGCCGGTCTCGAAGCGCGGCGAGCGCGAGCTGCCGCAGGCGGCCGCCTGGGCGATCGCGAACCGGAGCGAGCGGTTCCGCGCCGTGCCCTGCGCGGACGGCGTCCTCGACCTGTCGACGCGCGCCGACGTCGGCCTGGTCGAGGCCCGGCTCGCGGGGGCGGAGCCGCGGCTGTGAGCGGGATCGAGGAGAGGCTGCTCGCCGCCGGGCTGACCCCGCCGAGGCGCGCCGCAAGCGCGAGCTGTTCGGGCAGGTCGACGCGGCGCTCCGCGCGGGAGCGGGCGGCGGCGGATCCGTGGGCGCGGTGGTTCGTGCCGGGCCGGATCGAAGTCCTCGGCAAGCACACGGACTATGCCGGAGGCCGGAGCCTGCTGTGCGCCGTCGGGCGCGGGTTCTGCGTCGCCGTCTCGCCCCGCGACCGACCGCGTCCTGCGGGTCCTCGACGCGGGGCGAAGGCTCGAAGTCGAGGTTCCGCTCGAACCGTCGCTCGTGCCCGCATCCTCCGGGTGGAAGGTGTACGTGGAGACGGTCGCCGCCCGCGTGGCGCGGAACTTCGCCGGGGCCCTTCGCGGTGCCGACGTCGCACTCGCGAGCGACCTGCCGCGGGCCTCGGGCCTTTCGAGCTCGAGCGCGCTGGTCGTCGCGCTCTTCACGGCGCTCTCCGAGGTCAACGATCTTCCGGCGCGCGCGGAGTACGCCGCCAGCATTCGGAGCCCCGAGGACCTCGGCGGCTACCTCGGTGCGCTCGAGAACGGACGGGGGTTCGCCGGGCTCCCGGGAGAGCACGGCGTCGGGACGTTCGGCGGCAGCGAGGACCAGACCGCGATCCTCTGCAGCCGCGCGGGCGAGATCGCGCAGTACGCCTTCAGCCCGGTGCGGCGCGAACGAACGATGCCTCTACCCCCGGGATGGGTCTTCGTCGTCGCCTCGAGCGGCGTGGCCTCCGACAAGACGGGCGCCGTCAAGGAGCGCTACAACCGGCTGTCCCTCGCGGCCGCGGCCATACTCGAGCTCTGGAACCGTTCCGCCCGGCGCGAGGATCCGAGCCTGTTCGCCGCCGCGACGGCCGCCCACGACGCGCCCGAGCGCATCCGCGACCTGCTGCGCGTCATTCCGGTCGACGGCTACACGCCGGAGTTCCTCGGCGGCCGGTTCGATCAGTTCCTGGAGGAGTCGACCGTGCTCATCCCGGGCGTCGCCGCGTGGCTGTCGCGCGAGGACGTCGTCCCGATCGGCGAGCTCGTCGATCGCTCGCAGGAGCTCGCCGAGCGCTGCCTCGGCAATCAGATACCGGAGACCGTGGCGCTGCAGCGGTCGGCGCGCTCCCTCGGTGCGGCCGCGGCCTCGGCCTTCGGCGGCGGTTTCGGCGGCAGCGTCTGGGCGATCGTGGCGGGCGACGACGCCGACGCCTTCCGGAAGCGCTGGGGGGAGGCGTACGCCGCCGCCTTCCCGAACCCGACCGAGCGCTCCCGCTTCTTCACGACGCGGCCGGGGCCCGCGGTCGTCCGGCTGTAGGAGCGCGGCGAGTCCCGCCGCCCTCGGGCGGGGTCGAGCCCCCCTACGGCTTGCGCCGACCGCGTCGGAGATCGGCGCTCCGGCCTTCGGGTTGACGGCGCGCCAGTCTTTGCCCAGGAGGGCCGCCGCCGTGGCGGCGATCTGGCTCTGCGTCACGCGGGCCGCGTTCCGGCGCTCGCCCAGCGCCGGCGTGTCCGGGCCGATGACCGCGATCCACATGTCCTCGGCGCCGTCGACGTCGAAGTCGTGGTGCTTCCAGTTCTCCTCGCCGCTCCCGCGGCCGTGGTCGGTCGTGATCAGAAAGGTCGTCTTGCCCCGGTATGCGGGGAGAGCCTGCATCGTCGTCCAGAGCTCCCGGATGAAGCCGTCGACCGAGCGGGCGGACTGCAGCGTCAGATCGTACCGGCCGTTGTGCGCCCACTCGTCGGTCTCGCCGTAGCCGACGAAGAGCAAGCGCGGCTCCTTCTCCCGGACGTACTCGAGGAGCGTCTGCTGGAGAAGCGCGTCCCACGGCATGTCCGAGAACTCCCGGGTGATCGTGGCGTACATCGTGTCGAGGAGCTCCTGGCGGCGCGGTCTTCGGGTGTCGGGAACCGGCGTCTCCCAGCCCACCCGCATGTCGAGGCGGCTGCGGCCGCGGTTGAAGATCCGGGGAAACGCGTCCCAGCCGGCGACGACGGCGACCCGGCCTTCGAATCCCGGCTGCCCGTTCATCCACTCGAAGACCGAAACGTTCGGGTTCGGGCCGTACTCGTTCGAGTCGATGCGCTTGTCTGCCGCGCCCGTGATGATCTCGTTGTAGCCGGGGTACGAGAACTTGAAGCCGTTGACGACCTGAGCGGAAGAGCCCGCGTCGACGTTGCCGTAGATCTGCCCCTCCTTCGCCACGACCGTCCACAGGAAGGGGAGGAGGGCTTCGCGGCGCTCCTTCGGCGTGGCCTGTCCGAAGGCGCGCCTTCGTCGCCGCGACGTCCTCGACGCCGCCGGCCTTCTCGGTGAGCAGCGCCGTCTCGGCGCCCCGGAAGACCTCCTGCCACCGCAGGCCGTCGGTGACGATGACGACGACGTTCTGCGTCCGGTATGGGAGCAGCGGCCAGGGGCGCCGCCAGGAGGGCGACCAGCGCGAGTGCGAAGCGAAGAGATCTCATGCCCACCTCACGAAGTCTTCCGAAAGCACCCGGTCGTAGGCCGCGAGGACACGCTCGGCGTCCTCCGGCCCGAAGGACAGCGGCGGCTTCATCTTGACGACGTTGTGGTCGGGCCCGTCGGTCGAGAGCAGGATGCCGTGGTCCTTCATGCGCTCGACCACGTAGCCGGCCCTGGCGGCGGACGGCGTGCGAGCGGCCCGGTCTTCGACGAGCTCGATTCCGAGAAAGAGGCCGAGCCCGCGCGCGTCGCCCACCGCCGGGTGCCGCTCGACGAGGCGCTGGAGGCCGGCGCGGAGCGCGCCCGCCCACGGTCCGGGCCCGGTCCTGCAGGCGCTCGTCGCGGATCACGTCGAGCACCGCCAGGCCGATCTCGCAGGACACGGGGTTTCCGCCGAACGTGTTGAAGTACTCCATCCCGTTGGCGAAGGCGGCCGCGATCTCCCGGGTCGTCACCACCGCGCCGAGCGGGTGCCCGTTGCCGATCGGCTTGCCGAGCGTGACGATGTCGGGCACGACTGCCCTGCGTCTCGAAGCCCCAGAAGCTCCGGCCCGACGCGGCCGAAGCCCACCTGGACCTCGTCGGCGATGCAGACGGCGCCGGCCGCGCGGGCGTGCCGGTAGGCCGCCGCGAGGTAGCCGGGCGGCAGCTCGATCTGCCCGCCGCACGACAGGAGGCTCTCGCACAGGAACGCCGCCGCGCCGCCCTCGAGCGAGGCGGCGGCCTCGGCGACGTGCGCCGCGAACTTCTCGCCCCGCGCCGGGTCCTCGCGGCGGTAGAGGCCGCGGTAGTCGTCGGGCATCGGCACGACGCGCACGTGCGGCCGGCCGTCCGCCGCCTCCCGGGCCGTCGAACTTGTACGGGCTCGCGTCCACGAGGGCCTGGGTGTTGCCGTGGTACGCCCCGTCCACGACGACGACGCCCCGGCGGCCCGTCCGGGCGCGCGCCATGCGGAGAGCGAGCTCGTTGGCCTCGCTTCCGGAGCAGACGAAGAAGCAGACCGAGAGCGGGCCGGGCAGCGTGGCGGCCAGGCGCTCGGCATAGCGCACGATCGAGGGATGCAGGTACCGCGTGTTCGTGTTCAGCACCGTCATCTGTCTCTGCCCGGCCGCGACGACCCGGGGGTGCGCGTGGCCGACGTGGGCGACGTTGTTCACCATGTCGAGAAACGCCCGGCCCGTGTGGTCGAAGAGGAACGTCCCGGCGCCGCGGACGATCTCGATCGGCGAACGGTAGGCGAGCGACAGGGAGGGCCCGAGGCGGCGGCGGCGCTCCTCGCGGATCCTCTCGGGGTCCTCGGCGGGCGCCCGGAACGGCGACCCGGGAAGGCCGAGGACGAGGTTGGGATCGGGCGAGAGCGAGAGCCAGACGGCGCGTTCGCTCGCTGCGCCGACGCCGTTGAAATCGCCGTCGCGGTCGAGCATGTCCGTCACGATCTGAAAGTGGACGTGGGGCGGCCAGTCCCCGTTGCCGGGCGGCGAGCCGATCGCGCCGACGCGCTGGCCGCGGGACACGGGCGCGCCCGGAGCGAGCCCCGCCAGCGAGTCCGGCGTCAGGTGCCCGTAGAGAGTGTAGAAGCGAGGCGCGCCTTCCGGCGCGTGCTCGAGGATCACGGTCGGCCCGTAGTCGAAGCGCGCGGCATTGTCGCGCAGCGCGTGGACGCGGCCCGGCAGCGGCGCGAAGACGGGCGATCCGGGCGCCATGAAGATGTCGACCGCGATGTGCACGGTGCGACGTTCGGGGTGCTCGCCCGCCGCGCCGGCGAAGGCGTCTCCGCCGTACACCAGGCGCGCCTCGTCGTAGCGTCCGATCCCGACCTCCGTGCCCGCCTCGCGCATCCGTGCGAAGAGGCGTGGCGTCATCGTGGCGGCCGACAGCGTTTCTTCCGGCGTGCGGAACTCGGGGCTCGAAACCGAGAGGTCGAACACGACGGCCTTCGAGAGGTCCGCACCCCCGACGACCGGATGCATCTGCCCGCCGTGCGCCGTCAGCCACGCCTCGATCGCGGGCGTCTGGGGGCAGGGAACGAGGCCGCAGGCGTTTCGGAGCACGTACTGCGCGAAGCGCGGGTGCACCTCGCGCATCTTCGCGAGCGCTTCCCACGCCGGTGCCTCGCTGACGAGGAGATACTCGTTGTCTGGCTCGGCCGTGCGGCGGTGGGCCGAGAGGCAGACGCTCGTGCAGAGCCGAAGCGCCGTCAGCGGCCACAGCGCCTCGAGCTCCGCATCGGAGAGCGGCCGCGCCGCGTGATAGCCGGCGGCCACACGCTTGGCCGCCGCCAGCGGGTCGGCCTGGCCGAACGCGGCGTAGGCGGCGGCGACCGACAGCTCGCAGACCGTCCAGGTCTCGACCATGTCCCCGAAATCGAGGATCCCGGTGATCGGCCGGTCGCCGGGCGAAGCCGTCGGGGGGCCGACGAGGAGGTTGTAGTCGTTGGCGTCGTTGTGGATGACGCTGCGGGGAAGGCTCCGCAACATCGGACGGAGGTTCGACTCGGAGAGGCCGGCGAAGTGCGAGACCAGAGCCGCGGCGCGCCGGGTCCGCGATCGCGCCGGCATGACGCGCGATGACGTCGCTCGCCCGATCCGGGTTCCAGACGAGATCGCGCCCGGCGGCGGCCGGGTGCGCGAAGCCCGCGAGCGCCGACGTCGAGGCGCCCGAGGAGGTTCCCCGCGCGGAAGAAGAGCGCGGCATCGTGCGGGGTCGCGTCGGCGAGGATCGTGCCGGGCAGGTACGTGAGCAGGCGGATGCGGCCGTCGGGCGACCTCCCGACGACGCGCGGCACCGGCAGCGTCGGGTCGCGCCCGGCAATCCACGCGAGGGCGCGGTTCTGGAGGTCGAGGACCGCGTCGCTCTCGGACGGTCCCGCGACCTTCAGGACGAACTCGCCGCGCTCGCCGCGCAGGTGGAAGTTCTGGTCCCGTTCGCTCGGCAACTCGCGTGCGGTCGTTGCGGACAGACCGAAGAGCTCCGCGGCGAGGCGGACCGCGTCGTCTTCCCGGAGCTTCGGGCGCTGGGACACCGGCGGCGTCATGGGCTCGCGGCACGCTATGGCAGAAGGGGAGCGCCGTTCAAGCGGCCGGGCTGATATCCTCGCCGCCGCCATGGCCCCGCCGACAATCGCCGAGCCCGGCCGCTCGTCGCCGGTCCTCGACGTCGCCTCGATCCGCGGCCGCTTTCCGGCGCTGGAGCGCAAGCAGAACGGCCGACCGGTCGCGTACTTCGACGGCCCGGGCGGCACGCAGATTCCCGTCGGGGTCGTGAAGGCGATGGCGGACTACCTCTTCAAGCACAACGCGAACACGCACTGGCGGTACCCGTCGTCCGTCGAGACGGACGCGGCGCTCGCCGAAGCCCGGACGACGTTCGCGGAGTTCGTGAACGGCGACGCGTCCGAGATCGCGTTCGGACAGAACATGACGACGCTGACCTTCCACCTCTCCCGGGCGCTCGGCCGCGCGTGGGGCCCGGGCGACGAGATCGTCGTGACCGAGCTCGACCACCATGCCAACGTCGACACCTGGAAGGCGCTCGCGCGCGATCGGGGGGTGACCATCCGCACGGTCCGGATGCGGCCGGAAACCGGACAGCTCGACGAAACCGACCTCGAAACCGCGATCCGTCCGGGCGTCAAGCTCGTCGCGATCGGCGCGGCCTCGAATGCCCTCGGCACCATCAACGACGTCGAGAGGATCTGCCGCCTCGCCCGCGAGGCCGGTGCCCTGTCCTTCGTCGACGCGGTCCACTATGCCCCGCACGTGCTCGTCGACGTCGCGCGGATCGGCTGCGATTTCCTGGCCTGTTCGCCCTACAAGTTCTATGGCCCGCACCTGGGCGTCCTGTGGGGGCGCCGCGAGTTGATCGACGCTCTCGATGTCCCGAGGCTCGTTCCCGCGCCGGATTGGTCGCCGGAACGCCTGGAAACCGGCACCCTCTCGCACGAAGGCATCGTCGGGTCGGCCGCGGCCGTGGACTTCCTCGCGTCTCTCTCGGAGACGGCGGGAGCCTCGCGGCGGGACGGCCTGGCGGCGGCGTTGGCCGAGCTCCACCGCCGCGGCCAGAAGCTCCTCGAGAAAATGTGGGTCGGCCTCTCCCGGATCGACGGCGTGACCGTCTACGGGCCGACACCCTCGGCTCCCCGAACGCCGACAGTCTCGTTCGTCGTCGCCGGGCGCACGGCCGACGAGGTCGCCGAGGCGCTGGCGCTGCGCGGGCTCTTTCTCTCGAGCGGGGATTTCTACGCGCTGACGGTTGTCGAGCGGCTGGGCCATGGCAAGGACGGAGTGGTTCGCGCCGGATGCGCCTGCTACACGACCGAGGACGAGGTGGATCGGCTCGTCGCGGCGGTCCGGGAGATCGCCCGGGTCGACGCGTAGGTCGGCTCGTCCGCGACCCTCGCTGAACCATAATCGCGCCCATGAAGGCCGTGCGCATCGAGGCCGACGGCTCGGCCGTCGTCGTCGATCTTCCCGAGCCCGAGATCGGTGCCGGCGAGGCGCTCATGCGGACGCGCGTGTCCGGGATCTGCGGCTCGGATCTGCTCGACTGGTACGTCCGCCGAAAGGCGGGCACGATTCTCGGCCACGAAGTCGCCGGGGAGGTCGTCGCCGTCGGCGGCGGCGTGAAGGGGTTTCGCGTCGGCGACCGCGTGGCCCCGCACCACCACGCGCCGTGCCTCGCGTGCCCGGCCTGCGCGGCCGGGCGCTACGTGCACTGTCCCGAGTGGCGCGGATCGCGGCTCGACCCCGGCGGCATGGCCGAGCTCGTGCGAATCCCGGCGGGCAACCTCGCGCACGACACGCGGAAGATCCCCGACGGCGTGTCCGACGAGGAGGCGAGCTTCGTCGAGCCGCTCGCCACGGTGGTGAAGGCGTTCCGCCGGGCGAGGTTCGCGCGCGGCCAGTCGCTCCTGTGCGTGGGGCTCGGCCCGACCGGCCAGCTCGCGGTTCGCCTCGGCCGCGCCCTCGGCGCGTCCTCGATCACCGGCGCGGATCCGGTGGCCTCGCGCCTTGCCGCTGCGAAGGCGAGCGCGGTGGATGGACTGATCGACGTCTCGCGCGAGTCGATCCGCGAGGGCGCGCGGCGAGCCGCTCCGGAGGGATTCGACGTCGTCTTCGTCGGCCCGGGAAAGCGCGCCGTCGTCGAAGAGGCGTTCGAGGCCGTCGCCCCGGGCGGGACGCTCGTCCTCTTCACGATGGCGCCGCCGGGGGAAACCTGGAGCGCCAGCCTCTTCGATCTCTACTTCCGCGAGGTGTCGGTGGTGCCGTCGTACTCGTGCGGTCCCGACGACACGGCGGAGGCCCTCGACCGCATCGCGCGGCGACAGGTCCGGGTCGACGACCTCGTGTCCCACCGGTTTCCCGTCGCGCGCGCGGCGGAGGCGTTCGGCCGCGCCCGCGAGCTCGAGGGCTCCATGAAGGTGGCGATCACCTTTTGAAGACGCGGCTGGACCTCCTCCTCGTGGCGCGGGGGCTGGCGCCGTCGCGGGAGAAGGCCCAGGCGATGATCCTCGCGGGCCTCGTGACCGTGGATGGACGCCGGGTCGAGAAGGCGGGCGAAGGCGTGGCCGAGGACGCCGAGGTGGCCATCGCGGGCCCGCCCCATCCTTACGTTTCGCGCGGCGGCTTGAAGCTCGCCGGGGCCCTCGATCACTTCGGCCTCGACCCGGCGGGCCGGACCTGTCTCGACGTCGGCGCCTCGACGGGCGGGTTCACCGACTGCCTGCTCCAGCGCGGCGCCTCGCGCGTGTATGCGGTCGACGTGGGCTACGGGCAGCTGGACGCGAAACTGCGCGCCGACCCCCGCGTCGTCCTGCGCGAGAAGGTCAACGCACGCACGCTGTCGCGTGCGGAGGTCCCGGAGCCGGTCGAGCTCGCCGTGGTCGACGTCTCGTTCATCTCGCTCCGACTGATCCTGCCGGCCGTCGTTCCGCTGCTCTCGCCGGGAGCGGCGCTGGTCGCGCTCGTCAAGCCGCAGTTCGAAGCGGGCCGCGGCGAGGTCCCGCGCGGCGGCGTGGTGAAGTCGGAAGCGACGCGGCGGCGCGTCGTCGAGGAGATCGAGACCGCGGGCCGCGAGCTCGGGCTGGCGGTTCTCGGATCGATTCCCTCGCCGGTGCGAGGCGCCCGCGGCAACCAGGAGTTTCTCGTCGGATTTCGTGTAAATTGAGCAGGATGAAGGGGTCCCGAGGCTCCGCGCCGAAATTCGTCCGCGTCGGAATCGTGGCCAAGACGGCCTCCCGCCCGGCTCTGCGGCTGGCCGCCTCCGTCGAGCGGGCGCTCAAGCGCCGGGGGCGCAAGGTCATCCTCGAGGACGGCACGGCCCAGGCGCTCGGTCGGCCGTCCGGGGTAGCGCGCGGCCGGATCTCGAGGGAGGCCGACCTGGTCATCGTCCTCGGCGGCGACGGAACGCTTCTCTCGGTCGCGCGCGCCGCGCCTCCCGGGACGCCGCTGCTCGGAATCAACGTGGGTCTGCTGGGCTTTCTCGCGGGCCTTCCCCAGAAGGGGGCGATCCGCCGCCTCGACGAGGTGCTGGCCGGCCGCTTCCGCGAGGACCGCCGCGGAGTTCTCGACGTCACCGTCGCACGGGGGCCGAACCACGGCACGTACCGGGTCCTGAACGATGCCGTCCTCAACCGCGAGGCCCTCGCGCGGATCTCGACCTTCGCGATCGCCCTGGACGGGCGGACCGTCGCGGAGTTTCGCGCCGACGGCGTCATCGTGTCGACGCCGACCGGCTCGACCGCCTACAACCTGTCGGCCGGCGGCCCGATTCTCCACCCGCAGCTGCCGGCCAACGTCATCACCCCCATCTGCCCGCACACGCTGGCCCAACGGCCGATCGTCGTGCCCGCGTCCACGGAGATCCGCATCCGGGTCGTGGGCCCGGAGCGACGGGACGGCGGCGTCTACCTGACCCTCGACGGCCAGGAAGGTTTCCCGATCCTGTCGGGCCTGACGGTCGTCGTGCGCTCGAGCCCCTCCTCGGTGACGCTGCTGCGCCCGCCCGAGAGCGATCACTTCGATCAGCTCGCGGGCAAGCTCTCCTGGGGCGTGTAGATCCGCCGGATGTCGGGCGAAGGCGCGGGCGACGGCCGGAACGAGACGCCGCACGAGGCGCAGCCTCTCTCGCCGTCGCGTCTGTTTCTGATCATCGCCCTGTTCCTCGTCCTCGCCGCCTACTCGATCTGGAACTCGGACCGGTTCCAGACGCTGATGCAGGGAGTCTCGCAGCAGCGGCTTTCGGAGATCCTGAAGCGGCCCGTCAGCTTCCGCCGGGTCGACTTCCACATTTTTCCCCCTTCGATCCAGCTCGCCGACGTGCGCATCGAGAACGATCCGCGGATCGGGGGCGAGCCGCTCCTGTCGGCGGCCGAGCTGACGATCGGCGGCGGCGTCTCGGTCACGGGAGGGGAGCTGCGTTTGGGCCGCGTACGCGCGATTGCTCCCCGGATCTCCCTCGTTCAGTTCGCGGACGGGACCTGGAACCTGCCGCCCGGCCTCACCGGGAAGGCGGAGAAAGGCGGGCTCGCCGTCCGCGTCGGCGAGCTCGTCGTGCAGCGCGGCGTCTTCCAGCTCGAAGGGCGGGCCATGGGGATGGACGGCCGCCTCGACGAATTCGCCGTGGAGCTGTCGACTCTCGGTTTCCGGCGCTACGGCGGCACGCTGGCCTGCCGCCGGGCGCAGCTCGGCCTTCCAGGCGCCGAACCGCTCGTTTTCGGCCTCGACCTTCGCTTCCGGCTCGACTCCGCGATCGGAGCGTCGATCGAGGCGCTCCGGATCGTGGGCGAGTTCGGCGAGTTGAACGCCTCGGGATCCGTCGAAGGCTTCCCGGACCCGACGATCCTGCTCATGACGACGGGCCAGTTCCACGTCGCCGAGGTCGAGCGGATCTTCCACTCCGGCCTCGGGTTCACCGGCGATGCCACCGTGCGCGCCGAGGTCCGGGTCCCGCCCCGCGGCGGCTTTCGCATCACCGGAAGGGTCGAGTCCGCGAGCATCGACGCCAAGGGCTTCCCGGTCGAGGAGATCGAGGCCACGGTCGTCGCCCGACCGGAGGCGCTCGTCGCGCGGATCGAAAAGGCGCGGTACGCGGGAGGCCTGGTCAACGGTGTGTATCGAATCGAAGACCTCGCTGGAGAAAAGCGCCCGCAGCCGATGACCCTCGCGCTGGAGGCCCGCGGCGTATCGGTCGAGCGTTTCTTCGGCGACCTGAAGCTGCCGGGGACCGGTCTTTCCGGCCTGGCGGACCTCGGCGTGGCGCTGCGCTGGGCCGAAGGCGGTCTCGAGCGGTCCAACGGCGGCTTCACGGTCGAGATCGAGCCCGGGCCCGCGACCTCGATCGTGCGCGGGCGCTACGGCACCCCCGTCGGCGGCGGCGGGGCGCTCGCCGTCGTCGACGGTCGGATCGGTTTTCAGTCGACGGCCTTCCGGTTTCCGGCCTCGACCCTCGAGCTGACCGGGGGCATGCGCATCGGGCAGTGGACGCCGGACTTCGACTTCCGACTGCGCTCGAAGGACCTCGCCGAGGTCGACCGCCTCTTCCAGAACTTCACCGCGGCCAGCGGCGGCATTCTCGACCCTCTGGGACTCGGCGGCAGCGGGGAGGTGCAGGGCCACATATCGAAGTCGTGGGGCAACCCCGACGTCACCGCGCAGATCGCGGCCGAGAACACGCGCTATGCCGGGGTCCTCTTCGGCAGCGTCCGCGGAGCGGCGGACATGAACGACGGCGCGTTCATCTTCCATCCGCTGCGCGTCTACGACGGCAGCGCGACCGTGTCGCTCGAGGGCATCGCGCGGTACCGCCAGGACCCCGCCCGACCCCGGTTCGACCTGACGGCGACGGCCAAGGACTATCCGATCGAGCGGCTCCTCTCCTATCTCGACCTCGACTATCCGATCACCGGCCGCCTCTCCGGGAGCTTTCCGCTCTCCGGCACGCCCCCCGACGCCGTCTCGGGCGGCGGCCTCATGACCCTGGAGGACGCGGTCGTCTGGGGGCAGCCGCTCCCGCTCGTGACCGGGCGTGCCACGCTCTCCCCGGGCCGGTTCGAGCTCGACGAGGTGCGGGCGGAGCTCCACGGCGGAACGCTCGGGGGCCGCGGGTCGATCGCGTTCCGCGACAAGAGCTTCGAGGTGCGGGCGGCCGGCGACGCCGTTCCGATCGAGGAGCTCGAGGCCGTGGCGAAAGCGGACGACGAGCTGTCGGGCAAGCTCACGTTCGAGCTCACGGGCTCGGGCGACTTCGACCGGCCGGACATGACGGTCTCCGCGGCGCTCACCGAGGCCCGGTTCCACGGGCGCGAGATCCCGGCTCGCCTGGCGCCGAGCCTCGAGGCGCGGCTGACGAAGGGCGAGCTCGCGGGAAAACTCTCGGCGCCCGGTCACTGGACGCTCACGGCGACGGGAGAGCCCTTCGGGTCGCCCGGTCGCATCGATGCCGAGCTCGACGCCCCCGACTTCCCGTCGTTCGCGCTCTTCACGCCCTTCGAGCTGCCCGAGGGCGTCGGCGGCGCGCTCGCTGCGCGCGGGAAGTTCGCCTGGCACGACCGGGACGCGCCGGTCTCGGGCGAGGTCACGGTCACGCAGGCACGGCTGGACACGCGGGGGCGCCCGGGCCTGTTGACGATCGCTGGTCCGGCGCAGATCCGGATCGCTGAACGGCGCATCACGCTCGAGAGCCTGCACGCTGTCGGCGAGGGGATCGACTTCACGGTCCGCGGGGCGCTCGAGGCCGCGGGCGCGTCGAAGAAGATCGAAGGACGCATCTCCGGCACGTCCGACGCGGCTGTGCTCGACCTCGTGCGCCCGGGCTTCGGGCTTTCGGGACGGCTGACGCTCGACATCGGAGCCAGCGGGACCGTCGACGAGCCCGCCTTCAACGGCTCGGTGAGAATCGAGGACGGCCGGTACCGCGCCGCCGGGTACTCCTTCGAGGACATCGAGGGGACGTTGCGGCTCGTCGGTTCGTCCGGCGAGATCGACGGCCTGCGCGCGCGCGTCGCCGAAGGGGAGGCGTTCGCGGCGGGCAGCTTTCGCCTGGACGGCGGCTCCCTCGCGAGCTACCGGCTGGCGGTGCAGGGCCGGAGGATCTCGGTGCGCGCGATCCCGGCGCTGCGCCTGGTGGTCGACGCCGACCTGGTGGTCTCGGGCGATCCGGAGGACCGGGAGGTCCGGGGCGAGGTGACGCTGCTTCGCGGGACGTACACGAAGGACGTCGACCTCACCGTCTCCGACCTGCTCTCGAAGAGCCGCCCGACCGGCGCGCTGGCGGCGCGCGAGCCCTGGAAGGAGCGCACCGTACTCGACGTGCGCATCGTGTCGGCCGCCGCGCTCGAAATCCGGAACAACGTCGCGCGCCTCTCGGGGACCGTCGACCTGACGGCCCGCGGCACCCTCGCGGATCCGATCCTGCTCGGGCAGGTGCTGCTCGACGAGGGGGGGCGGGTCGTGTTCTCGGACATCCGCTACGAGATCGAGTCGGGCGCGATCACCTTTTCCAACACCACGCGGATCGCTCCCTTCGTCGACCTGCGGGCGCGCGCCGACGTCAAGGGATACGACCTGGTCGTCGCGCTCGTCGGGACCTGGCCGCGCGTGTCGGCGAACTTCACCTCCGACCCGCCGCTCACGAACGACGAGATTCTGGGCCTCATCCTGTCGGGAACGCCGCCCGACACGCGGGAGCAGTCCAAGACCACCGACCAGCTCGTGTCGGCCGCGGGCGGCATCGTCACGGGCGCGGTCACGGGCGGAATCACCCGGGGCGGGAAGGAGATCTTCAAGCTCGACCGGTTCCAGATCGACCCGGTCTTCGAGGGCAGCACCCTGACGACTTTCCGGACGACGATCGGCAAGAAGATCACCCAGGACCTCACGGTCACGTCGTCGATCGCGGTCGACTCGAGCAAGGACCCGATCATCCGGATCGAATGGCAGGTCAGCGACACCGTCTTCATCCAGCTGCTGCGGGACGAGGACGGCAATTTCTCGGTCACGTTCCGGCGCCGCCAGCGTCTCTGATGCGGCGCGCACTCCCGGCGGTCCTGTTTCTCACGGCCCTCGCGGCCGGGGCCGCCCCCGTCCTCGGAGCGGACCCGGGTCCGGCGGACTACGGCAAGGTCGTGGCTTCGGTCGCCTACGTGAGCGACGGCGAAGTCGACCCGGGCGAGGTCGGGGCCCTCATCGCGATCGTCGCCGGACGGCCGCTCACGGAAGCGGAGACGGGCGCGACGATCCGTAACCTTTACGGCACGCGCCGCTTCTCGAACGTCGCCGTGCAGGCCGAGCCGTTGCCGGACGGCGAGCTCGCGGTGACGGTCTACCTGTGGCGCGCCTACATCGTGCGGGCGGTCGAGTTCGACGGAAAGTTCGCCCCCACGCGCGAGGACCTGCGCCGCGTGGTCCCGCTCTCGGCCGGCGACCCGTTCCACGCCGCGACCCTGGAGGCCGGGACCGCGGCTCTCGAACGCCGGCTCGCCGCCGAGGGTTACATCCAGCCGGCGGTCGAGCCGGAGGCGGTCTTCGACGAGAAGGAGTTCACCGTCACGGTCGTCTACCGCATCGCGGCCGGGACACGGGCCCGCGTCACCGAGCCGTTCTTCGACGGCGACCCGGCGCCGTTTTCCCCGGCCGAGCTCGCGAAGCGAATGAAGCTCGATCCGGGCGACGTGTATCGCGAGGCGAAGGCCCGGGACGACGCCGAGCGCCTGCAGAAGTACCTGCTCGGCCAGGGCCGCTTTCGGGCTTCGGTCGAGCTGATCGCCGCGGAGCCGACGGAGGATGGCCGCATCCGGCCGGTCTACCGGATCGCCGTGGGGCCGCTCTTCGAGCTCGAGGCGGCGGGCATCAAGGAAAAGTCGGCCCGGAAGCAGATCCTCGCGCTCCTCGAAGCGCAGCCGTTCGACGACGATCTGCTGGAACAGTGGGCGACCGATCGCCGGAGCGAGCTGCAGCGTTCGGGACACTATCGCGCCACGGTCTCGGCGACGGCCGCCGGGACCGATCCGGTCATCGTCAAGCTCGTGGTCGAGCCGGGCGCGAAGTACGCGGTCGAGGCGATCGAGATCGCCGGCGACGCGTCCGTGCCGGAAAAGACGCTCCGCGATCTCATGGTCACGCGGCCGAAGGGCCTGCCGGTCGTGGCCACGGGCCATCTGACCGACCAGGACCTGGCCGGCGACGTCTCGACGATCCTGGGTTACTACCAGACGCGCGGCTGGATCGACGCGCGCGTGACCTCGAAGGTCACGGACGGCGCGAAGCCCGGACTCCTCGACGTTCGGATCGACGTGGCGGAAGGGCCGCGCGCCTTCGTCGCCGAGCGAAGGGTCGAGGGCGCCGAGCACCTGAGCCGGAGGACCTCGCGTCGCTCCTGACCGTGAAGGTGGGCGACCCCTTCAATCCCGTCGACGTGCGCCGCGACGTCGCCGCGCTGACGAGCCGCTACCGGAACACCGGCTGGCCCGCGGCGACGGTGCAGGACCGGTACACCCTCTCGGAGGACCGGACGAAAGTCGACGTCGAGTACCGGGTCGAAGAGGGCCAGCGGGCCTTCTTCGGGCGCACGATCATCCGCGGCAACGCGGTGACCGAGATCGAGCGGATCCGCCGGCAGATCGCCTGGAAGGAAGGCGAGCCTTTCTCGGAAGAGAAGGTCGCCGACACGCAGCAGAACCTGGCGCGCACGGGGGTCTTCCGGTCGATCGACGTCCGGCCCCAGCCCACCAACCCCGAGAACCAGACGCGCAACATCGACGTCGAGGTCGCGGAGGCCCGGCACCTGTCGCTCCTCTATGGCTTCGGATACCTGTACGCCGCCGGCGCCGACGTCAACCGCAACGACGTGTTCGGCATCGTCGGCGCGACCTACCGCAACCTCTTCGGCCGGATGCAGTCGGCGTCGGTCGAGGTGCAGTACGCGCCGCTTTCGACCCGCGGCTACCTCTTCGCGCGGTTTCTCGATCCCTACGCCTTCGACTCCAAGATCCCCATCAGCGTCGTCGGGTTCGCCAGCCGCCTGCCGATCCAGGACGTCAACGTCGACAGCTATGGCGGGTACGTCGAGACGGTCCGCCCGTGGGGCCGGTACCTGCGGGTCGGCCTGCGTTATGAGTACCAGGTTCAGGGGCCACAGAATCCGGAGGACCTCTCGACGATCGAGGTCGAGCGGTTCCCGAAGACGGCTTTCCCGATCAAGCAGTCCGCGGTCGGCCCGAGCTTCTACTACGACCGGCGAGACGACATCCTCGATCCGCACTCCGGTTGGTACGCGACGCTGGCCGGCAAGTACGCCTTCCCGTTCGCCTCGGCCGACGCCCGGTACGGAAAGATCTCGGGCCAGGCGGCCTGGTTCAAGAGCCTCTTCGGAGGCGTGCTCGGGGCCTCTTTCAAGATGGGAGGGATCTACCCGTACGGCGAGGCGGCGTATTCCGTTCCGCCCGAAGAGCGGATACCGGTTCCGATCGCGGAGCGCTTCTACTCGGGAGGCTCGTCGACGGGACGGGGGTTCGCGACGGATCTCGCCGGCATCCCCCGGGACACGGTCGACTACAACACGCAGGCTGTCCCGAAGGAGGGGACCGTGGGCACCTGCGCCGAGCAATACCCGAATCAACCCAATGAGGCCGAGCTCGCTCTCTACGACTGCACGCCGGGACCTCGGATCATCGGCGGCAACGGGTTCATGGCCTGGACTCTCGAATACCGGTTTCCCATTCTCGGCAATCTCGGCGTGTCGGTCTTCTACGACCTGGCCCAGGTGTGGGCGAGGGTGAGCGGCATCAACTTCCGGATCGAGGGAGACCCGAACGTGCCGGCTCAGTTTCGAACGGGCCTCCGGCAGTCGATCGGCGCAGGGCTTCACTACATGACGCCGGTCGGCCCCCTGCGTCTCGAGTACGCGAGACCGGTGCAGCTCCGGACGATCGATTACCAGGTTACGAGGACCACAGACGCGGAGGGGAATCCCTGCAACCCGTCGCCCTGTCCCCCGCTGGTCGAGAGAGCTTCCACAAAGGAGACCGGGCGAGTCTTCCTCTCGATCGGCTACCCGTTCTGATGCTGCGCTAGAATTCGCGCATGCCGCTCTTCGAGTACCGCTGCCGCGACTGCGAGAAGCGCTTCGAGGAGATCGTTCTCGGCGAAGCGAAACCCCGCTGCCCCTCCTGCGAGAGCCGGAAGGTCGAGAAGCTTCTCTCGGTCTTCGCGGTCGGGAGCGGTGGCGGAGGCAAGAGCGCCGCGTCGGAACCCGCCGGCGGCGGCTGCGGCTCGTGCGGCGATCCGCGCGGGCCCGGCTCCTGCGCCGTCAACTAGCTCTCAGGCCGTCAATCCCGCCGGGGTTTCCGCGAGCTTGCGCTCTTCGGCGGCGAGCGCCAGCCGAAGGGCTTCCGGATCCTCCTCGGTCGATCCCGACAGCCCGGTGAAGGGCGCCTCGGCGAGCGCCTGCCGGTAACCGAGCGAGCGGAGTCCTCCGTCGCGGAGCGCATGCACGAGCTTCAGCGTGCGGAACGCGTCGAACCACGTATGGAAGTGGCGGAGCATCGTCGCGGGGTCGCCGGAGGAGCGCGCGATGGCCTCGCGCATCGCGGGGAAGGCTCCCAACTTCTCGAGCGATTCGACCAGAAGCCCGGTCAGGAAGAACGGATTCTCACGGGGAAGCTCCTCGAGAGCGACGTCGACGCGTCCGCCGCTCTTCGCCGACGCCTCCAGCACGCGCAGCCACGCCGCGACGTGAGCGAAGACGGCGGGGTGGTAGAGGCGGAACCCCGAAACCGCCCGCTTCCTGGCGACGAGGTCGGAGAGCGCCTTGCCCGTCCCGAAGGGCACGCGGTGCGAGACGCGTCCTTCGAGAAGAAGGGGCTGGCCGGCGAGCCGGATGATCGAGCCGACCTTGGCGAGCTTGTCGAGGGCGTAGAAGTCCTCGGCCGCGTTCTTCCTCGGGAAGCCTCGGACGGCCGCGTAGGCCTCGGGACGGATGGCGATGCAGCTTCCCATGGCCTGGTATGCGTAGGGGGAGCCCGCCCACCCGAGGCCGAGCGTGTAGTAGCGGAGCGAGATCTCGTAGAGGCGCGCGGCCTCGGCGAGCGTCGGGTCGGCATCGAACCGGTGCTCGAAGAAGTACAACGCGGCGGAGTTGCCCGCCTCCGGGATCGTCGCGGTCTGGTCGAAGTAGTCGTTCGGCAGCCGCACGTCGGCGTCCGTGTTGTGAATCCACGGCGAGGCGACCCGTCCGGCGGCGTGCAACCGCAACGCAATGTCGTTGCCGATCTTGCGCGCGAGGCCCACGCCCTGGCCCTTCGGAAGATAGTGCCCCGCCTGCGCGCGGTCGACGACGAGGATCGTTCCGTTCTCGACCTCGAGCGAGGTCGACGGGTGGGGCTCGGTCAGGTCGGCGGCCACCTTCGCGACGCCCCGCAGGCGCTGCCGCGCGGTCTCGTTGGCCGCGTGCACCGCGGCCGGCGAGTCTTCCCGGGCGTTGAGGACCACGATCACGAGGGTCTCGCCCTTGGGTCCCTTCGGCACCGAACCGAGCGTGTCGAAGAGGCTCTGTCCCTCGCCGTAGGCCGGGACCACGAGAACGTGGCCGAGGTCGCGCGTCAGAGCGTCCGCGGCGGCCGCCTCCGGCTCTGCATGGCGCGCGAGGTACTGGGAGAGGGGCTTGGAAGCCACGGGGGGCGGAGTCTACCGTCAACCGGCGTGCCGCGGGCCGCCTAGTAGAGCGCCGCCCGCACCGGGAGTTCCCCGACGATCCGGGCCTCGACGGAAAGAAGCGTGTCGAGCCGCGCCTCGACCTCGGCCGCCTCGAAGTAGAGACCCGCCAGGTGCAGGTACAGCTCCTGGTGCCTGACCTCGGCCCGCGCGATGTCGCGATAAAACTCGCGGTCGTCGCCGGGCGGCAGCCCCCCGGCGACGAGGCCGAACCGCTCGCAGCCGCGCGCTTCGGCGATGCCGGCGCAGAGAAGGCGGTCGAGGAAGTAGGCGTCGCTGCCCTTGCGGAACTCCTTCGCGAGCCGCTCCATGTAGGGGCTCCGCGTGTCTGCCGAGAGGGTCAGTCCGCGCGCCTCGAGGCGCCGCCAGACCGCCGCGAAGTGGGCGAGCTCCTCCTGCGCGAGCGCGATGCATTCGGAGACGAGTTTCGGGCGGTCGGGGTAGTGGGCGACGAAAGACAGGGCCGATGCGGAGGCCTTCCGCTCGCAGCCCGCGTGATCGAGCAGGAAAGAATCGAAGTCGGCGAAGACGGCGGCGGTCCAGCCGGGAGGTGTCGCGGCCTTGAGCCTCACCGCGTGTCCGGGCCTCACCCGCCGCTGACGGCCGGCAGGATCGCGATCTCGCAGCCGTCGGGCACGCACGTCGCGAGCCCCGACGCGTCGCGGATGTTGTCCGGGCCGACGAAGATGTTCACGTGGGGCCGGACGGCCCCCGTCTCGTCGAGCACGCGCTGCGAAAGGCCGGGATGGAGGCCGTCGAGCTGGCGGAGAGCGTCGAAGACCGTGGCGGGCGTGCCGAGCCCGACGCGGCTGACGCCGCCCGAGAAGGGCTGAAGCGGCCCCGGGATCAGGACGACGACGCTCACGCCGCCTTTCGGCCGCGCGCCTTCCCGGTCTTCCCCGGCGCCTCGAGGATCGCCGCCTTCACGCTGACGACGGGCGGAAGCCCCTGGCGCACGAGTTCCCAGGAGCGCCCTTCGTCGCGCGAGGCGAAGACCTTGCCGCTGCGCGTCCCGAAATAGACGCCCGCCGGATCGAGAGCGTCCACGCTCATGGCGTCGCGGACCACGGTTTCGAGGGCGTCCTTCTGCGGAAGCCCGCGGGTCATCGGCTGCCAGGACCGCCCGGCGTCCCGCGTGCGATACACGCGCAGCTTCCCGTCGGGCGTGCAGCGGAATCCGTCGGAGTGGAGGGGCACGATGAACGCCGTGTCGGGATCGCGCGGGTGGATGCCGATGCAGAACCCGAAGTCCGACGGGACCCCGTGGGCGACATCGGTCCAGGAGTCGCCGCCGTCGTCGCTCCGGTAGAGGCCCCAGTGGTTCTGCAGGAAGAGCCGTCCCGGCCGGGCCGCGTGGTGAACGATCTTGTGCACGCACTGGCCGAACTCGGGGTGCTTGTCGGGCAGGAACTCGGCGCGCACCCCGCGGTTGCGCGCGTTCCAGGTGGCACCCCCGTCGTCCGAGCGGTAGACCCCGCCGGTCGAGCTCGCGACCGTCAACCGGTCCGGCCGGTTCGGATCCACGAGCACGGTGTGCAGGC
Organism: uncultured Acidobacteriota bacterium; assembly: GCA_963810205.1. Classification (GTDB taxonomy): domain Bacteria; phylum Acidobacteriota; class Thermoanaerobaculia; order UBA5066; family Gp7-AA6; genus DAHUXD01. The sequence goes on from CAWEMP010000013.1 coordinate 322,627, forward strand.
AGAGGCCCCCGCCGCCCGGCATCCACTTCGCACGATGAGGGTGGTTCCACAGGCCGTCGTTCAAGACCCATGTCTTCCCCGCATCGCGCGACCGGAAGAGGGCCGAAGGCTCGACGCCGCAGTAGAGGACGTCGGGCTCCGCCGCGCGGCCGGGAACGATCTGCCAGATGTTCTTGAGCGACGCGCCCGCGCTCTCGGGGAAGCGGACGAGCGGCTCGGCGGGGCGTTTCCAGCTCCGGCCGAGGTCGTCGGTCCACGCGAGCTCGGCGCCCCAGTGCATGCTCGAAGGCGCCGCCCAGATGCGACGGCGCCCGGCCCGGCCGTCGTAGCCCGCGGCGTAGACCGAGCTGCCGGGAAAGTAGGGGCCTGCGACGCGCCACCGGCGACGCGCGGGCCCGGAGGAACAGAGAAAGAGGCCCTTCATCGTTCCGACGAGGAGAAGGACGTCACCCGGTCGGGCCGGGAGGGCGGACGGCGGTTTGATTTTCTTGGCCGGCATGAGCTGGGATGTTATGCCGTCCAGCGCCGAAAGAGTTCTGTGACTTTCCGGCGCAGGTCCTCGAGAGTGCCGTTGTTGACGATGACATCGTCGGCGCGTTCGCGCGCGATCTCGGCCCGGATCTGGGCGGAGATTCGGCGTCGCGCGTCCTCCGGATCGCCGCCTCGGTCGCCCCAGCGCCGGATCCGCTCCTCCTCGGGCGCCATGACGAGGAGCACCCGGTCGTAGTCCGACTGCGTTCCCGCCTCGAGGAGCTGGGAAGCCTCGACCACGGCAACCGGGGCGCCGGACTTTTCCGCCTGCGCGAAGAAGCGGCCGCGTTCCTCGCCCACGAGCGGGTGGATCCGCGCCTCGAGGGCGTGGCGGGCCGCCGGATCCGAGAACACGATCGCGGCGATGCGGGTCCGGTCGACGCGGCCGTCGGGCCCGAGCACGGAGTCGCCGAAGAGGTCGCGCGCCGCGGCGGCGCCGGCGCCGCCCTCGCGGTAGAGAGCGCGAACGATCTCGTCCGCGTCGAGGACGGCGGCGCCGAGATCCGCCAGGATTTCGGCGACGGTGGACTTGCCGGAGGCGAGGCCCCCCGTCAGGCCGACCCGGAGCATCAGGGCGCGGGCGCCTTGACCACCTCGCCGCCCTTCATGACGAAGTCGATGTTTGCCAGCACGCCGACGCCGGCGAGCGGATCGCCCGGCACGGCGACCAGGTCGGCGAACGCGCCCTTCTGCACCGTGCCGACCTGGCCCGTCATCCCGAGCAGGTCCGCCGCGACGATCGTGGCGCTGCGGATGGCCTCGATCGGCGTCATGCCGTAGCGGACTTCGAACTCGAACTCCTTCACCTGGTTCGTCTCGGTCCACGGGAAACCGCCGGCATCGGTGCCGAAGGCGATCTTCACCCCTGCCCGGCGGCAGTTTTCGAAGGACTTCCGGTGGATCTTGGGCATCTCCCCGCAAATGGCGCAGCCGGCGGCGGCCCGCGGCCCGGACACGTAGTCGGCCACGTACAGGGTCGGCACGAGAAAGATGCCCCGGCGCGCCATTTCGGCCGCGGCTTCGGGGCGGATCGAGTCGCCGTGCTCGATCGAGTCGACTCCGGCGGCGAGCGCAATGCGCAGGCCCGTGTCGGAGCGCGCGTGCGCCGCCACTTTCACGCGGTGGGCGTGGGCCTCCGAGACGACGGCTTCGATCTCTTCCTTCGTCCAGTTCGGCGGGGAGTCGACGTAGCCGTCTGCCGTCAGCCGGAGCCCTCCCGTGTTCGCGTAGATTTTGACCCAGTCGGTCCCGTACGAGAGCTGCTCGCGGACCGCCTTGCGGCAGGCGTCGGCGCCGTCGCAGACCATGACGCCCGTCGGGAACTTCCAGTCCGGGCGGTAGTGGAGGATCGGGTAGGAGCCGGTCGTCGACAGCGCCGGCCCGACGACCTTCATGCGCGGCCCGGGGATGACGCCTTCGTTGACCGCATCCCGCAGCGCCACGTCGTCGTAGCCGGCGCCCTCGGTCTCCAGGTCCCGCATGGTCGTGAAGCCGTGCTCGAGGCCGATCTTCAACGCCCGCACCGCCCGGGCGACGCGGTGGGCCGGGTACTCCTTGAGGATCTGCTCGTCGTACTCGACGGCGGTCGGGTCGCCCTGGAGCAGGACGTGGGTATGGGTGTCGATCAGGCCCGGAAGAAGCACGCGGTTGCCGAGGTCGATGACGCGCGCGCCGGAGGGTGTGGCGGAGCCGACGCTTTCGATCCGATCCCCCACGACGACGACGACCGGGAGCTCCACGTAGCGGCCCGACTTCACGTCCAGCAGCCGGGCTGCCCGGATGGCGATCGGAGTCGGCGGGGGAGGGTCGGCCGCCAGGGCGGCCGCGGCCATGAAGCATCCGAATACCGAGAGGGTGAGTCGTTTCGTCACAGTCCCTCCTGCAAGGCTCGGGCGAGAGCCTATCGCGGGCGGCGTCGAAAACTTTTTTCGCGCTCCCCTAAACAATCTACAGGAGACGTCGTATCCTCTCCTGTAGAGATCCGAGGGGAGGACCGATGGCCGCGGAACGAAGCGACTTGCTGCAGGGAACACTCGACGTCCTGGTCCTGAAGACGCTCGGCAACGGGCCGATGCATGGCTGGGGGATCGCCGCCCGCATCCAGCAGCTTTCCCAGGACGTGCTGGAGGTCAACCAGGGCTCGCTGTATCCGGCCCTCCACCGGCTGGAGCAGAAGGGCTGGATCTCCGCCGAGTGGGGAAGCTCCGAGAACAACCGCCGCGCACGGTTCTATACGCTGACCCGCTCGGGACGCCGGCAGCTCGCCGACGAGACCGAGAGCTGGGAGCGCTTTGCCGCCGCGGTCGGGCGCGTGCTGGCGGCGACGTAGGAGGCGAGATGATCAACCGTCTTTTCGGCAGCATCAAATCCCTCTTCGCGGGCAAGCGTATGGAGCGCGAGCTCGACGACGAGATCTCCTTCCATATCCAGCGCGAGACGGAGGAGAACCTCCGGCGCGGGATGAACCCGGCCGCGGCGCGGACCGAAGCTCTCCGGAAGTTCGGAGGAATCGAAAAGACCAAGGAAGAGGTTCGTGACGCGGACCGCGCCCGACTCTTCGAGACGGGCGTCCAGGACGTCCGATACGGGTTGCGGTCGCTCCGCAAGAACCCGGGTTACGCGGCGGCCGCCATCGTGACGCTCGCACTCGGCATCGGCGCGAACACGGCCATCTTCTCCGTCGTCCACGGCGTCCTGCTGCAAGGTCTTCCGTACGGCGGCGGCGAGCGCCTCGTGCGCATCCAGGTCGATGCTCCGGGCGCCGGCATCACGGACGGCGCGTTCTCGCCGCTCGAGATCGCCGACCTGCAGAACCTGAGCCACACCCTCGACGGCGTGGCCGAATACCACTCGATGTGGTTCGTCCTCCTCGGAAAAGACGAGCCCGAGCGAATCCAGACGGGCGTCGTCTCCGCGCACTTCTTCGATCTGCTGGGCGTGAAGCCCATTCTCGGCCGCACGTTCGCGAAGGGCGAGGACCAGCACGGCGCCGAGGCCGTCCTCGTCCTGTCCCACCAGTACTGGATGCGGAGCTTCGGCGCCGATCCGAAAGTCGTGGGCCGCGTGTTCACGATGAACGACCGTCCCCACACCGTCATCGGCGTGCTGCCCCCGATCCCGGGTTACCCGGACGAGAACGACGTGTACATGCCGATCTCGGCCTGTCCCTTCCGCTCGTCCCCGCACATGGAGACCTCCCGGGACGCCGGAATGCTCGTCGCACTCGGGCGGCTCAAGAACGGCACGACGTTTTCGGCGGCCAAGAAGGACCTTCAGGACGTGGCCACGCGGATGGCGCAGGACCACCCCGAGAGCTATCCCGCCTCGGTCCGGATGACCCTGAATCCCGTCTCGCTGCGCGAAGAGATGACGCGCCAGGCGCGGCCGACGTTTCTTCTCCTGACGGCGACGGTCGGCCTGGTCCTGCTGATCGCCTGCGCCAACGTGGCCAACCTGACGCTCTCGCGTCTGGTCCGGCGGGAGCGGGAGATGGCCCTGCGCTCGGCCCTCGGCGCCGGCCGCGGAAGGCTCGCGCGGCAGCTCCTGACGGAGAGCGTCGTCGTCGCCGTCGTCGGGGGCATTCTCGGCCTCGCGGTTGCGGCGGCCGGGCGCAAGATGCTGGTCCTGTTCGCCGCCCGGTTCACGCCCCGGGCGGCCGAGATCGCGGTCGACGGTCCGGTCCTGCTCTTCACGCTCGGGGTCTCGATCGTCGCGGGCGTCGGCCTGGGCCTGATCCCGGCGCTCTCCTCGCGCCGGAGTCTCGTGTCGGCGCTCCAGAGCGGCCGCGATCCGGCAGCCTCCGTGCCCGGCCGCGTGCGGATGCGCAGCTTCCTCATCGTCGGCCAGGTCGCCGTCTCCTTCGTCCTGCTGGCGGGAGCGGGGTTGATGCTGCGCACGCTCTGGAAGCTGCGCGAGGTCGACCCCGGCTTCAAGAGCGAGCGCGTGCTGACCTCGCGCCTCGACCTGAACTTCACCCGCTACCGGGAGGCCGAGAAGCAACGCGACTTCCACCAGCGCCTGCTCGCCAAGCTCGGCTCCTCGCCGGGCGTCGCGTCAGTCGCGCTCGCGGGCCGCTTTCCGCTCGCCGAGGGCGGACCCTTCAACGGCCGGTTCCGGCTCGAGGGACAGGCGACGACCGCCCCGGAGAACCTGCCCCGCGCCGATTTCCAGCGCGTCAGCGGCGAGTACTTCCAGACGATCGGCGTTCCGGTGCTTCGGGGCCGCGCGGTGACCGACGCCGACCGCGAAAACGCGCCGAAGGTCGCCGTCATCAACAAGACGATGGCCGCGCACGTCTTTGCGGGGCAGGATCCGATCGGACGGAGGATCGGCGTCGACGGCAGCGAGCCCGGCGAGGTGGAGTGGCTGACGGTCGTCGGCGTCACCGGCGACGTGCGCCAGTTCGGCCTGTCCCGGCCTCCGGTCGACCAGGTCTACCTTTCCATCTTCCAGTATCCCGGTCTGTCGACGGCCTGCCTCGTGCGCACGACGTCGGACCCCATGGCCCTGACGAGGACCGTTCGGGACGCGGTGCACTCGATCGGGCCCGAGCAGCCGGTGGACCGGTTCCGCACGCTCGAAGAGCTCCACTCGAGCGCTCTCGACATGCCGAGACTCACGGCGGTGCTTCTCGCCGCGTTCGCGGGCCTCGCGCTCGTCATCACGGCGACCGGGATCGCCGGCGTCATCGGGTTCACCGTCGGGCAGCGCCGGCAGGAGTTCGGCATCCGGATGGCTCTCGGTGCGCTTCCCGGCGGCGTCGTGCGCATGGTCCTGGGCCAGGGCATGCGCCTCGTCGCGCTGGGCCTGGCCATCGGCGTCGCCGGAGCCTTCGCGCTGTCGCGTCTCTTCGCAGGGCTGCTCTACGAGACGACGCCGAGCGACCCGCCCACGTACGCCGCCGTCGCGGTCGTGCTCGGGCTCGTCGCCGCAATCGCGTGCTTCGTGCCGGCCCGCCGCGCGACGACGGTCGATCCCATGGTCGCGCTTCGCAACGCCTGATCAAGGAGAATTCCGATGAAGCGTCGCCTCACCCTCGCGACTCTGCTCCTGGCCTCGGCCCTGCCCGCTCTGGCCCTCGGTCCGAAGGACGGCGGCGAAAAGAACGTCGCCGTGATGCTCTTCCCGGGCGTGCAGATCATCGACTACACGGGCCCGTGGGAGGTGCTCGGCCACGCCCGGGTCGACGGCCACAGGGCGTTCCGCATCTACTCGGTCGGCGAGACCACGTCGCCGATCGAAACGGCCATGGGCATGACCGTGATCCCATCGTACGATCTGGCCCGCGCGCCGCGGCCGGACGTCCTCGTGATTCCCGGAGGCAACGTCGATCCGCAGCTTTCGCACGAGGCCCTGATCCGTTGGATCCAGCAAAGCGCGAAGGGCGCCGAGGTCGTGCTCTCGGTCTGCAACGGCGCGTTCTTTCTCGCGCAGGCGGGGCTGCTCGACGGGCTCGAGGCGACGACCTTCGCCGGGATGATCGACGACCTCGCGACGGCCGCGCCGAAGACGAAGGTCGTCCGGGACAAGCGCTTCGTCGACAACGGCAAGATCATCACGTCGGCCGGCCTCTCCTCCGGGATCGACGGCGCCCTGCACGTCATCGAGAAGCTCTACGGCAAGGGCACGGCCCAGGTCGCGGCCGTCGGCATGGAATACGACTGGCGGCCGGATTCCGGCTGGGCCCGCGCGAGCCTCGCCGACGAGCACGTCTTCCCGGGCTTCCAGGCGGCCAGCGAGTACCCGCGCACGCTCTTGCGGTACGAGGGGACGCGCGACCGCTGGGAGGCGGCCTGGAAGATCCGCACCGAGGCGGGGGCGGAGAAGCTCCTCGCGCGGATGGACAAGGCCTACGCCGACTCGCCGGGCTGGAAGCGGCAGGGCCCGGGGGCATGGCGCCTGGACGGCCAGGGCGGATCGTGGACCGAAGCGACGCGCGTGGAGCCCGCGCCCGGGGAGAAGGCCTGGCTGGTGACTCTCACGGTCGCGCGCGCGAAGTAGGCCCGTCCTCGGATTCGCGGCTCTCGTCCCAGGGGGAAAACCCGCGAGCGGCTTTCCCGTTTGAACATTCGGGGGAGGGCTCTGCGCCCATGAAGACCTACGAGCTGTCCGTCAACGGCACGCAGAGGACGGTGGAGGCGGGCAACCCGGCGACGCCGCTTCTCTGGGTCCTCCGCGACTTCCTCGGCCTGACGGGAACCAAGTACGGCTGTGGCGCCGGGATTTGCGGCGCCTGCACCCTGCACGTCGACGGCCGGGCCGCGCGCTCCTGCCAGGTCACGCTCGCCGAGGTCGCCGCGGCGGGCAGTCGCGTGACGACGATCGAGGGCCTCTCGGCCGACGGCCGGCACCCCTGCCAGAAGGCGTGGCTCGCCGAGGACGTGGCGCAGTGCGGCTACTGCCAGCCCGGAATGATCATGGAGGCGGCGGCTCTCCTGCGCGACAAGCCGCACGCGGCCGACGCCGACATCGACGCGGCCCTGTCGGACCACGTTTGCCGCTGCGGAACGTACCAGCGCGTCCGCCGCGCGGTTCACGCCGCCGGCCTCCTCGCGGCCGAAGGGCGAGCGCGATGAGCGCGACGCGGCGGCAGTTCCTGCGCGCGGGCGCGGTGGGCGGAGCGGCCCTCCTCGTCGAGGTTCCGCTCCTGGCCCGGTCCGAGAAGCCTGGCACGTCGCGCTTTGCGCCGAATCCGTGGCTGTCGATCACGAGAGACGGACGCATCACGCTCGTCATCGGCCACTCGGAGATGGGCCAGGGCGTCCGCACGTCGCTCGCGATGATCCTCGCCGAGGAGCTCGAGGCTGACTGGAAGACCGTCGCCATCACGCAGGCCTCTCCCGGCCCCGACTACGCCAACCTCAATACCGGGGGCAGCGACAGCATCGACGACTCCTGGAAGGCGCTTCGCACGGCGGGCGCCGCGGCGCGCGCGATGCTGGTCGAGGCCGCCGCGCGGACGTGGAAGGTCCCGGCGTCCGACTGCGCGGCGCGCGAAGGTGCCGTGGTTCACGCGGCGACCGGCCGGCGCCTCTCGTACGGCCGGCTGGTGGCTCTCGCGTCGACCCTTCCGATTCCGAAAGAGCCGCGGTGGAAGGACCGAAAGGACTTTCGCCTCATCGGAACGGCGGTGCCGCGCATCGACGGTCCGTCGATCGTCTCGGGCAAGGCGGGCTACGGCCTGGACGTCCGCGTGCCGGGGATGCTCTTCGCCGCGGTGGCCCGCTGCCCGGTCCCGGGAGGCAAGGTCGCGCGCTTCGACGCCGCGAAGGCGATGGCCGTGCCCGGCGTCGTGAAGGTCTTCGAGGTCTCGACCGGCGTCGCCGTCGTCGCGCGCGACACCTTCGCCGCGTTTTCGGGCCGCGACGCGCTGGCCGCCGCGTGGGACGAGGGGCCCAACGCCGCGCTCACGACCGAAGAGCTCTGGCGGCGGATCGACGAGGCGGCCGCCGCACCCGTCCGGCGCGTCACCCGCAAGGAGGGAGACCCGGACGCGGCCCTCTCCTCGGCTGCGACCCGGGTCTCGGCCACGTACCGCGACGCCTTCCAGGCTCATGCGTCCGTCGAGCCGCAGAACTGCACGGCGAAAGTCTCCGGAAGCCGCTGCGAGATCTGGGCGCCGACGCAGAATCCGCAGCGCGTCCAGCGCGAAGCGGCCAAGCTCCTCGGCGTGCCGCCGGAAAAGGTCATGGTGCACGTGACGCTGCTCGGCGGCGGTTTCGGGCGCAGACTCCACGCCGACTACGCGACGGAGGCGGTCGAGGTCGCGCGCGCAGCCGGGCCGGCCCGTCCAGGTCGTGTGGTCGCGCGAGGACGACTTCCTCGGCGATTTCCTCCACCCGGCCGAGCGCGCGGACCTCGAGGCTGGACTCGACGCCGCGGGCCGAATCACCGGGTGGCGTCACCGTTCGGCGACCTTTCACCTCTCGATGTTCGGGCCGTACGACCCGAATGCGTCCGACGAGGTCGATGTCGGCCCGTGGGGAGGCTACGACACGCCCTACGCGATCCCGAACCTCTCGGCCGGCTACACGGAGATCGAGTCGCCGATTCGCACGGGAGCCTGGCGGGCCGTCTACTACCCTCCGAACGTGTTCGCGCGCGAGTCATTCCTCGACGAGATCGCCGCGCGGCTCTCCCGCGATCCTCTCGCTGTCCGGCTCGGGCTCCTCGAGGGCGAGCCGACGCTGACGCTCGCGGGCGGCGATTGGAAGATCGAGCGGCCGCGCCTCGCGGCCGTGGTGAAGCTCGCCGCGGAGAAGGCCGGCTGGGGCTCGAAGCTCGAGGCCCCGGCCGGACGCCGCGCGGGCCGCGGGATCGCCTGCAACGTGTACCACGCGCGGACGGTGATCGCCCAGGTCGCGGAGGTCTCGGTCGGGCCGGCGGGCGACGTGCGCGTCCACCGGATCGTCACGGCCGTCGACTGCGGGCAGATCGTCAACCGGCTCGGCGTCGAAGGCCAGGTCGAGAGCGGGATCGCGTGGGGGCTGTCGTACGCGCTGAAGGGCGAGATCACGATCCGCGGCGGCCGCGTCGCCGAGACGAACTACGCCGAGTTCCCGGTCCTCGCGCTTCCGGAGATGCCGCGTGTGGAGACGCACCTCGTCGACAGCGACCGGCCGCCCACCGGCCTCGGTGAGCAGCCGGTGCCTCCGGTCGCACCGGCCGTGGCCAACGCGATCTTCGACGCCACCGGCAAGCGGTTGCGCCGCGTGCCGATTCGGCCTCTGGACCTGGCATAGAGTCGAATCGCCATGGAGACGGGACGCGCCCGCGAGCTCTGCGAGTACTTCGAGAAGGTGCGCGCGCGCACCCGGCGCGTCGCCGACTGCATCCCGGCGGACCGCCTCGAATGGACCTGGGCGCCGGGCAAGTTCACGCTCGCCGACATCCTGCGGCATCTCGCCGGCATCGAACGCGACATGTACGCCGAGAATGCGCAGGGTCGGCCATCCCGCTACGGCGGCCACGGCCGCGAGCTCGCCGACGGCCTCGAGGCCGTGCGAGCCTACGTCGAGCGCTGCCACGCGGAGTCGATGGCGATCTTCCGCGCGCTTTCGGACGAAGACCTGGAGCGCGACTGCCAGACGCCCGCGGGAGCGAAGATCCGGGTCGGGAAGTGGCTGCGGCTCATGATCGAGCACGAGATCCATCACCGGGGGCAGCTCTACATGGCCCTCGGGATCCTGGGCGTGGCGACGCCGCCGATCTACGGCCTGACGTCCGAAGAGGTGCGGGCGAAAAGCGTTCCGGGCTGACGCGCCGCGCGTCAGGATGCGCGCGAGAAGCTCGCGGACACCGGCGCGGCCGCCCCGGCGCGCGCCTTCGCGAGAGCGAGCGGGATTCGGAGCCGCACCTCGGCTCCGCCGCCCGGGGCCGGTCCGAGCTCCAACCGGTACCGGCCGGGATACAGGGCCTCGAGCCTCCGCCGCGTGTTGGCGAGGCCGATCCCGGCCGTCGTGTCCACCGCGCTCGCCCTGGGCCCCGGGCCGTTGTCGCGGATGGTCATGGCGAGGGTGCCCGCCTCCTCCCGCGCCGTCACCGCGATCCGGCCGCGCCCGGCTCGCCCGCCGAGGCCGTGCTTGATCGCGTTCTCGACCAGGGGTTGCAGGAGGAAGCTCGGTACCCTGGCCGCGGCCACCCCGGGATCGACGGCGATGGAGACGTCGAGGCGGTCCCGGAACCGGACCTGTTCGATGGAAAGATATTTTTCGAGGATCGCGATCTCCTCGTCCAGCGTGACGAGCGGGTGGTCCTCGGAGCGCAGCGACAGGCGCAGGAGGTCGCCCAGCCGGACGACCATCTGCCGTGCGCGGTCGGGGTCCTTGCCCACCAGCGGCAGGATGCTGTTGAGCGTGTTGAAGAGGAAGTGCGGGCGAAGCTGGAACTGCAGGGCATCGAGCTGCGCCTCGACGAGCGCCGTCCGGAGGCGCTCGCGGATTTCGAGCCGCCGGACGCGCAGGCGGTGGAGGACGACCCCGGCGGCCCCGAGAAGTACGAGAGCGAGCCCGCGGAACCAGGCCGTCTGGTAGAGGCGCCGGGCCAGAATCACGTCGCTGGAGGCGCCCGCCTCGCTCCAGACACCGTCCTCGTTGGCGGCGCGGACGCGGAAACGGTAGCGACCGGGGGGGAGATTCGTGTAGTAAGCGGTTCGGCGAGGCCCCGCGTCGACCCAGTCTTTCTCGAATCCCTCGAGCCGGTAGCGGAATCGGATGGCGCGCGAGTTCGACAACGCGAGCGCCGTGTACGCGATCTCGAGCCTCCGGGTGCCGGCGGGGAGAGAGACCAGGCCGGCGCGGGGGAGCGCCTGGCCATCGGCCATGACCTCTTCGATCACGACGTTGGGCGGCACGGTGTTGACCGCAATGCGCGCGGGATCGGCCATGACGAGGCCCTTGACGGTCGCGAACCAGAGCCGCCCGTCCCGGCTCTTCCAGGCGCCGTGCTGCGCGTTGTTGCACTCCGCCAGCGTCATTCCGGTGGCCGTCGTGAAGGTCGCTGCGTTCGAGATGCGGCCGGGAACGCGCGCGGCGGCCGCGAGCTCCGCCTGCGAGACGCGGAAGATGCCGCGGTTGCTGGTCAGCCACAGATACCCCCGGCCGTCCTCGATGACGCGCTGGGCGGCGTCGTGGAAGACTCCCTCCTTCTGCCGGTAGGTCGTGAAGCGGCCGTCGCGGTACCGGGACAGGCCCCCCCGCGTGGCGAACCAGTGGGTTCGCTCCGAGTCCTCGTACGTCGACATCACGACGTCGTGCGCGAGGCCGTCCTTCGTCGTGAACGTCTCGAAGCGGCCGTTCGAGTATCGCGTGACGCCGCCCCCGAACGTGCCGATCCAGAGGCTGCCCTCCCGGTCCTCGAAGATCGAAAAAACGGCGTCCGAGCCGAGCACGCCCGGGCCGCGGAAGGCCGAGATCACCCCGTTCTCGATGCGGTTCACGCCCGACCCCATCGTCCCGACCCACACGGCGCCGTGCCGGTCGACGAGCACCGATGAGATCCAGTTGCCCGAGAGGCCCTCGGCCGTCGTGTAGTGCCGGGTCCGGCCGCCCTGCACGCGCACGAGTCCGCCGCCGCGCGTCCCGACCCAGAGCGCGCCCGCCGGATCCTCGGCGATCGCCATGACCGACGCGCCGAGTTTCAGCACGGATTCGAAGCGATCGCTTCCCGGAGGCATCCGGTTCAGCACTCCCTCGGCCGTGCCGGCCCAGAGGTTGCCGCGGCTGTCCTCGAAGACCGACCACATCCTCGCGTCCGAGAGGCCCTCGGCCTCGCCGTAGACCGTGATGCGCTGTTCCCGGATGCGGTCGAGCCCGCCGTCGGCGGTGCCGACCCAGAGGCTGCCTTCGCGGTCTTCGGCGAGCGACAGGATGCGGTTGGACGAGAGGCCGTCGCCTTCGCCGTGCCGCGCGAACTGTCCGTCCCGGAATCGGAAGAGCCCGCCGTCGGTGGCGAGCCACAGACTTCCGGCGCGGTCGCGCGCGAGCGCCCTCACCAGGTTGTTGGTCAACCCCTCGTCGAACGCCCAGATTCGGGCCGAGCGGCCGCTCACGTGGGCGAGCCCCGACCCGTCCCGACCCAGAGACCGCCCTCCGGGTCCGCGAGCATCGCGAAGGCGCTCCCCGGAAAGCCGTCGTGCACCCGCCAGGGCTCGAGCCGGTCGTTCTCGAGGCGCGCCGCTCCCCACGCGCCGCCCACCCAGAGGCTGCCGTTCTCGTCCTCGGCGATCGACAGGACCTTGCCGCCCGGCAGGCCCGGGGGCAGCGGGTAGGTGCGGATCCGGTCGCCGGAGAACCGCGTCAGGCCGAGGCTCGAGCCGACCCACACCGACCCGTCGCGTCCCTCGAAGAGGCAGGTCACGATCGCGCGGGCGAGGGCGCCCTCGGGCGGCGGCAGGAACTCGCCGTGGCGCCGCCTCGCGAGGCCCGTGACCGTTCCGATCCAGAGCGTGCCGTCGCGGCTCTCGAGAAGGGCCTGGACCCAGTCGTCGTTCAGCGCCGCCGTGTTGCGCGTGTCGAAGATCGTGAAGCGCACGCCGTCGAAGCGTACGAGGCCCTCCTGCGTGCCGAGCCACAGGTAGCCGTCGCGGGTCTGGAGGATCGCCGTGATGGAGTTCTGCGGCAGGCCGGAATCGCTGGTCCAGACGTCGTGTCCGAGCTGGGACAGCGGCGTGGACGGGTCGAGGCCCCAGATCTGACAGGCGGCGAGCGCGATCAGCGCGGCGAGTCCGAGTCGGGCCCGGTTCACGCCCCAGAAAAACCCGAGGAGAGGGGGCACCGCAAGCCCGTGCGGATCGTCGATGAAGCGGCGGGGACGGAAAGCGGGTTTTCCGGGACGGTCAGAAGGCGTCGAGCCGAAAGTCGATTGCGGATTCCCGCCGACTGCCCACGGTCACTTCACGCGGCGCCACGCCCATTCCTCGCTCGCCGGTTGGCCTCGAAGCGTGCCCTCGATCCGCGCGTGGAGCGTCCCGTCGCCGCCGAGCCAGTAGAGGATGCGTGTGGGGAAGTCGTGCTCCCGGTTCTCGAACACGACGCGGTCCTTGGCGCTCTCGACCATGCGAAACGGCGTCGCCGGCCGACCCTGCGGGCTTCCCCAGTAGGTCAGCCCGTCGGCCGCGGCTTCGATGCGCAGGAACTCGAACGACACGGTGCGGCCGCCCGGATACGTCGCGGTGGAGGCCGAGAAGCGAGCCGCCCCTGCGGCGCCGTCCAGAGCTCCTCCATCTCGGTGCCGTTTTGCGAGCCGGACCAGCTTCCGGTCATCCAGGAGAGGGACGCGGCGTCCGCGGCGCGGCGGCGGGGCAGAAAGAGATCAGGGCCAGAAGCGCTGCGAGCATGGGACCTCCTTCGTTCGGCGCGGACTCTACGCGGGCGGGCGCGCGGCGTCTTGAAGAAACGCGACATCGCCCGGGGCGCGGCCCGACAGGAGAGCTTCGAGGCGAACCGGCGCGACGAAGTACCGGCCGAGCTCCCCGCAGGCGGCCTCGCCCGAAGCCGGAGTGACGCCGGCGAGCTCGCGGAACTCGCGCACGAGGTGGGCCTGATCGGCGAATCCGCACCGCGCCGCCAGATCCGCCCAGGCCGCGCCGGGATGGCGGCCCGCCAGGCAGCAGCAGGTTCTGAAATCGGATGATCCGGGAAAGCGCCTTGGGCGCGAGGCCCACGCCCGCGCGGAACTCCCGCTCCAGCTGCCGGGGGCCCCACCCGGCGCGGCGGGCGACCTCGGCCACCGGCAGACGGCCGCGACTCGCGAGAATGGCGCCGACGGCCCGGGCCAGGCGCGGGCTGCCCGCGCGCGAGCGCGCCAGCCGCGATTCGAGGAACCGTTCGATCACCGCCCGCCGCGACGCGTCGTCGACCGCGTTTCCGACTTCGTCCTCGACGCGCCGCCCCTCGACGCCCCACAGCTCCTCGGCGCGGGCGGCCTCGTCCGTCAGGCGGTCGACCGGCAGGCCCAGGATCTCGCGCGCGCCGCCCGGCCGGAACCGGACGCCGAGCGTGTGGACCGGACCGGTCGGCGCGATCCGGATCGGGCGCGTCATCTGCCCGACGACGAAACTCCGCGGCTGGGGCGACGCCTCGCCGTCGTCCGAGACCCGGGCGTAGGGGGCACCCAGGTGGAAGATCCACTCGATGCACCCGTCGGGCAGGACCCGCTCGGGCGGCCCGGGCCCGGCCGCGTCGTCCTCCGCGAGCCAGAGGCACTCGATGCGGGACGCGAGCGAGGGCCGGACGGAGTGCTCCCGATACTCTCATGGCGTCAGGCCGCCGGCGAGAGGGGCAGGCGCAGGCGCGCGATCGAGCCGTGGTGGCCGCGGCGGTTCTCGAGCGAGAGGCTGCCGCCGTGGGCTTCGGCGATCTGCCGCGACAGCACGAGGCCGATCCCCGAGCCGCCCGGCTTCGTCGTGAAGAACGGCACGAAGAGGTTCGTCGTCGTCGGGCAGGCCCGGCCCGTCGTCGGCGACCCAGATCTCGAGCTGCCGCGCCCCGCGCTTCCAGCCGAGGGCCACGCCGCCGCGCGTCTCGAGCGCGGCGTCGGCGGCGTTGCGCACGAGGTTGATCAGCAGCTGCTCGAGCTGGTCGGCGTCGGCCCGGACCGTGACGGCCGGCCCGGGGATGACGCCGACCGGCAGCCGCGGTCTCGAGGCTCGCCACCCGGCGCGAGAAGGCCTCCGACGTCGACCGGCGCGGGCGAGGGCGGCGGCAGGCGAGCGAGCTTCGCGTAGGCCGACGTGAAGCGGGAGAGCGCCTCGGCCCGCGACGCGATGACCGAAAGCCCGTGGCGCAGGTCTTCGCGCCAGTCCGCGGGAGGCTCGCTCTGGCTCGCGAGGCGTCTGCAGGCTGCCGGCGATCGACTGGATCGGCGCGAGCGAGTTGTTGAGCTCGTGGCCGAGCACGCGGATCAGGCGCTGCCAGGCCTGGCGCTCCTCCTCGCGCAGCGGACGGCTCACGTCGGCCAGCACGAGCAGCCGGTGGGGCGCGCCGCCCTGACGGAACGCGCTCGTCCGGATCTCCCAGCGCCCCGACCCGCCGGGGAACGCGGCTTCCCGGATCTGCGGAGCGCCCTCCTCGAGAAACGCCGCGAGGCCGACCTCCTCGGCGCGGCGGCCGCGCAGCCTCGGCTCCGGCTGGCCGAGCAGGGTCTCGCCGAACCGGTTGACGAGCTGCAGCTCGCCGCGCTCGTCGAAGGCGAACACCGCGACGTCGATCTCGGCCATGACCTTCGACAGCAGCGCCGTCGCCTCGAGGGCGCCGAGCCGCTGCTCGCGGAGCGTGGCCGCGAGCGCGTTGACCTCGAGGAGCACCTCGCCGAGCGGGTCGTCGGCCCGCGCCCCCCGGGCGCGGATCGAGAAGTCCTCCTCGCGCATCGCGGCCAGGAGATTGGAGACCGTCTGGAGCGGGCGGATCGACGCGCTCGCGGAGCGCCTGCGTGAAGGCGAGAAACGCCCCGACGAGGATCGCCGTCAGCGTCCAGCGGAGCTTCGGCGTGAAGTCGCCCGTCCACAGGAGGACGAGCGCGGTCGCCATCGCGGGCAGCGCCGCCAGGAGCGGCCAGGAGCAGGATCCGCCGTTCGTGCGTCAGCGCGCGGGCGGCCATGGCGTCATTGTCCGTGTTTCTCGAGGCGCCGATAGAGGGCGCTGCGCGACAGCCCCAGGGCCTTCGCCGCCTGGCTGACGTTGCCGCCGAAGCGGTCCATGGCCTTGCGCACGAGCAGGCTCTCGACCTCTTCGAGCGACAGGTCCTCGAGGCGCGTCGCGTCCGCCGCCGCGCTTCAAGCCCAGGTCGCCGGCCCGGATCGCACCGCCGGAGGACATGAGCACGGCGCGCTCGATCGCGTGGTCGAGCTCGCGCACGTTGCCCGGCCAGGGATGCGCGAGCAGCGCTTCCATCGCCGCGGGCTCGAAGCCCGAGACCTTCTTGCGGTATCGCTCGGCGTGGCTCTGCAGGAACTGCCGGGCGAGCAGCGGGATGTCCTCCCGCCGCTCGGCGCAGCGACGGCACGCGGATCTCGATCGTGTTCAGGCGGAAAAGCAGGTCCTGCCGGAACCGCCCGGCCGCGACTTCGGCGGGCAGGTTCGCGTTGGTCGCCGAGAGGATCCGGACGTCGCAGCGGCGGGTCCTCGAGGAGCCGACACGCTCGAACTCTCCCGTCTCGAGGACGCGGAGCAGCTTGCCCTGCTGGGACAGCGGAACGTTGCCGATCTCGTCCAGGAACAGCGTCCCGCCGTCGGCGAGCTCGAAGCGGCCGACGCGGTCCGCGCGGGCGTCGGTGAAGGCGCCCTTGACGTGGCCGAAGAGCTCGCTCTCGAAGACGCCCTCGGAGATGCCGCCGGCGTTGAGCGTCAGGAACGGCCGGGACGCGCGGGCGGAGGCCGCGTGGAGCGAGCGCGCGACGAGCGACTTGCCGGTGCCGTTGTCGCCCGTGATCAGCACGTTGGCGTCCGACGGCCCGACGCGGGCGATGACGTCGAGCACCGGCCGCATCGCCGGCGAGGCGGCGATCACGGCTGCGGCGCCCTCGTGGCGGAGGATCCGGTTCTCGGCCTCGAGGCGCTGGCCCACGCGCAGCGCCTGCCCGAGAGCGATCTGCGTGCGGAGCGTCGTCAGCAGCCGCGCGTTGTCCCACGGCTTCTGGACGAAGTCCCGGGCGCCGTGCCGCATCGCCTCGACGGCGAGGTCGACCGTGCCCCAGGCGGTCATCACGATCACCGGCAGCGTCGGATCGATCTCCTGGATCTTCGCCAGGAGGTCCAGGCCTTCCTGGCCCGAGGTCGTGTCCCGCGTGTAGTTGAGATCGATCAGCGCGGCGTCGCGTTCCCGCGCCTCCAGCGCCGCGAGCACGCCGCCCGGGGAGCTCGCGGTCTCGCACTCGAGGCCCTCGCCCTTCAGGAGCAGCCGCAGGGCCTCCAGCACGTCGCGCTGGTCGTCGGCGATCAGGACCCGCGGTGCGCGGTTCATCGGGGCGAGAACCGCAACCGGGTCACCGCGGCCGGAAGTCGAGCGCGGCGGAGTTCATGCAGTACCGCAGGCCCGTCGGCTCCGGCCCGTCGTCGAACACGTGGCCGAGGTGCGAGTCGCAGCGGCGGCAGAGGACCTCCGTTCGGGACAGGAAGAGGCTGGCGTCTTCGCGCGTCTTGACGCTCGCGGCGGAGGCCGGTGTCGTGAAGCTCGGCCAGCCCGTTCCGGACTCGAACTTCGCCTGAGAGTCGAAGAGGGAGTTGCCGCACGCCGCGCAGGCGTAGGTGCCGGTCCCGTGGTGGTTCCAGTACTTGCCCGTGAAGGCGCGCTCGGTGCCCTTCTCGCGGAGGATCCGGTATTGCTCCGGACTCAGCGCCGCACGCCACTCCTCGGGCGTCTTCTCGATGCGGCCGGGTTCGTCGACCACGGCGGGAATCTACCACCGCCCCGCTATTCGCTTCGGAGCGCGGTCGTCGGATCGACCCGGCTCGCCCGGCGGGCCGGGAAGAACGTGGCCGCCAGGGCGACAGCCGCCAGCACGGCCGGGACCGACGCCAGCGTCATGGGATCGCGGGGCCCCACGCCGTAGAGCAGCGCCGACATCGCGCGGGTCAGCAGGAAAGACCCGGCGAGGCCGGCGGTGACGCCGGCGGCCGCGAGCCTTCCGCCCTCGAGGAGCAGCATCCGCCGGACGTCGGCGGGACGCGCCCCGAGCGCCATGCGGATGCCGATCTCGCGGGTGCGCTGCGCGACCCCGTAAGCGATGACGCCGTAGATGCCGACCGCCGAGAGCACGAGCGCCGCGGCGGCGAAGAGCGCCAGCAGCTGCATCGCGAAGCGGCGTTCGGCGATCGTCGCCGCCATCGCCTCGTCCATCGTGCGCACGGCGAATACCGGGAGCTCGGGATCGAGACCGCGGATCGCCGTGTCCAGCGCGAGAGCCGAGGGCCGCGGGGGGCGCGTCGCCCTTCACGACGAAGGTGAAGATCGGGCTGGCGGCCTGGAGGAGGGGGCGGTAGAAGGTCGGCCGGTCCTCCAGAGCGAGAGACTCCGTCTTCACGTCGCCGACGACTCCGACGATGGACATCCAGGGCGGCGGCGCCGGCGGTCCTGCGCTGGCGCCCGGCCGCTGCGGCGGGATGGGGAAGCGCAGGCGCTTGCCGATCGGATCCTCGCCCGGGAAGAATCGGCGGGCGAACGACTCGCTCACGATGAGAACGCGCGCGCCGTCCTCCGTGTCGCGGTCGTCGAAATCGCGGCCGGCCTTCAGCGGAATGCCGAGCGTGGCGAAGTAGCGCGAGGACGCGCCCGACCCTTCCGCCACCGCCGTGCCGTCGCGCTCCGGGTCCCGGCCCTCGATCTCGAGACGGCTCGGGAATCTCCCGCTGTTGAACGGCACGCGTGTGGCGCCTGCGGCCTCGGCGACTCCGGGCAGGGCTCGGATGCGCTCGAGTGCCTTGCGGTAGAAGGCGGCCTGCTCCGAGTTCTTGTTGTATCGCCCGTTCTCGCGGACGTCGGGCTGTGGCAGCCAAAGACTCGCCGTCGTGACATTTCGGGGCTCGAACCCCACGGAAACCTGCTGGAGCCGGATGAGGGTACGCACGAGCAGACCCGCTCCGACGAGCAGCACCAGGGCGAGGGCGAACTCGGCGACCACGAGCAGCGAGCGGATCCGCTTGCCGCCCCGGCTGGACGCGCCGCGGGAGGAGTCGTTTAATGCGGCGCCGAGGGCCGAGGCGGAGCCCTGAAGCGCCGGCACGATGCCGAAAAGAAGCCCGGTCAGCAGCGATGCGCCGAGGGTGAAGAGCAGCACCCCGCGGTCGATCCTGACCTCCTGCAGCCGCAAGATGCTCGGCGGCGAAAGGCGCATCAACAGCTCGACGCCGAAGGCCGCCAGAGCCAGTCCGACGAGGCCGCCGGCGACGGCGACGACGAGGCTCTCGGTCAGAAGCTGGCGCAACAGCCGCGTCCGGGAGGCGCCGAGCGCCTGGCGCACCGCGATTTCGCGGCGCCGCGCCGAGGCCCGCGCGAGCTGCAGGTTCGCGACGTTGGCGCAGGCGATCAGGAGGACGAGGCCCACGGCGGCGAGCAGGACGACGAGCGCCGGCCGCACACCGCCGACGAGATCGTCCTGAAGCGGAATCAGTCGCGGCGCCCAGCCGTCGCCTTCCGGATAGTCGCCGGGCGTATTCGCGACGCAGGTCCGACGCGACGGCGTCCAGGCGCGCCTGGGCGGCCGCCGGCGTCACGCCGGGCTTCAGGCGCGCGAGCGCGCCCTGAAGAAAGTACGCCTTGCGGTTGGGGCCCTGGAAGGGCGGGCCGAGCCAGCCCGAGGGCGCCCACACCTCGACGTCGGTCTCGATCACGCGTCCGGGGTGGCGGAACCCCGGAGGCAGGACCCCGAGGATCGTGCACAGGTCGTCGTCGATGCGCAGCGGCTTGCCGATGACGGCGGGATCGGCCCCGAAGCGGCGCCGCCAGAACCCGTCCGAGAGAACGACGAAGTCGGCGATGCCCGCGTCGTAGTCCTTCCTCTCGAAGAGCCGGCCCACCTGGGCCTTGACGCCGAGGATGTCGAAGTACTCGACGTCGACGAGGAGCGTCTCGACCCGCTCGGGGCGGTCGCCGCCCGTGACGTTGGCGGTGATGGGAAAGAGCCCCGACATCGACTGGAAGACGCCGGCCCGCTCGCGGTAGTCGAAAAGCTCGGGCGCCGAGAGGCCGACGTCCGTGGCACCGCGTCGACTGAAGTCCGAGGTGACGCGCACCAGCTCCTCGGACCGCGTAAAGGGCAGCGGCTTCAGGAGAACGGCGTCGACCACCGAGAAGATCGCCGCGTTGGCTCCGATGCCGAGCGCGAGCGTGCCGATCGCGATGGCGGCAAAGCCCGGGCTCTGGCGCAGAACGCGCAGGGCGTAACGCAGGTCCTGTCCGAGGGTCGTCATGGCGTTCTCCTTCTCACTCGCTCCGCAGGGCGGAGCTCGGATCGATGCGCGCGGCCCGCCGCGCTGGAACGAACATGGCCACCGCCGCGGCCGCGGCGAGCACCAGGACGACGGAGGCGAAAGTGACCGGGTCGGCGGGCGTCACGCCGTGCAGGCTCGCGGCGAGCCAGCGTGTGGCGCCGAGGGCGGCGGCGATCCCGGCCGCGAGGCCTCCGACGACCGGCGGCAGAGCGTGGCGTGCGGTCGCGACGACGATGTCCCGGGCCGTGGCGCCGAGCGCCATGCGGATCCCGAACTCGGTCGTGCGCGCGGCGACGAAGTAGGAGACGATGCCGTAGATCCCGACGCCTGCCAGGACGAGACCGACGATTCCCAGGGAGACGAGGAGCAGCGTGTTGAAACGCTCCTGCGCCAGAGACTCGCGGAGTCGCTCCTCCATCGTGCGCAGCTCGTAGGCGGGCACGCCCGGGGCCACGGCCTGCACCGCGGAGCGAATCGGGCCCGCCAGGGAAGCGGCGTCCTCGTTGGCGGCTCTCGCGACGAACGTCACGCTGCGTTGAACCCAGTCCCAGCCCTCGGCGGGAGTCTGGCCGATCGGCAGGTAGAACTCGGGATAGGCCTCGGCGTCGAGGCCGCGCGAGCGCGTGTCGCCCGCGATCCCGACGACGGTCTTCCACATCGGGTCCTCGGGAGAGCCCTCGCAGCACGCGATTCGTTTGCCGAGGGCGTCCTGCCCGGGCCAGAGGCGCGCCGCGAGTCCCCGGCTGATGATGATCGCGCGCTGCCGCGCCGGCAACGTCGCGGCCGTCGAACCCCCGGCCGCGGAGTATGGGAATCGCCAGCACCCGGAAGTACCCGGGAGTCACGATGCGCAGGCGGGAGTCGACGGCCTTGGTGATGTCGAGCGTCGGCGCCTCGGCCACGAGACCGTTGGAGTTGCCGCCGGGACCGAGCGGGACCTGCGTCGTGAGGGCCGCCGCCGCGACGCCGGGGGACCGCTCGAGCTCTTCGACGACACGGGCCAGGGTCTGCGAGACCCGCGTCGGCTCGCGGTAGGCGGCGCCGGGCAGGGACACGCGGGCGGTCAGGACGCCCCGAGGATCGAAACCCGGCGCGACGTGCTGAAGGTGGATGGCCGTGCGTATGAGGAGGCCCGCCCCGACGAGGAGCGGCAGGACGAGCGCGACCTGGCTGGCGACGAGGATGGCGCGGAGCCGATCCCGGCCCCCGCCGGCGCCCGCGCCGCGTCCCGCCTCGCGCAAGCCCGACTGGAGGTCGCCGCGCGCCGCGCGCACGACCGGGGCCATTCCAAAGACGAGGGCGCTGACGATCGAGGCCGCCAGCGCGAAGCCGAGCGCCCGGATGTCCACGGCCGCCTGTTCCACCCGGGGCACGTCGGCGGGGCTCGCGCCGACGAGCGCCCCGACTGCCGCCGACGCGCCCAGCACGCCGAGCGCGCCGCCCGCCAGGCCGAGCACGAGGTTCTCCGTCAGGAGCTGGCGGGCGATCCGCCCGCGCGAGGCGCCGACGGCCGAGCGCACCGTCAGCTCGCGGGCCGCGGAGCGCGCCTCGCGCGAGCAGCATGTTCGAGACGTTGATGCAGGCGATCAGGAGCACGAGACCCACGGCGCCGAAGAGGATCCAGAGCCTCTCCTGATAGCGCTCGACGAGCAGATCGCGCACGGGTTGGATGCGGAAGTCGCGCTCCGAGGCGTCCTGCGGATGCTCGCGGCGGATCGTGGTCATGACCCCCGACGCCTCCGCCTGCGCTTGCGCGAGCGTGACGCCCGGCTTCAACAGGCCGAAGACGACGAGGTTGTGGTTGTCGTGGTCCGCGAGCGTTTCGGCGGGCAGCGCGGCTGGAATCCACAACTCCTCGTTGTCACGGGTGTAGTCGAAAGCCTTCGGCATCACGCCCACCACGGTGTACAGCTCGCCGTCGAGGCGGAGGTTACGGCCGAGGACGCTCGGGGAGGAGGCGAGCCGGCCGGTCCACAGCCGGTGGCTGACGACGGCGACCTTTTCGGCGCCGGGACGGTCCTCGTCGGATCGAAACACGCGGCCCAGCTGCGGCGGGACGCCGAAGACTCCGAAGAAGTCCCGGGTGACCCGCGCGCCGACGACCCTTTCGGCCGAGTCGCCTTCGGCGAGGCTCAGGTTGGCGTACCGCGCGGCCGCGAGCCGGTCGAAGCTGCGGGTCGACCGGCGCAGATCGTCGAACATTCCCCCGGCGACGTTGCCGCGCCGGCCCTGCCAGGTCTCCATCACGGTCACGACGCGCTCGGCGTCGGCGAAGGGGAGCGGCTCGAGCAGCACCGCGCGCACGAGGCTGAAGATCGCCGTGGTGGCGCCGATCCCGAGCGCGAGCGTGCCGACAGCGACCGCGGCGAAGCCCGGGCTCTTGCGGAGCATCCGCAGGGCATAACGCAGGTCCTGTCCGAGGGTCGTCATGTCCGATTTCCTTTCAGTCGCTTCGCAGCGCGTCGAGCGGATCGATCCTCGCGGCGCGCCGGGCCGGGAGGTATCCGGCGAAGAGCGCCACTGCCGCCATCAGCGCGGCGCCGCCCGCGAAGACGAGCGGATCCGCGGCCTTCACGCCGAAGAGAATCGACTCGATGACGCGCGCCAGACGCCCATGCGGCGGGCAGGCCGATCGCGGCGCCGACGAGGAGAAAGCGGCCCACCTCGGAGAGCACGAGGCGGCGCACCGTGGCCGGGTCCGCCCCGAGCGCCATGCGGACCCCGATCTCCCGTCGGCGCTCCGCGACCGAGAACGCGAGGACGCCGTAGATGCCGATCGCCGCGAGAAGCGCCGCGAGACCGCCGAAGGCGAGAGAGAGCAGGAAAACGAGCCGCTGGGTCAGCAAAGATTCCCGGATCTGCGTGACGAGGGTTTTGACGTCGGAGACCGGAAGCTGGGGGTCCAGGGCCGCGACGGCGCTGCGCGCTGTGGGCGCCAGGCGGTCCGCCGGCAACTCTCCGCGCACATAGAAGGTCAGAGAGCCGAGGCTCGGGTCCTGGAGGTACGGCGTGAACGCGAAGGGATGCTGATCCTCGCCGACCTGGCCCGACTTGCTGTCGCGGACGACACCCACGATCTCGACGTCGGGCGGGTCGTTGCCCCGGCCGATGCCGAGCCGCTCGCCGAGGGCGGAGCGTCCCGGGGAAGAACTTGCGGGCCAGGGTCTCGTTGACGATCGCGACCTTCGTCGAGCGCAGGTCGTCCTGGAAGCCGAACTCGCGGCCGCTCACGAGCGGCGTGCCCAGCGTCGAGAAGTACGCCGGGCCGACGTGGTTGCGCCAGACCTGGATGCCCTTTCGTTTCCTCGTTTTCCGGCGCGGTGGAGCGGACACCGGTCGGTCTCGTCGCTCCCCGTCATCGAGGCGATCTCCGCGGCCGAGACCGACCGGACGCCCGGCGAGGCGGCGAGCGTTTCGCTCAGGCGCCGGGCCAACTGGGCAGTGCGCTCCGGGGCGTAGCCATTGGATTCGGGAGCGACCGAAAAGGTCAGCACGTTGTCGGGCTTCAGGCCCAGGTCGACGCGGCCGAGGTTCGCGAGGCTCTTCGTGAAGAGGCCCGCCGCGACGAGCAGGACGAGCGTCAGGGCCACCTGCGCCGTGACGAGCCAGCCCCGCGTGCGGATGGCCTCCCGCCCGGCCGAGCTCGCGCCTCGGCTCTGGCCGCGCAGCGTGCGCGCCGGGTCGAGCCGCGCGGCCCGGTACGCGGGACCGACGCCGAAGAGGATTCCGGCGACGAGGGACAGCGACGGCCGCGAACCCGATCACGCGCGGGTCGATCGAGACGGCAACCTGGCGCAGGTCGGCGTCCGGCGGGAAGGCCGAGAGCAGGGCCGACAGCGTCCAGGCCGCGAGGGCCAGGCCGAGGATGCCGCCGACGGCCGAGAACGCCAGGCATTCCACGACCGACTGGCGGAGGAGCTGGCGGCGGCTCGCTCCGATCGCGAGACGGATGCCGTACTCGCGCTGCCGGGCGACTCCGCGCGCGGCGAGCAGCCCCGCCAGGTTCGAGCAGGCGATCAGCAGCACGAGCCCGACCATCCCCATCAGCGAGAGCAGGGGCGTGCCGAGGCTCTCGCGCATCACGGTGCGGCCGACGCCGCCGCGGAGCAGCTCGATGCGGCGGTTGAGGAACTCCTTCTTGCGCGTGTCCTCCCAGTTGTTCATGAGCGGCAGAAGGGCCTCGAGCAGCGGCCGGTAGGTCGCCGCGAGCGAGGCCTCGGCCTCCGCGCGGGAGAGTCCGGGCTTGAGCCGCCCGATCAGCGGCAGCCAGTACTCCTTGGGGTTCTCGAGCGTCTCGCTGAAGGGCGTCATGCTCGCTTTCATCGCCAGCGGCACGAACAGATCGGCGCGGCGCCCGGGCTGAACGCCCGAGAAGGCCGCATGCGCCACCCCGACGACAGTCAGGGACCGGCCGTTGACGACGATCGTCTTGTTGAGGACGGATGGGTCGGCGCCGAAGCGCCGGACCCAGTAACCGTGGGAGAGCACGGTGAGAGGGTGCCCGCCGGGAGCCCGGTCGTCCTCGGCCGAGAAGACGCGGCCGAGCGCCGGCGGCACGCCGAGCACGCCGAAGTAGTTGCCTGAGACGAGCTCGCCCCACGCCCGCTCCGTCGCGCCGCGGGCCGCCACGCTCGCGGAAAACGGGTACGCCCCGAGCAGACCCGAGAACACGTCGCTGCGGTCGCGCAGGTCCCGGTACATCGGGTAGGAGAACGAGAAGGCGTCGTCGCCGTCGCTCCAGGTGCGGCCCTGCTTGGGGCCCGGCGAGCGGAGCAGGACGAGCTCGCGGGGCTCGCGGACCGGGAGCAGCGTCAGCATCACCCGGTCGACCAGCGCGAAGATCGCGGCGTTGGCGCCGATGCCGAGCGCGAGCGTGGCCACGGCCGCTCGCGGCGAAGGCGGGGCTGCGACGCAGTCCCCGAAGGGCATAACGGAGGTCCTGGAGCAGGGCGTTCATCGACTCACCTCACTCGGTCCGCAGGGCGGTCATGGGATCGACGCGGGCGGCCCGCTCCGCGGGCACGACGCTGGCGGCGAGAACCGCGGCGGCGAGGATGGCCGCGGCGAAGGTATAGGAGAGGGGATCGAGGGGCGAGATCCCGAAGAGCAGCTGCGCCGCCAGGCGCGACGCGGCGGCAGCGACGGCGAGGCCGGCCGCCAGCCCGACGACCGCGATGCGGGCGCCGCGTCTCAGGACGAGGCGGCGGACGTTCGCCTTCTGCGCCCCGAGGGCCATCCGGATGCCGAACTCACGCGTGCGCGCCTGGGTCGCGTACGACACGATGCCGTAGAGGCCCGTCGCCGAAAGCAGCAGGGCCAGCGCGCCGAAGGCGCCGACCAGCAGCGCGATCAGCCGGCTCTGCCCGAGCGCGAGGTGGAGCTTCTCTTCGAGCGTGCTCACGTGGAAGAGGGGCAGGCCGGGATCGATCTCCGCCACGGCCTGCGTCAGGGGACGCACGAGCCCGGCCGGATCGGTCCGCGCGTCGAGCAGGATCGTGATCCGCGGCATGTAGAGCTGCGTGAGAGGCACGTAGACCGTCGGCTCGGGAGCGCCGCGGAGGCTGCGGACGCGCATATCGCGGACGACGCCGATGACCTCGCCGCCGACGCCGGGAGGGCCGAGGTTCATGATGCGGCGGCCCACCGGACTGACGCCCGGCCAGAACTTGCGCGCCATCGACTCGCTGACGATCGCGACGGCCGGGGAGGTGGCAGAGTCGCGCGCGTCGAAGTCGCGCCCGGCGACCAGGCGGCCCCCGACGGCCGCGAAGAACCCGGGCGTCACGATGTTCAGGTCCGCCTGCGGGACCTCGCCCGGCGCGGGCGTGTATCCGTCGCTCTCGATCGACGTGCGCATGCCCGAGGTCTGCACCGGCGTCGTCCGGCCGAGCGCCGCGCCGCGCACGCCCGGCAGCGCGCGCGCCCGCTCGAGAAGCTCCACGTAGAAGGCCGCCCCCTTCTCGCGGCTGTAGCCCTGCCGCGCCAGGTCCACGGAGGCGACGAGCCGGCCGTGGGGCTCGAAGCCCGGATCGACGGCGGCTTCGCGCGCGAGAGTGTGGGCCGTCAGGCCGGCGCCGACGAGGAGCACGGCGGTCAGCGCGATCTGGCCGGCGACCAGGCCGTCGCGCAGCGTGAAGCGTCCGGGGGCGACCGGAGCCCCGGTCCCCTTGATCGAGGAGAGCACGTCCAGGCGTCCGCTCCGCAGGGCCGGAGCGAGCCCGGCCAGAAACGCGCAGAGGCCGGCGGCCGCCGCCGCGAAGCCGAGGGCGCGCGTGTCGAGGGCCGAGGTGGCCGCGCCCATCGGGAGGGCGAACTCGGGAGGCACCGCCGTCGCCAGCAGCTCCGAGGCCCATACGGCGAGCAGCAGCCCGGCGGCGGCCCCCAGCCCCGCGAGCAGGAGGCTCTCGACGAAGAGCTGGCGGGCGATCTGCCGCGGCGAGGCGCCGAGCGCCAGGCGGACGCCGATCTCCCGCCGGCGCCGCTCGGCGCGCAAGAGGAGCAGGCCCGCGCCGTCGGCGCAGGCGATCAGCAGGACGAGCCCCGCCATCCCGATGAGGAGCCAGGAGAGACGGCGTGCTTCGTCGCGGAACCCGGGCCCGACCGCGAAGTCGGCGGCTACCAGCAGGCGAGCCCCCGGGTCCTGGTGGTCCTTGGGCTGAGCCGCCGCCCGGTGCCTGGCGATCGCGTCGAGCTCCGCCTGGGCCCGGGCGCGCGAGACGCCGGGCTTCAGCCTGGCGACGATGTCGAGCCAGGAGAGGTTGCGCCCAGTCAGGACGTGATCGTCCGCGAACTCCAGCAGCGTTTGCTGGACCATCGCGATCGGCACCCAGACGTCGGGCAGGCTGTCGAGGCTGACGCCTGTGAATTCCGCGGACGCGACGCCCACGATGGTGAAGGGGTTTCCGTTGAGCTGGACTGCCGATCCGACGACGCCGGGGTCCGAGCCGAAGCGCGTCTGCCAGAGGCGGTGGCTGATGACCGCGACCGGATGCTTCCCGGGTACGCGGTCGTCCGCGGGCGACAGGAGCCGGCCCAGCGCGGGCCGCGCGCCGAGAAGCTCGAAGAAGCTGCCGGACACGAGCGCGCCGGTGACCCGATCGACGCGGCCGCCGGTCGAGAGGTGGAACGCCTCCGCGTCGTCGAAGGCCGCCATCCCGGCGAATGCCGTCGCTCCGTCGCGGTAGTCGGTGAACACGGGATAGGACGAATTCGAGAGGTCCGTGCCCTCGACGTCGGTGGCGTAGATCCGGACCAGGGAGTCCGGGTCGCGCACGGCGAGCGGGCGAAAGAGCACGGCGTCGACCGCCGAGAAGATGGCGACGTTGACACCGATGCCGAGGCCGAGCGTCAGGATCGCGAGGGCCGCGAAGCCGGGACTCTTCTTGAGCGTGCGCGCGGCGAACCGGAGATCTCGCAACAGAGAGCGCATGGCGGTCACCTCATTCCGACTTGAGAGCTAAGACGGGATCGACGCGGGCGGCGCGTCGCGCCGGCAGCCAGTGGGCGGCGAATGCGACCGCCGCCAGCACGGCCGCGGCCCCGGCGAGGGCCAGCGGGTCGCCCGGGCTGACGTCGTACAGAACCGAACGGATCAGCCGCATCAGAGCAAGGGCGGCCACGAGGCCGACCAGGAGGCCCGTGGCCACCGTCGCCGCCCCGTTCGAGAGCACGAGGCGGGTCACGTCGCCAGGCCGCGCGCCGAGCGCGACGCGAATCCCGATCTCGCGGGTCCGCTGCGTGACGGCGTGCGAGACGACCCCGTAGAGCCCGACGGCCGCCAGCAGCAGCGCGACTCCGGCGAAGGTGCCGAGCAGCTGCATCACGAAGCGCCTCGGGGCAGCGGACCGGCGGACGAGCTCGCTCATCGACGCGACGTCGTAGATCGGCACTCCCGGGTCGAGGTCCCGGATGGCGCCGCGAATCGGCTCCGTCACGGCCTCCGGCTTCTCGTTTCGCGTCCGGACCACGAGGGTCAGGAAGCCGTCGGTGACCTGCGACTGCGGCAGGTACATCTGGGGCGTCGCGCCGAGCGCGACGTCGACGTGGCGGACGTCGCCGGCGATCCCGACCACGGTGCGCCACGGGCCGGTCTCGGAGCCGCCGACGCGGACCTGCTCCCCGATCGGATCGCGTCCGCGGAAGAGCGTGCGCGCGGTCGTCTCCGACACCACCATGACGGACGTGGAGTCGGCGCGGTCCTCCTCGGAGATGAGGCGGCCCCGGCGCAGCGGGATGCCCATGGTGCGGAAGTAGTCCGGCGTCACGGAGTACCGCTCGACCGAAGCGTCCTCGGAGGGATTGGAGGCCATGTGCCCGAGGATGTGGAAACCGTACGAGTCCCCGTTGCCGCCCAGCGGGATCTGACCTGAGAAGGCGGCCGCATCCACCCCCGGAAGGGCGCGGACTCGCTCGAGCACCCGGTTCTGGAAGGCCACGACGGGGGCGTCCTCTTTGTAGGCGTCCCCGTTGAGCGACAGCGCCAGCGTCATCACGCGGTCCGGGGAGAAACCGAACGGCGCATCGAGCAGCCGCATCATGCTTCGAACCATCAGGAACGCGCCGGCTACGAGCACGACGGCGAGGGTCAGCTCGACGACCGTCAGCAGGCGCCGGGCGCGCGAGGACGAAGGCCCGGCGCTTCCCCGCGATTCCGAGCCTAGCGAGCGGGGAAGGTGGGCCGCCGAGGCGCGGAGCGCGGGAATCCATCCTGAGAGAAGGGCCGCAGCGAGCGAGACCAGGGCCGCGAAGCCGAGGACCCGCAGGTTGATCGACGTGTTGTCCAGGTGCGGGAGAGACACCGGGGCGAGGCGGATGAGAGACGTCTGCAGGGCCATGGCGAGGCCGAGCCCCGCGGCGCCGCCCGCCGCGCAGAGGACGAGGCTTTCGGCGAGGAGCTGCCGGATCAGCCGCCAGCGGCTGGCGCCGAGCGCCCCCCGGACCGCCATCTCGTGCGCTCGCCGCAGGGAGCGCGCGAGCATCAGGTTGGCGACGTTGGCGCACGCGATCAGCAGGACGAACGCGACCGCCCCGAAGAGGACGAGGAGAGGAGCGCGAAGGCCGGCCGTCAGCTCCTTCGAGAGGGGAGCCACGTCCATCTCGCCGACCGGATAGTCGGACGGCGACTCGGCCCGGAGCCGGGAGCGGACGCCGTCGAGGTCGGCGAGGGCCTGCGCGAGCGAGACGCCCGGCGCCAGCCGGCCGATGGCCTTCAGATGCTGGCAGCTGCGGCAGGCTTGAGGCAGGCTCCGGTCGTATCCGATGGGGGCCCAGAGCTGCGCGGGCTTGTAGTACCGAGCGGACACGAGCGGCTGAAAGTCGCGGGGCATCACGCCGACGATCCGATAGCTCTGGTCGTTCATCCGCACCACGCGGCCGACGGCCGACGGGTCCGCCCCGAAGCTTCGCCGCCACAGGCCGTCGCTCAACAGAAGCACGCGCCACGAATCCGGGCGGTCTTCCTCGGGGAGGAACCCCCGGCCGAGAGCCGGCTGCGCGCCGAGCAGCGAGAAATAGTTCGACGTCACGCGCATGGCCGGAATGCGCTCGGCGACGCCATCGGTCACGAGCGTCGGCTGCCAGTTGCGGATCGCGGCCATCGCGGCGAACGTGCGATTCCGGTCGCGCAGGTCCTCGTAGGTCGCGTAGCCGACGTTGTTCGGCGAGCCGCCGTCCGGCGAGCGGTCGCCGACCATGACGAGGCGATCCCCATCGGAATAGGGAAGCGGCTGGAGAAGGACAGCATCGAGCACCGAGAAGATCGCAGCATTCGCGCCGATGCCGAGGGCGAGCGTCAGGATCGCGACGGCCGTGAAGGCCGGGCTCTTCGAGAGCGTGCGGAGCCCGAGGCGGAAGTCCTGGAACAGCCCGTTCATCGGCTCACCTCAATCGTTGACGATCCAGCCGTCGCGCAGCCGGACGATGCGGTGGCCGTAGGTGGCGTTCTCCTCGGAGTGCGTCACCTGGACGATCGTCGTGCCCTCGTCGTTGAGCTTCTTGAAGAGGCGCATGATCTCGCGGCCCTGGTCGGAGTGGAGATTGCCGGTCGGCTCGTCGGCCAGAAGCAGCTTCGGTTTCGCGATCAGCGCCCGCGCCACGCCGACGAGCTGCTGCTGGCCGCCCGAGAGCTGGTTGGGGAAGAGATCCTTCTTGCCGACGATCTGGAACCGGTCGAGGGTGTCGGCGACGATCGACGCCCGCTCCGAGCCCTTGACGTTGCGGTAGGAGAGCGGGATGTCGAGGTTTTCGGCGACCGTGAGGTTGTCGAGCAGGTGGTACTGCTGGAAGACGAAGCCGACGTACTTCTTGTTGAGCTCGATGCGCTCGCGGGGCTTCAGTCGGTGGACGTCGTGCTCGAGAAGCCGGTACTCGCCCGACCAGTCGTGGTCGAGCATGCCGAGGATCGAGAGCAGCGTCGACTTGCCGGCGCCCGAGGGTCCCATGATCGTCACGAACTCGCCGGGCGCGATCGACAGGTCGATCCGGCGCAGCAGGAAGGTCTGACCGGCGCGGGTGGCGACGGCCTTTTCGACTTTGGAGAGCTGGATCATCGTCTTACTCCGATCGAAGTACCGTGGCCGGGTCGACGGCCATGGCCCGGCGGGCGGGCCGCGCGCAGGCCAGGGCGACGACGCCCGTCACGACAAAAACGACGCCGCCGAAGGTCAGGGGGTCCGTCGGACCGACGCCGAAGAGCAGGCTCGAGAGGAAACGCGTCAGGATCAATGCGCCCGCGACGCCGAGTCCCATGCCCGCGGCCGCCAGCCGCAGCGCCTGGCCGAAAGACGAGACGCAGGACGTCGCCGGGCCCGGCGCCGAGCGCCGTGCGGATGCCGATTTCGCGGCGGCGCTGGGCGACACCGTAGGAAACGACGCCATAGATGCCGACCGAGGCGAGCAGGAGGGCCAGCCCACCGAACAGCCCCAGCAGCAGCGTGTGAAAGCGCCGGCGCGCGAGGGACTCGGCGATGTACTGAGTCATCGGCTGCACGTAGGTCACGGCCTGGTCCTTGTCCACCGCATGGATTGCCGCGACGGCCGACTTCGCCAGGCTCATCGGCGGCTGCCGGGTTCGGACGAGGAGCGTCATCGCCCCTTCGGGGTCCTGGGACATCGGCAAAAAGACCTCCGTTCGAATCTCTTCGTCGAGTCCCGATTGAGGGACGTCCCCGACGATGCCGATGATCTGGCGGAACGGTGCCTCGTCCTGCGGCCATCCCTGCTTGATCCCCTTTCCGAGGGGGCTTTCGTGGGGCCACCACTTCCTGGCCATCGTCTCGTTGATGACGACGACTGGAGTCGAGGTCGGCGTGTCCGTCGCGTCGAAGAACCTCCCTTCCTTGAGAGGCACGTGCATGGTCCGGAAGTAGGAGGCCTCGACCATGTTGAACGGACCGCTCGGCAGCTCCGACTGGGTCGGCACGGGACGGTCGGAAACCAGGTAGACCGATCCCCAGCATTGCCCCACGACCGGCGTGCACATGCTGGCGCTGGCGGACTCGACGCCCGGAACGCGCCGCAGCTCGTCGAGCACCCGCTCGTAGAAGAAGCCGCTGCTCCGGCTCGTTCTTGTACTTCGCGTCCGGAAGATAGACGTCGAGCGCCAGAACGCCTTCGGTCTCCAAACCGGGCGACACGCCTTCGGCGCGTCGGAGGCTGCGGATGAGCAGGCCCGACGCGACGGCCAGCACGAATGCGAATGCGACCTCGGAGATGAACAACGCGGAGCGAAGTCGCTGCCGCTCGAGACCGCCGGTCGTGCTGCTTCCCGACTCCCGCAGGGCGCTCTGGGGATCGCTTCGAGATGCCTGCGGCCGCGGGCGCGAGGCCGAAGAGAAGGCCGGTCAACGTCGAGGCGGCCAAGGTGAAGAGCAGAGCACTGCCGGATCGATCCGGGTGTCCGCCAGCCGGGGAATCCCGGGGGGCGCGAGACGCAGCAGCGGCCCGAGCGCCCACGCCGCGAGGACGATGCCGACGGCACCGCCGACGACCGAAAGCAGGAGGCTCTCGGTCAGGAGCTGGCGCACCAGACGGCCCCGGCCGGCGCCGATCGCCGTTCGAATCGCGAACTCCCGGCGCGCGGGCGGAGGCGCGGGCCAGAAGCAGGTGCGCGACGTTGGCGCACGCGATCAGGAGCACGAGCCCGACCGCGGCGAGGAGGATCCAGAGCGCCGCCCGGTAATCGCGAAAGAGCGCGTCGTCGAGGAAGGAGACCGTCGCCCGCTGTCCGCTGTTGGACCTCGGATACTCCTGCTCGAGTCGCCGCATGATGGTGTCCATCTCGCGGCCGCGCGGACTCGAGCGAAGCCTCCGGCGAAAGCCGCGCCGAGGACGCGCATGGCCGAGTGGTTGCCTCGATTGAGCCAGTCGGCTCGGCTGCCCATGAGGCCGACCGGCGTGTAGAGGTCGACGGCTTCCGGGAAGAACGCGAACGACACCGGCAGGACGCCGACGATCGTGTGAGGGACGGCGTCGAGATCGACGCTCCGTCCGATGACGGAGGCGTCTCCGCCGAAGCGCCTCTTCCACAGGCCGTGGGAGAGAACGACGGTCGGGGGCGCTCCCGGTCGGTCGTCGGCGTCGACGAAGCCTCTGCCGAGCGCCGGCCCGATGCCGAGGAGAGTGAAGAAGGGCGCCGAGACCTGGCGCAGCCCGGAGAGTTTCGGGCTCGCGGCGCGGCCGATCAGGCGTGGTCGGTCCGGTAGCCGGCGAGGCTCTTAAACGAGCGGGTCCCGCGCGCCAGTCGAGGAAGTTCGGCCACGCGACGCCCATCTCGCCGTGTTGGTGGACTTGCCGCTCGGGACCGACGAGGCGCTCGGGCTCGGGATAGGGAAGGCGGCGCAGGAGCACGCCGTGCACGACTGAAAAGATCGCGGTGTTCGCGCCGATCCCGAGCGCCAGCGTCGCGACGACGACGAGCGTGAAGCCGGGGCTTGGCGAGCATCGGACCGCGTAGCGGAGGTCCTGCAGAAGACGTCGCATGGCTCTACTCCATTCGCAACGCGATAGTCGGGCTCACTCGGACCGCAGCGCCCGCATCGGGTCGATCCGGGCCGCGCGGCGCGCGGGGACCCAGCAGGCTGCGAGCAGCGCAGGCCGTCAGAAGCGCAGCGCGACGGCGGCGTAGGTCGCTACGGTCCACGGCCCCGACTTCGAAGAGGAAGCTCGAGAGCACGCGGGTGGCGGCGAGCGGCGGCGGCGACGCCGATCGCGAGACCGATCGCCGTGAGCGCGGAGCCCCTCGCCGATCAGTCCCGCTACGACCCGGCCCGGAGCGGCGCCCAGGGCGATGCGGACGCCGATCTCCGCGGTCCGCTGGCGCACCGACTGGCCCATCACGCCGGCGATGCCGACCGAGGCGAGGACGAGCGCCAGCCCCGCGAAGAGCGCCAGCATCTGCGTCCGGAAGCGCTCGCGGGCGAGCGAGGCGTCGGCGATCGACGTCAGCGCCCGCGCTCCCGGGACCGGGACGAGCGGGTCGACGGCGTGGATCTTCGTCCGCACGAGCGCGGCGAGGCTCTCGCCGCCCGGGCCGCGGACGACGATCTCCATCCAGCGCTTCCAGGGCTGCATCGACTGCGCGTAGGGCGTGTAGACCGCGGGCTCCTCCTCGCGCGCCAGGCCGAAGTGCCGCACGTCGGCCGCCATGCCGACGATCTCGATCCAGCGCGGCTCGCCCTCCTCCCGCGCCCACCGGATGCGGGCGCCGAGGGGGCTCTTGCCGGCGAAGTATTCGCGCGCGAACCGCTCGTTGACGATGCCGACGAGCGGCGAGCCCTCGCGGTCGCGCGGCGAGAAGTCGCGCCCCGCGCGCAGCGGGATCGCCATGACGCCGAAGTAGTCGCCCATGACGCTGCGGGAGAAGAGCTCCGGCTCCTCGCCGAGCGGGACGGCCGGCCGGCCCTCGATGGCGAAGTTGTGGTTGAGCGCGTCGCCGGAGAGCGGGACCTCGGAGATCATCGCAGCCCGCACTCCCGGCGCGGCGTTGATCTCGGCGAGCACCTGCTCGCGCCAGCGGGTCTGCTCGGGCACCTCGGCGTAGCGCGACTCGGGAAGGTCCAGCCGGAGCGCCACGACGCCCTGCGGGTCGAAGCCAGGGCGGACCGACTGCAGGCGCCAGAGCGCGTTGAGCAGGAGGCCCGCTCCGACGAGGAGGACCATCGCGAGCGCGATCTCCGCGACGACGAAGGCGCTGCGGAGCCTGCCCGAGGCCGCTCCGGCGTGCCCGCGCGCGCCCGAGAGCGCGTCGGCGAAGCCGAAGCTCGAGGCCCGCCACGCCGGGGCGAGGCCGAAGGCGATGCCGGTGAGGACCGAGATGGCGAGGGTGAAGAGGACCATCCGGCCGTTCACGCCGACGCCCTCGAGGCGCGGAAGCGCCTCGGGCAGCGCGGATAGGAGGAGGTCGGTTCCCCAGACCGCGAGGGCCATGCCGCAGGCGCCGCCGGCAAGGGCGAGGGCCACGCTCTCCGTCAGCATCTGCCGGACGAGACGCGAGCGCGGCGCGCCGAGGGCGGTGCGGATCGCGAGCTCTCCGCGCCGCGCCGAAGCGCGCGCGAGCAGCAGGTTGGCCAGGTTGGCACAGGCGATGAGAAGCACCATGCCGACGGCGGCCGCGAGGATCCAGAGCGGACGGCGCGATTCCCCGACGATCCGGTCGAGCAGCGGCACGAGGTCCGGCGTGAGGTACCGGTCCTCCTCGGGGTTTTCCCTGGCGAGACGGGCCATGACCGTGGCGAGCTCGGCGCGCGCCCCCGCCGGCGACACCCCGGGAGCCAGAAGCAGCGCCGTGCGCAGGAAGTGCGCGCCGCGCGCGGCCGCCGCGACCGGGTAGGCCACCCAGACCGGGACGTACGCATCGACCTCGGCTTCCGGCAGGCGGAACTCCGGCGCGAGGACGCCGACGACCGTGTAGGGCAGGCCGCCGAGGGTGATCGCGCGGCCGACGATGCCGGGGTCGCCCGCCCACTGGCGCTGCCACAGCCCGTAGGACAGCGCCACGACGCGTTCGCCGCCCTTGTGGTCATCGCTGCCCGCGAGGGCGCGCCCGACGACGGCCCTCGCTCCGAGGACTTCGAAGATCTCGGAGGAGGTCATCGCGGTCTTGAGCTTGACCGGTTCGCCCGCGCCCGTGAGGTCCATGGGCATCCAGGTCGCGCCGCCCATTGCGGAGAAGGAGCGCGTCGAGGCCTTCAGGTCCTCGAGCTCGGGAACCGAGAGGTTGACGGCCAGGGTGACGAGCCGCCCGGCCTCGGGGTAGGGCAGCGGCGCGAAGAGGACGCCGTTGAGCACGCTGAAGATCGCTGTGTTGGCCCCGATCCCGAGCGCGAGCGTCGCGACCGCGACGGCGGTGAAGCCGGGGCTCTTGGCCAGCGAGCGCAGGGAGTAACGAAAGTCCTGACGAAGTGCTCCCATGAAGGCCTCCTATTCCGACCTCAGGGCGCGGATCGGGTCGATGCGCGAGGCTCGGCGCGCCGGCAGGTACGCGGCAGCGAGGGCGCTGCCGAGAAGGAGCGCGATCACGACGCCGAAGGTCGTCGGGTCCGACGGGGAGATGCCGTACAGGAAGCCGCGGATCAGGCGCGCGGCGGCCGCGCCGAGCGCGACGCCGAGCACGAGACCGACGGCGACGGGGCGCGCGCTCTGCGCGACGACGAGCGAGCGCACTTCGGCCGCCCGCGCGCCCAGGGCGATGCGGATGCCGATCTCCCGCGTGCGTCCCGCCACCGAGTAAGAGATCACGGCATAGATGCCTACGGCCGCGAGCGTGAGCGAGAGGAGACCGAAGAGGCCGAGCAGCGCGGAGCCCAGCCGCTGCGGCACGAGCTGGCTCCCGAGCGCGGCTTCGTACGTGCGGAGGCCGGAGACGGGAAGACTCGGGTCGAGCCTCCGGATCTCCGCGCGCACGGCGGAGACGGCATCCGTTCGCGGAGACGCCGCGCGCACGAGCAGCGTGACCGGCTGCAGGCCCACGGTCGCCATGCCCTGCGCGAGCGGCAGGTAGACCTGGGGAACGGGTCCGTCCCGCAGCGAGCCGGTCCGGAAATCCCGGCCGACGCCGACGACCGTGCGTGCGGCGCCTGCGATGTCGATGCGCCGCCCGAGCGCGCTCTGTCCGGGCCAGTGGCGTTGCGCCATCGCCGCGTTGACGACGACGACGGGCTCCGATCCCTCGCGATCGAGGCGATCGTCGAACTCGCGGCCTTCGACGAGCGGGATCTCCATTGTCGCGAAGAAGCCCGCCCCGAGGGCGTTGATCTCGACCTCTTCTCGACGGCCATCGGGCGCCGAACGTCCTTCGATCGCGAACGTCTCCGTCCACTGCCCGCCGTCGAGAGGAACGAGGCCGACCCAGCTCGCCGCGCGCACGCCGGGAGAGGCGGCGACGCGCTCCCGCAGCTCGCGAAGGAACGCGCCGGCCCGGGGAGCGTCGTAACGCTGGAGCCCGAGGTGAACCGAAGCAAGGGAAAGCCCGCGAGGCTGGAACCCGAGGTCCGTCGCGAGCGCGCGCTGGAGGCTTCGGGCGAGAAGTCCCGCGGCGACCAGCAGCACGAGGCACAGCGAAACCTGGGCGGCGACGAGCAGGCTTCGAGCGGCGGAGCGGGGGAAGGCCGTGATCCCGGAATCCTCCTTGAGAGCCGTCCCTACGGCGCGGCCCGACGTCTGGATCGCCGGCAGCAGGCCGAAAGCCAGGCCCGTCGCCACCGACAGCAGAAACGAGAAACCCAGGGCCCGCGCGTCGAGGGCCGGAGCAAAGACGGACAGGGAGAAGTCGCCGGGCAGCGGCATCTTCGCGATGAGGCCGAGCGACCAGCTCGCCACGAGCAGGCCCGCGGCGCCGCCGAGGACTCCGAGCGCGACGCTCTCGGCCAGCAGCTGCCGAACGAGGCGCGAGCGGCTCGCGCCGATCGCCTGCCGGATGGCGATTTCCTTCCGGCGCGCGGCCGCGCGCGCGAGCAGGAGGTTGGCGAGATTCGCGCAGGCGATCGCGAGAGCGACGCCGACGGCGGCGACGAGCATGGCGAGAAATCCCACCGGATTGCCCTCCTCGCCGAAGCCGGCGGCGGCGCGGAGGGTCGAGCGCAGGGTGAAACGCGCGTCCGGGGACGTGTCGTCCGGAAAGGCAGCGGCCTCTGCGCGCGCCGCGACCTCGACGGCGGCCTGGGCCTGCGCGATCGAGACTTCGGGCTTCAGGCGCCCGACGACCGAGAGCCAGCCCCATCCTCGCTTGTGGAGGTCGAGCCGCTGGAACTCGCCCGTGGCCAGTCGCGGCCAGGCCCCGATCGGGACCCACAGGTCGGGCGACCCTCCGAAGGCGGTGCCGCGGAAGCCCTCCGGCGCCACACCGATCACGGTGAAGGGGGCGCCGTTCAACCGGATCGCCTTCCCCGCGATCGCCCGGTCGGAGTCGAAACGGCTCTTCCAGAGGCCGTGGCCCAGAACGACGAGGGCCTCGCCCGATTCCTCGTCGGCCGGCGTGAGCAGGCGTCCCGCGTGCGCGCGCGTGCCGAGAACCTCGAAGTAGTTGCCGGAGACGACGCCGCCGCGGATGCCCTCGGCGAGGGCGCCGACCGAGAGGCTCATCGTGCGCTCGCGCCACGCGGCGAAGCCGGCGGCCGGCGCCGTCGCCTCGCGCATCGACCGGTACCAGGGATACGAGACGGTCTCGCCCGAGAGATCGACGAGCTCGCCCGGGCGAGCCACGCCGGGCAGCGGGTGCAGCACCACGGCGTCGATGAGGCTGAAGATGGCCGTGTTCGCGCCTATGCCGAGCGCCAGGATCAGGATGGCCGCGGCCGAGAAGCCGGGGCTTCGGCCGAGGGTCCGCAGGGCGAAGCGCAGGTCCTGGAGAAGCGTGCTCATGGCGTCCTCACTCGTTCCGCAGGGCGATGGCCGGATCGATGTGGGTGGCGCGGCGCGCCGGAATGATGCTCGCGGCGGCGGCGACGACGAGCAACAGCGCCGCGGCCCCGAGGAGGGCCCACGGGTCCGCGGGAGAGACCTCGTACAGCGACGCCGCGAGGAGGCCCGACAGCGCGAGCGCGAGTGCGAGGCCGATACCGATCCCCGCCAGCGTGAGACCCAGGCCCCGCCCCGCAACGCTGCGCAGGATGACCGACGGAGAAGCGCCGAGAGCGAGGCGAATGCCGATCGGCCGGCGATCCTGCGCCACCAGCTGCGAGAGGGTTCCGTAGAGCCCCAGGCCGGCGAGTGCGGCGGCCACCGCGGCGAACAGACCGAAGAGGAGCGCCGTGAAACGGCGCGCGGCCAGCGCCGCGCTTCGGACGTCGTCCATCGTCCGCACGTTGCCGGTCGGAACGTCGGGATCGATTTCGCGCAAGGCCTTTCGCACGGCCGGGGCGGACGAAAGGGGTGCGAGATGTGTGCGTGCGACGAGGCTGACGTTGTTCAGCAGAAGGGACAGCATGTTCTCCGGGATCTGGGCGGCCGGCAGATAGAGCGTTCCGAGCGGGGGCTCTTCGAGGGTGAAGTGCTTGACGCCGCCGACCACGCCCACGATCTCGGCCTCGCGCGGCCGCTCCTCGGCGTCCTCCAGGCGAAGCCGCGAGCCGACCGCATCGCCCGCGGGGAAGAGCTGTCGCGCGAGCGTGTCGTCGATGACGGCGACGCCAGGCGCGCGGGCGTCGTCTCCGACGCCGAAGGCGCGGCCGCGCCGCACCGGGATCTGGAGCGTGGAGAAGTAGCCGGCGTCGACCCAGCGTGCTTGCGCGCCGGGAGTCTCGGAGGCTTTCGCCGCGGGACGGCCGACGATCTCGAAGTCCTGTCGCGCGTTCATTCCGGAAAGCGGCAGCACCGAAGCGGCGCCCGCCGCCTCGATGCCGGGAAGGTCCCGGAGCCTCGACGCGGCGGTCTCGAGGAAGCGGGCGGCGGAATCCGCGTCCGGGTACCGGGCCTTTCCG
Source organism: uncultured Acidobacteriota bacterium (assembly GCA_963810205.1). Taxonomy (GTDB): domain Bacteria; phylum Acidobacteriota; class Thermoanaerobaculia; order UBA5066; family Gp7-AA6; genus DAHUXD01. The sequence goes on from CAWEMP010000013.1 coordinate 361,496, forward strand.
AGCGTGAGCCGGACGGAGAGCACGCGGTCCGGCGAGAACCCCGGGTCGACGGCCATCAGCCGCGCGAAGCTCTTCGACAGGAGCGCCGCGCCCGCGAGCAGCGTCACGGAGATTGCGACCTGAGCGCCGACGAAGGCGAGACGCGTTCGGCGGTTCTTCGGTGCAGCGCCGGAGGCGCGGTCGCCGAGGCTGCCGGCGGCCGGCGCGCGGGCAGCCACCAGCGCCGGCCCGAGCCCGCAGGCGAGCGCGCAGGCGGCGGCCAGCGCTGCGGTGAAGAGGAAGGCCGTGCCGTCGACCTCGGCCGTCGCCGCCCGGGGGAGCGACGAGGGTGCCAGGGCGAGAAGCAGAGGAATCGCCTGCCGGGCTGCCAGGAGCGCGACTCCCGCGCCGGCGGCCGCGACGAGCGCCGCCTCGGCGAAGAACGGCAGGATCAGCCGGGTGGCCCCGGCTCCCAGCGCCTTGCGAACCGAGACTTCCCGCCGGCGCCCGAGGCCTCGTACGAGCGCGAGGGCGGCGATGTTGGCGCAGGCGACGAGCAGAAGCAGCGCCACGGCGGCCGAGAGCACGACCAGCAATTGCCGCGACGCGCCCACGATCTCTTCGGTCAGGGGCAGCACGCGCGGCGCTGTCAGCTTCGCGTTCTCGTCCGGGTACATCGCGGCGAGGCGGGCGGTGATGGGGGCGAGCTCCGCCGCGGCGCCGCGGGCGTCGGCGCCGTCGACGAGGCGCCCGAAGACGCGGAGGAAATTCGAGCCTCGTTCGGTCCGCCGGGGATCCGCGCCGAGCGACAACGGCACAGCGAGCTCCGCATCGTCCGCGCCCGGGAAGAGGAACTCCTTCGGAAGAACGCCGACGATCGTGTACGCCTCGCCGTTCAGGAGCACCGAGCGGCCGAGTGCGGAGGCGTCGCCCCCGAATCGCCGCGTCCAGAGGCCGTGCGAGATCACGGCGACACGCGCGGCCTCCGACTCCGCGTCCGCGGGCTCCAACACCCGTCCCGCCGCCGCTGCGGCCCCGAGCAGCGTCAGGGCGTTGCCCGTCATGCGCACGGCCGACAAGCGCTCGGGCTCCGGGTCGCCGGACAGGATGGGTCCCCAGGTCGCGAACCCGGCGAGCTCGTCGAAAGAGCGCGCGGCGGCCCGCGTGTCGAGGAAGTTGGGAATCGAGAAGAACGCGCGATCCCGATCCACACGCGTGCCCCAGACCCACGCGAGGCGCTCCGGCTCGCGGAAGGGGAGGGGCCGCAGGAGCACGGCTCGCGTGACCGAGAAGATCGCGGTGTTTGCCCCGATGCCGAGGGCCAGGATCGTCACCGCCGCGGCGGCATACGCGGGCGAGCGTCTCAGGGATCGAAGGGCGTGACGGAGGTCGGAGAACATCGGCTCACTCCTGCCGCAACGCGAGCGTGGGGTCGATGCGGGTGGCGCGACGCGCCGGCAGCCAGCAGGCCGCGGCCGCGGCCAGCAGGAGGACGAAGGAGACGGCCGCGTAAGTGGCGAGGTCGCTCGACCCGACGCCGAAGAGCAGGCTCGAGAGCAGCTGCGAGAGGGCGAACGCGGCGGCCAGCCCCACGGCGACGCCGAGACCCGCGAGCCTCATGCCGCGCTGCAGAACTCCCCGCAGGATGTCGCCCGGACGCGCGCCGAGCGCCATGCGCACGCCGATCTCGCGCGTCTGCGCGGAGACGGTTTCCGCAACGAGGCCGTAGATGCCAACCGAGGCGAGGAAGAGCGCGATGCCGGCGAGCACTCCCAGAAGCCCCGCGCCGAAGCGCTCGCGCGAGAAACTCCGGGCCACGCGCCTGTCCATCGTCACGACGTCGAAGACGGGCATGTTCGGCGCGAGCGCCTTGATCTCACGGCGCACCGCGGGCGCGATTGCCGACGGGTCCCCGGAGGCCTTGACGAAGAGCGTCGCCCACTTCAGGCCGCCCTGCAGCGAAGGGAAGTAGAGGTCGAGGCCCTGTGGCTCGCCGGGGCGGCCGTAGAGCACGTCGCCGGCGACTCCGACCACCTCGGCCGTCTGGTCCTCGGCGAAGTAGAACGTCGTCGCCGCGAGCCGGCGGCCGATCGGGTCCAGGCCGGGCCACAGGCGGCGCGCCGTCGTTTCGGACACGACGACGACCTTTGGCGAGCCCTCGCGGTCCTCGGGGCGGAAGGCGCGACCCCGGCGAATCGGGATCGAAAGCGCGCGGAAGTAGTCAGGGCTCACGTCGTGGATCCCGATCTGCACCGCGCCCTGATCGACCCCGAACCTCCGGTCGTCGACCTGGCGCACGACGGCGACCATGTTGCGCGACGCCACGGGCGGTGTCCGGCCGGTCGCGGCCGCGACGACGCCCGGCACCGACGCGAGGCGCTCGAGCAGCGCGCGACGGAAGACGATCGCCTGCGAGCGATCGCCCTCCAGCACGCCCGTCGGGTCGAATTTCAGCGTCAGAACGCCCTCGGGCCGGAAGCCGGCCTGGTAGCCGGAGAGGCGCGCGAGGCTGCGCGTCAGCAGCCCCGCGCCCACGAGGAGCACGAGCGCGAGCGCGACCTGGACCGGGACGAGAAGGCCGCGCGCGGAGAGGCGCCGCCGGCCGCCCCCGGCCACGGGGCCGCCCTCCTTCATGACCACCGCGAGATCCCCGCGCGAGGCCTGAAGCGCCGGGGCCATGCCGAAGACGAGTCCCGTGGCGAGCGAGACGGCGAGCGCGAAGGCGAGAACGCGCCCGTCGAGATCGATCGCGGCGAAGCGGAAGAGGAAGGAGGGATCGCCGACGCCCGACAGGCGTTCCAGGCGCGAGAGCGCTTCGACGCCCCAGAGCGACAGCAGGACGCCGGCCACGCCGCCGGCGATGGCGAGAACGATGCTCTCCGTCAGCATCTGGCGCACGATGCGCCGGCGCCCGGCGCCGATGGCCAGACGGATCGCGACCTCCCGTCGGCGCGAGCCCGCTCGGGCGAGGAGCAGCGCCGCGACGTTGGCGCACGCGATGAGGAGCACGAACGTGACCGCGCCGAAGAGCACGAGAACCGACCGCCGGAGCGCCGGGTCCACGCGGCTGTCGTTTAACGGAGCGGCCGAGGCGCTCCAGATCGCGCCGGAGACCTCCATCGGGTGCTCCTCGGCGACCTGCTTGCCGACCACCGGCATCTCGGCCGCGGCCGTCGCGGCTGCGACCCCGGCCCGCCGTCGAGCGACCACGTTGTGCCAGTGGTTCCCGTCCTCGGTGAGGATCTCGGGGTAGATGAAAGCCGGCGCCGTCGCCATGGGGACCCAGATCTGGGCCTCTCCGCTCAACCCGGCGAACCGCTCCGGGAGCACTCCGACGACGGTCAGCGGCACCCGGTTGACCTGGATGACGCGGCCGAGAATCGACGCGGCGCCCCCGAAGCGGGTCTTCCAGAGGCCGTGCGAGATGAGCGCGACATTCGAGCCGGCGGCCCCGTCCTCCTCGGGCGCGAACGTGCGCCCGAGCTCCGCGGAGACGCCGAGCACGGGGAAGTAGGCGGCGGAGACGATCTCTCCCGCGAGCCGTTCTGGCTCGGCCACGCCGGTCAGGTTCAGGTCGATGGTCGAGTGGGCGGCGACGGCCTCGAACGACCGCGCGTGACGGCGGAAGCTTTCGAACTTGGGATACGACCAGGCGAAGGGCTCCGCCGGGGTGTTGCCTTCCTGGTGGGTGATCGACACAGTCATGAGCGCGTCCGGGTCCCGGTAGGGCAGCGGACGCAGAACTGCGGCGTCGACGATCGAGAAAATCGTCGTCACCGTCCCGATGCCGAGCGCGAGCGTCAGGATCGCCACGGCCGCGAAGCCGGGATTCCGGGCGAGCCAGCGAAAAGCGTAACGGAGATCCTGCAAGAGCGTCGGCATGGTGCTCCTTCAGTCGTTTCGCAACACCGAGGCCGGATCGATTCGCGCGGCGCGCCGTGCCGGGAGGGCGCTCGCCGCGAGCGCGACGGCGGCGAGGAGGGCCGACACGGCCGCGAGCGTCGTAACGTCCAGAGGCGTGACGCCGAAGAGCATGCTCGAGAGGAGGCGGGTGATCCCCGAAGCGAGGACCAGCCCGATCGCCACGCCGAGCCCGGCGAGCCGGGCCCCCCGCCCCACGAAGAGCGAAACGATGTCGCGGCGCGCCGCTCCGAGCGCCATTCGGATGCCAATCTCGCGGCGGCGCTGGCCGACCGCGAAAGCCACGACACCGTAGAGCCCGACGGCCGCGAGCAGAAGTGCGAGCGCGCCGAAGCCGGCCAGCAGGAGCGTTCCCTGCCGGCGGCCGGCGGTGGTACGGCGCAACGCCTCTTCGAGGGTCTCCGCCTGGAAGAGCGGCATCGTCGGGTCGAGGCTGCGGGCCGCGGCCCGCACGGCGTCCGAGAGCGCCTCTCCGCGGGAGCCGCGAACGAGAAGGATGTTCTCGTTCAGGTGCGCGCCCTGGGCCAGCGCGAAGTACGCAAACGGACGCGCCGGTTCCGTGAGGCTCAGATACTTGCCGTCGCGAGCGACGCCGACGACTTCGAAGCCCTCGCCGGGCCGGTCGGCGGTCGCGAAGCGGCGTCCAAGGGGGCTCTGGCCCGGCCAGAAGCGTCGTGCGAGCGTCTCGTTGACGATGGCGACGGCCGGACCGCCCGCGCGGTCCTCCGGCGTGAAGTCGCGCCCCCCGACGAGGGGGATCCCGAGCGTCTCGAAGTAACCGGGCGAAACCGTGGTGAAGAAGACCTGTTGCGGTACTTCGGCCGGCCGATCCTCGGGAGCGAAGTCGTCGGCGACCGCCCGGTTGGACAGCGGCAGCAGCTCGGCGAGAGCGACGGCCCGCACGCCCGGCAGGCTCCTCGCGCGCTCCAGCATCGCCTCGCGAAACTGCTGCGCGCGTGCCTCGGGGTAGCCCTGCGTTACCGGATCGAACGACAGCGTCACGACTTCTCCCGCCGACGCGCGGTCGAAGCCCGCGGGAACCGCGGCCGCCTTGGCGAGACTCCGGAGCAGCAGGCCGCCGGCAGCGAGCAACACGAGCGAGAGCGCGACCTGGACGACGACGAGGGAGCCTTGCAGCCGCTGCCCGGGGCGCCCGGAGCCGCTCGAATCGCCCTTCAGGGCGGCGAGGACGTCGGGGCGAGCCGCGCTCCAGGCCGGGGCCAGCCCAAAGAGAATCCCGGTCGCGAGCGCGACGACAGCTCCGTAGGCGAGCAGTCGCCCGTCCACGACCGGCTGAAGCAGCGGCGGGACGTCGAATCGGGAAAGCAACAGGTCGAGAGCCCACGACGACAGGAGCAGGCCCGCGGCCGCGCCCAGCCCGGCGAGCAGCACGCTCTCGGTCAGGAGCTGGCGGAGGATGCGCCCGCGGGATGCGCCGATGGCGACGCGAATTCCCATCTCACGCCGCCGGCGCGCGGCCCGACCGAGCAGGAGGTTGGCGACGTTGGCCGAGGCGATCAGCAGCACGAGGCCGGTCGCCGCGAGCGCCAGCCCCGCCATCGGCAGGATCTCGTACATGTGCCCCGGCGGAACCCACCCCCGCGGTGTTTCGACCGAAGCCGTCGTGTTCCGCAGGTCGGCCGGCCGCAGGGACGCGTTGGCCACCGCCGTCGCCTTCACGGCGGCCTCGGCCTGCGCGGGGGAGGTCCCGGGCGCCAATCGGGCGAGGACGCGGAAGCGGGCCGACGCGCGGGAGCCGAGGCTCCGGGCGCGGTCTGTGCCCGAGAGCCACGTCTCCAGCGGAAGAAAAACGTCCGGGGGTGAATCGAGGTCGAGACCGGCGAATCCCGCGGGCGCGACGCCGAGGATCGTGAAGGGGCGGCCGTTGACGGTCACGGACCGGCCGACCGCGCGGGGGTCGGCGCCGAAGCGCCGGCGCCAGAGGCCGGCCGATATCACCACGACGGTGCGACGAGCGCGATCGTCCTCGGTAGTGAAGAACATCCCGGCGGCCGGCACGAGTCCCAGGACCCGGAAGTAGTCTCCGCCGGCGATCTGAGCCTCGAGGCGCTCCGTCGCGTCGGGGGTCGCGACGTGCACCGGAACGTTGTCCACCGCGGCGACTCCGGCGAAGACGTCGGCATGTTTCCGATAGTCCACGGCATCCGGATACGAGACGCGGGCGGCTCGGCCGTTCTCGATGTGCGTGATCCAGAGGAGCCGTGCGGGATCGGCCACCCCCGGCATCGGCCGGAGCATCATCGCGTTCAGAATCGAGAAGATGGCGGTGTTCGCGCCGATTCCGAGCGCGAGCGTGAGAACGGCGACCGCCGTGAAACCGGGGTTGCGGGCGATCCCGCGCAGGGCGTAGCGGAAATCCTGCGTGAGGGTCCGCATCAGTTCATCCGGTAGCCGCTTTCCTTGAGCTCTTCCTCGCTGTGCGCCCGCTCTTCGCCCTTCTCCTCTTCGACGACGCGTCCGTCGAAGAGATGGATGGTGCGACCCGCGTGCTTGGCGAAGCGAGGATCGTGCGTGACCATGCAGATCGTCGCCCCCGCGCGGTGGAGGTCCTGGAGAAGGTTCATGACCGCCTCGCCGTTGACCGAGTCGAGGTTGCCGGTGGGCTCGTCGGCGAGCAGGATGAGCGGCGAGCCCGCGATCGCGCGCGCCACGGCGACGCGCTGCTGCTGGCCGCCCGAGAGCTGCGAGGGGAAGTGCTTCATGCGGTGCGCCATGCCGACTTTCTCGAGGGACTCCTGCACGCGCTTCTTGCGCTCGTGCGACGGCATGCCGCGGTACGTCAGCGGCAGCTCCACGTTCTCGTAGACCGAGAGATCGCCGATCAGGTTGAACGACTGGAAGATGAAGCCGATCTCCCGGTTGCGGATGCGCGCGCGCTCCGAGAGCGTCAGCGACTCGGCCGGCTTGCCGTTCAGGGAGTACTTGCCCTCCGTCGGCGAGTCCAGCAGGCCGAGCAGCGACAGGAGCGTCGACTTGCCGCAGCCCGAGGGCCCGGCGATCGACACGTACTCGCCGTGGGCGATCTCCAGGTGCACGCCCGAGAGCGCGTGCGTTTCGACCTCGTCGGTGAAGAAGACCTTCGTGACGCCGTCGAGCTTGATGACCGGATGTCCGTTGGAGCTCATGCCTTTTCCCCCACTCTCATTTCAAGCGCACGCGGTCGTGCGCGTCCCACGCGCTCATGTCCGAGAGGATCACGCGATCTCCCGGCTTCAGGCCTTCGAGGATCTCGACGGTGTTCACCGAGCTCTTGCCGAGCTTGACCTTGACGCGGACGGCCTCGTCGCCGTCCTCGTTCAGCCGGAAGAGGCCGACGAGGCTCTTCTCCTGGCCGAAGGCCGGGCGGCCGACGTAGAGGACGTCCTTCAGCCGGTCGAGCTCGATCGTGCCGTCGACCGACAGGTCCGGCCGCGCCCCCTGCGGCAGCTCGCCCTCGAGCGCCACGTCCACCGTGACGGTCCCGTTCTGCGAGGACGGGTCGACCCGCGAGACCTTGCCCGGGACGATGCCGTTGCGGGTGTCGATGGAGGCCGGCTGGCCGATCGCGATGTCCTTGGCCTGCGTCTCGGCGATCTTCAGCTGCGCCTTGAGCTTGTTCGGCTGGACGACCTTGGCGAGCATGGTGCCGGGCGTGACGCGCTGTCCGACCTGGATCGGGATCTCCTGCAGGACGCCCGGGATGCCGGCGCGGACCTTCAGGCCGTCCATCTGCGAGCGCATCAGGTCGGCCTGGACCTTGAGCTGCTGGAAGTGGGCCTCCGCCGCCTCGATCTGCGCCTTCGCCGAGTCTTCGGCGATCGCCATGCGCTCCTTTTCGAGCGCGTTGCGGGTCTTGAGCTCGTCGGCGCGCACCTGCGAGAGCTTGAGGGTCAGCGAGGCGACGATGCCCTCCTTGTAGAGGCCCTCGTTGGTCTGCGCCTGGAGCTCGGCCTGGTGGAAGTCGGACTCGACCGTGGCGGCCGCGGCCTTCTGGTCCAGCGTCTCGCGCATCACGCGCACGCGCGAGTTCGTCAGCTCGGCCTGGCCGGCCCGGAGCGCCTGCTCGGCGTCGAGGGCATCGCGTTGAAGCTCGGGGTTCGACATCTCGAGAATCACCGTATCCGGCTGCACCAGCGCACCGGGCTCGAGAAGGAGACGCTCGACGCGGCCGTCGGTTGCGGAGGAAAGCACGCGGATGCCCGAAGACTCGACGACGAGCGCTCCGGGGCCCCGCACCTGTCGCAGCATCGGCCCGCGCTTGACCGTGTCCATCCAGACCGTGCTCTTCTCGACGGTCGGCGCGGCGGGCTTCAGGCGCGAGAGGCCCAGCGTGATGAGCAGGATCGCGGCCGCCCCGGCGACCGCCATGACGATCCGCTTCTTCCGTTTCTTCTCGGAGATGTCCTCGCGGATGATGTCCACGGTGTCAAAGCAGGGCGAGAAGCGTGCCAGAGCGCGAGAGCCGTAACTCGTTGAAAACAATGAGCGTCTGCAGGGCGTGCCGCCGAGCCCTCCTGCGCGCCTCCGGGACGAGACTGTTCGATTTCGGACGGTGGGGTCGCCTAACCAGGCCGCGAATCGGAACTCGGGAGACCTACGACCTATCGGGGGCCACTGGCCTCGGCGCGTCGCTTCCAATAGGCCGCCCACGACCACTCCGGGCTGTACCAACGCTCCTGTTTGAACTCGGTCGCCATGTTGTCGTCCGTAATCAGCCATCGGTGCCGGTCGGCCAGCAATTGGGCACGCTTGTCGCTGATGTCCGCGTTCGAGAGTTCATTGAGAACTTGCAGCATCGCGGAGTCATCCGCCGCGAACAACGGTTTTCCTCCACGGATGAACTTGAGCAGATTGGCGCGGACCTGCGATGGTTTGAGATCAAAGGGGCTGTCGCTGGCTGCCACCCATCGCCTGTATAGCGTCACGTACCTGAAGACGTGGGCGGCTGTGTAGGCCACATCCTCGGCGTGGGTGCTGTTGTAGTAAAGAACGCCTCCGTCTCTGAGATGACTTCGACAGAGTTGCAGGTACTCCGCGGAGAGCAGGTTGGTCACGTTGCTTCGCCAGTGGTGCGTCGTATTCTGAACGATGAGGTCGAAGCGCTCCTGAGGGTTGCGTTTCAGCCAGCGCCGGCCATCGTCGATTTCGATCTGTCACCTTCGGATCCTGTCGAATCGAGGCCTGCTCGGGATAGTGCGCGATGATGTCGAGATAACCCGGGTTGATCTCGACGACGGTCAGCTTCCGGACCGGCGCGTAGTCGGCCAGGACGCGAGTCCAGGATCCGCTGGCGAGGCCGACCTCCAGGACGTCGTGGGGGTCGGGGTGAAGAGCGGCGACCATGTAGGCGCGCTTGATACCGTTGGAATCGTTCACGGGGTCCGTGTTGAAGCGGCCGTCGTAGGATCCGCCGCCGTAGATGGATGTCGGCGGCGTTCGCTTGCCGGCGGTCACTGCGATGATGCCGCTCCGGTTCTCCAGTCGATACTTGTACGGTACCCACCTGCCGCCGGAACTGAATCCTTTCGAGCAGGTTGTCGTAGAGCCGATGGTAGCTGAGAAGAATCATGCCGCCCACACACGTCGTGAGAGCCAGCCGAAGGACGATGCCGCGACTCCATTCGATGGGAAGGGCGATGACCCCCACGAGCAATGTCCCGAGACTGAGATAGAGGATGATCTCTTCCGTCGTGAAGTGCTGCATCAGGACGAAGCCTGTGAAGAGCGGCCCGAGAGTGGAGCCCACGATGTTCGCCAGATAGATTCGGGACACCGTGACTCCTGCCGCCTCGTTTTCGCTCGCGGCGTAGTGACAGAGTACGGGGAATATCCCTCCGAGCAGGAACGAGACGAGCATCACCGCTCCGAACACGCCGATCATCCCGAGTCGCGCCCTGAGGAACAAGGCCGCGGTATGCTCAGGTAGTAGACGACCGCCGAGGTAATGAGCATCGTGCCCGCAAAGCGCGCGATCGGCGCGAGAGCCCCTTGGAAACTGGCGCTCGCACAGCTTCTCACCCGCCAGCGCGCCCAGGGCGACGCCGACCAGGAACACGCCGAGGACATGGGCGAAGACTGTCGGCTTGCCTCCGGTCCAGTAGGAGACGACGCGCATCCAGAGGATCTCCTGGCTCAGCGAGACGTATCCCGTTGCGGCGGACAGAGCGAGTACGCCCGTGCGTCGCGTCATCGTCGCCCTCCCTCGACGACCGGCGCGGGAGACGGCTGCGAGTCGTCACTACCGGGCATCGCCGTCCTCGTCCCTGTCGGTCGCCAGCGTGCGCCGGAGTGTTGGAGCACCAGTCCCGCGACGGCCCAGTTGCACGCGACGGCGACCATGATGGAAGCCTGCTCGCCGAGCAGGATGAACAGGACGTCGGCCACGAGAAAGCACGCGAGCGCCGACCCCAGCGTATTGATGAAATACAGGGTGCCCACGCTCTTGCCGAGATTCTTGTACTGCTTGAAGAGATGGCTCACGAGAATCGGAAGCGTGGCACCCATCAGGATCGTCGGAACGCACAGGAGGGAAAAAATGGCGATCGACATGACGAGCAGGGACCCATGGAGGGCGAGATCGCTCACGGCTCGGATGAGCTGCAGGCTGAAAACGCCGAACAGCCCGATACCTGTCTCGCACGCGACGAAGAGGGGGACCAGTCGTTCGGGGTACTTGCGCGCGGCGAGTCCGCCGAGGATCGACCCCAGCCCGAGGCCGAACATGAACAGCGACACCACGATCGTGATCGACTCGATGTTGATGCCAAAGGCGGCAAAGAGCACCCTCTGCCAGACTATCTGGTAGATCAGCGCCGCGACGCCGGAGAGCAGGAACAAAAACGCCAGCCATCCGAGGGAAGAAACGAGCCGATCGCGCTCGTCGGTGGTCATTGCGGAGCGCAGGAGAATCGCCTTGGTCGCAATGTACGCCGCCGTGGCGGCGGCCGTGGCGGGCGCGAGAAGATTCAGGCCGAATGCGCCAAGAACGGGGACCAGGAAAACGAGAGACGACAAGACGTCGTACTTCAGGAACCGCGCTTTGGTTTCGGGTCGGAGTGGGAGGGACCGGACGACCCGGCGCGTGCCGGCATCGAGGGCGAGGATCACGAGAGTCACGAGTACGGCGCCCACGAGGATTCGAGGCCAGACGTGCGAGTTGCCAATCGTTTCTGATTTCGCGAGCTTGTTGAGGCGGGCCGAGGCGCCTCCGATGGCGCCTATGGAGATGAGGAGTGGCAGATGCCATCCGGGACGGTCTCGTGAACGCAGACTGAAGACGCCGATGGGTTGTCGCACCGTTCGGCCATTATGCAATCGTTCGGCCAGGCGATTAGCGAAATCGCGCCTTCAGCCGTTTCGTGGATCCGCTCTCCAACTTGGAACACGGAATCCGCTCGGCACGGTGAACACGGCCCCGAATGTGTCGTTCATCAAGCACGTCTCGTACATGAATTGCTCCAATGTCGAGTGGAATCCGATGCTATAAGCGCTGTAGCGAAGGTCGTACGGGCCAGGGTGGTCTGCAATCGGAATTCGCGAGCATTGAAGACCGTCGTGAGCGGCAATCGATGGCGCGTTTGGGAAGGGAGTGACCCACAAAGTCGGACAGGATCACACAAGATCTGATAACAGTGTCTTGCGATGCCGGATCCTCGTCACCGGGCGCGAGTGAGGTGGCGCAAGTACCGTTTCGCCTGACGGAGGGGCGGGCGAAGCCGGGGTGGTACGGCAGCGGATGCCACCTTCCTAGCCTTCCAGAGCCACCGTGGCCAGCCAATCGGCTCGTTGAAGGGCAGGTCGAGAAGCTCCGGCCAGCGTGCGCGGATCAGGTCCACCGGAAAGCGATTTTGTCGGCGGTATTCCTGAGGCAGAGTCAGCATGAGTTGAAATATCCGAGGCGCGTTGAATGGCAGAACGATGAACCGACTTCGGACGCTTCCGTAAAGCGTCGGCCCGGCCCAAGCACCGAGTCTCTGCTCCAAGTACAGCAAATCCAAGACAGCCAGTGTGTCCCGAACGGGCACTCCATCGAGCCAGCGCTGCGCTCGTCGTCCGATCTCCTCCAGCGCCGGGAGGCGGATTCGGTCGACAACGTCCGAAGCAGAAAGCGAGGTCGTCGGGCTGTCGGATTTCCGCCAGTAGAACGCCCTGCCAACCTCGCCCGCCAGCCCTACGAGATTGACTCGCGCCGGATCCAGTTGCTCCTCGGTCTTGACTCCCTCCCAGATGGCTCCCGCCGCGCAGGCTCCTGTGCGATCGAGCCACGCGTTCAAGTCAGAGTCGGAGGCCTTCTCCCACCGCAGGACCTCATACTCGAGTCCATGCCTGCGGGCTAGCATTCGCGCGACGCGGCAATCACGCTGGGCGAGCTGGTCCGGATGGCTGGTGGTGTAGCAGCGGATCCGTGTCAAGTGCTGTCGTGAACAAGCCAGAAGCATGCGGGAGTCTCGTCCGGCAGTTAGAGCCATCTGCGCCGGGTATTCTCGGGTGACGCCAGCAATCGTGCGCTCTATCAGGGCTGCAATCGCAGCGATGGCCGATTTCCTTTCGGCCGTGCCTGCAGCGAAGTCTGACGGCGGCCAGTGCCTGTGGACGGTCCACCGCGTCAGGTCAAGATAGTGGTTGGGTATGAGCCGCTCAATCCCGTGCCGGGGAGTCAGGCCAAACGGGTACCAGGCGTTCGACTCGGGCAATCCGAGTGCACCGATCAACGACTCGTTGTCGCCGGACAACGGCCTCCGCGGGATCAGTCCGGGCGAAGAAGCGACCCGCTCGAGATCCGAGCAATAGACGACGGCCAGTGATCCGCATCCGTCCAGGTAGACGCGTTCTTCTCGGGAGAGAAAGAAGACCACGTACCGGCCCGCCAATTCTCGCAATTCCGACTCGAGGCTTGCGCCGCCTCGGTCGTCCAATTCCGCGCCCAGCCGCCAGTCGCCGTCAACGACGTGGCCGTCCTTTCCTATCGCCAGACCCAGCAGCCAGCCCACCGACGCTCCGTTGTGCGCGCGTATCGCTTGGACCGGTAGCCTCGGGTGGTGCGTAAGTCGCCAACTCCCAAGCCAACGGGACGGCCACTCGTGAGGGACCAAACCCTTCCCACGATCCAGCGTGAACTGACCGATCATGTCTGGGCATTCCGGATCGTCGAGAGTCCGGGCGTGATGCGGAGACAGGATGTATTCCCCCTAGTTTCTGGCGCCCCGAAGTCTGGCCGCCTCAACGGTGTTGCGGAGGAGCATTGCCACTGTCAGCGGTCCGACGCCCCCAGGGACGGGCGTGATCACGCCAGCCACGGCCCCGACGTCTTCGTAGTCCACGTCGCCGACGAGGGCGCGGCCCTTGCGCTCGAGATCGGCCCGAATCCGGGCCGAGCGTCTCAGGTTCTCGGGTGTTCCCTCGAGCGACGTCAGGCGGTTGATCCCGACGTCGACGACGGCGGCGCCGGCGCGAACGAAGGTCCGAGTCACGAAACCGGGCTTCCCGATCGCGGCGACGAGGACGTCGGCCTCGCGGCAAACCGCGGCGAGCTCTCGCGTTTTGGAATGGCAGATCGTCACCGTCGCGTCGCGGGCGGTCAGAAGCGCGGCTACGGGCTTTCCGACGATGTCGCTGCGACCGAGGACCACCGCGCGGCGGCCCGCGAGCGGGACCTCGTGGGCGTCGAGCAGCGCGAGAATGCCGGCCGGCGTGCAGGGAACGAAGCGCGGCCGCCCCTGGTGCAGGAGGCCGACGTTTTCGGGGTGAAAGCCGTCGACATCCTTGAGGGGGTCGATCGAATCGAGGACGCGCTTCGCGTCGTGACCCGGCGGCAGGGGAAGCTGCACCAGGATGCCGTCGACGTCGGGGTCTCGGCTGGCCTTAGCGACTTCCGCCAGCAGCGCGCCCGGTGCGACGTCCGGAGGCAGCCGGCACGTCTCCGCCCGAATCCCGGCCTCGACGGCGGCCTTCGTCTTGGAAGCGACGTAGACCTCCGAGGCCGGGTCGTGCCCGACGAGGATGACCCGGAGGAACGGCGGCCGTCCCGGCCGGGCCATCACGTCGGACCGCGTCGCCTCGCGGATCCGGCGAGCCAGGCTCGCTCCGTCGAGAATCCGGGCGCTCGTTTTCGGCTCGTCCACTGCGCGGAGAATAGCGGATGTTCGTCGGTTTCTTGCCCGGCCGGCGATCGGGACGGTACACTCCGGAGAGCAGTGTTCGCGGCGAACGCGAATTCGAGGCGGAGTTCGGAGGAGGTGGGCCACGGTCGTTTCGAGCAGGAGGGCAGCGACGCGTGCGGCCGCGTTCGCCGCGGGCTTCGTCGTTGCCCTCGCCTCCTCGGCCTCGGGACAGACCGTGTCCGAGGATTTCTCGGAGACCCGGCTTCGCGAGGGGAAGGAGGCGTACGAGACCACCGTCCCGTCGAGGCCGTCAACCAGCTACGCATCGCGGCCTTCGGATTTCTGGAACGGCCGGCCCTGCTGTGCGAGTCGCTGATCTATCTCGCCGTCGCCGACGAGTGCGGCCGAGCGACACGGCGATGCCCAGGCCACGGTGGAACGCCTTCTGGAGATCCAGCGCACCATACCGGCCTGCGCGGAGGCCAAGGTCAGTCCGGCGGTGCGCTCGACCTTCGAGACACGGTTTCGCCAGCTATTGCCCGGCTCGGCTCCCCCGGCGGCCTCAGCCGAAGGGTACGCCTTCGTCACGTCCTCCGCCGCCCGCTCCGACGCCACGGCCGGGAGGGTAGGGAGCAGTCTCAGCGTTGCGGTTTTCTCGAGGTGAGACGCCCAAACACGGATGCGCGTTCCGAGAGCAGCTTTCTTGGTCGGTCTTCTGCTCCACGTCGAGTCCGGCGCTGCGCTTGGGGACGACTTCGGCCAGCTGCGCCTTCAGGCGGGCCGGGAGGCGTTCGCCCGACAGCGCTACGCGGAAGCCGTCGCGAATCTCCGGATCGCCAGCTTCTCGATGCTCGACCGCCCGCCGCGCGTACTCGAGTGTCTGGCCCGCATCGCGATCGTGCAGGCGGCCGCCGGCCGGCCGCCCGAGGAGCGGAGGGCCACGCTCGACAGGTTCGTCGCCGTGGAACGGCGATTCGGAGTCTACGGAGAAATCGAGCTCGATCCGCAGGCCCGCGAAACGTTCCAGGCGATGCTCCGTCGCGATGTCTCCCGTGCGACCCTCGAGTCGCTCCCGGTCCTCTGGGCCGTGCTGAACGGCCGCCGGCCCCCGTCGACACCGACCCGGTCACCGAGTCCACCACCGAGCGAAGCCGAGCCCCGGGAGGCGGCGCGGAGCATCGAGGCACCGAGCTCCCCGGTCCCGGCGGGTCCGCCTGCCGGACCCGTCCCGTGGACCGAGACGCCGCCGGTTCCCTCCGTGACCCGAACGGCCTCGGCTGAGCCGACACTCACGCCGACGGCGACAGCCGTTCCTCCTTCCGCGACGCCCGTACCGGCGGATACGCCCACCCGCATGCCGACGTTCACGCCCACGTTCACGGCGATCCCGCCCTCGGCGACCGCGGTGCCGACACAGACTCCGACACGTACGCCGAGCAGAACCCCGATTCCGCCGTCGGCGACCGCCGTGCCGACCCGAACTCCGACGCCTGAACCGACGCGAACGCCCGTCCCGCCGTCGGCGACCGCGGTGCCGACGCACACCCACCCGACCCCGACGCCGACGGACGCCAACGCCAACGCCAACGCCTGTTCCTCCCTCGGCAACCGCCACGGCCGTTCCGACCGATACCGCGACACGCACGCCGACACGGACGCCGATCCCGCCCTCGGCGACCGCTCTGCCCACGGACACGCCGACGCGCACGCGGACGCCGGTTTCTCCCACGGAGACCCGCGTGCCCACGTGGACACCGTGGGGCCCGCGCGCAACCCGAACGCCGACCGCCTCTTCCGCGGAGGTCGTGCCGTCGGACCGACTGGACAGTCCGCCTCGCCCGGTTCTGACCCGGAATCCCGTCTACCCGCCGAACGACCTGAAGGCGCGGATTCGCGGCGTGGTCGTCCTGCGCGTTCTGGTGTCGCAACGGGGCGAGCCGGTCGACATCGTCGTTCTCGAGCGCGCTCGCGGCCGTTTGACGGAAGCGGCCGTCGAGGCAGTTCGGCAGTGGCGCTTCGATCCGGCTCTTCAACGCGGGCGCGCCGTGCGAGCCTGGACCGTGGTCCGAGTACCATTCGAGGCGATTCCGTTCGCGGAGCCGACTCCCAGCCCGACTCGCCCGGAGAGGAGTGACTAGAGTCACTTCGGCGTCCCGGAGCGCCCGGTAGCGTGGGCCAAGAAAGAGGCGTCCCAGTCGACCGCGACGGATGCCTGTAGAATCTTGGTACCGTGAATGAGAAGGGGAGGGCCCTGTTGAGCGGGGAAGGCCGGGGCCTCGGCCGGAGATGGCGACTCGTCGGGCTTGTCTTCCTGCTCCCGCTCTTCGCCCTCGCGTGTTTCAAGGACCCCCCGACCGCGCCGATCACGAGCACCGCGTCTCCGACTCGAGCCCCGTCCTCGACTCAAACGCCCTTGGTCGGAAGTCCCACCGCGGTCGTGTCGGGTTCGCCGACGATCTCTCCGCTCGTCACGTCGACCGCAACTCCGACCGGGACGGTCACACCGACCTCGGCCTCACCCACGCCTTCCTCCTCTCCGACCGCGACCTCGGCGTTTTCGCCGACGCGGACCTTGACGCTGACGTCGACTCAGATCCCCACTCGGACCTTCACGCCCTCGATCACGTTCACGCCGAGCGCGACTCCCACGGGGACGTTCATTCCGCCGACGTTGACATTCACCTCGAGCCCGACTCGGACGCCGACGGCGACGCGGACGGCGACGGCGACCGCGACCCGGACTCGGACGTTCACGCCGAGCCGGACCCCGACATTCACGGCGAGCCGGACCCCGACGTTCACGCCGAGCCGGACCCCGACGTTCACCTCGACGCGGACCGCGACGGCGTCGCCGACGCGCACCGCAACCGAGACGGCGACGCCGACCCCGACCTCGACCGCCACGGACACGCCGGTTCCCGACACGCCGACTCCGACGTTCACGGATACGCCGACGCTGCCGCCGCCCACGGATACGCCGACGCCTACGGAGACGCCGCCGCCGCCCACCCCCACGGAGACGCCCGTCGACGTGCCAACGCCCACACCCACGCCGTAGGGCCCAGGTCAGGCCTCTCCCGCGGGGGCGGGTGTCAGCGGTAGACGAGCAGCTCGGTGCCGTCGGGCAGGGCAATGGCCGAATCAGGCGGCGGTTCTCGAGCGCGGCGGATACGCGCGTCCACTTCCCGGTCGCGAGAGATGTG